>DASYEW010000029.1:0-142256 GCA_036498785.1 Steroidobacteraceae bacterium | reverse complement strand
CGTCAGGACATCTTTGAATGGATCGAGGTGTTCTACAATCGGCAACGTCGTCACTCCACGCTCGGCTATCGTTCGCCGGCCGAGTTCGAGGCGATGGCTAAAGTTGCTTAGCGATGTGTCCACGATTTCGGGGGAAGATCATCCTGTGACGCAGCCGGAGAGGAGGAGCTCTGTTGCTAGCAGCAAAGCAATAGAAACTATTCTCATGGAAATCCTGCTGAGTTCTTATTCTTTGGGGGCCCGCCAACGTGCAACATCAAACACGTCTGACGTTCTACTGGACAAAACGCCACGGCCGAACGGGCGACACCATACCGCTTCTTCTTATGTATCGGAGTGCTTGGCCGCAGTGATCCGGACCGCAGAAGGGTAGCCACGCGCCCCTCAGCAAGCGCACCCCGGACCGACGTGACATGTCTTGTCGACAGCAATGCACGTATTTCCGCATGGCTTTCCCTTCGTGCACACCTTGCAGCACTCAGATGGCTTTGCACGCTCCGGTTGCTGGAGCTTCACAAGAAGGCTAGACCGCTCTGAAGTAGCGATGGCGCGTTCGAAGAATTTAGAGGATGGCTCTGTCCCTCGATCGCTACCTGCAGCTGCCACTGCGTACAGCAGTAGCGCAAGCATCCAAGTGCGCATAATCCGTCTCCCCGACAATGCAACGTCGACGACAGAACGCTCTAATTCGAATCCTCTGATCTTGGCGTTGCGCAGTTCGTTCGACTTATCGATGCAAACCCGCTGATTCCGGAGCGCTTAAGCGCCTCTCTAACCGCAGGCTGCTCCCCGAAGAGTCCGAAGTCAATCGCTCACAGTGTGATGAACAGCAAACCAGCCTTTGGATTGGACGGTTCGAGGGGGTCGGTATTGGTCTGCCTGTCCACTTCCTGCCGAGGCTGTGTAAAAGCCCGATGCTCCGCCTCGATCCGTGAACGGCGCCTTCCAAGCCGTAGATGGGGGCGCTTTTCTCGGGACGCGATCATTCAGAGATCGCTATTCTGCGGCCATCGTCGGATCGACTCGAACAACTCATGAAAACGATTCGTCGAACGTGAGAACAGAGCCAAAGCATCCTGTCGCAAGGAGTCATCTTTGATGGCCTGCTTTCGGCCGGAAGTGGACGTCTCGCGACTTAGCGGCTTCCTGCGGGGTGCAGCCGACTCTTGCTGATCTCCTCGGCAGCGAGTTTCTTTGCCACATCCAGCGCTTCGGCGGCCGACACCTTTACATCGGGCTCGACTCCCGTGCCCTCCCAATCGGTCTTCGTAACCGGGTTGATGAAGCGCCCGAACGGCACGCGGATGAAGAAATGATCGTCAATCCGGTGCGGCGCCACGGTATGAGCGCCACCGCCCGTGGTCTCTCCGATCAAGGTCGCTCGTTTGAGTGCCTTCAGGTCGTAGCTGAACTGTTCGCCCGCTGAGAACGTCTTCGTCGATGTGAGAATGAAGATCGGCTTTGCTGCGAGCTTCTTGCCCGGCAGAAACGGGACGGTCCACAATTGCTCTGTAGCATTTTGACCGCGATCGTAGACGTCGTCCAGATGCGTGGGCTCATCGAACAGATAGCTGCTGATCAAGGCGGCCATGCGAGGCGCACCGCCGTGATTCTCCCGCAGGTCGACGATAAGAGCATCACTATCAGCGATAAAATTCATGGCCGCAATTGCGGTCGCCGCGCAGTGCTCTGGTTCATCGAAGTAGTTGAGCTTCAGGTAACCGATATTCGGTGAGTAGTGGTCAGCCCTTTCAAACCCACAGTTCCTTTGCGCAAGCAGCCGAGGGTTGGGATGAGGCCGAGAGGCCGGGGCCTCGTCCGGCATGACTTCGGTAAAGAAATCGACGCCCATGTGCTTGTCACCGCTCAGTTCGATCAAGTCATCGGTCAGGCGGATGGCGAAAATCTGACCATCCGTGATGTTCCGATACGCTCCGCTCTTGTTCTGCGTCCTGAGTTTCGCTGCAACTTTTGCGGCCACATCAGGATAGACGTAGAACTCTCTCAGCAGTCTCACGGCACCGTCAATCACGCGGGTCCGCCCCGCTTCGTCCACAGCAATTCTCGTTGCAGTGTCGCCGGGCGGGTCGAGCGACAATAGCGTGACATGACCAAGGTCGTACGACCTGACGATCAATCTCCCGACGATCTGCGCTGAGCCGGCTCGCTCCTTGGCGTGGAAGACGATCCACAACTTGTCGCTCTTATCGATACCCAACAAATCATAGCCGCCGGTCCGCTCGCGAAGCTGCATCTGTCTGTCGACCGACAGCCATGGAGCATGGGCTTTCTCGAAAGACTCGATTATTGCTTGATCGCCGCTATTGAAAGCATCGAGCCATGCGCCTAGCGCTTGGCCCGCCGGCGTATTTGGCACCGATACATCGGCAAGCGCCCAAGCTGGTAGCGCAGCCAGCAGTGCCACGAGAAGCAGACTCTTCAGCATGATTTCTCCTTATTAGTCGGCCCGGATGATGCTATCCGCAACCTTGCCGCGCGAGACAGTACATACACAGGCTTGCGTCTGTATGCCCCCCATTTCGACCGGGGCAGTGAAGAGAAAGCGACCCTCAGGGAGCAGGATTTCCGACACACGGTGTAGCAATGCCACCTGCTCGGATTCTTCCAAAGGGAAGAGCAGCCCGATGCAGATGGCCGCACCAAATTGCCGTCCGAAGTAATCACTTTCCTGAGCCGGCGAGCATTGAGTTGGAATACTGGGAAATCGCAAACGTAATCGTGCGAGCAACGTAGGAGAGGAGTCGATAGCCCAGACATTGACGCCGGATTCCATCAGCGCCCGGGTCACTGGACATCCCGACCACAGACTCTCATCGCCGTGCACCGGTAGCTGCACGCTCTACGTAGTGCTTCAGACGTACGTGATCTATAGCCTTAACCAGGGGCTGAATCAGCAAGTCGATGCCTACCAAGCCCTGCTTTCACGTCCAACTCAGGAGAATGCCATGGCATCGAAGAACAGCGCTGCGAAGGCTGGTGGTGGTTCGTCCAATGGACGCGCCTCGAGCAAGCCGAACATCCTGGTCATCTTCGGCGATGACATCGGCATTCCCCAGCTCAGCAGCTACACGCGCGGCCTGATGGGGTACCAGACGCCCAATATCGACCGCATCGCCAACGAAGGCGCGCTGTTCAGTGACTCCTACGGCCAGCAGAGTTGCACCGCAGGCCGCGCCTCGTTCATCCTTGGCCAGGAGCCGTTTCGCACCGGTCTGCTGACGATCGGTATGCCGGGCGACCCGCACGGCATCGCGGACTGGATGCCAACCATCGCCGACGCGCTCAAGCCCGAAGGTTATGCTACAGGCCAGTTCGGCAAGAACCACCTCGGCGACCAGGACCACCACCTACCGACCAACCATGGCTTTGACGAGTTCTTCGGCAACCTCTACCACCTCAATGCCGAAGAAGAGCCGGAGGGCTACTTCTATCCCAAGGATCCGGCGTTCAAGAAAAAGTACGGGCCGCGTGGGGTGATCCATTCACATGCCGGCGGCAAGATCGAAGACACCGGGCCCCTCAATACGAAGCGCATGCCCACCGTGGACGAGGAGTTCCTCGACGGGGCGCAGAAGTTCATCCGCAAGAGCGTCAAGGACGACAAGCCGTTCTTCGTCTGGTTCAACACCACGCGCATGCATGTCTTCACGCACCTAAAGAAAGAGTCGCTCGGCAAGACCGGCAAGGGGCTGCACGCCGACGGCATGGTCGAGCACGACGGGCATGTGGGGCAGCTGCTCGACCTGCTCGACGAGCTGCGCATCGACGACAACACAATCGTCGTCTACACCACCGACAACGGCGCCGAGATCGCGTTGTGGCCGGATGGCGCCATGACCATGTTCCGTGGCGAGAAGGGCTCGACGTGGGAAGGTGGCTTCCGTATCCCGATGGCGATCCGCTGGCCGGGCACGATCAAGCCCGGCACGACCTACAACGACCCGATCTCCCTGATCGACATGTTCCCCACCCTGTGTGCGGCGGCGGGCGTGCCGGACATCAAGGAGAAGCTTGCCAAGGGCACGACGCTGGGCAAGAAGAAGTTCAAGGTCAAGCTCGACGGCTACAACTTCATGCCCTACTTCCAGGGCAAGGAAAAGACGGGGCCGCGCAACGCCATCCTCTACTTCGACCAGGGCGGCAATCTCAACGCAATGCGCCACCAGGACTGGAAGCTGAGCTTCGCCGTGCAGGCCCACGGCAACATCGCTACCGGCTCACGCACCGTCACCAACTGGGCGGGAATCACGAACCTGCGCATGGACCCCTCACGAAAAGGGCCAGGAAGAGGGCGCCGGATGGCTGGACTGGCAGGCTCGCCAGATGTGGCTGCTCGTGCCGGTCATTGGCGCCATCAGGGCGTTCTTCTCCGACTTCATGGACTATCCGTACCAGCCAGGCAGTTCCCTCAACGCCGGCGGCATCAACTACGGGCTCTTGAAGCAGGTCGATGCACTCAAGCGATTGAAGGAAGTGGAGTCGCTGCATCCGAGCAGTTGAGCGAATCCTCGAACTGGCAGCGGTGACTTCCGCTATCGCCTTAAATGGAGGATATCCGAGGCGACTTCTGCGAGATCGTTGTTGAATTGATGGCCGCGGCCGTCGACTATGCGGATGGTCGCGCGTGGTAGCTTCCTGGCGTACAGCGAGAGGTGCGCGAACGGCACGATCTCATCGTCGCGGCTCTGATAGAAGATGAGAGGCCAGTCGCCGGCCAGCTTTTCCGCCGCGTCGGGCGGCAGCGTGACGTCGTCCCAATGCCATCCTTTATCAGCTCCCCAGTAAGGAGCGGCGATGGCGAACAGGCCCGCCACTTGCGACGCTCCGCGTCGATCACTCGGCGGTCGATCACATAGGTATTTCAGCAGCACTGATCCGCCAACGGAGTGGCCGACCAGCGTTACTGGATCTGTCGCGGCTGAGAGCCGCTTCTCGATCTCGGCGCTCCACTCAGCATACGGACAGTTCTCCTCGTCCGGCATCTGCGGGCATTGCACGTCGTAGTCGGTACCCAAGGAGCGTTGCAGCGCATCGGCCAGGTGTCGATCTGCTGCATACGCCCCGGTTCCGGCGCCGTGAATGAAAAGTACAGACCTCTGCATGTCAGCGACGCCCCTCCGTCACTCGCCACTTGCGTACATCGAACAACATACTGCTTTCGCAGAACTCCCTCGCACTTAACACGTCGCGTCGGCACCGTTCAGCCTGATGGACTCTCCAGTATGAGCACGCATTACTTCCAACGGCTTGAGATCGAATCTGGCGCGATCGGCGTCGGTGACTGCAGTCTCATCTACTGGGTATAGCTCATCTTTGCCGGGTTGCTGCGATTCGTGCCGGCATTTGGTCCCATACCATTGCGGCTTACCTTGTTTCATCATGAAGCGGTCCCACGTGGAGGCGGATAGATACGCATAGTCCTTGTTCGCCGGCGCCATTGTCACGCTGACCCAGGCCAGGGAAGTCGCCAATCGATAGTCGTCGATTGTCTGTCCATGGTGAAACATGAGCGCGGCACAATAGAAGTCGTTCGCGGTGCGCACTTGAGCGGTAGCCAGCATGTGCTTTACCTCCGCCCTTCGCTCCTCATCCCTCTTCGCAATAGTGTCAGTATCAATTTTCTTCTCGCGCCAGTTGACTCGATCTGCCTGGTCCTCATCGAACATCGCCGAGAGCCGCGGATTGTCGGTTATCACGTCAGGGGCTTTGTCCGCGAGTACAGCAGTGCACGAGATAATGGTAAGGAGTGTTACGAAGACGCGGGCATGCTGCATGGTTGTTCCTCTGGGGCGCGAATACGCTTTGATCCCGGGGCGCTTAAGCACTCTCTGGCCGCAGGCACTTCCCCGAGAGTCTGAAGTCAATTATCCACGCGCGGCGGCCCAAGTGAAGCCTTCGTAGTGAGTGCCGTGACCTCCGAGTCAGCACGTCGCAGCCATGGAACCAGCGTGCGGTTCTTACATTGTTCCTCTTGTTCCCCAAAGGAGGAAGCCGCTATGAACGCGCACACTGCATCCTCAAGCACGGCCGATGAAGCCGCAATCCGGTCACTCGAGCAAGGTGTTGTCGCCGCCTTCAGGGCTAAGGACGCCCGCACCGTCATGTCGTTTTTCGTGCCCGGAGACAGGCTATTGGTTTTCGACCTCGCCACTCCGCGGCAATACGTAGGCCACGCAGCCTTCAGTCAGGACTGGAAGCACCTCTTCGCGATGACTGACGGCCCCCTCAGTGTCGATATGAGCGATCTGAGGGTGACAACGAACAGCAGCGATCTTGCATACAGCCACAGCATCGTCCATGTGTCCGGAAAAAGGACAGATGGCACCTCGATAGACCACAACGCGCGCATCACGCACGTCTATGAGAAGGCAGATGGCAAATGGCTGATCGTCCACGAGCACGTCTCGGTGCCGATAGACATGGCCACGGGAAAGGCCGACTTCCAGTCCAAACCGTAGGCTATGCCGACCGGACCCGTGCCGGGTCTCGGTGTTTTGGCTACTAAGACTGACCGGAAAATATCGCTGCAGCGAGCTGGATCGCAGAACGGTAGATGAAGCATGATTCGCTACCGTCCTATGGTTACGAAAGCCTCGCGAGAGTGCTTCGACAGGCTCAGCACGAACGGGATGGTGGCGCAGAGCGCCAGTCACTGCGGTGCCGGACCAGTGAGCCCGCTCGCATGGCGGGCTCACATGATGGCCACTTACATAACAGCAGTCGCTGCCGTCTCGATCAGCGCCACGATCTCCTCGCCTTGCGAAGCCATGGATGCATGCCCTGCTGGCAGCGTAATTGTTTTCTTGGGATTCATACGCTGCGCAAACCAACGCTCGGTATCCGGCGGGATCATGCGGTCTATCAGACTGGCGGCGGATTGCGTTCCGCGAACTGGGCTTGGTGCCAATACGGATAGGCGACTGTCGTCGCGCTCGCCTCATCGAGCTTCGCGATTTGCTCCGCGGTGAGCTGCCAACCGACAGCGGCTAGGTTCTGCTTCAATTGCTCCTCGGTACGGGCACCGACGATGACGCTCGCAACCGTCGGTCGCTGCAACAGCCAGTTGATTGCAATCTGTGGCACCGTCTTGCCGGTCTCGCGTGCCACTGCGTCGATCGCATCCACAACGCGATACAGATACTCCTCTGGCACCTGCGGGCCGCCTGTCACCGTGACCTTCGAGTGCATGCGGCTGACTTCGGGCAAAGGCTGACCGCGACGGATCTTGCCGGTGAGGCGCGCCCAGCCGAGCGGGCTCCAAACGATGGCGCTCACATTGTGCCGGAGGCCGAGTGGCATCAGCTCCCATTCGTAATCGCGGCCTACGAGCGAGTAATACGCCTGGTGTGCGACGTGTCGCGCCCACCCGTACCGCTCCGAAATAGCCAGCGACTCCATCAGGTGCCAGCCGGAGAAATTCGAGCAGCCGATGTAACGGATCTTGCCGGCGCGCACCAGGTCGTCGAGCGTACTCAGCGTCTCCTCGATCGGAGTCGTCGCATCGAACCCGTGCAGCTGATAGATGTCGATGTAGTCGGTGCCGAGGCGGCGCAGGCTCCCTTCTACCGCCTTGTGCAACGCATGGCGCGAGGAGCCAACGTCATTCGGTCCATCGCCGTAGCGGAAGGTCCCCTTGGTGGAGATGATGGCCTGATCGCGTCGCCCACGCAGTGCGGCGCCGAGAATCTCCTCTGCCGCACCGGCGGAATAGATGTCGGCCGAATCGAACATGCTGAGGCCGGCATCAAGGCAGATATCGACCAGGCGCGTCGCATCCCTGACGTTCGAGGCGCCCCATGCGCCGAAAAACTCGCCGTGACCGCCGAACGTGCCTGTACCCAGGCTGAGTACCGGGACCTTGAAACCGGATGCGCCAAGTTGTCTGAATTCCATGCAGTTCTCCTCGAAAGCTGGCCCGACATAGTTGGCCAACCACAAAATATTCTGAAGGTGTCGCGACGCGCAAATCTCCGCACGGGATGATTGCCGCGTACATTGGAGGCGCTACTGTAGATCATTCCGTCCGACAGTTGCCATGGATGGGCTCGACATCCACTGTGGCGCGACCCGCGGATAACTCAACCTTCGCAGGACGAATCCGGAACCTATCAGTTCGACAGAACTGCCCGCATCTGATGTGCCGTCTCGCTGTCGCCGACAAGATCGGCCGCGCGGGCAGCACCGGTAAGTGCACCGCGTCTCCCAGGCGCAGAGACCAAGGCCGCCTGATACGCCTGCAGTGCCTGCTTTGGCCGATTCAGTGCCAAAAACAAATCTCCAAGCTGCTCGCGAGCCGGGACGATCGGGCCCGGTGTTACAGGCAACTTCTCAAGGGCATCTTCCTCATTCGCTGCCTGCTCCAATTGTTGAATCGCCTTGTCGCTTTGAGAACCAGCCGCCAACTGCCAGGCCGCGGCTTCCTTGCCAAGTACTCCGACCTGTGTTGCCCAGTAGGTGTTGCCGCCGGCCTGTAACTGTCGCCGGCTTTCCTCGAGCCGAGCGATATCTTCGCTGGCGGCTTGCGGGCGTCCGGCGCGCGAGTTGGCCACTGCGCGCGCCCAATAGACGATAGCCGAGACGTGCGGGGCGGAATCAGGCAGCGGCGCAAGAGTAACTGCCGCATCCCAGTTTCGTCTCTCCATAGCGAGCCGTACGGGCATCACGGTCGCCGCATAGCCGATCTTGAAATCAGGCCCACGCAATTCGCCCATCGTGCCCAGCGCCTTCACCACCTGTTCTGCGTCTGCTTGCTGGCCGCGTTGCAAGTATGCGTACACCAGATAGTCCATCGAATGGAGTTCTTCGCCCAGATCACCTTGCGCATGCGCCGCCGTGCGTGCGGCGATGTTGGACACAATCGAATCGTCCCAAAGGCCGAGGCGAGTGAAAATGTGCGACGGCATGTGCAGTGCGTGCGGTGCAGACGGCGCGATCTTGGAGTAAGCACGCGCGGCCGACAGACCGCGTGGCGCCAGTTCCGCGCTGTCATAGGCGTGGATCAGGTAGTGAGCAGCACCGGGATGGTCTGGATGATCGCGATAGATCGGCTCCAGGATAGCTGCGGCGCGCTTCTGGTTCGCATGGGATCGGTCTTCTGGCGCGGCGGTTACAATCAGCGATAGTGCGTAGAAAACCTGCGCTTCGATATCCGTCGGGTTGCTGCGTGCCACTATGCTCATCGCATCCTCATAGGCCTTGGCACGAGCCGAGTGCGGAGAATGATCGAAGTCGCGGTAATACGCAGCGGTCGCTGCGATGAACTGCCGTTCTCGCTCCGATCGGGCGTTAAGCCGAATCGCCTGACCGATTTCTACCTGACCCTTACTCAAGTCAGCGGCGCCTGGCGGGGTCCAGAGCTGGTGAAAATACGACATCGCCACTCCCCAATGGGCCATGGCGCAGGTCGGATCGGCCGCGGCGATCTTCCGGAACGCGTCTTCCGACGCCGTGTAGGCGAAGGAATGCAGCAGAGCGACCGCGTGCTCAAAATCGCCCGTGACGCTTTGCGCGCACGTGGTCGCGAATACCACGGTGCCCAGCTTCTCCGGAGGCGGGTGCGAATGTTCCTCTTGGGCTGATGCGGGCACTGCACAACTTAGCGCGCTGACGAGCACTATGGTGATACTTGGCTTCATGTCCAGCTCCCGTCACCAGATCGACCATCGATCTTAGGCTCACGCGCCGAGGGATCCAAGCGATGCACGCGCCACATCTTCTCTAGCGAAACACCCCCGGCGCTTTCACTGGGATTCTCCTGTTGAGCACGCCAAGCGCCTGAGTGCTGTTATCACCCGCCAGACGAGTGATTGGCCCCGTGTTCCTCCCTCCTTCGGTCGCGAATGCCAGGAGCAGCACCGCAGAACCCTTCTTATCCAAGATAAACACTTCTGCGTTGGGAAAATCGTCGCCGCGCACTCCTCCCGATATTTCTATGGCCGAGGATCGGAACACGGCTTCGAAATCGACGAAGGTGTCGATGGCGGGCGCCTTGGGGACCATGGGATTGGCACCGGCGGTTTGCGCAGTAAAGCGCACGCAATCGACCGTCTTGGTCGAGACCGATACCGATGAAGTGACGGTTGAGAAATGACGACCGAGCAGTCGTGCGACGAATGGGCCGGCGCCAGTGAACGCCGTTCCTGAGCTACTCGCAGTCAGCGCGCCCACATGCCCCGGGCTGAAGCCAATGATGCCAATCGTTCGTGCGGTGGCTCGAAGGTCTGTAGAGGCTTTTGCCCTGTGATCACCTTCGAATCCGCCACCGAACGTGGCGAATGGTGCGTAGCGACGAAACACAAGTGTGTAGGTCATGCGCCCTCCTTCGCCGCCTTGCAGCTATTTATTGTTCATTTGCTGGGTATGCAGGAAATACATCGCGGCGAAGGCCAGGATGCCGATAGTCACGAATGCTGGACCCCATAGCACCGTAGGCTGCACAGGATTGACCTTCATCACCTTTGCTGTGATATCTCCAAGTTGCCCGAAGTGGAGATTGACATCCGCCGAGCCTTCCGCCGAAGGCAACGTGATACTGGCCACCATGCCGCCGAGAATCCCGACCAGTGCCGCTAGCGCGGCCTGCAGCGATTTCTTCTTGCTGAAGACCACGATCACCATAGCAATCAATGCCAGCAGGAACAGCCCGATCAGTACGAGAGCGAGGTTGCTCATGATATGTCCGCCGGTAAGTTGATGATCATTCCAAATCCTACGCACCCGCCGATCACCATGAAGAAGAGCGCCGGCGAGATCAGTAGAACCCCCTGGTCAAGGTTGTCGACAACGACGTAGACCGGATACAGCAACATAAAGACCGAGACGAGCAGGACCAACCCACGTAGAACAGCAACTGGAGTTGCAGAGGCAGCATCCGCGAGAAACGTTTTAAGAAAGTCTTCCCATACTTGCGTCATCCAGGCGCGGTTGCGAATGGTTGGCACCATGTCTTGAGGTGAATGCGACATCGCGATCTCCTGTGTCAGAGCCGAAAGCGCTTTGCAGGACCGGCCTCGTCGGCGGGTCCGGCAGCGGGATCGTCAATCTTGAGACGAGGCAACGAAACGACGATGTTGTAAGAGCGGGTTGGCGTAATGCGTATTACCGACTGACGTGGCCCGTACGTCTGCTCCCACCCTGCCGTCGGTTCAGCGAGAACGTAGACGTAAGGTCTTTTGTCGATGGACAACTCGAGCGTCGAGAATGTCCGCAGGTCCTGCGGCGTTGCCCGGGTGATCTGCCCCAGGAACACCGAGCCTTTCAGTGAGGTGAATGTCTCCCGCGCTAGCGGCAGCGGCTCGCTTTCTTCAGACACGAGAAACCAGACGCTCACCGGCGAGTGGACGCCGGCGCCCTCTGGACCCTCGGTCGGATCGTTCGCAAGCTCGAATACCAGGGTGGTCGTCAGGAACTTCTTGACCGGCTTGAATACATCGAGAGGATTGAACATGGCCCGGATCTCCCCGAAGTGACGCGATTCCAATGGATGAAACGGTCAAAGAGACAGATCGCACAGCATCGCGACGGGATTCCCGCTTCGCCCCTGGCACCAGGGCCTCCCCGTCGATTCTTATATATAGGAGCGTTCGAGCGCCCTCTCACCTGGAGGCTGCTCCCGCGGGAATCCGAAGTCAATTGCCGTGGAATCGGAGCGCTGACCGAGGCCAGTAGGTTCGATGGGGCACATTGAGGATGCCCCATTCGCCTCTTCCAGTTGATCGCGCTGCTACGCTGCGACCGATCAAATCGGCGTTCAGCGCCTATTGTTCTTCCCTCACATTTTCTCGATCATCGACTCGTTGCCACGCACCAGAATTCGGGGCTGCTTCCCGGCAGCATCCGGTTTGACGGCCTCGACGACACCAATCTCCATGCCGGACTTCGAATACACCGGAGTTCCGGCTTTCACCGGCTCCTGTGGCAGCTCTGAGGGCTTCTCCACCGCAGTCGCAGGCCGGACTACGTTGTCAACCGAAGCACTGACTGCTTGAACGGTTGCGCGTTTGTTGCTGCCGAGCGCCCAAAGGAAATCGTTGGTACGGGTAGCCATAATGTTGACGTTCAGACGTGCCGACTCGAATGCATCTTCGGGCAGTTTCGCCGAGGTCGTCTTGCCGTTGATGAAAGCGTCGATCGAACTGGCCCCTGCCGGAACCTGGACCGTCGAATCGAGCTTGGGGCTGACGGCGGTCGACCCGACCACAACGCCGTCCGGCGACTTGAATTGCAATTCAATCGGAGCGCTCGAGTAGCCTGCGCCGGTCCCGGAGAGATTGGTGGATATGGTTAGTTGGCCAGGCACTTGACCTGGCTGTTGACCTGGCTGTTGACCCGGCAGTTGACCCGGCAGTTGATTCGATGGGCGAGTCGCGCCTTGCGTCACCTGGGCCTGCGCGTCCGAGATACCAAACAATCGAGCCATCGAGGCAGATCCGCTTCCGCTGGTTACGGGTGGTGACGTCGATGCTGGGACCTGCGGCTCCGCGGTCTTTGCTTCCGATACCGCAGTGAAGGTACTTGTGACGATAGCCGGCCCGGCGATGCCAAGAATGAAGGCTTTTTTGAGGTTCGATTCGTCGAACCCGAACGCGACAGCCATGCCGATGACGAAGAAGAGTCCAAGTGCGATGTATAACCCGATCGCCGGCGGCGGGGCATTTTCACTGACGCTGTAGGTCGCGGCCAGCCTGCACAATGTGGGCAGTGTGCCGCCGATTCCGGCGGCTATGAGTATCTTGAGCATGGTGAGGGTCCTGCTGCGTTGCTTGTGTTTCCATCGGGCCCGGCAGCGCAGAGTGATAGTCGCCCACCCCCGAAATTTCCAGTAAACCTTTGGACTAGACCGCTCGGTCCGGAACCCAGAAACGCGATAGCCTCTCGCTCGATGACCTCAATAAGGCGTCGCCAGTGCTACGGTCGATATCGAGTGAACCGGTATCTCATCTGCCCGAAGGAGTCCGCTATGACGACGATCAATTGGCTCGCTGCGGCCGTCGCCGCACTGGCAACCTTTGTCATTGGCGGTCCCTGGTATTCCCCGGCAATGTTCGGGAAGCGGTGGCAGCGTGAGATGGGAGGAGTCAAAGCCGAGCCTGGCCACCCTGCACGCGTCTTCGGTTTGAGCTATGTGTTCAGCTTCATAGCGGCGGCCGGCCTTTCTGCACTGCTTGGGGTCGGCACCGGCGCGGTTCACGGCCTCATTGTCGGTGCGCTGGTCGGTTTGTGTTTTGTGGCCACCAGCTTCGGCGTCAACTATCAATTCGCGAACCGCAGCCTCGTCGCGCTACTCATCGACGGCGGCTACCACACCGTGCAATTTGCGGCGTTCGGGCTGGTCCTCGGCGCTTGGCCTGTTTGATTGCCCTTTTGATTGCCCTGAGACACCGCACTGCCGGAAGGGCGCTTGCTGACTGACGGGTGCGGGCGTCTAAAATACCGTCTCCGTATCAACTTGAGAGACGCCCCATGGCCGCACCGCTGGAAACCATCGAGCAAGTCCGCGCTACCGTCATCGACCTGGCGCTGAGGTTCGGCCCCAAAGTGCTGGCCGCCACGCTCATCCTGACGCTCGGCTATTTTGTCGGGCGCTGGGTGGCGCGATGGATAGAACGTGCACTCGGACACCTCGAGATGGAGCCCCCGGTACGCAGCCTGATAGTGCGTATCGCAAGAGCTATCGTGTCGTTGCTCTTTGTCATCATGGCTCTGCAGAACCTGGGTGTAGAACTGTTGCCGCTGGTGGCAGGCCTTGGCGTGGCAGGTGCGGGCGTCGCGCTAGCCATGCAAGGCGTCCTGGGCAATCTGTTTGCAGGCCTCACCATCATTCTCACCAAACCCTTTCGGATCGGCGAATACATCGAGATCGTCCAGGAGGAAGGCACCGTCGACACCATCACGCTGTTCCAGACCACGCTGACACATCCGGACCGTTCGCGCGTGATCATCCCCAATCGCAAGATCGTCGGTGAGATCCTGCACAACTACGGCAAGATCCGGCAGGTGGATGTACTGGTCGGCGTGGCTTACGACACCGATCTGGGTCGTGCCATCGCCCTGATCCAGGACATCCTCCACTCGAACCCACGGGTATTGCACGACGTCGAGCCGATCATCCGGGTGAACCAGCTCGCCGACTCCACGGTAAAAATCGCCGTTCGACCCTGGGTCGCAGTCGCGGATCTCAGCACGGCCACGAGCGAAATCAACCAAGCAATCCTGGAGTCGTTCCGGGACAACGCAATCCGCATTCCGTTTCCGCAGCGGGAAGTGCGCTTGCTCGGAGAAGCCGCGTAGGCACCTCCAACTTCTCCGTTCGTAGCGAACCTCCGCCATGGTGATTCCGATCCGCTCGCCTGAATCTCTAAACCGTTCGTGATGAGCCCAGCCGTTCGTCCGAACCTCATAGTCGTTCGTGATGAGCCCAGCCGTCGCCCGGGCCTCATAGCCATTCATGGTGAACCCCGGGCCGTTCGCCCGGGCCTCATACCCGTTCGTGGTGAGCCTGTCGAACCATTCGCAGCCACTCCCCGACCCGCGCGGCTAGCCGGCCGGATTGTCGGCGTCGATATCCCCACCACCTTCTCGATAATCTGCGCGCTACGCTCCAGCAGGAAGCTACGGAAAGCCGCTGCAATGGGAGAAAGCCGTTTCTCGCGCAGATGCATGACGTACCACTGACGCATGATCGGCAGGCCGACGACATCCAGCGTCACAAGCTTGCCTGTCTGAAGCTCCAGCCCGGCGGTGTGCTCCGACAGGAAGCTGATTCCCATGCCGGCCATGACCGCTTGTTTGATCGTCTCGTTGCTGCTCACTTCCATCGAAGCGCGGAATGTCGCGTTGCGTTCCCTGAAGACGTGTTCCATCGACGCACGCGTTCCTGAGCCCTCCTCCCTGATCAGAAAATTCTCGTTGGCAAGCTGCTTGAGTCGCAGCCGACGGCGCTGCGCCAGCGGATGATCCGGCGCTGCAATGATGACGAACGGATGCGGTGCGAAAGGCTCGGCAATCGTATCCAGCTCGCGCGGCGGACGACCCATGATCACGAGGTCGACTTCGTTGGTGGCGAGCTGCCGGACAATCTCGCCGCGATTACCCACTGCGAACTTGATGGTTACTTCCGGATACGCCGGCGCAAACGCCGACAGCAGTGACGGCGCAAAGTATTTTGCAGTACTGACTGCACCCAGCTTCAGAACACCGCGACGTACACCGCGAATCGCCTCCAGAACTTCACCGGCATCGCGTATCAGCTCCAGCGCCTGATTGGTGTACTTCAGCAGCTCGCCGCCAGCCGGCGTGAGATGCACCTTGCGGCGGATCTGCTCGAACAACGGTAACCCAATCTGTTCCTCCAGCAGCTTGATTTGCTGCGACACAGCAGGTTGCGTCAGATGCAGCTCACGGGCAGCCCGCGTGAACGACAAATGCCGTGCCACCACCGAGAAAACCCGCATCTGCCGCAGTGTCACATTGCGCATGCCGTCTCCCGAGGAAACCCACTGCAAATCACTATAAGCCTGGCCTTATCACCTGGCCAACAATATCTAATTGGACCTAATGCCGTTGCGAATACAACATCGACGCACGCCACAGCATGACGGTCACCGAAGGGCACAGCCGTGAAACAGACCAGCGAATCGAATGCAATCGCCGAGCGCTACCAGCCGGGCGTCCGGCCGTACGCGACCATGGGTTATTGGAATCCAGACTACGAACCGGCCGAGACCGACATTCTCGCCCTGTTCCGTATTACTCCGCAGGATGGCGTCGAGGCAATCGAAGCCGCTGCCGCCGTTGCCGGTGAATCGTCCACTGCGACGTGGACGGTCGTCTGGACCGATCGTCTCACCGCCTGCGATCGCTATCGGGCGAAGGCCTACCGCGTGGAGCCGGTTCCCGGATCGCCGGGCCAGTTCTTCGCGTACATCGCCTACGACCTCGACCTGTTCGAGCCGGGCTCGATCGCCAATCTCACCGCTTCCATCATCGGCAACGTCTTCGGCTTCAAGCCGCTGAAGGCGCTACGCCTGGAGGACATGCGCTTTCCGGTCGCCTACGTGAAGACTTTCGGCGGCCCCGCTACCGGCATCGTGGTTGAGCGCGAGCGACTCGACAAATTCGGCCGACCGCTGCTCGGAGCGACTGTAAAGCCCAAGCTCGGCTTGTCGGGCAAGAACTACGGACGCGTCGTCTACGAAGCGCTGAGCGGCGGACTGGACTTCAGCAAGGACGACGAGAACATCAACTCGCAGGTGTTCATGCACTGGCGCGACCGGTTCCTCTATTGCATGGAGGCGGTCAACCGCGCCCAGGCCAGTACCGGCGAGATCAAGGGTCACTATCTCAACGTGACCGCCGCCACCATGGAGGAAATGTACGAGCGCGCCGACTTCGCCCGCGAGCTCGGCTCGGTGATCGTCATGATCGACCTAGTCATCGGCTACACCGCGATTCAGTCCATGGCGAACTGGGCACGGCGCAACGACATGATCCTGCATCTGCATCGCGCCGGGCACGGCACCTATACGCGCCAGAAATCCCACGGCATTTCCTTTCGCGTGATCTCCAAATGGATGCGCCTCGCCGGCGTCGATCACATCCATGCCGGCACAGTGGTGGGCAAACTGGAAGGTGATCCGAACTCGGTGCAGGGCTTCTATAACGTGCTGCGTGAAAGCCACAACCCGATCGACCTCCAGCGCGGCGTGTTCTTCGAACAAGACTGGGCTGGCCTGCACGGCGTCATGCCAGTCGCCTCGGGCGGTATCCATGCAGGACAGATGCACCAACTGCTCACCTATCTTGGCGAAGACACGGTGCTGCAATTCGGGGGCGGAACTATCGGGCATCCGATGGGCATCGCTGCCGGCGCTACCGCCAACCGGGTCGCTCTGGAGGCCATGGTGCTCGCACGCAATGAAGGCCGCGATATCTGGAACGAGGGACGCGACATTCTTGCCAAGGCCGCACGCCATTGCCATCCGCTGAGCGCCGCGCTCGATACCTGGGGTGACGTGACTTTCAATTACACGAGCACCGACACACCCGATTTCGTCTCTACACCCACTGCGGCTTGAAGCGTTCGAACCGAACAGGAGCTGCCATGCGAATCACCCAGGGAACCTTCTCTTTCCTGCCCGACCTGACCGAAGAGCAGATCCGTGCGCAGGTCGACTACTGTCTCGACAAAGGCTGGGCGGTCTCGATCGAACACACCACCGATCCCCACCCCCGCAACACGTATTGGGAAATGTTCGGTACGCCGATGTTCGACGTGCATGACGCAGCCACCGCGCTCGCCGCTCTGGATGAGTGTCGCAAGACGTTCCCCGGGCACTACATCAAGGTGAACGCGTTCGATTCCACTCGCGGCATCGAATCGCTGCGGCTGTCGTTCATCGTCGACCGGCCGGAGCACGAGCCTGGCTTCGCGCTCGAACGCCAGGAAGGTCCTGGCCGCAATCAACGTTACGCAATGCGGGCTTACATCACCGACCGGCCGGAAGACCAGCGCACCTGAGCGCCATCAAGACCCTCTATTCCTGTTCATTGTAGTAGCCATGAATGCCACCAACCTGCAATCCGCCGCTCCCGGCAAGCCCGCGCCAGGTGAACACGCACCCGCTGAACAGCCACTCGATCTGCAGAGTGCCTGGGAGAACTCGCACGTGGCGGAGGTCGTGGATGACCTGGAGCGCAATCTCGTCGGCCTGGCGCCGGTCAAGACCCGCATTCGCGACATCGCCGCCCTGCTCCTGGTCGACAGGCTGCGCCAGCAGGTCGGACTGACGACCGGCGCCCCGTCGCTACATATGTCATTTACCGGAAACCCCGGCAGCGGCAAGACGACGGTTGCACTGCGCATGGCGGAGATCCTGCATCGGCTGGGATATCTGCGCAAAGGACATCTGGTTGCCGTCACGCGCGATGACTTGGTCGGCCAATACATCGGCCACACTGCGCCAAAAACACGCGAGATCCTCAAACGCGCGATGGGTGGAGTGTTGTTCATCGATGAGGCCTATTACCTGTACCGGCCGGAGAACGAACGCGATTACGGCCAGGAGTCGATCGAGATCCTGTTGCAGGAGATGGAAAATCGTCGCGACGACCTGGTCGTGATTTTCGCCGGCTACAAGGACCGCATGGAGCGATTCTTTGCGAGCAATCCCGGCCTGTCATCCCGCGTCGCGCATCACATCGACTTTCCGGACTATACGTCCGAGGAATTGCTCGCCATTGCCGGACTGATGCTGAAGAACATGCAGTACTCGCTGAGCCCCGACGCGGAAGTCGCGCTGCGCGAGTACATCGACAGGCGGATGCAACAGCCCCACTTCGCCAACGCACGCTCGATCCGTAACGCGCTGGACCGTGCCCGCCTGCGCCAGGCTAGCCGACTGTTCGCGCAGCGCGGCACGACCCTCACCAAAGATTCCCTCATGACGATCGACCCGACCGACATCTATGCCAGCCGCGTATTTGCCGCGGCGGAGGCTCAGCCAACGAAGGATCCGTCCACAACTCCAATCGCAGGTAAGCAGTCATGACGCCGACACCCCGAACGCTGACGCGATTCCTGATCGAAGAGCAGCGTCGCCACACCAATGCCACCGGCAACTTCACTGCGCTGGTCAATGATGTCCGCCTTGCCTGCAAGCGCATCGCGACCCTGATCGGCAAAGGCAGCCTCTCCGGCGCAATGAACAGCACCGGTGCAGTCAATGTGCAGGGCGAAACTCAGCTCCAGCTCGACCTGCTCGCCAACGACATCTTCATTCGCACCAACGAATGGGGTGGCCAACTTGCCGGCATGGTGTCGGAGGAGATGGCGGAGATCTACACGATTCCAGAGGAGTATCCGCGCGGCCGGTATCTGCTGCTGTTCGACCCGCTGGATGGTTCGTCCAATGCGGACGTAAACGTCGCGGTCGGCAGCATCTTCTCGGTATTGCGCTGTCCGGAGAATGTTGTCGAACCGACGGAGAAAGATTTCCTGCAACCCGGCACCGAACAGGTGTGCGCGGGATATGCGATCTACGGGCCCTCCACGATGCTGGTGCTAACAACGGGTCGTGGCGTACATGGCTTCACACTGGACCGCGAAGTTGGCGAGTTCCTGCATACGCATCCTGACTTGCGTATCCCGGAGGCCACCTCGGAGTTCGCTATCAATGCGTCGAACTCCCGCTATTGGGAGTCGGCGATCAAGCGTTACGTGAGCGAATGCCAGGCCGGAACTGACGGGCCACGCGGCCGCGACTTCAACATGCGCTGGATCGCCTCGCTGGTTGCCGAGACGCATCGCATCCTGATGCGTGGCGGAGTGTTCATGTATCCGCGCGATCGCAAGGATCTGAGCAAACCCGGTCGCCTGCGCTTGCTGTACGAGGCCAATCCTATCGGCTTCATCGTCGAGCAGGCTGGCGGCCGTGCCAGTACCGGCCGTGAACCCATCATGTCGGTGGTGCCGGAGAGTCTGCATCAACGCATCGGCTTCGTATTCGGTGCCGCGGCCGAAGTCGAACGTATCGAACGCTATCACCGCGAGCAGAACGACTTCGAGTTCGAGGCGCCGCTGTTCGGTGGGCGCAATTTGTTCAGGCAGGAAGGGACGAGGTATTGAGGAGAGAGAGTGGGAAGGTGACGGGTGATGAGTGACGGGGAAGAGGGAGAGAGGAGCAAGCGAGGGCGACAGGCGACAGCAAGATGGATTGGTAAGTAGCAATGGGTCATTGGCAACAGGAAACCGACGACAACCATGTCATCCACACATCCGATAATCGCAGTGACCGGCTCTTCGGGAGCGGGTACGACTTCGGTGAGCAAAACCTTCGAGGAGATTTTTCGCCGCGAGGAAGTCACGGCTGCCTTCATCGAAGGCGATAGCTTTCATCGCTACGACCGCGCCGCCATGAAACAGAAGATGGCCGAAGCGGTCGAGCGTGCCGATCCGGAATTCAGCCATTTCGGTCCGGATGCCAATCTCTTCAGCGAGTTGGAGGGCCTGTTTCGCAGCTACGGCGAAACAGGTCGCGGCCAGCGGCGCAAGTACCTGCATGACGACCAGGAAGCCGCCCCTTACGGCCAGAAGCCCGGAACCTTCACCGAATGGGAGACGATCCCCGACGGAACCGACCTGCTGTTCTATGAAGGACTGCACGGGGCGGTGGTCGCGCAGGAGGCCAATGTTGCCCGCCACGTCGATCTGCTGATTGGAGTCGTTCCGGTCATCAACCTGGAGTGGATACAGAAACTGCATCGCGACCGGGCAACCCGTGGCTACACCGCGGAAGCGGTCTCCGACACGATCCTGCGCCGCATGCACGACTACGTGCACTATATCTGTCCGCAATTTTCACGCACGCACATCAACTTTCAGCGCGTGCCCATCGTGGACACCTCCGATCCTTTCATCGCCCGCTACATTCCGAAACCGGATGAATCCTTCCTGGTCATCCGCTTCGCCGATCCGCGAGGCATCGATTTTCGCTATCTGTTGTCGATGCTGCACGACTCGTTCATGTCGCGGGCGAACACCATCGTGTGCCCGGGCGGCAAGATGGATCTTGCGATGCAACTCATCTTCACGCCGATGATCCTGAGGCTGATCGAGCGCCGCAAGGAGACGCTCGCACGCCGGTCCGGGACGGTCAGAGCATGAAGACGCGCAATCACATCAGCCTTGCTGCACTCATCCTCGACGTCGACGGTACGCTCGCCGACACTGAGGAGACTCATCGCCGGGCATTCAACGCGGCGTTCCACGCACACTCGCTCGACTGGGTGTGGAGTGCCGATCTGTACGCAGACCTGCTGCAAGTCACCGGAGGGAAGGAGCGCATCGGGCATTACATCGATCGCCTGGACATCGGCCCTACGGCCAGAGCACGGCTGACCGATCTCATTCCGCTCATTCACCGCACCAAGACCAGCATGTACGCCGAGCTCGTACGACTCGGCAGCATGCGACCACGCCCCGGAATCCGCCGCTTGATCGAGGAAGCACGTGCCGCACACGTGGCTGTGGCAATCGCCTCGACGACCAGCTCCGCAAATATCGACGCACTGCTGACCGCCAGTTTTGGCCCGGATTCGTTGCGATGGTTCAGCGTGGTAGCGACCGGCGACATCGTTGCCAGAAAGAAGCCTGCCCCGGACATCTACTGCACGGCACTCGATTCGCTCGGTGTGTCTCCACAACAGGCGGTAGCCATCGAAGACTCGCAGATCGGTGTGGAGGCCGCGAAAGCCGCCGGTCTCGTCACGATAGCCACACCGACGCGATGGACCGCCGCGCAGGATTTTACGACGGCAGACCTGGTGCTCGACTCGCTGGGCGATCCCGCCGATCCGCTGGATGAACAGGATGAGCGCCGTATCGGTGCGCGGTACTTTGGACTGCGGCAACTCGCGGCATTGCACACGTCTCGTCATCCCCACACTCGCGCTACATCATGAGGACCAACGCATGATCGATGAAATCGAAGCGCTGCAAACCATGCCGGCCGGAACCTCAGGCCGCGATGAAGTCAACGTGCTGCGCGCACTTGCGATGGACGCCGTGCAGAATGCCAACTCCGGCCATCCGGGCATGCCGATGGGTATGGCCGAGATCGCCGAGGTCCTGTGGCGGCGGCATTTGTCGCACAATCCCGCCAATCCTGACTGGTTCGATCGCGACCGCTTCGTATTGTCGAACGGCCACGGCTCGGTGCTGCAGTATGCACTGCTGCACCTGAGCGGATACGACCTGCCCATGGAGGAACTACGTCGTTTCCGCCAGCTGCATTCAAAAACACCAGGACATCCGGAGTATCGCGTGACTCCTGGGGTCGAGACGACCACGGGTCCGCTCGGCCAGGGCATCTCCAATGCAGTGGGCATGGCAGTCGCCGAGCAACTGCTGGCAGCGCAGTTCAATCGACCGGGACTCGATATCGTCGATCACTACACCTACGTGTTCCTCGGCGACGGCTGCCTCATGGAAGGGATCTCGCACGAGGTGTGCTCGCTGGCCGGGACACTCGGGCTGGGCAAGCTGATCGCGTTTTACGACGACAACGGCATCTCCATCGACGGCCATGTCGCCGGCTGGTTCACGGACGATACGCCGCAGCGCTTCCGCAGCTACGGCTGGCACGTCATCGCAAACGTGGACGGTCACGACAGCCAATGCATAGACCAGGCAATCCGCGCCGCAAAGACGACATCAGGCAAGCCCACCCTGATTTGCTGCAAGACGGTCATCGGTCAGGGATCGCCAGGAAAGGCAGGAACCCACGATGTGCATGGAGCGGCGCTAGGCGACAAGGAAGTGGCTGCAACTCGCGCCGCCATCGGCTGGGCCGACGCACCATTCGAAGTCCCCCCGCATGTGCGAGAAGCATGGGACGCGCGGCGTATGGGAGCGGCGGCGGAGTCGGATTGGAACAATCGATTCGACGAATATGCTCGCCGCTATCCAGACGAGGCACGCGAATTTGCGCGTCGCATGCGCGAGGACCTGCCCGACACATTCACACAACGCGTGCACGATCTGCTGGCCAAAGCCCAGACAAAGGCGGCGAGCATTGCCACTCGCAAAGCCTCGCAAGAGGCCATCGAAGGCTTGGCGCCAGTACTGCCCGAGCTCGTCGGCGGATCTGCCGATCTCACGGGCTCGAATCTCACGCAATGGTCCGGGTCCGTGGCAATCGGCCCCACCACACCCGGCAACTACCTGCACTACGGCGTGCGTGAGTTCGGCATGGCTGCCGTCATGAATGGCATCGCGCTGCACGGCGGATTGATCCCCTACGGCGGCACGTTCCTGACTTTCTCCGACTACAGCCGCAACGCATTGCGTATGGCCGCACTCATGCGGATCCGCTCGATATTCGTGTTCACGCACGACTCTATCGGCCTGGGCGAGGATGGCCCAACGCACCAGCCTGTCGAGCATCTGGCCAGCCTGCGATTGATCCCGAACATGGATGTCTGGCGTCCGTGCGACACGGTCGAGTCGATTGTGGCGTGGGCTGCGGCCATCGAGCGACGCGATGGACCAACGAGCCTGGTATTCAGCCGCCAGAACCTGCCCTTCCGGCAACGAACGCCGCAACAGGTGGAAGAGATCCGACGTGGCGGTTACATACTGGAAGATCCCGACGAGCCGCCACGCGCCGTCATCATCGCGACCGGTTCAGAAGTCGCGCTGGCCGCTACTGCTCGACGCGATCTCGCCGCTATGGGCATCCCCGTTCGTGTCGTATCGATGCCCTGCACTAGCGTTTTCGACCGCCAGGACGCCAGCTATCGCGAACACATACTGCCATCGTCCCTCCCCAGCGTTGCAGTCGAAGCTGGTGTCCCCGACCTGTGGCGCAAATATGTGGGCCGGTATGGCGCCGTCGTCGGCATCGATCGGTTCGGCGAATCGGCACCGGCGGGTGAGCTGTTCAAGTATTTCGGCTTTGTACCGCAAAGGGTGGTGGCGGCGGTGGAGGCAGTGGTTGGACGAGTACGAGCGATGTAGGTGATGAAAGACCTCCATCACCTACATCACCCTCCTCACCTTCATCACTCCCCTCACTCCAGGAGTCCTCTATGACCATGCTCTCTCTGCGCCAGTTGCTCGATCACGCCGCCGAGTACGGTTACGGCGTCCCGGCATTCAACGTCAACAACCTGGAACAAGTGCAGGCGATCATGCAGGCGGCGGACGCGACTGACAGTCCCGCCATCCTGCAGGTATCCGCTGGCGCACGAAAGTATGCAGGCGAAGCGTTCATGCGACGCATCGTGCAAGCAGCGGCGGAAACGTGGCCGCATATTCCTATCGTGCTGCATCAGGATCATGGCGCCAGTCCCGCTGTGTGCCAGGCATCGATTCGCTCGGGATTCACCAGCGTCATGATGGACGGCTCGCTACGCGAGGATATGAAGACACCCGCGACATACGAGTACAACACGCACGTCACTGCGACCGTCGTTGAAATGGCGCACGCCGTCGGCGTGTCGGTCGAAGGAGAACTGGGTTGCCTCGGTTCGCTCGAGTCCGGAACCGCCGGGGATGAGGATGGATCGGGCGCCGCCGGCAAGCTATCGCACGATCAGTTGCTGACCGATCCAAAGCAGTGTGTGGACTTTGTCGCGCGTACCGGCGTGGATGCACTGGCGATCGCCATTGGTACTTCGCACGGTGCGTACAAATTCTCGCGCCGCCCGACGGGAGATATCCTGGCCATCGATCGTATTCGAGAAATCCACGAGCGGATTCCGGACACGCACCTGGTCATGCACGGCTCTTCATCCGTGCCCCAGGAATGGCTGACCATCATTCGCGAACATGGCGGGGATATCGAGGAGACTTACGGCGTGCCGGTCGAGGAGATCCAGGAAGGAATACGCAACGGGGTGCGCAAAGTGAATATCGATACCGATATCCGCCTGGCGATGACAGGCGCGGTACGTCGTTCGCTCGATGAGGACCGCAAGGAGTTCGACCCGCGCAAGTTCCTGAAGCAAGCCACCGCAGCAGCGCAGGAGATCTGTCGAATGCGATTCGAAGCTTTCGGATCGGCGGGACGCGCCGCGCAGATCAAACCACTAGCCCTGGAAAAGATGGCGGAGCGTTATCGGGGATCGCAACGCGTTGCCAAGAGCGCCTGAGGTCCCAGATCAGAGCGCGTATTTGAAACAGACAGAGGAGATGGCAGCCCATCTCCTCCTTGCCTCTTTTCTATCTGGAGTCAGCGATAGTAGCGTTCGCCAGCCGCTGCCTTCGCGCGCAGGCTCTGCGGTACGACGTAGTGACGACCGAGCGCCGCATAGCGATCGCTGAGCTCCACCACCTTGGAAAGCCCCAACCAGTCGGCGTACTTCAAAGCGCCACCGAGGTATTGCGGCATGCCCAAGCCCATCAGTAGTGCCATGTCGAGTTCGTTCACCGTGGCAACCACGTTCTCCTCGATACACCAGGCGGCTTCCGCAATCATCGGCAGCATCATCCGCTCCACGATCTCCTGATCCTGGAATTTCCGCGTTCCCTGCGGCTGCACCTGCTTCAGCAGTGCATGGGTATCGGGAGCCGGCGTCTTGCTGGGCTTACCGGCGGCGTCCGCCTCATATTTGTAGAAGCCGAGGCCAGTCTTCTGGCCAAGCCGCTTGCCCTCCACCATCAGGTGCAGAGCGTCGCGTTGCTGGCGCTGCAACCGCTGCGGAAACCCATCGGCAATGATCGTGAACACATGCGTGCCGGTGTCCATGCCAATCACATCATTGAGATACGCCGGGCCCATGGGCCAGCCAAAGCGCTCCATGACCTGGTCGACCTCGACGAAATCGGCGCCCTCCGCGATGAGCTGCAGAAATGCCAGCATGTAGGGCGTGAGTATCCGGTTCACCAGGAAGCCGGGACCGTCGTTCACGACGATAGGCGCCTTGCCCATCGCAGCGGCATAAGCGACCACTGTCGACACGGCAACCTCGCTGGTCTTGCGACCGCGAATGATCTCCACCAGCGGCATGAGCGGCACCGGATTGAAGAAGTGCATGCCGACAAAATTTTCCGGACGCTGCAGCGGAACCGCCAGATCGTCGATCCGCAGGCTCGAAGTGTTGGAAGCAATGATCGCATCGGCGCGTACCAGCTTCTCGACCTCTGTGAGCACTGCGTGCTTGACCTTCAGGCTCTCCACCACCGCCTCGACCACGATATCGACCTTGTCGAAACCCTTGTAGTCGAGCTGGGGCTTGATCGCGCTCATCACCGTAGCGGCGCGGTCCTGGTCGAGCTTGCCGCTGGCAACCTGCTTGGCAAGCAGCTTCTTCGATTCGGCCACGCCGAGATCGAGTTGTTCCTGGCGGATGTCCTTCATCAACACCGGCGTGCCTCGCAGCGCGCTGACGTACGAGATGCCACCACCCATGATTCCGGCACCGAGCACTGCGGCCTGGCGCATCGGACGACCCTGCTTGGCGTGGTCCTTCGCCTTCTTCTTGAGCAACTGGTCGCTCAGGAATATCTGCACCAGTGAGTTGGCCGCCTGGGTGCGGGACATCGCCACGAACGTCGTTGTTTCCAGGCGTTCTGCTGCGTCACGCGCTTCAGAAACGCTACGCTGCATCAGCTCCACCGCTGCCAGTGCTGCCGGCTGATGCTTCGGACCACGCTTCGCAACTTTCTCTTTCGCGGCGGTGAACAGTGCAGTCGCCTGTTCGGCAGGAAGTGCCATCGGAGCCAGCTTCCGGGCGCGACGCGCACGCCAGTCGGCCTCGCCGGCAATCGCCTTCTTCAACAAGGTCAATGCCGCATCGCGCAGCGTTTCGCGCGGAGCTACTTCGTCAACGACTCCCGACGCCAGCGCCGCCTGCGCATTCGATGAAGCGCCTCCTGTAATCCAGTCGATCGCGAGCTGCGCACCGGCGACGCGCGGCAACCGCACCGTCCCACCGAAGCCCGGAATCAACCCCAGCTTCACTTCCGGGAATCCGATCTGCGCGGTGGTGGCCATGACGCGGAAGTCCGCCGCCAGCGCCATCTCCAATCCGCCGCCCAATGCCAATCCGTTGATCGCCACCACGGTCGGAACCGGCAGATCTTCCACCGCACGCGGCGCACGCATCGACTCCGCAAAGATCGCTTCCATTTCAGCCGCGGGACCGGCAAACATCCCCAGGAACTCGGTGATATCGGCACCGACGATGAATGCATCCTTGCTGCTGGTGATCAGTACCCCGCGCAGGCCGGGTTCGGCCGCAACGCTCGTCGCGGCCTGCAGCAGTTCGCGCATGGCCAGCTTGTCGAGCTTGTTGATGACGGAGGCTTCGCGGTCGAAACATATCTCGAACAGCCCGTCTTCGAGACGCTGGGTGTAAACGGTTTTGCCTTTGAACAACGTACAGACTCCTGGCCACTCGGGCCGTCGGCCCGGTCGGATAGATTTCGAGGGAACGCCGCGGCTAACCGCGGGCGGACGCAGAATAACTCGAAATGGCGCGGCAGTAGAGCAGGCTAGCCGCAGCCAGCGAGCTCCTTGGAGGATCCTTTTATGAAATCCTCTTTAAGGACATGACGTCGCTAAATCCGCCGCGGCCAGCGGACCGAACTGAATTGGTCGTGCGAATGGCGTCGGGCACGGACCTGCAAATCCAATGGACTGTTTTTGCGGGAATTCCCGCACCTAGCGATGGTGGTCCGATTCATCCAGGGCGAAATTCCCGGACATGCCCGCGCCCTGGCCGGCGCCTATGCCCCCGCCTCCAGATCCACCTCCATCTGCGTCCTTGCTCCCATTCGGCACCGCAACACGGTTGCACAGCCCACATTCCACGGCAATGACGCGCCTCGGAACCCGCCTCAGGCAGTGCGCGTTGGTCGGGTGCATGCCGGCTTTGTGCGAGGAAACTATTCACCGAAAGCCTGACCGCTCGGGCACGAGAGACCTTTATGGAGTCAGCTCCTTCATCGGTCCATTCAGACGCCGATCACGCGACCCTGGCACGCCTGGCCGCCTATCTCTGCAAACGCCAGAATACCCTCAATGAGCGGCTGCTTCTGGCGGTGCGCCGTGATCCGGGCATTGTCGGAGCCGACTCCCTTACCTACCGGGAGTTCGTGGATCATCTTCCCGGACTCTTCATGGCCTTGCGCGATTTCCTGCAGGACCGCGGCGCAGTGGCAAGAAACGACGGCGTCAGGACCGATGCGCAGCAACATGGGCAGCTTCGCTGGCGCAGTGGCTACAGGATCGATGAGCTGTTGCGGGAGCTGGAATTATTCCGCAAGGTCATCGTGGCGGACCTGGCACGGTGTGGACCGGCAATACCCGGCTTCGAGGGGCCGCTCGCAGCGATGGCGCGAGAACGTGTCAGCGAATTCTTTGCTGAAGTCGCTTGCAACGCGGCTCAGCAGTTCGTCAACGAGCAACAGCGTCTGCTGCAGTCCTACACGCAAAAGATTGAGAGAGCCCTGCACGAGCGGCAGCGTCTGACCACCGTAGTTGCCCATGAGCTACGTAACCTGCTGCAGGGAATGACCTATGCAGCCAAGGTATGGGCGTGCGAGACCAATGGCGAGCGGGTTCGCGCCCAAATCCAGGTACAGATGCAGGAGATGCATGACCTGCTGGAGCAACTCCTGGGCCATTCGGAATTGATGGCCGGATGCCACGCGGCGCAATGTGAGCCGTTCGAGCTGCCACGATTGTTCGATGAACTGGTCGTCGCCCATCGCGACGCCGCGCAGCAGAAAGGCCTGCAGTTTGTCGGTGACTGTACGACGGCGCCTGCGCAGGTTATTGGCTACCGGCTGAAGACCCGGCAGATCGCGGCCAACCTGCTCACCAATGCCATCAAGTACACCCCCGAAGGGCAGGTGTCGTTAGAGATGGCGGCCCGCGACAAGGACACCTGGGTCATCCGCGTGAGTGACACCGGTCCGGGAATCAGCGCGGCGCAGTCCGTGCGACTTCAGACCGGCGTGAAACAACCGGATGAATTCCTGCCCGGCCGCGGCATTGGCCTGGGCATCACCAAAGACCTGGTGGATTTTCTGGGCGGGTCCCTGGAAGTCGCCACGCCGCCCGCTGGCGGGACTTGTATCGAAGTCACCCTGCCCGCTCGCGTCATCCCAGGCCCTGAATGAAGCTGCGAAGTAGTTCACTTGCACTTCCGGACTATTGCTTCGCCACCTTGCTGCAAGCGCCGCCGTCGGGCCAGCCAGACCAGCCCGGGCCACGCACCACGCGACCTGGCCGCGCCCCGGTATGCTCGCCGCCGCTGAGCACCAGGGTCCCGTTGATCATCACTTCGCGCATGCCGACTGCGTAAGCCATCGGTTTCTCATAGGTGGCGCGGTCAGCGATGGTTGCCGGATCGAATATGGCAATGTCCGCGAACCAGCCTTGCTTGAGCTGCCCACGATCGCGAATGTGAAGGCTAGCGGCGGGCAGCGCCGAGAGCCGGCGAACGGCATCGGTGAGCGTCACCGTCTTCGTTTCACGAACGTAGTGGCCAAGGACCTTCGCGAACGTGCCGAACGCTCGAGGATGACTCTGGTATTTTTGAAAGACTTCCCCTGAGGTCGAAGGCGCGGCTTCGTCCGATCCGAAACTCATCCAGGGCACGGCGACGCCACGCGCCACATTCTCCTCGGACATGAGCCGATAGAGCGCACTGACGCGGCTGCCATCCTCGACGAGCAGATCGATAGCTGTTTCCTCCGGACTCTTGCCCCGCTTGCGCGCCACCGCAGCAAGCGTCTGACCGGTGAGCGGCTTCAACTCATCGCTCCTGAATCCCGCCAGAATGATTCCGTCGGCGCCGCCCGCAGCGAGATACAAGTTCTCCCAGTCCTCACCCTTAACGTGCATCTGCGCAATGATGCGAGACCGCGTAGCAGGATCGCGCAATCGCACGAGCGAGGCCTCCAACCCGCCGGCCTGCACCCAAGGAGGCATCACGCTGCTAAGCCCTGTGCCTCCGTACGTGTACGGATAAATGTTGGCGGCGATCTGTAGTCCCTGTTTTCGCGCCTGATCCACGCGCCCGATGGCCATATCGATCTTCGGCCAGTTATCGACACCGAGTTGCTTGAAGTGATAGATCGTCGCGCGCGCTCCCGTGCTGCGCGAGATGTCGATCACCTCGTCGATGGCTTCGATGAGCCGATCTCCCTCCGAGCGCATGTGGCTGATGTACATGCCGTCGCACCGCGCCACCTCGCTCATGAGTGCCTTCAGTTCCGGTGTTTCTGCGTACGAACCGGGTGCGTAGATCAATGCGGATCCCACACCCATTGCGCCTTCCTGCATCGCTTGGCGCACCAGCGCCTGCATTCGAGCCAGTTGTGGTGGCGTCGGATCGACGTCCCCTTCTCCGAGCACGTTGACGCGAACCGTGGTTGCACCGACGAAAGAGGCGATGTTCGGAGAGATACCCCGCCGCACGATCGTGTCGAGATAGCCGCCGAGCGTGTCCCACTGCACCGGATAGTGGATGTCGGTTTGTCGCTCGGTATTCAGGCGCTTCATTTCGGGTGTAAACGGACCTTCGCTCCACCCCTCGCCCATCACTTCCAGCGTCACTCCTTGGCGCACGTCGCTTTGTGCGTTGCCATCGACGATCAGCGACTCGTTTGCCCAGCTGAGCATGTTGATGAAGCCGGGCGCTACCGCCAGGCCCTGAGCGTCGATGACGCGCTTCGCAGTAACGTCGGTACTGCGTCCCACATAGGCGATTCGATCCGCGATCACACCGACGTCGCCTACGAAACCTGGCTGACCCGATCCGTCGTAGATCGTCCCGCCACGAATCAAGACGTCGTATTGCGTCGGTTGTGCTGCCGCTGCAGGAGAAGTGGTTGTGACAGCACACAGCCCGAGTACCAGCGCCAAAAGCCGCGATTCGCGGTTTGAAGATTGCATGGTCATCAGCTCCCCTGATTCCCGAGGTCTGTTACCGGTTCTGTGTGCCGGGCTTCGAGTTTTCTTATCGGCCGATCGAGACTATTCTCTGATTGTCCCAACGGGGCCATACTAGTCCTGATTGGAGAATCGTCAAATATTTCGTACAGGACCATGCGGCTTTTTCTGAGGAGGGAGCAAGTTCGACGTTAGAATCCTGCGAATGAGAACAACCAAGCCAACCCTGGGCCGGCTGCTGCGCGACCTGCGCCTGCGCAATGACTGGACCTTGAAAGAGATGAGCAAGCGCACCGGCATTCCGCTGTCGACGCTTGCCAAGGTCGAGCACGATCGCCTCACGCTGACCTACGACAAACTGCAGCAGCTGAGCGAAAGACTGAAGATGCGGATGTCCGACTTGTTCGCCGAACCTGCGCAGGGGCCCGACCAGGCGATAACGGCGCGTCGCAGTATCGGGCGGATCGATCGCGCCGTCCGGGTCAACACCAAGAATTACGACTACTACTATCTGTGCGCTGAATTACGGCGCAAGCGCATGATTCCCGTGCTCACGCGTATCCGGGCGAAAAGTGTCGGGGAGTTCGGCGAACTGGTGCATCACGCCGGTGAGGAATACATCTATGTCCTCGAAGGCCGCGTCGAGATCCACACCGAATTCTATGACCCGCTGGTGCTCGAAGCCGGCGAGTCCATCTACATTGACTCCAACATGGGACACGCTTACGTCGCCGCCGAAGGCTGTGACGAGGCCAGTGTCCTTGGCGTGTGTTCGAGCGCCGAAGAAGGCCTGATGGAGTCGCTGCTGGAGCTGCACGGCGAAGAAGGAGTCGTACCCACCGTTCCGGCCGATGCGGGTCGCCTGTCTACCGTGGCCTCGTCCAAACGGCGTCCGCGTAAGACGGCGAAGTGAAGGCCACGCTATAGCGTTGATCGTGATTGGCGTGACGGTTGAGTTCGCGATTGCCGAAGGCGCCCGCCTGGATGAACGACCGAACTACCCAGCGCCATCTATGCCGGCGCGCCGATTCCATTCCTGAATGTGGGGAAGTAGCCAGGCCTGAACGCCGATCGGCGAATGTCAGACATACGGCGTACGTCTGACAAACAAACACTGGGGCAGCGTGCGCTGGCTGTGCGCTGCCCTATTCTGATACCTAAGTTCAGCGACTCCGCGAAACCCGCGAGGGCGACGGGCGAGTAACCTTTGCTCGTGTGCGTCCTGCGCGTACTGAGGGCCGCGCATCGCGCGCTGCGATCATCGAGTGAAGGACCGTGCAGGTCTGTTCCCAGATGATACGTTTCAGCAGCAGCAGGCGGTTTGCATCTACTGCATCCCAGTTCAGGTTCAGCAGTGCGCTGCGACGGCCCATTTGAAACATCGTGAGCTGGCCGTTGAGCGCCATGGTGCGAATCCGCGTTTCGTCGCTGTCTACCGGAAGGCCGGCGAGGCGGCCGACGATCGCGGCCATCACATCGAAAATCCGCTTGCTGACGCGCCGGTAGACGATCTGGAAGCCGGCTTCAAGGCCGGTTCCGGCTTGTTGCCGTGCCAGGAACATGCGCCAATCGCTCGTGTCCAACGAGGTGAACATGAAATCGGCAAGCTGTGCCTGGATTGCAGCAAACGCTTCGATGAGTTCCGCATCTGCCGCGCCCAGCTCGACCGCACGTTCCCCACGGTCAATCACGGCGGACAGGAGTTCCCAGGTTCGCGAGACGATGTGCTCGACGCAGGCGAGGTAAACGCCCTCCTTGCTGTCGAAGTAATACTGCAGCGCCGGTGCATTCACACCTGCGGCCGCGGCGATATCGCGCGTCGATGCGCCTTCGAAACCCCTTTCGCCGAACAACTTCAACGCCGCCACCACGATTCGCGCGCGCGTCTCCTCGCCGCGCGGATATCCCCCGTCGATTGCGTGCCTGTGCCTTGCGGCGCGTGCCATCTGATTTCCCGCGAATGTGAAATTAAACAAAGTTAAAGTGTATCACTTGACACAAATTTTCCAGATGGAATATTTTTAACAAATGAAATCGTGCGTGAGAGTCCCATGGTAGCCAGTACTGACGAAATGCCCACAGCAGCTGCAGACGCGACCCGACGTCGGCCGGACCGTCGGACGCTGCTACTTATCGTTGGAACTGTAGTGCTACTGGCGGCCGTCGCGTGGGGCACCCGCTGGTGGACGGTGGGGCGTTTTATCCAGAGTACCGACGACGCGTACCTGCAGGCGGACAGCATGACGGTGGCGCCGAAGGTGTCCGGCTATGTCGCGGAAGTGTACGTAAGCGATAACGAGGCAGTGTCCGCCGGACAGCCCCTCATTCGGCTCGATGACCGGCAATACCAGGCCATTCTCGAACAGGCGACAGCGACCATCGCGGCGCGGAAGGCGGACATCGAGCGCGGCCAAGCGGAACTCCTGCAGCAGGAAGCCGGCATCGAGCAGACTCGCGCGCGGTTACAAGGCGCTCGGTTGAATGAAACGTATGCCATCGAGCAAGTGAAGCGGTATGAGCCGCTCGTGTCGACCGGCGCTGAAACCGACGAGCGTCTTGCAGAGCTGCGTAACGCACGCAGCCAGGCCGCAGCAACCCTTGCCGCGGACACCGCTGCCCTGCAAGCCGCAGAACGGCAGCCCGCCGGAACTCGTGCGCAGATCGATCAGGCGCGCGCGCAACTTCAAGCCGCAGAGGCCAGTGCGAGAGAAGCGCAGCTCGACATGCAGGATACGGTGGTCCGTAGCACGCTCGCCGGCCGCGTGGGCGATCGCTCGGTTCGAGTCGGTCAGTTTGCTCAGCCAGGCACGCGACTGATGACCATCGTTCCGGTGCAGGACATCTACCTCCAGGCCAATTTCAAGGAGACGCAGATCGGCCTGATGCGGATCGGACAGCCTGCCACGATCCACGTCGATGCGTTGCCCGGCACCGATTTGCACGGCAGCGTCGCCAGCTTTTCACCGGGCACCGGCTCGCAGTTCGCGCTGCTGCCACCGCAGAACGCAACGGGCAATTTCACAAAGATCGTCCAGCGCGTACCGGTGCGAATCCATCTCGACCCGGATGAACAGGCACGCGCCGTGCTCGTGCCGGGCCTTTCGGTGACCGTCGAGATCGACACGAAGGGTGGACGCAACGCGCCAGCGAGCACTGCTCAGGCGAATGCACGGAGCTGAGTGCACTCCCCGCGCATCGACCCATCATGAGTGCTAACGCAACTTCCGCGACCCCGGCGAATGCCTCGGTTGCCGACTGGATCGCCGTGGTTGGCGGTGCGCTCGGCGCGCTGATGGCAACGCTGGATATCTCGATCACGAACTCCGCCCTGCCCCAGATCCAGGGCGCTATCGGCGCAACCGGCACCGAAGGCACGTGGATCTCCACCGGCTACCTGATGTCGGAGATTGTGATGATCCCGCTGGCCGCCTGGCTCACACGGGTCTTCGGGCTGCGCGCCTTTCTCCTCAGCAATACCGTGCTGTTCACCGCCTTCTCCGTTCTTTGCGGCCTCTCGCACAGCTTGCCGCAAATGATCCTCGGCCGCATCGGCCAGGGATTCACCGGCGGTGCAATGATCCCGACCGCGCAGACCATCGTCAGAATGCGACTGCCCCGCCATCAAATGCCGATCGGTATGACGTTGTTCGGCCTGATCGTGCTGCTCGGACCGCTGCTTGGCCCGGTGCTTGGAGGCTGGCTGGCAGAGAACATCGATTGGAGCTGGTGCTTCTTCGTCAATCTGCCCGTGGGCATCGCGCTGGTAGTACTGCTGTACGTCGGGTTACCGAAAACGCCGCCCGACTGGCACCAGTTCGTCAACGCCGACTGGCTTGGCATCGTGGGCCTGGCGGCAGGATTGAGTTCGCTGACAGTGGTACTGGAGGAAGGCCAGCGCGAAGGCTGGTTCGACTCGCGCATGATCGTGTGGTTGAGCGTGCTCGCGGCGGCGGGAATTGCGGCGCTGATCGCGGGTCAGTTCTTCACCAAGAAACCCGTCGTCAGACTGAAGCTGCTGGCCAATCGCAGTTATGCCAGCGTCATCCTGATCGTCTTCACCGTCGGCGCAGGCCTGTATTGCGTGTCCTACCTGCTGCCGCAATTCCTCAGCAACATTGCCGGCTATAACGCGGAGCAGTCCGGCGGCATCATGCTGGTGTCCGGCCTGCCCGCCTTCCTGATGATGCCGATCCTGCCGCGACTGCTGGGCAAGGTCGACCCACGAATCATGGTTATCTGCGGCCTCCTCTGCTTCTGCGTGAGCTGCATGCTCGACATTGCGTTGACCGCTCAGAGCGTCGGTCACGACTTCTACGGATCGCAACTGCTACGCGGTGTCGGCCAGATGCTCGCCATGATGCCGCTGAATCAAGCCTCGATGGCCGCGGTCTCCGTCGAGGAAGCAGGCGATGCGGCAGGCCTGTACAACATGGCGCGAAACCTCGGTGGGTCCGTTGGCCTCGCGCTGCTGGGTATCTACATCGACCGGCGCAATGCCTATCACGACGACATCATCCGCGAATCGGTAACCGCGAATTCGATCATCGGCCAGGATCACATCGCTGCGAGCGCCGGTGTATTCACCGCCCAGCACGGCGATCACGCGTTCGCGAACATGCAGGCGTTCGGACAGCTCGCAGCTCAGATACAGCAGCAGGCCGCCGTGATCACCTTCTCCGAAACTTTCTACGTCCTCGGCCTGGCGCTGCTGTTGTGCATTCCGCTGGCACTGTTCCTGCGCAAGCCGGCGCAGGCGGCGACGCCCACCGGTCATTGAGGTCGACTCACGATGTCTTTCAATTCCGGCCGACTGCGGCAGGCGCTCACGCTCGCCGGCCTGGCAACTCTCACCGCATGCACCGTCGGGCCCAACTATCGCGGCGCGCCGCAGGTCGCGCCCAATGCGGCACAAGCCAGAACCTTCGTTCGCAGCCCGAAGGACATCGCTTCGACGTCGCCGTCGGCCGCTGCCTGGTGGCAGGGACTGGGCGACGCCCAGCTCACCCAACTCATCGAAAACGCACTGGCTCACAATCCCGACATTCGCGCGGCACAAGCTCGCTTGCGAGAGTCACGTGCCGGTCTGAGCGAGCGACGCCGCGACGCCCTTCCCAAAGGTTCCGCGAGCGTTGCATACATCAGCGCACACCTGCCCAGCAGCTCGGTGGATATCGGCTCGATCGGTCTCTACAACGTTGGCTTCGACGCCACCTGGGAGATCGATCCGTTCGGCGGTACCAGACGCGCCGTCGAATCCGCTTCGGCCGAGGCCACCGCAGTCGAAGCGGATCTTGCCGATACGCACGTGCAGCTTGCAGCCGAAGTGGCGCAGGCCTACATCGACTTGCGAGACCAGCAGCAGAGGATCGCGCTCGTACGCGAATCTGCCGAACTCGAGCAGCAGATATTGACGCTCACGCAGCAGCGACGCGCACAAGGCGTCGCTTCCGAACTCGATGTCGAACGAATCCGCACACAGGTAGAAGACACTCGTTCGACGCTCATCCCGCTGGACGCGCAGATCAGCGAGTCGCTCGACCAGCTGGCGATTCTTACCGGCCAGGAGCCCGGCTCGCTCGACGCTGAACTGTCGGCACCAGCCGCACTACCAACCGTCCCCGCCAGCGTGGAAGTCGGCGACCCGGCCGCATTGCTGCGCCGTCGCCCGGATATTCGCGCCGCCGAATGGCGTCTCGTCTCTGCCAATGCACAGATTGGCCAGCACGTCGCCGAATGGTTTCCGAAACTGACGCTGCTGGGCGTCATCGGCTTCAACGCCGCACAGCCCGCAGACCTGCTGCACAACGACAACTTCATGTCGGTCGCCGCCCCGCTCCTGCAATGGAACGTACTGGATTTCGGACGGACCAGGGCGCACGTCGACACGGCCAAGGCGGGCTTCGATGAAGCGGAATCGAAATACGAAAGCACCGTGCTGGGCGCATTGCGCGATGCGAATGTCGCTCTGTCGCGTTACGGGCACCAGCGCGACAGCGTGATCAGCCTGCGCAAGGTGGAAGCCTCGGCCACCCACTCAGCTGAACTGACTCAACAACGTTATCGAGCCGGAACCTCCTCGGCCCTCGACTGGCTCGATGTCGAACGAACGCGCTTCTCAGCCGAACAGAATCGGATCGCCGGCGACGCCACTCTGGTCAAAGACTACGTCGCGTTACAGAAGAGCCTGGGCCTGGGCTGGCAAGAGGCTGGCACGACTCGCTAGACATCCATACCCGACATCAGCGCGTGTCGGTTTGCTATGGAACAGGAAGAATCGGACGTCGCCCGGCTAGGCGGGGCGAACCTCGGTGCCGTCGCCGCGCGTGACATGAAGCATGCGACTGCGTACCGCAACCTTCGCCGTGTGCCAGACACCCCGGGGGACGACGACGGCACCGCTACCATGAAGCGCGATCTTGCGAACGCCCGTCGGCTCCTCGAGCAACAGTTCGACCGAGCCCGACAAGAGATAGACGAACTCATCTGCATTCGGGTGCATCTCCCAAGTGGGCCAGTCCGAGGAAAACTCGAACTCGGAGATGAGCCAGCCACCGCTATAGCGATCCATCTCGGCTGCAGGCATCCGCCAGAACTCATCACCGCCACTCAGTTCGGTCGCAGCACCATCCTGTGCGAGGTGGACGTAGGTCTGTTGCGGATTCAGTGACATGAAAGGTACTCGCAGGCTTGATGATGACGCCCAACTTGAATACGTGCAGCCCATGACGAACAACTGGCCACTGCCGAATAGTCCGGGCCGATGACCCTGGGTCGAGAAACCCCTGTAAGTGTACGGACCTCAGGCGGAATTGGCACCCGGGCTGACGACAAATGCAGCACAAACCAGGCGCTGCCAACAATGCATATTCCCCGCGCCGGGCTATCGGACGATTCTCGCTCCCGTTGCACCTGACCACAACGGCAGGAGAACTGACATGAATATCGCCAGCGACGGATCTCTCGACATTCTGTTCCGTGAAGCACGCACTCATAGCGCGTGGCTCGACAGGCAGGTTCCCGATGACATCCCAGCGCGTCTGTATGACGTGATGAAGTGGGGAGCAACAAGCGCCAACACCTCCCCCACCCGGTTCATCTTCCTGCGCTCGCCGGCGTCGAAGGAGCGGCTGCGACCGGCACTGTCGCCGGGGAACGTGGAGAAGACGATGAGTGCCCCGCTCACGGTCATCGTTGCCTACGACCTGAAGTTTTACGAGAAGCTGCCCAGGCTATTTCCGCATAATCCTGGCATGCGTGATGTGTTCGTGAACAATCCGCAGCTGATCGAAGTCACGGCGCGCCGCAACTCCTCGCTGCAGGGGGCGTACCTGATGATCGCAGCGCGCGCGTTGGGGCTGGACTGCGGCCCGATGTCAGGCTTCGACAGCTTCAAAGTCGACGAGGAATTTTTCGCCGCCGGCAAGTGCGAGGAATGCGAGCAGGAGTTCTTCCCGGAGGGTCACGTGAAAACCAACTTCCTATGCAACCTCGGCTACGGCGATCGCTCGAAGCTTCTTCCGCGCAGCCCGCGCCTGGAATTCTCGGAGGCATGCACTCTGTTATGAGGCACGCTGGGAGCCGATGCGTCGGTATCCTGATTGTCGATTGGCAGATAGACACCTGCACGGTCACACGCCGCAACGTCTCATCATGCGTTGCCTGCTGCAATCGCGCTGCGCCGTCCCTTGCGTTATGCAACGGCCTTGAGGGAATTGTGAGGGTCGATCACGAATTTCCTCGCAACGCCTGAGTCGAATTCCGCGTAGCCCTGCGGCGCAGCATCGAGCGTAATGACGGAGACATTGACGGCCTTTGCGATCTGGATACGCTCATTGAGGATGGCCATCATCAGGCCGCGGTGATACTTCATCACCGGCGTCTGACCGGTGAAGAGTGCGTGCGACTTGGCCCAGCCGAGGCCGAAACGCATGCCGAGCGTGCCGTGCTTTGCCGCATCGTCCTTTGCTCCTGGGTCTTCGGTCACGTAGAGCCCGGGAATGCCAATCGCACCAGCCGCGCGGGTGACCTGCATCAACTGGTTGAGTACCACGGCAGGCTGGTCCGTACCGCCGTGTCCCTTGGCTTCGAATCCAACGCAATCCACCGCGCAGTCCACTTCGCGAACACCGAGGATCTGATCGATTCGCTCGGTGATGTCGCCGCCCTCCGCGAGATCGATGGTCTCGCAACCGAACGAGCGTGCCTGCTCGAGGCGCGCCTTGTTGAGGTCGGTGACGATGACGACTGCCGCACCCAGCAGGAAGGCGGCCGCGGCCGCGGCCAGTCCGACCGGACCGGCGCCTGAGATGAGCACCGTCGAGCCGGTGGTAACGCCCGCCGATACGCAACCGTGATATCCCGTCGGCAGGATGTCGCTGAGGCACGTCAGGTCGCGCATCTTCTCCAGCGCCTGCCCCTTGTCCGGAAACTTCAGCGCATTCCAGTCCGCGTACGGAACCATCACGTATTCCGCCTGGCCGCCGACCCAGCCTCCCATATCCACATAGCCGTACGCTCCGCCGGCGCGGTCGCCGTTGACGTTGAGGCACACACCGGTATGGCGTTCCTTGCAATTGCGGCAGCGTCCGCAGGCAACGTTGAACGGGACTGAGATCAGATCGCCCTTGGCGATGAATTCAACATCGCGACCGCACTCGATCACTTCACCGGTGATCTCGTGCCCCAGCACCATGCCGGGTGGCGCCGTCGTGCGACCACGCACCATGTGCTGGTCGCTGCCGCAGATGTTGGTGGCGATCAGCTTGACGATGACCCCGTGCTCGCACTTGCGTTTGCCCAACGCCAGCGTGGGGAAGTCGATGCTCTGGACTGCAACTTTTCCCGGACCGAGGTAAACGACGCCGCGATTGCTGGCCATGATGATTCTCCTGGCTCGTTAACGGAATGCAGCAGCGCCTGCTTCGGCGACCGCCTGGTCCTGCTCGCCGGATCCGCCGCTGACACCTATCGCGCCAACGACTTTGCCGTCCCGCTTCAGCGGGATACCGCCGGCGAAGATCATGATCCGGCCGCCATTGGAGATCTGGATACCGTAGAACTGCTTGCCCGGTTGCGCCTCATTGGCAAGCTCCCGGGTCGCGATGTCGAACGCCCGTGAGGTAAACGCCTTCTTCATCGAAATATCGATGCTGCCGATCCAGGCGCCATCCATGCGTTCATGCGCAACGAGATTCCCGCCGGCGTCCACCACCGCGATGTTCTGGGGCTGACCGATTGCCGTGGCTTTCTTCTCCGCTGCGGCAATGATTGTCTTTGCATCATTGAGGGTGATCATGAAACCTCCCGGCTTGGATTTGATTTCAAACGCAGGTGAATACGCAGGGACCTCGAAACAGTCGCACAAGGTGACGAGGGGATTTCGAGGAATGGCTGTGGGTACACTCCTACGGAAGGAATTGTCAGCGTATCGGTACTGGATTGGGAACGGGACTTCGGCGGCGACCAGCTGCACCACTAATATGCGCAGCAAGCAATGGCGGCGACGAGCGAATTACGCGTCCTGCGATTCACCCTCCCATGGTGACTCGAAGCAATCAATACGCGTCACTACGCCTTGCATCCCTCGCGCACGCCATCGAGATGGCATGTGCGATCTGCCGTGCGCTTGATCAGTGGCTCGACAAGCTCGGCGTCCGGCCCATCATCGTGAGTGAGTTTGAAGGACCCTCAGGCGATGCCTGAGGGTCCTCGTCGGTGCCAGAGACCAAATTAGCGTGGCGTGAGGGTGACCTCGACCTTCTCCAGTTCAGTCCGGTTACCTGCCGATACAGTTCCAGTGAACTGGAAGCCGAATCCACCCACGGTGCTGGCGGCGCTTGGCAGCGTGACGCTGAAGTGAATCTCGCTTGGCAGGTTGTAACCCTCCTGCGTGTTGCTTTGCTCGGATTCCGTGGTGACATCGGCTGACAGCACGTTGCCGACCAGCTTGAAGTCGAGATGCGCACCCGGCATGTAGACGGAACTTTCGACGTAGCAATTCGGCAGGATCGTCCTCACACCGTTGACGTACTCGATCATCGAGACTCTGACGGAATTACCCGACGACGGAATCGGCTGGTTGCCGTTCAGCGGATCGCTTGCCAAACGCTGGAAGCGCAGCGCGTAACCGGTCTGGGTCACCGGATCCCACTTGATGTAGACCTCAAGGTACTGATCCGTCGCACTACCGAAACCCTGCCCAGCGATCTTCTCTGGAGTGAGGTCCAGCGATAGCGACGTATCGGAGAAGGAACCCTGAGGCTGATAAAGAAGGCGCGCGCCCTGCGTAGCGGTTCTCAGACCGGGAACGCCCAAAGCACCATCCCTGTCACCCATGACGTAGGTCCATGGCGCAGCAGCCGATGGGGTCCAGATCTGGTTCACATCGGACGGTTTGATCGCGTCCGCGTACCAGAGATCACTCTGATTGAGCGTATGACCGGTCCAGGTGATGTTCGCGAAGTCGGTAGCAATCACGAACGGATTGGCAACATCTCCAGCGACGATGGCTCTGGGACTCGTCACTTCAATCGAAGTGACCGCAGCCGGGCTGAACTCGTACTTGGGCGTAATCACAGCAGTCAGATATTGACCGATATCGCCCCCGGTCAGCTGGTAGCTCATATAAGGGTCATTGAGCGTGGTGACAGCAACCTGAACGGCCTTGTCACCAGGCGCACTGCCTCGGTACCAGGTGATGGTCGACCAGTCCGTGAACTCCGGGTGGTCATAGACGATCTGCAGGGCGGCCGTGTTCTGGCCAATCTGGATCGAAGGCGTGCCCACTACCACCGGAGCAGCAACCGTCTCGGGACGGATATTCAGGGTCACCTGAGCCACCAAGCCGTTCGGCGCGGTTGCTTTGACGACCGAGTTGATGATCACGCCGGTCGAGTTCAGGTTGGCTCGCAGATGGAGCTTGCCATCGCCTGCGTTGTTGAGCTCGGTGAACAACGCCTGGTTGTAGTCGAACTCGATGGCATCGTAGGCAAAGAAATTTACCGGCACCAAGGTCGGAGTGATGATGACTTCATTCGACAGGTTATCCGACTGGATGTTGGTGGAATTGGCGCCAAGCGTAAATTTGAACGCGGTATCGAACTTCTGCTGCTGGTTCGATGGGTCCCAACCGTCATTGCCCTTGAGCAGGTTGTAGACGTTGTACTCCTCGCCAACCTTGAAGACCTTAAGCGCATCGCCCGTCAACGGCTGGGTGACCTGCGTGTTCTGAAGATCGAAGACGACAGGCGTTCCATCCTCATACACGTTGTTGTAGACGTAGTGCTTGACGTCCGGTCGCTGGGTGTTCTCCCAACGGATCTCTTCTTTCGGCTCCTTGAAGACGTTGTCGATCACGGTCCAGGTACCGCCGTTCTTGGAGAACCAGAAAACGGGGCTGTCGTTGTAGAAGTTGAAAGTGGAATGCAGGAATGCCGCGATCGTCGATGAACCGCCACCCGATGGGTGGCTGCCATAGAAGTCGAACGTGCAGTTTTCAAAGACGTTGATCGAACCGCCGGCGATGGAATCGTCGGTCAACTGGAAGTAGGAATTCTTGAAGTAGGCTCGTGTCGGGCCGATGGCAATCAGGTTCAGGAAGCTGACGAAACGGACGTTCTCGAAGTACATCTTGTCCAGTGAGCCACCCGCACCGGTGATCGTCTGGGCCTGTACTCTGGCATCGCCTCTTCTTGGGAGGTTCTGCGACGGATCTCGCGGGAAGACGAGATCGAACGAGGTGTAGTTCGCGATCGACAGGTTATAGGCGGAGAAGTTGGTCCCGATACCGATGACGTTCCAATTGCCGTTGGACCCCATAGTCTGACCGCGGTTACCGGCGATTCTGACGTCATCCGCATTGGAGGTGAGTCCCTTGAAGATCAGACCAGCCTGGCTGAACGAGATCCCGACCAGGCCCGGGTGCTCGGGGGTGTTGGCGTTGTGCGAATCTTTGTAATCATCGGTCCAGTAAACCCCTGGAGTGAAGTTGACGGTGGTGCCATCCGCGATGTTGGCAGCCTTCAGTTCCTGCAAGGTCTTGAGGGTGAACGCGGTTCGCTTGGCCTCATCCAGGTAGGCGTCCACGATCACATTGGCTGCTGACAACTCAACGAACTTGGCCTTGAGCACGAGATCGGATTCAACCTTGTCGTGCGCGAAGTCCCACATGTGGCCCTGTCCTGCGTCTTCGATGAACCAGCCAACGAAGTAGAAGGGTTCGCCCTTATCCGGTTTTGCAGGCGCCTCAAGCAGCGCCTTATCTCCAACCTGGACTGTGGTAGTGGCGTCCTCGACCGTATACGAAACAGCGTAGTGGACCGGCAAGACAGTCACGTTGAACGTGGCAGTCTTGGATTGGTAGGTGACGGTAACGACCTTTGAACCTGCTGCCTTGGAGTCAAAGCCGCTGACAATATATCCCGTAGTGCCATCACCCGCGGTGACGGGGACACTGGTTCCGTCGGTGTAAGTGGCACGCACTGCGATACCAGCGAGAGCGAGGGCATCATTGATCTCGTACTGCGTCTTGGTCGGCAGCGTCGACATCGCAATCGTGGCGACTTCCGACTTGGCCTGCTCATCTGATTTAGCCGTGTCGTCCGAGCTACACGCCGCGAGGATGGAAAGCACGAACGCCATGAGAATGGCGAGAAGGCTTCCCTTGGTAAATTTCTTTAGGTTGTTCATTTCTTTTTGCCTTCTGGGAGCATCAGGAACGCGCCGCTGTCCTTCTCGCGCACCTTGTAGTTGTTGAACCGCTCGGACCCGAGCGTGTTGGAATCGAAACTGCGCGATGACTCATATGCCAGTCCCCCCCAATGGCCGATTAATTAGTGACACTGGTGTCAATTCGACCTGATGACACCGGTAGCAATTCGAGGCCACCCGATGCCGGGGGCACTCGACTACGTCCGATTGATTGTGCAATCGGCCGTCAATCTGGTTCGAATGACACCGGTGGCAATTTGAGGCTAGCAAATGCCATGAGCATTCGGCAAGACGCCAGGAGTGAGGAAAAGCAAAGTAGCTCACGCGGGACAGTGCCGACGCCATTTCTTCTGGTATTAGTCGACGTTGACTACGTCGATGGAAGGCGGCGAAAGTGGAGTTGGTGGAGCCGAGGAGGATCGAACTCCTGACCTCCTCATTGCGAACGAGGCGCTCTCCCAGCTGAGCTACGGCCCCACCGATGGAACGAATTGTAGCATCCGCTCAGGGACAGGCAAGCGAGAAGGGACCTCTTACCCGTCACTCGTCATCGGTTGGCGGTTGGCGGTTGGCGGTTGGCCATTCTCCCTACCCGACCACCGTCACCACAATCTCTCTGCTGTGCGGCGCATGACGGTGTTCCCATAGATAGATGCCCTGCCAGGTACCCATGAGAAGCCTGCCATCGGCGATCGGCATCGAAAGGCTGCTTGCCGTGAGAACGCTGCGGATATGAGCGGGCATGTCGTCCGGCCCTTCGGCATCGTGCTCGTAGTCGGGATGTCCATCTGGGGCGATGCGCTGCATGAATCGTTCGAGATCGCGCTGCACGGCGGGATCAGCGTTTTCACAGATCAGCAATGAAGCACTGGTATGCAGCACGAACAGATTGCAGGTGCCGGTGCGGACTGAGGATGCGGCCACGATTTCAGCGACGCGCGCCGTCAATGACTGGAATCCTCGACCCCTGGTCTGAACCCGCAGCGTGTCCTGAACTACCATCGCCGTATCCGTCCACCCTCGCAGTCACGGGTCTTGACCCTTCTGGCCAGCTTACCCGCAGCCCATCGGCCACTTGGCCCTTCTCTAATACCTTATCCGCACGACCTTGGCCTTGGAGATCTGCGGAACGAAGACGATGAACATGGCGTCGTACTCGTCATCGCGGAGGGACACCTTCTCGCCGCTCAACGCTTCGATCAACGCGGGCACCGTGTTCGAGTGCCCCGCGACCAGCACGTACTCGCCGCGATGGCCATGCAGAATCTTGCTGGGCAGATCCTTCCAGGTGGCAGACGGCACGATATTGAGCGGCAGAGCCAGCGTTTCGGATAGCGGTGTTACCGTCTGCTGCGTACGCCGGGCCTCCGAAGCGAAGATCGCATCGATTCCTCGCACCGGTCGGGCCTGCGACAACATTCGGTCCAGTCGGGCCGCGCGCTCGCGACCGTCCACGCTGAGACCCGGATCCGGGTCGGCGCCCTGCTCCGCCTCGGCGTGACGAACCACCACAATCACGGTGGTCGCCCGGGCATCGAACAGCCAGGCAGCAGCGGCCACCACCGCGACAAAAGCGAGGATCGGTACCAACAGGGGAAACAGAAATGGCCGGCGGCGCAGTTTTTCGAGGTCTCGGTTCATCGCGGGGATGATAACACCCCAAGGGGTGTCGACTGCCGGACCATCAGGCACGCAAAAGAGGCTTGTTCACAGGACTGTCATGACCGGAACAACCTTGTGTACTGGGTTTCGTGGCGCGCGCTGGCCATCCCCTGCAGCACCGCGCATACACCGATCTGGTCGTCGTCCAGAGTCAGCGCCAGATCCGCAATCCGGTTCAGGCACGGAATGAGAGCATCCAGAATGCGCTGTCCCGCGCTCTGACCCAGAGGCACCAGTTTGACCGCGGCCAGCACCTGGTTCTCGGCCCACGCCCATGCGAACGCGGCCAGCGCATCTGCCTTGGCGATCCGATAGTGGACACAGGCGTACGCGAACGCTGCGGCATATCCCTGCGTCAGCGTCGCAGTCGCGGCGGGCGCGATCTGCAGATCGATCAGAATGCGCAGCAGCGCGCCGCCCATGTGACGATCTTCAGCGCGCAATTCAGCTGTTTCGCGAGCTGCAGTCAGCAACGCATCCCAACGTCGGACCGACTCCAGGTTCTCGCCGGACCAGCCATCGTGCAATCTTGCCAACACCGGCAGATCGAGCGTGCCGAACGCATTCTGCGCAAGTCCCGCAATCCACGGTAACGTCGTGGCCTCATCGCGCACCCACCCCGCTTCCACTGCATACTCAAGTGCCTGCGAAAAATGAAAGCCGCCAATCGGCAACGCCGGACTGGCGAGATGCAGTAAACGCAACAGCTGTTGGGGAGTGGACATAGTTGAATGCAGCGATGTCGCTAGTCGTGGTGGCCGTGAGTGTGTGCATGCACCATGGAATGCGAGCCGTGACCATAGGCGCCGGCTTCCGGCTCGAACGGCGCATCCTCGACATGAACTGACAAACCCAGGCCACGAACTAGCTCATCGAGCACGTGGTCATGCAGGTATCGCAGCCAGCCCGGCCCGACTTGAAGGGCGACATGACGATTGCCAAGGTGGTATGCAGCTCGCGCGAGCTGCCATGGATTCTCGGCGCGTACGCTCGAAACAGTCTCGTCCGCAGCAACGACTTCCACGACGCGCCCGTCACCGGCAAGCAGCAACTCTCCACCGCGTAGCACCGAACCACGCTCCAGAAAGAGGCCTACTTCTTCGCCGTTATCCAGCGCAGTACGCAACCGGCTCTTGCTACGCAACTGGAACGGCAGCTCCAGCTTCAGGTCAGCCGGACGCACTTCCTGCAGTTTCTGCACGATGCTCAGCATATCGAGCCGTCGCAACGAACTGCTTCTCGCGGAGCACTCACAGATCGCGAAGCAATGATTTGATTTGCTGTCATGACATTCACTCACCTTGGCGCACTTTGTGAGTTCTGCGAGAGAACTCCCACGCCTTGAATCAGAACAGGAAGTAGCGCTGCGCCAAAGGTAATACGCTCGCCGGCTCGCAAGTGAGCAACTGCCCGTCGGCGCGCACCTGGTAAGTCTGCGAATCCACTTCGATCTTCGGCTGGTAATCGTTCAGCACCAGATCCGATTTGCGGACGGTCCGCGTATCCCGCACCGGCACCAGCCGCTTCTGCAGTCGCAGCCTGTCGGCCATTCCGCCATCCAGGCCCGCGCGGGAGACAAAGCTCACCGATGTCGCCGTTCGTGCCCGACCGTACACGCCGAACATAGGGCGATAGTGAACCGGCTGCGGAGTGGGAATCGAAGCGTTCGGATCGCCCATCGGTGCTGCGACGATCATTCCGCCCTTCACGATCATGGCCGGCTTGGCGCCGAAGAAAGCAGGTCGCCACAGCACGATATCGGCGAGCTTGCCGATCTCCAGCGAGCCCACCTCGGAGGCAATTCCGTGAGTCAGCGCCGGATTGATCGTGTACTTGGCCACGTAGCGCCGTACTCGATAGTTGTCGTTGCGAGCGTTGTCCTGCGGCAGCGCTCCGCGTTGGACCTTCATCTTGTGAGCCGTCTGCCAGGTGCGCGTGATGACTTCTCCGATCCGGCCCATCGCCTGGGAATCCGAGGAGATCATCGAGAACGCGCCCAGGTCGTGCAGGATGTCTTCGGCAGCAATGGTCTCGCGACGGATACGCGATTCGGCGAAGGCAACATCCTCGGCAATGCCCGGATCCAGGTGATGGCAAACCATCAGCATGTCCAGATGCTCGTCGACCGTGTTCGTCGTGTACGGCCGCGTCGGATTGGTCGAGGACGGCAACACGTTCGCTTCGCCGCAGGCGCGAATGATATCGGGTGCGTGCCCGCCGCCGGCGCCTTCGGTGTGATAGGTGTGAATGGAGCGACCCTTGAACGCCGCCAGCGTGTCCTCGAGGAAACCGGATTCGTTGAGCGTATCGGTGTGGATCGCGACTTGGATGTCGTAGCGTTCGGCCACGCTCAGGCAATTGTCGATGGCGGCTGGAGTCGTTCCCCAGTCTTCGTGCAGCTTCAGCCCCATGACGCCGGCTTCGATCTGTTCTTCGAGCGGACCGGGCAGGCTCGCGTTGCCCTTGCCGAGCAGGCCGAAATTGATCGGCAGCGCGTCGAGCGCCTCGTACATTCGTGCAATGTGCCACGGGCCGGGAGTACACGTCGTCGCACTGGTGCCCGCAGCAGGGCCGGTGCCGCCGCCAATCATGGTCGTGATACCCGACATCATCGCGTCGTCCACCTGTTGTGGACAGATGAAGTGAATGTGCGAGTCGATGGCACCGGCGGTCGCAATGAGCCCCTCACCCGCGATGACTTCCGTGCCGGCACCCACGACGATGGTTACGCCCGGCTGTACGTCGGGATTGCCACCTTTGCCAATGCCGACGATGCGACCGTCCTTGAGTCCGATATCGGCTTTGACGATGCCCCAATGATCGAGGATCAGGGCATTGGTGATGATGGTGTCGACCACCTGCGCCGCCAGGCGCTGGCTCTGGCCCATGCCATCGCGTATGACCTTGCCGCCGCCGAACTTCACTTCCTCGCCGTATATCGTGTGGTCCCGCTCGACCTCGATGATGAGATCGGTATCGCCCAGGCGAACGCGATCGCCGGTGGTGGGGCCATACATCTCGGCGTAAGCCTGCCGGGTGAGTCGAGTCACGTGAGACCTCCGACAGCGGTTAGCGGTTGGCGGTTAGTGGTTGGTGAAGAAATCAGAGAAAGAGCGAACGCGAGCGCAGGTTCCACCATCGGCGTCCTTACTAACCGCCAACCGCTAACCGCTAACCGCCATTCGCCATTCGCCAACCGCTTCATCTCCATCACAGCTTTCCCATCACTTCACCACGGAATCCATGAACGATCCGGTCCCCGCCGTACGCGACCAGCTCGACTTCGCGTTCCTGGCCGGGTTCGAAACGAACCGCTGTGCCTGCGGCAATGTTCAGCCGGAAGCCGCGCGTCGCCGCACGATCGAAGTGCAACGCGGGATTGGTTTCATAGAAGTGATAGTGCGAACCCACCTGGATCGGACGATCACCGGTATTCGCCACTGTCACGCGAACGGTCGTGCGCCCGACGTTGATCTCGATCGAGCCGCTGGCTGGGAAGATTTCGCCTGGAATCATGGTGTGGTGCGAGTGACGGTGACGGGTGACGGGTGACGGGTGACGGGTGACGGGTGACGGGTGACGGGTGACGGGTGACGGGTGACGGGCAAGATGATGAGGGTGAACAGCTGTCTGAGGTCAACTTCTTTATCGACGTCTTGCCCGTCACTCGTCACTCATCACCCGTCACTATCTACGGAATCGGCTGATGCACGGTCACGAGCTTCGTGCCATCGGGAAAAGTGGCTTCGACCTGGACCTCGGCAATCATTTCCGGAATGCCGTCCATCACGTCAGCGCGCGTCAGGATCGTAGCGCCGTAGCTCATGAGCTCCGCCACCGACCGCCCATCGCGAGCGCCTTCCATGATCGCCGCTGAGATCAGCGCCACCGCCTCAGGATAATTGAGCTTGACGCCGCGCGCCTTGCGCCGCTCGGCCACTAGCGCTGCAGTGAACAGCAGCAGCTTGTCTTTTTCACGGGGAGTCAGTTCCATTTCAGCATCTCTATCTGCAAAGCTTTGTCTGAACGATCGCTGCGATCTGGGGCAGGACGCCCGGTGACGATTCCTGCTACGTTCTCCAGATCCGCGGCAACACCGCCGGCAGGCTGAGCAAATGCGGCCGCAGCAATTGCCATATCGCAATGAACAGGTGTTTTACCGTCTCGGCTTGGGCAGCGACGCAACGGCACACCAACACACCGTCAACCAGCGTTACCGCAACCTCCGCGTTCGCAGTTGTCACGCTTCGAGCCAGTGCGATCGCTTCACGATCGGCAGGATACGCGAGCAGCGTTCCTACTGCCTGATGTCCGCCAAGTCCCCACGGCGCCGTTCTGGATTCGCCGCCACCGGATATACGCATGCGATCTATCAGCAGCGGCGCAGCGTCCAGCCATAGCTCCAGGTTCAGTCGCAATTCTCCGGCATCGAAGGGTTCATGGCGTGATGGCATGCCGAAGCAGGGAATCTCCCAGCCGATGAACTTGCCGCCGGGCGCAAGCTGCACACGTGTCTCGCTACGCACGATAGCGCCGCGATAGAAAATGGTTTCCTGCGGCAGCCATTCGACGATTGCCTCGCCCGCATCGATCTGCTGCGCCTGGTACGCGACTTTGCCAGCGCTACGATAGAATTTGGTTGCGGCCGGCGTCGTCAGCACCACATGCGATCCGGCATCCGCTACAACCTGCAGCTCGAGCCGATCTCCGCCCACAACCCCGCCCGGCGGATGCACGATGTACGCATGGCACGTACCGGCTTCGGGATAGAACGGCCGCTGGACCAGCAAGGGCCCGACATGGCTGCGTTGCGCCAAAAAGGTGCGCCCATCGCGCACGGCGAATTGCAGCCGCAATTGCGCCAGCCATCCCTGCTCGTCCGCCTCGCGCGTCAGGCCGGCCGCTGCCGTCGACGCCGGCGATATTGCTGAAACCCTGTCACTCGTCACCCGTCACTCCAGTGCCCCTGTGACTCCTGTCACTCCTGTCACTCCCGTCACTCTATCCCCCCAACATCCCCTGCTTCGTAATAAAGCTGACCACCTCATCCAGCCCCTGCCCGGTCTTCAGGTTCGTGAAGACGAAGGGCCGCTCGCCGCGCATCTTGCGGGCATCGCGCTCCATCACTTCCAGGGATGCACCGACATGGGGCGCGAGGTCAATCTTGTTGATGATGAGCAGGTCGGAGCGAATGATGCCGGGGCCGCCCTTGCGCGGGATCTTGTCGCCGGCGGCAACATCGATCACGTAGAGCGTGAGATCGGATAGCTCGGGGCTGAAGGTGGCGGCGAGATTGTCACCGCCGCTTTCCACGATGATCATGTCCAGCGCCGTGAATTCGCGCATCAGGCCGTCTATCGCGGCGAGATTCATCGAGGCGTCCTCGCGAATGGCCGTGTGCGGACAGCCGCCCGTCTCGACGCCGCGAATACGTTCGGCCGGCAGTGCCTGGCTGCGAATCAGGAACTCGCAGTCCTCGCGGGTGTAGATATCGTTGGTAACGACCGCGATGTCGAAGCTACCGCGCATGCGCTTACACAACGAATCGACCAGCGCCGTCTTGCCGGATCCGACCGGACCGCCGACACCGACACGCAGGACATCTGACTTGGCACTCATACCGCTCTCGCCTCAAGGAACAATCACAGCCGGCATCATACGACGTGCCCGCCAACCGGCCTACATGAGTCAGCCGACTGACTATAGATCCCTCATGCCATCTGTTCCCGGAGAATCGGATTGAGTTATCGTGGCAGTCGGATTCTTCATTCACACGCCGTCTGGTAGATACGCGCATGCGCCCATCCAACACCCAGTTATTCCGGTTGATCGTGTCTCTCGCCGTGGCAATCCCTCTCACAGCAGTGGCGCATCCGGGCATCGAGCACGTCACTGGCTTCATGCAGGGTGTTATTCACCCCTTTACCGGCATCGATCACATGCTGGCGATGGTCGCCGTCGGATTGATGGCAGGACGGCTGGGCGGCCGCGCCACCTGGCTGGTGCCCGCAAGCTTCATGACGCTGATGGCCGTCGGAGCAATCCTGGGAATGACAGGAGTCGCCGTACCCTTCGTGGAGATCGGCATCGCGACCTCGATCCTGGTGTTCGGCCTGTTGCTGGCAAGCGGCCGCGACCTGTCGTTGTTGGCCACCATGGCGCTGGTCGGTTTCTTCGCCCTATTCCACGGCCACGCTCATGGTAGCGAAGCCGCAACCGATATCGCTGGTGTCTCGTATGAAATGGGTTTGCTCGCCGCAACCGCGGTATTGCATGCCGCTGGTGTCGTCGCGGCGATGGCAGTAATCAATTGGAATCGGGCAACTGCTGCGCCGCTGCTGCGATGGAGCGGCCGCCTGGTCGCGCTCGGTGGAGTCTGTGTTCTGACGGGCTGGCTGTAAGTCAGCGCGCCACTGGGCCAAGTAAGGCCACAACGCGGTCCCGACTGATCCCGAGCAGCGCCGGGGTAACCGCTGACATGACTTGGTAATCGCCCCGCCCCGCTGTCGCTTCGAACGTCTGGGTGAATTCCGCCGCCCACTGCGTTTCGGCCTGCGCCTTGTCGGGCGCTTGCGGCGCGACGCGATCGCTCATGTCGGCAAGCGCCTGGCCCGCTCTCGTTTGTGCCGTGCCTACGGCATGCTGCGCATCGCGTACTTGCTGTAGCATGCGGCGTGTTGCCGCTGCGTCCGTGACGTTCCAATCCTGCGGCCGGATCGCCGATTCCTCGGGCGCAAGTCGCAGCCGGTTGAACTGGCCGGTGGGAAAACGCCGTCCCTCGCCCCGGATCGTCAGCGACTCGCGTACGGTGGGCCACGCGGTTTCCGCGACGTTGAAACTGAGATCGCCTTGTGCGTTGCGCTGTGCCCGGATACCGCTGGGAGCCAGTGCCCGATCGAAACGCTGTACCAGGGCGGTGTCGGACAAGCCGGGTTCCACCACCACGGACGCGACCTTCTGCGAGCCATTGCCAACGGAAAGCTTGAGCGTCTCCCGATCGCCGGCACGTAGCGATTCAAGCTGCAGGCCGCGTGCGCTGAACTTCTGCCTGGCATCGCCCGCGGCGTTGTAACCAAGCTGATTGTCGAGCGTTCCGGCGGACGCCTTGGGACGCTCACTCCATAAATCATCGAAGTCCCGGACCTGCTGCTCCAGCTTCCCGGTATCGCCACCGTCGGTCACGAGACCGTGCTGGCGCCGCGCCAATTGCAGGGTCAGCCCATCGTTCAGATCCTGCAACTGGGTGCCGGCCCGATCGAGAAAAGCCAGCGCCTGCTGCGTCGCCGAGACCTGCCGGTTCAGTTGCGGGTCTACGCCGTGCAAACCGCCACGCATGGGCGCCACGACCGGAGTCGATGACGGTGTCGTCGCGGGTGCAGCGGTTCGCCCGCCCGCACTCGTCCGCGTCGCAGCGGCTCTATCCGTAGCGATGCGCGCCGTATCAATGCGCGGAGCAACCTGGCGTCCCGAGTCGACGAGGGGAATCTGCATATCCTTCAGTTAACGAATGCCGCGGCGCTACATCACATCGAACAGCGATAACTTGCTGATCTGTCCGTAAGCTTTCTGCGTGGCCTGAATCGCAGCAGTGTAGCCGTTCATCTGCACCGCCGCATCGCCGTAGTCGAGCTGGCCGATGACCAGTGCCGCCTGCTTGTTGGACAGACTGACATTGGAGTGATTGTCCTCCAGCGTATTGAGGATGTTCTGCGTGCCGCCCAGGCCCGAGACCTTGCTGCTGTTGAGGTCGATCGCAGTATCCAGTCCGTCCAGCGCACCCATCACGTCCGCGCGCACCGCCGGATCATTGGCGTTCGCTCCGGTGGTGCTCAGAGTCGTCCTGACTCGATCAAGCACATTGAGAATGTCGGCCATCTCCGGCAAGGTCGTATTGGCCGGTTGCGTGACTCCGTTGCCTACCGCGACCAACTGCTGTTGCGTATTGCCGGTAGCCGTATAGCGACTGCCAACCGCGGCTGCCGGATCATATTGCACAGTCGGCGTGTCGGTCGCGGTGCCCGAGAACACGTAGTGACCTTCCGCATCGCGACTGTTGGCCGAATAGAACAGGCTGTCGATGATGGGCTGCAGTGAATCGGCCATCGCCTGCACGTCCGAGGGAGAGTTGGTGCCATCCGCCGCCCACACGAGCAGATCGCGTGCCGACAGCATGTCGGAGGACATTCCGCTCATCACAGTCTCGTCCTTCGCAAGCCGGCCATGCAGCGTCTGGATGTTGTCGAGATACTGGTCGAGGGAAGCTTCCTCGCGCGAAAGTCGCGAGAGCCGCACGTTGGCGATCGGATTCTCCGAGGGCAGCGAATATTTGTCGCCGCTTGCCATTTTCTGCAACAGGTCCTGCACCCGCGAAGATGCGGTCTGCAGTGCCGTGTTCATCGTTGTGTGGTACTGGGTGCTGGCGATGCGCATGGGTTTGTCCTGGATTGAGAGCTATCAGCTCAGTACGGCCAATGTGCTGTCGAACAGCTCGTTGGCAACCGCAACCACTTTCATGTTCGCCTGATACATCTGCTGATACTGGATCAGGTTCGCGGCCTCCTCGTCGAGGTTGACGCCGCTGGTGGACTTCCAACTTTCCTCGGCCTGGTCGCGTACGGTCGACGCGGTGCTCAATGCCGTGTTGTTCTGCTGGCTGTTCATGCCAAGCTGCGCGACGAGCTGCGTGACCGCATCGGAGAGCGATACCGAGCCAAGTGCCGGCAGCGTCACCGGCTGTGTCTGCAATCCGATCAGTGCCGTGAGATTGTCGCTGTTACCGGGTTTGGTGGGGTCCGAGGAAAATGCCAGGTCGTCGCTCAGTACTCCGGGACGAATGCTCAGCACTCCAGTCGTGCCGGTGGCGTTGAACTGGAACAGCGGCGCGCCGGGCGTCCCGCCGGGTGTATAGCCCGCCGCTAGCTGGTTGTTCACGTTGTCGGTCAGTTGCTGGGCCATGTCGGTAATCGACTGCATCAGCGGCACCAGCGTACCGTTCTCGAAATCGTCGAGGCCGCCCATTTGTCCGCCCAGCTTGTTGTTCGCCAGCGTGAACGACTCGTTGGCAAAATCTACTGTCAGCGTCTGCGAGCCGTCGGGATTGCCCTGCGCAGTCATGGTTGCCGCGCGCGCGCCGACAACCAGAGGCTGGCCACCGCGCAACGAAACGCTGCGTGAACCATCGGGCTGGTCCACGACCTGCAAGGACACAATACCGGCCAATTCGTCGATCTTGTTGTCGCGCGCGTCGATCAGTCCGGAGACCGTGACGCCAAGGGCCTGTGCACTGACGATCTTCTCGTTGAGATCGGCCACTTGTGCCGACACGGTGTTGATCTGCGAGACAGTGGTCGTCCGCTGTTGCGTGACGGAGGCGCGCTGGTTCGATAACACCTGGCTAAGGCTGTTGAAACGCTGTGCGAGAGCATCTGCCGAAGTGATGACCTGCTGGCGCAGCGGACTGGAAGTGGGTTCGACGCTGGCGGCGTTGAGCGCGCCGAAAAAAGTATCGAGCCCGCTGTTGATGCCCGACTCGTCGTCACCCATCACCTGTTCGAGCTGCGTGAGATAGGGCTGGGCGGTGTTGCGCTGTCCAAGCTCCGATGCGGCGTTCCACAACTGCAGGCTCTTGTAGGTATCGCTGAAACGCAGCAGCGACGTGACGGTGACACCGGATCCAGGGCTACGGACCCCGGCCTGCAACGGCTGAACCGACGCGAGCAACGCGCCCTGGCGGGTATAACCCGGCGTCATCACGTTGGAGATGTTCTGGCTGGCGGCAGTCAGTGCCACCTGCGCAGCTTGCGTGCCCGAGAGTGCGTTATAGATGATGCTCATTTCAGCTCCGGACCGGGCCTGTCATTGGGGAATTCATGGGTTGCCATCAGAAGTGGCGACCGGCGCGGGCAAATTCTTAAATCCCGCGGCTTGCGGGGCAGTTGCAGCCGGGGGCAGCAGCTGGCGAAGAATCGCATCGGCGATCCCGAACGCATGCTGGCCGGCCAGCGAATCCGCCATGGTGGTATCGGCCATGTCCAGCATGTCCTGATTGACACTGTCCTTGTAAACGCTGTCTTCGTCTGCCAGTTCGCGGGTTCCCTCGCGCATCTGCTTCAGCATCTGGGAGATGAAGAAACCCTCGAACTTCTCGGCGGCATCCTTCACTTTGGCCCGGTACTGCGGCGTCATCCCATCATCCGTATTGGCAGCGCTGACCGCCGGATCCTGCACCTGCGGCAAAGTCGTCGCGATGCTCGCATCGAGCTTGAATGGGGCGCTCATGAAGAACCTTCCTGGCTGGCGGCTTGGATAGCGACTTGCGTAACGGCTTGGGTAATGGGCCTAGATAACGACCAGCTCGCCTTCGATCGCGCCGACCTGGTCCAGCGCCTGCAGGATGGCCATGAGATCGTCGGGGGTCGCACCGGTGCTGTTGACCGTATCGATGATGGCCTGCAGATCCACGCCTGAGGGCCATTGGAACATGTGCCCGCCGGGCTGCTCCACACTCACGCTCGATTGCGGTACGACCTTGGTGTCGCCGCGTCCGAACGCCGCTGGCTGGCTGACCTGCGGCGTTTCGGTGATCACGACTTTCAATGCTCCATGCGAAACGGCAGCCGAATGCACACGCACGCCTTCCGAAATCACCACAGTGCCGGTACGCGAATTGAAGATCACTTTCGGCACGGCATCGCCGACATCGACCTTGAGCGCTTCGAGGTTTGCGACGAACTCGACACGCTCGGTCGGATTGGTCGGAGCTACTACCTCGACACTGGTCGCGTTGCGCGTGCTTGCCACATCGCCAAACTTACCGTTGATCGCGTGCACGATATTGGTTGCCGTCTGGAAGTTCGGCAGCTTCAGGCTCAGCAGCACCGTCGGGCGCGTGTCGAAATCCGACTCGATTTCGCGCTCGATCGAGGCGCCGTTGGGGACGCGTCCTGAGGTAGGCGAATTGACTGTGACGCTCGATCCGCTCGCGCCCTGCGCCGATACGCCACCCACGACGAGATTGCCCTGCGCGAGCGCATAGATCTCCCCGTCTGCAGCACGCAGCGGAGTGAGCAACAGCAGCCCACCGCGCAAGCTCTTCGCATCGCCCATGGAAGAAACCGTAATGTCGATCCTCTGGCCTTGGCGATAGCCAGGAGGAAACACGGCGCCGACCATCACGGTCGCGACATTCTTCAGGCGCGGATCGCTGCCTTCGGGCATCTTCACGCCGAACTGCTTGAGCATGTTGGTGACGGACTGGCCTGCGAACTTCACCTGCGTGCCATCGCCCGTACCTTGCAGCCCTACGACCAGGCCGTAACCGAGCAACTGGTTCTCGCGTACGCCTTCAATGCTTACCAGCGAACGCAGCGTTTTTGCTGAGCGAGAGGGAACAGCCGGCACGGCATGCGCCGCCGAAGCGACGACCAGCGCGACAGTGAACGCAACGGCGAGGCGACGAATGTTCATGGCGTTCACGATCAGAATGGCATCCAGGGACTGGCAAAGAAGCGCACCAGCCACCCGGCGGAGCTGGCGTCAGTCAACGCGCCGCGTCCCGAGTACGCGATGCGTGCGTTGGCAATGCGTTGCGAAGAAACGCGATTGTCGCTATCGATATCCTGCGAACGGACGTATCCCACCACGCGCAGGAATTCTTCGCCCTGATTGAGATAGAGGCTCTTCTCTCCGCCCACGCGCAACAGCCCGTTCGGCAGCACTTCCTGGACGATGACGGTCACGGCACCCTGCAGTGCATTCTGTTGCGTGCTGGTGGAGTTGCCCTTGAACTCATGGTCACCCTTGAGACTGACGTCGGTATCCACCGTACTGCCAGCGATCATCGTGGGCGAAACCGAGATGCTGCTCTGCTTGCCGAAACTGGTATCGGCACTCTTGCTGGCCTGGGTCGTCTCCTGCAAGACCACTGTCAGCACGTCGCCGGGACGAAACGCACGACTGTCGGACAGCAGCGTCCACGGAATCTGCGGCGAAAACACGCCGCCAGACTGGCCCTTGGCGGCCGCCACTACCGGAGGCGGTGGCGGCAACTCGTCAGAAGGCGGTTGCTGCGGACGAATGACGGCGCAGGCCGACAGCATCAATCCGCTTACGGCCACGCAAAGCAGCCGTACGGCAAGCAGCTTCGAGGGTTGCAAGGTGGCCGCAATCATTACCGCACTGCCTGCGTCAGGTATTGCATCATGTTGTCGGCGGCGGTCAGCACCTTGGTGTTCATTTCATAGGTGCGCTGCGCGGCGATCATGTCGACCATTTCCTCGACCACCTGCACGTTCGACCCTTCGAGCGATCCCTGTTTCAGTTTGCCCAGCGCCTCCTCGCCCGGTACGCCTTCAGTGGGTACGCCGCTGGCGGTGGTTTCCTGGTACAGGTTGTCGCCCAGGGCGAGCAGGCCCGCGGGGTTGACGAAGTTCGCCAGCGTGAGCTGTCCGATCTGGGTCGGCTGCGTCGAACCCGGCACGGTCGCGGTCACGATGCCGTTCTCGGCAATCGTCACAGCGGTAGCATTCGCAGGAATCGTCACATCCGGTGTCAGCGGCAATCCCTGCGCGTTCACCAAGCGGCCATCCTCATTGATCTGCAGCTGGCCGGCGCGCGTATAAGCGGTTTCGCCATTGGGCATCTGTACCTGCAGGAAGCCCTGGCCGACGATGGCCAGATCCAGCGGCTGGCCGGTGGTCTGCAGGCTCCCGGTCGAGAAAACTTTCTGCGTGCCGACCACACGCGTGCCGTTACCGAGCTGCACGCCGGACGGAGCAGTCGTCGTGTCGTTGTTCTGTGCGCCGGGCTGACGCTCGACCGAATAGAACAGATCTTCGTAGACGACGCGGTCGCGCTTGAAGCCAACGGTATTGACGTTGGCGAGATTGTTGGCGATGGCCTGCAGCTTGGCATCCTGTGCCTGCACGCCGGTCTTGCTGATCCACATTGCCGGATTCATTGTCGTTCACTCCTTAAAGAGGTATCGGTGCGTGGCGCCGGGTCATTCCCGGACCAGCTGGTTGCCCGCCTCGGCCATGGCATCGGCGGCGTGGTACAGCTTCATCTGCACCTCGAAGTCGCGGTTGAGATTCATGGTCGCGACCATCTCCTCGATCGCCGACACGTTGCTGCCTTCGAGGTGACCGCTGCTCACCTTGACGGTGTCATCCGCCGGCAGTTGCCCACCGGAGCGCGCGACAATCAACCCGCCCGAATTCTTCGTCACTGCATCGGCCGCGGGGTTGACCAGCTTTAGCCGATCGACGGGCTGCATCTGCGTTTCGCCCGGCGCCTGGATCGAGATCGTGCCGTCGGTGCCGATCTCCATGCTCTGATACACCGGCAGCACGATCGGCCCGCCATCGCCCATGACCGGCCGGCCATTGAGCGTCAGCGCGCCATCCTGGTCGACGGTGAAATTTCCGGCGCGCGTATAGGCCTCGCCGTCCTGCCACTGCACTGCGAAGTAGCCCTGGCCGGCGATGGCCGCATCCAGATCGCGACCTGTCTCGCGCAATGCGCCGGGACGCGACGCCACCGAATTGGCTTCGAGCCGGCTCATGTGCCGCGCGTCGTAACCGTAACCGTTGGTCACCGGTGTGCTGGTCGCAAGCTCCAGGTCGGCCCGAAAGCCATTGGTGTCGATGTTCGCGAGGTTGTTCGCGTGCACCTGCTGGGCACGCAACGAACGCTCGGCGCCGCTCATGAGGGTATAGATCAATGCATCCATGGCGAATTGCTCAGAGCGCCTGCATCAACGACTGCATCATCTCGTTCTGCGCCGAGATGGCCTTGGTGTTCGCCTGGTAGTTACGCTGCGCCGTCATCAGGTCGACCAGCTGTGCGGTCATGTCGACGTTCGACTGTTCTAGCGCTCCGGGCGTGAGCTCACCAGCCGTGCCGCTACCGGGTGTGGAGTACAACGCCGGACCCGAATCGGCCGAGGTGGTCCAGGACGTGTTGCTGACCGGAATCAGCGAGTTCTCGGCCGGGAACGTGGCCAGCGCCAGGGTGCCGATGCTCTGCTTCTCGCCATTGCTGTACTGCGCGAGCACCGAGCCGTCTGGCGAGAGCTGCACGCCGAGAAATGTTCCGGAGGCATAACCGTTCGGCTTGTTGGTGCTGGTCGTGGCCTCACCGGCGGACTGCGTGGTGCCGGCGTAGTTGAAAGCTACGTTGAGCGGGGCAGCGCCGGTAGGTGAGCCGAATGCCAGCGGGACCGCGCCTGTCGGAGTCGCCAGGCGACCGTTCGTATCGAAGTCGAGCACTGTCGTGGTCGCCTGGTCGTTGCCATCCAGGGTGTAGTGCACCGTCATCTGATCGATGTTCGTCTTGACGAAGTACTGGGTGACGCTGTGCTGCACTCCCAGGGAATCGTAGACCACCGAAACAATCGAGCCGTTGTAGGACTGGTAGTCGTTGTGATCGAAAGTGGCGACGGTCGGCGTGGTCCAGTCGGCCGAAAGGTTGCCGACGTAGTCGAGCGTAGTGGTCGCCTGCGCCGGAATCTGGCCGGTCGGCACCTGCAGATCGCCCATGTCGCCCAGCGCGGTGGAGCCGGGAATCGCGGCATAACCCTGTACCCGCCGATTGAAGTCGTCGACCAGGTAACCGTTCTTGTCGGTGTCGAAGATACCGACGCGGCTGTAAACCTCCGCACCCGAGGTGTCGCGGGAAACGAAATAGCCGCGTCCCTGGATCGATGCGTCCAGCCCACGGCCGGTGGTCACGACGCCACCGCCTACTTCGAGACTCTGCGTCATCGAAGACACTTCGGTGCCGGTGGGCTCGCTGCCCGCGTACATGGCCGAGAAATTGACGCGGCTCGACTTGAAGCCGTACGTGCCGGAGTTGGCGATGTTGTTACTGATGGCATCGAGCTGCGAGTTGATCGAGTTGATGCCGGACAAGGCAATGTTGAAGCTCATGGCTGGTTACTCAATGAATAGGGTTGGCGAATAGGGTTGCAAATGGGCTGCGTCGCTAGCGGCGCGTTGCTACGGTCAGTTGACCGCCGGGCGGCCGTTGAAGGCGGTGATGGCGCCGGATGCGACCTGGCCCACGTTCGCGACGTTGAGCACCAGGCCGTCGGTAGGCGACAGCCGCACGTTCTGCAGAGTCCCCGCAATTTCCACGGTCGGGCTCTCCTTGGTCGCGGTTTCGACCCGCATCGAATACGTTCCCGGCGTCAGGCCGAGGGCCTGCGGGTCGATCGTGAATGGCACGTCGCCGGCAGAGCGTGTGCCCAAGGTAATTCGCTGCTCCTTGCCTCCGGCGCTCTCAAGCACCAGCGACACATCCGCGGCGTTGTCCATGAGGGTGAAGCGGCCTTGCACCGGCTGCTTGTCGATCGCCACGCTGTCGGTGGCCGCCATCACCTGCGAACCGACCTGGCCACCCAGCGCCAGCACCTGCAGGCTTTCGAGCATGGAGCCGTTGGTGGAGTCCTGTGCGGCAAGCTTCTGCAGCGCCTCCATCTGGCTCAACTGGGTCATCTGGCCGACGAACTCGCTCGGATCGGCGGGTTCGAGCGGATTCTGGTTCTTGATCTGCGCCACCAGCAAAGTGGTGAACAATTGCGAAACATCACCGTTGCCGGTGATGCCGGCGCTGGCGTCGGCCGAGCCCGAATTGGCTCCCTGCGTGTTGGAAACGGCTGCCATATCCTTACTCCTCTCCCATTTTCAGCAGCGACTGCTGCATCGACTTCACCCGGCTGAGCACCTCGACGTTGGTCTCGAAGGCGCGCGACGCGGACATCATGTCGGTCATTTCGGCCACCGAATTGACGTTCGGGTAGAACACCTCGCCCGCCTCGTTGGCCAGTGGATTGTCGGGCTCGTAGACTTTGCGCAGCGGCTCGGTGCTCTGCACTACGTCGAGCACCTGCACGCTGGCGCCGGTGATCTGGTCGTCGGTGGCGGCGCTGCGATCGAAGACGGTGGCGAACACGGGCTTGCGTGCGTGATAGGCCTTCTCCTCGCTGCTTGCCGCGGTGTTGGCATTCGCCAGGTTGCTGGCGATGGTGTTGAGTCGCACGCTCTGCGCCGTCATGGCGGAGCCCGCGATCTGCGCGATGTTCCTGAATGACATGATGCTGTTATCCTTCGATGGCCTGTTTCAGCCCGCGCAGCTTCATGTTGATGAAGGTGAGGCTGGTTTGAAAATCGGAGACGTTCTGCGAGAACGCCGCCTGCTCCACGCCCAGCTCGACGGTGTTGCCGTCCTGCGAGGTGTGGTTGGGGACGCGATAGAGTGTTTCCGGCGAACCTGTTTCCAGGGACAGCCCGCCGACAGAGTCGTCATGCAACGCGCTGCTCAGGCTGGCAGCGAAGTCGATGTCGCGCGCCTGGTAGCCGGGCGTATTTTCGTTGGCCAGATTGGACGCGAGCAGCTTGGTGCGTTCGCCGCGCAACTTGAGAGCGTCCGTGTGAACACCCAGTGCTTTGTCGAAGTGAATAGCCATGCCTTTGCCTTTCAGTTCAAAGTTGAGTTATGCGGCACTCGCGCCTGCGGCGTGCGTGCTGGTGGCGCTGTTCGCAAGCTGTGCCACTGTGCTTGCCGCCACGCCGGCGGAGATAGAAGCCCGTGTCACGCAGAGCGCTCGTGAGCAGTTGCTCAAGCGCGCGGCGGACGCCGGACTGCTCAGGCCAAAAATCGAAATCACGTCGTTACCGCGCGCCACCCTGAGCGATTGCCCGCGCGATGTGGAGGTTGAAACATTGGAAGCGACGCATCCCGCACGCATGCGATTCGTCGCGGTGTGCAGCGTCGCACCGGCCTGGCGCGCCGAATTCATCGTCCGCGCGGTCATCACGGCAGAGGTCGTCGTGACGAGCGCCGATCTGAAAGCTGGTGTGCCGATCGACGCCAGCCAGCTCACCGTACAACGTCGCGACATCTCCGGCGCCTTCGATGCGCAATCGGATCCCGGGACAGTTGCCGGCAAGTCGAGCCGGCACGCGCTGCGTTCCGGGCAGATCGTGCGCGAGCGCTGGCTGGTGGAGCCGGACTTGGTGAAGCGAGGAGCGAGCGTGAGCATCGTCGCGCACAACGTCGGCGTCGAAGTCAACGTCGCCGGCGAGGCACTGGACACGGGACACCGCGGCGAGATCGTCGGGGTGCGCAACAAAGCGACCGGCAAGGTCATCCGTGCACGTGTCATCGGTGAAAACTCTGTAGAACCTGTGGAGCTATCCATGCCATCGGCCACTCAATAGTCCGCCTTGATACCCGCGGTGGCCTGCGGTGGCCCCATATCGTGAATTTGTCGCGCCACGCGTTCGAGTTTGTGTGCGTATGCCGGATCGGTTGCGTACTTTCCCTGCACCAGGCCGTGCGCAAATGCCTGAGCGTTGTCGCCGGCGTTGATGGCACCGCGAAATCGCGGATTGTCGAGCAGCACGCTGGCATAGTCGGTGAAGGCATCGGCGTCGCCCGCGTAGCTGCGGAAGTCCTGCCGCTCGGTCACCTCTGCGCCAGCCAGCACTTCGGTGGTCGGTGCGTTCACCGTCCCGCCATTCCACGAACGTCCTGCCTTGATACCGAACAGGTTGTGAGCATCGGTGCCATCGGCACCGCGCAGCGGACGCTGCCCCCAACCGGACTCCAGAGCCGCATGCGCTGTCAGCAGCTCAGGTGAGACACCGAGGCGGTTCGCCGCCACTCGTGCCCACGGTGCAACTGATGCGATGAAGTCCTCTTGCTGCTCACGCCCCGCCACTTTGATATCCGCGCCCTGCCCGCTCGCATCGTCGCTCATCTGGGAGCGCGCTCGCAGCGCAAAGCCTTCGGCGCTCAACGACGAGCCGGACATCCCGGCGGAGCCTGCGGACGAACCATTGGCAATGAACTCGCTGATCTCGCTCTGAACGTCGTGCAGCAGCGTGGGAAAACTCGTCCCGGCTGCGCCGCCCACATCCAACGGAAGCGCAATTCGCTCAGCTTCCTGAGCGAATTCGGCCGAGACCGTGCGGAGGGCGATTTCAGGCGGGAGCATAGGTGTCAGCTTCCGTATTGAGCACGCGCTGCATGATGTCGTGCTGGTCCATTAGCAGTCGGCAGTTGCGCATGTTCAGCGCCTTGCATTCCTTCACCAGTTGCTCCAGTGCCGTCCAGCAGGCATCGAAAGTCATCCGCGAGGTGCCTTGCAAACGGCTGGCTACGGTTGTGATCGAAGCCGGCGTAGCACGCCCTACGACCGCAGAGGCTAGTTCAACTCGTTCGCGGCGTCGTACTTCCAGTACCGATGCCAGCGCGGTGATTTTCTCGCCCACATCGGTGATTTCGCCGGTACGGTGCTGCAAGGCCGCGACGAACTGCGCCTGCAGCAGCTCACGCAGCCGGGTGTAGTCGTTCACGTCGGCACGCATACCGCGAAAGATCCGGCTGAATGCCTCGCGAGTTTTCACTTGCTACCCCGGTGGAACGACTCGATCAGCGCCGCCAGCTTGCCGGCATTGAAAGGCAGTTCTCCCTTCGCCAGGGCATCGCGTAACGTTGCCACCTTGGCCTGGTCGATATCAGGCAGCTCGCGCATCGCCTCGAGCGCAGGTTGCAGCACCGCCGATTGCAATGCCTCGCTGGCCGAACCTGACGGAGACGTCGCCGGTGGCGTTGCCGATTCCGTGCGTGCAACTTCGGACACTGCATTCGCAGCTGGCGCTTCGGGAATGGTCATGCCTGAAACGATTTTCATACGGGAACCTCGCGATTTGGTTTGCATGACCTCACCGGGCCTTCGGCGTCAGCTGACTGCGCAGTGCTTCGAGCGTTTCCTGGCTCGGCACACTGGTATCCACGCCATCGATCAGCGGCTCCGTCTCATCCGGCGCACCGAACATGGCGTTGATGTTGTGGGCCTGTACCTTGGTCAGGATCAGCAGCTCGATACGGCGGTTCTCGTCGGCCGCCGGATCCTTGCTGTTCAACGGTGCGCTGTCGGCTAGGCCGACCACCTGCAATACACTGTTCGCCGGCATTCCACCCTCGAGCAGGTAGCTGCGTGCCGACATGGCGCGCTCGCTGGAGAGCTGCCAGTTGGACATCGAGGTGGGACCGTGATTGGCGTACTGCAGCGAATCCGTGTGGCCGACGATCACCATCTGGTTGTCGATCTGGTCGAACAGCGGCCCCAGCTTGTGCAGTAGCTCGCGGAAGCGCTCGGAAGGTACCGAGCTGCCGCGCTGGAACATGCCCTGCCGGTCGGTATCGTGCAGCAGCACGCGCAATCCATAAGGCGTAATCAACGAGCGGACATTGCCGCCCAATCCAGCCTCTTCACCGAGCCCGTGCACAGCTTGCGCGAGCTCTGCCATGTCGGCGTGCGATTCGAACAACGTCTTCGACAGGCGGATGCCGCTGCCGGGCCCGGCTGGTGCGTCATCGCCGCTGGCGAGACTGCGCTTGGCGACCTGATCGCCGTTGCTCGGCATCGGTTCGCGTGAAATCAGGCTGCCGCGAGGCCCGCCCTCGGAGTCGACCATGTGGCCACGGCCTTCGTCGATGACTTTGCCGCCCGCGCGCTCCAACAGATCCTGCAAATGTTCCTGCTCGCGCGTGGCCAACAGCCACAGCACCAGAAAAAGCGCCAGCAACGCCAGGCAGAAGTCCGCAAAGGCAACTTTCCAGGCACTGCCGCCGTGCCCTTCCTCGTGCTTCTTGCGCGAGACCCGCCGGATGATGGCCTCGCCTGCTTTCTCAGGCTTGTTGAGCACGCATGTCTCCATCGCCCTGCCGATCCCCCGCACGCCGGCGCGGAGTCTCCTCGCTCGCGGCGGAGCCGCCGTTCTCCAGGTCGTTTATCCAGCCTTCCAGGCGTGCGAAGCTCGGCTTGATGTTGAGCTGCACGAGGCGGCGGCCGGCATCGATCGCCAGCAGCGCCGGCTTGCCCGCGACGTGCGTGACCAGCACGACCTTGACCGATTCGAGCGCCTTGCGTTCTTCATCGACCAGCTGGCGCATCATGTTGCTCAGCGGATCGAGCACGCCGTAGGAGAAGAAGATGCCGATGAACGTGCCGACCATCGCGGCCGCCACTGCAACCGCGACTTCGCCGGAGCCAGCGCCCTCGGCAACCGTGCGCATCGCCATTACGATACCGAGCACTGCCGCGAGAATGCCGAAGCCCGGCATGGCCTCGCCGATCTTGGCAAGCGAGCGGGCGGGCTGCGCCAGCTCGTCGTGGATCGATTCGATTTCCTGTTCGAGCACGCCTTCCAGCTCGTGCGCGCTGATCTTGCCCATCGCCATCAGGCGGAAGTTGTCGACGATGAAGTGCAGCAGCTTGGGTTCATCCAGCACCAGCGGATAGCGCTTGAACAGCTCGCTCTCCTGCGGCGCCTCGACGTGCGCGTCGAGCGCCTTCAGGCCGCCGGCCGCGGTCTGCAGCAGCTCGTACATCAACAGCAGCAATTGGCGCTGGAATTCCTGTTCGGTCTTCTTGCGCAGCATCACTACGCGAATCTGCAGCCACATCTCGCTCAGCACGTGGCGCGGGTTGCCCAGCACGATCGCCCCGGTGCCGGCGCCGACGATGATGATGAGCTCCACGGGCTGCCACAGGACATCGATATCCCCGCCATGCAGCGCGAATCCGCCGAATACGCAGATGAAGATGATGCCGATGCCGAGGATGGACTGCATGACTGATTGCTCTCTAGTTGTCTGACCGTTGCGCCTACTGAAGCAGGTCCCGCATCTTCTTCAGCGCCGACTTGTTGATCTGGCACACGCGGGCTTCGGTCAACTCCAGCACCGCCGCGATCTCCTTGAGACTCAGATCGAACTCGTAATAGAGCTGCACGACGCGCTGTTCGCGCTCGTCCAGCCGGATCAATGCCTCCTCGATACTGCGTCGTAGCAGCAGCTGCGTCTCCGGCGACTGGCGCCGATCCGCCTGCTGTCCCTCGAGCTCGTGCAACAACTCATCGAAGCTCGCCAGCTGCTCCGCGTTCTGCGCGAGCTGATGTTCCCGATAAGCCTGGGCGGTGACGCCCAGCGCCTGCTGGATCTCCGCCTGTGTCGGCTCGCGTCCAAGGCTGCGTGTAAGGTCACGGACACCGTCGCGCAGACGGTGACTTTCCTGGCGGACCGCACGCGGACGCCAGTCCTGGCGACGCAATTCATCGAGAATCGCGCCGCGCACGCGCATCGTGGCGTACGTGCCGAATTTCTCATCCGGCACGCCGTAGCGCCGCAGCGCATCCAGCAGTCCTACCAATCCGATCTGCAACATGTCATCCCGATCCACCGCACTGCCGGCCTGCGACGCCAACTGACGGACCACTCGCTTCACCAGAGGTGCGTATGCCAGCAGATACCGCTGCTCGTGCGCGGCATCGTGCGGCCCTTTCGCCGTACCCTCTACTTCTGCGTATGCCGCCTGCATCAGCAATCACTCGATGATGAGCTTGCTGATCATGGCTTCGGCAAACGGCTTGCCCTCACGATCGCTGGCGTACGTATGCGTATAGGCATCGTTGATAAGCCCGGTGAGCTCATCGACGCTCAGGTGGCTGGCCCTCTCCATGCTCAGTTCCGACAGCGCTTTGACGGTAACGCTGCGCAACAGCGGCAGGTGTTCCCGCGTGACCTTCTCCGACTTGACCGGGCTCATGAACACGAGATCCATTGCCAGGTAATGCGACACCGGTTCGCCCGCCGTGTTACGCAGCATGACGATCACCTTGTCCAGGCTGATGTACCTGAAAGAGCGCGTGTCAGTAACGGGCTCTGCATTCGCTACCGGCGCGTGTGCGGCCTCCGCCAGGCCGCCGCGAGACTTCAGCATCCACCAGGTTGCGGCACCGCCGGCGCTGATACTCAGCAGACCGACCAGCAGCACAACGATCACCAGTTTCGATTTCTTCATTGGGTGTTACTCGCGCCCGTCGGCCGCAAATGCGAACGTCGCGGGTTCCTCACCATCGCTCGCCTCGCTTAGAGCGTGGCCGGGATCGTCCTGCCAGGGTGTCGCCGGGCGTTGCCGCCGGCCTTCGCTGTTGCCGCGCGAGTCATCCCAAACCTGTACCGATACATCGCTCTGCTGGCGCTGGTTGAGATCCTGGCGCAGCGAGTCGCCGATCGCGTGCAACTGGCGTGCGACCTCACTGTGAGTAGCCCGCAACTGCACATGCAGTTCGCCCGCCTCCTGGCGGATGACGATTTCGATGCTGCCCATGGAGGGCGGATCCAACCGGATCACGGCGTGTTCGCTGCGCTGATTGATCTGAACATGCAAGCGGTCACCCAGCGCTGCGGTAAGGGATTGCCGTGCTGCTGCTTCGGTTGGCGCCGGTGCACTCGTCGGAATGGTTTCCGTACCGGACATCGACATTGCCGGCATCGATTGCCATTGCGGTGCCAGCAATGTCGCTGCCCGGTCGCCGGCAATCACTGGAATATCGCGTGCGCCATTGCCACGCCCCGCGTCCGTTGCCGCGGTAGTCACTGGACTGGATGCGGTGTCCGTCGATACGGTCGAAGCATTGGCTGTAGTGCCAGGCAAAGGCGGCGCAACAGCTGGCAGGCGTGTCTGGGCAACACCGCTGTCCGCAGTTGCAGCCGGTGCATTGGGAACGTTCGCTGTCGCAGTAGGTGCTGTTGCCGCACCGCCGGCGCTCGGCGCGATCAGTGCAGACACGGCAGCGGAAACAGGGTCGCGAGAGGCCGGTTCCTGGGTCGCGTTCGCAGCCTTCGCTTCGACCGGAGCAACCGGCACGAGCGTCAACACCACCGGTGCAATACTTTGCAACAGCGACGCTGGCTGATCGTCGGCCGCAACCGTCTCGTCGCGAGACTTTCCTGGTTCGTCGCTGTGAAGTTCCGTCGACTGCCCCGCATCGGAGACCTCGAGCACGGGCTCCTGGGCGCTGCGGAACGCTTCGCCGAAAACAAGTGCAACATCGAGAACCGTTGCTGGCGGCGCTACCGGCGCGTTGGCCACTGCCGTCGGGAACGAGCTGGCGGGCCGTACGCTGAACAGCGCAACACCGCTGGTCTGCAACGATGGAGTCGCCGTGGGAATTGTCAGGAGATTGGTCATGCCCGACCCTCGAACTCGTTGTTCATTGCATATGCCATCCAACCGTCCTTGTGCGTGCGCATCTGCGTCAACTTCGCCTCGACACGCGTGGACTCCTGAACGCAACGCTCACGTGCTGCCTCGTGCGCAGTGCGCAGTTTCCTCAAAGCCACAAGCTCGGTCGGCGTCCACTGCTCCTGCTGCGACAATCTCTGCAGCACCAGGGCGATGTCGCGGTCGATGCCAGCCAGCGCCCGCCAGTCGGGATCGGCCGCCAGGCGTGCCAACTGAAGTGTCAATTGCGCGAGTTGTGATGTCTTATCCATGTCGCGCCTGCATTCCCTGCCAGCCGTTGCGCAGTGTCCTGAGCAGACCGATCACCTCATCGACGATGGTCGGATCCAATTTGAAGCCTGCGTGCTGGATGCGATGCGCGCAGTAGTCGTAAAGCCGCGCCAGATTGACGACCAGCTCGCCGCCTGCCTCGAAATCGAGCGCGCTGGACAGGCCGTTGAGCATGTCGACGCAACGATCCAGGCTGCGCGCCTTCAGCTCGAAGCGACGCGCCTCGATGTGAGCGCGCGCGCGCATGAGCTCTTCCAGCAGGCCGTCCGTGAGAATCAACACCAATTGCACCGGCGAGGCTTGCGCAGCCTGCGCGCCGAGATTGACGGACTGGTAGTTGAGATAGGCTTCTTGATTCAAGGTATGCGTCCCGTTGGCAATGTCATGAGGTGCTGCCGATGTTGGCAAACAAGCCGGAGGTCTGGCTCATCTGCGACTGCAGCGCCTGCAATTGGGAGAACTGCTGGAGATAGCGGTTGTATGCGCTCTGATACTGATCATCGAGCGTGGTCTTGCGATCGGTCAGGCTCTTCTGCATGGCCTGCACGGTCGCCTGACGAGTGGCAATCTGCCCGGTACCGCTCTTCAGCCAGCTATTCATGTACTGGTCCAGGCTGCCGAGCAAGCCAGTGCCCGCGGTGAGGCTGACCTTGCCGAAGATATCGTCGAGCGCTGTGGGATCCGCCGTCAGTGTCTTGTTGAGCCGATCCTTGTCGAGCGACAGCACGCCGTCGCGATCGGCCTTGACGCCCAGGTCCATGAGCGAGTGGCCACCGAAGCTCTGGCGGATCATGGTGTTGAGCCGGCTGGTCAGCGCCCGCACGCTCGGATCGGTTGCAAACGCGGCCGAGCCGGTGCCGGCATCCGGGTTGCCGATGGTCGTCAGCGTACCGATCGCCTTGGTCAGCGCGTTGTAGGCGTCCACGAATTTCTGCACATTGCCAGCGGTGCCAGCATCGTCGCTCGCCACCGTGAGGGTCGCGGGATCCTCGGTTGGCGACATTGCGCGGGTGAACGTCACACTGACGCCTTCGATGGCGGTCAACGTATTCGAAGCCTGCTGCAGCCTCACGCCGCCTTGGCCACCAAGCCACACGACGGCATCTTTCGCGGCCACCAGCTCACGACCGCCATCGAGCGCATCTTTGAGCGACCCTGCCGGCAGCGCGCTGGTATCGAGCGTTATCGCAGTGCTTGCACCGGTGCTGCCGGCGGACAGCAGCAATTTGGTGTCGCCCCCCACGGTCACTACCGACGCGGTGACTTTGCCTGCATTTCCGTCGGCCTGGTTGATCGCGCGAGCAATCTCGGATTGCGAGATCGTGCCATCGCTATCGGTGTCGGCGGCGACCAGGTTGAGATTGAAACTGCTGCCATCCGCGAGGTTCACGCTCAGCGGCCCGCCGAGCGCGACCGGCACCGCGGGCAGATCTTCGTAAACGATCTGATTCGCGCTGGCGAGTTGCTCGACGTAGAACGAATAGGTACCGGCCTGCGCAGTGGCGCTCGCCGTCGCGGTTGCACCGCTCGCGCCGCTGAAATTCGCCGAGAACTGCCGCAGACCCTTGCTGCTGGACAATCCGCTCAACGCAGTGTCGAAGGTGCTCAGCGCGGATTGCAACGAGGTCAGAGCCGAAGCGGTCTGCTGGGCATCCTGGTTACCCCGGGTGATCTGGTCCTGCATTGGCTGCGTATACGCAGTGGCCAATTGCTGGGCGGTCGTTACGGGATCGAAATCAGCCATGGCGAGCTCCTCCATCGGGCGAAATGGGACTTACCTGAAGTAAGGCGACCGGATTCGCACCGGACTGAAACTGTTGCACCGGATTCATCCGCGCCCCCGCTGCCATACCTGCGAGGCGATCTCGTCCTGGCGCTTCTGCTCGCGTAACTTGCGGAAACGACGCACATCCGCGCGCTGGCGCTCGAGCGCGGCGTCGAGAGCTTCGTGGCGGCGCGCCGCCTCGATCATGCGGCGTTGTGTGAGGGCCATCTCACTTTCGTGTAGCGACAGGTCGATGCGATGCGTGTCCGCCATTTTCATGACGGCCTGCTTGTAACCGCCGCAGTTGAGCGCCAGGGCAACCGAGAGGCCCGGAAACTGTTCGCTCTGCGCCTGTGCACCGGAGGGACCGCTGCTGTTACATAACTGCTCCAGTCGCGAAAGATTGCCCAGATAGCGCCGGCGGACAGCCTGCTGCCCTGCCACGTCCGCACTCAGGCGCTCCACTTCGCGCTCGCGCAGATCGACCAGTTGTTCGAGCTGCTTCAATTGATTTGGCGTACTCATGCCATCAACGCCTCTAACGAAGCGACAGTGGCAGCAAGAGGCGCCGCTTCCCGCGTGCCCTGATGCAGAAAGGCCTCGATCTGCGGATAGAGGTTCACTGCGCGGTCAGTCGCGGGATCCGCACCTGGAACGTAAGCTCCCAGCGGAAGCAGATCGCGCACCTGAGCATGACGCGAGGCCATCGCCTTCAGTGCACGAGCGGCTCGTTGATGCGAAGGGCTGGCGACCAGGGACATGCAACGGCTGATGGATTGCGCGATGTCGATAGCCGGGTAGTGGCCGCGCTCGGCCAGTTCCCGCGTCAGTACAATATGGCCGTCGAGGATCGCCCTTGCGGTATCGACGACCGGATCCTGTTGATCGTCGCCCTCCGCGAGCACCGTATAGATCGCGCTCATGCTGCCGAATTCGTGCTCGCCATTGCCGGCCGATTCCACGAGCTGCGGCATCAGGCTGAAAACCGATGGCGGGTAGCCGCGCGTCGCGGGCGGTTCGCCTAGCGCGAGTGCAACTTCGCGCCGCGCCATTGCATAGCGCGTCAAAGAATCCAGCAACAGCAACACATCCTTGCCCTGGTCGCGAAAGTGCGCGGCTATGGAATGACACAGCTCCGTCGCGCGTAAACGCATCAGCGGGGATTCGTCCGCCGGTGCGATCACGACCACGGCGCGTTTCAGTCCCGCTTCGCCGAGCGACATATCGACGAATTCGCGCACCTCACGGCCGCGTTCGCCGATCAGCCCGACCACGACCACGTCGGCGATAGTCTGGCGCGTTATCAATCCGAGCAACACGCTCTTGCCGACACCGCTGCCGGCCATCAGCCCGACGCGCTGGCCCTTGCCGATCGTCAGCATGCCGTTGATCGCCCGCACGCCCACATCGAGCGGTTCGCTGACGGGCTTTTTCTTGAGCGGATTCACCCGGGGTGGCTGCGAGTCGAGCACATGCTCGCCGCCCAATCGGCCGCGACCGTCGACCGCTTCACCGAGTCCATTGACGACGCGACCCAACCAGGAGGGGCCGATCCGCAACGCGTCACGCTCCTGTTGCGGCAGTACCCGCGCCCCGGTCGCCAGGCCTTCGGGCTTCTTGAACGGCATGAGGAACGAAACCTCGCCGCGAAAGCCGACGACCTGTGCGTCGATCCATTCGCCGGCACCGGTTTCGACGCTGCAGCGCTGGCCGGTACGCAATGCGCAGCCGACGCTCTCAAGCAATAGTCCGGAAGCACCGACCAGCCGTCCGGTGGGCGTAGCGACCGGCACCGAGCCGAGCTCGAGCTTGCGCAGCGCGTCGCTGATCATGCCACCTTCTCCAGCTCATCCATCCGGTCGTCAGCCCGTTCATGAGTCCGTTCATGAACCGGTTCGTGACCTTCAGACCGCTCATCGGCCTGTGGCAGGAGCTGAGTCGAGATCTGTTCCATGCAAGCCGTCAGCCGCTGATGACAACCGGCATCCGCTTCCCGATCTCCCGACTTGACGCGGCACTCGCCAGGTTCCAGATGCGGATCCGGCAACAGCTTCCAGCGCGCGGCACGCGAATGATCGATCTCCAGAATGCGCTGCAGGTCGCCTTCGTTGAGATACACCTCGGTCTTCTTGCGCGAGCGCGGCATCGTGCCCAGCGTCTCATCGACCAGCGCCAGCAATTGCGCCGGCTGCAGCGCCAGCTCGCAACGAATGACCTGGCGGGCCACCTTGGCAACCAGCTCCACCACTTCCTTGCGCAACGCCGACTGATAGTCGTCCTGCACGTTCTGCAGCGCCTTCAGCATTGCATCGACAGGTTCAGCCAGGCTGTCGAACTTCGCACTCGCCTCGCGCCTCGCCGTTGCTTCGCCTTCGCTGCGCCCGGCTTCACGGCCCTCTCGCAATCCTGTCTCGCGTCCCTCGCGCAGCCCACTCTCGTGCCCAACGCGATAGCCGCGATCGACACCTTGCTGGTAGCCCTCCGCGAGCGACGCCTGCATCCGCGACGACCCATGCGACGGCGATGACGATGGCGAACTCGAACGCCAGGCATCGCCCAGCAGCTCGGGCAACGGAGTGAACCGGTGCGTTCGCCAACCCTTCATTCGACCACCGCTTCGGCGAACAGCTGGACTTCAATTTCCCCGCCATCAGCCAGCGCTTTCACCTGGCCCATGATCTCCTGGCGGGTCTGTTCGATACGGCTGCGCGGAACCGGCCCCGAACGACGAATGACATCTTCGAAGCTCTGGGCCTGACGCCGCGGCATGGCACGCAGGATGGCATCGCGCAACGGCGGCTCTGCGCCTTTCAGGGCGATCGCCCATTGATCCAGCGGCACGGCCTCGATGATGCGCAGCAGTGTGGCTTCGCTCTGCCGGGACAGGATGAAGAAGTCGTACATGCGGCGTTCGATCTCATCGACCACGCCGGCATCGTGTGAGCGCAGTACCTCCACCATCTGTGCGCGATTGCCGGGCACCCGATTGAGGATCTCCGCGACTTGGCGCACGCCCTCGACTGCGGTGCTCTGCAGTCCCAGGCTTTCCAGGCAACGATCGACCAGTTCGTCGAGCTCGATCAGCAGGTCGCGATCGACCTCGCTCAGACGCGCCAGATTGAGCAACACCAGATCGCGGTCGCCGTCGGGCAATGCTGCGATGACGTTGCTGGCGAGTGCCGGCGGCAGGAACGCCAGGAACACGGTCTGCATCCGCACATGCTCGTAGCCGATCCGCTCGGCCAGCCATTTGGCGGAGGCCCATTGCAAGCGCGCCATCTTCGGACGAATTGCGTCGCCGTAGATGTTGTTGAGCACGCTGTTGGCGATGTCGCTGCCCAGGGCCAGATCCAGCGAGCGCTTCAGATACGAGCGCGATGCGCCATGAACACCGCTCTGCTGGCGGTATTCGTCGAAGAAGTTCTGCAGGGAGTTCTTCACCGACTCGACCTTGATGCCGCTGATGCGCGACATCACCTGCGTCACTTCCAGCAGCTCTTCACGCGAGAGGCAGCGAAGCACCGCTGCAGCGGGCTCCTCGCCCATGCTCAGCAGGACGATGGCCGCACGTTCCAGTGGTGTGGAGCTGGCGCTATTCAGTTCGGACATTCTTCTGTACCCACTGCTTGACCACTTCGGCCACTCGCTCCGGCTCCTTGGCCGCGAGTACCTTCAGGTGATCGACCATGACATCGACGGGAGATCCGGCCGGCGGGAGGTCGTAATCCTCCAGCAACGGCCCGACAGGAATTGCTTTCTTGGCCTGGCCGACCTGGGGAAGCGCGCCCTCGGCTCCCGCCCCTGCGACGGCTGCCGCGGCGGCTACCGTCGCTTCGACACGAATTGGGCCGGGTGCCGGCAGAGCCAGCCGCTGCTTCGCGACCGACATCAACGGACGAACCACCAGCAGGAAGGTAAACAGGGCCATCAGCGCGTACGACAACCAGGAAGTGAAATCGACGATGTTGTCGCGCTGCTGCCACCACGGTTGGACGGCCTCAGGTTTCGGGAAGGCCAGTGCGGAAACGACGAGGCTGTCGCCACGGGTAGCGTCGATACCCAGGCCGCTGCGCAATATGCGATCGATATTCGCAATCTGTTCCGCGCTCCAGCTGCTGGCACCGCCCGGCGCTGCCGAGTTGTTCAGTACGACCGCAACGCTCAACTTGCGCAGGCGACCGCGGCTACGCTGGATCTGCTTGATGTTGCGATCGTAGGCGTACTGGCGCGTGGAAGCGTTCTTCTGCGCGCTATTGGCCCCGTCTTCAGGCTTTGCAGGCGTGGCAGCAGCGGCGACTGCGACTGGCCGATTGCTCAACGAACCGGGAACACCCAATGCGAGCGGATCGCGATCCGTCTCTGCGCGGACGGCTTCATTGGTGACCTTCGGCGTATCCCCGTATTGCTCCTGCGTCTCGCTGACGCGGTCGTTGTCGACATCCGCGGTAGTACTGACACGAAAGTTGCCTGCGCCCAGCACCGGTGCGAGCAGATCCTGCGCATTCTTGCGTGTCTCTTCCTGGTAGCGATGCGCGGCCTCATTACCCTGGCCGGCCTCGAAGCCTTCCGAGAGATCGACACGCGCCGACAGGAAGCGACCGGCCTGGTCGACCAGCGTGACATGCGCCGGATCGATACCCACCGCGCTGTTGGCCACCATGTTGATGATCGCGGCGATCTGCTCATCCTGCAGCTCGTGACCGGGCTTCAGTACCAGCACCACCGAAGCGGAGCCTTTCTCGCCGCCGCTGACGACGAACGAAGAACTCTTCGCGATCGACAGATGCACGCGGGCCGATTCGATGGCATCCAGGGTCATGATGCTCTGGGTGAGCTCGCCCTCCAGTCCGCGCCGGAAACGCACGTCCTGCACGAACTGGCTGACGCCGAGCGGATCCTTGGTGTCCATGAGCTCGAGTCCGGCGGGCAGCTTCGCCACCACTCCCTTGGATGCGAGCAGCATTCGCACTTCACCCAGGCGACTATCCGGCACCAGTACCTGGCCACTCTCCGGATGAATGCGATAAGCGATACCGGCCGCATCGAGCACCGACATCATGTCGGAAGCGGAAACCTTCTCACGCGCGCCGAATATGGGTTTGTACGAAGCCTGCTCGCGCCACATGAAAGCGAGAACCAGCGCAGTGACGATGATTGCCAGGACTGCTATTGGCAGCAGGCCTTTGAGCAGCCCGGCCGGCATTTGCCGCGGGACACCGGCACCTGGCCGCAGGCGTGCCAGCAACGATCTGAGCATTGCAATCAAGCGGATGACTCCGGACAGGGGCGATTAGAGTTGCAGCTTGATGAGATCGTCCATGGCGCCGACGACCTTGTTGCGCGCCTGCATGAGCATCGAGAACTGCAGGTTCGCCTCCTGGCTCGACAGCATGGCGCCTACCAGATCGTCACTGCGACCGCTGTCGACGGCAGCCATTTTTTCGCCGGCCTCGCGATCCTGGTCGTTCACACCGCGCAGAGCCTGCATGAAGCTCTCGGCGATACCGGCCGCGGGAGCGTCCATTGTCGGTACGGACACCGCGGGAAGAATCCCGCCAAGCGATGCCGCCTCCGTCTCGATCCTTGTGCGTGTCGCGCCAATCGACGCGATCATTTCGTTTGCCATGCACCAGTCTCCTTACGAATCAATCCTCATGCGCGATCGCACGTCGAGCGGTGCGACCACGCATCGAGACGATGCACATGGCGAGGAAGCACTACTCGCGACTTTGCAATCGCTCCGAATGACTATCGACGATGCATCGCATCAATTTAGTTACGAACAATCCGTTTTGATAGGCAGCGCACACTCCACAACGCACTTTCATCCAATACCTGTACGCAGCGTTCGTCCATACCCCCACTGAATGCGACGAGTCGTTGGTGATTCACCTGCACTGTCGATGAAGGCATGTCTGAGACGACGGCAGACGCGCGCGAATATGAAAAATTTTTTACAGCGCGCGGATCGCAATCGTGTTGATGACGCAGCATTGCGAGAGAGCATCGTCGCGAATGCGGTAAAAGCGCGCGTATTACGCGTATTACATGAGTCACACGCCGGCTTGCACACAAAACATCACGTTGATGTTGCTATCGACGCCTAAAGATTTTCGCGTTGGCCACGATAAACATAATCGACGCCCTCGCGTCGGACCAATTGACACCTGTAGATGGAGATCCCCCCCGCATGGCTGCACGTCCCTACCAGGTGCTCGACCCCCGTAGCATGGGCAGACCGGTCCACCTGCTCGGTCGCTTCACCCAACAACTGCGCGAAGATCTCACCGAGCTGTTCCACACTCGGCTGAATCGCCGCTATCGCGCCAGCTTCGAGATCGACGGAATATCGCTCGATGCTATAGCCCCGGCGCGCACCACACAGAAATGGCTGACCTTCGCAGCGCACGGCAACCGTATCAACGTCGCGCTCGATCGCAATGTCCTGCTATGCATCCTTGGCTATCGATACGGCACGCACACAACCACCCCAGCCGCCGCATCCGTAGCAACCAATGAGACCGATGCTTCCTCCAGCGAAGCCGGCCCTGCTCCGGAGACCGCGACCGAGGAACGGCTGGCGGCACGACTTGCGCGACAACTGGTCGAGATCGTCGTTCGACGCGTTGAAGGAGTGACTGGGGCTGCCGCCCGCGCCTCAGCCACGGCCACCGTCGACACCGAGGCGGAGCAAAGCTCTGCGGTTACCGAGCAGGCAGCATCGCCGCTCGAGCACGCCTGGACAGTGCAGGTGAAGATTGCCGAGCGCACCCGCCAGGTCGAAGGGATTTTTTGGTTCAGGCTCGAAGAGGCCTGGATCACCCAGTTACTGCGCGAGCTCGCCCCCTCGCGCGAGCGGGTCCGTAAGAGCCGGGTCGCAACCACGCAGCCTCTGCCGGCGCGCCTGCAACTCACACTGAACGCCCGCCTGCTCGAGAAGCAGATGACCCTGGGCATGCTGATGGACCTGCGCATCGGCGCCGTCGTTCCCATCACGCTCGGCAACGCCGATGTGCTGATCGGGGACTCCCGACTCTTTACCGCCAGCGTGGCCGAGCACAAAGGCAAGCTGTGCCTGACTTCCTTCGAACCCGTGGAGTGACCGTGAACGTTCCAGCCAACCCGCAGGATGATGCCCTGCTCAACGATCTTCCCGACCAGTTCGAGGACGAGGCAGCACTCGCCCCGGCCGCTCCGACGCGGCCACGCCGTGAGTTCGCACAGATGATGCGCAAGATCCCGGTCACAGTGACCCTGGAGGTCGGTGCTGCGCGCATCTCCCTGCAGGAGCTGGCGGCAATCGAACCCAACAGTGTTATCGAACTCGACACGCTGGCGGGTGAACCACTGATCATCAAGGTCAACGGCACTCCGATCGGCCGCGCCGAGGTGGTGGTCACCGGCGAGAACTATGGCCTGAAGGTGCTCGAGCTCAGCGACCTGGATCTGGGTTCGATCACTTCATGACCCTGACGATGTTCGGCCGGACCATGAGGATGGGCATGGGGATAGGTATTGTCCCCGACTTGCTTCTGCGCGGGCGCAGCTCGCGCGGTGTTTCTGCGTTCGTAATTCGTATAGCCGTTGCAGTGCTCGCGCTGGCAGCAGGCATGTTGTGGACACGAGTGTCAGCAGCAGCGCCGCTTGAAGTACTGGGTGCAACCACCAACGGCGCAACGACACAGTTCACGGTAAGAACACAGATCCTCATCATCATGACCCTGCTCGGGCTGCTGCCCGCGCTGGTGCTGATGATGACGAGCTTCACCCGCTTCGTGATCGTTCTGTCGCTGCTGCGACAGGCGCTGGGATTGCAGCAGGGGCTTCCCAATCGCATCGTCACCGGCGTGGCATTGATCCTGACGATGCTGGTGATGCGCCCGGTCGGTGAACAGATCTGGAACGATGCCTTCGTTCCCTACGACCAGGAAAAGATCGGACTGCAGGACGCCCTGAAGATCGCCGAGGCGCCGCTGTCGCGCTTCATGCTGGCGCAGACGCATAAGGCGGCGCTCATGCAGATCTCGCAACTCGCCGGCGAAGGTCCGATCGCCGATCCGAACGATCACGCCTTCATCGTAAAGCTCGCCGCCTTCGTGTTGAGCGAGTTGAAGACCGCCTTCCAGATCGGCTGCATGCTGTTCGTGCCCTTCCTGGTCATCGACCTGGTCGTGTCCTCGGTGCTCATGGCGATGGGCATGATGATGCTCTCCCCGCTGGTCATCTCCCTGCCGCTCAAGCTGTTGCTGTTTGTGCTGGTGGATGGCTGGACGCTGACCGTGCACACGCTGGTTACCAGCGTGCAGGCGTACTGACCGTGCCGGCCCTCACGAACCGAGCCAGAGCGTAGCGATTCATGCTGAATTCCGATGTCGCTGTCGATCTGGTCGGGCGCTGCCTGCACCTCGTCATGATCCTGGTTGCCGTGCTGGTCGTGCCCGGCATGATCGTTGGCCTGGTGGTCGGCCTGTTTCAGGCGGCGACCCAGATCAACGAGCAGACGCTGAGCTTCCTGCCGCGCCTGCTGGTCACGTTGCTCGCGATCGCGCTGACCGGCCACTGGATTGCCAACATGCTCATGGACTTCTGCGTGCAGGTGTTCAAGCAGGCACCGCTGCTGGTCGGTTAGCCGCAACGGCACGCACGCAACGGCACCCATGGAACTCGTTCTAAGCCAGCTTCCCGCCCTGCTGACCGCGATCTGGTGGCCGTTCTGCCGCGTGTTGGCCATGTTCAGCGCCTCCCCGATCATCGGCGAGAACATGGTTCCGGTTACGGTACGGGTACTGCTCTCGCTCGCCTTCGCCGTGGTGCTCATGCCGATCGCGCAGCCGACAGTCGCAATCGATCCCTTCTCCTTGGCTGCATTGGTGGCAACGGCGGAACAGGCCCTGATCGGCTTCGGCATCGGCATTGCCTTTCACCTGACGATCGCAGTGGTGATGGTGCTGGGCTTCATGATCTCCTCACAGATGGGCCTGTCGATGGCGGTCATGAACGACCCGATGAGCGGCGCCTCCTCCGACGTCGTCTCGGCGTTGATGTATATCCTGTGCATCTTCGTGTTCTTCTCGGTCGACGGCCACCTGGTGCTGGCGGGTGTGGTTGGCGCCAGCTTTCACGCCTGGCCGGTTGGCAGCGGCATCGATCTGCTGGCATTGCAGAAGATTGCCTATAGCACCGCGTGGGTGTTTTCGGCGGCGTTGTTGTTGAGCGTTCCGGTCATCTTCTCCGCTCTCGTGGTCCAGCTCGGCTTCGGCTTTCTCAACCGCATCGCGCCGGCCCTGAACCTGTATTCGTTGGGATTTTCCGTCGTCACGATCTTCGGGCTGTACATGCTCGGCCACATCGTGCGCTCCGTTCCGGATCACTACGTGCGCATGACCAACCAGGTGCTCGACTTGCTGCACGCGGCCATGGTGAAGTGAGAACTCCATGGCTGAAACCAACAACGACGACAAAAGCGAAAAAGCCTCGGCGCAAAAACTGCGCAAGATACGCGAGCAGGGCCAGGTCGCCCGCTCGCGCGACTGGGCCACGGCAGTGGGAATTTTCGTCAGCCTGCACTTGCTGGTGATGCTGACGCCCGGTTATCTGGAGGAATTCCGGCGGCTGTTCGCGCTGAGCTTCGCTTCGCTCTACGGGGACGGCACGCTGGAGAATTCGTGGTCGAATCTGTTTCCCGCAACGCTGTTGCTGATCGTCAAGATGGTGCTGCCGTTGCTGGCGGTGCCGCTGATCGTCGGGATCGCCTCGCTCTATCCAGGCGGCTGGGTAGTGAGCTTCGCACCGCTCGCGCCTTCCTTCGAACGTCTCAATCCGCTTGCCTACTTCAAGCGGCTGTTCAAGCCCAAGCACGCGATCGAGATTGCCACCGCCGTGTTCAAATCGAGCGCGCTTATCGGTGTTCTCTACTACACTGCGCACAGCACTGTAGCGGACTATTTACGTTTGCAATCCCTGCCGCTTACGGAAGCGATTTACGCAGGCGCCCAACTCATGCTCGATGGAGCCATGGCGCTGTGCAGCGTGTTCATCGTGTTCGCGCTCATCGACGTGCCGATTCAGTCCCTGGTATTCCTGCGCGACCAGCGCATGAGCAAACGCGAAGTCAAGGAAGAGCACAAGACCAACGAAGGCCGTCCCGAAGTGCGCCAGCGGATCCGCCAGCTACAGAACCAGATGGCACGACGTTCCATGCGCAAGTCCGTGCCGACTGCCGACGTGGTGATCGTCAATCCCGAGCACTACGCCGTGGCACTCAAGTACGACGACAAACGCGCCGAGGCTCCCTTCCTGGTTGCCAAGGGCGTCGATGAAATGGCGCTGTACATTCGCGAGATTGCCGTCGAACACGGCGTCGAGGTCGTGCCGCTGCCGCCGCTCGCGCGTGCCATCTACAACACCAGCCAGGTAAACCAGCAGATTCCCGCCGCCCTCTATCAGTCAGTGGCGCGCGTGCTGAGTTACGTGCTGCAGATCAAAGCCTTCCGCAGCGGACGTCGCAACCTGCAACCGCAGGTGCCGACCGATCTCGCGGTTCCCCGACATCTCTCGGTGACAACACCATGAACGCATTGACTCGTACCATCGCCGAGTTGCGGCGCCATCGCGCAGCCGCACCGATCTTCCTGCTCGCATTGGTGGGCATGATCATCCTGCCGCTGCCACCGCTGGTACTGGACGTGTTGTTCACGTTCAACATCGTGCTGGCACTGATCGTCGTCCTGGTCGCGGTCACCAGCCGCCGGCCGTTGGACTTTGCTGTCTTCCCGACCGTGATACTCGCGGCCACCTTGATGCGGCTGACGCTGAACGTCGCCTCCACGCGCGTGGTGTTGCTCAACGGCCATGAAGGCACGCATGCCGCCGGCGATGTCATTGAAGCCTTCGGCAACGTGGTGATCGGCGGCAATTTCGTCGTCGGCCTGGTGGTGTTCATCATCCTGATGATCATCAACTTCGTCGTCGTCACCAAGGGCGCCGAACGTATCTCGGAAGTGTCGGCACGTTTCACCCTGGATGCACTGCCCGGCAAGCAGATGGCGATCGACGCCGACCTGAATGCGGGCCTGATCAATCAGGAAAAGGCCCAGCTGCGCCGGCGCGAAGTGGCGGCGGAAGCGGATTTCTACGGGGCCATGGACGGTGCTTCGAAGTTCGTTCGCGGCGACGCCATCGCCGGCATCCTGGTGCTGATCATCAATATGATCGGCGGTGTGGCGATCGGCGCCGTCATGCACAATCTGTCGTTCGGCGACGCCTTCCGGCTGTACGCGCTGCTGACCATCGGCGATGGCCTGGTCGCGCAGATTCCTGCGCTGCTGCTGTCATCAGCCGCCGCCATCATCGTCACGCGTATCAGCGATTCGGGAGACTTCGAAGAGCAGGTCAGTGCGCAGATGCTGGCATCGCCGGGCGTTCTGTACGGCGCGGCCGGCATGATGCTGATCCTCGGCATCATTCCGGGTATGCCGTGGTTGCCGTTTCTGTCTTTTGCCGCGGTACTCGCCTATTCGGCGTGGCGCATGGATCGCAAAGCCGCCAAGCCGACCGCGGATACGACTGCAGCAGAGACGGCGCTGCTGACGCAGCCAGCACCCGAACTGGACTGGCGCAGCCTTCCCTTTGTCGAGACGTTGTCGGTATCGGTGGGTTACAAGCTCGCCGCGCTGCTCGATCCCGGCCAGGGCGCTCCGCTCACCAAGCGCCTGAAAGGCGTACGCCAGACCATGAGCGAATCCATGGGCGTGCTATTGCCGCAGATTTCCTTGCGCGACGATCTGTCGCTCAAACCTTCCCACTATGCTGTGCTGTTACGCGGCACGGTCATTACGCAAGCCGAAGTATTCTCCGATCGCCTGATGGCCATCGCTTCCTCACAGGTGTATGGCGAGCTCGATGGCATTCCCGGAGTCGAGCCTGCCTATGGCATGCCGGTGTGCTGGATCGAACCCGACGACCGCGCCAACGCGCTCGGGCTGGGCTACCAGGTCGTCGACACGGCAAGCGTCATTGCCACCCACGTATCCAAAGTGGTTCGCGACCATTTGCCCGAACTGCTACGGCACGAGGATGTGCCAGCGCTGATCGAACGCCTGGCGGTGCTCGCTCCGAAACTGGCAGGAGCGCTGGAAAAGGGGCTCACACACAGCCAGCTACTTAAGGTGTTTCGTCTGCTGCTGGCGGAGAACGTCTCGCTCAAGGACATCGTCCCCATCGCGACGACCTTGCTGGAGAGCGCCGATACCACCAAGGATCCGATACTGCTGGCTGCGGAAGTGCGCTGCGCCCTGCGCCGCCAGATCGTGTCCTCGCTGATCGGACAGTCCACCGAAATGAAAGCGTTCAACCTCAGCGGCGAGCTCGAAAACATGCTGCTGGGCTCACTCAACCAGGCCGGCCAGGGCGGCAAGGTCGCGCTCGACAATTATCCCGTGGATCCCAATCTGCTTTCGCAGTTGCAACTGAACATGCCGATCGCACGCGAGCAGATGAAACAGCAGGGAGCCGCTCCACTTCTGCTGGTAATGCCGCAGATCCGTCCGCTGCTGTCGCGTTACGCGCGTTTGTTCGCACCGGGTCTCTCCGTGCTGTCGTACAACGAAATTCCCGAACAGCGCGAAGTGAGCATCATCGGCTCGCTCGGTTGATCCGCATGTGACCCGGCAATACTTGTAGCAACACCACGGCGGCTTCGGCGAGAACGCGAAACAACGCCAGTGAAGAGGCATGTGCCGCGAAACGTGCCTGTGCCAGAGGATCGGGCCCCTCACCGTGACTCGACAGCGCATCGATTCGCTGCAATCGCAGGCGCTGCAGGCGCAGGCCGGCACGACTCAACGCCGCAGCAACGAGTGGCATGGCCTCACGCACCAGATGCCCCGATTCATCGTGCTCCACCGCCACGACCATCTGGATGCCACCGGGTATCCACTGCACCTGCAGCACGATGCGCCCGAGCGCAGCCGGAGCGAGCTCCAGCCGTAAGATCGGATTCTTGCGCCGAGCAGACCGACGCGAATCGCGCTCCTCATCGGCATCCAGCAATCCCAGCATCATCTGCGTGCCACCCCACGCGTATACGGGAAACAGCCAGCGCTCCAGATTTGGTGGCGGCAACGCCGATGGCGGTTCGCGAAAAGGCGCGGGACCGAGCATCGTCGCAGGCGTTGCCGTCGATCCTTCAGCCACGCCTTCGTACACCGGCATCCGTCCGTTCCAGCGTTCCTGCGCCTGAGTGCGCCACGACAGCGCCAGGGCAGCCGCATTGGGAGCCTGCCAGGCCATCTGGCGCAACGCCGCCTGGTCCACGCGCATGGCGGCCTGCCGGCTCACGACCGGACCGCCCGCCTCGACCGGATCTTCTTCTGCGACAACGCCGCGAACCGGCGGCTCCATCTCCAGCTCCAGGATCGGATCGCTCGAAACAACGCGCACCTTCAAGGTATCGCCAGGCTGCAGGTCGCGACGCCACTGGCTCAGCCCTGCCAGGCGCAGCGCTACTCCATTCCCCATCGTCGCCAGTATGTCGGCGCCTTCGGCATCGGCATACGTCAACAGCAACAATTCGCCCGGCGACGGCAGACTCTGGTCGGCGCGCGGCGGTACCGGGCGCGACTGGACGACAGCGGATATTCGGTCCAATTTCATGGCCATTTCTTGTTATCGAGTCGGCACTTCAAAAAAAAGGAGCCGGCCATCTGCATGGCTGGCTCCCGGTGCTTGAGTGAATCGCCGCGCGTCATGCATGCGCGCGGCGACGGATCTCGTCTTACTGCATCAGCGACATCACGAGCTGCGACAAGCTGCTGCTCTGCTTGAGTGCCGAAGTACCGGCCTGCAGCAGCATCTGCTTGGAAGTCGAGTTCGAGGTTTCCGAAGCGTAGTCGACGTCCATGATGCGACCGCGCGAAGCCACGGTGTTGGTGATCATGTTGCCAAGGTTGTTGTAGACGTGATCGAGGCGGTTAGCCGATGCACCCAGCTGGGCGCGCATCGTGCCGACGTCCGTCAACGCGGTGTCGATATTGTCGAGAATCGCGTTCGTGCCAGCGGTCAACTCGGTGCCCGCCGTTCCCGGCGTGCCGTAGTTGCTGGTGACGGCGTCCACCGCCGTGGCAATAGCGGTCAGGCTGGTGGCAGTATCGACGTCCATGGTTTCGCTGGAACCCGCGCCGATCTGGAACGTGATAGCCGCCGACAGCAATCCGTTACTACCGTCCGTCGTGGTGCCGTCGCTGAACAGTTTCGCGCCGCCGAACGAGGTGTTCTTGACGATGTTGCCGAGTTCCGTACCGAGCGCGTCGAATTCGGCCTGCAGCGCCGTCTTGTCATCCGCGGTGGTGGAGGCGTTGAACGCTTCGGTTGAGAGGTCCTTCATGCGCAGCAGCACGTTGGTGAGTTCCGTGAACGCACCTTCAGCCGTCTGCATCATGGAGATGCCGTTCTGCGTGTTTTTCTGCGCGACGGTCATGCCGCGGGTCTGCGAGTCCAGGCGGACCGCGATCTGCAAGCCGGCGGCATCATCCATCGCCGAGTTGACGCGGTAGCCGGTGCCCAGGCGCGTCAGCGAAGTGGTCAGATCTCTCTGACTGTTGCCCAAGGCGTTCTGTGAAGACAGTGCCGCGGCATTGGTGTGAAGGCTAAGCATTTTCGAGAACTCCTGTTAAGTGGTTGTGGGAGCGACACCGTCTGTGTTTTCGCGCCCTCAACAACACAAGGCGACTCTGGTTGCGGCAGGCTTAAACGCGTCTGCGACGTTCCTGCAGGAGTATTGGATATTGTGACTTGGTGCACCTTCCCCTGAACTGCCGCGAGAAGAGCGGTCGACTTACTCCGCGACAGCCCTTGTCACTGCTTACCCGAGCGAGCGCCACGCTACCCGGCCACAACCAGCCGCTGCGGCCAATACATATATATTAAGAGTGAGCCGGGAAGCGCCGGCGGCTCCGCCGGGAATCCGGCGCCATTATGTTGCCTCGACAACAGTTGGTGCAGACCTCACTTCTCTCGTGGCCAGGAATTAGCGTACGGGATCGCGCAGTCGCCAAGCGATATGGCGGTGATGCGTTGATAGAACGTCATGTTCTTGCCACCCAGCTTGACGTTGAGTGTGCCGCTCAGTCGTTGCTCGTCTATATGCCAGACCGCATTGCCGGTCGTGCCGTGCCCGCCTTCGCACACCAACAGATATGAAACCGTATCTTCTATATGACTCTCCCGATCGAGCCTGCACCCTTTGAGCGGCGCAGATCTCAGGACGGGAAAGGCCGTACCGAGTTCCCGATACGCGAGACAACGCCGTTCCCGGGTAGTGGTGTAACGAAGGTTCTCTTCGAGATGCGGCATTCCGGTCTCAGTGACGACCTCATAAAGCCGCAACGGCATTTTCCCGGATCCTTGCGCCCAAGGCGCGCACAAGCAGAACGCTAGCAATCCGGAGATACGCAATGGATGGGATAGCACGCGCCCTCCTCTACCTCATGACGGGACCTGCGCCAGATTGGATGCTCCAGATACTTAGAGAGCATTCGCAAGGACTTTACTCGGGCGAGTCCGGAGTATCTCGCGGAGCTCGCAAAGCACGCTGAGTGAAATGCTCTCTTCATAAAGACGAGCCCTTGCTCTGCGTGCTCCGCGAACTCTGCGAGAAACATTCATCTCTCAGAGTCCGGAGTATCTCGCGGAGCTCGCAAAGCGCGCTGAGTGAAATACTCTCTTCATAAAGACGGGACCTTGCTCTGCGTGCTCCGCGAACTCTGCGAGAAACATCATCTCTGGGCGTGGCTGCGCGCGAACTCCGATTCTTGCTGAGCGGCGAGAAGACTTTGCTGCGCGGTTGCAGCATCTCGGTAGCGGGGTCAGCCATATTGAAGCGAGCTAGACGGTGAGATTCGAACCCAAGCCGTATGCCGTTCGATTTAGTCTCTGAATATTGTTTGATATGCACCTCTAACCTCGCCCGTGGAAGCATCGACGTAGAAGCGCACTCCCTCCAATTCTCCTTGCGGAGTGTTGTAAGTGGTCTCAAACGACCAGACCAGGATGGGTGCTTTCTCAAGACCATTGTTTGTCCACAGAATGAGTGCCGGCGTTACAAGAAAACTGACTGTCGTCCTATCCGCTTGGCCAGTCTCTTCGAGGTCTTTCAACAGATCCTCTTTCGCCACGTCGGCCGTACGAATATCTTTTGTCACGGCCACGCCCGGCACGAACCTTGAACCGAGAAGGTCGATCTCGTCGTCCTTGCTAACGCGTATGTTGACGCCACCATCGACCATTGGCATTCCGTCGATCGAAATGTCCATGTCGATAACGCGCCCCCCATTGATCGCAGGGACTACACGACGCACGGTCAAGGACTCGCTGCCAGTCGCCATGAGCACTTCTTTCAACTCACTGAGCAAACTCAGCATCCGATCGCCGGCTTTTATTTTTGCCGCGTCGGCCACAAAGATGCCGGTGGGGCCTTGGATTGTTCGCATACGACCATACTCGTCGTACCCCACATCAACGCCTCGCATGCTGCTTAAGCGCTGAAATTGTGCGTTTCTGAGTTCGTTGGAGTATATATTCGCCGACTCCTTGGACACCTGCAGAACAGCTGGTGCTGCGCTGGAAGTCTCCATGACGACGATGCAGGCAATCCAACCCAAGAATGCAGAGATGCCGCGCATAGAGTGATCCTCCGTTTTCACCTCGTTGCTTCATCAACAATGAGCAAGTGTAGTCAAGTACACCACACTAGGATATGGATCATCTGCAGAACGCAAGGGATTTGACGATCATCGGCCTCCAGGCAGCGAGGCAATCCGCAGATGCTTCAATGACCTGCTAGCCGATCCCGTTTCAGTACAGCTTGGATCAAGAAAGTCGCCGCAGAGATCCCGTGCAGATTCCGTTCGAGAATCCACTGCGAAACTTACAGGCGCTCGGAATCAGTCATTGGCATTCGTTGCCCCGCATTTCCCACACGTCGCCAGCGTGCAGTCTCTTGACTTGCTAACAGACCGGTCTGCTTGTTCCAGGTATCCTGATCGCAGCCGGCATCATTACAAGTATTTGTTTTTATTTGGTAAATGGCGGAAGCGGTGAGATTCGAACTCACGGAGGGGTTGCCCCCTCGCCAGTTTTCAAGACTGGTGCCTTAAACCGCTCGGCCACGCTTCCATCGATTGTCGCCGGGTCGATGCGGGTTCCCGGCTGGCGCCGCATTCTCTCCAATTCGCCTTGCCTGAACAAGGAGTTGGCTGAACTTGAAAGGCGACCGCGGGTCCATATGTCAGTGTCTGATATAGTCGACACGCAGGTCGACACGACCGGTTCGTTCATTGGTTTGCAGGAGATTTCGATGGCCCGACTTCCCGCTACTGTCATCAGCACCTCGCGTCCTTCAGCGCTGACGACCAACAGGGTACTGCGTAATACGTACCTGTTGCTGGGTGCCACGCTGGGATTCAGCGCGGTAACCGCCTACATTTCCATGGCGCTCAACCTTCCCCACCTGGGATTGCTGACTCTGGTCGGTTACTTCGGCCTGCTGTTCGCTGTGCACAAGACGCAGAACAGCACCTGGGGAATTCTCTGGATCTTCGCGCTGACCGGGTTCATGGGACTAACCCTCGGCCCGATCCTCAACATGTATTTGAAATTCCTGCCCGACGGCCACCAGGTCATCCTGACCGCCCTGGGCACCACCGCTGCCGCGTTCCTCGGCCTGTCGGCCTATGCGGTCAAGAGCGAAAAGGATTTCAGCTTCCTCGGCGGGTTCCTGTTCGTGGGCGTGTGGGGCGCGTTCATCCTCGGGCTGGTGTCGTTCTTCTTCCACCTGCCGTTGTTGTCGGTGATCGTCTCCGGCCTGTTCCTGATCGTGAGCAGCGGCCTGATCCTGTTCGAGACCAGCAACATCATCCGCGGCGGCCAGACCAACTACATCATCGCGACGGTGACGCTGTATGTCAGCCTCTACAACATGTTCATCAGCCTGCTGAACATCCTCGGCTTTGCATCGAGGAGGTAAGTAAAGAGAGCTTACCGGTAGGCTGGCAAGCTGGCCGGATATTGGAGAAGGGCGCCACGGCAACGCGGCGCCCTTTCTTTGCCTGCGATTCAGGGTTGGCGGTTGGCGGTTGGCGGTTGGCGGCACGATCCATCGGCCGGCCCGTTGCTATCAACTTGCGTTGATCGTCACCACTCCGCCCATGTACGGCCTCAGCACTTCCGGCACCTCGATGCTGCCATCGGCTTGCTGGTAGTTCTCCAGGATAGCCACCAGGGCGCGGCCGGCGGCAACGCCGGAGCCATTCAGTGTGTGCAGCGGTTCGGGTTTGCCGGTTTCCGGGTTGCGCCAGCGGGCCTGCATGCGCCGCGCCTGGAAAGCCTCGAAATTCGAGCACGAAGAGATTTCCCGGTATGCCTGCTGGCCGGGCAGCCAGACTTCCAGGTCGTAGGTTTTCGAGGAACCGAAGCCGACGTCGCCGGAGCACAGCGCCATCGTGCGGTACGGCAGGTTCAGGCGTTTCAGCACTTCTTCGGCATTCTTCGTGAGCTGTTCGTGCTCCGCTGCCGAATCCTGCGGCCTCACGATGTGCACCAGCTCGACCTTCTCGAATTGGTGCTGGCGGATCATGCCGCGCGTGTCCTTGCCGTAAGAACCGGCCTCAGAGCGAAAACACGGGGTGTGCGCGACGTAGCGCAGCGGCAGTGCGTCGGCCTCGACGATGGTGTCGCGCACGATGTTCGTCACTGGCACTTCGGCCGTCGGGATGAGGTACAGTCCTGAATCACCCTTGATAGCGAACAGGTCCGCCTCGAATTTCGGCAGGTTGCCGGTGCCGGTCAGCGATGCCGCATTGACCAGATACGGCACATACACTTCGCTGTAGCCATGTTCGCTCGTGTGCAAATCCAGCATGAACTGGATGAGCGCGCGTTGCAGCCGGGCCAACGGCCCTTTCAGGACCGTGAAACGAGCGCCGGCAATCTTGCCGCCCGCAGCGAAATCCATCTGCCCGAGTTTCTCGCCCAGTTCCACGTGATCGCGCGGTTTGAACGTGAACTGGCGCGGCTCACCCCAGCGGCGAACTTCGACATTGGAATGCTCGTCGCGGCCGGTCGGAACACTGTCCTGCAACAGGTTGGGAATACCGAGAACGATCTGGTCCAGTTCGCCCTGCACACCCGATAGTTCGGCTTCGACCTTGGCAAGCTCGGCACCGAGCGTCTCCACCTGTTGCAGCAGTGGCGCGATGTCCTGCCCCTGAGCTTTGGCTTTGCCCACGGTCTTGGCGTGGACGTTGCGCTCGTTGCGCAGCTCATCCGCCCGGACCTGCCATTTCTTGCGGGTCTCCTCGAGCGCATTCAGGCGCACCACATCCAGGGTAAATCCACGACGTGCGAGATTCGCGGCCACAGCAGTGGGTTCGGAGCGCAGGAGTTTGGGGTCGAGCATGGGGAAGTAACGGTTGGCGGTTAGCGGTTGGCGGTTAGTGTAAGAGAGCGGACAGACGCCGGATAGCGGAAGCACGAGAGAAGCGTCAGAGCAGCCTCCGACCAACCGCTAACCGCCAACCGCTAACCGCTTTCTTGCTGCGAGCCCCCTCGCCTCTTCTTCAATGCTTCCGCGATCTTGATTTCCAGTCCGCGCGGTGCGGGACGATAGTACTGGCGCGGCTCCATGGCATCCGGAAAGTACTTTTCGCCGGCCGCGTAGGCATCGGGTTCGTTATGCGCGTAGCGGTAATCCTTGCCGTAACCGAGCTGCTTCATCAGCCGCGTAGGCGCGTTGCGCAAGTGCAGCGGCACATCGAGCGAGCCAAGGTTCTTCGCATCCTCCATGGCCTCGCCGAATGCGACGTATACCGCATTGCTTTTCGCAGCGCTGGCGAGAAACACCGCCGCCTGTGCGATTGCGAGTTCGCCCTCTGGTGAACCGAGGCGATCGAAGATTTCGCAGGCTTCGAGTGCGAGCGTGACACCGCGTGGATCGGCGTTACCTATGTCCTCGGATGCCATGCGCAATACTCGTCGCGCGATGTAGTGCGGATCGCAGCCGCCATCCAGCATGCGGCACAGCCAGTAGAGCGTGGCATCAGGATCGCTGCCACGTACCGACTTGTGCAGCGCCGAGATCTGGTCATAGAAGGCTTCACCCTGCTTGTCGAAACGACGCAGGCCGCCAGTAGCGACTTCCGCAACGATTGCCGCCGTCATGACCGGCGGTTCGGACGCGCCCGCAAGATCGATTGCCAGCTCCAGCATGTTCAACGCGCGACGCGCGTCGCCATCTGCCGCTCGCGCAATGCTGTCGAGCACACCTGTTTCGACCTGCACGGCCGTACCCGATTCCTGAGTGTTACGGGCAAGCGCGCGATCGAGTACCTGGCGCAAATCCTCTTCCGTCAGCGAACGCAGCACATAAACACGTGCGCGCGACAGCAACGCGTTATTCAACTCGAAGGAAGGATTCTCGGTGGTGGCACCGATGAACACGAACGTACCGTCTTCAACCCACGGCAGGAAAGCATCCTGCTGCGCTTTATTGAAGCGGTGCACTTCGTCCAGGAACAGCACTGTGCGCCGGCCGGACTCCTGCCGGGCGGCCTGCGCACGCTCTGCGGCAGCGCGAATATCCTTCACGCCGGCCATGACTGCGGAAAGCGCAATGAACTGTGCATCGCAGGTCTGCGCGACCAGTCTCGCCAGGGTCGTTTTGCCGGTTCCAGGCGGACCCCACAGAATCATCGAATGCAGTTGTCCGCCTTCGAGCATGCGGCGCAGGGGCTTGCCCGGACCGAGCAGGTGGCTCTGGCCGGCGTACTCATCGAGCGAGGCCGGCCGCACCCGGTCGGCAAGCGGACGCCCGCTGTCCTCGATTGGACCCGGGCGCTCAGTCCGGCTTGACTGCTTCACGACCGCGCGTCCAGCCATCGATCCATTGCGCCCAGCCACCCAGGCCCGCGAGCGCCAGCGCCATGCCGCCGACGATCCCCATCGTGTTGGCTACGACATCGCGCACATCGCCCTCGCGCCCCATGTCCATTGCCGCCTGCGCAAACTCGATTCCTACTCCCATGCCGAACAGGCTCAGCGCGACCACCCAGTATCGCGAGCGCGGATAGAGGCCGGCAAACCACAGCGTCAGCAGTACATAGCCCGTCGTGTGCTCGAACTTGTCGTTGAGGCCGGTGTTGGGCATTTCCTTGCCCGGCAGCAGGCAGGCGATGATCGCGGCAACTACGACGATGCAACTGAGCACCCGCCACATACGTACGTGTCGAATCGACAGCATGGCGTTCAGCGCTTCGCTGCCGGAGCAGCCGCATCGCCGGCATCGCCAATGACATCCGCGCCGGGCGGCACCTTGAAGTCGAATCGCGCCGGGTCGAGCTTCGGATTGCGTTCGAACTTGCTGAACTCAAGCAGTGTCTTCTGGCCCAATTTGTCACCTAACTGCATATATCTCAGGGCGTCGCCCGTAAACCCGAGGCGCACCCACTTGAAATCCGTATCGTTGCTCTTCGGTTCGAGCTGCACCCACTCGACAGCGCCATCCTGCACGGTTTGAGTGACGGTAAAGTTATCGGCGAGCTTGCCGTCGCCGCTGAGCAGCATCGCCGGAGTCGCGGAAATCGAATCGTCGAGCCGACGTACCGTGACCTGTTCGAGATCGGCGTCGTACAGCCAGATGCGGGTGCCATCGGAAACGATGAGCTGCTTGTATGGGTCGGTGTAGTCCCAGCGGAAGCGATTCGGCCGACTGATCGCGAGCGTACCGTTAGATTCCGCGGTGGTCACGCCCTTGCTGTCGGCCAGCGTCTGGTGAAACTGCGCCTGCAGTCCCTGCATGCCGTTCAGGAATCGCTCCACGCGCTGCATTCCCGCATCGCTGGACGCTGCAACACCGGGGCGCGGAACGGAACCAAGAACAGCGAAAACGAGCACGCCAAGCACCTCGGAACAAGCCAAGCCCATTCTTCGTGGCGCGCTACGCACGCCCTGCGAAAACCATTTACGACGCATGACTATTCTTCCGCCGGCGCAGGCGCAAGCACCTCGCGTGCGCCGTTGGATTGCAGCGGACCGACCAGCCCGGCCGCCTCCATCGTCTCGATCATGCGCGCCGCGCGGTTGTAGCCGATCTTCAGGCGGCGCTGCACACCGGAGATCGAAGCCTTGCGGCTTTCAACGACGATACGCACCGCCTGATCGTACAGCGGATCCTGTTCGCCCTCGATGTCGCCACCCTCGCCGCCTTCGCCGGGCTCATTGGAGATGCCGGGAATATTGCCCGTCGGTCCTTCCAGGATCGCCTGCACATACACCGGCGGACCGGAGCCCTTCAGCGCGCCGACGACGCGATGCACTTCCGCATCCGATACGAACGCGCCGTGCACGCGAACCGGAATGGAGGTTCCCGGCTGCAGGAACAGCATGTCGCCGTGCCCGAGCAATTGCTCTGCGCCCATCTGGTCGAGAATCGTGCGCGAATCGACTTTGGCGGATACCTGGAACGCGATGCGGGTCGGGATGTTCGCCTTGATGAGACCCGTGATCACGTCCACCGACGGACGCTGCGTGGCCAGGATCAGGTGAATGCCCGACGCGCGTGCCTTCTGCGCCAGGCGTGCGATCAGCTCTTCGACCTTCTTGCCGACCACCATCATCATGTCGGCCAGCTCATCGACGATGACGACGATGAACGGCAGCGCTTCCAGGAATGGAATCTGTTCAGGCGTCGCCTCGGGTCCGAGGAACTTCATCAGCAGCGGATCGCGGATCGGCTGGCCAGCTTCCTGCGCTTCTTTCAACTTGCGATTGAAGCCGGCGAGATTACGTACGCCGAGCGCGGCCATGAGCTGGTAGCGCCGCTCCATCTCCGCCACGCACCAGCGCAACGCGTTCGCCGCTTCCTTCATGTCCGTCACGACCGGCGCCAGCAGATGCGGGATTCCCTCGTATACCGACAGCTCCAGCATCTTCGGGTCGATCATGATCAGGCGCACATGCTCGGCCGTGGCCTTGTACAGCAGCGACAACACCATCGCGTTCACTGCCGTGGATTTACCCGAACCCGTGGTACCGCCCACCAGCAGATGCGGCATGCGAGCCAGGTCTGCAACAACCGGCGAACCGCCGATGTCCTTGCCCAGCACCAGCGCGAGCGAGGAAGTCATCTCATCGTAGGTCTTCGATTTGATCATCTCCCCCAGCGTCACCAGCTCGCGCTTCTCATTGGGGATTTCCAGGCCCACGGTGGATTTGCCGGGAATGATCTCGACGATGCGCACGCTGATCACCGACAGCGCACGCGCCACGTCCTTCGCCAGGTTGCTGATCTGGCTGACCTTGACGCCCGGCGCGGGGCGCAGCTCGAAGCGCGTGATGACGGGACCGGGATGCACTTCGACCACTTCGGCCTCGACGCCGAAATCGCGCAACTTCAATTCGACCAGCCGCGACATCGCCTCGAGCGCTTCGGCGGAATACCCGGACTGCTGCTGCGGCGGATCGTCCAGCAGCGACAGCGGCGGCAGTTCCTTCGACGCCGGCCGCTCGAACATCGCGACCTGGCGCTCCTTCTCGTGGCGTTCGCTCTTCTCGACCTTGGGCACCACCGGCTCGATCTTCGGCGGTGGACGGCTGGCGACGCGCCGCTGTTCTTCGCGAATCACTTCGCTGCGCGCCTCCTTCACCGTGCGGCCGGCCTTGATTTCACGGGCATCGGTAATGCGTCCCAAGCTCCACTCGAACAGTTTCAGCGTGGCGCGGCCGGTGCGATCCATGATAGCGATCCATGAAACACCGATGAACAGCGAGACGCCCGCGAGCCACAACGCGAGCAACAGCAGCGTCGCCCCCAGGAAGCTCAGCCCGCTTTGCAAGCCGTGCCCCACGAACGAGCCGAGCGCGCCGCCGGCGGAACTCGGATAGCTGTCCGCGGTGAAGTGCAGGCTCGCCAGCCCGCAACTGGTCAGCAGCGTGATGAAAAAGCCGGCACCGCGAAACGCCAGCGTGGCGCGGCTGGGCGCATCGGTCTTCTTGGTGCGGTCCTGATACAGCAGCCAGCCAGCGAAGGCGATCATGATCGGAAACAGAAACGAGGGAGCGCCGAACAGCAGCACCAGCAGCCCGGAGAGATGCGCGCCGAACGGACCGATGACGTTCGCCACCGGACCCGGCTCGCCGGTGGTCGCGAACGACGGATCACTGTTGTGATAGCTCAGCAGCGCGGCAAGCACGATGAGGGCCAGTGCGCCAAACACCCACAGCGCACCTTCGCGCAGCGAGCGCACCACCGTCGGCCCGAGCCGCATGCCGTTACGTGTTTCTGCCGTTGTTGCCAATGCCCTGGTGCCTCGAATGACAATCTAAAGAGGGTTGAGATTCATCGATAAACCAATGATATTCAACAATAAAAAACCTGGTCCAGCACCAACCCGGCGATGCTTCGCTCAAGCTCAGTTCAGTGTTTACGCAAACTCATCGATCGGCACGATTGAAGCAGTCTATTTTGCCGCAACCTGCTTCATTCCTTACCATTGGTTGACTGACATGGCGCCAGGTCTGTACGGCATGCCGCTTGAGGCGCCGCAATTTTATCCGCAGGCCTGCTTTATCCGCAGATCTGGGATTCATCCGCAGATCCGGGGCCCTTCCGACCGACGCTCGCACGCGTGCGTTCCTGAAGATTCCTTAATCAGGTACCCCTCGCGCGCTGACTATGGGCGTGCCGGCTATGGGACGAGGTCAGGACTCGCGTGCATGCGCCGCATGGAAACGCACGATTTGGGACATCGATTCGAACTAACTGAGGCTGATCATACATGAGCACCCCCCGCCACTCCCGCGTCCTGATCCTCGGCTCCGGCCCGGCAGGCTATGCCGCCGCGGTGTACGCCGCGCGCGCCAACCGCAAGCCGTTGCTGATTACCGGGTTGGAGGAAGGCGGACAGCTCATGACGACGACCGACGTCGACAACTGGCCGGGGGATTCCCACGGGCTGACCGGCCCGGGACTGATGGAGCGAATGCGCAAGCACGCCGAAAGGTTCAATACCGAGGTGCTGAACGACCACATCAACAAGGTGGACCTGTCGCGAAGGCCGTTTCATCTCGAGGGCGATCGCGGCAACTACACCTGCGATGCGCTGATCATCGCGACCGGCGCGACGGCGAAATATCTCGGCCTGCCCTCCGAGGAGAGCTTCCGCGGCCGCGGCGTATCGGCCTGCGCCACCTGCGACGGATTCTTCTTCAAGAACCAGAAAGTAGCAGTGGTCGGCGGTGGCAACACCGCGGTAGAGGAAGCGCTGTATCTGGCCAATATTGCTTCCCACGTCACTCTCGTGCATCGCCGCGATACCCTGCGCGCCGAGAAGATCACCCAGGATCACCTGTTCGAGCGGGAACGGGCCGGCAAGGTGAAGGTCGTTTGGAATCATCACATCGATGAAGTATTGGGCGACGATAGTGGCGTCACCGGCCTGCGCATCAGCTCGATCACGAGCAAGATCAAGCAGGATCTGGATGTCACCGGAGTCTTCATTGCCATCGGCCACGCACCCAACACCTCACTGTTCGCCAATCAGCTCGAGATGAAGAACGGCTACCTGATCGTGCGTTCCGGCCTGAGCGGCAACGCCACGCAGACCAGTATTCCGGGCGTATTTGCCGCCGGCGACGTCGCCGACAACGTCTATCGGCAGGCAATTACTTCGGCTGGCACCGGTTGCATGGCCGCGCTGGACGCCGACAAATATCTCGACCAGTTGGACGCCGCAAAGCATTGAACGCTGCGGACGATGCCCTGACCGTGCGGATCCTCGGGTCGATGGGAAGCGTGCCTGCGGCGCAATGGAATGCACTGGATACCGCCGGCAGTCCGTTTCTGCGCCATGAATTCCTGTCGACGCTTGAGATTGCCGACTGCGTGAGCCCGGCCAAAGGCTGGGCCTCCAGTCACTTACTTCTCGAGGACTCCGGCGGGCGCGTCCTGGGCGCCATGCCGCTGTATCTGAAGTCGCACTCCTGGGGAGAGTTCGTTTTCGACTGGAGCTGGGCGAAGGCGTATTCGCAGGCGCACCTGGATTACTACCCCAAGCTCGTCAGCATGACGCCGTTCACGCCAGCGCCCAGTCCGCGACTGCTGCTGGCTCCGGGCTGTGACCCGATACAGGTACGCCGATCGCTGGTAGCCGCGCTGCTTGAATATGCGCGGGCCGAGTCGTTGTCTTCGGCTCATTTGCTGTTCACCACGGAAGCCGAGCGCGAGCCGCTCACCGACGCCGGCTTTCTCTGGCGCAAGGACTGCCAGTTCCATTGGCACAACCGGGGCTACTCAACGTTCGCCGACTTCATCGGCACCTTTCGTGCGGAAAAGCGCAAGAAAGCGCTGCGCGAACGGCGTCGCGTCGAGGAAGGCGGCGTTCGCTTCCTCACCTTGAGCGGCAGCGAAATGACGGCGTCGCTATGGGATGTCGTGTTTGCCTTCTCTGCCTCGACGTTCGAGATGCGCGGTCATGAGCACTACCTGAGCGCGGAGTTCTTCAAGGCCATCTCCGCCGCCCTGCCCGACCTCATCATGGTGAAAATCGCCCTGCACCAGGAACGGCCGATTGCCGCGGCTATTTTCTTTCGCAGCGCGGATACCCTCTACGGACGTTACTGGGGCGCAGCGGCAAACTTCGACAGCCTGCATTTCGAGACCTGTTACTACCAGGGCATCGAATATTGCATCGAACAAGGATTGTCGCGTTTCGAACCGGGCACGCAGGGCGAACACAAGATTGCGCGCGGCTTCGAGCCGACCGAAACCTGGTCGGCGCACTGGATCGCCGATCCCCGTTTCCGGCGCGCACTGGCAGAGCACCTGGCGCAGGAGCGCGAGGCCATCGATGGGTACATCGCCAGCGTTCAGGAGCACGTACCGTATAGGAAGAAGGGACTGGCGACTGGCGACTGGTGACTGATGACTGGTCGGATTCGGGAAACGAGCCCCGATGCAATGCTCGCGCCCACCTTTGCAGGCTCTTACCACTCACCACTCACCATTCACTTCTTCCTGATCCCTTTCCGCTTTCAACCCAGACCAATCGATGCAATGCTGGCACCACTTCTGCGGGCTCCAGTCACTAGTCACCAGTTCCCAGTCCCTTCCTCCTTATGCGTGGATCCATTGTCTGGTTGTCTGAAAACGATCTGCCGGATGCCTTTCCGCCGGTGGATGGCGCACTGCGCGAGCCCGATGGTTTGCTCGCGGCAGGCGGAGACCTGTCGGTGCCGCGGCTGCTGGCGGCCTATCGGCGCGGCATCTTCCCCTGGTACTCGCGCGGCCAGCCGATCCTGTGGTGGTGCCCCGACCCTCGCGCGGTCTTGTTCCCGGCCCAGCTCAAAACTTCGCGCAGCCTGACAAAGTCGATCAGGAACAAGGGCTTCGATACGCGCATCGACACCCATTTCGAGGCCGTCATCGAGGCGTGCGGCAGTTCGGAATTGCGGCCCGGCGGCACCTGGTTGTCGCCGGAGATGCGCGAGGCCTACATCAACCTGCATCAGCTCGGCTACGCGCACAGCGTGGAGACCTGGCGAGGCGATGAGCTGCTCGGCGGCCTGTACGGAGTGGCGCTCGGGCAGGTGTTCTACGGCGAATCCATGTTCAGCCTCGAGCGCGATGCGTCGAAGATCGCATTACACCGCTTGTGCGCAGAACTGGTGGAACGCGACTTCCAGATGATCGACTGCCAGATGGCCACGCCGCACCTGCTCAGTCTCGGGGCGCAGCTCATACCCCGTACCGAGTTCATACAACAACTCAGTGAACGGGCGACGCGTAAGGACAATCCAGCATGCTGGAGCAACTCTGCAGGAACGCCATGAACTGCGTGTTGACCCACAATTGCACGCTGCCGGGTGACCGCCAAGCGCTTCTTTACCGCGCCTTCATTGCAATGGGGTCGACCTTTATGCACAATTCGCGCGCTTCCGGCTCCCCTGCCGGGTAATCAACCAAGAGAGTGCATGGCGAAAGAGGACGCAATTCAGATGGAAGGCCGTGTCGTTGACACGCTTCCTAATACGACGTTCCGGGTCCAGCTCACGAACGGCCACACCGTCACCGCACACATCTCAGGAAAGATGCGCAAGAACTACATCCGCATCCTTACCGGCGATCAGGTCACCGTGGAACTGACGCCGTACGACCTGACGAAGGGAAGAATCATCTACCGCGGACGTTAGAAGTCGGCGGTCGACCGATGGCGGTTGACGGCCCGACAGCTAAAGATCGCAACAAAAAGGCCGGCAATGCCGGCCTTTTTCTTTATCTGACTCCTGATCCGTCCCGCAATGGGCCCGCCGCAATCAGCCATTCTCCAGCAATGGCTGCTCGCTGTCGGCGCGCGCCTCCACCTTGAGCGTATCGTCGTCGCCGAGCGTCACGAAGGCGTGACCGCCGCCCGCCAGCCGGCCGAACAGCAGTTCCTCCGCCAGCGGCCGCTTGATCGACTCCTGGATCACCCGTGCCATCGGGCGGGCGCCCATCTTCGGGTCGAAGCCCTTGCGCGCCAGCCATTCGCGCGCCGAATCGTCGATATGCAGCTGCACACCCTTCTGTTCGAGCTGCGCCTCCACTTCGACCAGCAACTTGTCGACGACCCGCTGGATGGTGCGCGGATCGAGGCCGTTGAACTGAATGATCGCGTCGAGGCGGTTGCGGAACTCCGGTGAGAACAGCCGGCGGATCGCCTCCATGCCGTCGGGCGCATGATCCTGCAGCGTGAAGCCGATGGACGGCCGGTTCATCTCGAACGCACCCGCATTGGTGGTCATGACGATGATCACGTGACGGAAATCCGCCTTGCGGCCATTGTTGTCGGTCAGCGTGCCGTGATCCATGACCTGCAGCAGCAGGTTGAATACATCCGGATGCGCCTTCTCGACCTCATCCAGCAACAATACCGAGTGCGGATGCTTGTTGATCGCTTCCGTCAGCAGGCCGCCCTGGTCGAAGCCGACATAGCCCGGAGGTGCGCCGATCAGGCGGGAAACCGTGTGCCGCTCCATGTACTCGGACATGTCGAAGCGGATCAGCTCCACCCCCAGTGCGATGGCGAGCTGGCGAGTGACTTCGGTCTTGCCGACGCCGGTAGGGCCGGCGAACAGGAACGAACCGACCGGCTTGCGCTGGTCGCCCAGGCCCGAGCGCGCCATCTTGATGGAGGACGCCAGCGAGTGAATGGCCTGATCCTGGCCGTAGATCACCAGCTTCAGGTTGCGATCCAGGTTGCGCAGCACGTCGCGATCCGAGGTCGACACGTTCTTGGGCGGGATACGCGCGATGCGCGCGACCACGTCTTCGATCATCTGCGTCGTAACCAGGGTCTCGCGCTCTTCCACCGGCTTCAGCCGCAGGCGCGCGCCCGCCTCGTCGATGACATCGATTGCTTTATCAGGCAACTGGCGATCGTTGATGTGGCGCGCCGCGAGTTCCGCCGCCACCACCAACGCGTCGTCGGCGTACTTGACTCCATGGTGCTCTTCGAAGCGCGAGCGCAATCCCTTGAGGATTTCGATGGTCTCCGGCACCGACGGTTCGACGATGTCGACCTTCTGGAAGCGCCGCGCCAGGGCGTGGTCCTTCTCGAAGATGCCGCGATATTCCTGGTACGTGGTCGATCCGATGCAGCGCAGCTCGCCGTTCGCCAGCGCCGGCTTGATGAGATTGGACGCATCCATCACCCCGCCGGACGCCGCGCCGGCGCCGATAACGGTGTGGATCTCATCGATGAACAGGATCGAGCCGGGAGTCTTCTTCAGCTCCGAGAGCACACCTTTGAGGCGCTTCTCGAAATCGCCACGATACTTGGTGCCGGCGATCAGCGCGCCCATGTCGAGCGAGTAGACGACGCTGTCGGCAAGCACATCGGGCACCTTGCCCTCGACGATCATGCGCGCCAGGCCTTCGACCAGCGCAGTCTTGCCCACGCCCGCCTCACCGACATACAACGGATTGTTCTTGCGCCGGCGGCAGAGGATCTCCACCGTCCGCTCGATCTCCACACGGCGGCCGATCAACGGATCGATGCGACCCTCGGACGCCAGCTTGTTCAGGTTGCTGGTGTATTTTTCCAGCGCAGTGCCGCCTTCGGTCTCGCGCTCCGCCTCGGCGCCGGGCGCCGCGTCTTCCTTGTCGGGACGGTCCTCGGCGATCTTGGACAGGCCGTGCGCGATGTAATTGACCACATCCAGCCGCGCCACATCCTGCATCGACAGCAGGTAGGCGGCATGGGAATGCTTTTCACTGAAAATCGCGACCAGCACGTTGGCGGCGGTGACTTCCTTCTTGCCGCTGGACTGGACATGGAACACCGCCCGCTGCAGCACCCGCTGGAAACCGAGCGTGGGCTGGACCTCGCGGTCGTCGTCGTCCTTGAGGCGCGGCGTGGTCTGGTCGATGAAGTCCTTCAGGTCCTTGCGCAGCCGGATCACGTCCGCACCGCAGGCCCGCAGGATCTCGCGAACTTTCGGCGTGTCGACGATGGCGAGCAACAGATGCTCCACCGTCATGAATTCATGCCGTGCCTCGCGGGCCGACTGGAATGCCTCGTTGAGGCAGATTTCAAGTTCACTGCTTAACACTGATGAGTTCTCACGCAAAGCGGCTCAGTTTTCTTCCATCGTGCACAACAGCGGATGCTGGTGCTGCTGGGCGTAAGTCGTGACCTGGGCAACCTTGGTTTCGGCGATCTCGAAGGTGTAGACCCCGCAAACCCCTTTGCCCTTGGTATGGACTTCCAACATAACGCGCGTGGCGGTGGTTCGATCCAAGCCAAAAATATGTTCCAGCACGTCGACCACGAACTCCATTGGAGTGTAGTCGTCGTTCAACAGTACGACCCGGTACAAGGGCGGTCGTTTCAGTCGCGGCTCAGCTTCCTCAACGACCAGCCCGCGTTCATGTCCTGTGCTCTCGTCCGCCATCGCACTCAACGCATTGCCAACTGTCACTCTTTATAGGGGGGAACTTCTGACAATACAAGGCAGCAACCCACGTATTGAAAGCGTCGCCGCAAGCGCCTGGAATGGCGTAATTCACAGTGCCGCAACGCAAGTGCGACACACTGCCGGCCGGCCGGGAAGTTCACCGGGACAATGATTACAGATTGTGTTGCCGCGGTTGCCCCGAACGCGGCAATACTGTGGTGAATCTGCGGCTCCAAAGCGGCATGGCGATCATTGCAGCGGCGCACATGTGCCTGGCGTATGTGCCAGTGGGCATGTGGCGTTCGTAAGGAACTCCGGCAGCCACTACGGCCGATGCGTCGCCGTTTGGCGAATCTTCCAGGATCGGCGGCAGGTATCCACGTGCCGGTATCTGAATGGAGTGTCGTGGCGAAGTGGCCCTGGCTCATTGGTCCACTAGCTCCATTGGCGTTGTGCAGCACAAAGCGGCGCAAGCGGAAGACCAGCGCGGATGTCGCGGCTTGGATAGGGGGTGGGTATTGGTAAGGCGGCCGGCAATCCGGCCGACAGCGGTTTCAGGGTACGAACTTGGACAGTCTGCAGCGAGGTCGGCGGGTGGCGCTATTTGGACACAATGAGACACAGTTTTCATCAATGGGAACAATCTCTTGTGACAGCCTACTGTCACTCCGTATCATGCTCAGCTGCGCCGCCGGCCGCATGCCCTGGCCCGAATCGACCTGGCCCGAATTGATTTGACCCGAAACAATGGCGACCTCCCTCAGTCTGCGTGACTTCCAGAGCATGACGACCCAGCAATTGCTGGACCATGCGTCCCGTACGTTGCCGCAGGCGCTCTCCGTCATCCTGGTCATTGCGATTGCCTGGCAACTGGTGCAACTCACGTGGCTGCTGCTGGATCGCTCCGCGGACGCTGCCCAGCCTCCGCCGGTAGCTGCCGCACCACAGGCGGCTGCCGGGGCGCGCAAGGGGCCGGATATCGATGTCATCGTCAATGCTCACCTGTTCGGCGTTCCGCAAGCCGAGCACAACCAGGTTGCCGATGCACCGCAGACCCAGATGAACCTGGTGCTTACAGCGGTGTTCGCCACCAACGATCCTTCCAAGGGCCTGGCCATCATCGGCGACTCCCCTAGCACCGCGAACGTCTATTCGGTGGGCGATGCAGTACGTCCGGGCACGGTGCTGCACTCGGTATTTGCGGATAAGGTGATTCTCGATCGCGGCGGCACGCTGGAAACACTCGCCTTGCCGACACAGAGCCTGGCCGGTCTCGCCGTGAACAAGGCGCCGCCGCCGCGCACCGTCAGCCAGTTCACGGAAAACCTGCGACACATGGCGGAAACCAATCCGGCGCTATTCTCGGAGATCGTCCGGCCGCAGCCGGTATTCGCCAACGGCGTGCAACGCGGCTATCGGGTCTACCCCGGCCGCAATCGCCAGCAATTCGCCAAGCTCGGGCTGCAGCCCGGCGATCTGGTGCTGTCCATCAACGGCACGCCGCTGGACGACCCGCAGCGGGGCATGGAAATCTTCGGCACCATGGGCAATTCCGACCGCGTCACGGTGTCGGTCGAACGTAACGGCCAGACGCAGGATCTGACCCTCAACACGGCGCAGATGACCCTGCCGGATGCCGGATCCGGCGCTGCCCAGCCCCCTCCCACACCTCGCGGCGGATTGCCGCGCCCTCCACAGGGCTCCGATGGCAACGTGATCGAATGATCGCAATACAAATGACCAGCAAGGACTGTGCATGACGATCCTGAACAACAGAACGTCGCAGCAGCAGATGTCGACCGATCGCATGACCGGCGGGTGGCGGCGCACCGCCGTGGCGCTGGCGCTCGGCGTCGCGCTCAACACCGGCGGGGGCGGGGCGTTCGCGCAGCAGCCGGCAGCTCAGTCGAAGCCGCAACTGACCACCATCACGCCAAACTTCAAGGATGCGGATCTCGCCCTGGTCGTGCAGGCAGTGCAGTCGATCACCGGCAAGACCTTCATCATCGATCCCCGCGTGCGTGCGACGGTCACTATCCTGTCTTCGACTCCGCTGTCCCCTGCAGCGTTCTACGAAGCTTTCCTGTCCGTATTGCAGGTGCATGATTTCGTCGCCGTGCCGTCGGGCAACGTGGTCAAGATCATTCCGGCCGCAAACTCGCGCTTCATGCCTGCGGATGATCTGCCGGACAAGGTGAGCGCGACCTCGGATGAGATCGTCACGCAGGTGATCGCGGTCAAGAACGTCAGCGTCAACCAGCTCGTGCCACCGCTGCGGCCGCTGCTGCCACAGGGCGCGCACTTCGTGCCGATTGCCGGCACCAACTCCATCATCATTTCCGACCGCGCCAGCAACGTGAACCGCATCATGCGGATCATCCAGCGCGTCGATCAGGCGGGCGATGACGAGGTCGACGTCATCAAGCTGGAGAACGCCAGCTCTGCCGACATCGTCAAGGTCATCAACACCTTGTACAGCGGAGCGGCAGCGCAGCAGGAACAGGCGGCGGGAATCGCGGCCAAGATCGTGGCGGACGAACGCACCAACAGCATCCTGCTGTCCGGCGATAAGACGCAGCGCATCCGCTTGCGCACGCTGATTGCACATCTGGATACGCCGCTGGAAGGCGGCGGAGATACGGAAGTGCGCTACCTGCAGTACGCAGATGCCGAGGCAATTGCGACCAAGCTGAAAGAACAGATCCAGGGAATCGTATCGGCCACTCCCGGCGCCGCAGCCAATGCTCCGGGTGGCGCGGCGAACATCGATCGCAGCATCGGCATCTGGGCGGACAAGCAGACCAACGCCATCGTCATCACCGCGCCGCCGAAGGTGAAGCGCCAGGTCATGGCCATCATCGACCGGCTCGACATCCGTCGTGCGCAGATCCACGTCGAGGCGATCCTGGTGGATATGTCGCTGAAGAAAGCCGCCGAGCTCGGCATCAACTGGGCTGTCGGCAGCACCAGCTCCAGCGGCACGGTCCCCATCGGCACCTTCAACCAGACCGTGGGCAACTCGAGCATCGGCAGCATCGCGGCGGCCATACAGAATCCCGCCACGCTGTTGCAGACCGGACTGCCGACTGGCCTGACACTCGGCGCCGGCAGCTTCCCGGATTCCGGCACGAACTTCGCGATCCTGCTGCGTGCGCTGCGCGGCGATTCCTCGACCAACATCCTGCAAACACCTTCCGTCATCACGCTCGACAACGAGGAGGCGGAAATCAAGGTCGCGCAGGAAGTGCCGTTCGTCACCGGCCAGTTCACCGGCACCAGCGGCAACAACAACGGCTCGGTCAATCCGTTCCAGACCATTCAGCGCGAGGAAGTGGGCACGATCCTGAAGATCACGCCGAAGATCAACAACACCGATTCGGTGATGCTGAAGATCTCGCAGGAATCCTCCACCCTGGCGCAGGGCACGCAGGGCGCGGTCGATCTGATCACCAACAAGCGCACCATCACCACCACGGTCATGGTCGAAGACGGCGGCGTCATCGTGCTGGGCGGACTGATCACGGATTCGGCCACCGAAGGCGAGAACCGCGTGCCGGTGCTGGGCGCGATTCCTTTGATCGGGGAGTTCTTCAAGACCCGCAATGGCAGCAAGGAGAAGACCAACCTGATGGTATTCATCCGGCCGACCATCCTGCGCGACGGCATTTCCACGGCAGTGGAGACCAACGCCAAGTACAACGTACTGCGCGATCAGCAGCTGCAACGCCGCAACGGCAAAGTCACCTTGCTGCCGGGCGAGCGTCAGCCACTGCTGCCGCCTATTGAGGAACTGTCCAAGTATGCCGATCCCACCGCTGGGGCCCGGAAGCCCGCGCCTGGGACGGACGAAAGTACTCTGAAGACCGCGCCGCTACCGCCACAGCCGGCTCCGCAGCCCACTGAGCCTGTGGTGGTGCCGCCGGGCGCGACGCCGCGTCCTCAGAACATTCCGCCTGCGCCGAACCAGTAGCGCGCGCAGGCGATTACCGGAGACTCTTATGAGTGCGGACCTCCAGTCACTGGCGTTGGCCAGCGATCCCGTCGCGACGATGCCGATCGATTCGCCGAACGCGCCGTTGCTGTCGTTTGCTTTCTGCAAACGACATGGCGTCCTCATTCAGAACATCGACAACGGCGTCGCGCAGGCGATCTATCGGGTAGGCGCCCAGCCCTCCAGCATTGCGGAAGTACGCCGCGTGCTCGGCATGGCGTTGCAGCTGCGACGCGTCGACAGCGAACAGTTCGATGAGTTGCTGCGCAAGCGCTATGAAGGTGGCACCAACACCGCCATGCAAATGGCCGGCGGCCTGGTGGAAGACGATACCGACCTCGCCCATCTGGTGCAGGACCTGCCAGAGCCTTCCGACCTGCTGGAGAGCGACGATCACGCGCCGATCATCAAGCTGATCAATGCGATCCTGACGCAGGCGGTCAAAGACAATGCCTCCGACATCCATATCGAACCCTTCGAGAATCGCCTGGTAGTGCGCTTTCGTGTCGACGGCGTACTGCGTGAAGCGTTGCAGTCGCGACGTGCGGTTGCGCCGCTGGTGGTGTCGCGCATCAAGGTCATGTCCAAGCTGGACATCGCCGAAAAACGCCTGCCGCAGGACGGCCGTATTTCACTGCGCATTGCCGGACGCGCGGTGGACGTTCGCGTCTCGACCATTCCCGCCGGCCACGGCGAACGCGTGGTATTGCGTTTGCTCGACAAGCAGGCTGGTCGGCTCGAACTGAACTCACTGGGCATGGAGCAGCGCACCCAGAAGCTGATGGATGAGCTGATCCACAAGCCGCACGGCATCCTGCTGGTCACCGGTCCAACCGGTTCGGGCAAGACCACAACACTGTATTCCTCGCTCGAACGCATCAACGACAACACGCGCAATGTGATGACGGTGGAAGATCCGATCGAGTACTACATCGACGGCATCGGCCAGACGCAGGTCAACACCAAGGTCGAGATGACGTTCGCCCGCGGCCTGCGCGCCATCCTGCGCCAGGATCCGGACGTGGTGATGGTCGGAGAAATCCGCGACCTGGAGACCGCGCACATTGCGGTGCAGGCGTCGCTGACCGGACATCTCGTGATGTCGACGCTGCATACCAATACCGCCATCGGCGCCATGACGCGACTGCGCGACATGGGTGTCGAGCCCTTCCTGCTCTCCTCGAGCCTGGTCGGTGTATTGGCGCAACGCCTGGTGCGGGTATTGAATCCCGAAACCAAGGAACCCTACATCGCCGGGGAATACGAACGGCGCCTGCTGAACGTGCCCGCCGATGCGCCCTCACCTACCCTGTATCGCCCCGGCAGCGACGCGTCGCACGGCTTCAAGGGCCGTACCGGAATCTACGAGCTGGTGGTGGTCGATGACGCAATGCGCACCATGATTCACGACGGCGCCAGCGAACAGGAAATGGAACGACATGCCCGCACGTCGACTCCCAGCATTCGCGACGACGGCCGCGCGAGAATCCTCGCCGGGGTCACGACGATCGAGGAAGTGCTGCGGGTAACGAGAGAGGACTAGTCAGCCCACAGGCTACAGGCCACGGGCTACAGCAGGAATCCAACCGATCTATGACCAATGCCGCCATATCCTGTGCTCTCTGTCTGTCGCCTGCAGCCCCTCGCCTGTAGCCTTCTCCAATGGGCGCCTTCGAATACACAGCAGTAGATAACTCCGGCCGCGAGCGCAAAGGCGTACTGGAGGGCGACACTGCGCGTCAGGTGCGGCAGTTGCTGCGCGATCAGAGCCTTCTGCCGGTCTCGGTATCGGAAGTCGCAACCGAAGAGCGCCGTCAGCGCAAGGCTCGCTACAGCTTCCGTCGCGGCCTGTCCGCCACCGACCTCTCGCTGATCACCCGGCAACTCGCAACGCTGGTGCATTCCGGACTGCCTCTGGATGAAGCGCTGCAGGCGGTCTCGGAGCAAACCGAGAAGCCGCGGGTGAAAAGCATCCTGCTGGGCGTGCGCGCCAAGGTTCTCGAGGGTCACACGCTGGCGGACGGACTTAGCGATTTTCCCGCGGTATTTCCCGAGCTGTATATCGCCACGGTTGCCGCCGGAGAACAATCCGGTCACCTGGATACCGTGCTGGAACGTCTGTCGGATTACACGGAAAGTCGCGAGCAACTACGCAGCCGCACCATGAGTGCGATGCTGTATCCAGTGATGCTGCTGCTGGTGTGTACCGGCATCGTGTTCCTGCTGCTGGCTTTCGTCGTCCCGAAAATCGTCAAACAGTTCGAGAACTCCAAGGCCGCGTTGCCGTTACTGACCAAGGGGCTGATTGCGATCTCGGATTTCGCGCGCAACTGGGGCTGGCTGGTCATCATCGTGGGCGGCCTTGCGTTCTGGCTATTCCAGCGCTGGCTGCGTGATCCGGTAGCGCGGCGCCGCTATCATGCGGTCCTGCTGCACCTGCCGTTGATTGGAAAAGTAGTGCGCGGCAACAACACCGCGCGCTTTGCGCGCACCCTCTCGACGTTGACCTCCAGTGCCGTGCCGGTGCTGGACGCACTGCGAATCTCCGGTGAAGTAGTCACCAACCTGCCGATGCGCGAGGCCGTTCTGGAAGCCGCAGCGCGCGTCCGGGAAGGCGGCTCCATTGCCCGCTCTCTCGGCGCGTCGCGCATGTTCCCGCCGATGATGATCCACCTGATCGCCAGCGGCGAAACCAGCGGCGACCTGGAAACCATGCTGGACCGTGCCGCCACCAACCAGGAGCGCGAGATGGATTCCATCTTGAGCACCGTGGTCGGCCTGCTGGGCCCGCTGATGATCCTGGTGATGGGCGGCCTGGTCCTGCTCATCGTGCTGGCCATGCTGCTGCCTATTTTCCAGCTCAACGAACTGATCGCGTGAGACCGGCGCCGGCCTGGCGACCAAAATTTGCGCCTGTTTTGCGCCTGTAGCGCTATCACCCCCCTCACCGAGCGCTCGATAGGAGTGCCCCCGCCGACCGTCAACTGCGTACCCGCTCTCCCCCTATCCGTCATCTCGCTATTGCAGCCCCGACACATTCCTTTTATATACTCGGACCGCGACGTCACCGTGATTGCCACCTTACAGGTCAATGCAGCGGATGAGCGAAAAGCCGGAGTCGGAAGAATTCGACGATGACGAGGATGACGCCGTAGGCGACGGCGAGGATCCTGGTCTGGATCATTTGCTCGATGATTTCGAGAAGCGCAAGAAAGCCGGTCCGAAACCCGGAGAGCCTGCGCTGCGCCGGTTGGAGCGACGTCGCGAGGAACGCGAAACTGCCGCATTGCTGTCGGATTTCGACGACTACGACATAGGCGACGGCAGCGGCAAGCGCCGGCGCAAGTAGTTCGCGCCGGCCGCCTTCGGACGCTTCGTCGAGGATCTGCGATTGGCGCAGCGATACCTGAAGGCGTGACACGGCCGGCTATCCGGCTGTGTCCGCGTCGAGCGTTCCTCTACTTCTTCAGCGCTTTGGCAAACGCCTCGGCCATCAACCCATTGCCTTGCGGCTCAGCGGGCCGTTGCGCAGCACGCTGTTGCGGACGTTGCTGAGATTGCGGCCGGTGATCGCGACCACGATCAGCACCCTGCGATGCATGATCACTCGATTTGCCGCGTGGTGCCGCCTCATCGAGCCTCATGGTCAGGGCGATGCGCTTGCGCGCCACGTCCACTTCCAGAACCTTCACCTTGACGACATCGCCGGCCTTGACCACCTCGTGCGGGTCCTTGATGAACTTGTGCGACAGCATCGAGATATGGACCAGGCCGTCCTGGTGCACACCGATGTCGACGAAAGCCCCGAAATTGGTCACGTTGGTCACGACGCCTTCGAGCACCATGCTCGGCTGCAGGTCCTTGAGATCCTCAACGCCTTCGCGGAACGCAGCCGTGCGGAATTCGGGACGGGGATCGCGCCCCGGCTTTTCCAGCTCGCGCACGACGTCGCGAACCGTAGGCAGACCGAACTTCTCGTCGGTGTACTTGGCCGCATCCAGCCGCTGCAGCGCGGTCGCATCCCCTAACACTTCCTTCACCGGACGTTGCAGGTCGGCAATGATGCGTTCGACCAGTACATACGCTTCGGGATGCACCGCCGATGCATCGAGCGGATTCTCGCCGCCGACAATGCGCAGGAAGCCCGCCGCCTGTTCGAAAGTCTTCGGTCCAAGTCGCGGCACGTTCTTCAGCGAGGCACGATTGGCGAACGCGCCATGTTGGTTGCGATGCGTAACTATGTTGTCCGCGAGCACGCTGGTAAGTCCGGAGACATGCGACAGCAGCGCCGGCGACGCGGTATTCACGTCCACACCAACCGCATTCACGCAGTCCTCCACGACTGCATCCAGCGACTTCGCCAGGCGCGTCTGATTCACGTCATGCTGATACTGGCCGACACCGATGGACTTCGGGTCGATCTTCACCAGCTCGGCCAGTGGATCCTGCAGACGGCGCGCGATGGAGACTGCACCGCGCAAGCTTACATCGAGTTCAGGCAACTCACGCGAGGCGAGCTCGGATGCGGAATAGACCGAGGCGCCGGCTTCGGACACGACGATCTTGGTAAGGCCCAGTAGCGGCTCGCGCTTGATCAGCTCGGCCGTCAAGCGATCCGTCTCCCGCGAGGCGGTGCCGTTGCCGATGCCGATGAGCTGCACCGCATGCTTCTTCGCCAAGATAGCCAGCGCATGCAGCGTGCCTTCCAGGTCGTTGCGCGGCGGGAACGGATAGACCGTAGCCGTTTCGAGTACTTTGCCGGTGCGATCGACGATGGCCACCTTCACGCCGGTGCGAATGCCGGGATCCAGCCCCATGGTGACCCGGGCGCCGGCCGGCGCCGCCAGCAGCAGGTCGTTCAGATTGCGGCCGAACACGCGAATGGCTTCCTCTTCGGCCTGCTCACGCAAGGTAGTGAAGATCTCGGCTTCAAGCTGCCAGGCAACTTTGACCTGCCAGGTCCAGCGTGCGGTGTCCTGTAGCCACGAGTCTGCCGGGCGACCCTGGTCGGCAATGCGATAGCGCGCAGCGATCTTGAGCTCGCAACTGTTCGGCAGTGTCGAACGTGGTGCTCCCGCCGGTTGCTCGAGTTGCTCCGGCAGCTTCAGCTCCAGGCGCAGGATTTCCTCGGTACGGCCGCGAAACAGGGCGAGCGCGCGATGCGAGGGAACGGATTTGACCGTCTCCTTGTAATCGAAATAGTCGCGGAATTTCGCACCCGCCTCCTCCTTGCCGGCCACCACGGTGGCAACCATCACGCCCTGATCCTGCAGATGAGTGCGCAATGAGCCGAGCAGTTCGGCGTCTTCGGCAAATTTCTCGGTGAGGATCTGGCGTGCACCGTCGAGCGCCGCCTTGATGTCGGACACACCGGGATTGTCGCCATTCTCGGTCGTGAAAGCCTCGCGCAGGTACTTGGCCGCCTCGGTCGCAGGATCAAGGCCCGGATCGGCAAGCAGGCCTTCAGCCAGCGGCTCCAGGCCCGCCTCGCGCGCAATCTGTGCCTTGGTGCGACGTTTTGGCTTGTAAGGCAGGTACAGATCTTCGAGCCGCTGCTTGCTGTCGGCAGCCTCGATGCTCTGTTGCAGTTGTGGCGTGAGCTTGTTCTGTTCTTCGATGCTCTTGAGGATCGCAGCACGCCGCTCCTCGAGCTCGCGCAGATAGACCAGGCGCTCGCTCAGCAGGCGCAGCTGCACGTCGTCCAGGCCGCCGGTCGCCTCCTTGCGATAACGTGCGATGAACGGCACTGTTGCCCCTTCATCGATCAGTGCGACGGCAGCCGCGACTTGCGCGGGTCGGGCAGAGAGTTCGGTGGCGAGGCGGGCTTCGATCGATGGCAGCATGGTGGGCAGGAAGCGATCCAGACTTGGGGGGGCGACTATGCAGAAGGACCGCTCTGCCAACAAGACTTGCCAAACGTCGCTTTAACCTGCAGGGCACGCGGTGCGAGTGTCGCTTGCAGAGCACATCGGGCACCTCGAAGGAACGCAAATGCCTCGATTCGAGCTAAACGATTGCTCCGTGCGCGCGGCCGGAGCGGCACTGGCCGCCGCCGCGGTAAATTTCTGTAACTTTGCGCCGCGAGCGGTGTTCTGGGCTTAAACGGCGATATTTCAGTGGCAGCCCCCCTGGATCCCCAACGCTCGGACGACTTCGCAACCTTCATGCGGGCTTATCAGGACATGGTATTTACGACGGCAGCGCGCCTCACCGGCAACGATGCGCAGGCCGAGGACATCGCGCAGGAGGTTTTCCTCAAGGCCTATGGCAGCTTCGAGAATTTGCGCAGCAGCCACACCGCCGGTGGCTGGCTCAAGACGGTGACCACCAACCTGACGCTGAACTATCTCTCGCGTCATCGCAAACGGCGCCAGCTATTCTCGGAACTACGCAAGCCGGACGACGATACCGGCGCCCCCGAAGAGCGATTTGCGGTCCCCGATACACTGCTGGACGGTATCGACCTGCGTCAACGCGCAGCGTTGATCGAAACGGCGCTGCAGAGACTGCCCGAGCATCAACGCCTGCCGCTGGTGCTCTACCACTTCGAAGAAATGCCTTACGACGACATCGCCCGCAAGCTGCACGTCTCGCTGGCGAAAGTGAAGATCGACATTCTGCGTGGTCGCACCGCACTGGCCCGGCTGCTGGCTCGCGGCGTCATCGGGGACGATTCCGGACGTTGATTCCATGAAACCATCGGACCCCAACGACAAACTGATCGGCCTGCTGGATAGCGTGCTGCATGAACAGCCGCTACGCCGGGCGCCTGCGAGGCTTGCAACACGAGTGCTCGCGGAGATCGAGCGTCGGGAGCGACTGCCGTGGTGGCATCACAGCTTCGCGCACTGGCCACTCGCTGCTCGTGCGCTCTTCCTGATTCTGTGCGCGGCATCGGTGAAGTTCGCCGCCGACGCCTCGCTGTGGCTGACCGATCGCATCGAGGTGACGCAGTTCTCGAACGAAGTGGCAGCGGTGGGCGTCTGGCTCAAGATCACCATCACTGTTGCCTCCACTGTCCTGCACAACGTGCCGTCGCTGTGGTTTTACGGCGGCGTGGTTTTCATCGGTGCGTTGTACGCCGCGCTGTTCGGCATCAGCGCTGCCGCTTACCGCACCCTCTACGCGCAGCGCTGACCCACTATGCGTGAATCCATGAAAATCCTGATCGGCGCCCTGGTCTGTACCGCCATTGCGGGTGCCTTTACCTTCACCGACGGCGTCATCGCCCAGGATGAAGCTCCCGCCGTGGCAGTAGAACAGCCCGACGCGCCCGTGGACAGCAGCCAGTCCCAAGCCACCGCGCCGGCTGACGAGCAATTTGCGGATGATGAGGACGTCCAAACCGCACCGCCGGCGCGGATGCACTTCCGGCACCATGACAATGTGATCCTGCACTTTGGCAGGAACGCGACGCTGCCTGCGGGCAACGCTGTCGACGCACTGATTGCCATCGGGGGCTCGGCAACCAGTGCCGGGGAAGTGACCGAATCCGTGGTATCCGTGTTCGGCAACACCCGCGTCACCGGGCCGACGGGAGACAGCGCCGTCGCAGTATTCGGCAATACCTATGTCAACAGCCGGATCGGAGGCTCCGCCATTGCCGTATTCGGCGATGTGGTGCTTGGCCCGCACGCGGCGATCGATGGCGACATGGTTACGGTCGGCGGCAGTGTGGTGCGTGATCCTTCCGCCATCATTCGCGGCGACACACGGGAGATCGCCTTACCCGGACAGGTCGGCAGCTTCGAGTGGCTGCGACCCTGGTTCCAGCAATGCCTGCTCTATGCCCGGCCGCTCGCGTTCGAACCCGGCCTCGGCTGGGCCTGGACCGTGGCTTTCAGTTTCCTCGCCTTCTACGTGCTGCTGGCGCTGATATTTCCCGGTGGCGTCAGCAAGTGCGTGGAGACGCTCGAAGTCCACCCAGGGCACTCATTGCTTGCCTCACTGCTGACGATGTTGCTGACGCCAGTGGTCATCGTGCTGCTGTTGATCACCGTGATCGGCATCGCCGTCGTGCCGTTCTTGGGCATCGCGCTATTCCTCGCCGGACTGTTCGGCAAAGTCATCGTGTTCGCGGTGCTCGGTCGCCGCCTGACAAGCTTCATCGGCTCAGGTCCGCTCAGCGATGTCGCGTTCTCCGTGCTGCTCGGCGGGCTGATCGTCATGGGCCTGTACGTGGTGCCGGTGTTGGGATTCGTGGTGTACAAGCTGATCGGCATCGTGGGCCTGGGTGTTGTGGTCTACACGCTGATATTGGCTGCGAAAGATCGGCGCGACCTGCGCGCCGCGGCGGTACCGCCGACCCCGCCCCCCTCACCTGAACTTGCCCCATCGTCGAGTTTCGCAGGCGTGGCCGCGGCGGCGGCAGAGCCAATGAATGCTGGCGCGGCGGAGCCCCAGCCTTCGGTCACACCGTCCGTCGATCCGGCCCCGGCTGCGCCGCTGGCAAACGCAGCGCTACCGCGCGCCGGGTTCTGGATTCGCATGGCCGCGCTGTTCATCGACATCGTGTTGATCGGAATAGCCCTGAGCGCCGTGCGCGGTGCACATGAAGTCACGTTGCCCGTGCTCGCCGCCTACGGCGCCATGATGTGGAAGCTGAAAGGCACAACCGTAGGCGGACTCCTGTGCAACCTGCAGGTCGTGCGGCTCGACGGTCGTGAGATCGACTGGGGAACGGCGGTCGTGCGTGCCCTCAGTTGCTTTCTATCGCTGGCATTCGCCGGCCTGGGCTTTGTGTGGATCGTTTTCGACGACGGCCGCCAGGCGTGGCACGACAAGATTGCCGGGACCGCGGTGGTGACAGTGGTGTGACGGGCATGGAATGACGGAGTGATGAAGGTGACGGGTGACGAGCAAGAATGATACTGAGAGCGGAAAGCTCTGGTCTTTAACCTTGCCCGTCACTCGTCACCCGTTCCACCGCTCCGCCCTACTCCGCTTCGCTTCTCAATGCGCTCTGAAGTCGATACGTCCTTCTTCGCTTGGCACACAGAAGATGTCGATGGGCGTGGAGCGGCCGCGCAGGATCAGCGGCGGCAGGGCGAAGGCCTCGACGCTGAAACCGGTGGCGTCCAGCGATCGCTTCACCGCTTCGGAGAACAGCATCTCCCCTGCCCGCGCACGCTGACCCAGGCGTGAGGCAACATTCACGGTGTCGCCGATGATCGTGTAGTTCATGTACGCGGCGGAACCGACGTTGCCGGCGATGACCTCGCCTACGTTGATGCCGATACCCAGGCCGGTCTCGATGTTATGCCGCACCTTCCAGCGCTCACCTAGCACGCCGAATTTCGACAACATCAGGCGCGCGGCATGAATGGCTCGCGGAGTCGCGTCCGTCTGCTCCACCGGCACGCCGAAACCCACCATGAGGCTGTCACCGGCCATGTTGAACACGGTACCGTCGTACTCAAACGTAATCTCCGTCAGCAGGCCGAAGAACTCGTTGAGCAGTTCCACCACGCTCGCCGGCGCGAGATGTTCGGAGATACCGGTAAAGCCACGCATATCGGCGAACATGACCGTCGCGGATGCGCGCGCGTTGGTCATCGTTACCATCGAATCGCGCAGCTCTGAATTTTCCAGGATCCGGTCGGCGAGCTTGGGCGAGATATAGCGCCGGAACGCTGCGCGTATCACCTCATGGCGCTTGACCTCTTCCGCCAGTTGCTCCGCTGCAAGCTGGCGTCGCAGCGCCGCGGAACGCAACAGGCCGTGCACCCGGATCAGGAATTCCTCACGCCGGATCTGGTGCGTCAGAAAATCATCGACGCCGGCATCGAAAGCGGCGAGCCGAGGCCGCGTCGAACGCGCGAGCGCAATCACCGGCAAGCCCGCGGTCGCAGGATTCGCTTTCAGTGTGCGACAAGGTTCGGCCAGCCTGCGCGCCTCTCCCTCACAGGAGAAGACGATCACGTCCGGCGCCCGGCGTGCAACGCTCGCCACCACCTGGTCGTGGGTGGCGACATCGTCGACGACGACATCGGACCCTTCCAGCATCCGCAGCAGCAACTCGTAGCTGTCCGCGCGCTCGCCCACAAACAAAGCCCTGAACGCCACCGACATTGAAAACTCCTACGCGGCTACCGCGTCTTACCCCTGGCGCGCCCGGCCACGCCTGGTCAACCTGCGGGAATCTCTTTTAGCTGCCTGTATCGGCGCTTGCGGTTCTTCGCTAATTCTTCACCAGCCCGGCAACGAATTCGTTGACGGACATTCGCTCCAGCCGCTGCCGATCGGCGAACAGCGCCTTGATGGACTCGGTCTGCTTCGCTGTGAAATGCACGGCGACGGACGTCTCGAATTTCTTCACCAACACCGGCATGCCCTCGGCGCGCCGCTCGCGATGGCCGATGGGATAGTCCACTGCGACGCGTTGGGTCGAACTGCCATCCCTGAAGAATACCTGCACTGCGTTACCGATGTAGCGTTTATCGGATGCGTAATAGTCGTAGGTGAACTGTGTGTTCTCACGGACAACCATGCGGTCGCGCAACCGGTCGATGCGCGGGTCGCCGGCAACCTCGTCTTCATAGTCCTGCGCTCTGAGCCGGCCGAACACCAGCGGCACCGCCACCATGTATTGCAGGCAGTGATCGCGATCCGCCGGATTGGCCAGTGGACCGGTCTTGTCGATGATTCGCATGCCAGGCTCCTGCGTCTCGATCACGATCCGGTCGATCTCATCGAGCCGGTCGGCCACCTGGGGGTGCAACGTCATCGCCGCTTCCACGGCAGTCTGCGCATGAAACTCCGCCGGGTAGGAGAGCTTGAACAGGATGTTTTCCATCACATAGCTCGCGAACGGCTGCGGGTACGACAACTCCTTGCCGTCGAACAGCACGTCCTGAAATCCCCAGGTCTTGGCCGTCAGGGCCGACGGATAGCCCATCTCTCCCGTCAGTGCGATCAGGGCATGGCGAACGGCCCGGCTGGTCGCATCGCCGGCCGCCCAGCTCTTGCGTGAACCTGTGTTCGGAGCATGGCGATAAGTACGTAGTGCTCCGCCATCGATCCAGGCATTGGAAACCGCGTCGATCACCTGCTCACGCGTGCCACCCAGCATGACCGTCGCAACCGCCGTAGAGGCAACGCGTACCAACAGGACGTGATCCAATCCGACGCGATTGAAACTGTTCTGCAGCGCCAGCACGCCCTGGATCTCGTGTGCCTTGATCATCGCCGTCAGCACGTCTTTGACGAGCAGCGGCGGCTTACCGAGCAGCGTGTTCTTGCGGGAAAGGTAATCCGCTACGGCGAGAATGGCGCCGAGGTTATCCGAGGGATGGCCCCACTCGGCGGCCAGCCACGTGTCGTTGAAATCCAGCCAGCGAACCATCGCGCCGATATTGAACGCCGCCTGCACCGGATCGAGTTCGTAGGAGGTTCCCGGCACCCGCGCGCCTCCTGGCAGGGTTGCGCCCGGAACCACCGGCCCCATCAACTTGGTGCAAGCCTGGTATTGCAGTGCCTGAAAGCCGCACGCCAGCGTATCCATCAGACAGTAGTAAGCGGTTTCGTAAGCGAGCGGACTGACGATCTGGTACGTCAGCGCATAGTCGGTGATATCGACCAGCACCCGATCGGGCTGCGGACGCTGGGCGGATTTAGTGGGCATGGGCTAGGGAAGTGATGAAGGTGATGCCGGTGATGTAAGTGATGCAGGCGATGGTCAGCACTGCCGCATCTGTGTCACTCGTGTCACTACCGTCACTCCTGTCACTTGCATCACCTGCATCACCTGCATCACTCACATCACCTCATCACTACGCGCCATCGCTGCCGAACAGCTCGTCCAGTTTCTTTTCGTATTCGTGATAGCCAAGCACGTCGTACAGCTCGGCGCGCGTCTGCATGCGATCCACGGCGGCTTTCTGCGAACCGTCGCGACGAATCGTCTCGTAGACAGCGATCGCTGCATTGCTCATGGCGCGGAATGCGGAGAGCGGATACAGCACCAGACCAATGCCTGCCGTTGCCAACTCCGCCACGCTGAACAGCGGCGTCTTGCCGAATTCGGTGATGTTCGCGAGCACAGGCACGCCCACCACGCTGGTGAATTGCCGGTACTCATCGAGTGTCGCCAGTGCCTCGGCGAAAATCATGTCCGCGCCCGCCTCGACATACTGCGCGGCGCGCTCGATGGCCGCAGTCTGCCCTTCTACCGCGTGGGCGTCGGTCCGAGCCATGATGACGAACGAATCGTCATTGCGCCCGTCCACCGCTGCCTTGATGCGATCGCTCATCTCGGCCGCCGACACCAGCGCCTTGCCGGGTCGATGACCGCAACGCTTGGACTGGACCTGGTCCTCCAGGTGCATGCCTGCAGCGCCGGAGCGGATCATTTCTGCTGTGGTACGGGCAACGTTGAACGCACCGCCCCAACCGGTATCGGCGTCGACCAGCAGCGGCAGGTCCGTGGCACCGCAAATACGGCGCACGTCCTCGCAGACATCGTTCAGGTTGGTGATGCCCAGGTCGGGCAAGCCGAAGGAGGCATTGGCGACACCGGCACCCGAAAGATACAGGGCGCGAAAGCCAGCACGCTCTGCCAGTAGCGCAGAATAGGCATTGATCGTTCCAACAACCTGCAAAGGTCGCTCTGCCTCGACCGCAGCTCGTAATCTGGCACCAGCAGCAGACTTCATCCGGCTCTCTTGTAACGAACTGTGCACGCAATAAATCGCCGCCGCATCGTACCGAGATTACGATGCGAATTCCATGCAGCGACCCGCCCTGCCCCACATCGCCCTGCCTCGCATAAAAAAGGGGCCGGACGACTGTGTCATCGTCCGGCCCCGCAGATCACTGTGCGATCGCCGCGGCGGATCACCGCGCGATCGTGTCGGCTTCAAGCCGCCGCGACTTCGATACGACGCGGCTGAGCTTTGGGTTGCTTCGGAATGGTCACTTCGAGGATGCCGTTGCGACCGGTGGCCTTGACGCTCGCGGCGTCCACCGTGTCGGGCAAGGTGAAGCGGCGATGAAAACGGCCCTGCGGACGCTCGACGCGGCTGCGCTCGGCATCTGTGCCGCTGCTCTCGCGCGCACGCTCTCCGCTGATCGTCAACACACCCTGGTCCAGAGTGATGTCGATCGCATTGACGTTCACGCCGGGTACGTCGAACTGCAATACGAAGCGGTCGGCATACTCCGCAACGTCGGCGGGCGGCACCCAATCGGCGGTCGCCGAGGATTCGGCGGCTGCGTTCGCAGCACTCTGCGTATCGAAAACGCGGTTGATCTGGCGATGTAACTGGTTGAGCACATCCCAAGGTTCGTAACGCACTATGGTCATGATGAGAATCTCCTGGCGAATATCTGAATGTAAGAATGAACGAATAACCAAGCCGGTAACGGCAGGCGCTGCACCGTGTAGGTTGCAATCCGACACCTGCTGCTGACAGGTACCGACGTAAGGTCAGGGCCAGGGATTTCAAGCAGATTTTCAACGCAATCCACGGTGACGGCACGCGGAACCATGCTCAGGGTTTGCGCGAGCGCGCCTTACATTGCATTGACACAGCATCGACCCCCCCGTCACTGCGCGGCCGTTTTTCCGAGACTCCTGCCCCTGCGTGGGCTAGCATCGCTGCACCATGAAGATGATCAAGAGCGTCGCTTGCGCCCTGTTATTGCTGACTGCCGCTGTGTCGGTGCCGGCCTCAGGCATGACGCCGCCAGCTTCAGACATGGATGCACCTGTGAAGCCCGCGTACTACGAAGCTCAGTACCGGGCCGAAATACGTCCCGATGCGGGCACCATTCATGTGGAACTGCAACTCTCCGGCGAACGGTTGCCGAGGAAGATCGTCTGGCAGATGGATCCCAAGCGTTATCGCGCCATCGCAGCCAGCGAGAGCACCGCCGGGCCGCTGGATATCAACGGCCATCTCGTCACATGGCGACCGCGCGGCAAGTCGGCGCACTTGTCGTACGACTACGTGGTGAATCACGAGCGTGCTCCCGGACACTACGACTCGCTGCTGACTGCGGACTGGGCGCTGTTCCGCGGCGATAACCTCGTACCGCGTGCCAAAGTTACAGCGCGACGCGGACTGGAGTCGCGTGCCACTCTGGAATTCGTGTTACCTGCGGACTGGACGGCGCTCTCGGCTTATCCCGGTAGCGCCAAGCGCTTTCGCATCGAAGATCCAATGCGGCGCTTCGATCGCCCGGCTGGGTGGATGATTGCCGGCAAGCTCGGCGATCGCGTCGAAACCATTGCCGGCGTCCACACCATCGTCGCCGCACCGGCGGGCAACAGCACGCGTCGCCAGGACATGCTCGCGTTCCTCAACTGGAATCTGCCGCAGTTGCTGACCATCTTGCCGACATTTCCAAAGCGGATACTGATCGTGTCCGCGGGCGATCCGATGTGGCGCGGCGGACTATCGGGCCCTGCTTCCCTGTTCATGCATTCCGATCGCCCGCTGATCAGCGAGAACCGCACCAGCACGCTGCTGCATGAACTGGTGCACGTCGGCATGGGCATTCGCGGCGATGCGGAGAGCGACTGGATCGTCGAGGGCTTTGCGGAGTTCTATTCCATCGAAACTCTGCGGCGCTCCGGCGGCATCAGCGAGAAGCGCTACCAGGCGGCAATGCGAAAGCTCGATCGGTGGGGCGAGCGCGCACCGAATCTGCTGGTGGCGCAATCCAGCGGTGCAGTAACCGCACGGGCAGTGATGACGCTCAAAGCTGCCGATGAAGAAATCCGCAAGCTCAGTGACGGACGCGCCAGCCTCGACGACGTGGCGCGCGATCTCGCCAACCAGCACGAAGAAGTGAGCCTGGGATTACTGCAAACGCTGGCCGCAAAGCACGCCGGCCAGCCGTTGAAGTCATTGGAGCGCGGGAAGCTGACGGGAAGTGGCTGAAGCAGTAGTCACACGAGTGACAATAGTCACAAGGGTGACAAAGGCCCCTCCTCATCCATCGTCACTCCTGTGACTCATGTCACTCGTGTGACTCTCTTACACCCTAACCTTCCATCCCCTTCTTCACCAACGCCGTGATCTGCATCGCCGTTTCCAGCGCCCGCAATCCGTCTTCGCCGGTCACCATCGGCGGCGTGCCGTCGCGGACCGCGCGCAGAAACGCTCCGACCTCGGCCAGCAGCGCGTCGCCCTGATCGAAGGACTCTTCCTCGATCGATACCTGTGCGGGCGATTCGACCGGCGCCTCATCCTTCTTGCGGATCACCGTGAGGATCTTCTGCTGCATGTCGATGGACAGGTAGGCGTCGTCCTGGAAGATGCGGATCTTGCGCTCCTGCTTCAGGCTGATGCGGCTCGCGGTCGTGTTCGCCACACAACCGCCGCGGAAGCGGATGCGAGCGTTGACGATGTCGGTCTCCGCGGAAAAGATCGTCGAGCCGACCGCATCGATGCTTTCGATGGGCTCGCCGACCAGCTCCTGGATTAAATCGATGTCATGAATCATGAGGTCGAGCACCACGCTCACGTCGGTGCCGCGCAGCTTGAACGGCGCGAGACGATGCGACTCGACGAAGCGCGGCCTGCCCAGGCGGGCGACCGCGGCCACGATGGCGGGATTGAACCGCTCCAGATGCCCGACCTGGAGCACGCAACGATGCGCGGCGGCCATTTCGATCATTTCTCGCGCCTCGGCAACCGTGGTCGCGATGGGCTTCTCCACCAGCACATGAACCCCACGCCGCAACGCCTCGCAAGCTATGGCGTGATGCAACGGGGTAGGCACGGCGATGCTGATGGCGTCGACCCGGTCCAGCAGTTCCCGATAGTCCTCCACGGCTTCGACCGAGAGTTCTTCGGCCACACGCCGCGCAACTGCGCTGCTGGCGTCGGCAACCGCAACCAGCTTCGAATCCGCGAGCTGGGCATATTTCTGGGCGTGAAAACGTCCGAGATAACCGACGCCGATGACGGCGGTCCGCAGAGGCTGGATGGCGTTGGAGGTCATAGTGCGTGATTATGCAGCGGTTGCTTGGCTGAGGTCAGAGGCGGCAGGGTGTCACAGTCGCGATGCCGACGTCATGTTGGTGTCATGCTGATGTCCTGGCGACAACAGCAGCGACTTGTCCGTCCCCACGCTATCCGCCCACGGCCGCTTTCTGACAAGATGCCGGCCGCCACTTCCCATTTGCCGCAACGACATGCCCCAACCCTCAGTTGAACCGGCGCCCAAGCGCCCCTCCAGCCCGCACCGCCTGCGTTTCGAACTGATCCTCGCGAGCGTGCTGCTCGCCTTCGGCCTGTTCGCCGTGCCTGCGCTCGTCTACTGGGTGGGCATCAAGATGCTGGGACCCTACGGAGATGGAGATGGCGCCTCACAGGCGGTGTTCTACACGGATTTCTTTGGCGATCTCGCCACCCCCGTCGCGCGCGCCTGGGCGCTCGCGCTCGGGCCACTGGTGGTGGTTTCGCTGGTGCGTTTGTTGTTCATACGTCGCCCCGAGCCCGGTGGCGAGCAGGATGACGCGCCGCGACAGGTGCCGGCGCGAGCACAGGCTCCGGTCAGCGGCAGACGTAAGGAACCCAGTGTGAACCTGGATTGACGAACTCTATTGATGAACTCGGATTGATGAACCTGACTTAGCCCAAAGGTTGTCGCGGAGCGGGATAGCTGAGCCCCGGCAGTGCACTGACTGCATTGGCAAGAAATCCGACGGCACAAATCGCACCCCGCAGAGCGTGACCCCAGTCACAGTTTCGCGCAGTCGTAACCGACGGCTGCGGAACCCTGTGTAAGCTGAGGACTCACAACAAAAGATTGCACATAAAGACGTCGGTTTGATTGGTCGTTTTTTTATCGGGAAGTAGTTGTTATGTGGTTCGCCAGACTTTTTGGCGGACGCCCTGATGAGGGCGAGGATGAGCAGCCCACGGCAACCTCCGCCGTGCGACCTGCAACACCCGCCGCCGTCACACGTCCGTCAGCACAACCAGCCGCCAAGCCACGGAGCAAACCCTCCGCCAAGGGCTTCGATCCGTATAACAGCGGCTCCTTCGATCGCAGTAATGCCTGGGAACGAACCGGCCGAAGATAGGGCGATGACAGACCGGCCGTCGGGCGGACAGCGACTCTAAGCGATTGATCCTAGGCGGTTGATCCGGGGTGACTAAGGGCGAGGCCGGGCTTATCGGTGGTCAACGGAAGGCTACAGACAACGGGCTACAGGCACGGCCAGCAACCCGAGCTGCGTACTTCTTGACTCGCCGTAGCCAGCCGGCAGTTGCCGCTGCCGCCACCACGCCCTGTGCAGCAAATCCTACGGCCCGATGCCGCAGCGATTTTTAGGGCTTTCCCTCATGTCTCGCCCTCAGCGGGGCCAGTACAAGAGAATGGTGCCGGCAATGGTGACCCACATGGCGGCCTGTGCGATCAAACGCCAACGTTGGCCCTTCAAGGTGCCCAGCAGGCTCAAGCCCGAGACCACCGTCAGCACGATGAACATGGCTGCGCTGCGCGTCAGGGACGGGAACTCGTTGGTGAGCTCGGGGTGGCGCCCCTGCAGGACCAGGAAGATGATGAGCACGCCGCACAACCCGAAGGTAATGGCGGTCGCAGAACCGAAGACGATCGCGTTTAATACGGCAAGTGGCCGCATTTTGAGAGCTCCTGTGTGATTCGCACTTGATGTGTCCCGCGCGCCTCTCTAGCCTTGGGGAATGTCGCCTTATGCCCCTTGCGCGCCTGCGTCAGATGGCCCGAGATTGGCATTCGACCGTACCACCGGAATTGGCCTGCGCCAGTCCCGCCAGATGAGGATGTGAAACCAGTGTATCAGTTGCCTCCCCAGGATCCGGAATCGAATGGCGTTTCACGCCCGCGGCGCTTCACGCTGTTCTTCAGCCTGCCGGCACTGCTGATTGCGTGTGGGCTGCTCGCCGGAACGGCACAGGCGCCGGTCGCCAACGCTGTCGCCACCGCCTCGACCCAGGACCTCAGTCCCACCGAACGGCAGCGCCGGGTCAGCAAACTGGTGAGCAATGTCATCGAACGTTCGCATTACCGCCAGTCGCCCATCAACGATCCGGTGTCCTCGCTGGTACTGGACCGCTTCGTCGAACAGCTTGACGGCGCCCGCAGCTACTTTCTCTCCAGCGACCTCGCGGATTTCGAGCGCTATCGCTACCAGCTCGACGACGCCGTGGTTTCCGGCCAGCTCGAACCGGTCTTCGCCATCTTCAACCGCTTCCAGGTCCGCAATCGCGAACGCATCGCCTATGCGCTCAACCTGCTGAAGACCGAACCCGACTTCAACCTCGATGAAACGTATGCCTTCGACCGCGCCAAGGCGCCGTGGGCCAAGACCGAAGGCGATCTCAACGAAATCTGGCGACAGCGCGTCAAGAACGACGCCATCTCGCTGATGCTCACCGACAAGACGTGGGCTGAAGCGCGCGATGTGCTGCAGAAGCGCTATGAGCGGGTGCTGAAGCGCACCGAGCAGGTTACCAGCGACGACATTTTCGAAGTCTTCATGAATGCGTTCGCGCACGTATTCGATCCGCACTCCTCCTACTTCTCGCCGCGCAACTCCGAGGAATACAAGATCCAGATGAGCCTGTCCTACGAGGGCATCGGCGCCTCGCTGCAGCTCGTCGACGACTATGTGACCGTGCTGAACGTGCTGCCCGGCGGTCCGGCCGCCCTGAGCGGCCAGCTCAACGCCAACGACCGCATCATCGCGGTGGGCGAAGGCAAGAAAGGCAAGCCGGTGGATGTGATCGGCTGGCGCCTGGATGACGTCGTGCAGCTGATTCGCGGCAAGATCAATACCACGGTGCATCTGCAGATCCTGCCCGCCGGTGCCGCTCCCGGCTCGCCGGAGAAGCAGCTCGAGCTGACACGTAACAAGGTGACACTGGAAGCGCAGGCCTCGCAGAAGCAGGTTCGCAAGGTCAAGCGCGGCGATCACGACCTGGTGGTCGGCATCATCAACGTGCCGAGCTTCTACCAGGACTTCGAAGCCAAGGCTGCCGGCGAGAAGGACTATCGCAGCACCACGCGCGACGTACGCAAACTGATCAATGAGCTCAAGGCCGAGCACATGGACACGCTGGTCATGGACCTGCGCGGCAACGGCGGCGGCCATCTCACCGAAGCGACCGCGCTGTCGGGCCTGTTCGTTCCGGGAGGTCCCATCGTGCAGTTGCGCGAGACCGGCGGCCGGGTGGAAGTGCTCGACGATCCGGAGCCCACCATCGCCTGGGACGGCCCCATGATCGTGCTGGTGGACCGCTTCAGCGCTTCGGCCTCGGAAATCTTCGCCGCGGCTATCCAGGACTACGGTCGCGGGCTCATCGTCGGTCAGCAGACCTACGGCAAAGGATCGGTACAGAACCTGTATCCGCTCGACCGCTATGCGTTGGGTCCCGATCCTGGCTTCGGCCAGTTGACGGTGACGATCGGCAAGTACTACCGCGTGACCGGTGAGAGCACCCAGCATCGCGGCGTGCAGCCGGACATTTCGATGCCCACTGCCATCAGCACCGAGGAAGTCGGTGAGAGCACGCGTGAAAGCGCCCTGCCCTGGGACCGCATCCGTCCGGTGGACTTCGGTCGCGAGACACAGCTCAACACCGAGGTCGCGGCTCTGGAGCAGAACCATGAGCACCGCATCGCGCAGGATCCCGACTTCAAGACGTTGCTGGCGGACCTGGATTCGTTCGAGAAGATCCGCTCGCAGAAGACGATATCGCTGAATCTCAAGGCCCGCATGGCCGAGCGTGAGCAGCTGGAGAAGGAACGCCTGGCGCGTGAGAACACGCGACGCGCAGCCCATGGCCAGCCGCCTCTCACGAAGCTGGCCGAACTGGGCAATGGCGACCCACCGGATGCCGTCCTCTCCGAAACCACGGAGATCGCGGCCGACCTCAGCGGCATGAACAACCAGTACCTGTCGAAGCTGAAGGCGGCTGAAACGAAGACAGCAGTGGCGCCGTGACGCGCAGGCAAGCTGGGTAGCTGGTCAACGGGTAAGTCGGCCAGAGGACACACGAGCGGCGCAGAATCTGCGCCGCTTTTTTTTGCCCGCGATCTTTGCAGGAAGCCGGTAGGCAACGGCCTTTCTTCTGGCCAGCTTGCCCGTTGACCAACCAGCCCGTTGGCCGCCCTGGCTCTACTGCAGCAGCGCCTTGTACAACTCCCAGTAATCGTCGAGCAGCACATTGATGCCGCTGCGATTGACCGTCTCCAGCCCGGAGACAGGTGCGACAGGCGCCGGCAGGGTGCCGATGGAGTCGGTCAAAGGGATCGTGTCGGCATCGCTGTGATAGCTCGCGTTGGAACGCAGGCGATCGGTGTGCTCTTTCAGGCTGCCGAGATCTTCGTTCTCTGCTTCCAGAGCCGCGAACGCTTCGCGTAGCAGATTCATCAGATGCGTGCAGTCGCTGTCATCGCCGTATCGAACGTCGAGGGCCCGCTTGGCGGTCGTCTCTTTCGCCAGCAGCGCCAGGCCACCTTTCGACAACAGGCTGACCAACTGCTGCGCGTAAGCGATGACAGCCGTATTCACGATACGCCGGCCATCGATGGAAATACCGAGGAAATCTGCCGGCTGCAGGCTTTCGATTGCCGTGCGATCGTCCGACAGATCCGTAACCTGGGTGACTGCCCTGTCCCACTCGGTGCGAGCACCGGCGATTTCCTCCGCCAGCCGGCGACGGCGAAAATAATTCCAGAAACCCGCCCGTGCTTCGAGCTCGCGCTCCATGGTCTTCAGGCGGGTTTCCAGCGCATTCGCGCCGAGACGCATCTCGGTCAGCATGCGGTCCAGGTCCGCAAGTTGTTGACGGCGGCGTTGATCGAATTGGATCAGATGGCGGCGGCGTTCACGCTCGGCCTGCTGACGCTGCAACTGTTCGGCAAAGCGCGCCAATCTGGTTGCAGCCGCCCGCCATAGGCCGCGTAGTTGAAAATAGACTAGTGCGTGGATGGCGACGTCGGGATCGGCCAGATAGCGTTCGAGCTCATCGGCCAGCTCGCGCTGGCGCGCCATCGCGCCCTCCTGCTTTTTCATCTGCTCAAGCAGGTTATGGCGCTCGTCCTGCAGCCGGCCCAGCTCTTTCTTCAGCTCGGCGCGATTCCAGTAGAGCTGCAGCAGGCGCTCGTCTTCGATCGGACGGGGCGTACCCGGCAGCATCTGGCGGATATTATTCAGCCGGTCGGAGATGCTCATGGAGAGGAAGGGAGTGGCGGATAGCGGATGGCGGATAGTTCGGATTTATTGAGAGGTAAAAGGACGCGCCTCGCGCAATCTGCAGCACTGAAGAGACAGGTAATTACGCCCGCGGCCTGTTCCTTACTCTATCCGCCATCCGCTAGTCCCTTCTGGCTTCAAACCTATGACCGCGCTCGACGCAGTAGTCCAGCCATTTATTGAGCATGACGTTGCGCAGCCAGCGATCGCCCAGTGCGCGACCGAGCTGCGAGCGAATCGATTCCAGCAGCGTATGGCGATGCCAGCGGGCACAGGCCTGGACTTCGGCAAGCCGGGCGTCGTGATAGATGCGGATCTGCAAGTCCGGATCCGAGAATTTTCCGTCCGCATCGTCGAACAGGTAGGTGAGATTGAGCGTCGTGGTATAGCGACTACGCTCTTCGATGGTCAGATGCAGCGGCACATCGCCAGGCACAATCGACACCGACGCGGCCGGCAGCGTCGCGAGCTGCGGCACCAGCCAGCCGAGCCGGATGTAATTGCTTTCGTACAACGACATGAGACTGACGAAGCTCGCCGGCGATGCGCGCCAGCTCACCGGGCAGTTCGTGTCGGTTGGCAGATCGGCAATGAGCATGAATCGAATATAGCACAGCAATTTTGCTTGTCTGCGCGGCTATTCCGGCCCTCCGCGCAGCAATATTGCATGCCCGCTCACGGCATGAGACTTGCGTCACGGACGCAGGCGTCGCTCCACACCGGTTTTGTCGAGGATCCGGCTGGCGATCTCCTCGATGGAGCATTCGGTGGTATTGATGGAAGGAATGTCGTAGCGTCGAAAGATGCCCTCGGCAGCGCGCAGCTCGTACTCGACTTGCGAGTGCGAGGAATAACGGCTGTTCGGCCGCCGCTCGTTGCGGATCTGCTGCAGGCGTTCCGGCACGATGGTCAGGCCGTAGAGTTTACGCGCGTGATGGACCAGAGCATCCGGCAGGCGCCCGGTCTCGAACTCCTCGTCGGCAAACGGATAATTCGCCGCAAAAATCCCGTATTGCAACGCCATGTACAGGCACGTCGGTGTTTTACCCGAGCGCGATACGCCCACCAGGATCAGATCGGCACGATCGTAGTCGCGAGTGATCGCGCCATCGTCGTTGGCCAGCGCAAAGTTGGTTGCATTGATGCGCAGCGTATAGGCACCGATGTCCTGCATCCCGTGAGCGCGGCCCTGCATGCGCGAGGACTTGGCCTGCAGCTCCGCCTCCAGCGGGCCCAGGAACGCGTCGAAAAAATCCAGGAACAGCGCATTGGCCTGCTTGATGATTTCGCGCATGTCCTCCTGCACCAGCGTGCTGAATACCACGGGGCGCAAGCCCTCCGTCTCACCGGTCGCATTGATCCTGCGTACGGCCTCCTGCGCCTTGTCAACCGTGGATATAAATGGCAAAGTCACCTGCCTGAATGCTTGCCCGTCGAATTGCGTCAACAGGCTGTGACCCATCGTCTCGGCGGTCACGCCGGTCTGGTCAGACACGAAAAAAACCGTTCGTCTATCCATCGCTCGCACCATGCCAGTGTTGGCCAATGTTGTGCCCAATATCGTACGTGAGCCATCACAGATAGCTCGTCACAGGGAACCTGGATCGCACCTCGCGATCCCTCGCCAGGCGCAGCGCACCGCCCAGCGTCTTTCACCAGCGCCCTGCACATGGGTCCGCAAGCGCGTCGAGTCAGTGTTTCATTTCATCGCGACGTAGAGCAAGAGGATTGAAGTTTTGACCGCTTACATTGTTCCGTTCGAGAAAGTTGGCCGGCATGACGTTGACACGGTAGGCGGCAAGAATTCGTCGCTGGGCGAGATGATCAGCCACCTGAACTCGATGGGCGTCTCGGTGCCCGGGGGCTTCGCCACGACGGCGCAGGCCTATCGCGATTTTCTCTCCCACGAAGGTCTCTCCGAGCGCATCTCCAAGGTGCTTGCGGCGCTGGACGTCGAGGATGTCGAGAAGCTCGGCACGGTCGGCGCGCAGATTCGCGAATGGATCCTGGCAACCCCGTTTCCGAAGCAGCTCGAGGATGAAATCCTGGCCGCCTTCGCCACCATGAGCGAGGGACGCGACATCGCCGTTGCGGTGCGCTCTTCCGCCACTGCCGAAGACCTGCCCGATGCTTCCTTTGCCGGCCAGCAGGAAACCTTCCTGAACGTTCGCGGCACCAAGGCGCTGCTGCACTGTGTGCACGAAGTGTTCGCGTCCCTGTTCAACGATCGGGCTATCGCCTACCGCGTGCACCAGGGTTTTGCGCACGATCTGGTCGCGCTGTCCGCTGGCATCCAGTACATGGTGCGTTCGGACGTAGGCTCCAGCGGCGTGATGTTCACGCTAGACACGGATTCGGGTTTCCGCAACGTCGTGTTCATCACGGCCTCGTATGGCCTGGGCGAGACAGTCGTGCAGGGCGCCGTCAATCCCGACGAGTTTTATGTCTACAAGCCCGGACTGCGGGCCGGCCATTCCTCCATCTTGAGGCGCACCATCGGCTCCAAGGCAATCAAGATGGTCTACGGCGACCCACGCAGCAACGTTCGCGTCGCCACCGTGGATGTGGCGCCCGAGGATCGACGTCGCTTCTCGATCAGCGACGAGGACGTGATCGCGCTCTCAAAGCAGGCTTTAATCATCGAGGAGCACTACGGCTGCCCGATGGACATCGAGTGGGGCAAGGACGGCGAGACCGGCAAGCTGTACATCCTGCAGGCTCGTCCGGAAACCGTGCAGAGCCGCGCCGGCAGAGTGCTGCAGCGCTTTTCGTTGCAAAAGCGCTCCAAGGTCCTGGCCACGGGCCGTTCGATCGGCCAGCGCATCGGTGCCGGCCCGGCCCGCATCATTCGCGATGTGAAGGAAATGACCCGCGTGCAGAGCGGCGACGTGCTGATCGCGGACATGACGGATCCGGATTGGGAACCGGTCATGAAGCGCGCCTCGGCCATCGTCACCAATCGCGGCGGACGCACCTGCCACGCTGCCATCATCGCGCGTGAGCTCGGCATACCGGCTGTGGTCGGCTGCGGCGATGCCACCGAGACTATTCGCGAAGGCGCCGGTGTCACCGTTTCGTGCGCCGAGGGCGACACAGGTTATGTCTACGACGGCGAACTGCCGTTCGAGCAGAAGAACATCGAGCTGGATGCGCTGCCGCCGATTCCGACCAAGATCATGATGAACGTCGGCAACCCCGACCGCGCCTTCGATTTCGCCAGCATCCCGAATCGCGGCGTGGGCCTGGCGCGCCTGGAATTCATCATCAACCGCATGATCGGCGTGCATCCGCGTGCGCTGCTGGAATTCGACAAGCAGCCACAGGAGCTGCAGCAGACGATCCGCCGGCAGATGGCCGGCTACTCCGATCCGGTCGAGTTCTACATCGACAAGCTCTGCGAAGGTATTGCCACCATTGCGGCGGCATTCGCGCCGGAACCGGTGATCGTGCGCCTGTCGGATTTCAAGTCCAACGAATACGCCAACCTCATCGGCGGCCGTCAGTACGAGCCGCACGAAGAGAACCCCATGCTCGGTTTCCGCGGCGCTTCGCGTTACATCGACGAAACGTTCCGTCCGTGCTTCGAACTGGAATGTCGCGCGCTAAAGCGGGTGCGCGAACAGATGGGACTCACCAACGTGCAGGTGATGGTGCCTTTCGTACGCACCCTGAAAGAAGCTTCGCAGGTGACCGCCCTGCTCGCGGCCAACGGCCTGGCACGCGGCGAGAACGGCCTGAAGGTCATCATGATGTGCGAGCTGCCGACCAACGCCTTGCTGGCGGAGCAATACCTGGAGTACTTCGACGGCATGTCGATCGGCTCCAACGACATGACGCAGCTCACCCTCGGCCTGGACCGCGACTCCGCGGTCATCGCCAAGTTGTTCGACGAACGCGACGACGCGGTCAAGGCGCTGCTGAAGATGGCCATCGATGCCTGCCGCAAGACGGGCAAGTACATCGGCATCTGCGGCCAGGGCCCTTCGGATCATCCGGAGCTCGCCCGCTGGCTGGTCGAACAGGGCATCGAAAGCATGTCGCTCAACCCGGACTCGGTGATCGGGACGTGGCTGTTCCTGGCGAACAAGAAAGTCTGAAGAGGCTGCTGAGCCGTCTGCTGCGACCCTGAGGATATGCCCTGAGGGTCGGCTCTCAGCCGCTGCTGATTGCTACGCCGGAAGCAATTACAGCCCGGCGATCTTTCTCCACACCAGCATCCGGTTGCGTGCCGGCAGCGAATGATCGGCCGCCAGGGCGAGCCCGCTCTGCCTGCCCAATACTATGAGCGCCTGATCGTCGCGGATGCCCATGAGCGGATCGCGTGCGCGCAGGGTTGCATCGAAGTCGCGGTTGGACTCGCTGGTGAATTGTCCGTTGCGATTGAACGGACCGTACAGGCAGAAAATTCCCCCTTCGCGCAGCAGCGAGCCGACGGCCGCGAACATGATGGCAACCTCGGCCTGGCTCATGATGTGCGCGGTGTTAGCGCTGAAAACATAATCCGCTGCGGTAACCGGCCATTCCGCATCGCGCACGTTCAGCCGCAACGGACCGCGCAGATTGGCCAGCCGCGCCTCTTCGAACCAGAGCCTGATTCCGGCGAGGTTCTCCTCGCGGTCGGTAGCGATCCAGATGTGCTGCGGCAGGTGTTCGGCGCAGTACACAGCGTGCTGCCCCGTTCCCGAACCGATCTCAAGCACGGTTCCCGGCGTCAGCAGCCACTGCTTCAATACCTGGAGGATCGGCTCCCGATTGCGCTCGCAGGCAGCGGAATACGGCTTCACTGAAGTTACATCGGACTGGCGTTACAGCGGATGTGCGCGGCGCACATCAGACGCGCAGGAAATGCTGGCGGTAATAGGCGAGCTCGCGTATCGAATCGCGAATGTCGTCCATCGCCAGATGCGTCGAAGATTTCTGAAAGCCGCTGTGCACGTCCGGTGACCAGCGCCGCGCCAGTTCCTTGAGCGTGCTCACATCGAGATTGCGGTAATGGAAGTAGCGCTCCAGGTCGGGCATTTCGCGGGCCATGAAACGGCGGTCCTGGCAGATGCTGTTACCGCACATCGGGGAGAGCCCCGGTTCGATCCAGCGGCGCAGAAACTCCACCGTCTGGCGCTCTGCTTCCTGCACGGTCACGTTACTGGCGCGCACACGCGCTGCCAGTCCAGAACTGGCATGCTGGCGGCGGTTCCAATCGTCCATCGCATCCAGGATGGCGTCGGATTGGTGGATGGCAATCACCGGACCTTCATCGAGCGTGTTCAGGTTGCGGTCGGTGACTACGGTGGCGATCTCGATGATGTGATCGGAGTCGGTTTTCAGTCCCGTCATCTCCAGATCGATCCAGATGAGTCGCGAGGAGTCTCGGTCGTTCACGGTTGGAATCCTTGTAGCTGCGCGGCGGTTTTGCAGTCCCGCAACATTCGTTGCCCATCATAACAGCAGCGGCTAAGCTGGCCGCCGTTCCTGTTGGATAGCTGCACGATGCACTGGTTCACCGAGCTCTTTGTTCTGCTCCTGATCGTATCCACTGTCGTGCGCGGTTGGCTCAACCAGCGTCAGATCGCAGCTGTCAGCGCGCATCGCAACCGGGTACCGGAAGCATTCGCCGCGCAAATCGATCTGGATTCGCACCGCAAGGCAGCGGATTACACGGTCACCCTCGCCCGGCTGGACCGCTGGGATATTCTGCTGGATACCCTGGTTGTCGTCATCCTTACCGTGGGCCACGGCATCGACGCCATCGACCGCGCCTGGCAGCCGCTGGGCCTGCCCGCGCTGTGGCACGGCACCGTCGTCGTCCTGTCGACCCTGCTGGCGATGTCGGCTATCAACCTGCCCTTGTCGGCCTACCGTACTTTCGGCATCGAGGCCCGCTTCGGCTTCAATCGCATCACCCCGGGCCTGTTCGTGGCCGACCTGTTCAAGGGCCTGCTGCTGGGCCTGCTGCTGGGCGGACCGCTGATTTTCATCGTTCTGCTGCTGATGCACAGCGCCGGCGCAATGTGGTGGCTGTACGCCTGGCTGGTATGGCTGGCGTTCACGGTATTGATGACCTGGGCGTGGCCCACCCTGATTGCGCCGCTATTCAACAAGTTCACGCCGCTGGCGGATGAGTCGCTCAAACAACGTGCCGAGGCGCTGCTGGTACGCTGCGGGTTCTCCTCCAAGGGCATATTCGTCATGGACGGTTCGCGCCGCTCGGTCCACGGCAACGCCTATTTCACGGGCGTCGGCCGCAACAAGCGGATCGTGTTCTTCGACACCCTCATCGAGCGCCTGCAGGCGGCCGAGGTCGAGGCGGTGCTAGCTCACGAGCTGGGGCATTTCAAGCTCCATCACGTGCGCTCGCGGCTGCTGCTGTCCCTGGTGCTCGGATTGGCAGGGATGGCGCTGTTGGGGGCACTGGCCGCCTGGCCGGATTTCTATCGCGCGCTGGGCGTCACGACGCCATCAGCGCACGCCGCACTGCTCCTGTTCATGCTGGCACTGCCTGCCTTCACCTTCCTTCTCACGCCCGTCAGTTCCTGGTGGTCACGCAAGCACGAGTTTGAGGCGGATCAGTTTGCCGCGCAGTTCGCCAATGCCGGCGAGTTGGCCGATGCGCTCGTGAAGCTCTACCGCGACAACGCCACTACTCTGACTCCGGATCAACTGCACTCGGCGTTCTACGACTCGCATCCACCTGCTCCGATCCGCATAGCCCGTCTGCACCAACTCGCGTCCAACCCGATATGAGCGCACCCGACGCGCCGGCGGAAGTTGCGGCGCGCGTAGTCGAATCGTTCGGCCGGCGCGCCATCGTCGAAACCGAACAGGGAGAGCGCGTTCCTGCCGAATTGTTCGGCAAGCGTCTCACGGTCGTGTGCGGCGATCAGGTGATGGTGCGGCAAGCACACGCGTCCGGCTCCGACAGCATGCCGAGAATCATCTCGGTGATTCAGCGCCGCACGCTTTTCCAACGCACCGACAGCCGTGGACGAACCGAGCCGCTCGCGGCGAACCTGTCGCTGCTGGCAGCTTTCATTGCCCCGGAGCCGGCGCCAGACCCGTACATGCTCGATCGCTACCTTGCGGGCGCCGCATACAGCAGCGTTCGTGGTGCGGTTATCGTCAATAAGTCCGACCTGCCCGCAACCGGCGCGCCAGAATTCGTCGCACTGATCGATGAATACCGACGCGCCGGCTATCCGGTCTTCACGCTATCCGCATTGCATGCTGATGCTGTGGAGCAGATGCGTGAGTTGCTGCGCGGCAATATCACGATGCTCGCGGGACAATCGGGTGTCGGGAAGTCGACTTTCACGAATGCGCTGGTGCCTGCTTCGGAACGCGTCACGCGTGCGCTTTCGGATTTGAGCCGCGAAGGCCGACACACGACCGTATCCACCGCCCTCTTCCGCATTCCCGGCGGCGGCGAACTGATCGATTCACCGGGCGTACGTGATTACGCCCCCGCGCTGGTCGACGACTCTTTTGTACAGACGGGATGGCCGGAGATCCGGGCGCTCGCCGGCCAGTGCAAGTTCAACAACTGTCTGCATCTGCGCGAACCCGGCTGCGTCGTGATTCAAGCCGTCGCAAACCTGTCGATTTCGCCGCGGCGCTACGACAGCTACAAACGGCTGCTGAACATCATGCGCGGATTGGCGCCGGATTATGAGAGAAGAAGGTGAGAAGAAAGTCACAGGAGTGACAGGAGTCACAAGGGTGACAAAGATCGAGAGGTGGCAACGTGTGTCACTCCTGAGGTCACTCGTGTGACTCCTGTCACTCCCGTCACCCTCCTCCTACAACACATGCCGCCCGGCAAGCGCATGTGCCAGAGTGCCGCCATCCACATACTCAAGCTCGCCGCCGACCGGCACGCCGTGTGCAATGCGGCTTGAAGTCACTTTGTAACGGGCTGCCACTTCCGAAATGACGTGAGCCGTCGCGTCACCCTCGACTGTCGTGTTGGTCGCGAGAATCGCTTCCTTCACCGTGCCTTCGGCGAACAGCGCTTCGAGTTGCGCAAAACCGAGTTCGTCGGGACCGATGCCGTCCAGCGGCGAGAGATGCCCCATCAACACGAAATAGCTGCCGCGATAACTACCCGACTGCTCGATCGCCGCGACGTCCGCCGGCGATTCGACCACGCACAATAGCGACCGATCGCGGACCGGTGACGCGCAGATCGGGCACAACTCGTTTTCCGCAAACATGCGGCAGCGCTGGCATCGCGTGACACTGCCAATTGCTTTCTGCAGGGCATCCGCAATTGCGCCCGCACCGTTGCGATCCTTCTCCAGCAGATGAAACGCCATGCGCTGGGCGGACTTCGGCCCGACGCCGGGCAGGTTGCGCAGGGCTTCGATCAGGCGGATGAGGGAAGGCGGGTAAAGCATGGTTGAGTTGACGGTTGACGGCTGAAGACGCGAACAGTCCGTGCGCGCCGGTGTTCTGGGCAGTCAACCGCTGACGGTCAACCGCCAACCTTATTTCAGAACGGCAGCTTCATTCCCGGTGGCAGATTCATACCGCCCATCAGGCTCGACATTCTTTCCTGCGAGGTGCGCTCGACCTTCTGCACGGCGTCGTTGACGGCCGCGGCGATGAGGTCCTCCAGCATTTCCTTGTCGTCGCTGCTGACGATGGAGGGATCGAGCACGACGCGACGCACTTCATGTTTGCCCGTCATGACAACTTTCGCCATGCCGCCGCCCGCCTCGCCCGTGACTTCGAGCTTCGCGATCTCGGCCTGCGCCCGCTGCATGTTCTCCTGCAGCTGCTGCGCCTGCTTCATCAGGTTGCCCATGTTGCCTTTCATTGGGGACTCCGAAGGTGATGAAAATGATGACGGTGATGAAGGTAATGCAGGTCGAATCAAGCAAACGGGGGGTCACCCCTCACTTACATCACCCACATCACTTAGATCACTCGCCCAATGGCCTTACCGACTCCGACTGCACCGTTGCGCCGAAGGTTTCGCGCATGGCGCGAACGTTGGGATCCTGGTCGATAGCGACGCGGGCATTCGCGAGCCGATCGTTGGCAGCCGCTTTCTGCTGTCGCGCCGGGGTGTCGATTTCCGCCACCGCCTGCGTGAACTCGATCCGGATGCTCTCGCCGAAATGCGCCGACAATGCCTGGGTCAGCCGCTCCTCCAACGCCGGGCGGCGGAACGGCTCGCCAGCGGAATCGAGCGCGAGCTGAACCTTGTTCCCCTCTTTCGACACCAGCGCCGAATGCGCGGCCAACTGGCTTACCGGACCTGCCAGATTCAGCTGGGCAACGAGCTGCGCCCAATCGTCTGTGGCAGCCCCAGCTGATGCTACAACGGCTGGCGTCGAGTTGACTGCGGATGAGGCGGTCGGACGCGGCGCAGAAGTTTCTGTTGGTGCTACACGTGGCGCCACTGCCGGGCGCACGGGTGCTCCACTTGCAGTGCTCGCTGGCTGACTCTTCTGCGGCAACGCCGTCGGTGGGCGCGAAGTTGTGGATTCCTCGGCGATGCCGAAGGCCAGCATTCGTAGCAGCACCATTTCAAACCCGGCACGTGCATCCGGCGCCAGCTCCAGATCGCGACGTCCGACGATTGCTATCTGGTAGAAGAGCTGCGTGTCTTCCGGAGTCAGGGCCGCTGCGAGACGCCGGTAGATTTCGATATCTTCCGCCTCGTCCAGCTGCAGGTCCGGCACCGCCTGAACCAGTGCGACTTTCTGCAGGACGGCGGCCAGCTCGCCAAGTACCTCACGATATTCCGGCGCGCGCTCGTTGAGCTGATCGACGCATGCCAGCACAGCCCGCGCATCGCGAGCTGCAACTGCTTCGACGAGGCCGAATACCTGCGATCGATCCAACGTGCCGAGCATGATGCGGGTGTCGGCAGCGGTCAGATTGTTGCCCCCGAACGCTATTACCTGGTCAAGCAGGCTCAGCGCGTCGCGCATACTGCCTTCCGCAGCGCGCGCAATCAGCCGCAACGCATCGGGCTCGGAAGGAATCGCCTCGGCCTGCGCGATTTCGCCCAGGCGCTTGAAAATGAGGCCCGGAGGAAAGCGCTTCAGATTGAATTGCAGACAGCGCGACAGCACCGTCGCCGGCAGTTTCTGCGGATCTGTCGTCGCCAGCAGAAACTTCACGTGCGGCGGCGGTTCTTCCAGCGTCTTGAGCAGCGCGTTGAAAGAATGCGTCGACAGCATATGCACTTCGTCGATGAGGTAGACCTTGTAGCGGCCGCGCGTCGGGGAATACTGCACGTTGTCGAGCAGCTCGCGCGTATCGTCGACCTTGGTGCGCGATGCGGCATCGACCTCGATCAGGTCGACGAACCGGCCCTCATCGATCTCGCGACAGGCGCTGCAGGTACCGCACGGCGTGGCGGTTACGCCGGTTTCGCAATTCAGCGACTTCGCCAGGATGCGGGCTATGGTGGTTTTGCCGACGCCGCGCGTCCCGGTGAACAGGAATGCGTGGTGCACACGTCCCGTGCTGAGCGCATTCGTGAGCGCCCGCATGACGTGCTCCTGTCCGGAGAGCTCGCCGAAGTTCTTCGGCCGCCATTTGCGTGCTAGAGCGAGATAGGACATGCAGGAATGAAGTTAGCTAGCGGATGGCGGATAGCGGATAGGCCGGAACCGGAGTCACTCTGACCGTGGACTTACCACAACTTTACCTGAGCGTAAGGCGCGAAGACTGAACCATTGGGTCTGTGCTGCCCATTCACAATCCGCTATCCGCCAATCGCTTGTCTTCCATTTGGAGACGGCCCGCGCCGGCACCGCTCCGGCGCCCGATTGGGCCGTTACCGTTGCTCCCTTCCGGGCCTGGCGGGGTTGGCGGCTAATCGTCGCGGAGAAACCGACGCGAGCCGCCATTGAGCAGTGATGCCGGGCCGGAACGACCCCAAGTCTGGCGGCATATTCCGGAGAAGCCCGAAGGCCGCCGAAATGAGGGCGGAAATATAACAGAGAGAAGCGGTTAGCAGTTGGCGGTTAGCGGTTGGTTAAGAAAGCAGGCGACAGCTCCTTACCAACCGCCAACCGCTAACCGCTTCCCTCATCCCCTTCCTCTATATCCCGCGACGCCCTGCTCAGGGATCCACAAGCCCGCCGGCGGCCGGCCAGTCTGCCAGAACACGTCGATAGGGATGCCCCCGCGCGGATACCAATAGCCACCTATGCGCAGCCAGCGGGGCGACAGCAGCTTCACGATGCGATCCGCGACCTCGATGGTGCAGTCCTCGTGGAACGACCCATGGTTGCGGAAAGAGCCCAGGAACAGCTTCAGGGATTTGCTCTCCACGAGCCAGCGGCGTGGCACGTAGTCGATGACCAGGTGGGCGAAATCCGGCTGCCCGGTGACCGGGCACAACGAAGTGAACTCCGGCGCGGTGAAGCGCGCGAGATACAGCTTATCCGGATGCGGATTGGGAACGCGCTCGAGCTGCGCTTCCTGCGGCGACGCGGGCCATGCGGTCGCGGAGCCGAGCTGCTTTACGTTCAATGCCGATGATTTGCGTTTTGCCATTTACGTATGACCTGGATGGGAAGGAGCGGCTCGCGGCAAGCAGCAGGCTCTGTCCAGGGAACGCTTTTCAGGACCGGGGCGTCAATACTTCCCTGTAGCCCTTTGACGAAAACGTCCTGTTTTCGTCAATCCTGAAAAGCGTTCCCTGGACAGAGCCTCCGAGAGCGACCCGAAAAAAGCCGATCAGAAAGCGCTCTCAGGCGCTTTCGCAACCGTGCGTCCGCAACGAGTGCTGCCCGGAGCGGTTTGCGCCGCGGACTGTTTTCGGGATCGTCAAAAACATGGATGTTTTTGTCGAAGCGCTAAAGGGATGTACTCGTGCGCGGTCCCGAAAACAGTCCGCGGCGCAAGCCGCTCCCGCCCGAACCACGCGATGACGCAATCGAGCGCCCCTCAGAGTATCTCCGAGGCGTAATCCGCAAGTCGAGAACGCTCGCCTCGCATCAGAGTGACGTGACCCGAATGCTCCCAGCCGCGGAAGCGGTTTACCACGTAGGTGAGGCCGGAGGTGGTTTCCGTCAAGTACGGCGTATCGATCTGCGCAATGTTGCCCAGGCAGACCAGCTTGGTCCCGGGCCCCGCGCGCGTGACCAGCGCTTTCATCTGCTTGGGGGTGAGATTCTGCGCTTCGTCGAGAATCAGGAAACGGTTGAGGAAGGTGCGGCCGCGCATGAAATTGAGCGAGCGGATCTTGATGCGGTTGCGCAGCAGGTCGTTGGTCGCCGCCCTGCCCCAGTTGCCGCCTTCCTGGCTCTGCGTCAGCACTTCCAGGTTGTCCATCAGCGCACCCATCCAGGGCTCCATCTTTTCCTCTTCGGTTCCCGGCAGGAACCCGATGTCCTCACCGAGGGGGATCGTCACGCGGGTCATGATGATTTCGCTGTAGCGATTGCTTTCCAGAGTCTGTTGCAACCCCGCCGCCAGCGTCAGCAACGTCTTGCCGGTGCCCGCCGGCCCCAGAATGGTGACGAAATCGATCTCCGGATCCAGCAGCAGGTTCAGCGCGAAGTTCTGTTCGCGATTGCGTGCGGTGATGCCCCAGATGCCGTGACGCTCACTGTGATAATCGCGGACGATCTCGAGCACTGCGCCGTTGCCATCGACCTTGCGCACCATGGCCTGCAGGCCGTTGGAATCCTTCTGGTACAGGAACTGATTGCTGTGCCAATCGCGCACCATCGGGCCCTGCACGCGATAGAAAGTACGCGTGTGCTCCTGCCACGAGTGCATGTTCTTGCCGAGCTTCTCCCAGAAGTTGGCTGGCAATTCGAGCAACCCCGTGTACAGCAGGTCGGCATCTTCGATGGTCTTGTCGCTGTAGTAGTCCTCGGCGTGCACGCCGATGATCGCAGCCTTGATCCGCAGGTTGATGTCCTTGGACACCAGCGTGACCTTGGCATCCGCAAACTGCTTCTGCAGCGCCAGCGCATGGCCGAGGATTGCGTTATCGGCCCCGTGGCCTGGCAATGTGTCTGGCAAACCGCCGCTGAGCACCTTGGTCTGGAAGAACAGCCGGCCGGTAGCCTGCTTCTTGCCGCCGTTGGTGTACTTGGCGTTGGGCAGCTCGATCCCGCGATCGATCTGTGCCTTGCTCGCCGAGGCCATCAGCTCATCGAGAAAGCGGCTGGTCTGACGGACGTTGCGGGCAGCTTCCGAGAGGCCTTTTTTTCCCGCATCGAGCTCCTCCAGCACGATCATCGGGATGAATATGTCGTGTTCCTGGAAGCGGAAGATCGCTGTGGGATCGTGCATCAGGACGTTGGTGTCGAGCACGAAGATGCGACGTTGGCGGGCGCGCTTGACGTCGCGAGTGCCGGCGCTTTTGCGCGCCGTGTCCGGGGTTTCGCCTTTGGGCATGTCGGGGTTACGCAGCCTCGGGTTGGGGATGGGTTACGCTCGGGCTTGCGGCTGTCACGCCGCAACACGGCGACTGTGGCAGAGCACATGCAGCTCGCCCGGAGATCTCTGTATCGACTACGGCTGAATCGATCACGAATGCATCGTCTGTCGAGGTGGGCCTGTACGTGGTTCGGGCGGGCCTGGCGGATTTGAGGTCTTACAGTTCCTGCGCCGCGGCCAGCACCGCCTCGGCGTGCCCGGGCACTTTCACCTTGCGCCACTCCTGGCGCAACACGCCGTCCGCATCGATGAGGAAGGTGCTGCGCTCCACACCCATGTACTTGCGCCCGTACATGCTCTTTTCCTTGAACACGCCGAACACATCGCACAACGAATGATCTTCGTCCGCGAGCAATTCGAACGGAAAAGACATTTTCTGCTTGAATTTCTCGTGCGACGCTACCGTATCGGGCGAGACGCCGACGATGACGGTGCCGGCCTTCTTGAAGGCGGGATATAGATCGCGGAACGCCTCACCCTCCTTGGTGCAACCCGTAGTGTTGTCGCGCGGGTAGAAGTAGATCACCAACTGCTTGCCGGCCGCATCCGCCAGCTTCCAGGCCTTGCCGCCCGTCGCGGGGCGCGAGAAGGCGGGCACCTTCTTATCGACGGTCGCTGATTTTGCGGGCATGGGCTTCCTGGTTTGGGCAAATTCCGGATCGGCCTGTGAGGTTATAACCCTGGCATCGTGACGGGCACGCTACGACTTGAACGGTTCGAGGATGGCGTCGAGATTGAACTGGTCGCACACATCCATGAATTCCTCGCGCAGCGCGGAAATGTGGATCTTGGCGGGTATGTGCACCACCAGCTGCACGGAGAACATGGGCGCACCGGTATGCGCCGCCGCATAACTGCGCGTGTTGAGTTCGGCGATATCGATGCCGCGGGAGCTGAAGAAGCCGGCCAAGTTGTAGACGATTCCCGGCTGGTCCAGGCAGACCACATCCACCGAGTAGGTGACCACATCCTTGCGCTGGGGACGCTGTTCGGTGCGCCGCAGGCTGACGGTGATGCCGCTGGAATCGCTCAGCTTTTTCAGCTCGGTTTCGAGCTTGGCAAGGGTGTGCCAGTTTCCCGACACCAGCAGCAGCATCGCGAATTCGTTGCCAAGCGCGCTCATGCGGCTGTCGACGATGTTGCCCGAACAGTCGAGCACCACGCGCGTCAGGTCGTAGACCAGGCCGGTACGGTCGCTGCCAAGCGCGCAGATAACGATGAATTGCATCTTCGGGTGTAACGATCGCGTGAGTTGACTTGGGTTCGAGTGTACAGGCTAGCGCCGTCGCGATCTATTCGCGGCGCGGGAGAAAAGCCGCTGCGGCGGGTCCATGAAAACCTCCTTGCACGCCGCCGCACGCGGACAGTACGATCCGTATTCCCCCACCCGAAGGATTCCCATGTTCAGCGGCAGTATTGTGGCGATCGTAACGCCGATGCAGGCGGACGGCGCCGTGGATTTCGGCGCGCTCGACCGCCTGGTTCAGTTCCACATCGACAACGGCACCGACGGCATCGTGGCGGTCGGCACCACCGGCGAATCGGCGACGCTCAACGTCGAAGAACATATCGAGGTCGTGCGGCGCATCGTCGTCAAAGCAGCCAAACGGCTGCCCGTGATCGCCGGCACCGGCGCCAACTCCACCAGCGAAGCCATCGAGCTGACGCGCAAGGCGAAGGAAGTTGGCGTGGACGGCTGCCTGATAGTCACCCCTTACTACAACAAACCGACCCAGGAAGGCCTCTACCGCCATTACAAGGCGATTGCCGAGGCAGTCGCAATCCCGCTGGTCCTCTACAACGTACCGGGACGGACGGCCTGCGACATGCAGCCGGCAACCGTCGCCAGGCTCGCCACAGTGCCGAATATCGTCGGACTGAAGGAAGCGAGCGGCTCGCTGGAGCGCAATCGCCAGCTCATAGCCCTGGTTGGCGACAAGATGGTCTTGCTGAGCGGCGACGACGACATCGCCGTGGACAGCACGCTCGCCGGCTTCCGCGGGGTCATCTCGGTGACCGCGAACGTGGCCCCCCGGCAGATGCGCCAGGCCATCGCAGCGGCGCTCGACGGCAACACCGACGAGGCCCGCCGCCTCAATGAGGCGCTGATACCCCTGCACCGCACGCTGTTCCTGGAGTCCAACCCCATCCCCGCCAAATGGGCACTGGCCCGCCTGGGCCTGATCCCCGAGGGTATCCGGCTGCCCCTGACCCCCTTTTCCAAGCAATACCAGCCCCAGGTCCTGGAGGCCATCCAGGCCGCCGGAATCGCGTTTGCGTGAGGGCATGGGCGCCGTGTAACCTTCGCGCCTTCTTGCCGCCAGCCGCGCTAGCTGACGGTTCGATTCTGGAGAGGTGGCCGAGCGGCCGAAGGCGCTGGACTGGAATTTCAGTAACATCTTCACGGGTGTTCGTGGGTTCGAATCCCACCCTCTCCGCCAAAACACAAAGGGCCCCTCGTGGGCCCTTTTTGTTTTGGTTGACTGGTGGGATTGAGAACCCACGAATTCGTGGGTTCGACAAAATCGTTGGGAACGATTTTGGACAGCGATAGTTGGCGCAACCGCGCGCCGGCCAGGGATGGACTAGGCGCAATCCCACCCTTGTTGCGCTTCACGTCAATCTGGACAAAACGGCTGAGTCAAGAAAGGAGACTTGAACTGCTCAGGCGGCCTCGGTAAATCGCTGCTGGTTGGTCATTCTACGATGCGCACGGGCCGCAGCTATTCGCCGTGTGCGCTCGT
>DASYEW010000028.1:0-171587 GCA_036498785.1 Steroidobacteraceae bacterium | reverse complement strand
CTGCTACGGGAGAGCGCAGCGCAGACCGATCCGGCACCGCCACCGGACGGAGTTGCCGCGCTAGCAGCCGAGGCGTTGCTGATCGACCCCGACACACCCACGTCGCAACGGCAGCTGCTAAGAATCCTCTCCGATGAATTGGACGATGAAGACTACTGACACGGAAGAGACAAGTTGGCAGTACTGACAAGACGGGGTCTTGAATGTCAGTACCTGCCGCGGGCGATGATCCGCCCCATGAAGAACACCAACACTCCGCCGCAGGATCATCGCGAGCGCACAGCCCGCATCGAGTTTGAGCGGCGCGTCGCCAACGATTCCCGATTCCCCGTAACGATCAGCACCGACGCACCTGTCAGTCGGCGCGACTACGACGGCGAGTTCGAGGAAGTCTTGTCCCACGACAAGGACGCGGTCGATCTGTCGAGATCTCCGCTTCCCCTGATCGAGTCGCACGATCGGAGCAGAGTGAATATCGGCGTCGTCGAAAACCTCCGCATCGAGCGCGATGGCGGCCGTAAGAAACTGCGCGGCGAAGTGGTGCTTGGTCAGCAGGCTCGCGCGCAGGAGCTGGCAGCGGATATCGCTGCAGGGATCGTTTCGAACATTTCTGTCGGATATTCGATCGAAGAAATCGAAGCGGTCGAGGCGAAAGGCAGTAAGCGGCGGATTGTCGCGACTCGCTGGACGCCATTTGAGGTATCAATTGTTTCAGTGCCTGCCGACACGAACGCCGGCATCAACCGCTTCATTCGAGGACAACTTATGTCGACTATGACGAAATCGAAAAACCGAACCCGCGCCGCGACCCGTGCGGCCACCGTCGACGCCGCCGATCAGTCCGGCGCGGAGCGTGAAATCGACAACGAGAACGACGAATTGGAATCGGTGCATGACGGCCGCAATCAGCCGCTGCTCGCCACGCGCGAATCCCGCGCCGCCGTTCGTGCAGAGCGCACTCGCGCCTCGACGATTCTGAATCTTGTTCGGCAGGCGAATCTCTCCGACTCGTTCAGTGAAGAACTGATCCGTTCGGGAATCTCACTGCGTGAGGCTCGTGAAGTCATTGTCGATACCATGGCCGCGGACCAAGCACGAACGCAGCCCAACACCCGTAGCCAGCACGGCTTCGAATTTGGCGGCTTCCGTGTATCGGGTGGTGAGGATTTCTCTTCGCCAGAGTTCAGGGCCCGCGCGATGGGCGAGGCGATTTTCTCCCGAATCAACGGTCAACACCGGCCCAGCGAGCCTGCGCAGCAATACGTTGGCCGCAGCCTGGTTGAGCTGGCGCGCGAAAGTCTGCATGCCGCCAATATCTCGACGCGAATGATGGGCGCCAGCCGCATCATCGAGCGTGCATTGCATGGAACTTCGGATTTTCCCATCGCGCTTGGCGATGCGGTTGGGCGAGAGCTGCTGCGTGCGTTCGAAGCAGCAGAGCCTGGCGTTCTGCGAGCTGGCCGCAAGGTCACCGCACCGGACTTCAAAACGCGCCACAGAGTTAAAATCGGCGAAGCGCCACGTCTTGAGCGAGTCAACGAGCACGGCGAGTTCAAGAGAGGCACCATCGCAGAGGCGCAGGAGACGTACCGCCTTGAAACGTTTGGCAAGGTGTTCGGCATCACGCGCCAAGCGCTCGTCAACGATGACCTGGGCGCCTTCGACGATCTACCGCGGCGGATGGGCATTGAGGCCCGCGAGCTGGAATCTCAGACTGTAGTCGATCTGCTGGTGTCTAACAGCGGCGCCGGCCCGACCATGTCCGATGGCGTTGCGCTGTTTCACGCGACGCATGGGAATCTTGCTGTCAGTGGTGGGGCTATTGCTGTGGCGACGATCGGCGCGGCCCGTGCGGCAATGCGCTTGCAGAAGGGACTCTCTGGCCGCGTGGTGAACTTTGTCCCGCGTTACTTGCTAGTTCCCGCCGCGCTCGAAACCGTCGGCGAACAGCTGCTCACTTCGATCGAGGCGACAAAATCTTCGGATACCAATCCCTTCGCCGGCAAGCTGGAGCTGATTGTCGATCCGCGGCTCGATGCTGCGTCAGCGACGCGCTGGTTTCTGATCGCGGACTCAGATCGCTACGACGGCCTCGAATTCGCACACCTCGACTCGGACAATGGGCCTGTCACGGACACGCGGATTGGCTTTGATGTCGATGGTGTCGAGGTCAAGGTTCGGCTCGATTTCGGCGCGGGTTTCGTGGAACACCGGTCTTGGTACGCAAACGCGGGCGGTTAGCACCGGCCCTTCGACATCGGGTAAGGCGCGCGTTGGCTTTCACGCCGGCGTGTTACGCCTGCATCCGTGATTCATCCCCCGAGCCGTGCGGGGCGCGAAAGCGCATTAGCGGACGAGGCGTCAGTGCGCGAGTGGCCTCGATCCACAACCAACCCGCACAGCCGGCGCGAGTCCACACCTCTTGCGTTCACGAACGCTACGACTCGGCGGCCGGCAATTCTTCTGGACACCCGCGCGCCTATTGAGTAGTCGAGCTGGGCGGCGGTACTCTGGGCGGGGACAAACCCACGGAAGGGAGAGCGATAGAACAGCCAATGACAAGCCTGTACCAAACTTGGCGCTGCGCTTGCTGTTGACGGCACCCAAAGCGGAACGGCGAGGTTTGCCATCACGCACGTACGGCGGAGGTCCACTGACGGATGCCGAGAGGCGAAAGCTCAAGCAACTGCGCGCCGTCGTCTAGTCTGACCGTCTGGCCTAGCCGCGTGACGGGCGACACGAACAAGAACTCAGGAAAACACCCCGTGGATGCCTCGACCCTGATCGCCTTACTTGCAAAGATACCGGCCGCCTTCTGGGGCACGCTGACTGGCTTCGCACTCGCGATCGTACCCGTCCTTATCTCGAACAGACACAGCAGAAAACTTCAGCGACAGCAGCTTGATTTCGAGAGCATCGAACGTCAGCGCGAGCGTCACGCAAGCCTGCGCCGCGACGTGTACCTACCGGCAGCTGATTCAGTTACCGCCGCGCTGGCTGGCTTGGTAAAAATGCTCAACGACGACAGAGCAAACGATGTTGAGCTGAGCGCAGGGGCTCAGGAGCTGGGTACGGCGCTCACGCGAGTGCAAATGGTCGCTACCGGCGAGACCGTGAGACTCGCTGCGGAGTTTCACCGCGTCTACCTGTCAGTCTTCACCGCGCTGATGAAACGTCGCTACCCGATGATGCTACGCAAGGCGGACATTGAGATAGCGAACGCAAGTCGACAGCGCCATCACGAAGAGAGGCTGGAGTGCGTTGAGCTGATGAAGGAGTACAACTTGTCGGGAGCGAAGGATCCTCAGCGCCGGCAGCAGATTAGAGCGCGGCAAGAGCACGCGGGCAAACTTTGGAGGGAAGAGCACGGGCAATGGATGCGATTTACCGTGCAACAGGAGGCGGATCGTCACGCACTGATAGGTGACCTTGTATCGTGGCTGAGTCAATTGTCGCGCGTTCAGGGTACGTTGATGGTTGCCATCCGGCGCGAGTTGGGAGTGAGCGAGGATGCAACCCTGTTGCTGGAACAGATCGAGATCACCGCAACGGAGGGTGTGCGCGCTCTCAACGAATTGATTCCGATGATCGAACGTGGTCTCGATGGGCTTCGCAGCGATCTCGCTGAGTACGAAGCGGAAGAGGGCAAGGCGCTGACCCCGCCACCGTCGCAATAGGTAAAAAGGTAGCTCCGCGAGAAGCCGGGCCTTAAATGCCCCAACGACGGGGCGCGGTTCGGCTGCGTCTCCAAGTCGGACAGGTAAACTCACTGACCGGCCAGAGGATCTTCAGTGCGCGCTTCAATAACCTCGTTTCCGGGTGCCCGACGTTGTGGCCGGCGTCGAGAGCGCGTGGCCTCACCTCGATCATGCAGTAAGCGGCTGAAGAGTCTTTGCAGAGCGCGCGGACGCCAACCGGTGGCTTCGGAGCCCCTTGTCGGCAGGACTCATACGGCATTCCCCACGCCGTGATCGGCGCTCCCCGCAGAGGGGGGCGGGCCACCAGCCGGAGCTGGATTGCGCCGCCGGCGCCGCCATAGGCGGGCGTTGGGTCGAACACAGCACCTTCGCGCGGTTGAGGTCAGGGCTGGCCGTTGTGTTGACGCACGGCGGCCAGCCCGCTGCTTTCGCAGGATGGTTCCGTGCTGGTGGCTTCTCAAACGCCGTGCCGCACCGGTGCCGCATGGAATGGCGCTCCCAGAGGGATTCGAACCCTCGTACCAGCCTTGAGAGGGCTGTGTCCTAGGCCTCTAGACGATGGGAGCGGAGAAATTGCCGGTCGGATGCCAGCGACGGGTGGGGTATTATACGGAGTGCCTTCCCCGGCTCAAGCGGCGTCTGAGATTGAACGACAACAATTATTCTCCAATCGGTGGTTCCCCTGACCATCAACATGGTCAGCCGCTCATCATTCCACGCGATCGACACCCGATATCGCGCGCCAACATCTCCCCCGGCGCGCTCAAGGTGCTCTATCGGCTGAAAGATGCCGGCTACCAGGCTTTCCTGGTCGGTGGCGCGGTGCGCGATCTGCTGCTGGGCCTGAACCCGAAAGACTTCGATGTTGCCACCAACGCCCATCCGGAGCAGGTCAAGCAGTTGTTTCGCAACTGCCGGCTGATCGGCCGCCGTTTCCATCTGGCGCACGTCCGCTTTGGCTACGAGATCATCGAGGTGGCGACGTTTCGCGCGGCCCATACGGCCATCGACGAAGACAATAGTGTCGATGAAGGCGGGCATCGCGTCCTGGATGAGGGTGGCCGCATCCTGCGCGACAACCTCTACGGCACCATCGAAGAGGACGTCTGGCGGCGCGATTTCACGGCCAACGCCCTGTACTACAACATCGAAGACTTCTCGATCTGGGACTACGTGGGCGGCTTTGGCGATGCGCACGAGCGGCGCATGCGGCTGATCGGCGATCCGGAAACCCGCTATCGCGAAGACCCGGTCCGCATGCTGCGTGCGATGCGCTTCGCGTCCAAGCTTGGCTTCAGTATCGATGCGGAAACCGCCGCGCCGATTCGCAAGCTGGCGCGGATGCTCGATGCAGTTCCGCCGGCACGCCTGTTCGATGAGATCAACAAGCTGTTCCTGTCGGGTAGCGCGGTCGATGCTTTCGACATTCTGGGCGAGTACGGGTTGCTTGAGCACTTGTTCCCCGATCTGGCCGCGGCGCTTGCCGAAGAACCGGATGGTTCGGCTGCAAAGCTGCTGCGTCTTGGCCTGACAGGCACGGACGAGCGCGTCCGCGCCGACAAGTCGGTCACCCCATCGTTCTTGTTTGCCGTACTGCTTTGGCCAGCCATCAAGCGGGCATACGCGCGGCTGACACCCGAAGAGGGTGGCGAGATCCAGGCGCTCATCGAGGTGTGCGAACAGATCACTTATCGCCAGCAGGCGCGCATTGCCGTTCCGAAGCGCTTTACATTGCCGCTGCAGGAAATGATCGGCATGCAGCCACGGTTCGAGCGGCGTGAGGGTCGCAGAGCGCTACGGCTGCTGGATCATCCCCGGTTCCGCGCCGCCTACGATTTCCTGCTGCTGCGCGCGGCGGCGGGCGAAGCCGATCCGGAACTGGCGCAATGGTGGACCGATATCCAGTCGCTACCGGCCGAAGAGAAGGTTGCGCGGGTGGAAAGCGCCGCGCAAACGCAACCGCCCAGGACGGGTAGCGGCACCAAGCGTCGTCGCCGTCGGCGCCGTCCGGCGCCCAAAAGCGTTTGAGGCGAGTCGGTGACGACGTACAGCGTGCCGGCGTATATCGCGATCGGCAGCAATCTCGATACGCCGGCGCAACAGGTAGGTACGGCGCTCGAACGGGTCGCACTGATAGAGGGTTGCCGGCTTGTCAGTCGCTCACGGCTGTATCGTTCCGCGCCGCTGGGTCCGCAGGATCAGCCGCAGTTCGTAAACGCTGCCGCGGGGTTGCTCTGCCGGATTTCTGCGCGCGACCTTTTGACCGCGCTCCAGGGCATTGAAAAATCCATGGGGCGTGAGGTCCCGGCGGTGCGCTGGGGGCCGCGGCGCATCGATCTCGACCTGCTGGTGTATGGCGCCGAGCGTATCGACGAGCCGGACCTGGTCGTGCCGCATCCCGGCGTACCCGTGCGCAATTTCGTCCTGTATCCTTTGCTCGACATAGCGCCCGACCTGCCGGTCCCCGGTCACGGACGCGTCCGGGATCTGGCCCGGCGTGCCGGAGCCGCCGGTCTCGTGCCGCTCCCATAACAATCCCAGGCCTCGCCCAAGCCCGCATCAGCGCTTGCCAGGACTCGCATGCCCGATAAATCCGCAACTCCCGCTGCGCATCGCTTCATCGTCGTCGAAGGTCCCATTGGTGTCGGCAAGACCAGTCTCGCGCAGCGGCTGGCGCGCAGTTTCGGCAGCGAGCTGATTCTCGAGCAGGCGGATGAAAATCCGTTTCTGGAACGCTTTTACAAGAACCCGCGCTCGGCGGCGTTGCAGACGCAACTGTTCTTCCTGTTCCAGCGCACGCGGCAGCTCGAGGACATTCGCCAGCACGACCTGTTCGATACCGTACGCGTCGCCGACTACTTGCTCGACAAGGATCGCCTGTTTGCGCAGCTGATCCTGGATGAAGAGGAGTTCACGCTGTACGAACAGATCTACAACCGGCTGGCCATCGACACGCCGGTGCCGGACCTCGTCATTTATCTGCAGGCGCCGGTGGATGTGCTGCTGGAGCGAATCAATCGTCGCGGCATTCGTTACGAGCAGCTTATCGAGCGCGGTTACCTGGAGAAACTGCAGGAGGCCTACGCGCGTTTCTTCCACGCATACGATGCGGCGCCCTTGCTGATCGTGAATGCCGCGCAAGCCGATTTCGTCAGCAACGATCGCGACTACGATCAGCTTTTCGCGCAGATCGTGCGGACGCGTCGCGGCCGCCATTACTACAACCCACTGAAGAGCGAGGTCGAGTAGCACGCGGCAACAGTCCGTCACGGCAAGCTCCGGACGGGTATACATATTCAGGCGGCGGACGCCCGTCACCTGGCCAAGTTGATGTTTGCAGTACCCTCGTTCATCCTTGGCGCCCCTTTTTCACGCACCCGCAAACGGGTGCCTCGAACGAGTGCCGCTGGATGATCGGTGGTAGTTACTACCCACTTCGGCAGCGTTGAGCGATCCGATGTACAAACACCTGCAAGAACGCTACGCACCTCGTCCGCCGGTCAATGTTGCGACGCTCAATCGCATGAAGGCCGAGGGCGAGAAGATCGCGTGCATCACGGCTTACGATGCCAGCTTTGCCACGCTGGTAGACGACGCGGGCATCGATCTGGTGCTGGTCGGGGACTCGCTGGGCATGGTCATCCAGGGGCATGACACGACGGTGCCGGTCACTCTGGAAGATGTGATCTATCACTGTCGCGCTGTCGCGCGCGGCCTGTACCGGCCGTTCCTGATGGCGGACATGCCGTTCATGACTTACGCCTCCAAGGAACAGGCGCTGCAGAATGCGGTGCGCCTGATGCAGGACGGGGGCGCCAAGATGGTGAAGCTGGAGGGCGGTGCGAGCCAGATCGAGATCGTCGAGTTCCTTGCCAACCACGATATCGCCGTATGTGCGCACCTCGGCCTGAAGCCGCAGTCGGTCCACAAGGTCGGCGGTTTCCGTGTGCAGGGCCGTGAAGATGCCGCAGCCCAGCAGATGATGCGCGATGCACAGGCGCTGGAAGGCGCCGGTGCGGATATCGTGCTGCTGGAATGCATTCCCGCGAAGCTCGGTGCGGAGATCACGCGCGCGGTACACGTGCCGGTCATCGGCATTGGCGCAGGTCCGGATACCGATGGCCAGATCCTGGTGCTCTACGACGTGCTCGATATCACTGCGGGCCGCAAACCCAAGTTCTCGAAGAACTTCATGGAAGGCCACGCCAGTCCCCTGGAGGCCATCAAGGCCTACGGCGAAGCGGTCAAGTCGCGCGCCTATCCCGCTGCCGAACACTGCTTCTGATCGCACCTCGCATGCAAATCATTACTCGCCTGGACGAGTTGCGCAGTCGCATCGCGCAGTGGCGCCGCAGCGGCGAACGCATTGCGTTCGTTCCTACGATGGGTAATCTCCACGCCGGCCACGGCAACCTCGTGCGCCAGGCTGCGCAGTTCGCCGATCGTGTCGTCGTCAGTATTTTCGTCAATCCGCTGCAGTTCGGCCCGAACGAGGACTTTGCCGCCTATCCACGCACGCCGGATGAAGATCGCCGGATGCTGGAACAGTTGAACGTCGATCTGCTGTTCATTCCGGAAGTCGACGACATGTATCCGCGCGGCCAGGCTGCGACCGCCCGCGTCCAGGTGCCGGATCTGGACAGCATCCTGTGCGGTGCATTCCGGCCCGGACATTTCACCGGTGTGGCGACCATCGTGACGAAGCTGCTGAACCTGGTGCAGCCCGACATGGCGTTGTTCGGCGAGAAGGATTTCCAGCAGCTGATGATCATCCGTCGCGCCACGACCGATCTGTGCATGCCCATTCAGATCGTCGGTGTGCCGACCATGCGTGAGCCCGACGGTCTGGCGATGAGTTCGCGCAATCGCTACCTCACGCCTGAGCAGCGCGCACTGGCGCCGCGAATTTTTCAGGAGCTTGAGCGTGCGCGCAAAGCGCTGGAGGGGGGGGCGCGGAATTTTTCCGCTCTCGAATTGGCCGGTTCGCAGGCCCTGCAGCAGGCAGGTTTCAGGCCCGACTATTTCTCCATTCTCGATGCCGCCACGCTCGGCGCACCCGATAAGGCTGAAGACGGACTGGTCATTCTCACAGCCGCTCGCATCGGCCGGGCGCGACTGATCGACAACGTCGTGTGGCAGAAGCCGGGATAGAGAGATTTTCTCGCGGAGCTCGCAAAGCACGCCAAGTGGGAATATCTGTCTCTCGGATCGGAAGGGTTGTCTCTGTCTGCATCCGCTTCGCACGCTCCGCGTACTCTGCGAGAAACCTCCGCTCTTCACTCACCGCTGGTGTTGCGCTAGCGCCCACTCGACGTGCTCGCGAACCATCGCCGATTCGTGCGTGCGTCGCGATTCGAGCGCCTGCACTACCTGAGATGAAGTCGGCGCGTTACCCAGCGCCACCGCGATATTACGCAACCAGCATTCGTGGCCGATCCGACGGATGGCGCTGCCTTCGGTGCGGCTCAGAAAGTCCTGCTCGCTCCAATTGAACAAGTCGATGAGGCGTGGTGCATCCAGTCGCAGGCGGACTGCGAAGTCATCCTCGGCGGTCATTCGCGCGAACTTGTTCCACGGACACACCAACTGGCAATCGTCGCAGCCGTAGATGCGATTGCCCATGGCCTTGCGGAACTCGACCGGGATCGAGTCGCGCAACTCGATAGTCAGGTAGGAGATGCAGCGGGTCGCATCGAGTTCGTACGGTGCAACGATGGCCTGGGTTGGGCATATGTCGATGCACGCGTGGCAGGTGCCGCAATGGGCTGTGGCCGGCGTGTCCACCGGCAAGGGTAGGTCGGTCAGAATCTCGCCGAGAAAGAACCACGAACCGGCGCTGCTGTTGATCAGGTTGGTGTGCTTGCCGATCCAACCGAGCCCCGCGTCGCGCGCGAAGGCTCTTTCGAGAATGGGAGCGCTGTCGACGAATACGCGATACGCGGTACCGACACACTGTGCGGCGATTTTCTCAGCCAGGTCAGCCAGCCGTCGACGCAACACCTTGTGGTAGTCGCGGCCCAGCGCGTAGCGCGAGATATAACCCAGATCGGGATCGTTCAATACCTCGTCGGCGGATTCTGTCCCCGGCGGCCAATAGTCCATGCGTGCCGAAATGACGCGGATGGTTCCTGGTAGCAACTCCTGCGGTCGCGCCCGCAGGCTGCCGTGACGCGACATGTATTGCATCGATCCATGCCGACCCAGTTCTAGCCAGCGCATCAGCCAGGCTTCGTCCTGGCCGATCTCGATGTTGGCAATGCCAATCTGCTGGAAACCGCAATCAAGCCCCCATTGGCGGATTTGTGCGGCGAGATCGGTGGCTGCGGATGCGTCGAGCATGCTGGATGCGGTCGGAGGATGCCGTGGGCAGGGCGTTGGCGAGCGGGAGCTGGCGCGCTCAGTATAATGAGTCATGCCCAGCCTGCCGCTCCCGGTCTATACCGCCGCACAAGTCCGTGCCCTGGATCGCCATGCGATCGAGGCGCTGCAGATTCCCGGCTATACGCTGATGACCAGTGCTGGAGAAGCGGCGCTCACCACGTTGCGCAGTTATTGGCCGGCGGCGCAGCGAATAGTGGTGTTGTGCGGACCGGGCAATAACGGTGGCGATGGCTACGTTCTTGCGCGACTTGCGCGCGAACGCCGACTCGATGTGAAGGTCATAGCGCTGGCGGAACCGGACGGGTTGCGCGGGGATGCCCAGCGCGCCTGGCGGGATTTCATCGCTGCTGGTGGGACGACGAGTCCATGGAGCGATGACTGCCTGGATCATGGCGAGGTCATCGTGGATGCCATTTTCGGTACCGGACTGTCGCGTGCCGTGGACAATGCAATGGCAAAGCGCTTTCAGATCGTCAACGACCATCGCGCTGCAGTGCTTGCCCTCGACATCCCCAGCGGGCTGCATGCCGACACCGGGCGCATTCTGGGCGCAGCCGTGCATGCAGAGAGAACGCTGACGTTCATCGGGCTGAAGCTGGGTTTCTATCTGGGCGAGGGGCCGAATGTCACGGGGACGGTGCTGTTCGACGGGCTGAATTTGCCCGCTGCGGCATTCACCGTCGAGTCGTCGGCAGCGCGGATCGGCGAAGACGCATTGGCCCGCCTGCTGCCTAGGCGCCGACGCACCGCGCACAAGGGGCAACAAGGACACGTGCTGGTGATTGGTGGCGGCACCGGAATGGCGGGGGCCGCGAGGCTTGCGGGCGAGGCTGCCCTGCGAGTCGGAGCCGGACTGGTCACGATCGTGACGCGCCCGGAAAACGTTGCCGCGATTGTCGCCAGCCGACCCGAGCTTATTTGCCGGGGCGTCGAGCATGCCGCGGATATCGAGGCGTTACTGGATCGCTCGGATGTGCTGGCAATCGGCCCGGGCTTGGGCCAGGACGCATGGGCCGTTGCACTGGTGGATGCTGCTTTGAGGCGCCGTAAGCCCGCGGTTCTCGACGCCGATGCGTTGAACTTGCTGGCCCAGTCGCCCAGCGTCTGTAACAACCGGATACTCACGCCGCATCCCGGCGAAGCGGGGCGCCTGCTTGGCGTCTCAGCCGCCGATATACAGAACGATCGGCTCGCGTCCGCCAGGGCAATCGTCGCGCGCTACGGAGGCGTCGTCGTTCTGAAGGGTGCGGGAACATTGGTGGTGCAGGACGGCTCGCTACCTTCGATCTGCGATCAAGGCAATCCCGGTATGGCGTCACCGGGCATGGGGGACGTGCTGACCGGAGTCATCGCGGGGATCGCCGCGCAGACTGCCGATCTGGCGGGAGCTGCGCGGGCGGGCGTACTCGTGCATGCGATGGCCGGCGATATGGCCGCGCGTCACGGCGAACGCGGCCTGCTCGCGACGGATTTGTTCACTTATCTACCCACGTGCGTCAATCCAACCCAACGAATGTGACCGTTGCGGCGGCCGCCGCGATGCGCTCACTTGGACAGGCGTTGGGGAAAGCACTCATCGCCGCCGATGGTGCTGCGCTGGTGATCGCTATTCAGGGCGAGCTGGGTGCCGGCAAGACCACGCTGGTTGGCGGCGTGCTCAATGCGATGAACGTCGCAGGACCGGCGCGCAGCCCGACGTACACGCTGATAGAGCCCTATGAAAGCGGCTCGCGGCATATCTACCACCTCGATCTATATCGCCTCAGCGATCCGCAGGAGGTCGAAGCGCTGGGTATTCGCGACCTGCTGACACACCACGCGGTGCTGTTGATCGAATGGCCCGAGCGCGGTGCCGGTGTATTGCCCGCGCCCGATCTGGCGATTTCGATTCACTATGCGCAGGTCGACGGCGTCGATGGTCGGATGGTGACGCTGTCGCCTGGTAGCGAGCGGGGCGAGGATCTGGCGACGTTGCTCAGGCTCTCGTAGCGGCTGGCGGTACGGTGGTCAGTGCAGTGACTTGGAAGCTATGTGATCTATCTCCATAATTTGTATTGAAATTATCCAGGGACTCGGGGTAGATTAGCGCCACCATGTGGCGTGCGCGACTTTCCAATTCATTGGCGTGGGCTTTTTGCCTGAGTGGCGCGCTAGGTGTCGGCAACTCAATCGCCGCGCCAACCCAGGTCGCGGTCAAGGATGTCCGCGTGTGGGCGGGGCCAGATGCCACGCGGATCGTGTTCGATCTCTCCGCTCCCGCTAAATACACGCTGCGACAACTGCAGAACCCCGAACGTGTCGTGGTCGATATCGCTGCTGCACGTCTCGACGTCGACAACCGTGAATTGCCGGGTGCGCAAGGCTTCGTGAAGCAGTTGCGCGCAGGTCCCCCGGAAGGCGGGCATCTGCGTTTCGTGGTTGATCTGTCGGAACCGGCGACGCCGCGCAGTTTCACCGTTGCCCCGCTGGGAAGTTACGGCAATCGTCTGGTCGTCGACCTGGAAGGTGCATCGCCGGATTCAGGCACGGCGCCTGCGGCCAAGGCGTCCAGCGCAAACTCAGCGGCAGCTGCAACGCCGAAGGTAGTGAAGTCCGCGCAGACCACCGATGGACGCAACATCGTGGTGGCAATCGATGCCGGCCACGGTGGCCTGGATACCGGCGCCATTGGTCGGCGCGGAACCTACGAAAAGAACGTCGTGCTCGCCATCGCGCTGCGCCTGAAGGAAATGATCGACAAGGAGCCCGGCATGAGCGCTGTGCTCACCCGCGATGGCGATTACTTCATTCCCCTGCGTGAACGCATCATCCGGGCGCGCAAGCAGCGGGCGGACATGTTCGTGTCGATCCACGCCGACGCATTCCACGATCGTTCGGTGGCTGGCTCATCCGTCTATGTTCTGTCGCCGCGGGGAGCTACTGACGAAGCTGCCCGTTGGCTGGCTGAGCGCGAGAACGCAGCCGATCTGGTTGGCGGGGTTTCCCTCGACGACAAGGATTCGGTGTTGGCGTCGGTGTTGCTCGACCTGTCCCAGGGAGCCAGCATGAGCGCGAGCAACGACGCTGCGGAAAAAGTCCTGCATGAACTGGATCGCGTCGGCAATGTGCGCCGTCCAGCGGTTCAGCACGCCGGCTTTGTCGTGCTGAAGTCGCCGGATATTCCGTCGATGCTGGTGGAGACTGCGTTCATCACCAACCCCGGTGAGGAATCGAAGCTGTCCGACCCCTCGCACCAGCGCAATCTCGCGACCGCGATTCTGGCGGGAGTGCGCGCCTACTTCTCGGTCAACCCGCCACCGGGCACGCGCTTTGCGCAAATGCGCATGCAGGGCGATCTTCCCGTCGTCGCCCAATCCGGCAACGCCGATCGTGGCAGTTCCGGCAGCATTCAATAAGAGCCTCCGCGGCGAACGCGCTGCGCTGCGGGCAAAGTCAGGCCCGCGCTTTCACGTAATCCAGTAAGCCGGTCTTCTCCCGTTTGTGCTCGCCTGCGGGGCTCGCCTGTGGGGCTCGATGAGGATGCACCCCGCCGGGAATTTATTCTTGCGCGATTCGGGGTCGTCGCAGTGCTCTGATATTCTCGCGCGGCCCCGCAGTCAGCCGGATCGCCGCGCCCATGCCGATCAAAGTCCTCCCCGAACAGCTCATTCACCAGATCGCCGCAGGCGAGGTCATCGAGCGGCCGGCTTCCCTGATCAAGGAACTGGTCGAAAACAGCCTGGACGCCGGGGCCAGGCGCGTTGAGATCGAAATCGAAGAGGGCGGGGTGCGCCTATGCAGGGTCCGGGACGATGGTTCCGGCATCGAACGTGACGAGCTGGCGCTCGCCTTGTCGCGGCACGCCACCAGCAAGCTGACCACGATCGACGACCTGGAGCGCGTGGCAACCCTCGGATTCCGCGGCGAGGCGCTTCCCAGCATCGCGTCGGTTTCACGCATGCGTCTCGTGTCGCGCACCGCGGGTGCCGCGACTGCGCATGCGCTGTCGGCGGACAACGGCACACTGAGCCCCTTGGAGCCTGCTGCGCATCCGGTGGGAACCACCGTCGAAGTGCGCGACCTGTTTTTCAATGTGCCGGCACGTCGCAAGTTCCTGCGCGCCGAACGTACCGAAACCCAGCACATTACCCGCATGATCGAGCGTCTGGCGCTGTCCAGTTTCGCTACCGCCTTCTCGCTGTCGGTCGGCCGCAAGAAAGTGGCGGAGTTCCCGGCGGCGACAACTCAGCTCGAACGCGAAAGCCGCGTTGCGCAGATCGTGGGCGATGAGTTCATGGCGAACGCGCTGTACGTCGAGCACGAAGCCACCGGCTGCAAATTGACTGGCTGGTTGTGCCAGCCGACTTACGCGCGCGCCCAGCCGGATTTGCAGCATTTCTATCTGAATGGACGCACCCTGCGCGATCGCCTCATCGCAAGCGGTGTACGGCTGGGCTATCGCGACGTCATGTTCCACGGCCGGCAGCCGGCCTACGTGCTGTTCCTGGAGCTCGATCCCGCGCAGGTCGATGTGAACGCCCATCCGGCCAAGCTCGAAGTGCGGTTTCGCGACGGCCGCTATGTGCACGATTTCCTGTTTCGCAGCGTTGAGCGGGCGTTGCGTGAGACGTATGCGGGCGCATCGGCTGCCGCGCCTGCTCCTGCGAACATCAATACGCTGCTTCCTGCGGCCGCGGCAGGTCGACCCGCTGAGTCCGTCCAGATGTGGCCCGCACGCGGTCCTGGGCAGGGGTCTTTCGGGCTGCGTGTGACAGAGTCACCGCCGCCGCGATATTTCTCGCCTTCGGTGGCGTCGGGATCGTCGGCATCACGCTTCGAACCAGCATTCGTACCATCGTCCCTCCCTGTATCTGCACCCTCGCAGTCGCACACTCCGGTGGCTGCGTCGCAACCCGCTCCCGCTGATGGCGAAACGCCGCCGCTTGGGTTCGCGCTCGCGCAGCTCCACGGGATCTACATCCTGTCGCAGGCGCCCGAGGGTCTGATCCTTGTCGACATGCATGCGGCGCACGAGCGCACCACTTACGAGCGCATGAAAGCGGCGCTGGAGCGCGGTGCGGTCGCAAGTCAGCCGTTGCTGATACCGCTGTCGATCAATGTTTCGCGTGCTGAAGCGGACGCACTCGAGGAACATTCCGCAACGTTGCAACGCGTGGGTCTGGATATCGAACGTTCCGGCCCGACCAGCATGCACGTACGTGCGTTGCCGGCGTTTCTGGGCTCCTCCGATATCGACGCTCTGGTTGCGCGTATCGGTGGCGACCTGGTTGAGCACGGTGCGACGCGCGGCGTCGAAGAAGCGATCAACGAAGTGCTGGGTACCATGGCGTGTCATGGAGCTGTCCGGGCGCATCGCAATCTCACGGTGCCGGAGATGAACGCGTTGTTGCGGGAGATGGAACGAACCGTTCGCAGCGATCAATGCAATCACGGTCGCCCCACGTGGACCTACGTCAGCCTCACCGATATGGATCGGATGTTCTTGCGCGGCAGATGACAGTGGAGCTCAGCGCAGCGCCGGGAGAGACCTCTGCAGCCACGCGTAAGCCGGTCATCCTGTTGATGGGACCAACCGGTGCTGGCAAGACCGACCTCGCGATCGGCCTGGCGCAGCGGTTCCCGCTAGAGATCGTCAGCGTGGACTCGGCAATGGTCTATCGCGGACTGGATGTGGGTACCGGCAAGCCCGACGCAGCCATGCTGCGGCGTTTTCCGCATCATCTGGTCGATATTCTGGATCCTGCTCAGTCGTACTCTGCCGGCCAATTCGTGCGCGATGCGCGATGTGTCATCGATGCGGTACACGGTCGCGGCAATATTCCGTTGCTGGTAGGCGGGACGATGCTGTATTTCCGTGCTTTGCGTGGTGGGCTGGCAGAACTTCCGGAGGCGGATCCTTCGGTGCGAGCGCAGATCGACACGGCGGCAATTGAGCTTGGGTGGCCAGCGCTGCATGCGCAGTTGGCAGCGATCGATCCGCAAGCGGCGGTTCGTATCCAGCCTGCCGATGGGCAGCGCATCCAGCGTGCGCTGGAGGTATTTCGGATTACCGGTCGGACATTGAGCGCACTGCACGCATCTGCTGCACCGCCGCCAAGCGATCTCGCTTTTAAAAGTTACGCATGGGTGCCATCGGATCGTGAACGTTTGTACGATGCCATCGCAGTGCGATTCGACCATATGCTGCGCACGGGTCTGCTGGACGAAGTGCGTCGATTGTACGAACGTGGCGATCTGCACGCGCGCATGCCGGCCATGCGGAGCGTCGGTTATCGGCAACTATGGGAATATCTTGAGCAGAAGGTGTCGCTGGATGCGGCCGTTGCGAATGCAATCCTCGCCACTCGCCATCTCGCGCGCCGTCAGCTCGTGTGGTTGCGAGGCGAGAATCGCGCACACGACGAGACAAAATGGATCGATGCCCTTGATTCCGAGTCGAGCGCCCAAATGCAGCGCATCGTCGCAGTGATTTGCAATGACAACGCGTAAAAATGTGCGTCCGTATTAAACGAAACGTCACGCTTGAGCGCGAGGTCGCTGTGCTAGACTGCGGCGCTGCAACGAGTGCTGGATAGTACTCGTGAGCTGGTCTCCGGTCGTAAGGAAACGGCGTAGTCGGGGACGTTCAACACACACAAGAATTCGGTGGAATAACAAGGAGATAAAATGATGGCCAGAGGGCAATCATTACAGGATCCGTTCCTGAACACTCTGCGCAAGGAGCGCGTCCCGGTCTCCATTTACCTGGTGAACGGCATCAAGCTGCAAGGGCAGATCGATTCGTTCGATCAGTTCGTTGTATTGCTGAAGAACAGCGTAAGCCAGATGGTTTACAAGCACGCGATTTCCACGGTCGTGCCGGCACGCAGCATCCGGCTGCCCACGACTGACGAAGAAGGCGCGGAGACTGTAGTACCGGCAGAATGAAGCAACGACCGGCGGAACTAGCGTTTGTTTGAGCGTCCACGCAGTGGTGAACGCGCACTCCTGGTACGAGTCGGTCTGGGCGAGCCGCCGAGCACCGATGAACTGAGCGAGTTCAAGGCGCTGGCTATGTCGGCCGGCGCCGACGTGCTGGGAATCATCACAGGCAATCGTCGCGCACCCGATGCGCGTCTGTTCATCGGTAGCGGCAAGGCGGCGGAAATCCAGGCGCAGATCAAAGCGCTCGGCGCCGACCTGGTGGTCTTCGATCATCCCCTCTCTCCCAGTCAGGAGCGCAATCTGGAAGCGCTGCTGCAATGTCGCGTACTGGATCGCACCGGTCTGATTCTCGATATCTTCGCGCAGCGTGCGCGCAGTTTCGAAGGCCAGTTGCAGGTGGAGCTCGCGCAGTTGCGGCATCTGGCAACCCGTTTGGTGCGAGGCTGGACCCATCTCGAAAGACAGAAGGGCGGCATCGGTCTGCGCGGTCCGGGCGAAACGCAGCTCGAGACCGACCGTCGCTTGCTCAACAATCGCATCAAGACGCTGAATGCGCGGCTCGACAAAGTCGTCACGCAGCGCCAGACCACGCGGCGCGAACGACAGCGCAACGAAACCCCGACAGTGGCGTTGGTCGGTTACACGAACGCGGGCAAGTCCACCTTGTTCAATCGGCTCACCGGTGCCGACGCATATACGGCGAATCAACTGTTCGCGACGCTGGATCCGACAGTGCGGCGACTGGATTTGCCCGACGCACGCTATGCCTTGCTGGCGGACACCGTAGGTTTCGTGCGCGACCTGCCGCATGAGCTGGTTGCCGCTTTCCGTTCGACCCTGCAGGAGGCGCGCGAGTCGACGCTGTTGCTGCACGTCGTGGATGCCGCCGATCCGAATCGTCGCGAACGCATCGATCAGGTGAACCGCGTGCTGGAGGAAGTGGATGCCGGCGCGCTGCCGCAGATCGAAGTCTTCAACAAGGCTGACGTGCTCGGCGAGCAGCCGCGGGTGGAACTTGGCGAGGACGGACAAGTACAGCGCATCTGGATGTCGGCGCAGACCGGGGAGGGCACGGAATTGCTGCTTGCAGCGATCGGCGAGTTCCTCGGCCCGGAACTCGTGCATCGGCATATTGTCCTTAGTCCTGCCGAAGGTCGTGCGCGCGCCCGGTTCTTTGCTGCCGGAGCAGTGGTTGCTGAGAAAACCCTGCCTGGAGGCGAAAGCGATCTGGAAGTATCGATGCCGCGACGCGCTTTCGAGCACCTGTGCCGGACCGAAGGACTGCGCTATGCCGGGCAGGAGGCATGAAAACTTGTGCCCCCACGGCGCGGTTCCTACAATCGCCCGTCCCGTCCGCCTGATCGGCTGACATTCCCATCCTAAAAGTAGGCATCGAGCTCGACATGGCCTGGAACGAATCCGGCGGTAATTCCGGCGGGAAGCGCAATCCCTGGGGCGGCGGTAACAAGCCCGAACAGGGACCCCCCGACCTCGATGAAGTCGTACGCAACCTGCAGCGGCGGCTGGCGGCGCTCTTTGGCGGCGGCAACGGTACCGGTCGGGGTCCCGTTGCGGGCGGTCCGGGTCGCAGCATCAACATCGGCGTGGTCGCACTGGTGCTGCTCGCCGTATGGGGCTTCACCGGCCTGTACCAGGTAGATGCGGCGGAACGAGGTGTCGTGCTGCGCTTCGGCAAGTATGTCGGCACCACGCAGCCCGGATTGCGCTGGCATCTGCCGTGGCCGATCGAAACCAAGCAACTGGTGAATATCCAGACCATCGAGAGCTTCAGCGACCAGACGCGCATGCTGACGGCCGACGAGAACATGGTGGACATCAACCTGGAAGTGCAATACCGCCGCGCCAATCCGCTGGATTACGCCTTCAACGTCTACCGGCCCGACAAGACCCTCGAGGAAGTCAGCGAGAGTGCAATTCGCGAGATCATCGGGCGCAGCAAGCTCGATGACGTGCTCGAGTCCGGGCGTTTGGAAATCGTGGTACGGACCAAGGAACTGATCCAGCGCACCATCGATGCGTACAAGACCGGTATCGAGGTGACCTCGGTCAACCTGCAGGACGTCAAGGTGCCGCAGGAAGTCTCGCCCGCGCAGCAGGACGCGATCAAGGCACGCGAAGATCGCGATCGTTTTTCACTGGAAGCGCAGTCGTACGCCAACGACCTCATCCCGCGGGCACGCGGCAATGGCGTACGGCAGGTTCAGGATGCGCAGGCCTATCGGGCCCGCAAGGTCGCCGATGCAGAAGGCGAGGCCGACCGTTTTACCAAGTTGCTGACCGAATACGAACGTTCGCCAGCGGTAACGCGTGAGCGCCTGTACATCGAGACCATCGAAACCGTGCTGGCCTCCAGCAAGAAGGTCGTGCTCGATACCGACGGCAAGGGCAGCCTGATCTATCTCCCGCTCGACAAGTTGCTGGAGCAGACGCGCCGGCCGCAACGTCCTGCCGCCGTCGCCGAACCCAGCGACTCGACGCTGACCATTGAAAGGCCTGCGACCTCGAACGCCGGCACTCCTACCGGCGATCGCCGCTCGCGAGGGTCCCGCTAATGGCCAACCGTGCATTCCTGGGATTGATCGCGCTTGCCGCGCTGGTGTTCCTGACCTCGATGTCGTTGTTCAGCGTGCGGGAAACCGAGCTGGCGATGAAGTTCCGTTTCGGTGAGATCGTCCGCGCCGACTACACGCCGGGCCTGCATCTGATGGTGCCGCTGGTCAACAACGTGCAGAAGTTCGATCGGCGCATCATCACCGACAACTATCCGCTGGAGCAGTTTCTGACCAGCGAAGGCAAGATCCTCAAAATCGATTTCTACATCAAGTGGCGTATCGCCGATGTCTCGACTTTCTACCAGGCGACCTCCGGGGGCGACATCAAGATCGCTTCGGGCCGTCTTGGCAGCATCGTCAAGGACGGCGTCAAGGGCGTGGTGGCGCGCCGCACGATCCAGCAGGTCGTTGCCGCCGAGCGTGCGGAGTTCACCGGTGAGATCCTGAAGATCGCCGAGGCCAACACGCGCGGACTGGGTATCCAGCTGGTCGATGTTCGCGTCAAGAAGATCGATCTGCCCGAAGAAGTGAGCGAGTCGGTGTTCAGCCGCATGCGACAGGACTTCGACCGCCAGGCCAAGCGGCTGCGCGCCGAGGGCGATGAGAACGCGGAAAAGCTGCGTTCCGAAGCGGACCGGCAGCGCACCGAGATTCTTGCTCAGGCCTACCGCGAATCCGAAATCACCCGCGGTGAGGGTGATGCGAAGGCCGCCGAGATCTATGCCCGCGCATACTCGAAGAATGCGGACTTCTATTCGTTCTATCGCAGCCTGCAGGCGTATCGCGAGTCCATCGGCACCGACAGCGATGTGCTGGTGATTTCGCCCGACAGCGAATTCTTCAAGTACCTGAAGCGTTCCACTACGCGCTGATGGCGTTGAACGCTCTGGCGTTGGAGGCTCGTGTTAAAGCTTGAGCCGCGGGCAGACGGGCGACATGAACTGGTCGGATCTGTTGGCGGCGTTGGCCCTGTACCTGGTGCTGGAAGGCATTCTGCCGTTCCTCAGTCCGCAGTCGCTGAAGCGTGTCATGCTTGCTTTCGCCGATCTTGCCGATGGCCAGCTGCGTGTCTGGGGCCTGGTCAGCATGACCGCGGGCCTGGCGCTGCTGTACTTCGTGCGCGGCTGATGAGCCGTCCGGTTGCCGGTCGCATGACCGGCCCAAGCGACGCTCGGGACCGGTCTCACAAATGATTACCGTATTCGTTATAAGCAAGGCGTTATGAACAAGAACGTGGTTGTCATCGGCGCGCAATGGGGCGACGAGGGCAAGGGCAAGATCGTCGATCTGCTGACAGATCGCGTGGCCGGCGTAGTGCGCTTCCAGGGCGGCCACAATGCCGGGCACACGCTCGTCATCGATGGCCGCAAGACCGTGTTGCGCCTGATTCCATCGGGCATCCTGCATGACGGCGTGACGTGCTTCATCGGCAACGGCGTGGTGCTGTCGCCCAAGGCGTTGTTCGAAGAGATGGGTGAGCTCGAGCGCGCCGGTATCGACGTGCCCAAGCGCCTGCGTATCTCCGAGGCTTGTCCGCTGATCCTGCCGCACCACATCGCACTGGACCAGGCCCGTGAAACGGCCATGGGCGAAGCCAAGATCGGCACGACCGGGCGCGGTATCGGCCCTGCCTACGAGGACAAGGTTGCGCGCCGTGCGATTCGCGTTCAGGACCTGTTCGCGCGCGAGCGCTTCGCAGCCAAACTCGGCGAAGTGCTCGATTATCACAACTTCGTGCTGCGCAATTACTTCCGCGCACCCACGGTGGACTTTCAGCAGACGCTGGATGAGGCGCTGCAGTTCGTGGATCGTCTGAGGCCCATGGTGGCCGATGTGTCCACCGAAGTGAACGCGATGATTCGCTCCGGCAAGCGGTTGTTGTTCGAAGGCGCCCAGGCGGCGCTCCTGGATATCGACCATGGCACGTACCCGTTCGTCACCTCCAGCAACTGCGTAGCAGGGCAAGCCTGTGCGGGTGTCGGCATTGGCCCGCAGCATCTGCACTACGTGCTGGGCGTCGCCAAGGCTTATGCGACCCGGGTCGGCAGCGGTCCGTTCCCGACGGAACTCGACGACGAGATTGGCGAACACCTGCGCGTCAAAGGCAACGAATACGGTTCGGTTACCGGCCGGCCGCGACGCTGCGGATGGTTCGATGCAGCGGGCTTGCGCCGGGTGGTGGAGATCAACGGCGTTTCCGGTCTGTGCATCACCAAGCTGGATGTGCTCGACGGGCTCGACACGGTGCGCATCGCGGTGGGTTACAAAGTCCGCGGCGAGCGTCGCGACATCCTGCCGGTCGGCGCCGAGGCCATGGCTATCTGTGAGCCGATCTACGAAGAGCATCCGGGCTGGAAGGAAAGCACTTTCGGTGTGAAGACCTTCGAGGATCTGCCCAAGAGTGCCCAGTCCTACCTCAAGCGCCTGGAAGTGCTGGTGGGAGCGCCGGTGGCGATCATCTCCACCGGTCCAGACCGGCTCGAGACCATCGTGCTGAAGCATCCGTTCGATTGAGGGCGGGTGCTGCGGGTGAGTAAGCCTATGCGTGATGTAAGTCTTGCTTCCATCATCGTCATCACTTACATCTCCTTCAGCGCCTGAATTCCGGGTCTCACAATGCCCCGCGTACTCATCATCGAAGACGATCAGGTAACCGCCCGGGAGATCCGCACGGAATTGCAACAGTGCGGCTTCGAAGTGGATCAGTGCGACAGCGGCACAGCCGGACTGGAGCGCGCCCGGGACGGCGGCTACGACGTGATTACGCTGGATCGCATGCTACCGGGCATCGATGGGCTGACGCTGGTCACGCAACTGCGTGAGGCCGGCATACACACGCCGGTCCTGATGATCAGCGCTTTGTCCGATGCCGATGAACGAGTGCGCGGCCTGCGTGCTGGTGGCGATGACTATCTGACCAAGCCTTTCAATCCCGATGAGATGGTCGCGCGTGTCGAGGTGCTTCTGCGTCGGCACGGGGACCCGACGCGGGCGCTGACTCTGCGGATCGCGGACGTCGAGCTGGACATGATCAAGCGCGAAGCCCGTCGCGCAGGGGTGCTGCTGGACTTGCTGCCGACGGAGTTTCGGCTGCTCGAATACTTGGTGCGTCACTCCGGCCAGGTTCTGACCCGCACCATGATTTTCGAAGCTGTCTGGGGCTATCACTTCGATCCAGGCACCAACGTCATTGAAGTGCACATTGGCCGCCTGCGCCGCAAGCTCGATACACCGGAACGCGCGGCACTGATCCACACGGTGCGCGGCGTGGGATACATCTTTGAAACTCGCTGAACACTGGCGCGTTAGTACCGCGCGGCTGCTACCTATCTACGGTGCGCTGTTCGCGGTGTGGAGCATCGTACTCGTGGGTGTCGTGCAGTGGGACACCATGAGATATCTCACTGGGGTGGTCGACCAGTTGCTGACGCAGCGTGCCCATTACTTGCAAAGTATCGAGCGTTCACGCCTGCCCGAGGCCATGGCTGCAACCGGTGCCGTGGATTTACGTGGTGTCATGTACTACGGGCTGTTCGATACCGCAGGCCGATACGTGACCGGCAACGTTGCGAGCATGCCGATTGGCATTACTCAGGATGGAGTAGTGCGCAGATTGCCCAACGGCGTGAGCGATCGTGACGGGAAACACTCCGGTCGGGTCGTCGGATTGGCGCTGCCCTTGGCGACAGGGGAAATTCTGGTCCTCGCACGCAGCACGACGGTGATCGACCGGGTCAGCACCAGCATTCATCGCTCGCTGCTATGGGGGCTATCTCTGACCATCATCCCCGGTCTCATAGGCGGTCTGTGGTTGGCCCGTGGCCCGCTACTGCGCGTGCGTGCAATCGAAGCCGCCGTGCAGCCGATCATGCGTGGCAACCTGCGGCAGAGGTTGCCGGTGTCGGCGCGTCGCGATGAGCTCGATCTGCTGGCCGGCATCGTCAACACGATGCTGGATGAGATCGAGCGGCTGATGGGTGAGGTCAAAGGCGTCTGCGACAGCATTGCCCACGACCTGCGCACGCCGCTTACGCGTGTAAGAACGCAATTGCATCGCTTGCAACGCGACCCGGAGAAAGGCCCCAAGCGCAACGAACTGGTCGACCTCGCCATCCAGGACGTCGACGCACTGCTGGATCGGTTCCGGGCGCTGCTGCGTATTTCTGAGCTGGAGGACATGCATCGACGCGCGGGCTTCGCCGACGTGGATCTGCTCGCTACAGTGCGCAGCGTTCGCGAAATCTATGCGCCCGTTGCCGAGGACAAGCAGATCGGTTTCCACCTGGACGAGGCGGTCGATCTGCCGCTGGTGCATGGCGACCCGCACCTGCTGCTCGAGGCGCTCTCCAATATCGTCGACAACGCGATCAAGTTCACCCCACGCGGCGGCAGCGTCCGTATCGGCATGGTTCCAACCGCACGCGGTCCGCGCATTGATGTCGTCGACACCGGTCCGGGGATTCCACCGCCGGAGCGCGGCACAGTACTGCAGCGGTTCTACCGCAGCAGCAGCAGTAGTCGCGCCGTCACCGGCTTGGGCCTGGGGCTGTCGATCGTCGCCGCAGTCATCAAGCTGCACGGCTTCAAGCTCGAAATCGCCGACGGCGAGGCCAACGGCGCACGTATTTCAGTGCTGTGCTGGCGCGACCTCGAATAAGGCAGAAATTACATTTTTGTCAGCCACGCGTAGGGCAACGCATTGAACGGCCAAAATCGGACGGCCAGATTGAACGGCCAGATTGAACGGAAAGCCGCCAAGACGGTCTAGTTCCCTCCGCAGTTATTCCACGGCCGCGAAACAGGGCACGGCGGAGGCTGCGCACCGCGTCGCATTTTTCCTCGGCATCACGACTTGGCGCATGGAAAGACTCAATTTCCAGCGGCGTGGCAATGTAGTTGAGGTAAGCGCCGCCCAAAGCGTCTTAGTAAAAAAGGTTTCATGTCGGAAAGCCCGTGAAAGCTAGGGGCTGAGCCATAATTACTGTGCACGTCCCGGAATAATCCTGGGGCTGTCTCACCCAGGTCCCTACTCCTCGCATGATCGGTATCGTCCGCATAGCCCTGAGCCGTCCCTATACCTTCGTGGTAATGGCGTTGCTCCTCATGATCGTCGGCCCGCTGGCTGCCATGCGCACCCCCACCGACATCTTTCCCGAAATTCGCATTCCAGTCATCAGCGTGGTGTTCACCTACACCGGCTTGCCGCCGGACCAGATGAGCGGCCGTATCGTCACGCCGTTCGAGCGCGGCCTGACCACGATGGTCAACAACATCGAGCACATCCAGGCCACCTCCTATACTGGCTTCGGCATCATCAAGGTTTTCTTCCAACCCAACGTCGACATCAGCGTCGCCAACGCGCAGGTGGTGGCGTTTGCGCAGACCGGTATCAAACAGATGCCTGCGGGCACGACGCCGCCGCTGATCCTCAACTACAGCGCTTCGACCGTATCGATCCTGCAGCTGGCGCTGTCGGGCAAGGGGATGAGCGAGCAGGCGCTGACCGATCTGGGCACGAATGTCATCCGCACGCGCCTGGTGACGGTGCCGGGTGCGGCGATTCCATTTCCTTTCGGTGGCAAGCAGCGCCAGGTGCAGATCGACCTGGATCCGGTGGCCACCCAGGCGCGCGGGCTTTCCGGCCAGGACGTTTCCAACGCGCTGGCGGCACAGAACCTGATTACGCCGGTGGGTACGCAGAAAATCGGCCAGTTCGAGTATTCGATCCAGCTGAACAACAGTCCCGACGCGTTCGAGGATCTCGGCAATCTGCCGATCAAGGTCGTGAATGGCGCCACGGTGTACTTGCGCGACATCGCCCAGGTGCGTGACGGCAGTCCGCCGCAGACCAGCATCGTGCACGTCGACGGCGGTCGCTCCGTGCTGCTCAATGTTCTGAAGAACGGTTCGGCATCCACCCTCGCGGTCATTGCCGGCGTCAAGCAGCTGGCGCAGGACATGAAGTCCCAGTTACCCGATGCCCTGCAGATCAAGCTGATCGGCGATCAGTCCGTGTTCGTGCGCAGCGCGATCAGTGGCGTAGCGGTCGAGGGCATCATCGCCGCGGCGCTCACCAGCCTGATGATCCTGCTGTTCCTCGGCAGCTGGCGCTCGACGGTCATCATCGCGATCTCGATTCCGCTGTCGATCATGGGTTCGCTCGCGCTGCTGGCGATGATCGGCGAGACCCTCAACATCATGACGCTGGGCGGCCTCGCGCTGGCAGTGGGTATCCTGGTCGACGACGCGACGGTCACCATCGAGAACATCAACTGGCACCTGGAGCAGGGCAAGGATGTCGAGACGGCGATCATGGACGGCGCTGCGCAGATCGTCACTCCGGCGTTCGTCTCCCTGCTGTGCATCTGCATCGTGTTCGTGCCGATGTTCTTCCTCGAAGGCGTAGCGCGATTCCTGTTCGTGCCGATGGCCGAGGCCGTGATGTTCGCGATGGTGTGCTCGTTCATCCTGTCGCGAACGCTGGTGCCGACGATGGCGAACTACCTGCTCGAACCGCATGCACCAGGCACCGACGCACATGGCCACGCGGTGGGTGTGCCGGTCTCACGCAATCCGCTGGTGCGCTTTCAGCGCAGTTTCGAAGCTAGTTTCGAACGTTTCCGCAACGCCTACCGCGAACTGCTCAGGCTGGCGTTGGCACATCGGCGCGTCTTCGTGATCGGGTTCATGTTGTTCGTGCTGGGTTCCCTGGCGCTGGTTCCATTCCTCGGCCGCGATTTCTTTCCGTCGGTCGATGGCGGGCAGATCATGATTCATGCGCGCGGCCAGGCCGGTACGCGGGTCGAGGAAACGGCGCGGATTTCCTACGAAATCCAGCAGACAGTGCGCGAGGTCGTGCCGCAGCGGGATCTCGAGTCGATGGTCGACAACGTCGGCATGCCGGTCTCGAGCATCAACATGTCGTACAACAATACGGGAACCATCGGCTCCTCCGATGGCGACATCCAGGTCACCCTGCGCGATGGCCACCGCCCGACTGAGGAATATGTGCGCAAGTTGCGGGAGGAGCTGCCGCGGCGCTTCCCCGGCGTGACTTTCTCGTTCACGCCCGCCGATATGGTCAGCCAGATCCTGAATTTCGGCGCGCCCGCGCCGATCGACCTGCAGGTGCGCGGCGGCAACATCGCGGGGAATTTCGACTATGCATCCAAGTTGCTGGCCGATATCCGTCGTATCCCCGGCATCGCCGACGCCAGGATCCAGCAGTCGCGTGGCATGCCGTCGTTCGACGTGAACGTGGATCGCACGCGCGCGCAGTACGCCGGCGTTACGGAGCGCGACGTTACCAACAGCATGCTGGTCAACCTGGCTGGCTCGGGGCAAGTGTCGCCGACGTTCTGGCTCAATCCGGATACCGGCATCCAATACGCGATCGTCATGCAGACACCGCAATATCGGATGGATGACCTGTCTGCATTGCAGACGCTGCCCATCACTGCCAGCGGCAGCACCAGCCCGCAGTTGCTGGGCGCCATCGCCGACATCGACCGTGGCGTGACCAGCGCCGTGGTTTCGCAATACGACATCCAATCGATGGTGCAGGTCTACGCCACGACGCAGGGGCGCGACCTGGGCGCGGTGGCGTCCGCCATTCACAAGGTGATCGACGCACACGCGAAGGAACTGCCGAAAGGTTCGTCGGTGCATCTGCTGGGCCAGGTGGAGACCATGAACAGTGCCTTCTCGGGACTGATCATCGGTCTCATCGGCGCCATCGTGCTGATCTACCTGCTGATCGTGGTGAACTTCCAGTCCTGGAGCGATCCGTTCGTGATCGTCAGCGCCTTGCCGGCGGCGTTGGCCGGAATCGTGTGGATGTTGTTCGTCACCTTTACGACGCTGTCGGTGCCGGCGCTCACCGGGGCGATCATGTGCATGGGTGTTGCCACCGCCAACAGCGTGCTGGTGATCAGCTTCGCACGCGAACGCCTGGAGCAATTGGCCGATCCGATCGCAGCTGCGCTTGACGCCGGTTTCGTGCGCTTCCGCCCGGTGCTGATGACGGCGCTGGCGATGATCATCGGCATGACGCCGATGGCACTGGGACTCGGCGACGGCGGCGAGCAGAACGCGCCGCTCGGACGAGCCGTGATCGGCGGTCTGCTGTTCGCGACCACGGCGACCCTCATATTCGTTCCCGTACTGTTCAGCATCGTGCATGCGAATTACGGTCGCAAGACCGCGCAGCTGCCTATCCATGGAGAACCTCATGTCGTCTGACGCTGCCACTCACCCCATTGCGACCACGGGGCCGCGACGCATGCGCATGGTGGGCATCGTTGCAGGCGTCGTCGTGGTCGCCGTGGTTGTTGTCGGTATTGTCAGCCGCGCGGTCAGCGATAGCCGGGTGCGCGAATGGACCGATCAGCAGGCGGTGCCGATCGTGGCTGTCGTCGCACCCAGCAGCTCCGGTCCGGCTGCCGCACTGGAATTGCCCGGTCGCCTTGAAGCACTGTCACGCGCGCCCTTGTATGCCCGCGTTTCCGGTTACCTCAAGGATTGGAAGGTGGATATCGGCGCTCACGTGAAGGCGGGGCAGTTGCTGGCGGAGATCGAAGCGCCGGATGTCGAACAGCAGTTGCTGCAGGCGCAAGCCGATCTCGCCAGCGCCGAAGCTAACGCAGCTCTCGCGTCCAGCACCTCGACGCGCTGGCAGTCCATGTTGGGCACCGACGCCGTGTCGAAGCAGGAAGTCGAGGAGAAGAGTGGCGACCTGGCAGCCAAGAAGGCGCTCGTGAACGCACAGCGTGCGAACGTGGAGCGTCTCAAGACGATGCAGGGATTCACTCGCATCGTTGCCCCATTCGATGGCGTCGTAACGGCGCGCGATACGGATGTGGGCGCCCTGATCAATGCCGGCGGCGGTGGACAGGAGCTGTTCGTGGTTTCCGATATCCGGCGGCTGCGCGTCTACGTCAACGTGCCTCAGGTGTTCGCGACCAATCTGAAACACGGCACCAAGGCATCCGTATCGGTTCCGGAACATGTCGGCAAAACCTACGCGGCGACCGTCGAAGCCGCTTCGGGTGCAGTCAACGTGGCCACTGGCACGACCCTGATACAGCTCAGCGTAGATAATGCCGCCGGCGAACTGCTCCCGGGCGGCTATGCGAATGTGAACTTCGAGCTGCCGCAGGAAGCGGGCTTGTTGCGAGTGCCTGCCAGCGCGTTGATCTTCGATGAGAAGGGCCTCTCCGTTGCCACGCTCAACGCGCAGAATCAGATCGTATTCAAGCAGGTCACGATTGCCCGCGACCACGGTCCGACGGTGGAGATTGCCACCGGGCTGGATGCTAGCGATCGCGTGGTTGAAACCCCGCCAGACGGTGTCGCGGCAGGGACTGTGGTGCGCGTGGTCGAAGCCGATACTGCTTCGGGTGCAGCTGCCGACAAGAATGGCGCCGCCAAGGCTGGCAATGCGAAGAGCTAGGATGAATCGCCAGATCCCTCGGACTTGGTTGACAGTCGTGGATAGCGGATGGCGGATGGGCCGGGCGTTGCCGCCGATCGCGGCGGCGGTCGTTGCTGCGATTGCGTTTTCGGGATGCTCGCTGGCGCCCCGGCTCGAATTGCCGGAAGTACCGACCGCTGCGAGTTACAAGGAGCCCGCGCCATGGACCAAAGCAGAGCCGGCGGATACGTTGCCGCGCGACGCATGGTGGTCGCTGTATGCGGATACCGAGCTCGATCAGCTGCAACAGCGGCTCATCGCGAACAGTCCGGATCTCGCCGCGGCATTGGCGCGCTACAACCAGGCGAGAGCCTTCGGGGATCAGCTGCACTCGGGCTTGCTGCCTTCGCTGGCGTTGAGCGGCAGCGGGCAGCGTTCGCGGCAATCCGAAACCGCGCCACCTACCGGAGCGGCAACGCCGACCTTCTATAACTCGTATGGATTGGGCGTCGAGGCCGATTACGAATTGGACCTGTGGGGCCGGGTTCGCAATACCGTGGCAGCCGGCGATCTGTCCGTGCGGGCCGCGGCGGCCGATCTGGAATCCGCGCGGCTGAGTTTGCAAGCACAGCTCACCGACAATTTCATCGTGTTACGCGGCCTGGACCGTCAGGCTGCGCTGCTGGCCGATACCGTGACTGCTTACGATCGCGCGCTTGCACTGACCCGGCAACGTCATGACGCCGGGATCGTGTCGGGTCTGGATGTGGCGCGTGCGCAGACGCAGCTCGACACCGCTCGATCTCAACAGGCACAGAACGCGGCGTTGCGCGCGACTGCCGAGCACGCTATCGCTGCGCTGGTAGGTGAGTCGCCGTCGCAATTCACGATTGTGCCGCAGAGCGTCGAGATCAGGATCCCGAATCTGCCGGTGGACCTGCCTGCCAATCTGTTGCAGCGTCGCCCGGACATTGCAGCGGCGCAACGTCGCACGGCATCCGCCAACGCAAGTGTGGGTGTAGCGCGCGCGGCGTATTTTCCATCCATCACGCTAAGCGGTACGTACGGCTATCGCAGCAATGCATCGGCAGACTGGCTGACTGCGCCGAATGCTGCATGGTCGATCGGACCGTCGCTGCTGTTGGACTTGTTCGACAACGGCAAGCGCAAGGCGCAGGTCGCGCAGGCACGCGCCGAACTGGATGAAGTGGGTGCTCAATACCGCAGCGTCGTGTTGGGTGCGTTCCAGCAGGTCGAGGACAATCTCGCGCTACTGCATCACTATGGTGTGGCGGGCGAGGCGGAGCGTTCGGCAGTGACCTCGGCGCAGCAGTCGCTGGATTTCGCGATGAACCGTTATCGCGAAGGTGCGGTGAGCTATCTCGAAGTGGTGCAGTCGCAGACGACGATGCTGACGGCCGAACAGAATGCGCTGGACCTGGATACCCGGCAGCTGCGTGCGAGCGTGGCGCTGATTCGTGCACTCGGAGGCGGGTGGGAACAGGGCGGCAGTCCGTAAGAAGTTGCCGCCGCTATCTGCCCAGGGGTCCGTTCTTCCTGAAACTCCCCCTGAAAATTCCCTAAGGCCGCACGCATCCTGCCGCGGCTAATCCACAAGCAACTATCCCTCATGCCCCCGTTGGGGGATTCACGTATTCTTGCGCCCGCTTCGGCTTTGCCGCAGCAAGCGTCGCAACGTGAACCGGAGTAGTTGCCAAGCTGAGTCGTCTATGACGATCTTCTTGGTGCCCAGGAGAGGACTCGAACCTCCACGGATTGCTCCACTGATACCTGAAACCAGCGCGTCTACCAGTTCCGCCACCTGGGCTTGGGAAGGGAACGCGGGACCCCAGGTCCCGCAAGGCGCGCCAATGTACCGATGCGATCCGGGGGTGTCAATTCCAGTCGAGCGAATCGCGAGGAAATTTTGCGCGGAGAATCATTGCCGGTGAGTTGCCGCGAAGAAATAGCTTGATCGCCCGCTCGCTTCTGCAATCCTCAGAGCAATTGCGCAGCCCGTTACTACCCGTTGCGACGTAACGCCATGTCCTAATTGATGCCATGCCTCGTAACCACTGACCGGGAATTCATTCATCCCTCAATTCACTTGCCTGCGAATCCATTGGCCACCGAATCATTTGCCCCGAAGCTATTTGTACACAGCCCATGAAGCATAAAGACAAAGCCCCACGGGCGAAGAAATCCGCCTCGCGCCCGCAGTCTGCACGAGCCGAACGGGCCACACGGGCGCCGCAGGTCGCTGTTTCTGCCATTACCGAATTGCTGCGGCAAGCCGATCGCCCGCTGCAATTCGAGGAGCTTGCGGCTCGCATGGGAGTGAGCGGTGCAGCGGCAAGCAAACGCTTGCTGGCGGATCTGGAAGCGCTGTTGCAGGCCGGCGAACTGGTGCGCAATCGCCGCGATGAATATTGCCTGCGCGAGAAGTTGGCCCTGATCGTTGGAACCGTCAGCGGTCATCGCGACGGCCACGGCATCCTGCAGCCCGACGACCGCACCGGCCCGATCATCTTGCCGCACCGCCAGATGCGTGAGCTCATGCACGGCGATCGCGTTGCCGTTCGCATCAGCGGCCAGGATTCCCGCGGCAGGCCTGAAGGCAGCGTCGTCAAGGTGCTGGAACGCGGCACCAGCGAAATTGTTGGCCGGCTTTACGATGAATCGGGCATCGCCTTCGTGGTGCCGGACAACCCACGCATCGGCCACCGTGTGCTCATACCGCGCGAGAAGCTTGGCGGCGCCAGTGCCGGCCAGGTGGTCCTCGCCAAGCTGATCGAGCAGCCGACGCGACAGGCACAGCCGCTGGGCCATGTGGTCAAGGTACTGGGCGAGCATGCAGCTCCCGGCATGGAAACCGATATCGCCATTCATTCGCATGGCTTGCCGTTCGAGTTTCCGGATGCCGCCGTTGCCGAAGCGGAAAGTTTCGGCGGCGCTGTCAGCGCGGCGGCGAAGCGCGGTCGCGAAGATCTGCGCGATATGCCGCTAGTCACCATCGACGGCGAAGACGCGCGTGATTTCGACGATGCCGTGTGGTGCGAATCGGTCCGCGGCGGCTGGCGCGTGATAGTGGCGATCGCGGACGTAGCGAGCTATGTCACACCGGGATCCGCCCTGGATCAGGAAGCGCAGCATCGCGGCACGTCCGTGTACTTCCCCAACCGGGTCATACCGATGTTGCCCGAAGCGCTCTCCAATGGATTGTGCTCGATCAATCCGGGAGTCGACCGATTGTGCCTGGCGTGCGAAATGAAGGTGGACGCGCAGGGCAAAGTGACGCGCTCGCGTTTCTTCGAAGGGCTGATGCGTTCCAAGGCGCGTCTGACCTACACGAAAGTGGCGGCCTATCTCGCGAATCCTGCCGCTACCAATGAGCCTGATGTAGCTGCGGTAGGCGAGCAGCTCACGCAGCTGTACGCCGTGTTCAAGGCGTTGCATGCGGCAAGGATGCAGCGCGGCGCACTAGACTTCGATGCGCCGGAGCTCAAAGTGCGTTTCGATACGCAGGGCCGTATCGCCGCTTTCGTAGAGCAGCCCCGCAACGATGCGCATCGGCTCATCGAAGAATGCATGATCGCCGCGAACGTGCAGGCCGCGCGCTTCCTCACCAAGCACAAGATCCCGACGCTGTATCGCGTCCACGGCAAGCCCGAGGACGAACGGCTCGAGCAGTTGCGGCAGTTCCTGAGGGGATTTGCCATCGAACTGCCGACGGATCGCGACCTGGAACCCAAGGACCTGAGCGCGGTGCTGCACAAGATCGTAGGCAACGAGGAAGCGCACCTGATCCAGACGGTGGTGGTGCGTTCGTTGCCGCAGGCCGTGTATCAACCGGGGAATATCGGCCACTTCGGACTGGCATTGCCCGAGTACGCTCACTTCACTTCGCCCATTCGTCGTTATCCCGATCTGCTCGTGCACCGGGGGATTCGTCACGTGTTGCGCGGCGGCGATGCCGAATCCTTCGAGTGGAGCGAAGGCCGGATGGCCGAACTCGGCCAGCAGTGCTCCTATACCGAGCGCCGCGCCGATGAAGCGACCCGCGACGCCATGTCGTGGCTCAAGTGCGAATACATGCAGGACAAGATCGGCGAGGAGTTCGATGCGCTGGTCACGGGTGTGGTGGATTTCGGCCTGTTCGTCCAGGCGAAAGGCCTGCAGATCGATGGCCTGGTGCACGTCAGCGCGCTGGGATCCGACTATTTCTCGCGTGACACTTCGGGATATCGTCTGGTTGGAGCGCGCAGCGGCAAAGTATTCCGGCTCGGCGACCATCTACGCGTGCGCCTGATCAATGTGGTGATAGATGAACGGAAGATCGATTTCGAACTGGCCGATACGCGCGCGGAGCCGCGTGCTGTGCGTGGACCCTGGCAGCGTCGCAGAGGTAAGCGATGAGTGAAACGGAAGTCGTGTTTGGACTGCACGCGGTGAGAACGCTGCTGCAGCAACGACCGGAGCGTGCTTCGCTGGTGCTTCTGCAGAAAGGGCGTGACGACGCGCGCGTCAGCGGATTGGTGCAGTTCGCGCAGGCGGCGGGCGTGAAAGTCGAATGGCGTGATGCGGCCGAACTCGACCGGTTGGCTGGAGGCGAGCGCCACCAGGGCGCCATCGTGCAGGTACAGGCGGTCGGGCCCCTGGGTGAAGGGGCGCTGGACGAATTGCTCGACCACGCGACCACACCGCCACTGCTGCTGGTACTGGATGCCGTCCAGGATCCCCACAATCTCGGCGCCTGCCTGCGCACCGCCGACGCGACCGGGGTCGGCGCCGTGATCGTGCCGCGCGACCGTGCGGCCGGACTGTCGCCCGTGGTCCGCAAAGTCGCCTCGGGTGCGGCCGAGACAGTGCCGCTGATCCAGGTGGTGAACCTGGCTCGCACCCTGCGCTGGCTCAAGGAGCGCAACGTCTGGATCATCGGTACCGACGACCAGGCCGAGAAATCGCTCTACGAGACCGACCTGCGCGGCCCCCTGGCGCTGGTGCTGGGCGCCGAAGGCAGCGGTTTGCGCCGCCTGACCCGGGATAATTGCGACGCCCTGATCAGCATTCCAATGCAGGGCGTAGTGGAAAGCCTGAACGTCTCGGTGGCCACCGGGGTGGTGCTGTATGAGGCGGTGAGGCAGAGGGGAAAGTGACGGGGCGACAGGGATAGGGGCGATGGGTGACGAGTGACCGGCAGGAATTTGGAGAGGTCCCACAGGCGCTTCTTGCCCGTCACCCGTCACTGATCACCTGTCACTCCCCTTGTTCATTGCGCTCCCGCGCTTCCTCCGCTACCATTCGCGCCCCGTTTTGGCCGGTGATTGCACCGTAACCCACTACGGCAGATCCAATCACTCCTTGCTTCACGGTTACTCGGACCCGGAAGCATTTCCACAAGGAGCAGCAATGCGACATTACGAGATCGTTTTCCTGGTGCACCCTGACCAGAGTGAGCAGGTTCCAGCCATGCTGGAGCGTTACAAAGGCATGATTGCGGCCGGCAACGGCACGATTCATCGCCTGGAAGACTGGGGCCGCCGGCAACTCACGTTCCCGATCGCCAAGGTCCACAAGGCGCACTACGTTCTGATGAACATCGAGTGCGACAGCAAGACCCTCAACGAGCTGACCGGCGCGTTTCGCTTCAGCGACGCAGTGCTGCGACATCTTGTCATCAAGATGGACGCCGCCGTGGTCGAACCGTCGCCGATGGCGCGTTCGAGCGATGAAAATGCGCGCGAAGACAGCTTCGCAGACGATGGCGACGACGATGCGCCGTCCCAGTCGGCGCGCGATTAACCGTCTCGCACCCCCGGCACACTCCGAAGTCATCCAGGAACGGCCGCCTCATGGCGGCCCAAGCTCCCGAGGTCAGTCATGTCCCGTTTTTTCCGTCGCCGCAAATTCTGCCGCTTCACTGCCGAAGGCATCGAACAGATCGATTACAAGGATCTGGGCATTCTGAAGGCCTACATCACCGAGACCGGCAAGATCGTTCCGAGCCGCATCACCGGTACCAAGTCGCACTACCAGCGCCAGCTCGCCGTTGCCGTAAAGCGCGCGCGTTTCCTGTCGCTGCTGCCGTATACCGACCAGCACTGATCAACTTCTGCTTTGGCTCGCGCCGCCCTTAAGGCTGGCGCAGGTTGAGCGTCATGCACCGTGCAATCGCGGCTTGGCTGACAGCGCGCTCCTGGCGCGCCGCGATGGCGAGCGCATTCTGCGGTGCCTTGGCGCCGCAAATGCCAATACCGTTCATGGTGCTGGCAGGCGCGATACCGGTACTGATGGCGTTGCGGTTCGATGCGAAGCTGGCGCTGGCCATTGCCGCAACCGGCGCCGCCGCCGCGCTCTGGGTCGTGCTGTCGGTGGCCCCGGCCGCTCACTGGGTGGCACTGGGAATGCTGGTGCTGTTTTTCGGGCCGGTGCTGTTGGGAATACTGCTGCGGAACACACGTTCGCTGAACCTGTGTTTCCAGGTGGCCGTGTTGGGTACTTCGGTGGGCATGCTCATTGTTTACGCCGTAGTGCCGGATCCGGCCGGTGTCTGGGTCGATCTGCTGAAGCGCGTCGTGAACTCGATGGCGGTCGCCGGTTTGCGAATCGAAGGCGACGTCGATGCGATGATCCACATCTGGGCTCGCACCATGTGGGGGGCGCTGGCGGCATTGACGCTCGGCATGGTGCTTGGATCGTTGTTCCTGGGTGGCTGGTGGCATTCGTTGTTGCACGCGCCGGGAAGTTTCGGCGGCGAATACCGCGACCTGCGGCTGGGCTTGGTGCTGGGTATCGCGGTTTCGGTGCTGTTCGTCGCGGCACTGCTGGTGGATTCGGGATTGCTGGCCTCGCTCGCCTGGGTGGCGTTCGCAGCGCTGTCGTTCCAGGGCCTGGCTGCGGCTCATCGCAGCAAGGCGGGCGGCAAGCTCAATCGCGGCTGGCTGGCGGCCATTTATGTGTTGTTGATCGTGCCGTTGTCGATGTCGGTGACGGTATTCGTGCTGGCAATCTGGGGCTTCGCCGATAACTGGCTGAGACCCAGGGCGCAGAGCGTGTAAACGTACGTTGCGGCGTATGCCAGCGGATGTAGGCCTGCAGATGTAGGCCGCAAAAGTGGGCTAGCGTATTAGGATAGCGACGAGCGATAAGCGAGGGGCGAGACGGCAGCTACGGGCTGCGGATGTCGCTCCTCGCTTGTCGCTCATCGCCGGACAGTCTTCAAATTCAGTTCAAGGTGTTGCTATGGACATTATTCTGCTGCAGAAGGTCGCCAACCTCGGCACCATCGGCGATCGCGTCAAGGTCAAGTCCGGTTACGGCCGCAATTTCCTGTTGCCGCAGGGCAAGGCCACGCTCGCGACCCCCGACAACGTCGCCAAGTTCGAGGCGCGCCGCGCCGAGATCGAAAAGGCGGCTCGCGAGGAGATCGCCGGCGCCGAAGCACGTGCTGCCAAGCTGGCCGGCTTCAAGCTGACGCTGACGGCGAAGGCCGGTGGCGAAGGCAAGTTGTTCGGCTCGATCGGCACCGCCGACATCGCCGATGGCGTCAAGGCGGCCGGTCATCAGATCGAACGCTCGGAAGTGCGTCTGCCTAACGGCCCGATCCGCCAGGCTGGCGAGCACGTGGTACAACTGCACCTGCACACCGACGTGACCGTCGAGCTGCCGGTCGTGATCGTCGGGGAAGAATAGCTCCCGGCCCGTCTCGTCCCTCCTATGGCGTGATACCTGAAGCCGATGCCAGAAACCGATGCCATGGTGTCGCTTGCGGGCAGTCGGCGTGCCCGCGACAAGGCGGCGGTCGATGACATCCGGGTACCGCCGCATTCCGTGGAAGCCGAGCAGGCGGTGCTCGGCGCCCTCATGCTCGACAACCGCACCTGGGACGCTATCGCGGACCGGCTGGTTGCGGATGATTTCTATCGCCGCGATCACCAGCTGATCTTCGGCGCCATCGCCGAGCTTGCCGCCAAGAGCGAGCCGTCCGACGCCGTCACGCTGGCCGAATCGCTGGAGCGCCAGGGTCACGGCGAACAGACCGGCGGTCTGGCCTATCTTGCCGGCCTGGTTCGCGACACCCCCAGCGCTGCCAACGTTCGAGCCTACGCCGAGATCGTTCGCGAACGCTCGACACTGCGCCGCCTGATTTCCGTGGGTGGCGAGATCGCGGCCAGCGCGTACAACCCCGAAGGCCGTATTGCCAGCGAGATCGTCGACGAAGCCGAACGGCGCGTCTTCGAGATCGCCGAGAGCGGCAACAAGGTTGGCTCGGGCTTCCTGCCGCTGCGCGAGGAGCTGGGGCGGCTGATCGACCGCATCGACCTGCTGCACCAGCACAAGGGGCAGTTACCGGGTCTGAGTACCGGCTTCGCGGAGCTGGATCGCATGACGGCGGGGTTGCAGAAAGGCGACCTGATCGTCGTTGCGGGCCGTCCTTCCATGGGTAAAACCACCTTCGCGATCAACATTGCCGAGAATGCGGCGTTCGGCTCGAAGAACGCCAAGGTCGGCATCTTCAGCATGGAAATGTCGCGCGAGCAGCTGGCGTTCCGCATGATTTCCTCGCTGGGCCGGGTCGACCAGACCCGCCTGCGCGTCGGCAATTTCGCCGACGAGGACTGGTCGCGCATCAACGCGGCGATCAGCCTGATGAAGGACGCGCCGATCTACATCGACGACACCGGCGCATTGACGCCCACCGACGTGCGCGCCCGCGCCCGGCGCCTGAAGCGCGAGCACGGGCTGGATCTCATCGTCCTGGACTACCTGCAGCTCATGCAGGTCGCCGGCACCAAGGAAAACCGCGCGACGGAAATCTCCGAGATCTCCCGTTCGCTCAAGGCGCTGGCGAAAGAGCTGGCGGTGCCGATCATTGCCTTGTCGCAGCTCAACCGCAGCGTCGAGCAGCGCACCGACAAGAAGCCGGTCATGTCGGATCTGCGCGAGTCGGGCGCTATCGAACAGGACGCGGATCTGATCATGATGATCTATCGCGAGGAGGTGTACGACAAGAACACCACGCGCAAGGGCGTCGCCGACATCATCATCACCAAGCAGCGTAACGGCGAAATCGGCGAGATCCAGCTCACCTTCCAGGGCAAGTACACCAAGTTCGAAAACTACGCACCTGAGTCCGCGTACGGTGACGGTTCGTTTCGGTGAGGTTTCCGCGCGCGACAATTGACCGGGCGGCGTTGCGGCACAATCTCGGCGTCGTGCGCGCCATGGCGCCAGGCTCGCGAGTCATCGCGGTCATCAAAGCCAACGGCTACGGCCATGGTCTGGTGGAAACCGCCAGGGCGCTCACCGGCGCAGATGCTTTCGGTGTCGCACGACTCGACGAAGGCCTCGCCTTGCGCGCGGCCGGCATCGTCAACGAAATCGTCTTGCTCGAAGGCGTCTTCAGCAGCGAGGAATTGCAACTCGCGAGCGCTGCGCGCCTGCAGCTCGTGGTGCACTCTTTCGAACAGCTGCAACTGCTCGAGCAGGCCTGCGACATCCCCTCCAGCCAGGATTCGTCCGGCGGCTTTACGGTCTGGCTGAAGATCGATACCGGCATGAATCGGCTCGGCTTCCGACGTGAGGAGTTCGAAACTGCGTGGCAGCGGCTACGGCGCTGCAGATGCGTTCGGACAGCGCGCGTCATGACACATCTGGCTGCCGCGGAAGAGCCGGACAGTCCCGCTACGCGTGGTCAGATCGAAAGCTTCAGGGCTTTGACCGATTCGCTCAACGTGGAGCGCAGTGTGGCGAACTCGGCCGGACTGATTGCATCGCCACAAGCCCGTGTCGACTGGGTGCGGCCAGGACTCATGCTCTACGGCATCTCGCCAATTCCATCGCAATCCGCCGCTCAGCTCGGGCTACGGCCTGCCATGACATTGACGACGCAGATCATCGCTTTGCGTCGCGTGCCGAAAGCTGAGTCGGTGGGGTATAGCGCAATCTGGCGCGCGTCCCGTGATTCGGTCGTGGGTATTGCTGCGATCGGCTATGGCGATGGCTATCCGCGCAACATGCGCAATGGCACGCCGGTGCTGGTCAACGGCAAGGAAGTCAGCGTGGTGGGCCGCGTTTCGATGGATATGACAGCCATCGACGTTACCAATAGCGGCGACGTGCGTGTCGGCGATCCGGTCGTACTGTGGGGCGAAGGCTTGCCGGCGGAGCGCGTCGCGCCGTATGCCGATACGATTTCGTATGAGCTGGTGTGCGGAATCAGCCAGCGAGTCGCGGTGGAGTGGCAGGGCTAGCAATCGTACTAGCCGCTTGTCTGTTGTCAGTTCACGATTGACGACGAGCACAACCTAGGCTCTCCTGGCCCGTCACCCGTCACCCGTCACCCGTCACCCGTCACTCAACTCTCAAAAAAACCCATCTTCACGCCGGCCAGCAGGATCACATCGTTGTCCTGCAGCTTGCGGGCCTGCTCGCCGGTGGCGGTGCCGTTGACCTGCGGATAATCGTTGGGCCGGCCGCTGTCGACGTGCACGATGAAGAAGCCGTCGGCGCGACGCGTGATTGCGGCTACCTGCACGCCCGGTCGACCCAGTGTCGTGAGTGCCTTGTTCAACTCGAGCTCGCGGCCGGCAAACGCGCCGCTCAGTACCTGCAACTTCGCCTTTGGCAGCGCGACCGGATGTTCGCCTGTTGCGCTTGTCGGCGCGCCGGTACGACTCGTCGTCGATGTCGACCGGGGAGCAGGAGCGGGTGCCGCTGCGGGCGTCATCGCCGATGCTTTCTTGGCAGCCTGTGCCGCTACGGCCGAGCCGGGGGTGATGATCATGGTCTTCTCGAACTCATCCGGCTCGGTGTCCGAGCTCTGAGTGTCGATGAAGCGCAGCTGGTGATGACCGACAGTGACGACGTCGGCGTGCTGCAGGGCATGCTTCTTGATGAGCTTGCCGTTGACGTAAGTGCCGTTGGTGCTGTTCAGGTCCTCAAGGAACGAGTCGTTGAGGATGTTGATGATGAGGGAGTGGTGACCGCTCACGGCCGGGTTGTCGATGCGGATATCGTTATCCGGCAGACGACCGATCGTGTAACGTTCCTTGTTCATGTTGTACTCGGCCATCACCTGGCCATCCAGGCTTAGGATTAACCTTGCCATGTCGCTTGCCTCGTCCCCATTAGCCGAACCAGCGCAGGATTTTGTCAACAACGCCCTTCTTTACTGCGAACGAGTCGACAACTTGCGCAAGAATTATCGAGACGTTGTCACGACCGCCGTTATCGTTCGACAACTGAATCAATTGCTTAGCAACCGTTTCAAGATTAGCACTAAAGGTACTGATAGTTAAATGAATGTCGTCGTCTTCCACCATGTCGGACAGTCCGTCCGAGCATAGGACGTAGAAATCTCCCTTCTCGGCAGGCTGCTCGTGCAGCTCCACATCGACGGTGGGTTCCACCCCGAGCGCCCGGGTGACGTAGTTCTTGTTGGTCGCCCGCTGTGCCTCGGCCTGTGAGTAGAAGCCGCGATCCACGAGCTCCTGCAACAGTGAGTGGTCCATGGTCATCTGCTCGAGCCGGTTGGAGCGGACCCGGTACAACCGTGAGTCCCCGACGTGGGCGATGGCGACCTTGTTGTTGAAGAACAGGCAGCCCACCACGGTGGTACCCATGCCTTCGCACTGCGGCTGCGTCTTGGCGGTCTGGTAGATGATCTTGTTGGCGCGGGCAATGGCGTCGCGCAGCACGATGCTAGGCCGCTGCATGCCGGTCTCCGGATCCTCGACCGTCATGTCCTGGTGTTCCACCGCTTCCTTGACCAGGCTCATGATGGTTTTGACGGCGATGCCGCTGGCGACTTCGCCCGCGTTATAGCCACCCATGCCGTCGGCCAGCACGAACAGGCCGATGTCGGCATCCACGCCGATCGTGTCCTCGTTGTGCTCACGCACCCGGCCGACATCGCTCAGCCCCACGGAGCGGATCTTGCCCCGCATCATGCTGCTTTCTCCGCTGAAGCTTGCAAGGCGCTGCCGGCCATCACGGAATCAGCCACTCGTGTTCGGCGGGTGCCGCTGCCGCAGCGGGCTTCGGAGCGGGGGCGCAGGCACGTAGGTCGGCGGCGAATTCGGCACAGGTCGCATAACGGTGATCGGCGTCCTTCGCCAGGGTGCGATTGAGGATGATATCGATCGCCTCGGGCAGTTCCGGGCGTATCAGCCGGATCGGCGCATGAGGCTCGGTGGCGATCTTCTGCATCAGGCGTGGCATGGATTCGGCACGGAAGGGCAGTTGCCCGCATAGCAATTGGTACAGGCTCACTCCCAGCGCGAACTGGTCGGAACGTCCGTCAAGACTACGGCCTTCCAGCTGCTCCGGCGACATGAATGAGGGGGTGCCCAGGACGATTCCGGTTTTGGTTCGGCTTGTATCGGTCAGGCGCGCAATCCCGAAGTCCGTGATCTTCAATTCATCGGTGTCGGGATTGAACATTATATTAGCCGGTTTGATATCGCGGTGAACCACGTTCTGGCGATGTGCGTAGTGCAGGGCGTCCGCGGTGCGCGCCACCAGCGCAATGGTGGTTTCGGTCGGCAGCAGTAGAGTCGGGTCGGTGTAGTGGCTGAGGTGCTGACCGCGCAGGTATTCCATGGCGATGTAGGCCAAACCCTGATCTTCGCCGGCATCGTAGACGGTGACGATGGCGGGGTGGTTGAGACGGCCCGCCATTTCAGCCTCGCGGAAGAAGCGCGCACGGGCCTCCGCCAGATCCGACTCGCCGAATTCCTCGGCCAGCGGAATGGCCTTGATGGCCACCACGCGATTGATCTTGGGATCGCGCCCCAGGTAGACGACGCCCATGGCGCCCTTGCCCAGCTCGCGCTCGATCTCGTAACGCCCGAGCGTTCGGCCCGGATACGGCGGAGCTTCTTCGACGGGCGCTGCGCGGCGCGATGGAGGGGGCGCCGGTTGGCGTGACGAGGGCATTTCCGGCAGCGGCTCGCGCGTTACCGGATCGTCCTTGACGCGACTGCGCCGGGTACGCAGGTCGCGGTAGTTCGGATCGCGGGTCGCGATGTGGCTGTAGACGGCCGCGGCTTTCTGATTCTGTCGTCGCCGCTCGAAATCCGTTCCCAGGAAGTACAACAACTCCATGGTCGGCGCATCCAGCGGGCAGCGCCGGTAGGTTTCGAATGCCAGATCGAGCTGCCCCTGGCGCTGAAATGTCTGGCCGAGCTCGCGCAGACTGCCGGTGGGATCTTTGCTTGCCGATGCTTTGGTATTCGCAGTGCGGATCAGTTCGCTGAGCATATACAGCGCATATCCGGCGAGCATTGCGACGCAGGCGACAATGAATTGCATCCACACGCGCGTGGAGCTAAGCACTCCCCATTCGGCCACCGCCAGTACGACGACGATCGCTGCGGCAACCATTGCGCCGAAGCGCACGCCCAGCGCGGGAAGGGCAAGCGCTGCCACCAGTACCACTGCAATCATCGCGAGCCATTCGACACCTTGGGTCAGCACGGGTCGGGCATAGACGGTTGCATTGAGCAGACTGGAGAGGGTGCTGGCAATGGCTTCGGCCGCTGACGTGTTGGTCGCCAATGGTGTCGTGACTGTCGTTTCGGCGTCGGTCAGGCCGATCAGGACGATCTTGTCGCGCAGTTGGTCCGCAGGCACCTTCCCGGCCAGAACCTTGCTATAGGCGTAGTGCGCAAACCCGTTCGCGCTTCCGGGTGCGAAGTATTGAGGGCGCATGCGTAGCTGCGCGCCGAGCGTCAGTGTGTGTTTGCCCACTCGCAATTCCAGCGGCCTGCTGAAATTCAGCGGCTCATGCTTTTGTGCCGCGACCCGACCGGCGATGGCCAGGGCCAGCGACGGCACCAGTGCCGAGCCGACGTTTACCGCGGTAAGGTCGGTGCGGACCCGGCCGTCGGAGTCCGCGGTAAGCAGCAGATGACCCACTGCATTGGCCGCATCGAGGAACGGGACTGGCAGCGGACGCACGATGGTTGCCTTGGCCGCCGAATCGAGCACCGCTTCATCGGCCTGCAGCAATAAGCTCGCGGGCAGATCCGCGGCGGATCCCTCCGCATTACCCAGTCGCGCTTCCACCGGTAGCACGACGTTGCCGTGGGTACGCATTGCACTGATGAAGCGCGCGTTGGGATTCACTCTGGCCGTGGAGGTATTGAGCAGGTCGCGCAGTTGCTGGGCTTGCGCCGACTTGTCGAAGTTCGATGCTTCCAGCAGGCGCAAGGCGGCGCGCATCCGCTCTGTCTCATCAGAGCCTTGCGGTATCGTCAGCGGCATCGTGTACGCAACGACACCCGTCGCATCGGTATGCAGCCTTTCGAGCATTGCGGCGTGCGCGTTGGCCGGCCACGGCCACGCACCCAGTTCCGCCAGGCTGGGCGGATCGATATCGACAATGGCAATTTGCGGCGAGGCGGTGACGTGCGAGGTGCGCTGCACCTGGTCGTACACAGTGTTTTCCAGCGCGGCGAATGAATTGGGCGCGACCAGCCTGCCAATGACGAGCACGACGGTCGCGGCCAGACCGCCGGGAAGCCAGGAAAATCGCGCCAGTTTTGCGGTCACTACGGAACCCGTTAGAGAAATCTGCGCGAGTATAGACGAAGGTCTGCAGGCCAAATTGCAGGCGGCGTCACAGCCTGCCGATTGCAGGACTCGCCTCAATGGCGTGCGTTCGCGCGCCACTCAAGTCGCCGCATGCAATGCCTTTGCTGCACCTGCGAGCACAGTGGCACCAGCGCTCGCTGCGGGAAAATCCGGAGGGCTCACGTGATAGATGTGTGAACTCGTTCACCGCAATCTTCACACGTAAGATAGTCTCGCAAAGTCGCTACCCGCGGCATCCTTCATTTTCGTACGTCAGAGCAGCTTCCGACTATGGCCAAGGCCCGCCAGGTTTTTGTCTGTGATCAATGCGGCAACGAGAGCTTGCAATGGCAGGGCCTGTGTTCGTCCTGCGGCGCGGGCGATTCGCTCAAAGCCATCACGGTCACCCGCACCAGTAACGAGAGGAAGGCCTTCACTGCGGCCAGCGCCGCGCCCCAGCGGCTGTCGCAGGTTGCCAATGCGGACGATCCGAGAATCCTGACCGGGCTGGAGGAACTGGACCGGGTCCTCGGCGGCGGTCTGGTGCTGGGTTCGGTCACGTTGCTCGGCGGGGATCCCGGCATCGGCAAGTCGACGATGTTGCTGCAGGCGGGCGATGCGTTGAGTCAGGCGACGGCTACTCTCTACGTCACCGGCGAGGAATCGCTACACCAGGTCAGCCTGCGGGCTCGCCGGCTTGGCGTCACGGGGGACAGCCTGCATCTGTTTGCCGAGACCAGCATCGAGACCATCATCGATCAGGCGCAATCTTCGGGCGCGCGCGTGCTCATCGTCGATTCGATCCAGACCATGCATGCCGCCAATGTCGAGTCCTCTCCCGGCTCCGCCACGCAGGTGCGTGAAACCGCCGCCGCGCTGGTGCGGTTCGCCAAGGCCTCGGGTGTTGCCGTGCTGATCATCGGCCACGTGACGAAGGAGGGTGTGATCGCCGGCCCGCGCATCCTCGAGCACATGGTCGATACGGTGCTGTACTTCGAGAGCGACGCGGGCAGTCGTTTCCGCATGATCCGCGCAGTCAAGAATCGCTTCGGCGCCGCCAACGAAGTCGGTGTCTTCGCGATGACCGAACAGGGACTGAAAGAGGTCAAGAATCCGTCAGCGATTTTTCTCTCGCACCATAGCGCGCCGATTCCCGGCAGCGCGGTGATGGTCGCCCGTGAAGGCAGCCGTCCGATGCTGATCGAAGTGCAGGCGTTGACGGACGAGGCGCAGGGAATGAATCCACGACGGGTCGCCGTCGGCCTTGATTCCAACCGCATCGCGCTGCTGCTGGCGGTTCTGCATCGGCATGGCGGCGTGTCCAGCGCCGGTCGCGACGTCTTCGTCAATGTTGTCGGCGGTGTGCGGCTTTCGGAAACCGGGGCCGATTTGCCCGCCGTGCTGGCCACGGTTTCCAGCGTGCGCGATCAGCCGCTTGCGGGAAAGCTGGTTTGCTTCGGCGAACTGGGCCTGGCAGGGGAAGTGCGGCCGGTGCCCTACGGAGAGGAGCGCTTGCGCGAAGCAGCCAAGCACGGCTTCGAACGCGCCATCGTGCCGGAGGCGAACAAACCGCGGCGCGCGATCGAAGGGATGGAAGTGGTCGGCGTGGAGCGGCTGGCGGACGCGTTGCGTAGCGCGTTCGGTAGTGAGTGACGGGTGACAAGTGACGGGCAAGATGAGGATGTCACCTCAGTGCTCTTGCCCGTCACTCGTCACCCGTCACCGGCCATCCTCAATTCATCCATTTCACCCGTCACCCGTCACTCCCTCTGCCACTCTTATCGGCCTGATCCTTGCCGTCTTCACCGCGTTCTCCGAGGTCTGCAGGATTTCGATCGACAGATCGCCGAGCTTGAGGCCGGTGCCCGGTTCGGGGATGTCTTCCAGGTACTCCAGGATCAGCCCGTTCAACGTGCGCGGCCCTGCGGTGGGCAGCGACCAGCCGAGCGTGCGATTCAGGACCCGGACGTTGATCGTGCCGCTGACGACGTAACTGCCGTTGGCTTCGCGATGGATATCCTTGTGCAGCGTGGAGGGATCGCTGGTGAATTCGCCGACGATCTCCTCGAGGATGTCCTCGAGCGTCACCAGCCCCTGGATGTCGCCGTACTCATCGACGACCAGCGCGATGCGGCGCCGGTCGCGCTGGAAATTCTGCAGCTGGATATCGAGCGCCGTGCCTTCGGGCACGAAGTAGGCTTCCCGTTCTTGGGCCAGTTGCAATAGCGCTTCACGCGATATGTCGCCGTGTGCGAGCGAATGCGCGACCTTCTTCATGTGCACGATGCCGATGATGTTGTCGAGATTCTCTTCGCACAACGGCAGCCGCGTGTGCGGAGTGGTGCGCAGCATTTCGAGGATCGTGTCCCAGTCGTCGCTGATATCGATGGCGGCGATTTCGCTGCGGGGAATCATGATGTCTTCGACCCGGATCGATTGCAGGTCGAGGATGCTGGCCAGCATGCGCTGATGGGAGCGTGTATCGATGCGGGCATCGGAGTTCGCTGCGCGCAGTCCGTCCAACGCGAGGGTCGTGACCGTGCCGGCTGGAGCACTCATGCCGAGTGTACGCAGCAGGCCGCGCGCAAAAGTGTCGATTGCCCACACGATCGGCTGTAGCGTGCGCACCAGGATCGAACAGATCCATGACATGCGCAGCGCGATCAGCTCCGCATACAAAGTGCCGAGCGTTTTGGGTAACGCATCTGCAAACACCAGCACGACGAAGATCAGTATCGCTGCGGCTGCAGCCATCAGCCAGGCGCCGCCCAGCTGTAAGGCGAGCACGGCAGTGAGCGACGCTGCCAGGATGTTGGCGATGGTCCTGCACAACAGAATCGCGCCGGTAAGCTGATCGGCCCGTTGCAGCAGCTTTTCGGTGCGGCGCGCGGGATGGCTGCCGAGCCTTGCCTGGCTGCGCAGCCGATAGCGGCTCACGTTGCTCAACGCGGCTTCGGTCGCGGCGAACAATGCCGCCAGCAGCACCAGCGCGACGATGGCCAGCGTGCAACCAATGGGCCAGTTGATGGAAGTGAATTGCGGCATTGATGTGAGAGAGCGGTTGGCGGCTAGCGGTTGGCGGTTAGTTCAGATGACGACCAGCAGGCATTGCCGTTCCTGTGCCGAAACTAACCGCTAACCGCTAACCGCTTCTTTACCTACCCCCAATGTCGACCGAGGATCGATTCGAGTACCAGCTTGGAACCGAAGTAGGCCAACACTAGCAGCGCGAAGCCGCTGAGAGTCCAGCGTACCGCCGTGCGGCCGCGCCAGCCGAACCGCCAGCGGCCGAACAGCAGGATCGCGAATACGATCCACGCGAGGCACGACAACACCGTCTTGTGGATGAGGTGCTGGGCGAACAGGTTCTCGACGAAGATGAAGCCGCTAAACAGTGCCAGCGTGAGAATGGCGAAGCCCGCGCCCAGTGCCTGGAAGGTGCCCGATTCCAGCGCTTCGACCGACGGCAGGATTGCCAGCAAGCCCAGTGGCTGGCGTTTACGTAACCGCCGGTCCAGCAGCGCCAGTGCAATCGCGAGCGCAGCGGCAATCGTGAACAGCGCGTATGCCGCGGTCGACAGGATGATATGAGCAGTGATCTCCCAGCTATAGCGCTCGACCGCGAAGCTGCGTAATCCCTCGCCGGTCATGACCGCGACGGTTCCTGCCACCACCAGCAGGATGGCGCCGATGCCGGCAAAGCGTGGCTTGCGCCATGACAGTAGCAACGCGATGACCCCCACCAGCCAGCCGATGAGCGAGGCGGTCTCGGCGACGGTCAGTGCCAGTTCCGGCCGGGAAAAAACACTACCCCAGAGCAGCGTTGCATGCAGCACGATCGCGGCAGCGGCCAGGGTCAGTCCGGCGACGCGCCTGCCGCGCAAACCCTCGTTATTGGCGTTGGGGGTGAATGAGATGGTCGCAGCCGCGTTCGCAGGAACGGTGTCTTGCGCACGATAAGCACTGGAAGCAAGCCACGCAGCACAAGCCAGATAGCAGGCGAGAACGACGATGGAAAGCACGGGAATTCCTTGGATACGACAGCCCACAGGCTACAGCAGGCTACGGGTGGCAGGCTACGGCCACGGCGCAGCGCCGACGGCGCCAGGTTCCGCGCCCGGTCACTGGTCGTCTCCGGCTGCAGCCTGTAGCCTGTAGCCTTCCTCTGCGGATTCGTCATTCCTATGTTCGACAAACTCACCGAACGCCTGCAAGGCGTCATTGAGGGCCTGCGCGGTCGCGGGCGACTCACCGAAGACAACATCAACGACACCCTGCGCCAGGTGCGCATGGCGTTGCTGGAGGCGGACGTCGCGCTGCCGGTGGTCAAGGGATTCATCGACTCGATCCGCGGCAAGGTCGTCGGCATGGAGTTCGACAAGAGCCTGACCCCCGGTCAGACCCTGGTGCGCATCATCCATGACGAGCTGATCGCGTTGATGGGCGCGGGCGTGCGGCCCTTGAACCTGCGTGCCCAGCCGCCGGTAGTGATTCTTCTCGCAGGTCTGCAGGGTGCCGGTAAAACAACCTCCGCGGGCAAGCTCGCCAAGTGGCTGGTCGACAATGAAAGAAAGAAGGTGCTGCTGGCGAGTACCGACGTCTACCGGCCCGCGGCGATCCTTCAGCTGGAGCGGCTCGCCGCGCAGCTCGAAGTCGGTTTCTATCCTTCGGATCCGAAGAAGCCGGCGCTGACGCTGGCGCGCGAGGCGTTGGATGAAGCGCGCCGTTCGCTGTTCGACGTGCTGATCGTCGATACCGCGGGCCGCCTGCATGTCGACGGCGAGATGATGGAGGAGGTTCGCCAGATCAGCGCCGCCGTGCAGCCCACCGAGACGCTGTTCGTCGTCGACAGCATGGCGGGTCAGGACGCAGTAAATGCGGCGCGTGCATTCGGCGAGGCGCTGAGTCTTACCGGTGTCGTCTTGACGAAGACCGATGGCGACGCGCGCGGCGGTGCGGCGTTGTCGGTGCGACAGATCACCGGTCAGCCCATTCTGTTCATGGGTACCGGCGAGAAAACCGATGCGCTGGAGCCGTTCCATGCCGAACGGGTCGCTTCCCGCATCCTCGGCATGGGCGATGTGCTGTCGCTGGTGGAAAACGTCACCCGCAATGTCGACCGCGAACAGGCCGAGAAGCTGGCCCGCAAGCTCAAGAAGGGTAAGGATTTCGACCTGGAGGACCTGCACGACCAGCTGCAGCAGGTGCAGAAGATGGGCGGCCTGTCGGCATTGATGGACAAGCTGCCGAGCCAGTTTGCCGGCAAGGCGGCCGCCATGCCGCAGAGCAACGACAAGGACATCAAGCGCCAGGTGGCCATCATCCGCTCGATGACCCCGATCGAGCGCCGCTATCCGAAGAACATCGACGCCTCGCGCAAGCGGCGCATCGCCGCCGGGTCCGGTGTGCACGTCTCGGAAATCAACCGCCTGCTGAAAAATTACCTGCAAATGCAAAAGGTTATGAAGAGCATGCAGAAGGGCGGGATGGCCAAGATGCTGCGCGCTTTTGGCGGCAAGATGCCGGGGATGTAAAGCCGCCGGAAGCGGCTCTACGGTCGACCGGCCAGGACCAGGAGAGGTCGAAGCTTCCGTTCAGGCCAGCTGGTCCGCAGCCGGTTGCTCGGCGGAGCGCTTTATTTCTTCCCCTTCTGCCTGTTTTTATTTACTATTCGCGCCCTTTTCCGGGCCACGGCCCGGCCTTGCCCCTTGCCTAAGTGTTCCCGAGGCTTCAAGCAGTATGGTTACGATTCGGCTCACCCGCCGCGGCGCGAAGAAAGCACCCTTCTATCATGTGGTCGTCACAGACAGCCGCGTCCGCCAGGGCGGCAATGCCCTGGAGCAGGTCGGGTTCTTCAACCCGATCCCCGCCGGCAAGCAGGTGCGCCTGCAGCTCGATCTGGCGCGCATCGATTATTGGGTCGGCAAGGGTGCCAAGCCTTCGGAGCGCGTGGCTGAACTGGTCGCCAAGCACCGCAAGCAGGCTGCTGCCCCGGTCGCTGCATAAGGGACCCGCAGGATCCGGCAACGAAGTTGCCGGCATCGGGGTCATAGATTCGATTGACGGATGAAGCTGGGTCGCAACCCGCAGGCGCCCCGGGGGTAACCCCGGACCGGATCGTCGTGCTGGGGAAAGTGGCCAGCCCGTTCGGGGTCAAGGGCTGGGTCAAGATCGTTTCCTTCACCGATCCCATCGACAACATTCTGGATTACTCGACCTTGCAGCTGGGGTCGGGCGACAAGTGGACCCCGATCCGGGTCGAAGACGGCCAGGTCACGGGCAAGGGTGTGATCGCGAAGCTCGCGGGAATCGGTTCCCCTGAGCTGGCGCGTACCAAGACGGGTCTGGAGTTGGGAGTCTGGCGCAGCGAATTACCGCCGCCGGCACCCGGCCAGTACTACTGGAGCGATCTGGAAGGGTTGGAGGCGGTCAGCGCTACTGGCGAATGGCTGGGGCGGATCGACCACTTCCGCACGACGCCGACCGGACCGGTGGTGATCGTGCAGGGCGAACAGGAGCACTGGATTCCGTTCGTGAAGGACCGGATCGTGAAAGTGGACATGGAAGCGGCACGCGTGGTGCTCGACTGGTCGCTGGATTGATTGAATGTGGATTCGGGATCGGTAACCGCTGGCGGTTGAGGAGTAGGGAAGCATGCGCATCGAAGTGGTGACGCTGTTCCCGGATTTCATCGCCGCGGCAGTTCGGATCGGTGTGCTGGGAAGGGCGCTTGAGCGCGGGCTGGTCGGCGTGAACGCTGCGACGCCACGCGAATTCGCGACCGACGTGCATGGCACCGTCGATGACCGGCCCTACGGCGGCGGCCCCGGCATGGTCCTGAAGATCGAGCCGACGCGCACGGCACTGCGGGCTGCGAAGGCGCGCTTGCCGGCGGGCAGTCGCAGTATTTATCTCGCCGCCGACGGTGCGCCGTTGACGCAGGCGAAGGCGCAGGAACTGACGCAACTGCCCGGGCTGTTGCTACTGGCGGGACGCTACGAAGGCGTCGACGAACGCTTGCTCGAAACGGAAATCGACGAACGGGTGTCGATCGGAGATTACGTCGTGTCGGGCGGTGAGCTGCCCGCGCTGGTGTTGATCGACGCGGTGGTGCGATTGCTGCCCGGCGTGTTGGGTGACGAGGAGTCGGCACAACAGGATTCGTTCGTGGATGGCCTGCTGGACTGGCCGCACTACACGCGTCCGGAGTCGTTCGAGGGTAGCGCGGTGCCGCAGGTGTTGTTGAGCGGCAATCATGCTGCCATCCGGCGCTGGCGGACCAAGCAGGCGCTCGGTGCAACCTGGCTGCGGCGCCCGGATCTGCTCGGCAGGTTGCGCTTGACGCAGGAGCAGCAGCGGCTGCTGGATGAATTTGTGGCGGAGCGTGCGGCGCGCAGCGAATAGCGCCGCCGCCGGCAAGATTGACGAAGTATTCAAGTATTAACTGGATGGATGCAAACATGGCCAACATCATTGAAATCCTGGAGCGCGAGGCGTCGGATCGCAAGCTGCCGCAATTCGCCACCGGCGATACCGTTGTGGTGGAAGTGAAGGTCAAGGAAGGCGACCGCGAGCGTGTGCAGGCTTACGAAGGCATCGTGATCGCCAAGCGCAATCGCGGCCTGAACTCCTCGTTCACGGTACGCAAGATTTCGCACGGCGAAGGCGTGGAGCGCGTGTTCCAGAGCTTCAGCCCCGCGATCGGTTCTGTCAGCGTGAAGCGTCGCGGTAATGTGCGCCGCGCCAAGCTGTACTACCTGCGCGATCTCACCGGCAAGGCAGCGCGCATCGAAGAGAAGGTCTGACCCGTTCTCGTTGAAAGGCGCGGTGGCGAATTTCGCTGCCGCGCCTTTTTTATTGGGCGGCATTTTCTGGATTGCGCATGTAGGGGAGGTGTCGATCGATCGGCCCTCGACACAGAGCCGCCATCTCCTCACGGCGGGCGTGGAGGCCCGCAGAATCGGGCCGCGGTTAGCGCCGGAGCGTTGGTTTTCCTGATGAGCCGGGTGGGCTTGGCGAGAGTATTCTGTTGCGCGCTGCCGGCCGAAAGGAACTCGATGCCGCGGGATGCCCTACCGCGCAATGGTCCTACGCACCCCGGTACGGATAAGGTTGTCGGCAATATGCAGTTGCCGCTGGACTTGAGGCTTGGGGTACACGGCCGCACTCCGTGGGCAGCGCGCGGACTGCTATTGAACGACAGCTCGATGCCGGTGTCCGACGCTCAGGCCGGCGCAATTTGCCGAATCAGTTACGCGATAGGGAGTTAGCATGGCTCCCACGCTTCCGTTCCAATAGTCACCCGCTACCTTTCATGAAAGCCATCGCCTCTGTCTTCGCCTTTCTGTGGCGCTCGCTCGATGCCCTGCGCAAGGTGCTGCACCTGCTCGTGTTGTTGGTGATATTCGGGGTCGTGATCGCGGTGCTCTCACCGCGTATCCCCACGGTGCCGCAATCCGCCGCGCTGGTGATCGCGCCGCAGGGCGCACTGGTGGAGCAGTTATCGGGCGACCCGCTGCAACGCGCCGTCGCCGAAGCCTATGGCCAGGGCAATGCGGAAACGCTGGTGCGGGACCTGGTGGAAGCCATCGAGGCGGCGAAGAAGGATGATCGCATCAAGGCGCTGGTGCTGGATCTCGCCAACATGTCCGGCGGCGGCATCGCCAAGCTGGAGGAGCTGGCGACGGCGATCCGCGATTTCCGCAGCAGCGGCAAACCTGTCATCGCCCTGGGCGAGGGCTACGACCAATCGCAGTACTACCTCGCCGCCAACGCCAGTGAAATCTATCTGGATCCGCAGGGCATGCTGCTGATCGAGGGCTACGGCTATTTCCGCACCTTCCTCAAGGGTGTGATCGACAAGCTCGGCGTGGATGTGAACATCTTCAAGGCCGGCAAATTCAAGTCGTACACCGACCAGTACAGTCGCGACAGCATGTCGGACCAGGAGCGCGAGGAGAGCCGTGCCTGGCTGAATGCCCTGTGGACGCAATATCAGCAAGACGTCGCCAAGGCACGCGGACTGGATGCCGGTGTGATCTCCGCCTATGTGAACGAACTCGCGTCGGCTGCGCGTGAGCGCCAGGGCGACCTCGCCGCAGTGGCTCTGGATCGCGGCCTGATCACCGAGATCAAATCCCGGCACGAGGTCGAGGAACGACTGAAGTCGCTGGTTGGCGAGGACGAGAGCGATCACGGCTATCGCGGAATTGCACACTGGGATTACCTCAATGCGGTGCGTGCGACCCATGCGCTGGAGATCGAGGGCGACCACATCGGTGTCGTAGTCGCGTCTGGCGAGATTCTGGATGGCGACCAGCCTCCCGGCACCATCGGCTCGGAGTCGGCGGTGCGGTTGCTGCGGCAGGCCCGGTACGACGATTCGGTCAAGGCAGTGGTGCTGCGCATCGACAGCCCGGGCGGCAGCATGCTGGCCTCGGAGGTCATCCGCCGTGAGATCGATGCCATTCGCGATGCCGGCAAGCCGGTAATTGCCTCGATGAGCAGCACGGCGGCGTCCGGCGGCTACTACATCGCCATGGATGCCGATGAAATCTGGGCCAGTCCGGCGACGCTTACCGGCTCCATCGGCGTGTTTGCCGTGGTACCGACATTCGAGCGCACGCTGGAGAAGATCGGCGTGTCCACCGACGGTATCGGCACGACGCCGCTGGCCGGTTCGCTGGACCTGCAGCGCACGCTCAAAGAGGAGCCCAAGGCAATCCTGCAACTGTCCATCGATCACGCTTACAGCACGTTCGTCGGGCACGTTGCCGAGGCGCGCCAGAAGCCTTTCGAAGCCATCGATGCCATCGCTCAGGGTCGCGTCTGGGCAGGCAGCGATGCCGTGCAGAACGGCTTGGTAGACAAGCTGGGTTCGTACCGGGATGCACTAGATGCGGCCGCAGCGCGCGCCGGCCTGGGCAAGGACTACAAAGTCGAATACATGGAGCCGTCGCTGGGCTGGCGGCAGGCGCTCGCGCGACAGACGCATTCGGTGGCCGCGCGAATCACTCGCGCGTTGCTGCCGAAGAACGAATTACTTGCGAGCGCGCATCGCCTGCTTTCCCCGGTGGAGTCGCAGCTGACGCAGCTGGCGAAATTCAGCCGCCGTACGCAGGTGTACTACTACAGCGAAGTGAGCGGCGATCAGTAACGCGCTCAGGCAAGCAGCGATCGTTGCGAGCTAACGGGTCGGGGTGAAGCTGATCCCGCGGACATCGGTAACATCGGGAAGGATGGCTTTATCCTTCCCAATCCATCACCACTTTGCCTGACTGGCCGCGTCCCATGATGTCGAAGGCATGTTCGTACTCCTGGTACGACATGCGATGGGTGATGATGGGGCGGATATTCAGGCCGCTTTGCAGGATGGCGGCCATCTTGTACCAGGTCTCGAACATCTGCCGGCCGTAGATGCCCTTGATGGTCAGGCCTTTGAGGATCACATCGTTCCAGTCGATGGAGACCTCGGTGGAGGGCAGGCCGAGCATCGCGACACCGCCGCCGTGGTGCATTGTGCGCAACATGTCGCGCATTGCGGCGGCGTTGCCGGACATCTCCAGCCCGACATCGAAGCCTTCCTGCATGCCGAGCTGCTTCATCGCGTCGTCGAGCGAATCGCGCGTCACGTTCAGCGCCAGTGTCGCTCCCATTTTGCGCGCCAGTTCCAACCGATAGTCGTTCACATCCGTGATCACCACGTGGCGCGCACCGACGAAGCGCACGATCGCGGCTGCCATGATGCCGATCGGCCCTGCGCCGGTGATCAGCACGTCCTCGCCGACAACGTCGAAAGCGAGTGCGGTATGCACTGCATTGCCGAGCGGGTCGAGGATGGCGGCGATTTCATCGTCGATGACGTCGGGCAGCTTGAACGCGTTGACCGCCGGGATGACCAGGTACTCGGCAAAGCAGCCGGGCCGGTTGACTCCGACGCCCACCGTGTTGCGACAAAGATGGCGCCGCCCGGCGCGGCAATTGCGACAGTGGCCGCACGTGATGTGGCCCTCGCCGGAAACGCGATCGCCCAGGCTGAAGCCGGATACCTCGCTGCCGATCTCCACGATCTCACCGCAATACTCGTGGCCCACGGCCATCGGCACTGGAATGATTTTCTGCGCCCACGCATCCCAGTTGTAGATATGCATGTCGGTGCCGCAGATCGCCGTGCGCTTGATGCGAATCATCACGTCGTTCGGGCCGATGGCGGGACGCGGAATATCCTGCAGTTCGATGCCGCGAGCGGCATGGGCTTTGACTAGGGCGCGCATGGGTGATGTAGGTGATGTAAGTGATCGGGTGATGCAGGTTAAGACTGGGGAGGGCGGGGAGTTGCTCCCTGGATATCTTTATGGCGTTGCGGGTTGAGAAACCAAGCTCAATGCCAGGTCAGCGCCAGCTCAATGAATGATGCCGAGTTCCTTGCCGACCTGGCTGAACGCGGCCACGGCCTTGTCCAGGTGTTGCTGCGTATGCACGGCGGACATCTGCGTGCGAATCCGCGCCTTGCCGTGAGGAACGACCGGGAAGGAGAAGCCGATTACGTAGACACCGTGGTCGAGCAATTGCTGTGCGAACTGCGAGGCGAGCTTGGCGTCGCCGAGCATGACCGGAATGATGGGATGTTCGCCTGGCACCAGGTCAAAGCCCGCTGCCTGCATCTGTCTGCGAAAATAGCTCGCGTTGTCGCTTAGTTTTGTCCGCAGCTGATTGTCGGCTTCGAGCAGGTCGAGCACGCGCAGCGTGGCCGCGGCGATGAACGGCGGAATGCTGTTGGAGAACAGATATGGGCGCGAGCGTTGCCGCAGCCAACCGACGATCTCTTTGCGTCCCGAGGTGTAGCCGCCGCTGCCGCCGCCAAGCGCTTTGCCGAGCGTGCCGGTGAGAATATCGACTCGATCCATGACGCCGCGCAGCTCGTGTGTGCCGCGGCCATTGGCGCCGATGAAGCCGGTGGCATGCGAGTCGTCCACCATCACCATGGCATCGTAGCGATCGGCAAGATCGCAGATATCCTTGAGGCGCGCGATCACGCCGTCCATCGAGAACACGCCGTCGGTGGCGATCAGCCGTGTGCGGCAGTGGGCGGCTTCTTTCAGCCGTGTCTCCAGTTCGTCGAGATCGTTGTTCGAGTAGCGCAGGCGTTGCGCCTTGCACAGACGCACGCCGTCGATGATGCTGGCGTGGTTCAGGGCGTCACTGATCACCGCATCCTGCTCATCCAGCAATGTTTCGAACAATCCGCCATTGGCATCGAAGCAGGAGGAATACAGGATGGTGTCTTCGGTACCGAGAAACCGGCTCAGGCGTTGCTCCAGCTCCTTATGGACGCTTTGCGTTCCGCAGATGAAGCGCACCGACGCCATGCCGTAGCCGTAACGATCCAGCGCCAGCCGCGCGGCTTCGCGCACTGCCGCGTGATTCGCCAGGCCGAGATAGTTGTTGGCGCAGAGGTTGATCACTTCGCGGCCATCGTTGACGCGGATGACGGCCTGCTGGGGTGAAGTAATGATCCGCTCACGCTTGAACAGGCCCTCGACCTGCAGCTGCGCGGTCTGTTCCGCGAAACGAGTCAACAGTTCGCTCTTCACGCTGGGTCCACCCGGTAGCTGTTGCACGGTGCCAATTCAGCATAACAGGCTTCCGCGCAACCTCACATCACTGGGGCTTACAGCGCGCGGGTTCACACCGCTGGGGGCTCACACCACTTCGCTTACATCGCGGCGGATAGATCTGCCGGCGCACCGCCGAGATAATTGACCAGTCGCTCTCGCTCCTGGGGCGAGAGTTGCAAGCCGAGCTTGGTCCTGCGCCACAGGATGTCGTCCGCCTGGCGTGCCCATTCGTGCGTTTGCAGATATTGCACTTCGGCAGCGGTAAGCCCGGCGCCGAACTGTTCGCCGAGATCTTCCAGGCGGCGGGCGGCACCGACGATGTCGCTGATGCGTGTGCCGTATGCATGCGCCAGTCGCAGTGCTACCGGTTCCGGTAGAAAGGGCCAACGTTTGTATACTCCTGCGAGGAATTTCGGGAAATCGCCTCGCGGCAGATCGCCGCCGGGCAGCGGCGCCTGGTCGGTCCAGCTTTGCGAGGATCCACCGATGTGCGGCCGCAGTTTCTGCAGCGCCATCTCGGCGAGTTTGCGGTAGGTGGTGATCTTGCCGCCGAACACCGACAGCAGCACCGGCGACGCGCTGTCGGAGCTGATCTCCAGCTTGTAGTCGCGTGTGACTTTCGAGACGTTGGCGGAATCGTCGTCGCTGAGCGGGCGCACTCCTGAGTAGGTCCATTGCACATCCGCAGCGCTGATGGGCTGCACGAAATATTCATTGACCGCATCGCACAGGTAGGCGATCTCTTCGGGCGAGATGCGCACGCTGGCCGGATCGCCTTCGAAGGGCAGATCGGTGGTGCCGATCAGGGTGTGATGAGTTTCGTAAGGAATGGTGAACACGACGCGGCCGTCGGGATTCTGCAGCAGAAACGCGTGTTCGCCGGGATACATCCGCGGCACCACGATGTGGCTGCCCTTGACCAGGCGGGATTGGGTCGAGCTGCGGGCGCCGGTAATGTCACGCAGGGCATGTTCCACCCAGGGACCGGCGGCGTTGACGATGGCACGCGAGCGAATCTCGTACTGAGTGCCCATCTCGTCCGCAAGCTGCGAATGCCACAAGCCGTCGCGGACCCGTGCCGAGATGAAGCGCGTCCGCGGGCGAATGGAGGCACCCCGCTGCGCGGCATCCATCGCATTCAGGACGACCAACCGGCTGTCGTCTACCCGACAGTCCGAATATACGAAGCCGTGCGTGATCTGTGGCTGAACCTTCGCACCGTAAGGTGAGCCTGCGATCTTCGTGCCGCGTGAGCCGGGCAAGCGCCGGCGCACTCCGACGTGATCGTAAAGAAACAGTCCGAGCCGGATTTCCCAGCGCGGACGCAGTCCCTCCACGTGCGGCAGAACGAACTCCAGCGGACGGATGATGTGCGGAGCGATGGCGAGCAGGCGTTCGCGTTCGATCAGCGATTCGCGCACCAGCCGGAATTCGTAGAGTTCGAGATAACGCAATCCGCCATGAATGAGCTTGGTGCTGGCGGAGGAGGTGGCTGAAGCCAGGTCCGACTGCTCGACCAACACTACCTTGTGGCCGCGACCGGCAGCGTCGCGTGCGATGCCCGCGCCATTGATGCCCCCGCCGATGATCAGAATATCGATGCTGTCGTCAGGGGCTGCGGTGGCTGGTAAAGGCATTGCGATCGAGCGGACTCTTGGCGGGTACCGGCAGCCATAGTAGGAAGGGGTTGTCGCGACCGCAAGCGCGGTCAGCAGGTAAGCTTGGCGTATGCGTCACCAGGACAACGAAAGCGAACGGGCCGGTCTACGGATCGACAAGTGGCTGTGGTTTGCACGGTTCTTCAAGAGCCGGTCGCAGGCCACCGACGCGGTTGCCGGCGGTCTGGTGCATGTAAATGGCGAGCGCGCCAAGCCATCGCGCAACATTCATGTCAAGGACCGCCTGTCGATTACTCGCGATGAAATCCGCTTCGAAGTGGTCGTTGCTAGCTTGCCCACGAGGCGCGGGCCGGCCGATGAGGCGCGTGCCGCTTACGTGGAGACAATCGAGAGTATTGCTGCCCGTGAGCAACGCCGTGAGAACGCGCGGCTATCGCCTCCGGCTCCCGACGGCCGACCGGACAAACATGGGCGCAGGGCGTTGCGCAATCTGCGTCGTGGTTGATGTGCTGGGCGCAAGAACGTTGGACCCGATGTTGGGCGTAGGAGCGTTGGGCTGAGATTCCCGGCTGGTGCTTACTCGTCCGCCATCCTGGCGCTGAAAGATCCTCCCGGTCGGCCGGCCAGCACCGCCTGGATTTCGCTCACGATGGCCAGGGCGATGGCTTCGGGTGTCCTGGCGCCGATGTCGAGGCCGATGGGACCGTACAAGCGGCCGGCGAATTTCCGCGATTGCGCTCCGAGCTCGGTCATCACTCGTACGCGGCGCAGTTCTGGACCGAGCAGACCGATGTACGGGATCGCGCTGTCGGCCAGCGCGGCCAGGTAAACCTGGTCGGAGGGCAGGTGGTGGCTCATTACGACGGCGGCGTCGTAGTGCTCACCTGCCAATATTTCGGCGAGACTGCCAGCGGGATGCAGCATGACGTGCTGTGCCCGTGGGAAGCGGTCTGCAATGGCGTAAGCAGGGCGATGGTCCATTACAGTCACCTGCCAACCCATCAGGCCGGCAATCTCCACCAGCGGCATGGCATCCGGGCCCGCTCCCAGTAATAGCAGTCGCGTGGGAAGTTGCACCGGCACGATCAGAAAGGTCGCGTCTTCGGCGGTAACGGTGGCGGCAACTGTCGACGCACTCGAAGCGGCAGCCTTGCGCCGGCTCTGCATCGATGCGCAGGCAGAGCGAACGGCTGCCGGCGGCTGCTCGGGACTGTCGAGCCAGTAGGCGCGGCCAAGCGGATAACGCTCGTTGCTGGTGGCGACGACGATGGCGAATGCCACCGGTATCTGTTCGCGACGACACAGTTCCGCCGTGGCGAATGGCTGGTAGTCGTTGTCGCTGTCCAGTTTCGTCAGCAGGATGCTCATTGCGCCTTCGCATCCCAGCCCGATTCCCCACAACACATCATCGGAACTGCGTGTGTCGTATTCCGCGACGCTGGCGATGCCGCTTTGAAGCACGCCACGGGCGCGTTCCATGAGATCCGCTTCCAGACATCCGCCGCTTAGCAGGCCGGCCGCGCTGCCGTCGCCAGCGAGCAACATCTGCGCTCCCGCTTTCCGATAGGTCGAACCGATGGTGCGCGCGACCGTCGCCAATACCAGCGGCTCGCGGCGTTGCCGGTAGCTGCGAAAGAATTCGTCCAGGCTGATGGGTCGGTGATTCATGCGAAGGATCGATGACGCTCTCTGCGAACGGTGTGCATCTTACAAGGGCGGCAGCCGCAATTCGTAACCATGCATGAGCGCTTGCTACACTGCATCGCCCAACTTCGCATGCCGCGGCGACGGCTGTCGCGCCAGGCCTGGCCAATCACAGAGGGTCCGTCGCGGGGTGTCAATCATCCAGGAGACTGAAGCATGAGTATTGCCGGCAAGTGGAATGTCACGATGGATACTCCCATCGGCACCCAGCAGTTCACGTGGGACCTGCAGGAGTCCGCAGGTGCCTGGACCGGAACCATGAACTCGCAGGGCGGCCTGTCGCAGTTATCCGGCGTTAAGGTCGAAGGCGATAAGCTCTCCTTCGACACCAAGGTGAAAAGTCCCATGGGATCGGTCAATCTGGCCTTCAGCGGGGCCGTATCGGGTGCGAAAGTCAGCGGCATCTGCAAGACGATGTTCGGTGATATAGCGTTTGCCGGCGTACGAGCATAGGCGTACGGGCATACCTGCAATAGCGGAACCGGAGCGTCGGACGGGCCGTTGCTCCGGCGTCGCCATGTAGCGCTTCGAGCGCGAGTTTTGGCAACCATTTTCAGGCACCAGCGCAATTGCGCGAGCGTGCCTCAGCTGGAGGATCACGTTCATGCTTAAAACGACTTTGCACAAAATATTGTGTGCCACGGCTATCGTCAGCGGCGCCATCGGATTGGGGGGGGTATCCGTACCGGCGACGGCAGCCGCTGCCGATGTCACCTGCACACTTAGCTTCACGATGTCGGGCTGGTCGGCTTTCTACAAGACGTCATCCGGCAACGGCACCATCAAGTGTTCCAATGGCCAGTCGGCGGCGGTGAAGCTGGAAGCCAAGGGCGGCGGCCTGACCGTCGGCAAATCGACGATCGAGAATGGCAAAGGCGAGTTCTCCGGCGTCAAGAATATCGAGGAAACCCTGGGTTCGTACGTTGCCGCGGAAGCGCACGCGGGCGCGGTCAAGTCGTCGCAGGCTCAGGTCATGACCAAGGGCGAGGTTTCACTGGCGTTGAGCGGCACCGGGCGTGGCTGGGACCTGGGCATTGCCTTCGGCAAGCTCACCGTCTCGCGTTAGGAGATTGCACATCGCCGCGACCCGGAGCTGCCCGGGTCGCGATGAGAGGTGATGAGTGACGGGTGACGGGCAAGAGGTGTTCCGGATGCGCGTCGCGTAGGGTCAGTTGGAGAACTCGTCAGTTCGTAGCCCGGCATCGTTTTCAAGGAATTCCCATGTCCCCACCGCCGGAAGCCGATCTCACCGTAGCGCCTGCTGTTCAGAGCGATAGCCTGGACATATTCCGTGCCGACACGCGTGCGTGGCTGGAGGCCAATTGCCCGCAGGAAATGCGAGCGCCGGTGCTGGGCGAAGAAGATGTGTGCTGGGGCGGTCGCCATTGGCAATTCAAGAGTGAGGCGCAGAGCGTCTGGCTGCAGAGAATGGCCGAGCGCGGCTGGACCGTTCCGGAATGGCCGAGGACCTATGGCGGCGGGGGACTGACGAAGGAGGAAGCGCAGGTTCTGCGTGAAGAAATGGCACGGCTGAAGTGCCGCTCGCCGCTCACCTCGTTCGGCATTTCGATGCTTGGACCTGCTTTGCTCAAGTACGGTAGCGAAGCTCAGAAGCAGGAGCACATGCTACGGATCGCGCGTGGCGAAATTCGCTGGTGCCAGGGTTACTCGGAACCGGGCGCAGGGTCGGACCTCGCTTCGTTGCAGACGCGCGCCGACGATGACGGCGATCACTTCCTGATCAACGGCTCCAAGATCTGGACCAGTTACGGCGACAAGGCCGACTGGATTTTCTGCCTGGTGCGTACCGATTTCAGCGTTGGCAAACACGATGGCATCGGCTTCGTGCTCTTCGACATGCAGAGTCCCGGCATTACCACGCGGCCCATTCGCCTGATTTCAGGTCATTCGCCATTTACGCAGACCTTCTTCGACAATGTCAGGGTGCCCAAGGCAAACCTGCTCGGCGAGCGCAACAAGGGCTGGACGATCGCCAAGTACCTGCTGACTCACGAACGCAACATGATCGGCGGCATGGGGCTGGGCCTGCGGGTCGGGGGCAGTGCGACGCTTGGTCAGATGGCCGTGACGAATATCGGGCTTGCCGGAGGCCGCCTTGCCGAACCTGCTTTACGTACCGACATTGCTCGCTTCGAGATGGACGCGCAGGCGTTCGCTTTGACGATGGCGCGTGTGCAGGCCGAAGCCAAAGCGGGCAATGAAACCGGCGCCATGTCTTCGATGCTCAAGTACTACGGCACCGAGCTGAATAAACGCCGTGCCGAATTGATGATGTCCATTACCGGTATGGAATCGCTGCGATTTGGCGCAGGCGGCGAGGAGCTTGCGCCGATCTGGTTACGCACCAGGGCCAACTCGATCGAGGGCGGCAGCTCGGAGATACAGCTGAACATCCTGGCGAAGCACGTCCTGCGCCTGCCCGGTGCGTGAGCGTTGCAACGCTGATCGGCGCAGCAGGCTCCGCAACAAGTACGCGACATGTCACTAACGCTCACTGAAGATCAAACGATGTTGCGCGATGCGGTGAAACGCTTCGTCGCGCAGCGTGCCCCTGTTGCACAGTTGCGCAAGCTGCGAGATGACTGCGACGCCGTCGGCTTCAGTCGTGAAGTGTGGAAGGAAATGGCCAACATGGGTTGGGCCGCCGTGCTGGTGCCCGAGGAGTACGGCGGCGTTGGCTTCGGTCACGTCGGCGCCGGGCTCATCGCCGAGGAGATTGGCCGCAATCTCAGTTCGACTCCGCTGCTGTCGACTGCCGTGTTGGGTGTAACGGCCCTGCTTAAAGCGGGCTCAGCGGCTCAGCGAGATAGCCTATTGCCGCAGGTCGTGGCGGGCGAAATGGTGCTCGCGTTGGCCGCGGACGAACGGAATCGACACGCGCCGCTTGCGGTGGCAACGCGCAGTACCGGCAGCGCAGGAAAATTCAAACTGAGCGGCAGGAAAATTCACGTGCTCGACGGCCACGTCGCGGATCGCTTGATAGTCTCCGCGCGCACTGCAGGCGACGTCGAAAGTCGCGACGGCATCACGCTGTATATGCTCGATCCTCAGGCGAGCGGGGTCACAGTGACGCGCGTCGACAATGTCGATGGTCGCAACGCCGCGACTATCGAATTTCGCGACGTCAGTGTTACCTCGGATGACATTCTAGGAACACCTGACAAGGCCGCTGGCATCCTGGACAGCGTGCTGGACGCCGGGCGCGCCGTGCTGGCGGCGGAACTGCTTGGGATCGCTTCCGAAGCTTTCGAACGCACGCTTGCTTACCTGCGCGAACGCGAACAGTTCGGCGTCAAGATCGGGACCTTCCAGGGGTTGCAACATCGCGCTGCGCACCTGTTCTGCGAGATCGAGCTGGTACGATCGGTGGTGCTGCGCGCATTGCAAGCGCTGGATGCTCGGGAACAGAATGTAGCCAGTCTCGTTTGCCTGGCGAAGGCCAGGTCGAGTGAGATCGCGCGCATCGCCACCAACGAGGCCGTGCAGATGCATGGCGGCATCGGAATGACCGATGAGTTCGACATCGGATTTTTCATGAAGCGCGCGCGGGCAGCCGCCGAAACCTTCGGCGATGCGTACTACCACACCGACAGATTCGCGCAACTCGCCGGTTATTGACCGCTACGGCATTTCCCTACGTGACCAGCGAATGTGCCGGCCGCGTTTGTTGAGACGCGCTTAAAGGAATTGTAAGAATAGTTTTACACTGCGCGACGGAACCGCGGTGGCGAATCGTCCGTTCCCTTCCAGACGTGTGTTAACCCGAACGCACGCACGACGATTATCCTCGTCTCATCCCCGACCCTGTGACCCGACACACAGCGGCGGCAGTGCGAGCGATGTACGCTGGATTGGACAGCCGGAGCTGGAGATTCACACGTTATGACACCAGAGCGTGATTTCGATTCGGAAGCAACGCAGAAGATGCCGCGAGTCGTTCCTGAAGTGGACGAATCGCTGGAAGAAATCGATCCTGAGGCAACCGTGGCGCGCGAGGATTGGGAGAGCACCGTCATCCGCCGCATTGCGCCCCATGTGACCGCCGTACAAAGCGAAATGGCAGAAGACCCTGCTGCCGAATCCCGTTATGGATGGGAAAGCCAGGGCCTGCGCCGGCTAGCCAGTGAAGTAAGTAAAGTCGGGCGCGGATAGCGCCGTCCTCGAGCGGCGCTCGGACCTAGGCAGAACCCAGTGCGTGAGTCACCGCCAGTTCCTGGCCCACGCTCAGCTCCTTGCCGACTCCCTCCAGCAGGATCGCGTTCTGGCCGAAGATCACTCCTTTGAGTTGTCGGTCGAGGCGGTACTTGCTCAGGGTCCGCAGCGGTTCGTCGGTCGCGCGCTCACCCGTTTCCTGATCGGTGGTAGTAATCGCGCAGCGCGTGCATCCTTTCACGATGCGCAACCGGACGTTGCCACCCTGAAATTCATGAACCTCGTCTTCCCCGTAGGCCGGCAACCCATCGATGACGATATTCGGGCGGAACCGGTTCATGGGCAGCTGGACGGCCAATCTCGTATTCAGATCCCGCAGTGAGGCCGCACCGATGATGAGCCACGGAAATGCGTCGCTGAACTGATTCAATGCCTGCACCTCCCGCGTCCATGCCGCATCGCTGGCGCGCGGTCGTTCTCGATTGAAACGCACCAGCCGATGTGGTGCGCCGAGAAAGCGTTCAATCCATTGCGCAGCCTCATCACCCGCATCGAAAGCGGCGCAGCGGTCGCGCCAGCAGGTAACTTCGACGGGATTTTCCGCAAGATCCAGCGGTACTGCCAGCGTTCCATTGCCCGGAGCCGTCAGTATCAGGTCGGTGTTGGAAATTGCCGTGACGATCAGCGCAAGGCGCGGTTCTTCGCGCTGGGTGACGAAGCGGCCGTTGCCATCGACGATAAGCCACTCACGGTCATGATCGAATCCGGTGGCTGCGATGCGAGCGCGTTCCAGCGCAATCCCGCGGCAGGATTTCACCGGATAGATATTCAGCGCTGTAATGGTGGCCATGGATCGGGTCATTCCTGCGAGCGAGGCAGCCCAGGGAGGAGGTCTCAGGGAGGAGGTTACGCATCCGTCCACTACGGCGCCACGCCCGGGTAGGGCAATTCGCTGTTGCGGCGGCGGCAACATGGAGACGATCGCGACCGGCGCCGTCAGCATGGGCAGGGGTCATTGAGGGCATCGATGACGCTCGTGCATACTGCTGCGCCACATGTCCAACACGATATCCCCCACGCCGGTCAAGTCTCTGGCCAATCCACTGGGCTCGCGTGTAACGCACCTCTTCCTGGTGCTGTCAGCGTTCCTGGCAGTCAATGCGATGATCGCCGAGTTCGTCGGCGTGAAGATATTCGCGCTCGAGCCGACGCTGGGGATCGGCACATTCAACTGGAACCTGTTCGGCCAGGGCGGCTCGCTGTCCTTTACCAGCGGGGTGCTGCTGTGGCCGTTCGTGTTCCTGATGACCGATGTCATCAACGAATACTTCGGCCGCCGCGGCGTGCGTTTCATTTCATGGCTGACGGTGGGTCTGATCTGCTACGGATTCCTCACGGCCTACATGACCATTTCGCTGACGCCCGCGGATTTCTGGGTCAGTGTGAACCGCGAGCACGGGGTGCCGGACATGCAAGCTGCGTTCAGCAGCATCTTCGGCCAGGGCATGTGGACCATCGCCGGATCCATCATCGCTTTCCTGCTGGGGCAGCTGATCGATATCGCGGTGTTCCATCGTATCCGCGTGGTTACGGGGGAGAAATGGATCTGGCTGCGCGCCACCGGTTCCACCGCGGTGTCGCAGCTCATCGACAGCTTCGTGGTGCTCTACGTCGCTTTCGTGCTCGGTCCGCAGAAGTGGTCGATTCCGCTGTTCATGGCGGTGGCGACGGTCAACTACTGCTACAAGCTGTTGATGGCTTTCCTGCTGATTCCGCTGATCTATCTCACGCGCCGCGGCATTCACGCCTATATTGGCCACGATGTCGCCGAACAATTGCAATACGAGGCGCGGCATGACGTGGAGTAGCCTAGAGGTCCAATTCGCGTAGACGCGCGGAAGAACGCGCCTATCCTATTGCCGTCACCCGTCACCCGTCACCCGTCACCCGTCACTGTCATGTCTACCCACCCCATTGTCATCATTGGTGCAGGAGCTGCCGGCATCGCTGCGGGAAGATGGCTGCAATCGCAAGGTCGGCGTGCGCTGATTCTGGAGGCGCGCGATCGTGTCGGCGGCCGGGCGTGGACCGACACCGCTGCACTAGGCGTTCCGTTGGACATGGGTTGCGCCTGGCTGCACTCGGCCGATCGCAATCCCTGGATGCCTTACGCCCGGGAGCACGGCTTCGACGTCATCGAGCGTTCACCGGTGTGGCAGCGCCGCATCGGTCGGGACGAAGCATCGCCTGAATACCTGGCCGCCTGGCATGGAGCTTTCGAACGCAACGAGCAGTTGATTGCCGCGGCCGTCCGCGACGGTAAGGACGTGCCGATATCGCAACTACTGCCGCAGGACAGGTTTCGACCGGCGTTCGATGCAGTGATGACCTGGCTGATGGGCACCGAGTCAGAGCTGGTTTCCAGCGTCGACTACGACCGTTACCAGGATTCAGAGGTCAACTGGGCCGTCGGTAAAGGACTGGGTGCCGTGATTGCACATGCGGCGCAGTCGCTCGATGTGCGTCTCAACACGGCCGTGCTCAGCATCGACTCGCGCGGTCCTGAGGTGCTGTTGGGCACGAGCGCCGGCGAGGTGCGCGCGGCCGCAGTGATCGTTACGGTGCCAACCAGCGTGATGGCCGCCGGTTCGATTCGTTTTCTCCCGGCATTGCAGGCGGACTTTGCAGAAGCGTTCGCCGCCATTCCGCTGGGCGCCGTGAACAAGGTGTTCTTCGAGATGCCATCGCAGGCGCTGCCATTTGCAGGCACCGTGCACTTCCTGGGCACCGATCGCAGTTCCCGGACCGGTAGCTACGCGACACGGCCGGCAGGTCAGGGTGTGCTGCTGGGATTCTTCGGCGGCAGTCTGTCGGCGGAGCTGGAGCAGCGCGGCGAGCTGGAGATTTTTGCCCGCGATGAATTGAGCGGCATTTTCGGTTCGGATTTTCTGCAGGACATCGGACGCACGGTCAGTACGTCGTGGAGCATGGATCCGTGGTCGCGCGGCTCCTACTCGGCAGCGCTGCCAGGCAAGGCATTGGCACGGGAGCAGCTCAGCCAGCCGTTGGCAGGCCGGATATTCTTCGCCGGTGAAGCCTGTTCGACAGAATATTTCGGCACGATCCACGGCGCCTGGTATAGCGCCGTAGCTGCGGCCGAGCGCGCGCTGGCCACGCTCGGCGAGCAATAACTAAAGAGCCGTTAGAACAGCAGCCTGGTCATCGCACGGCGCGTCTGCGCCACGATGGGGTCCGCTTCGCCGATCAATTCGAAAGCCTGCACCAGGCTGCGTCGAGCCAGGTCGTCTTTGTACGTGCGGTGCTGGCGCATGATGTCCAGCCATGTCTGCAGCGCCGGCTCGACGTTGCCTCCCAGCAGCTGGTGCACGGCAAGGGCGTGGCGCAAGTCGAGATTCTCTGCGTCCGTGGTAACGCGTTCCCGGAGCGCACGCACGTCTGGATTGGCGGCGATGACGTCGCTGAAGGTGAGCAGTGCGGCGAGCCGTTTGACCGCGGGATGATTCGGCTCCTTCGATTGGAGCTGCGCCAGTTCCCTTCGGGCGGCGTCGAGATCGCCTTCCAGGGCGTGCAATTCGGCACCTTCGGCCAGCAGCGCAATGTTGCCTGGGTCGCGCGCCAGTGCTTGTTCGAGTGCCGCACGGGCCGTGGCGAAATCCCCGGCGATCTTCAGCGACTGGACCTGGGCTTGCGGGCCGTCCTCCAGCTTGGGCAGGTGCTTGTCGAGCATCTCGCGGATCTGCGCTTCGGGGACCACGCCCATGAAATGATCGACTGCGGTGCCGTTCTTGAAAAGTACGACCGTCGGCAGGCTGCGGATGCCAACCTGGGCGGCGAGCTCCTGCTGCTCCTCTGTATTGACCTTCGCCAGCTTGAAGCGCCCGCCGTAGTCGGCCGCCAGCCGATCCAGGATCGGCATCAGTTGCCGGCAGGGGGCGCACCAGGGCGCCCAGAAGTCGACCAGCGTTGGAACCTGTGCGGACGCGTCGACCACGTCGCTCATGAAGTTGCCGGCGGTAATCGTTACCGGTTCGGACGCTTGAGTTGCCACCTTGTCACCTCGGGAAAAGCTCATTCACAACTGACACATGGTGTTACGCAGCGTTCAATTCAAGATGCCATTTTTGCGACAGGCATTGCCTCGGCGGGCATTCTCCCCAGCAGGCAGGGGTGAGCCGCGCGGGACAACGCGGTCCTAGTACTGGTCGCGCAGCGAAGGCTGCTGTACAAATCACCAACCAGCGGGCGTAACAGCCGGCGCGGCGCAATCGTGATCCTTGCTTGTATACCAAAAAGGTAGCGTACGCACTTTATGAGTTCCGATCGACCCATCGCGACGGCCATCAATCGCCACTATCTTGGGGATGAGCAGCCGATCGTAGCGGGACTCGCACAGCGAGCCCGGCTTGACGCCGGACAGCGACAACGAGTCAGGGCGCAGGCTCAACGACTGGTCGAAGGTGTACGCGCGCATGAAACGCAGCGCACCGGCCTGGACGCATTCCTGCGCCAGTACGACCTTTCGTCGCAGGAGGGCGTCATCCTCATGTGCCTGGCAGAGGCGCTGTTGCGTATACCGGACGATGCCACCGCGGACAAACTGATCGCGGACAAGATCGCCAAAGGCGATTGGGCGGCCCATCTGGGGGATGCGGAATCCCTGTTCGTCAACGCATCGACCTGGGGCCTGATGTTGACCGGCCGCATCGTGCGGCCGGGCGACGACGATCTGCACGATCCGCGCGGCTTTATCGCGCGCATCGCTGGCCGGCTGGGTGAACCGGTATTGCGCGGTGCCTTTCGGCAGGCAATGCGCATCATGGGTCATCAATTCGTGATGGGCCGCACCATTGCCGAAGCGCTGGAGCGATCGGTTTCGGCGGAGCACCGGTTGTATCGCCACTCCTTCGACATGCTTGGCGAATCGGCACTCACCCACGACGACGCCGATCGCTATCTCGATGCCTATCATCGGGCGATCAAGGCGGTCGCCGCGGCGACCGATCGCAATGCCGCGCCGGAGTCGGCGCCCAGCATTTCGGTCAAGCTCTCCGCATTGTTTCCACGCTACGAGTTCGCACAACGCCAGCGTGTGCTGGATGAGCTGGCGCCGCGCCTGCACGAACTCGCTGTGGCCGCACACGATGGCAACATCGCGCTGACGGTCGATGCCGAGGAAGCAGAGCGGCTTGAGTTGTCGCTGGAACTGATCGAGCACATCGCACGCTCGCCGCGCCTGCAAGGATGGCAGGGATTTGGACTGGCATTGCAGGCGTATCAGAAGCGCGCGCCCGACGTGACGCGCTGGTTGATTGCCCTGGCGCAGTCGACCGGTCGCCGTCTCAATGTGCGCCTGGTCAAAGGCGCGTACTGGGACAGCGAAATCAAGCGCGCGCAGGAACGGGGTTTGTCGGGCTATCCGGTTTTCACACGCAAGGTGAACACCGATGTGTCTTATCTCGCCTGCGCACGCGAATTGCTCGCCGCACGCGACGCCGTCTATCCACAGTTCGCGACACACAATGCGCAGACGGTGGCGACGATTCTCGAACTGGCGGGGGGCGGGCAGGCCAGCTTCGAATTCCAGCGCCTGCACGGCATGGGCGAAGAGTTGTATGCGCAGATCGTCGGTGCCGACAAGCTCGGCGTACCGTGTCGCATCTATGCGCCAGTGGGTTCGCATGAAGACCTGCTGCCCTACCTGGTGCGTCGCTTGCTGGAGAATGGTGCCAACACTTCTTTCGTCAACCGGCTGGTGGACGAGAGTACGGCGGTAGAGGAGATCGTTCGCGATCCAGTCGTCGAAGCCGAAGCGCTGCAGTACAGCGGCCATCCGAAGATTCCCCAGCCCCGGCAGATCTACGGCGCAACGCGCGCGAACTCCCGTGGTGTCAACTTGCCCGACCCGGTGGAGTTCAACCGGCTCGACGCCGAAATGCGGAAGGCTGCGGGTCAGCGTTGGAGCGCGGCTCCCATTGTTGGCGGCAAGACGCGTTCCGGAAGCAGCCAGCCGGTAACCAATCCAGCCAACCGCAGCGAAATCGTGGGTACCGTTATTGCTGCAGATGAAGCGACGGTTGACGCTGCGATCGCACTGGCTGCCCGCGGACAGCCGGCATGGGATGCAACCGATGCCAACCAGCGCGCCGACGTACTGGTGCGTGCAGCCGACCTGTTCGAATCGCGCCTGCCGCTGCTCGCCGCTTACTGTATTCGCGAAGGAGGGCGTTCGATTCCGGATAGCATTTCGGAAGTGCGCGAGGCAGTCGATTTCCTGCGCTATTACGCCGCTCGCGCACGCGCGGAATTCGCACAGCCCGAGTTGCTCCCCGGACCGACCGGAGAAAGCAACGAGCTATGGCTGCACGGACGCGGTGTGTTCGTCTGCATCAGCCCATGGAATTTTCCGCTCGCCATTTTCACCGGCCAGATCGCGGCGGCACTGGCTGCCGGCAATGCGGTGATCGCCAAGCCGGCGGAACAGACTCCGCTGATTGCGGCGCGTGCGGTCGAGTTCCTGCTTGAAGCCGGCATTCCTGCGGATGTCCTGCAATTCCTGCCGGGCGATGGCGCGAGCGTCGGTGCTCGTGCGGTCGCTGATACCCGGATTGCTGGCGTCGCCTTCACCGGGTCGACCGAAACCGCGCAGGCGATCAACCGTTCGTTGGCAAATCGCAGCGGGCCGATTCCGGTGCTGATTGCGGAAACCGGTGGCCAGAACGCGCTCATTGTCGACAGCTCGGCGCTGCCGGAGCAGGTCGTGCTCGATGTGGTTCAATCCGGCTTCAACAGTGCCGGGCAGCGTTGCTCGGCATTGCGCGTAATGTTCGTGCAGGAAGAGATCGCGCCGCGAGTGCTGGAGCTGCTTGCCGGTTACATGGATGAACTGCAGATCGGCGATCCAGCACGACTGGCAACCGACGTCGGCCCGGTCATCGACGAACCTTCTCGCCAGATGCTCGAGGACCACGCCCGCACAATCACCAGCGCCGCTCGCTGGCAGCACACCAGGCAGCTCGGAGCCGAGCATGCCGGTGGGACTTTCTTCGCGCCTCTCGCGGTAGAGATCGGCTCGCTGTCGCAGCTGACCCGTGAAGTGTTCGGGCCGATCGTGCACGTCGTGCGCTTCCGGGCCGATCAGCTCGATTCAGTCATCGATTCGATCAATCAGACAGGGTATGGGCTCACGCTCGGAGTTCATACGCGCGTCGACGCAACCGCGCGCTATATCGCTTCGCGCGTGCGCGCCGGCAACGTGTACGTGAATCGCAATATGATCGGAGCTGTCGTCGGAGTGCAGCCTTTCGGTGGCCGTGGGCTGTCAGGCACCGGTCCCAAGGCGGGTGGGCCGCACTACCTGCCGCGCTTCGCGACCGAACAGACGGTCACGATCAATACGGCGGCGGTCGGCGGGAATGCGAGCCTGCTGACGATTGGGGAGGAGTAGGGGAGGAGAAGCGGTTGGCGGTTAGTTTAAGAAGTGACATATCCGACCGCGGGGTTTTCAATGACCGCCAACCGCCAACCGCTATCCCTGCTTCTTCGGGTAATCGAAGTCGGCGTTGACGCCACTGGCCCAGTCAAGCTCGGCCCAGGCGCCGATGTCGAACTCGAGGGTATAGACCGCGCCCGTGGGCATGTTGTCGAGCGAACGCTCGCTTGAAAGCCGGTCGGCAAATTCGGTGATGCCGGGGTTGTGGCCCACCACCATGAGATGCCCGACATCGCCGCCGAGCTCCTGAACCACGTGCAGCATGTCTTTTGGCCCGGCGAGGTAAAGCCGTTCGTCCTGTACGACTTTGCTTGCAGCAACGCCCAGCTCGCGCGCCATGATCGTGGCTGTCGTGATGGCACGTACCGCCGGGCTCGACAGCACGCGATCCGGCTTGAGGTGCTGCTGCTTCATGCGGCGTCCCATTTCCGGCGCGTCGCGTTGGCCGCGGGCCTCCAACACCCGATCCCAGTCTTCCTGGCCCGGATGAGCAGGTTCTGTCTTGGCGTGGCGTACCAGGGTGAGGCGGAGCATGGCAGGTGATGTCAGAGATGCTTGTGATGCAGGTTGGCGCTAAGCAGCGCGTACTTCAACCATACCGTTGACCACGCGAGTCTCGTAGGTACGCACGGGTTCGTAGGCGGGAGGTGTCAGAGCAGCGCCAGTACGCAGGCAGAAGCGGGCGCCGTGGCGAGGGCAGATTACAACGTCGCCTTCGACTGCACCGCCGGCCAGGCCGCCGCCATCGTGCGTGCACACATCGTCGATCGCCAGGAACTGGCCATCCACATTGAAGACGGCGACCAGTGCATCGTCGATCTCAACCTGAGCGAAATCACCGGGTGGAATGGCAGTGGCAGCAGCGACGGGGAACCAGGTCATGGGGGAGGGGAATCAAGGGATGAGGGGAGTTGCGGAAGTGACAGGAGTCGGTGGAGGGTGACAGGAGTCACAGGAGTGACAAGGGTCACAAGGAGGTCAGAGGAGGGCACATCTATCTTCGTCACTCGTGTCACTCATGTCACAGCGCAGCGCGCCGCTACGCGGCGCTTACATCATTCCCGTCTGCAGCCGCGCCGCATCCGACATCATCGTCTGGTTCCATGGCGGATCGAAGACCAGTTCGACATCCGCATGCTTGATGGTCGGTATGACTTCGACCTTGTCCTTGACGTCCTGCACCAGCGTCTCGCCCATGCCGCAGCCGGGCGCGGTCAGTGTCATCTTGATCGTGGCGACCCGTTCGCCATCTTCATGCGTGATCTCGCAGGAGTACACCAGGCCGAGCTCGACGATGTTGACTGGGATTTCCGGGTCGTAACAGGTGCGCATCTGCTCCCAGACCAGCTCGCGCACATCCTCATCGGTGGCATTCGGTGGCAGCTCGGGGGTGAGCATCGGCTCCTGCCCCAGCGCGTCGGCATCCTTGCCGGCGATGCGGAAGAGGTTGCCCTCGACGTAAACCGTGAAGCTGCCTCCCAGCGCCTGCGTGATGAAGCCTGTTTTGTCCGCGCGCAACGTGACTGGTACGCCCGCCGGCACCATGATGGCTTCGACGTCGCGCTGCAGGGTAACGGGCTCGTGTTCGTGTCTGTGCATGGTCCTGGAGCGTTGTGCTGAGGGTGTGCCTATTCGGTGGTCGCAGGCGTCGTCTGGCTGTCGAGCGCCGCATTCAGCGTGTGCCAGCACAGGCTGGCGCATTTTACCCGCGCCGGAAATTCACGTACGCCGGAAAGCGCAGCCAGCTTGCCGAGCTTGTCGGTATCGACCTGTGCATCGTGCTGGGTCAGCAGCGTATGCATCTGTTCGAACAGAGCCTTCACTTCCTCGCGGGTTTTACCTTTGACGGCCTCCGTCAGCATCGAAGCCGAGGCGACCGAGATGGCGCAGCCGCTGCCGTCGAAGCGGGTTTCGCGAATGCGGTTGCCGTCCAGATTCACGTACAGCGACAGGCGATCTCCACACAGCGGATTGTGGCCGTCGGCATGGGCATCGGCCGGGTCGAGCTTGCCGAAATTGCGCGGGTTGCGGTTGTGATCGACGATCACGTCGCGGTACAGGTCTTTGAGATCCATGTCAGGTCCGGGGTTGTCAGTGGGCCGTTTCAGCCAAGCACCCGACGCGTGTGCTCGAGCGCGGCAACCAGCCGATCGATCTCCGCGAAAGTGTTGTAGAACGCGAGCGAGGCACGCGCCGTCGCCGGGATCTTGAAGAAGTCCATCACCGGCATCGCACAGTGATGCCCGGTGCGTATCGCTACGCCTTCAGTATCGAGAATGGTGCCGATGTCGTGCGGATGAATGCCTTCCAGTACGAACGACACCACCGACGCCTTGACCGCGGCTGTGCCCACGATGCGCAGGCCCGGGATTGCAGCCAGGCGCTGCGTTGCATAAGTCAGCAACTCGCCCTCATAGCCTGCAATGCGCTCGATGCCGGTCTTCTGCAGATAACGGATCGCTGCAGCAAGACCGATCGCACCACTGATATTTGGGGTGCCGGCCTCGAATTTCCAGGGCAGCTGGTTGTAGGTGGTCTTTTCGAACGATACCGACAGGATCATGTCACCGCCGCCCTGCCACGGCGGCATCGCTTCGAGCAGAGCCTGCCGACCGTAGAGGATGCCGATGCCGGTCGGCCCGAGCATCTTGTGGCCGGAGAAGCAGTAGAAGTCGCAACCCAGGGCCTGCACGTCGACCTTACCGTGAGGTATCGCCTGCGCGCCGTCCAGCAGTACCGGAACGCCGTGCTGGCGGGCAACCGCGATGAATTTCTCGACCGGCACTACGGTACCCAGTGCATTGGAAACATGGGCGAGCGCCAGTAATCGGGTGCGCGGTCCGATGAGTTTCTCGAACGCCGCAAAGTCGACTTCTCCGGCGGTCGTAATCGGAATGACCTTCAGGCTCGCACCGGTCTGCTCGCACAGCAACTGAAAGGGCACGATATTGGCGTGGTGCTCGAGCCCCGAGATCAGGATCTCGTCGCCACTACCGATGCGCGGCCTCAGGAAGCTCTGCGCTACCAGATTGATGGCCTCGGTCGTGCCGCGAACATAGACGATTTCCTTCGTGTCGCGCGCATTGATGAAACTGCGCACCACGTCGCGGGCGCCTTCGTAAGCCTCAGTGGCGCGTTGGCTCAGTGTGTGGACACCGCGATGCACATTTGCGTGGTCATGCTCGTAGTAGTACGAGATTGCGTCGATTACGGCGCGCGGTCGCTGGCTGGACGCAGCGTTGTCGAGATAGACGAGCGGCTTGCCGTTGATCTGCTGATCGAGAATCGGAAAGTCGCGGCGGATCGCTGCGACGTCGAAAGTGCCGGCGTCAGGGTGCGGCAGGGGATTCGCGCTCATGTCACGGCTCCGATCTGGGCATAGCGCTCGTGCAGGTGCTGCTCCAGGTATTTATGGACCGGCTCGTGCCCGATCGACGTGAGAATGGATTCGGCAAACGCCCGGATCAGTAGCGCACGTGCGTCGCCTTCGGAAAGACCGCGCGAACGCAGGTAGAACAGGGCAGTGCTGTCGAGCTGGCCAGTGGTGGCGCCATGACTGCACTTGACGTCGTTGGCGTAGATCTCCAGCTCCGGTTTGGTATCGATCTCCGCGGTAGCCGACAACAGCAGATTGCGATTGGATTGCTGCGCATCGATCTTCTGCGCGTCCTTACGCACGATGACCTTGCCGTTGAAGACTCCGCGGCCGCGACCGTCAGCGACACCGCGATACTCTTCCTCGCTGGTCGTGTGAGGCGCGATATGGTCGACGAGCGTGTGCGTGTCCAGATGCTGGGTTCCATCGGGAGCGAACAAGCCGCTTAGTGAGACATGAGCGCCGGGTTCGCTGAGCGATGCCTTGATGTCCACGCGGCCGATGCTCGCGCCAAGGGCCATGTTGTGGTTGGCATAGTGGCTGTCGCGTCCAAGGTGTGCACGCACGTTGCCGACGTGAAATCCACGCAGCGATTCCTGTTGAATACGGTAATGGGTGAGGTGAGCGCCCGCTGCAATCTCCAACGAGGTCGCGACGTTGGTGAAAGTCTCGGCTTCAGGCGAACCCACGTAGTGCTCGATGATCGAGCAGCGGCTGTTGCGGCCGACCCGCACGATGATGCGCGGATGGCTCATCTGCAGGCTGCTGCCCGCTGCCCATTGATGTACTACGTAAATGGGCTGATCGAGCGCTACGCCGTCGGCGATGTCGATGACTACGCCGTCCTGACTGAAGGCGGTATTCAGATCCTCGAATGCCGTGGCTGCGGTCCCGGCGTGTTGCGCAAGAAAAGTGGCGACGGCAGCGGGATCGTTCTCGATCCACGCGGCGAGGGTCAGGATAGTCACCCCCGGCGGATGAGCGACGGCGCTGGCGAGTCCCGGCATGGCGTGGCCGTTGACGAAGACTATCCTGGTGCCGGCGCCTGGGATCCACAGTGCTTCATCTGCTGCAATCGGAGCCGCATTACCCGCAGTGAAGTTGCGCGATTCCAGCCGGCGCAGATTGGTGTACTTCCAGTCTTCATTACGCTGCGTGGGGAAGCCAGCGGAAATGAAACGCTCCAGCGCCGAACGGCGCATGGCGGTCAGTGCATCGCTTGCGCTGTAGCGTGCCTCGAACAATGCCCGGTAGCGTTCGAGCGCGGCGGATGCGGAATTGGCAACGATGGCATTCATGCCGCAGCCGCCTCCTGCTTCACCCAGTCGTAGCCGCGTTTTTCCAGTTCCAGCGCGAGCGACTTATCGCCGCTCTTGAGAATGCGTCCGCCGCTGAGGACATGCACGTGGTCGGGCTCGATATAGTCCAGCAGGCGCTGATAGTGGGTGACCATGACGATGGCGCGATCCGCGCGACGCAGGCTGTTCACGCCGTTGGCGACGATGCGCAACGCATCGATGTCCAGGCCGGAATCGGTTTCATCGAGCAATGCCAGGGCCGGTTCGAGCACGGCCATCTGCAGGATCTCGTTGCGCTTCTTCTCGCCGCCCGAGAAGCCTTCGTTGACGCCGCGATTCAGGAAGCTCTCGTCCATCTGCATCAGCTTCATCTTTTCGCGCACCAGCACCAGAAACTCGAACGCGTCCACTTCGGGCTCGCCGCGGTGCTTGCGCACCGCGTTCAGTCCGGCCTTGAGCAGGTAGACGTTGTTCACACCGGGGATTTCCACCGGGTACTGGAACGCCAGGAAGACGCCTTCACGAGCGCGTTCTTCAGGTGGCAGCGCGAGCAGATCGTGGCCGCGATAGGTTGCCGTACCTTGCGTCACCTCGTAGCCGTCGCGGCCGGCAAGCACCTGCGCGAGCGTGCTCTTGCCGGATCCGTTGGGACCCATGATGGCGTGCACCTCGCCCGCGTTCACTTGCAGGTTGAGGCCGTTGAGGATCTGCTTGTCGCCGGCACGTACGTGCAGGTTGTCTATCTTGAGCATGGTTGGTTCAGTGTTCCGAAAATGACAATCTCGCAGTCGCTCAGCCGACCGCGCCTTCGAGGCTTACCGCCAGCAGGTTCTGCGCTTCCACCGCGAACTCCATCGGCAATTCCTTGAAAACGGTCTTGCAGAAGCCGTTCACGATCATGTTCACCGCATCCTCGGCGGAGACGCCGCGACTGAGGCAGTAGAAGAGCTGGTCGTCGCCGATCTTGGAAGTCGTGGCTTCATGCTCGATGCTGGCTGTCGGCGTGCGCACTTCCATGTATGGAAATGTGTGCGCGCCGCATTTGTCGCCCATCAGCAATGAATCGCATTGCGTGTAGTTGCGTGCATTGGTTGCGCTGGGGAGGATCTTTACCAGGCCGCGATAGCTGTTCTGGCCGTGTCCGGCCGAGATGCCCTTGGAGACGATGGTGCTGCGCGTGTTGCGGCCGATGTGGACCATCTTGGTGCCGGTATCCGCCTGCTGGTAGTTGTTCGTGACCGCGACCGAGTAAAACTCGCCCACCGAATTTTCGCCGGTGAGAATGCAGCTCGGGTACTTCCAGGTGATCGCCGAACCGGTTTCGACCTGCGTCCAGCTGATGCGCGAATTGGCGCCGCGGCATTCGCCACGCTTGGTGACGAAATTGTAGATGCCGCCGCGACCGTTCTCATCGCCGGGATACCAGTTCTGCACCGTCGAATATTTGATCTGCGCGTTATCGAGCGCGACCAGCTCGACTACTGCTGCGTGCAGCTGATTCTCATCGCGCATCGGCGCCGTGCAGCCTTCGAGATAACTGACATACGCGCCTTCTTCGGCAACGATCAATGTGCGTTCGAACTGGCCGGTGTTGGCGGCGTTGATGCGGAAATAGGTCGACAGCTCCATCGGGCAGCGCACGCCCTTGGGGACGAAGACGAAAGAGCCGTCGGAGAAGACGGCCGAGTTCAGCGTGGCGAAGTAATTGTCCGTGTAGGGCACGACGCTGCCGAGATAACGCTCGACCAGTTCCGGATGGTTCAGTACCGCATCCGAGAACGAACAGAAGATCACGCCGGCTTTCGACAGGCGTTCCTTGAAGGTGGTTGCCACGGAAACGCTGTCGAACACCGCATCCACTGCGACTCCCGCCAGACGTGCACGTTCGTGCAGCGGAATGCCCAGCTTGTCGTAAGTCTCCAGCAGCTTGGGATCGACCTCATCCAGGCTCTTGGGCGCATTCGCCTTCGACTTGGGCGCCGAGTAATAGGAGATCGACTGGTAGTCGATGGGGGCGACGCGCAGATGCGCCCAATGCGGCTCGCGCATGGTGAGCCAGTGGCGATATGCCTTCAGCCGCCATTCGAGCATGAACGCCGGTTCACGCTTTTTGGCCGAGATCAGGCGTATCACGCCTTCATCCAGACCCGGGGGCACCGTGTCCGACTCGATATCCGTGATGAAACCGTGGCGGTACTTCTGGCCCACCAGGGCTTCCAGGGTCGGATCGTTCTGCGGATTACTGGCCATGCTTGCTACTTCGGCGCCTTCATTGACAAGAGACATTCGCTAAAAATGGAAATTGACCTGGCTGGAACCGGGCATTCATTCCGGTGTGGAGCGGGTCATGCGCGTCAGCGGAACGCTGGTGACTGCGGCTCTTTCGGTTCCGGCCAGCTGCGCCAGCGTCACATCCATGAGCGCGCGGCGGATTGCGGCATTGACTCGCTGCCATGCGTGTCCGGTACGACAGTTCGATTCGAGGCCGCAGCTACTGTGCTGGCCACTGCATTCGGTAATGGCAAACGGACCTTCCAGGGCGTCCAGGATCCTGGCGGCCGTAATCTCGGCGGCGGGTTGTGCCAACTGGTAGCCGCCCTGACTGCCGCGCGTGGAGGTAACGAGGCCGCTACGTTGCAGAGTCTTCAGTAACTTGCTGACAGTGGGCAGTGCAATATGAGTGCTGGCGGCGACTTCCGCGGCGGCAAGCGAGCGTTCCGGCTGTGACGCCAGATAAGCCAGGATGACGGTGCCGTAGTCGGTCAGTTTGCTGATTCGCAGCATGGGCTCGGTGCCGGTGGTCCGGCCATCTCAACATTACTTCGAAATGGGGCCGCCCCAAACGCCATGGTGGTGCGAGGGACGGACGGTAAAAACGATATGGGACTATTTTAGTCCTATTGTGGATTCGCGCAACCCGCGTTCGACGCTTGTGACTGACATCGCTGTCCGTGTCGGGCTTGTGTCGGCGGGGAACAACAGCCCGGCGCCTCATACTCGCCGCGAGCGCATAGGGGTTTGCTATCCTACGCGCCCGCTGTTGTCAGAACGGCCCGACAGCCGTGTCCGGGCAGAATTTCCACGAGGTGCAGGACTTATGAATCGCAGTGAACTCGAGACCACCGCCCGGGCGATGGTCGCGAAAGGCAAGGGTATCCTGGCGGCCGACGAGTCCGGCGGCACGATCAAGAAGCGCTTCGACACCATCAAGCTGGAATCCAGCGAAGAAGCACGCCGCACGTATCGCGAGATGCTGTTCACCGCTCCGGAAGCCGCCAAATACATCAGCGGCGTGATCTTCTACGACGAGACCCTGCGCCAGAAAACCAAGGACGGCATCGCGTTCCCGGAATACTTGAGCAAGCTCGGCATCGTTCCGGGCATCAAGGTGGATGCAGGCGCCAAAGCGCTGGCTGGCTTCCCCAATGAAACCATTACCGAAGGCCTGGATGGACTGCGCGAGCGCCTGGCCGAGTACTACAAGCTCGGTGCGCGTTTTGCGAAGTGGCGCGCGGTGATCGACATTGCCGCCGACATCCCCACGCAATTCGCAATCGAAGCGAACGCACATGCGCTGGCGCGTTACGCCGCACTGTGCCAGGAAGCAAGCATTGTTCCGATCGTGGAGCCCGAAGTGCTGATGGATGGTGCACATTCGATCGAGCGTTGCGAAGAAGTTACCTCGAGCGCGCTGATCGCTGTCTTCAACCAGCTGCATTCACACCGTGTTCACCTCGAAGGCATGATCCTGAAGCCCAACATGGTGATCTCGGGCAAGAAGGCGGCGACTCGTGCCGACAGCAAGCAGGTCGCTGCAGCCACGTTGCGTTGCTTGAAGCGTCATGTGCCGGTCGCGGTGCCGGGCATTGCATTCCTGTCGGGCGGGCAGAGTTCGGCGGAAGCGAGCGAACACCTCAGCCTGATGAATCAGTCCGGGCCGCTGCCCTGGGCGCTGACCTTCTCTTACGGCCGTGCATTGCAAGAAGAGGCACTCAAGGCGTGGGGTGGCAAGGCGGAGAACTTCGGCGCCGGCCAGAAGGCCTTCCTGCGCCGGGCCAGATTCAATCACCTGGCACAGACCGGCGGCTACACCAGCAAGCTGGAACAGGACGCCGCGTAGGCTCGCGGCAATTCATCACGACCGGATGTCGAATGCGCACTCTCCTGGCAACAACTCGAATCGATAACGCAGCAGCCGTGCGGGCAACGGATATCCTTCGTGCGAATTGAGGAACGCCGCAAAACACCGCGTCGTGAGCTTCCGGCCGGGCGGCCGGCCGCGGGCGACAACATCGTGGAGATCCGCGATGTGCATTACGCCGTCAGCGACCGGCCGATCTTCAGCGGCCTGAACATGACGATTCCGCGCGGCCGTATCACCGCGATCATGGGCCCCAGCGGCACCGGCAAGACCACGCTGCTGCGGCTTATGACGGGCCAGATCAAGCCCGATAGTGGCCAGATCCTCTACGACGGACTGGACATCTCGAATCTCTCGCGCAGCGAGTTGTACAACCTGCGCCTGAAGATGGGCATGTTGTTCCAGAACGGTGCGCTGTTGACCGACCTGGACGTATTCGAGAATGTCGCTTTCCCGTTGCGTGAGCACACGCACCTGCCGGAATCGTTACTGCGCCATATCGTTCTGACGAAACTGCAGGCCGTCGGCCTGCGCGGCGCGGCCTCACTGAGCCCGACCGAACTCTCCGGAGGCATGGGTCGGCGCGTTGCGCTGGCACGCGCCATGGCGACGGATCCGGAGATGCTGATTTACGACGAGCCATTCGCCGGCCTCGATCCGATTTCGATGGGCATGATCGTGCGCTTGGTGCGGCAGATGAACTATGCCTTAGGCATCACCAGCGTGGTCGTGTCGCATGACGTCGAGGAGCTGTCGATTCTCGCGGACATGAGCTATCTCATCTCGGGCGGCAAGGTTGTTGCCTCGGGCAGCTTCGTGGAGCTGAAGGACCACCAGTCGGAGATCGTCAACCAGTTCATGAACGGCCTCGCCGACGGTCCGGTGCCGTTTCACTATCCCGCGCCGGACTATTTCGAACAGCTGCTCGCCGACAAACTATGATGTTCCTGCGCGAGCTGTCGGATAACTTTCGTGAATTCATCGCCGCGGTTGGCAACAGCGCGCTGTTCCTGCTGCGCCTGGTCGGCCATGTGCCGCGCGCACTGAGCCGCCCGCGACTGATTGTCGAGCAGGTCTACAACTCCGGTGCGCTGTCGCTGGTCATCATCATGATCTGCGGCCTGTTCATCGGCATGGTCATCGGCCTGCAGGGGTACGACGTGCTGCAGCGTTTCGGCGCCGAGGATTCCCTGGGCGTGGGCGCAGCGCTGGGCCTGCTCAAGGAACTGGGCCCGGTGGTCACCGCCTTGTTGTTCGCGGGCCGTGCCGGCACCGCGCTGGCCGCTGAAATCGGCCTGATGCGCGCCACCGATCAACTGGCGGCCATGCAGATGATGGCGGTGGATCCGATGTTGCGGGTCGCTACGCCGCGCTTCATCGGCGGCGTGCTCGCGATGCCGTTGCTGACCGGTATCTTCATCGCCATCGGATTGTTTGGCGTGCAGCTCGTTGCGGTCCAGCAGCTGGGCGTGGAAGCGGCCTCGTTCTGGTCCCAGATGCGTTCCAGCGTCGGTGTGAGCGACGTGATGGAAGGTGTCGTAAAGAGTTGCGTGTTCGGCGCTGCCTGCAGCCTGATCGCCGTCCACGAAGGTTATTCCGCGATTGCCACGGCCGAAGGTGTCGGCCGGGCCACGACCAGGACGGTGGTGATTTCCGCGGTCCTGATTCTGATACTGGATTACATGCTCACTGCCCTGATGCTCTGATGGCAGGGCGAGGTTAGGTTTATGCGTGCCACGCGCACTATAGAAATGTCGACCGGTCTGTTCGTCCTGCTGGGATTCGCGGCACTGTTTTTTCTGGTGACGCAGATCACCAACCGTGAACTTTCCGCCGACGGCAGCGGTTATGAGGTGGAGGCCCGCTTCGAGAACGTGGGTAGTCTGAAGGTGGGTGCCGCGGTCTCGATGGCCGGGGTGACCGTGGGTCGCGTCAAGTCGATCAAGTTCGACCAGAGCGTCTACAAGGCGGTCGTGAAGATGCGGATCAACTCGGCTTACGACAAGATTCCGTCCGACAGCGATGCCAGCATCATGACCTCGGGCCTGCTGGGCGGACAGTACATCGGCATCACCGCCGGCGGTGCGGACGATTATCTGAAGGCAGGCAGCCGCATCGAACTCGTGCAGGATGCTCTGGTCCTTGAGAATCTGATCAATCAGCTCGCGGCGAGCTTCAGCAAGCGCGGCGATGATTCGTCCAGCGCAGCGCCCGCCAAACCAGAGGAGAAGAAATGATGACGGTTACCGCGGTTGGGTTTCGGTCGAGTACGACTTGCAGAGCGAGCGTTGCGAAAGCCGGCTTGCTCGCCGGCCTGCTGTTGTTCTGCGGAGTGACGTTCGCCGCGGCGGACCCGTTGCCGGCACCGCCTGCGGCACCGGGTACTGCCGAGCTTGGGCCGTATGAGCTGGTCACCAAGGTTGCGCAGGATACGTTGCGCGATCTGGACGCGCATCGCGCCGAGTATCAGAAGGATCACCATAAGATCCGCGAGCTGGTCGACAAGAACATGCTGCCGTACTTCGATACCGCGTACGCAGCGCAGCTCGTCCTCGCGAAGCATTGGAAAACTGCTACCCCGGAGCAGCGCAAACGTTTCGTCGAGGCGTTCTACCAGTCGATGCTGCAGACCTACGGCGACGCGGTGGTGGATTTCACTCCTGATCGGCTGAAGATCCTGCCGTTCCAGGGCAACCCGCAAGACACGACGGCGACCGTGCGCAGCGAAATTCGCCGTGATAATGGCTCGCGCGCACAGGTCAACTACGCGCTGCGCAAGACTGCGCAAGGGTGGAAGGCGTATGACGTGCAGATCGAAGGCGTTTCGTACATAAAGTCGTTCCGCACCGATTTCGGTTCCGAGATCGATCAGAAGGGATTGGATGCCGTCATTCAGCGCCTGGAAGCGCAGGTGGCCAGCGGTAACACGGCAAAGTCTTCGTGATCATGCGGCAAGCGAGCGAGCAGTGATCAAGACCGTCGTCATCGATACAGAAGCGAGCCTTGAGTCGCTCGGCGGCGGGCGATTCCGCATCAGCGGCGTGCTGGATGCAACGACCGTCAGCGCGCTGCTCGAGCAGAGCGAGACCAGCTTCGAGGGCCAGGCGCATGTCGATGTCGACCTTGCCGCAGTGTCCGAAAGCGACAGCTCCGGCCTGGCGTTGCTGATCGAGTGGCTGCGTCTGGCGCGGATCGCGCAGCGACAGATCCATTTCGAGAACATACCCGCGCAGATCGAAGCGCTGGCTCGCATCAGTGAAGTCGAGGATCTCCTGACCACCAATCGTGCCGATCCGGCTCAACATCCCGTGGTGGGCGCGGTCCCCTCAGCCTGAGACGCCGGGAAGCGGTTTCCCGCCGGGACAATCACAGTTCCAGGTAATTTCGTCTCGGTCCTGCTGCCTTCACAGCTAGGCCGAGACGATTCGACAAGTCTGCAAATCTTCAGGGTTTCGGTGCCGGCGCGGGAGCTTCGGCGGCGGGTTCGTCCATATCGATGGGCTCTTCTTCGAGCGTTTCCTGCGGAGGATTGCCGTCGTAGATTGCGAACTCACGCTGCTGAACCCACGCATCTCGAATGAAGGCGTACGGGTCGTAGGTCCGCTGCAGAGTCGGATCGAGCTGCAACAGTTCGGATCGCGTATGGACGATGTCCAACACGCGCAGGCCCCACTCGGTTTCCCACGGGAGATCCGCGTACACGAGCGGACCGAGAAAATAATCGAACACACGCGAGGGCGCGTCGCGTAGCGAGGAGGGACCGAAGAAGGGCAGGTTCACGAACGGTCCCGAGCCTACACCCCACACAGCCAGCGTCTGGCCGAAGTCCTCATCGTTGGCCGTCAGTCCCAGCGGCGTTGCCACATCCAGCAGGCCGGCGATCCCGACGGTGGAGTTCAACAGGAAGCGGCCCGTGTCATGGAAGCCGAGCCGACCCTTGCCCTGCAGGAACTGGTTGACGATCGTTGAGGGGTAGGTGAGGTTGGAGAAGAAATTGCCGACGCCGGTGCGGAACCAGTGGGGCGTGATTTTCCGATAGCCTTTGGCCACCGGCTTGAGCGCGGCGCGGTCCAGCACATCGTTGAATTTGTAGATGCCGCGGTTCACACCCTGCAGCGGATCGTCGGAGCGGGTGCGGCCGGGCGTCGCGGCGCAACCGGCGCACACGAGCACTGCCACGAAAACCATCGATAAGCGTGCGTGCGCAAGCGCTCGCTGCGTCATGGAAGAGATCAATTGAAAATCCTTGTAGCTGGAAAGGCGGCACCGGGCGCCGCGCCAGCCGTATTGTATCAATTGAAGCGCTGCGGGCGCTGTCCGCTGCCGTTGGACGCCCGTCGTGCACCGCCCCTGGGCATGGCTTGCATGACTTCGTCCATGCGCGCCTGGAAACGGGCGCGCTGTACCGACGTGATCTTCGGCACTCCCAATGCCATCTGCAATTGATTCAAGGCCAGCGGCAAGTCGCCGCTCATCAGGTGATATTCGGACATGTAGTAGTACGAATCAGCGACGTCGCCTGCGGCGTTCGCCGCCAATGCGGTCAGCTTGGCCTGGTCGGGCGTCGGGGGTACCGCATTGAACAGATCCAGCAGGATTTCATGAGCGTGCTTGGCATCGCCTTGCTGCATGAGCGCTTCCGCGTAGCGCACCGTTACGGCGACATTGCGCGGGAACAGCTCGCGGGCCCGTTGCAGGGTAACCAGCGACGCTTTGCCCTGACCGGCCTGTAGCTGCGCCTGTCCGAGAGCGGTGTGGTACTGCATGATCGTCGGATCGCCGTCGCGCAGCTTCTGGAAAATAGGCACCGCCTTTTCCGGCTGGCCGGCCATCATCAGTGCCAGCGCCTGCCCATAGATCTGGGCCCGGCTGGCGTCCGGCTCGTTCTGGATGATCGCGGCGTAATACTCGCGGGCGTCGTGCCCGGCCGGCGTCGAGAGGACCCGCAGGCGCTCCCGGGTCAGCGCATAACTGACGCTGTCGACGCTATTGGGGATCTCGAGCTGTTCGGCGCGTTCCTTGGTTTCTGCGATACGCGTGCTGGTCACCGGATGGGTGCGGAGCATCTCCGGAATATTCAGTTCGCTGCTGCCGCCATGGCGGGAGAGGGTTTCGAAGAAGTCCGGCATGCCTTCGGGATTGAAGCCGGCGCGCGCCAAAATGCCCAGTCCGACCCGGTCGGCTTCGGTTTCATTGGCGCGCGTAAAGCTGATCTGCTGCTGGATAGCGAGTGATTGCGCTGCGGCCATTCCGGCCATCGCCCCGTCGCCGCCCGCGGCCGCGCCAACGAGAATTGCAGCAAGCATGGCCGCTGTCGAAACCAGGCTGTTGCGGCTCTGCGCTTCGATGCTGCGGGCAATGTGGCGCTGTGTCACGTGCGCGATTTCGTGGGCCATCACGCCGGCCAGCTCGCTCTCGTTCTTGGTCTCCAGCACCAGTCCGGCATTCACGCCGATGAAGCCGCCCGGCAACGCGAACGCGTTGATGACAGGTTCGCGATCGACGAAGAAAGTGAATTTCTGCGCACCTTCATGCGCCTCGCTGGACAGCCGCGAACCGAGCGACTGGATGTATTCGGATACTTCGGGGTCTTCCAGGATCTGGTCCGAATCACGCAAGCCGCGCACGATCATGCGCCCGACCTGATATTCATCCGAGAGCGTGATCATCGCCCCCGCCGGACTGCCGATGTCGGGCAGGTCGTCGCCGACGCCGTTCGGCACACTTTGCGCCCCGGCTGCGAACGACAGGCTGGCGCCCAGGAGGATATGCAGGGCAGCTGTGACGAATTGTTTCAGCGCGGATTTCATGGCGGGCGTCAGTGTGGGGCCGGTGCCGGAGCCGTGTAAAGGACGTGCAAGTTGGACCCGAGGGCGTGGCATCCGTTCGGTCGTTGGTCGGTAATTTGCGCTCGAGAACCTCAAGTTCGCAGGCGGTCGAGGATACGGCACGCGGTCGCCATCCGGGAGCGGTGGTAAGGGAGTCGATTCCTCGAATCCTGGTATCGAAAGGGGCACAGGGGAGGGTGGTTGGAACAACGCAAAAAGCCGGAGAGAAAGGGATTCACTCGGTACGTCCCTGTACCTCGCCCTACGGGCAGCCTGAAGGCCGCGCAAAACGGCTCTCCTGCCGTTTTGTCGAACCCTTGTACAAGGGGTTCTCAACCTTCCTCATGCCACTTCAACGCAAAAAGCCCACACGAGGTGGGCTTTGCTACTGAAATGGCGGAGAGGAAGGGATTCGAACCCTTGTAGGGCGTTAACCCTCAACCGATTTCGAATCGGTGCCGTTGTGACCGCTTCGGTACCTCTCCGGGGGCGCGCATTCTATACCAGGGACCCCACAAGACTGTAGGCTGTCGATCGTTTTTTCCGACAGCGAGCCATCGCGTGGCCCAACCGTTCCCGTTGCCGACCTCCCGCCGCCGGATTGCCAGGTTTTGAAAGTCGCCCTGGCCATTATTGCGACGCTGCTGCTCGGGACCTGTTCGCAGACGCCGACCGTGCTCGAGCAGATCATTCGCGACGGCGAGCTGCGGGTCGTAACGCGCAACCTGCCCAGCGCCTACTACCTTGGCGCTTCCGGCCCGCAGGGTCCGGAATTCGACCTGGCTGCCCGGTTTGCCGCCGAGCTTGGGGTGAAGCTCTACATTTATTCGGTCCCCAACGTCGGCGACGTGATGCGGGAGCTCGAATCGCACCGCGCACATATTGCGGCGGCCGGGTTGAGCCGGGGGGTGCTGCTGCCGCAATACACCGGCTTCGGGCCTCCTTATCAACAGGTGCGCGAGCATTTGATTTTCCGCCAGGGCGAGACGCGACCGCGGGATCTTGCACAGACCATCGATGCGCACATCGAAGTGGTAGGCGGTAGTTCGCATGCAGCGACGCTTGAGCAGCTCAGGGTGGGAGCCCCCAAGCTGTCATGGGTGGAAAACCCATCGGCCGAAACCGAGGAATTGCTGTACCGGCTATCGCGGCACGAGTTCGACTACACGGTTGCGGATTCCAATGAATTCGCCATTGGCCGCGCGTTTCATCCGGATATCCGTATCGCCTTCGACCTGTCGGGCGGCAAATCGCTGGCCTGGGCCATGGACACGCGCGACACCAGTCTGCTGCAGCGGGTTACGGCCTATTTCGCGTCGCTGAAGGCAGAGGGTCGGCTCGCTTCCATCCTCGATACCTATTACGGGGATACCGATCGCTTCGACTACATCCAATCGCGGGTGTTCATGAACGATACGGAAGCGCGCTTGCCGCAGTACCGGCACTGGTTCCGGGAAGCCGCCGACCAGGTCGGAGTCGACTGGCGGCTGCTGGCAGCCATCGGGTACCAGGAATCTCACTGGGTGCCGAGCGCGACCTCGCCAACCGGCGTGCGCGGCTTGATGATGCTGACGGAAGAAACAGCGCGAGCGTTGGGAATTGCTGACCGCCTGGACGCGCGCGCCAGTATTTTCGGCGGCGCACAGTATTTCGTGCGCATGCGTAATCAAATCCCAAGCCGCATTCCCGAGCCCGATCGCACCTGGATGACGCTGGCCGCCTACAACGTGGGCATCGGGCATCTAGAAGATGCGCGCATCCTCACGCAGATGCATGCCAAGAATCCGGACTCGTGGGCAGAGGTGCGTGAGCATCTGCCGTTGCTGACGCAGACGAAGTGGTACTCACAGGTCAAACGCGGTTATGCGCGCGGCTGGGAGCCAGTGCGCTTTGTGGAGAACATCCGCAGCTACATGGACATCCTGGACTGGGTTGCCGCGGATACAGGGCCCGCCGCACAGCGTGAAGTGGCGGGACGGCCACCGGACTAGCAGCACCACCGGCCGCGTTGCCCCCCTGACTTGCCCCTTTAATCCCCCGGAAATGGGGCGGGGTTCACTTCTTTTTCTGTGCCGCCTTTTCCGCGTAGGTGCGTGCCAGCTCTTCGGCGAACACTGACGGCAATCCCTGTTCGTTGCGCTGGTTGAGCGCCTGGTAGAACTCCACGTACAGGTCCCAATATTTCATCTTGTTGGCGGCGCCCAGCAGCGCGCCGCGCTTGAGGCCGCGGTCGAAGCGCTCTTGCAGCTCGCCCGGTTCGATACGGCTCATGAACTCGTCCATGGCGGCCTGGATTGCTCCGGCCAGCGCCGTCTGGTGCGTGCGCATGTCCGCAAACGATTCGCGAATCGCCTCAATCGGTCCGAGATAGCGGTTGCCGTGCGGATCGAGCAGCTTGAGCACCGCTTCTTCAACGCTTGCCGAGAATTTGAGTGGGTTGTTCTCGCCCGGCTGAATCGTTGTTTGGCTCAGGCGCAGACGGCTCTTCATGTCGGAGCGGCCCTTGAGTGCTTCCATGAGACCAAGCACGGATTCGCGGAGCACCTGTCCGGCAAGCGTCAGCAATGCGGCCTGCGCATCCACCGGTAGCGAAGCGGGGTCGATACCTGCGCCTCGGCACAAGGCTTCGATTCCGCTGGCGTTGTCGCTGTGTGCCCCGACAGCTTGTTCCGCCGCGCGTCGTGGACGCTCCGGCTCAGTTCGTTGCGGTTGAGGTTTGGCCAGCGCCGCGGGGGAGTTCAGCGGCATCATGGTTTTGAGGTCGTAGGGCCTCGTCTGCATCTGCCAATCGTCAGCCTTCTTATCCGCAGCTGGCCTGTTATCCGCCGCTGGCTTGGCAGCCGCGGCAGGCTCCTTCTTGCCTCCGTGCACGACCGTGCGCGGCTCGCTGTCGCCGATCAGGCTGTCCAGCAACGAACCGAAACTGTTGTCGGCTGGCAGGCCGTTGCGCAATCGGTCCGGTTCGGTCGGCTCCAGGTTGAATGCCTTGCGCAGGTCGAAGGGTTCGTTCGCCGGTTTGACCAGCGGGTCGTTCAGCAGGTCAGTGATGTCGAGCTCTTCGCCCAGGTCATCGTTCAGCACCGGTATGGCCGGCGGGTTGCTGCCCTTGACCCGCTTGGGGATCGGGATCTGGCCGCTGGCATCGGGCGGGAAATCGTTGCGCTCATCGATGCTGACCAGGATTTCGTAGTCGCCCAGCCGCAGCCGATCGCCGTCCTGCAGCGAATAAGGACCTGCTACCGAGGCGGGGGTGTCGGCGCCATTGATGAAGATGCCGTTGGTGCTAGTGTCTTCCAGTACCCAAGCGCCGGAACGGAAGCTCACTTTGGCGTGATGGCTGGATACGTAGCGGTCCGGATCCGGCAGTATCCAGTCATTGTCCTGCGCGCGCCCGATCCGGCCACCGGTAACGCCGAACAGCCGCGAGCTGCGCTTGCCAAGCGCTTTGTAATGGTCGCTGATGACGCGAAGTTTCAGTGCCACGAGTGAGGTAATTCCTGATCGGCGCCCGCCGAGCGCGTATTCGGCTCGGCACCGGGAGGCTGCGCTATGTAAGATGTGTGCAGCGTACCAACCAGCTAACCCTCTACATATGGCAGCGAGTCACATTTTTAAGGTCGTTTTCGCGAATCAGGGCAAGGTGTACGAGATCTATGCCCGCAAGGTCGGCCATGGCTCGCTGTTCGGTTTCGTGGAGGTGGAGGAGCTGGTATTCGGCGAGCGTTCGGCGGTCGTGGTGGACCCCACCGAAGAGCGTGTAAAGGCCGAATTCGAGGGGGTCAAGCGCACCTATCTGCCGCTGCACTCGGTGCTGCGCATCGATGAGGTTCGCAAGCAGGGCGTGAGCAAGATCAGCACCCTGGAAGGCTCCAACGTCGCGCAGTTTCCAATGCCGGTGTATACGCCCCCGACAGTGAAGACCTGAGCGCCGCCCGGCACTGGGTAGCGATGGCATGGGGCTAGGCCCCGGCTCGTTTGCCCCGCATCGACCCCTCCATCCGGCTTTTTCTGGCGCTAGCCTGTGGGCTGTAGCCCCGTCTTCCAGTATCCTTCGCTCCCGTAGTTGCTCAGGATCCGCGTGTCCACGCGGCCGACCGATCCCAAGATGCTGACACTGCCTGGCGCGCCTGCACTCTCCGATTTTCGTACCTCCCGGCTGCTTGCCGTTCTCTCCTCGCGAAACCCCGGCGTCCGCTCGCTCACGTCGCAATACGTGCATTTCGTCCAGACGCGGCGTGAACTGTCGGCGGCCGAACGCGCGGTACTGGATGCCCTGCTGACGTATGGTCCGGCCGTTGTCGATGCCGGCCATCATCCGCAACCCGCTGGCGCAGATCAGTCCGGATTGATCGTCATCACGCCGCGAGCGGGCACGATCTCACCATGGTCGAGCAAGTCGACCGACATCGCGCATGTCTGTGGCCTCGACGCCATCGAGCGTATCGAGCGGGGCATTGCTTATCGCATTCACGGCACGGCGCCTCTCTCCGAGGCCGAACTGCACACATTGGCTCCGCTGCTGCACGACCGCATGACGGAGACGGCGTTGTATGCGTTCGCGGCCGCGGAACAGCTGTTTTCGCATGCGTCGCCGCGTCCGCTCAACACGGTTGCCTTGCTTGCACGCGGGCCGGTGGCGTTGGAGGAGGCCAATGCAAAGCTCGGCCTGGCTCTGTCCGCCGATGAGATCGACTATCTGGCTACGAGCTTCGGCAAGCTGCGTCGCGATCCGACGGATGTCGAGTTGATGATGTTCGCGCAAGCGAACTCCGAGCATTGCCGGCACAAGATATTCAATGCCGACTGGGTCATCGACGGCGAACCACAGCGTAAATCGCTGTTCGCGATGATCCGCAACACCCATGAACGCAATCCCGGCGGTGTGCTGTCCGCCTACCGCGACAATGCGGCGGTGATCGAAGGCGCAACCGGCCGGCGCTGGTTCGCCGACGGTGCGACGCATCGGTACGGCTTCAGCGAAGAACCGATCGACATCCTGCTGAAGGTCGAAACGCACAATCATCCGACTGCGATTTCGCCGTTCCCCGGCGCGGCCACGGGTTCCGGCGGAGAAATCCGCGACGAAGGTGCAACCGGTCGCGGCGGCAAGCCCAAAGCCGGGCTGGCGGGTTTTTCCGTCTCGAACCTGCGCATTCCGGGATTCGAGCAACCCTGGGAACAGGACTTCGGTCGCCCGGCGCGCATCGCGTCCGCGCTCGACATCATGCTGGAAGGCCCGATCGGCGCCGCTGCGTTCAACAATGAATTCGGTCGCCCGAATATCCTCGGTTACTTCCGCACCTTCGAATTGCAAACACCGGCGCACGAGCGCGCCGGCCTGCGTGGCTATCACAAGCCGATCATGATCGCGGGCGGTGTCGGCAACGTGCGGCGCATGCACGTGGAGAAGTCCGAGATCCCTCCGGGTGCGAAGATCATTGTGCTTGGCGGTCCCGCCATGCTGATTGGCCTGGGCGGCGGTGCGGCTTCGTCGGTTGGCAGCGGCACCAGTGCCGAAGACCTGGACTTTGCCTCGGTGCAACGCGGCAATCCGGAAATCCAGCGCCGGGCGCAGGAAGTCATCGATCAATGCTGGGCGCTGGGCGAAGCCAATCCGATCCTGCTGATTCACGATGTCGGCGCCGGTGGGCTGTCCAATGCCATTCCCGAATCGATTGCCCATAGCAATCGCGGCGGCCGCATAGATTTGCGCAAGGTGCAATCGGATGAGCCTGGCATGTCGCCGCTGGAGATCTGGTGCAACGAGGCGCAGGAACGTTACGTTCTCATCATCGCCGCCGACCAGCTGGAGAGCTTCGCGCAGATGTGCGAGCGCGAGCGCTGTCCGCACGCGGTAGTCGGCGACATCACCGACGATGGCTGGCTGCGTGTCGCCGATCCGGTGCTCAAAGCCGCGCCCGTGGATGTACCGCTGGATGTGATCCTGGGCAAACCGCCGCGCATGACGCGCACCGTTCGCAGTCTCGCGCCGCTTGGGGATGATTTCAGCGTCGCCGGCCTCGATGTTCGTGAAGCGGCCTACCGCCTGCTGCGATTGCCGGCAGTCGCGGACAAGACCTTCCTCATCACCATTGGCGACCGTTCGGTCGGCGGCATGATCAGTCGCGATCCGATGGTCGGCCCATGGCAGGTGCCTGTCAGCGACGTGGCGGTGACGTTGAGCGATTACACCTCGAACTGCGGCGAGGCCATGGCGATGGGCGAGCGCGCGCCGCTGGCGTTGCTGAATGCGCCTGCCTCGGGACGCATGGCGGTGGCCGAGTCGATTACCAATATTGCCGCCGCCGATATCGCCCGGATCGCGGATGTGCGCTTGTCGGCAAACTGGATGGCGGCCTGCGGTGAGCCGGGCGAAGACGCGGATCTGTACGCGACCGTGCGCAGCGTGGGCGAAGAGTTCTGTCCGGCGCTCGGCATTGCGATTCCTGTCGGCAAGGATTCGCTGTCGATGAAGACGAGTTGGAGCGAGGCCGGCAACACTCGCAAGATGGTCGCGCCGCTGTCGCTCATCGTGTCGGCCTTTGCGCCGGTGCAGGACGCGCGTCGTACGCTGACACCGCAACTGCGCACCGATGTCGGCGACACTCAGCTGTTGCTGATCGATCTGGGAGCCGGACGAAATCGCCTCGGCGGTTCCTGTCTCGCGCAGGTCTACGGCAAGCTCGGGCGAGAGGCCCCTGATTGCGACGAGCCGCGCTTGCTCGCCGGATTCTTCGCCGCGATCGTCGATCTGCGCGCTGCGGATCTGCTGCTGGCCTATCACGACCGTTCCGACGGCGGTTTGTTCGTCACGCTGACGGAGATGGCATTCGCCGGTCGTTGCGGCGTCGATGTCGACCTGGGCAGTGGCGATATTGCGGCGACTCTGTTCAGCGAGGAACTGGGTGCAGTCCTGCAAATTCGAACCGCGGACAGCGCTGCCGTAAACGAAATCCTCGCCCGCCATGGTCTCGGCCGCCTGAGCCGCGTCCTGGGTGGAATCACTACCGGCTATCGGTTGCTGGTGCGCTCCGGTGAACAGACCGTGCTGGACGAATCGTGCATCGATCTGCGGCGGGCGTGGTCGCAGACCAGCTATCGCATGATCGAGCTGCGCGACAATCCGCAATGCGCCGTCGAACAGTACGAAACGGTCACCAGTGCGAATGATCCCGGCCTGCATGCCAAGCTTTCATTCGAGCCGCAGAAGGATGTCGCCGCACCCTATATCGCGACCGGAGTGCGTCCGGCAGTGGCGATTCTTCGCGAACAGGGCGTGAACAGTCATGTGGAGATGGCTGCGGCGTTTCATCGCGCCGGATTCACACCGTTCGATGTGCACATGACCGATCTGATGGCGGGTCGCGCGCGCCTTGCGGACTACCGCGGGCTCGTGATCTGCGGCGGATTTTCGTACGGGGATGTGCTGGGAGCGGGCGAGGGCTGGGCCAAGTCGATTCTGTTTCATCCGCAGCTGCGCCAGCAGTTCAGCGAATTTTTCGCGCGCACCGATGCGTTCTCGCTCGGTGTGTGCAATGGCTGCCAGATGATGTCCGCGCTGCGTGAATTGATTCCCGGCACGGAACACTGGCCGCGCTTCGTGCGCAACCGTTCCGAACAGTTCGAGGGGCGCCTGAGCCTGGTCGAGGTGGCGAAGTCACCCTCGATCCTGTTCGCCGGCATGGAAGGATCGCGCATGCCCATCGTCGTGGCGCACGGCGAGGGCCTGGCGGAATTCAAGAATATCGGCGACCTCGATGCCTGCGTCGAGTCGGACCTGGTATCGCTGCGCTTCGTGGACAACGCGGGCCAGGTCACTGAGCGTTACCCCGCCAACCCCAACGGCTCCCCGCAGGGAATCACCGGCATCACCACACCGGATGGGCGCGTCACGCTGCTGATGCCGCATCCCGAACGCGTTCATCGCACGCTGCAGAACTCCTGGCATCCGCTGGAGTGGGGCGAGGACAGCCCGTGGATGCGGATGTTCAGGAATGCGAGAGTGTGGGTGGGGTGAGAGGGGATCAAGTGATGGCGGTGATGCAGGTGAGGAAGTGATGAGGGAGGCGGATTCGGCACCTCGTCACTCACATCACGTCCATCACCTTCATCACTTACGTCATTGTTTTCTCGCCGCCTCATTCAGCGGCCGCGCAACCAGTCCCGATTGCGTCATCCCTATTTCATAGCGCGCGCCGTCGGCCATTGGCATGTAGGTTGCGCTGCCGTAGACCGCGTCGACGAATGGCATCCAGCGCGGGTACTTGGTCGACAGCTCCCATAGATCGACCCCGGGGTTTTCGCTCAGGTCGTAGACGGTGCGTTCGTCGTGGCGTTCCTGTTCGATATTGCGATAGCGACCGCTGACGCGTTCCAGGCGGTACTGCGCATCCAGGCCGAGCAAGTTGGCCCAGCCTCTCCATTTCAGCACGCGGGCATCCAGTTGCCACTCGTCGCCGGCGAGGATGAAGACCTGCATTTCTCCACCGGGAATCTGCGTCAGCGTGGCGCGGTGGTGTTGTGGGTCGCGTGCTTCGAAAATGATTTCCGCGATGGGCCTCTCGTATGTGAGGCGTGCGTAGGTGTGCAGGTTCAGCGAGACCACGAAGGTCAGCGCCGCGATTGCCAGCAGCAACAATCCCATCAGCGCACCGCCCGTGGCTGCCAGGAATCGCGCCCGTACCAGTCGCTGGCAAGCCAGCCCCAGTAGCAACACACCGAAAATTGCGATGACCAGTGCGACTGCGTCGGTATCCATCAGCTCAATGCCAGTCGGTTCAGGTCAATTGTGCAGAAATGGCGACAGTCCGCCGCGTTCGATCAGCGCGGCCAGGGTCGCGATGTCGCGATCGAGGCGATGATCGTAAGGCCGGTACTCCACACAAGTACGCACGAACGCATGCACTTGTTGCAGCCGTTCGGTGGTTTTCAGCGGCTGCAGCTTGTCGATCGCATGCGCGGCCGCGAGCAATTCGACCGCCAGTACGTGCGCAGTATTCCAGCAGATACGTTGTAGTTTGAATCCAGCCCATGGCGCCATACTGACATGATCCTCCTGGCCAGCGGAGGTCGGCACGTTGTCCACCGAAGCCGGGTGGGCCAGCGTGCGGTTTTCCGAAGTCAGCGCAGCGGCGGCGACATGCGCGATCATGAACCCGGATTCCAGGCCAGGTTCTGTCGTGAGGAACATGCTCAGCGCCGGGTTCACGCGCCGGTCCAGCAGGTCGGTGCGACGTTCGGACATGCTCGCGATCTCCGCAACCGCGATGCCGAGGTAGTCGCTCAACATTGCCAGCGGCTCGGCGTGGAAATTGCCGCCGGACAGAATGTCGTTATCGAAAATCAGCGGATTGTCGGATACCCCGTTGATGGCCGGTGCAAGCACTGTGCGTGCATGATCCAGCACGCCTTCGACTGCGCCGAGAACCTGGGGCATGCAACGTACGGCGTAAGGATCCTGCACACGGTCGCAGTTCTCATGGTCGCGCCGGATCGCGCTATCCGTCAGCAGCACTCCGAAGCGACGCGCAACGTCTACCTGATGCGGCGAGCGGCTGGCCTGATGAATGCGCAAGTCGAACGGCGTGTAGCTGCCGGCCAGCGCATCCACAGTCAGCGCCCCGGTGACAATTGCAGCATTCAGTAGCGTCTCGCCACGAAACAAGCCTTCCAACGCTAGTGCCAGGCTCAACTGCGTGCCGTTGATCAGTGCCAGTCCTTCCTTCGCTTCCAGGGCAATGGGAGCGAAACCGGCAGCGGCGCACACGTCCGCGCCTTCAAGACGGCGCTCGCCTTGCAAAGCTTCACCTTCGCCGATGAGACACAACGACATGTGAGCCAGTGGCGCGAGATCGCCCGATGCGCCAACCGAACCGCGCTCGGGAATAACAGGCAGGACATCTTTATTGAGAAGGGCGAGCAATGCTTCGAGCACTTCCTGGCGGATGCCGGAAAACCCCGCGGCAAGGCTGTTTGCCTTAAGCAGCAGCATGCGTCGTACGAGCGATGGCGCAAGCGGCGCACCCACTCCGGTCGAATGACTGCGTACGAGATTGAGCTGCAACTGGCGAACTTGATTCGCCGAAATGCGCTTGTTGGCGAATGCGCCGAATCCGGTAGTGATGCCGTATGCCATTCGGTCGGTGCGTACGGCTTCGCGCACTACGTCGACGCTGCGCTGCATTTTGCTGCGCGCCTGAGCCGCTAGCTCGACGTGCGACCGCTCCAGGTCGAATTCACGCAAGTGCGCCAATGACAGGGACTCGCCGTCGATCTGCAAAGAACGCTCGCCGGGGCCGTGTGGCTTCATGGTGCATGAAGTCTACGCCACGCATTGCGGACGGGCGACGTATACAAAGAGGGGAAGCGGTTGGCGGTTGGCGGTTGGCGGTTAGTGGAAGAGGTGAAGGTGTGTTGCGGTGGCGGCGCTTCTTCAACTAACCGCCAACCGCTAACCGCCAACCGCTCTCTCTCAAGCATTCAGCTTGCGATAGCGGATGCGATGCGGCGTGTCCGCGTCGTCGCCCTTGCGGCGTTTGAGGTCCTCGACGTATTCGGCGTAGTTGCCCTCGAACCAGACGACTTCGCTGTTGCCTTCGAAGGCGAGGATGTGAGTGGCGATACGGTCCAGGAACCAGCGATCGTGCGAGATGACGATGGCGCAGCCCGGGAAACTCAGCAGCGCTTCTTCCAGCGCGCGCAGCGTTTCGATGTCCAGGTCGTTGGTGGGTTCGTCCAGCATCAGCACGTTGCCGCCGGTCTTCAGCACCTTGGCGAGATGCACGCGATTGCGTTCGCCGCCGGACAGGTCGCCGATGAGTTGCTGTTGCTGCACGCCGCGGAAGTTGAAGCGACCGACGTAACCGCGTGAGGAGGTCTCGTAGTTGCCCACCTTGATCAGTTCCAGGCCGCCGGAAATTTCCTGCCAGACTGTCTTGGAGTCATCCAGCGACTGGCGCGACTGATCGACATACGCCAGTTGTACCGACGGTCCGATGCGGATTTCCCCGGCATCGGCCTGTTCCTGGCCGGTGAGCATGCGGAACATCGTGGTCTTGCCGGCGCCGTTCGGGCCGATGACACCGACGATGCCGCCGGCCGGCAGATTGAAATTGAGATTGTCGAACAGCAGTCGGTCGCCGAAGCCCTTCTTCAGGTTCTGCGCTTCGATCACCAGTTCGCCCAGGCGCGGGCCGGGTGGGATGTAGATTTCGTTGGTTTCGTTGCGCTGCTGGAATTCCTGCGATGCGAGCTCTTCGTAGCGCTGCACGCGCGCCTTGCTCTTGGCCTGCCGTGCCTTCGGGTTGGCGCGTACCCACTGCAGTTCGCGTTCCAGTGTCTTGCGCAGGGCTTCCTGCTGCTTCTCCTCGGTCGCCAGGCGCTTTTCCTTCTGCTCCAGCCAGGAAGAGTAATTACCCTCCCACGGAATGCCGTGGCCGCGATCGAGTTCGAGGATCCAGCCGGCGACGTTGTCGAGGAAGTAGCGGTCGTGGGTGACCGCGATCACGGTGCCGGGATAGGTCTCCAGGTAGCGCTCCAGCCAGCTCACCGATTCGGCGTCCAGGTGGTTGGTCGGCTCATCCAGCAGCAGCATATCCGGCTGTGACAGCAACAGGCGGCACAGTGCGACGCGACGGCGCTCGCCGCCGGATATCTTGGTGACATCCGCTTCCCAAGGAGGCAGGCGCAGTGCGTCGGCGGCGACTTCGAGCTTGCGCTCCAGTTCCCAGCCACCCTTGGCGTCGATGGCGTCCTGCAGCTTGGCCTGCTCTTCGAGCAGCTTGTTCATTTCCTCTTCGCCCAGGTCCGGATCCGCGAAGCGGTCGCTGACCGCATTGAAGCGGTCGATCAGCGACTGGGTATCACCCACGCCCTCGATCACGTTGCCGCGCACATCCTTGGCGGGATTGAGCTCGGGCTCCTGCGACAGGAAGCCGATCTTCAATCCGGGCTGGGGTCGGGCTTCGCCGTCGATCTCCTTGTCGATGCCGGCCATGATCCGCAGCAGCGAGGATTTGCCCGAGCCGTTCAGACCCAGCACGCCGATCTTGGCGCCAGGGAAGAACGACAGGGAAATATCGCGCAGGATCACCCGCTTCGGCGGCACGACCTTGGAGACGCGATTCATCGTGTACATGAACTGGGCCATTCGGGATCACTCGGCAGGACGGGAAGGGCGGGGATGATAGCGGAGGACGCGAGGGCATGGACAACCTCCGCTGCGGCATGCGCCTGAACTCGGATATGAGCCCACGCATGGCCTCTGGCCGGCCAATTGCGGCCTGGCCGGTCGGTGCCGTGCAGAGTGCAAACCGATGGGGTGGCGTGACCTGTTCGCTTTCTTCCCCGTGCTACCCTCCGCCGATCCCATCGACAAGGCCTGCCGTGAGCGAACTCACTACGTCGGACGTCCTGCTCATCAGCGGCGAGCAGATTGCGCGTTACGGCTTCGGCGACGGGCATCCGTTCGGCCCGGATCGCCATGAGGCGTTCATGCGGGAGCTGCACCACGCCGGGCTGGATGGGCGGGTATTGCGAGGTAGCCCACGGCTAGCCACTCGCGACGAACTGGAGGCCTTCCACACCCCGGCTTATGTCGATCTGGTGCGCGACCGGTCCCAGACCGGGCATGGTTATCTGGACGCCGGGGACACGCCGGCGTGGAAAGGAATTTACGAGGTGGCCAGCCATGTGGTCGGGGCGACGCTCAACGCGGTCGATGCCGTCATGGCAGGTAGGGCGCGGCGCGCTTTCATCCCCATAGCCGGGTTGCACCATGCCGCACGCGAGCGAGCGGCCGGATTCTGCGTCTTCAACGACTGTGGTATCGCCATCGAGATTCTGCGTAGCAAATACGGCGTGCGACGCGTTGCCTATGTCGACATCGATGCGCACCACGGCGATGGAGTGTTCTACGCCTTCGAGACGGATCCCGATGTCTTGTTCGCCGATCTTCATGAAGACGGACGGCATCTCTATCCCGGTACCGGCGGCGCTCAGGAAACCGGCCTGGGGGCAGCCCTTGGCACCAAGCTCAATATCCCGCTGCCTCCCGGCGCCGGCGATGCGGACTACCACGCCGTCTGGTCGCGCGTGGAGCAATATGTCGAAGCGGGCCGGCCGGAGTTCATCCTGTTCCAGTGCGGTGCCGACAGCGTCGATGGCGATCCGCTGACCCACCTGGGCTTCACCGAAGAGGTCCACGCCCACGCAGCGTCGCGGCTTTGCGCAATCGCGGACCGGCTGGGCCACGGCCGGGTGGTGGCGATGGGCGGCGGCGGCTACAACCGCCGCAATCTGGCGCGCGCCTGGACGCGGGTGGTGGGATCGATGCTGGAAGCGTCCGAGCAGCGGTTAGCGGTTAGCGGTTGGTGAAGCAGGGCACAGAGCCCCATTCTTCTTCCGGACCAACCGCTAACCGCCAACCGCCAACCGCTTCTTTTCCGTACAATCTGCGGTCCCCAACCGAGGTCCCGAAATGTTTGCTGCGAACCTGACCATTGCCGATTTCGATCCGGAATTGCAGAAGGCGCTGGACGGCGAAGTGCGCCGCCAGGAAGACCATATCGAGCTGATCGCGTCGGAAAACTACGCCAGCCCGCGGGTTCTGGAAGCGCAGGGGACGGTGCTCACCAACAAGTACGCAGAAGGTTATCCGGGCAAGCGGTATTACGGGGGGTGCGAATACGTCGATGTCGCCGAGCAGCTGGCGATCGACCGCGCCAAGCAGTTGTTCGGCGCCGCGTACGCCAATGTGCAGCCGCACTCCGGTTCGCAGGCGAATGCCGCGGCCTACCTGGCGCTGATCAATCCGGGCGACCCTATCCTTGGCATGAGCCTGGACCACGGCGGCCACCTGACGCACGGCGCCAAAGTGAATTTTTCCGGCAAACTGTTCAAGGCGGCGCAGTACGGCCTCGATCCGGCCACGGGCGAGATCGACTATGTGCAGGTCGAGCGCCTGGCACAGGAACACCGGCCCAAACTGATCATCGCCGGCTTCTCGGCTTATTCGCGGGTAGTCGACTGGGCACGCTTCCGTCGCATCGCGGACGATGTCGGTGCGTTGTTCCTCGTCGACATGGCCCACGTTGCCGGGTTGGTGGCGGCTGGCATCTATCCAAGTCCGGTGCCTTATGCCGACGTGGTCACGACGACCACCCACAAGACGCTGCGCGGTCCGCGCGGTGGCTTGATCCTGGCGCGCGCCAATGCGGATATCGAAAAGAAGCTCAATTCATTGGTGTTCCCAGGCACACAGGGCGGCCCGCTCATGCATGTGATCGCCGCCAAGGCGGTCGCGCTGCTCGAAGCGTTGCAGCCGGATTTCAAGGGCTACCAGCAGCAGGTCCTGAACAATGCGCGCGCCATGGCTGGTGCGCTCATGAAGCGTGGTTACAAGATCGTCTCCGGCGGTACCGACAATCACTTGTTCCTGGTGGATCTGATCGGCCGCGATATCACCGGCAAGGAAGCGGATGCGGCGCTGGGCCGTGCGCACATCACCGTGAACAAGAACGCCGTGCCGAACGATCCACGCCCGCCGTTCGTCACCAGCGGCTTGCGTATCGGCACCCCTGCGGCAACCACCCGCGGCTTCCGCGAAGTCGAAGTCATCGATCTAGCCGGATGGATTGCCGACGTGCTGGATGCGAACGGCAACGATGAGGTCGTCGCGCAGGTGCGCGGCAAGGTCGAGGAGCTGTGCGGGAAGTTTCCGGTCTACGGATGAGAAAGCCGTGACGCGTGACGGGTAAGCTTCGGAATTGCTGACTCGTCACTCGTCACCCGTCACCCCATGTACTGCCCCTTCTGCAATCACGAGGAAACCAAGGTCATCGACTCGCGGCTGGCGAGCGAGGGACAGCAGATAAGGCGCCGGCGCGAGTGTCTGAAATGCGCCGAGCGCTTCACGACGTTCGAGAGCGCGGAACTGGTGATGCCGCGCATCATCAAGAACGATGCCAGCCGGGAGCCGTTCGATGAGCAGAAGCTGCGCAACAGCCTGCTGAAGGCGCTGGAAAAACGCCCGGTATCGGGCGAAGCGCTCGATGCCGCAGTCGTCCACGTGTGCCAGAAGTTGCGCGCGATGGGCGAGCGTGAAGTGGCGTCGCGCCTGGTCGGCGAGCTGGCGATGGAAGAGCTGCATCACCTGGATGAAGTCGCGTACGTGCGCTTTGCTTCGATCTACCGCAGTTTCCAGGACATCGATCAGTTCGGCGAAGAGATCGACCGGATGCGCCATCGCCGCAGCCGCGAGGCGACGGAAGCACAGCTCGCGTTGTGGACCGGCGCCGACGGCAAGAAGAAAAAATGAATCGCTGGCACAGGGCGTCGGATATCGCGATGGCGGTCTGGGGTCCGATTTGCTCGTTCCGGCCAGCGCCCAACGGTCAGTAACCCGTTTGCATTTCCCCATGTTTTCACCCTTCGACCAGCGGATGATGCAGCGCGCGATCGAACTCGCGGATCGAGGGCGCTACACAACTCATCCCAATCCTCGCGTGGGTTGCATCGTCGTACAGGGCGAAGCAATCGTGGGTGAGGGCTTCCATCAAACGTGGGGTGAGCCTCACGCAGAGCCGATTGCCCTGAATGCTGCCGGTGCGGCAGCGCGTGGTTCCACTGTGTACGTCACGCTGGAGCCGCATTCGTACCAGGGCAGAACACCGCCGTGCACGGACGCGCTGATTCGTGCGGGCGTCGCCCGGGTTGTGTGCGGGACACTCGATCCGAACCCAAAGGTTCACGGCAACGGCGTGCGGCAAATGGCGGATGCGGGTATCAAAGTCGAGACCGGTCTGCTCAAAGCGCGGGTGCGCGAGCTGAACCTTGGCTTCGAGAAGCGCATGACGACGGGCCGGCCACGTGTCATCGTCAAAATTGCTGCGAGCCTGGATGGGCGAATCGCTCTCGCTAACGGTGAGAGTCGCTGGATTACTGGCGAGCAAGCACGTGCCGACGTGCACCGTTTGCGCGCTGAAGCGAGCGCAGTCCTCACTGGCATCGACACGGTACTGGCGGATGATCCGCAGCTTACGGTGCGTGATCCGCAGATCGATACCCGAGGTCGACAGCCGTTGCGAGTCGTGCTCGATTCCAAGGGAAGGATGCCGTCGACAGCGCGAATGCTGTCGGAACCGGGTGAGACATTGGTCCTGACGGGCTCCGCCCAGGCATCTGCCGCTGTCGCGGCGGCTGGGGCAAAAGTCGTGGTCACGCCGCTGGATTCGCTGGGGCACTTGGATTTGGACCATGTGCTGCAGGAACTGGGGCGCCGGCAATGTAACGATGTACTGGTCGAAGCAGGTTCCACGCTCGCCGGCCGGCTGATCGATTTGCGTCTGGCCGATGAGTTGATCGTCTACTTCGCTCCCGTTCTGCTAGGGCCGCAGGCACGCCCCATGGTGCAGTTGCCCCAGATCGAAAGGCTCGCTGATCGCGTACAATTTGACCTGCACGATCAAGCGGTCCTCGGCAGCGACGTGAGGCTGGTGTTGCGTCCGCTCGCCCCGTCATCCGATCGTTCGCCCGATCATCGGTAAGCCCCTGCGTTTGTTCCTCCGTTTGCGTAGTCACATCATGAAACTGAATTCCATCGACGAAATCCTTGCCGATATGCGTGCCGGACGCATGGTGGTCATCGTGGACGACGAAGACCGCGAGAACGAAGGCGACCTGGTGCTGGCGGCGGAACTGACGCGTCCCGAGGACGTGAATTTCATGGCGCGCTATGCGCGCGGGTTGATCTGCTTGACGCTCACACGTGATCGCTGCCGGCAACTGCGCCTGCCGCTCATGGTCAGCGACACGAATGCCGATCACTCCACCAATTTCACCGTTTCGATCGAGGCCGCGGAAGGCGTTACCACCGGGATATCGGCACACGACCGCGCGCAGACGATCCGGGCGGCGGTGCGGCGCGATGCGCGGCCCGAAGACCTGCGGCAGCCCGGTCACATCTTTCCCCTGATGGCTCAGCCCGGGGGAGTGCTTACGCGGGCCGGCCATACCGAGGCAGGCTGCGATCTGGCGCGACTCGCGGGACTGGAGCCAGCGGCTGCAATCGTCGAGATCCTGAATGATGACGGCACGATGGCGCGGCGTCCGGACCTGGAAACCTTTGCACAGCAGCACCAGCTCAAGATCGGCACCATCGCCGACCTGATCCGCTATCGCCTGGAAAAAGAGCGTTCCATCGAGCGCATCGCCGAGCAGGACATCCAGACCGAGTTCGGTACCTTCCGCATGTATTGTTACGAGGATCACGTCAACCGCACGGTGCACCTGGCACTGGTGCGTGGCGACCTGCAGTCCCGTACCGTGCCTCTCGTGCGCGTTCACCTGAAAGACACACTGCGCGACGTGGTGGGAATCAAGGACGATTTGCTTGGCTGGCCGTTGCGTTCGGCCATGCAGCGCATCGCGCAGGAAGGCGAGGGAATCGTTGTCATCCTGCGCCCCGAAGAGACCGCCCGCGACCTGATGGACGCGGTGCGCTCGATCGGTCAGGTCGAAAGCGCTGCGCAGCGTTCGCCGGGCGCCAAGGTGTTGCGCACGTACGGTATCGGAGCCCAGATCCTGCGCGATCTCGGTGTCTCGCGCATGCGCGTCCTGTCCGCACCCAAGCAGATGCACGGCCTGTCCGGGTTCGACCTCGAAGTAGTGGAATACGTGGATGGGTGAGGGCCGCGGAAGCGGCCCGTAAGTGGGCCAACCGGCCAACAGTAAGTCGGCCGGAATCGGACGGACCTGAGACGGGCCGGCTGCGAACGGCGGCCAGCCAGCCCGTCATCCGTCCGCTATACTGCCGGTCCCAATTCCCGCCTCTGGCCAGCGTGCCAGCGGCCCACCAGCTTGTTTGGCCCCCATGGACTCCATCAAAACAATCGAAGGCGATCTGCAGGTACGCGAGCTGCGATTTGCCATTCTGGCTTCGCGATTCAATGACTTCATCGTCGACCAGCTGGTTCGCGGCGCGATCGACATGCTCCGGCGCCACGGCGCGAGCGACAAGCAGATCGAGATCGTGCGCGCTCCCGGTGCTTTCGATTTGCCGGTCGTGGCACGCAAGCTCGCGCTCAGTCGTCGTTACGACGCCATCGTTGCGCTGGGTGCGGTGATCAAGGGTTCGACCGCTCACTTCGATTATGTCGCGGGCGAGTGTGCCGGCGGCCTTGCACGCGTATCGAACGACACTGGAGTTCCGGTGACCTTCGGCGTGCTGACCACGGACACCATCGAGCAGGCCATCGAACGTGCCGGCACCAAGGCCGGCAACAAGGGCGCTGACGCGGCGCTCACGGCCGTGGAACTTGCGAATCTGCTGCGCAAGATCGAGCAATAGCGGACCGCTGCGGACGCAGCCGAGCGATGAGGTGACGCAAGCGATGTAAGTGATGCAGGTCCGAGTGCCTTTTCCCTTCCGAGCCACCGCCACCGCCATCACGTTCATCACCTCATTGCCGATACTTCCCATGTCCACTCCTCCCGTAAAGAAACCCGCCCGAGGCACCCGCGCGCGCTCCGTGGCACGCAAGCTTGCCATGCAGGCGTTGTACCAATGGCAGCTCAACGGACAGGCGGCTGCGGAAATCGCCAGCCAGTACCTGGAGAGCGATGACTCGGCGGGGGTGGAGCCCGATTACTTCGTCGAACTCGTCACCGGCTGTATCGAAGGTCGCGAGCAGATCAACCAGGCGATCGCCCCCTTCATCGACAGGCCGCTTGAGCAGCTCGATCCAGTGGAAACCGCCATTCTGATGATCGGGATCTTCGAACTGCGCAGCCGCATCGACGTGCCTTACCGCGTCGTGATCAACGAAGCGGTCGATCTGTGCAAGCGTTTCGGCGCCACCGATGCGCACAAGTACGTCAATGCCGTACTGGACCGCGCCGCTCGCGAGATCCGCTCCAACGAGAGGTAAGAGAGCGGTTGGCGGTTAGCGGTTGGTGAAGCAGAAGCTGCCGGTCGTCGCCTGGCTTTTTCCGCTCTTCACTAACCGCCAACCGCTTCCTTTTTGCGCTAATCTCCGAGCGCATGAGCCTCGGCGAATTCGACATCATTGCACGCTACTTCGCGCAACAGGCTGCGCGAAGCGACGTGCTGCTCGGCATAGGCGATGACGCAGCAGTGCTGGAAGTACGCGCGGATCGCAAGCAGGTGGTGGCGATGGATACCATCGTCGAAGGCGTGCACTTTCCCGTTGGCACTGACGCTGCGGACATCGGTTATCGCGCAGTCGCAGTCAATCTAAGCGACCTTGCAGCGATGGGAGCCGAGCCGTCATGGATGACGCTGTCATTGTCCTTGCCGCAGGCGCAGGAAGCGTGGCTCGCGGGATTTGCCGAAGGGCTTTTCGAGCTGGCTGCGCGCCATGGAGTTGCGCTGGTCGGCGGCGATACCGTCAAGGGTCCACTGGTGGTGACCGTTCAGGTTGCCGGGTGGGTGGAGACGGATCGCTGGCTCACTCGTTCCGGAGCGCGAGCTGGAGACCTGGTGTTCGTCTCCGGCGTACCGGGCGAGGCGGCGGCCGGACTTGCTGTCATTCAACAGCGCTTGCCACTAGACGCCTCCGCTCGCCATCTCACTCATCGGTTCCTGCGTCCGCAGCCACGCCTCGCGTTGGGTCGCGAGCTTCGGTCGATCGCAAGCGCGGCAATGGATATTTCCGACGGGTTGCTGACCGATCTCGGCAAACTCTGCAGCGTCAGCGGCTGTGGGGCTCGGATCGACGTCGACGCGCTGCCACGATCGGCTTCCATGCAGCAGCTATTCACCGCGGACAATTGCGTCGACTACGCACTGGCTGGCGGCGATGACTACGAGATCATGTTCACTGTTCCTGCCGATCGCCTGGATGAGATCTCATCCTTGCCTGCATCGCTGCCGCCGTGCACGCAGATTGGCGTGATCATCGCGGGCAGCAGTGTCGAATGTCGGCGCGGCAATCGGCCTTTCACGGTGCAACGGCGTGGCTACGATCATTTCGCAAAGGATGAACGCGCATGAAATGGAGCGCACAGCCGCGCCTGTTGCGCCAGCCGGTGCATTTCCTGGCCTTCGGTTTTGGCGCCGGCCTCATGCCGCGCGCGCCGGGTACTTTCGGCACGCTGATCGCCGTGCCGATCGTGGCGGCGGTCATGCAGTTCGGCTGGATCGCCCTGCTGATCTTCGCGCTGGCGACTTTCGTTGCCGGTATCTATATCTGCGGGGAGAGCGCGCGGCGCCTGGGAGTGCACGACCATCCGGGCATTGTCTGGGACGAAATCACCGGCTATTCCGTGACCATGTTGGCAGCCCCGGCGGATTGGTATTGGCTGGCGGGCGGATTCGTGCTGTTCCGTATTTTCGACATTCTCAAGCCCTGGCCGATCCGGGAGGCCGATCACAGTCTGCGCGGCGGCCTGGGAATTATGCTGGACGACGTAATCGCGGGACTTTTCGCCGCGGCCATCCTGTTCGCGATCCGCCACTTCCTTTGATGTCGGCCAATCGATACTTCCAAAGTGAACCCACCGAGCAGACTGATGGGACAGCGCAACGCCGCACGTGAGCAGCGCACACCCGACAAAGTCGGGAAGTACGTCATCGTCAAGGAAGTCGGTCGCGGCAGCACCGGCGTCGTCTATCTCTCGCACGATCCGTACTATCGGCGCGACGTCGCGATCAAGGTCTACAACCTTGAGTCGCACGACGAGGATCGCGCCCGTGTCACGCGCAAGATGTTCCTCTCGGAAGCCCACATGGTGGGCATGCTGCAGCACCCGAACATCCTGCCGATCTTCGACGCGGGCGAAGAAGAAGGTCACTACTACATCGTCACGGAGCACGTGCACGGTGCACGCACGCTGTCTGCGTATTGCAAGCCTGACAACCTGCTGCCGATCGATGACGTCGTGGAGATCATGTACAAGTGCGCCAAGGCGCTGCACTACGCGCACAGCCGTGGTGTGATCCATCGCGATATCAAACCCTCGAATCTCATGCTCACGCAGGCCAACGACGTCCGCGTGATCGATTTCGGCATCGCGCTGGTGGCGGACTCGGAGATTTCCCGTATTGAAGGTATTGCCGGCAGTCCGTCCTACATGTCGCCGGAGCAGGTGCAATCGCTGGAGATCACCAATCGCTCCGACCTGTATTCGCTCGGCGCGGTCATGTACGAGTTGCTGACCGGCTTCCGGCCGTTTCGCGGCGGCAATCTTTCCAAGCTGCTGCATCAGATCGTTTACGCGACCGCCCAGCCGATTCATTCGCTGCGGCCGCAGATCCCAGAACTATTGGAGGACACGGTCGCCAAGGCGCTGCAGAAGGATCCGGCGAAGCGCTATCGCAATGGTCTGGAGCTGGCCGCGGATCTCACGCGCGTGCACCAGACGCTGCGCGAGGGCACCTCGAAGCTCGATCGCCAGGAGCAGTTCTCGATCCTGCGCACCCTGAAATTCTTTCACGACTTCTCGCAGTCCGAGATCCTGGAGGTGCTGCGTGCGAGTACCTGGCAGGATTACGACGAAGGCGAGGAGATCGTCAAGGAAGGCGAGATGGACGATCGTTTCTACGTGATCGTCTCCGGGCGCGTCGCGGTGGTGCGTAATGGCAAGGTGGTCGGCGAACTGGATGCCGGCGACTGCTTCGGAGAAACCAGTTATGTGCGCGGCGCCAAGCGCCAGGCCACCATCAAGGCACTGACCAACGTCACCCTGATGAAAGTGAGTTCGACCCTGCTGGAGCAGTCTTCCGCGGCCTGCCAGCTACGTTTCAACAAGGTTTTCCTGCGCAACCTGATCAGCCGGTTGCAAAGCCCAGCGTAGCGGCGCGGAAGAAGTGACTGGCGGATAGCGGATAGTGAATGGTCAGATAGGGAAAGGCCGGGCAATGCCCGGCCTTTTTTGTTTCTCTATTCACCATCCGCTATCCGCCAATCACTTCTCTTCCTTGTCATTCTCGATCAGCGCATAAGCCGAATGGTTGTGAATGGATTCGAAGTTCTCCGCTTCCACGACATAGGCGCGAATGCGCTGTTCCTTGTTGCAGCGTAACGCGATATCGCGCACCAGGTCTTCGACGAACTTGGGGTTATCGTAAGCGCGCTCGGTGACGTATTTCTCGTCGGGGCGTTTGAGGATGCCGAAGACTTCGCATGAGGCTTCCTCCTCGGCAATGTCGATCAGCTCTTCCAGCCACATGTGCTCATCGACGCGTGCCTTGATCGTGATGTGCGAGCGCTGGTTATGCGCGCCGTAGTCTGAAATGCGTTTCGAGCAGGGGCACAGGCTGGTAGCGGCGACCACGACTTTCAGCCACAGCTCGGCCTTGCCGTCGTGCAACTCGCCGATCAGCGATGCTTTGTAATCCATCAGGCTTTCCACGCCCGACACCGGCGCCTTCTTCATCACGAAGTAGGGGAAGCTCATCTCGATATGGCCGGATTTCGCATCCAGCTTGTGCGTCATCTCGACCAGGATGTCGCGAAAGGATTCCACCGAAATCTCGCGCTCATTGCCGTGCAGCACTTCGACGAAGCGCGACATGTGCGTGCCCTTGAAGTTGTGCGGCAAGGCCACGTACATGTTGAAGTTGGCGATGGTGTGCTGTTCCCCACGCGAACGGTCCTTGACCCGTATCGGGTGGAACACATCCTTGATGCCGACCTTGTTGATAGGGATCTGGCGCGAATCGACCCGGCCCTGCACGTCTTCGATGACGGCTGGAGCGAGCTTGGCGGCGCTGGCGGGCTTGGTGGACATAAGCTTCCGGGAGAGGCGGCGAATGGCGGCCTGAAGGGGACAGTTGGGCCGCAATCAGTATAAGGCAAGCCCCGCGCAGGACTGGTAGCACTCCGGGAAAGAGTCAAATTCCGGTTGCGGGCCCTCAGGAAGCCGCGGCACGCGCCGGAACACGCCACCAGCGTGTTATTGCCGCTTCGATGGAAGTGCTGTCCAGGCCCGCCATGGCGAGGCAGTCTTCGCGCGAGCCGTGCTCGATGAACTTGTCGGGAATGCCCAGGTTCAGGGTCGGAATATTGTGGCCGTGGGCGATGAGGCATTCGTTGATGGCGCTGCCGGCACCGCCCGCCACAACGTTCTCTTCCACCGTGACGATGGCACGGTGCGTGCTCGCAATTCGCAGCAGCGATTCCTCGTCCAGCGGTTTGACGAAGCGCAGGTTGATCAGCGTCGCGTCCAGACGTTCGGCCAGGCGTTCGCACAGAGGCACCATCGCTCCTACAGCGATTATCGCCAGTCCGCTACGACCTTCCCGGCGCCACTGCGCTTTGCCGATCGGCAGCGCTCGCATAGTCGACTCCAGCGCGACGCCCGGACCCTGGCCACGCGGATAGCGAACCACCGCCGCATGCTCGAGCTGTACGGCAGTGAACAGCATTTGCCGGCATTCATTCTCGTCGGCGGGCGCCATGATGGTCAGGTTCGGAATGCAGCGCAGATAGGAGAGGTCGTAACTGCCCTGGTGCGTGGCGCCGTCACCGCCGACCAGGCCGGCGCGATCTACTGCAAAGGTAACCGGCAGGTCTTGCAAAGCGACGTCGTGAATCACCTGGTCATAGGCGCGTTGCAGGAACGTCGAATAGATTGCAACCACCGGACGCAACCCATCGCACGCCATGCCGGCGGCGAGCGTGACGGCGTGCTGCTCGGCAATCGCGACGTCGAAGTAGCGATCCGCGAAGCGCTTCGAGTACTCGACCAGGCCCGAGCCTTCGCGCATCGCCGGCGTGATGGCGACGACGCGTGAGTCCAGTTCCGCCATGTCGCACAGCCACTGGCCGAAAACCTGCGAGTAGCTGGGCCCGCTGGTCTTCTCCTTGAAGATCACGCCGCTCTTGGGATCGAACGGACCGGGACCGTGCCACTTGATCGGATCCGCTTCGGCCGGTGCGTAGCCTTTGCCTTTGCGGGTGATGACGTGCAGGAACTGCGGGCCTTTCAGGTCGCGCAGGTTCTTCAGTGTCGCCACCAGCGCATTCAAATCGTGTCCATCGACCGGGCCGATGTAGTTGAAGCCCATTTCTTCGAAGATCGTGCCGGGCAGGACCATGCCCTTGACGTGTTCTTCGGAGCGTCGCGCCAGTTCCCAAACGGTGGGCATGCGACGCAGGACTTTCTTGCCGCCTTCGCGCAACGTGGCGTAGAGCTTGCCCGACAGTACCCGCGCAAAGTAATTCGAGAACGCGCCGACGTTCTCCGAGATGGACATGTCGTTGTCGTTGAGGATGACGAGCAGGTCGATGTCGGTACCGCCGGCGTGATTCAGTGCCTCAAACGCCATGCCGGCGCTGAGCGCGCCGTCGCCGATGACGGATACCACGCGACGCTGCTGACCGGTGCGCCGTGCCGCGATTGCCATGCCGACGGCAGCACTGATCGAGGTGCTCGAATGGCCCACGCCGAAGGTGTCGTACTCGCTCTCGCTGCGGATGGGGAAGGGCGCCAGGCCATCTTTCAGCTTGATGGTTTTCAGCCGGTCGCGACGGCCGGTGAGCACCTTGTGCGGGTAGGCCTGGTGGCCGACGTCCCATACCAGGCGATCACGCGGGGTGTCGAAGACATAATGCAGCGCGACCGTGAGTTCGACCGTGCCCAGGCCAGCCGCAAAGTGGCCACCCATCTGGCTGACCGTGTCGATCAGGTACTGACGTAATTCGCCGGCGACTTCGCCAAGTTGCGCCTGCGGCACATTGCGCAAATCCGCGGGCGATTCGAGCGTGGTTAGCAGGGGATACTCTGACTTCGTCATGGCCTCTGAAGTGTACCGCACTAGCTTTCAGTACTGCCTGAGTACCAACCAATCCGACAGCGCTGCGAGCGGTGCCGCCGCTGCGCCGAGTACTTGCAGGGAGTCGAGCGCGCGTGCATGTAGAAGATGCATCCGGCTGCGCGCAACCTCGATGCCTACCACGCTTGGATAAGTTGGTTTGTTGTGGGCGCTGTCGGCGCCGGTCGCTTTGCCGAGCAGTTCGCGGTCGCCTTCGATGTCCAGCAGGTCGTCCTGGATCTGGAACGCGAGGCCGATGTCGCGTGCGTAGCTGTCGAGCGAACTGCGAACAAGATCCGTTACGTTCGGGGCGCACGCGAGCGCCATCATCACACTGGCGTGAATCAGCGCGCCGGTCTTACGAGCGTGCATTTCTTCAACTTGTTCCACCGACAGAGTGTGTCCCTGCGCGGCGAGATCCAGGGCTTGTCCGCCCGCCATTCCGTGAGTTCCGCTGCCCACCGCCAGCAGTTCTACGAGCTGAAGTCTTACTGCGGCATCCGCGGGCAGGCCAGGACCGCTCGCGAGAATCTGGAATGCCAGCACCTGCAGGGAATCCCCAACCAGGATGGCAGTCGCTTCATCGAAGGCTTTATGGCAGGTCGGCCGGCCGCGACGCAGATCGTCGTCGTCCATCGCCGGCAGGTCGTCGTGCACTAGCGAGTACGCGTGGATGAACTCCACAGCGCACGCGGCGCCGTCGACCATGGACTCCGCCAGTCCCAGCGAGCGGGCCGTCGCATAGACGAGCGCCGGTCGCACCCGTTTGCCGCCGTTCAGCACGGAATATCGCAATGCTTCGTGCAGGCGTTGCGGATGGGAGTTCGCCGGCGGCAGGCGAGCCTCGAGTTGCGTCTCGATGCGGCCTTGCCAGCGTTGCAGCTGGCCGGCGAAATCCGGATCGGGGGAGAGGCTCACGGACCGGCAATCAACGATCGGAGTCATCGGACTCGAACGGCGTTGCTGTGAATTCCTCGGGCTGGCCGGACTTGCGCAGCAGCAGCTCGACTTTGTGTTCCGCCTGCTTGAGGGCGCTCTGGCAGACACGAGTGAGCTGTACGCCGCGCTCGAACTGCTGCAGCGACTCGTCCAGCGACAACTCGCCCTGTTCCAGCTTGTCGACGATCGCCTCCAGCTCGGCCAGCGAACGTTCAAAATCCGGTGCGGGCGCGGCGGTGTCTGCTGCAGCCTTGTCTTTGGTGCTGGTCACGGGTGTCCGATCGCGGAGGTCACGAAATTGAGTGGGTGAGTCTGGAGGATTGCGGTCAGCGGGCGGCGGCAAGCTTGCACGGCGTTGTCGGGGTGGTCAATCGCAGCAATGGGCGGAATGCTGGCGGGTCGATGACGAATGGTGATGAATGGTGCGAGTGGGTAGCGGAGGTGTAGCTGAGGCAGAGGAAGGCTACGGGCTACGGGCTACGGGCTACGGGTGACAGCCAGAAGGAGGGTGGCGCTATGTATTTCTTGTCTGACTGTCGCCCGTAGCCTGTGGCCTGTCCGTCTCATCGCTTCGCACGGCCCCGTTGACTTGATCCAGAGGCAGGGCTAGATTTCCGGTCAAGTTTAGACTAGGTCTAAGGGTTGGCAACGAGAGGGTATTTGTGATGAAAAACCTGAAGGGCAGCAGCACGGAAAAGAATCTGAAGGACGCCTTTGCCGGCGAGTCGCAGGCGAACCGTCGTTATCTGTATTTCGCAGGCAAGGCCGATATCGAGGGCTTCAACGATGTAGCCGCCGTGTTCCGTTCGACCGCCGAAGGCGAGACTGGGCATGCGCATGGCCACCTGGAATACCTGGAAGCGGTGGGTGACCCCGCAACGGGCCTGCCCATCGGGGCCACTTCCTCGAACCTGAAGGCCGCGATCGCCGGTGAAACGCACGAGTACACCGATATGTACCCGGGCATGGCGAAGCAGGCACGCGACGAGGGCTTCGAGGAAATTGCCGATTGGTTCGAGACGCTGGCGAAGGCCGAGCGCTCGCACGCCAATCGCTTCCAGAAAGCGCTGGACGCTCTGTAATCCGCCGCTGCACCTGCAAGCCGGTGACCGCGGACGAATCCGCCGCGGTCACCGGCTGACGGCGCAAATCAAATAAAGGCATCGCTGGTCCGCAATCCTTGCCCGATCCGCCTATGCCGGCGGCGGCGCTCTGCCCCGGAACCAGCAGCCAACAGCCAGTAGCCCAGCGCTACCAGCCCGGAGCCTCGAAGAAGTGGCCGAAAAACCCGCAGCAACCGGTACCCGCGAGGGCAGCCTCGAAGCGCCGACCCGCCATGCGATTGCCTGGAAAGATCCGGACTACCTGAGCGAGCCATTGCTGTTCAAGGAGCTGGAGCGCGTCTTCGACATCTGTCACGGCTGCCGTCGCTGCTTCAACCTGTGCAATTCGTTCCCGACGCTGTTCGATGCGGTGGATGAATCCAGCAGCGGCGAAGTGGAAGCCGTCGACAAGAAGGTCTACTGGGACGTCGTCGACAACTGTTACCTGTGCGACATGTGCTACATGTCGAAGTGCCCCTACGTGCCGCCGCATCCGTGGAACGTGGACTTTCCGCACCTGATGCTGCGGGCCAAGGCGTTCAAGTTCAACAATCAGCCGGTGCTCAAGCGCGACACCATCCTCAGTTCCACCGACCTGGTCGGCAGCATCGCGGGAATCCCGGTGATCGCTGAAATCGTGAATGCGGTGAACCGCACCGAAACGGGCCGTTCGCTGCTGGAGAAGGCGCTCGGAGTGCATCCGCAGGCGCCGGTGCCGGAATATCACAGCAAGTCCTATCGCAAACGCCACAACCGGCGCGCGCATCCGTCGCTCGAACCGAAGCCGGTCGGAGAAACGCAAGGAAAGGTGGTGCTGTTCACGACCTGCTATGGCAATCGCAACGAACCAGACCTTGGCGAGGATCTCGCAGCGGTGTTCGAACACAATGGCATCGCGGTGACGATCCTGGCGCAGGAAAAATGCTGCGGCATGCCGAAGCTCGAGCTCGGCGACCTGGAATCGGTGGCGAAGCTCAAGGACGCAAACATCCCCGCCTTGGCAGCCAAGGTCGATGCTGGCTGGGATATCGTTACTCCCATCCCCTCGTGCACGCTGATGTTCAAGCAGGAACTGCCGCTGCTGTTTCCGGACGATCCGCTGGTGAAGAAGGTCCAGGCAGCGATGTTCGATCCGTTCGAGTATCTGTGGGCGCGCTACAAAGGCGGCGAGCTGCGGACCGATTTCGCACGCAAGCTGGGCAAGATCAGCTATCACGTGCCCTGTCACCTGCGGGTGCAGAATCTCGGACTGAAGACTCGCGATGTGCTGATGTTGGTACCTGAGACGCAGGTCGAACCCATCGAGCGCTGTTCCGGCCATAACGGTACTTACGGCGTGAAGAGCGAATACCGCGATATCTCGATGAAAATCGCCCGCCCCGTGATCAGGCGTGTCGCCGAGAGCGCAGCCGACTTCTACGCCAGCGATTGCCCGATGGCCGGCCATCAGATCGAATCTGGACTCGAACCGCCCCGTGAGCCGACGCATCCGATGAAGTTGCTGCGGCTGGCGTATGGGATTTAGATGTGGAAGTCACACGAGTGACAGGAGTCACAACAGTGACGAAAGAGACGAGCAGGCCGTCGCAATCTGCCTGACGGCCGCCCACATTATCCGTGTCACCCCCGTCACTCATGTCACTTATGTCACTAACCATGCCGTCACCTAAACTCACCCGTTCCGACCTTCAGAGCCTCGAGCAGTATTCCGCCGGGCGCGCTGCGTTTCGTGCGCGGGTAATCGAACACAAGAAGAAGCGGCTGCTTGCGGTGGGGCCGAATGCGACCTGGTACTTCGAAGACCGGTTGAGCGTGCAGTACCAGGTTCAGGAAATGCTGCGGGTAGAGAAGATCTTCGAGGCCGACGGTATCCAGGACGAGATCGACGCGTACAACCCACTGATTCCCGACGGCAGCAACTGGAAGGTCACGTTCCTGATCGAATTTCCCGACGCCGAGGAGCGACGCCAGCGGCTGGCCGGTTTGAAAGGCGTCGAGGACCGTTGCTGGGTCCAGGTCGACGACCACGAGCGGGTGTTGGCGATTGCCGACGAGGATCTGGAGCGCGAGAACGACGAGAAGACCTCAGCGGTGCATTTTCTGCGCTTCGAGCTCACCGCAGCGATGGTACGGGCGGCGAAGGCCGGCGCCACAGTCGGCATCGGCATCGATCATCCCAACTATCAGCACCAGGTCCGGCCGCTGCCGCAGTCGATCCGGGATTCGCTGGCGGAAGATCTGACCGAAAGCGGTTGACCGAGCCGCTTGCCGTAACAGTTGAGCGTTGGCTACCAGCGAACGCTGCTGCAACGACCTCATGGCGGCGCCCGCCGCCAATCGACCGTTCCGCCGATTGATCGCGGCCCTGGGCAGCGGCTCATCGAGCTGCCAGCCCGAAATCGCGTGCTAGAATCCGCGCGCCTTCCATCCATCCAGTCAGCACTCGCCAGTCACTTCCTTGTCCTTAGATGTCCCAATCCTATAACGCTGCCGATATCGAAGTACTGAGCGGGCTCGATCCCGTGCGCCGGCGCCCCGGCATGTACACGGATACGAGCCGACCGAACCACCTGGCGCACGAAGTCATCGACAACTCCGTCGATGAGGCTCTTTCGGGGCATGCCAAGCGCATCGACGTCACCCTGTACAAGGACGGCTCGGTCGAAGTCACCGATGACGGCCGCGGCATGCCCGTGGACATCCATCCGAAGGAGAAAGTCAGCGGCGTCGAGCTGATCCTGACGCGCCTGCACGCAGGCGGAAAATTCTCCGGCAAGAACTACGAGTTCGCCGGCGGGTTGCACGGCGTGGGTGTTTCAGTCGTCAATGCGCTGTCGAAGAACCTCGAGTGCTGGGTCAAGCGCGGCGGCAAGCAGTACAACATCAGTTTCAAGGACGGCAAGGTCAAGTCGAAACTGCAGGTGGTCGATGAAGTCGGCAAGAACAACACCGGTACCACGGTGCGTTTCTGGCCCGATCCGCAGTTCTTCGAGACTGTTACGTTCTCCGTCTCCAAGCTCAAGCACGTGCTGCGCGCCAAGGCCGTCTTGTGCCCCGGCCTGCGCGTCACGCTGAAGGTCGAACAGAGCGGGGAGAGCGAGGAGTGGTTCTACACCGGCGGCGTCAATGAGTATCTGCGTGAGGCGCTGGGGCAGGGCGAGTGGTTGCCCCCGGAAATGTTCGCCGGCGACGTTCGCGGCGACCAGGAGGCCGCTGAATGGGCGGTCGCGTGGCGCGTCGATGACGGTGCGCGGGTGGAAGAGAGCTACGTCAATCTGATACCCACTGCGCAAGGCGGTACGCACGTCAACGGTCTGCGGCTGGGGCTCTCGGATGCGATCCGCGAGTTCTGCGAATTCCGCAACCTGCTGCCCAAGGGCCTGAAGCTTGCGCCGGAAGATGTGTGGGACGGCGTCAGTTACGTGCTGTCGACCAAGATCAAGGATCCGCAGTTTGCCGGGCAGACCAAGGAGCGCCTGTCCTCCCGCGAGTCCGCCGCATTCGTCTCCGGCGTCGTCAAAGACCAGTTCGGCCTGTGGCTGAACCAGCATCCGGAATCGGGCGAGAAGATTGCGCAACTGGCGATCTCAGGGGCGCAAGCGCGTTTGAAGGCGTCCAAGGCCGTGGCGCGCAAACGCATCGTCAGCGGTCCGGCGCTGCCGGGCAAACTGGCGGATTGCAGCTCGCAGGAGCCAGAGCGCGGCGAGTTGTTCCTGGTCGAGGGCGATTCGGCAGGCGGATCGGCAAAGCAGGCGCGCGATCGCGAGTTCCAGGCTGTCATGCCGTTGCGCGGCAAGATCCTCAACACCTGGGAAGTCGATGCAAGCGAAGTGCTGCAATCGCAGGAAGTGCACCACATCGCGATTGCGCTGGGCGTCGATCCGGGTTCGGAAAAGCTCGCCGGGCTGCGTTATCACAAGGTCTGCATTCTTGCCGACGCAGACTCCGACGGGCTGCACATCGCCACGTTGCTATGCGCGCTGTTCTTGCGTCACTTCCGTCCGCTGGTGCTGGCAGGTCACGTGTATGTGGCCATGCCGCCGTTGTACCGCGTCGACTACGGCAAGCAGATTTTCTACGCCCTCGACGATGCGGAACGCGCCGGTATCATCGATCGGATCACCGCGGAGAACGCGCGCGCCAAGCCGACTGTCACGCGCTTCAAAGGCTTGGGTGAGATGAACCCGTTGCAGCTGCGGGAGACCACCATGGCGCCGGAAACGCGCCGCCTGGTGCAGCTCACGGTCGAAGCGACCGACAATGCCGATCAGATGCTGGACATGCTGCTTGCCAAGAAGCGCGCCGGCGACAGGCGCGAGTGGCTGGAAACCAAGGGAAATCTGGCGCAGGTGTAGGGATGTAAGCGGTGCGGGCGCTGCGGCGATGGCGGTTCGTGAGTTGAATCGTTGCTGTTTGCCGCGTCACTCGCTGTCTGGCATCGCTTGCGTCGGCTCCATCACTTTCATCACGTACATCACCTTCATCACTGTCCCGACCCATGCCCTCCCAACCTCCTTTGAACTTCGAAGGCGTCGAGCGCCAGCCGCTGCGCAACTTCACCGAGAAGGCGTATCTCGACTATTCGATGTACGTCATTCTGGATCGGGCGCTGCCGCATATCGGCGACGGCTTGAAACCGGTGCAGCGCCGTATCGTCTATGTGATGAACGAGCAGGGTTCGGCGCAGACCGCCAAGCACAAGAAAGCGGCGCGCGCGATCGGCGACGTGATCGGCAAATATCATCCGCATGGCGACTCGGCCTGTTACGAGGCGATGGTACTGATGGCGCAGCCGTTCTCGTATCGTTATCCGCTGGTGGACGGTCAAGGTAACTTCGGATCGCCGGACGACCCCAAGTCGTTCGCCGCCTATCGTTACACCGAAGCCAGGCTGACCCGTTACGCGTCGTTGCTGCTCTCGGAGCTCGGACAGGGCACCGTCGAATGGTCGCCGAATTTCGATGGCACGCTCGAAGAGCCGGTGTTGTTACCCGCGCGCGTTCCGAACATCCTGCTCAACGGTGGCACCGGCATTGCCGTAGGCATGTCGACGGACATCCCGCCCCACAATTTGCGCGAGGTCGTGGCGGCGTGCGTGCATCTGCTGGAGGAGCCCGAAGCGACGCTCAGCGACCTGTGCAAGTTCGTCAAAGGTCCGGATTTCCCGACCGGCGCGGAGATCATTTCGACCCGCGCGGAAATCAAACAGATCTACCAGAGCGGCAACGGCTCGATCCGCGCGCGTGCGGTCTACGAGATAGAAGAGGGTGACGTTGTCATCACGCAGCTGCCCTACCAGGTATCCGGCAGCCGCATCCAGGAGCAGATCGCCGCGCAGATGCAGGCGAAAAAGCTGCCGATGGTCGAAGACGTGCGCGATGAGTCCGACCACGAGCATCCGACCCGGATCGTGATCGTGCCGCGCTCCAATCGCGTGGATATCGAACAGCTCATGGCGCACCTGTTTGCGACCACTGACCTCGAACGAACCTACCGCGTCAACATGAACATCATCGGACTGGATGGCCGGCCGCGGGTGATGGATCTGAAGGCACTGCTGCAGGAATGGCTGAAATTCCGCGTCGACACTGTTACCCGACGTTTGAACTGGCGGCTGAACAAAGTCAGCTCGCGGCTGCACGTCCTGGACGGGTTGCTGATCGCCTATCTGAATCTCGACGAGGTGATCCGCATCATCCGTCGCGAGGAGGAGCCCAAGCCGGTGCTGATGAAGCGCTTCGATCTCACCGAGATCCAGGCCGAGGCCATTCTCGAGACCAAGTTACGTCACCTGGCGCGGCTCGAGGAAATGAAGATCCGCGGCGAGCAGACCGAGCTCGCGCAGGAACGCGACGAGCTGGAGAAGATCCTCAAGAGCAAGGCGCGCATGCAGAAGCTGATCCGGGAGGAACTGCTGGCGGACTCCGCAGCTTTCGGTGACGATCGTCGCAGTCGCATCGTTGAACGCGCAGCGGCCCAGGCTATCGACCTTACTGAACTGGTCGTCAGCGAGCCGATGACCGTTGTGTTGTCGCAGCGAGGTTGGGTGCGCTCGGCCAAGGGGCATGAGCTCGATCCGGCATCCTTGTCGTACAAGACCGGCGATGCATTCCAGGCAATGGCCAGGGGTCGCAGCACACAGCAGGCAGTGTTTCTCGACAGCACCGGTCGCGCGTACAGCTTGCTGACGCACACGCTGCCTTCGGCACGTGGGCAAGGCGAGCCGCTGTCAGGACGGATCGATCCGCCGGAAGGCGCGACTTTCGCTGGCGTGTTGATCGGCGAGCCGGAAGACCGGTGGGTCCTGGCATCCGACGCGGGCTACGGATTCGTTGTGAAGCTGAGCGAACTGCATTCGCGCAACCGTGCCGGCAAAGCGGTGCTGAAAGTACCCGATGGATCGGGTGTGCTGGCGCCCTCGCCAGTACCAGTGGATGAGAAAGCAGTCCTGTGTTCGGTGAGCAGCGACGGCAAATTGCTGGTGTTCCCGGTCAAGGACCTACCCGAGCTGCCGCGCGGCAAGGGCAACAAGATCTTCGGGCTGTCCTCGGCCAAGGTGGCGAGCCGCGAGGAATATCTCGCTGCGATTGCCGTCGTGGCGCCGGATCAGAATCTCATCGTGCGCTCCGGGGATCGCAAGATGACGCTCAAGTTCAGCGAGCTGAAGGAATATCGCGGCGAGCGTGCGCAGCGCGGCGCGGTGCTGCCGCGTGGCTGGCGGAAAGTGGAAAGGTTGGACGTGGAAGAAAGCGGTTAGCGGTTGGCGCAGACCGGACGCGAGCGACATGAAGAAGGCCGGGCATTGCCCGGCCTTCTGTTGTGAACCAACCGCTAACCGCCAACCGCTTCTTCATCCCATCACCACCTGCTCTGGCGCATTGACGAAGTAGCCCTGGATGAACTCGACGCCGAGTTGCCACAGTACCGCCATGGTGTTGGCGTCTTCGACGCGCTCGGCGATGGTGCCGATTTGTCGGGTTTTCGCCTGGTCGACGAATTCGCGAACCCGCTGCTGCAGGCTCTGATCCACCGATAGCCCCTGCATGAGCGTGCCATCGATCTTGATGTAGTTGACCGGCAGGTGCGCCAGCAGGCGGCTCGGATCGCGTCCGGTGCCGAAGTGCTCCAGCGCGAACTGGAATCCCGCCTTGCGCAGTCCCGTGGCCAGCTCGCTGGTGTCGCCCAGGTATTCGGTCGCCACCTGCTCGTTGACTTCGAACACGATGCGCTGGGCGTCGATGCGCGTGGCTTTGAGCTGATTGGCCAGCCACTGCAACAGCGACTTGTCGCGCACCGAATCCTTCGACAGGCGTACGAACAACTGCTTGACCTGGCGGCTGGAGCAGAAGGCCATCGATGCACCGATGATCCAGCGGTCGATGTTCTTCATCAGGTCGTTACGTTCGGCCGCGGCCATGAATTCGGCCGGCAGCAGTTCCTGGCCTTGTTCGTCGATCATGCGCACCAGCACGTCGAACATGCCGCGGTCTTCGCCCAGCAAGCTGGCGATGGGTTGCTGCAGCAGGCGGAAGCGATTCTCCATGAGTGCGGCTTTGATGTAGCGGACCCATATCAGGTCCGCCGCCTGCTGGCGCGTGTCCTCGTCGTGATGGTCCACCACCTGGACGCGGCCGCCGCCGGCTTCCTGCGCCGTGCGCTTTGCCGAGATTGCATCGGTCATCGCGACCGCGATATCGGGGCTGCGTGGATCGATGTTGCTGATGCCGATGCTGCACGTGCAGGAGATTTGCTTGTCGCCGACGCGGAAGACCTGGCCGGCAACCTTGCGGATCAGGTTCGTTGCCCAGGTCTCGATGTCGCGCGGCGTACCGCGTTCCATCAGCAACATGAAGGCGCCGTCGCCGAAGCGGCCAAACAGATCGTTGCCTTGCCGGGTCTCGTTGAGCAGGCCGGCAAACTGGCCGACGAAGTCTTCGACCGTCAAAGGTCCCAGGTCGTCGCAGATGGCCTTGAGCTTGTCCGCTTCGATGGACACCAGTTGGCGAATACCCGCTTTGACGGGCTGCGCGAGTGCCGCTTTCAGTCGTTCGACGAAGAACTTGCGCTGCAGGGCACCGGTGGCGGCGTCGTGCTCCAGCGCGTCGTTCAACTGGTCGTTGAGATTGCCGCTGTCGCGTTTCTTCGCGGCGATGCACAGGCGCACGGCCGGCTCGCCGTCGTATTCGGCCGGTGACAGTTCCATCTCCAGCGGCACACCGGATCCATCGCTCAGCATGGCCGTGGCACGCAACGAATGATTGGACCACTTACCTTGCAGGCAGGCGACCAGTGCGCCTTTCAATGCCGCGTGCGCTTCCGGGTCGAACGCATCCATGAGCGGTGTGCCGACCATCGAGTCGGCGGACGGGTAGCCGTACAGCTCCAGCAGCGCTGGATTGACGTCGACCACGATGCCTTCCTGGACATGCGCAATCGCATCCGCGGAACCGGCCATGAAAGACTTGAGCTGGTCGCGGTATTCACGCGCCGAACTCAACGTGCTGTTGAGAGTGCGTGCCTGCCGATGCGCTTCGAGTTCCCGCGACACGACCGCTTGCAGGCGCAGCGGGGTTTTGAGGGTGACAACGTCGCGGGCACCCTGCCGCATGGCAGCCGCGATGATTTCCTCATCGACCTGGTCGCGTGCGATCAGGACCGGCACGTCCGCGCCGAACTGGCGGCTCACGGCCATCACCTTGGCGGTGTCCTCGGCATCCGGCCCGACGAACGCGATCAGCATGTGCGGATTGATCTGGGCCAGCGCGTCGCCCAGGTCGTTGAGCTCGCGGATCCAGTTGCAGCGTGTCGCATGCCCGGCGTTGCGCAGCGTGCTGTTGATGGCTTCGACGTTGTCCTGATGACGTGTCAGGACGATCATCGGAACGGCTGCTTGCTCGGCCAAGTGCAAACTCCTGAAGGTAGACGCTCAACCTGTCGGTTGGGCGGAATTGCCCGGAGGGTCGCTCCAGACTACCGCAATCGGATGACAGGGAAAGTTGCGGAATCTTCGCAGCATCCTCAGGCGCGTGACGTGACGGGCGTCTTGGATGCTGCGCCTGGAATTTCCCGCACCAGCCGCGGCACCAGGTAGCCCGGCAGAACTTCGGCCAGTCCTGCATGCAAACGTAGCGCCGTCTCGGTATCGACTTCGAAATGCGCGGCACCCTGTACGCGATCCAGCAGGTGCAGGTAATAGGGCAAAACCTTCATGGCGAACAGCCGCTCGCTGAGTGCGGCCAAGGCGGTGACTGAGTCGTTGACGCCGGCCAGCAGCACCGACTGGTTGAGCACCGTGGCGCCCGCTACTGCCAGATCGTGGCAGGCGCGTTCGACGTTGGCGTCCAGTTCCTGGGCATGATTTGCGTGGATCACCACCACCTTCTGCAGCTCGAGGCCGGACAGCCAGCGGATCAGCCCTTCATCCACCCGTTCCGGCAGCACGACCGGATTGCGTGTGTGGATGCGCAACCGGCGGACGTGCGGCACGCTCTGCAGGGCATCGGTCAATTGGGTCAGGCGGCGGTCGCTCAGGTTGAGCGGGTCGCCGCCGCTCAGCAGCACCTCGGTGATGGACGGATCGGCGCGCAGGTGATCGATCGCCTCGCCCCAGCCGCCTGCCAGCGCGGATTGCTCGCTGTAGGGGAAATGGCGGCGGAAACAATACCGGCAGTGCACCGCGCAAGCGCCGGTCGCGATCAGCAATGCACGCCCTTCGTATTTGTGAAGCAAGCCGGTGGCTGCCCGACTGGGGAGATCCCCCACCGGGTCGATGCTGAAACCCTCTGCCGGGATCAGCTCCGCCGCGGCCGGCAGGACCTGCAACAGCAGGGGATCCTTCGGGTCGCCGTGGCGCATGCGAGCGATGAAGCCACGTGGCACGCGCAGGGTGAATTCCTTGCCGGGGTCGCGGGCGGCCTCGATCAGGCCGGGGTCCAGCCCGAGGATCCCGCACAGTTCCGCCGGGCTGGTCACGGCGTCGGCAAGGACTTGTTGCCAGCGGGCACGCGGTACCAGGTCCGGCAGCCCCTGCGGCGCGGGGTTCGCCGGCTGTCCGGGGAACTGACTATTAAGCTGGTCTGGGTCGAACGTTGCGGCTATCATCTGCGCCCTTTTCGGTGCCCCTCCCAGGACATTCCCGGCAGGTGAAGGCGCCCGAAACGGATTTTCGCAGATCGCATTTTCGCAGTCACATCCTTCAACGATCCCAACGGCCTGATCGCGGGCGACGGTTAGCACATGGGCAGTATCTCCACCAACGAATTCAAGTCCGGCGTCAAAATCATTCTCGACAACGATCCGTTCGCGATCGTCGAGAACGAGATGGTGAAGCCCGGCAAGGGCCAGGCGTTCAACCGGGTCCGGGTGCGCAACCTCAAGACCGGGCGCGTGATCGAACGCACCTTCAAGTCCGGCGACACCGTCGAAACTGCGGATGTGGTCGAGACGGACATGCAGTACCTGTACGCCGACGGCGAGTTCTGGCACTTCATGGTGCCGGACACCTTCGAGCAGTTCACCGCCGGCAAGGAAGCCATGGGCGACAGCGCCAAGTGGCTGAAAGACGGTTCGAATTGCACCGTCATGCTGTGGAACGGCGTGCCGCTGAACGTCACCGCTCCCTCGCATGTCGAACTGAAGATCGTCGAGTCCGATCCGGGCGTCCGCGGCGACACCGCGACCGGTGGTGGCAAGCCAGCCAAACTCGAAACCGGCGCCATGGTACGTGTGCCGTTGTTCATCAGCGAAGGCGAAACTATCCGCGTCGACACGCGTACTGGCGATTACATCGCACGCGCGAAGGGCTGATGACGGCAAGATAGTGAAAGACTGGTAACCAGCACTGGTTACCGGTCGCAGACTGCCAGCCAGTAGACCCAAGCCAGAAGAGCCGACTCAGAAGAGCCAATTCAGAAGAGCTAGTCGGTAGGGAACGATGGTGTCATTACCGGCGCCATCAGGACGGCAACCAGTTTTTCCAGCCCGTTGCGATCCTGCTCGTCGAAGCGCGCAAGGTTCGGGCTGTCCAGGTCCAGCACGCCGATGAGTTCGCCGCCGCGAATCATCGGCACCACGATCTCCGAATTCGAAGCCGTGTCGCAGGCGATATGGCCGGGGAATTCGTTGACGTTGGGCACGATGACGCTGGCGCGCTTCGCGGCAGCAGTGCCGCAGACTCCTTTGCCCATCGCAATCCTTACGCACGCCGGTTTGCCCTGGAACGGGCCGACCACCAGTTCCCCGCCCTTAAGAAGGTAGAAACCGCACCAGTTGAGCTGCGGTAGCGCGTGATAGAGCAATGCCGCCATGTTTGCCAGGTTGGCAATCATGTCCGGTTCGCCCTCGATCAATGAGCGCAGTTCTCCGGCAAGCTGTGCATACAGAGCCGGTTTGGGCAGAGCGCTGTCGATGTTGCTGGCGTGCATGTCTTCCCTCCTGCTTTGCGAAGAATACTCTCGCCGGACGGATAGCGGTTACGCAAGGGAGCGATGCAATTCCGGTATTTTCCCGCTGAACATACCGTTCAGGCGCGATCGAACGGGAAAGCGATGACTTCGTCGATGTGGCGTGCGCCGATGGCACACATCACCAGCCGGTCGAACCCGAGCGCCACTCCAGAGCATTCCGGTAGCCCGTGAGCGAGGGCCGACAGGAAATTCTCGTCGACTGGGACAGGCGGTAGCTTGTGAGCGCCGCGCGCCGCGGAGTCTGCCGCAAAACGACCACGCTGCTCATTGCTATCCGCCAGTTCGTGGAAGCCGTTGCACAGCTCGATGCCCTCCAGGTAGGCCTCGAAACGGGATGCAACGCGGCCTCGTGCCCGTGCCAGTGCTGCCTGCGACACCGGGTAGTCGTAGATGAAGCTGAGGCGGTCCAGTCCCAGCCGCGGTCCGACCAGTGTGCTCATGATCAGATCCAGGCAACCGTCGCGGTCGGCATGCAACGACTGCGGCACATCGATGCCGGCACTGCGCAATCTGGCGACGAATACAGCGGTTGGATCGTCCAGGGCGTCCACGCCAGCGTGCAGTTGCACGGCCTCGCGGTAGCTCAGCCGTTCGGCACGATCGAACTGGCGGGAGGGCGGCAACAGCGTGTTGATGAGGCGTTCGACATCGGCCATCAGTGCGTGGTGATCGATACCGAGGCGATACCACTCGATCAGGGTGAACTCGGGGTTGTGCCAGCGGCCGGATTCCCCGTCGCGATATACACGGCAGATCTGCCAGATGTCGCCGCAGCCCGCGGCCAGCAAGCGCTTCATCGGATACTCAGGCGAGGTATGCAGGAAACGCTGCTGCTGCATCGCCATCGCGCCAATGCTGGCGAGATGCACATCGGTCACTGCTGCGGCGCTCAGTGTCGGAGTTTCAACTTCCAGTGCTCGCGTGGCGGTGAAGTACTCGCGCGCAGCGCGCAGCATTCTGGCGCGGACTTCGAGTGTCGCGATTGACGCGGTAGGCTCCCACGCGCTCATTTCGCAACGACGCCAGCGATGGCCTGACCGAGTTGTACCGTCGCCAGCGGTGCGAGCTCGGTGTTCCACTGCACGCGATCGCGCTGCGTCAGCAGGACTACCGTAGAGCCCATGTTGAATCGGCCCAGCTCTTCGCCCTTGGCAAACTCGCGGCCGACGCCATCCGTCAGTTTCTGTGGCGACTTGCGCCGTCGCGGCGGCGGATTTATTTCACCGCAATGCACTGTGGCCATGCTGCCGACGAACAAGGCGCCGACCAGGATGACCGCCATGCGTCCGCAGGCAGTGTCGAAATCGCAGATCACTCGCTCGTTGCGCGCGAAGACCCGAGGCACTGCGCGCACCGTTGCGGCATTGACGCTGAACAGGTCGCCGGGCACATATACCGTGCTACGCAGGCGGGCGGAGCAGGGCATGTGAATGCGATGGTAGTTGTAAGGAGCAAGATAAATACAGGCAAAACTGCCGTCGCGGTAAGTATCGACCGCCTCGGCATCGTTCGCGAGCAACTCGGTGAGCGAGTAGTAACGACCTTTCGCCTGCAACAGCGTCTGCCCATCGAGCTTGCCGCGCTGGCTCAAGGTACCGTCCACCGGGCTGACTACGATGTCGGCAGCGCCTGCAATGGGTCGTGCATCCGGCCGTAGAGAACGTGTAAAGAAATCGTTGAAGCTGCGGTAGGCGAATGGATCCGGCTGCTCCGCTTCCGCCATGTTCACCGCATAGCCACGCAGGAAGCTGCCGATGAGCAGGCGCTTCAGGGCAGCGGATTCGGTGCGCATCAGATGATAGATGAAGCGCGACAGCAGTTGCTTCGGCAGCAGGTGTTGCAGCAGCGCGAAGAGACGATCGCCGGTAGTCGCGTCCGAAGCAGCATCGGGAGTATGAACGGTGGGCACGCTGCGGGGACTCAGCCGGCGTTGACGATGCGGCGATAGTCGTCCGCAATCACGGCAGGAAGATGGGGCGATGAGAACATCGCATGCAGTGCACCGTTCGGATCGACCAGGAAGATGGCCGCCGAGTGGTCGACGGTGTAGTCGCCATTCGGCAGTTTGTTGATTGCGACCGGCACACCCAGTGCGCTCGTCAATTCATCGATAGCGTCCTGCGTACCGGTCACGCCGCCGAACGATGGGCTGAAGAATTTGACGTACGACGCCAGCTGCGCCGGGTTGTCGCGTTGCGGGTCCACCGAAACCAGAAAGACCTGCGGTTGCTTCTGCGGTGGCAGATCCTTGAGCGCTTTCTGCGCCTGGGCCAGCACGCCCAGTGTCAGCGGGCAGACATCGGGGCAGCGGGTGAAGCCGAAGAACAACAAGCTCCAGTGGTTCTTCAGCCGTTCCGGGGTAAACGGCGCACTGGCCTGATCGATGAGTGCGAACTGCGGTAGCGGCCGCGGCGGTTTGAGCAGCGTTGCCTGGGCGAGCGCCAATTGCGACGCTCCTTCGTTTACCAGCAGGCTGCGCGCGAGCAACATCCCGGCCGCAATGGCTACAATGGCAACAAGCGCGGCAATGGCGATGGATGAATAGCGGGACATGGCGGCTCCGGTGCGAGGCGGAATTATTGCACGGTGCGGCTGGAAGAGCGGGTGAAATGCCGCAGGCGGCGGATTAAATGGCCGCAAGGCAACCGCATGGAGTTGCGATGCCGGGGCCCGCGCTGACCTTGTCCCGGGTGTCGTCTCGGCACAGGATGGCGCTGATTCATGCATCGCTCATTCGGCCATCGCGATTCTATATTTTGCGCCTTTGGCCTTGTTTCACCGCTATGTCTTCCTCATTCGATTGACCTATGCAGCAAGCACCTGATCCCGCCACTGTCGAACAGATGATGCGTCATGGCGCGCGGCTGCTCGCGGATGCCAACGTGTGGTTCGGTCATGGCAACGACAACGCCATGGATGAAGCTGCGGAGCTGGTGATATTCGGTGCCGGCCTCAGGCATGAGGACGCGCCGGGCATCTACGGCCACGAGCTGAGCGCGCGACAACGCGAAGACGTACTGCAACTCTTCGAACGGCGCATTCGCGAACGCGTGCCGGCTGCGTACCTGACCCGGCGCATGTGGTTTGCCGGTCACGAGTTCTATGTTGACGAACGCGTCCTGGTGCCGCGTTCGCCCATCGCCGAGCTGATCGAAGCAGGCTTCGCGCCTTGGATCGATCCGGCCAGTGTGCGCAACGTGCTGGATATCGGCACCGGCTCCGGCTGTATTGCCATAGCGAGCGCGCTGGCATTGCCACAGACATCGGTCGATGCGGCCGATATTTCCGATGATGCGCTGGCGGTCGCCCGGATCAACATCCAGCGCTATCAGCTGGAAGGGCGCGTCCGGCCCATTCGCTCGGATATATTTGCCGCGCTCGAGGGACGCCGTTACGACGTCATCGTCACTAATCCGCCTTACGTCGGCGGCGATGAAATGGCCGGTCTGCCCGAAGAATATCGCCGCGAACCCAGTCTTGGCCTGTTCGGCGGCGAGGACGGGCTGGACATCGTGCGGCGCATCCTTCGGGAGGCGCCTGAGCACCTGGAGCCGCACGGTATTCTCGTTGTCGAGGTGGGTAATTCGGAAGCTGCACTGGTTGCCGCTATGCCGCGCGCTCCCTTCATCTGGCTCGAGTTCGATCGCGGCGGTGGCGGGGTGTTTCTGCTGACGGCGGCCGACGCGAAGCGGCTGGCGGCTGGCAGCTAGTTCAAAACCGAGCTGCGGCTGTGCTGCTGCTCTACTATTACCCTTGTTTATTACCCTCGTTCACCTTCTGGTATTCGCTTCATCGTCCTATGTCCGGTAATACCCTCGGCAAGCTCTTCACGGTCACGACTTTCGGCGAAAGCCATGGGCCGGCGCTCGGTTGCATCGTGGACGGCTGTCCTCCGGGCATGGAGCTGTCCGAAGCGGACCTGCAGCCCGACCTGGAGAGGCGGCGCACCGGTACCTCACGCTTCACCAGCCAGCGACGCGAGCCGGACCAGGTGAAGATCCTGTCCGGTGTTTTCGAGGGGCGTACCACGGGGACGCCGATCGGCCTGCTGATACAGAACGAGGACCAGCGCTCGCGGGACTACGAGAAGATCAAGGATCGTTTTCGCCCCGGCCATGCCGACTACACGTATCAGCAGAAATACGGTTTCCGGGACTATCGCGGCGGTGGACGCTCCTCGGCGCGCGAAACGGTCATGCGGGTCGCAGCTGGCGGGATTGCGCGCAAATACCTGCGCGAGCGCCTGTCGGTGCAGATCCAGGGTTACCTCGCGCAGCTCGGTCCGCTGGTTCTGGAGCCGAAGTCGATTGCCACGGCCTATGACAACCCGTTTTTCTGTCCAGACCCGGCGCGGATCGAGGAGTTGGAGAACTACATGATCGAGCTGCGCCGCGAGGGCGACTCGGTTGGCGCGCGGGTGAACGTGGTCGCCACCGGCGTACCGCCCGGCCTGGGCGAGCCGGTGTTCGATCGCCTCGACGCCGATATCGCCTACGCGATGATGAGCATCAATGCGGTCAAGGGCGTCGAGATCGGTGCCGGCTTCGGCTCGATCGCGCAAAAAGGCAGTCAGCACCGCGACGAGCTCACGCCGCGCGGGTTCCGATCCAACAACGCCGGTGGGGTGCTGGGCGGCATTTCCTCCGGCCAGGACATCCTGGTGAGCATGGCGTTGAAACCGACGTCCAGTATCGTCGTACCAGGCCAGACAATCGACCTGGATGGCAATGTGGTTGAGGTGGTCACGACAGGTCGCCACGATCCGTGTGTCGGGTTGCGCGCTACGCCGATTGCGGAGGCCATGCTGGCGTTGGTATTGATGGATCATTACCTGCGGCATCGTGCCCAGAATGGCGACGTCGTATCCCGAACCCCGGTCATTCCCGCGCACACGGACGAGTGAGTCGGGGCAGGGCGCGGCGCGGTCACCGCATCTCCGCAGGACGCGCAAGGTGCGCAGTTTGGTGGTGCCGGAAAGCTGAATCGTGCCCGCGAGGGCGTTCCTGAATCCCCGCCAGATCCTGCTGTGGCACGTGCAATCAGTCGCGTCCCGGGCCGAATTTTTCAGTGGCCGCCGTGGGGATGTGATGCGCGCAACGTTTTGCCTGCAAGGCGCTTATTAGGCCGCAACGATTTGCTGTAGTGTTGGCGGCAATTTGCGCTGCGGCGCACGATTCAAGAGTATTTAGCGGGGCGTTCGCAACCTGAACGCGGCAATAACCTCGAGCAAGAGCGATAGAAGCGAGTCATGAGCAGAAGCTGGAACGTAGCGGTGGTGGGTGCGACCGGACTGGTCGGTGGGACGATGCTGTCGATCCTGGAGCAGCGTAATTTTCCGGTCGGCGAGATTTATCCGCTGGCCAGTGCCCGTTCGGTGGGCAAGACGGTGAAATTCCGCGGCCGCGACGTCCCGGTGCAGGACCTGGAAACCTTTGATTTCAGCAAGACCCAGGTCGGCCTGTTCTCGGCCGGCGCCAGCGTTTCGAAGATCCATGCCGTGCGGGCCGGTAAGGCCGGCTGCGTGGTCGTGGACAACACCTCGCAGTTTCGCTACCAGGACGACATCCCGCTGGTGATCAGCGAGGTCAATCCGCACGCTATCGCGGGTTATCGCAAGCACAACATCATCGCCAATCCCAATTGCTCGACGATGCAGATGCTGGTCGCGCTCAAGCCGCTGCACGATGCGGCGCAGATCGAGCGCATCAACGTTGCGACCTACCAGTCGGTCTCCGGCGGCGGGCAGAAAGCGATGGACGAACTGACGGCCCAGGGTCAGGCGCTGAGTCGCGGGGAGCCGGCGGTCGCCAAGGTGATCGCCAAGCAGATCGCCCACAACTGTGTGCCGCAGATCGACGTGTTCCTGGACAACGGCTACACCAAGGAGGAGATGAAGATGTTCTGGGAGACCCAGAAGATCCTCGAAGACACCTCGGTCCGGGTCAATGCCACCGCGGTGCGCGTGCCGGTGTTCGTCGGACACTCCGAAGCCGTGCATATCGAGACGAAAAAGAAGCTTTCCGCCGCCCAGGCGCGCGAGATCCTGGCCCGGGCGCCAGGCGTGGTGGTGGTCGATGAACGCCAGCCGGGAGGCTATCCGACGCCGGTAACGGAGGGTGCCGGGACCGACCCCGTGTACGTGGGTCGCATTCGTGACGACATCAGCCATGAGCGCGGTCTGAATTTGTGGATTGTGTCCGATAACGTTCGCAAAGGAGCTGCGCTAAATAGCGTCCAGATCGCCGAAATATTGGTGAAAGATTACTTGTAAGTTATAGTTGCACGCCTAAAGTCAAGAATCACTTGAGCATTGCACTCAGGCAATGACTGGCCGTCGCAGCCGTATCCCGACAAGCTTCAAGCAATTATTTATAGGGATGCTCAGGACAGGGTACCGGGAGAGCTGATGAGAAGACATTTGCCGCGCCTGCTGCTGACGGGCGCACTGCTATCCCCCGCGACCCTGTACGCGCTGGGCTTGGGGGAGATTCACCTCAACTCCGCGCTCAACCAGCCCTTCGACGCCGAAATCGAGCTGATCGCGCCGACGCGCGAGGAACTGGCTGAGCTCAAGGTCGGGCTCGCCAGCAACGAGCTGTTCACCCGTTATGGACTCGACCGGCCGGCGTTCCTGTCTAATTTCGAGTTTCTCGTCAGCCGTAATCGCGAGGGCCAGGTCAGCATCAAGGTCACCTCGAATCGCTCGGTCACCGAGCCCTTCGTGACTCTGTTGGTGGAAGCAAGCTGGGGCCGTGGGCGCCTGTTGCGTGAGTACACCGTGCTGCTCGACCCGCCGGTGTTCATGCCATCGCAGCCGGGAACAGCTGCACCGGTTACCGCACCGCAGTCTGGGGCGCGCAACGAAGGCCGCATCGAACGCGCGCCGACGCCACAACCGGAACCGGCGCAAACACGCCCGGTACCAGCACCTCAGTCAGTTACTGAAGAGCCGACGGCCAGCAAAGCGGTGCCGGCGGCTGTTGGCGGCACGTATAACGTCGAGCGCAACGATACGTTGTGGCGAATCGCCAGCAGCGTGCAGCCCGGGGCGCCGCGTCGAGTCGTCAACCAGACGATGATTGCTTTGTTCCGTGCGAATCCACAGGCATTTGGCGGCAACATCAACCGGTTGCTTGCCGGATCGGTACTGCGCATACCGGACCTGAGCGACATCAGTTCGATTTCCACGACGGAAGCCGCTGCGGAAGTGGCTCGCCAGCAGGAAGCGTGGAGCGGCGCTACCCGCGATGCGGCCGCTGCAGCCCCCGAAAGCCGCTTGCGACTCGTCCCGCCACAGGAAGCAGCGCCGGCGACAGCTCCGACACCTGCCCAGCCAGCCGCCGCTGCTCCGGGTACACCCGGCAGCCCGGCTCCCGGATCGACGGCTGCCGGATCCGCGGACAAGCGGCTGGCGATCACCAGCCCCGGTCTGTCGGATGTGCAGAAAGGGGTCGACAAGACTCCGGCTGCAACGCAACCGCCAACACCCGCTGCTGAACCGCAGCCGCAGCCTGCGCCTGAGCAGACTGCACCTGCGCCGGTTGCCGAACAGCCTGCGCCGCCACCGAAGCCGGCGCCCAAACCTGCCAATCAAGTTGAAGCGCCGGCAGGTCCCTCGTTCATGGAGCGCATTGGCGATTTCTGGTGGGTACCAGTCGCCGCCGGGCTGCTGCTCGTCGTTGGGTTGCTGCTCGCATTCCTGCGCCGTCGCCGCGAAGAAGCTGACGCTACGTCGCTCGACTCTTTCCCGCCCATGTCCTTCGAGCCGCGTGCCGAGCATGCGACGGCGACGGTCAGCAAGGGACGCGACCGTGAGACGTTCACGGTAGAAGGCGAGGACGAAGAGCCCGCGATGTCGTTCGACATGGACGATGAACCGGCGCAGCCAACCGCTCGTCGTTCCGAAGCGCCGAAGACCCGCCCGGTAGCGCCGCCCGCCGAAGTTGAGCCGCGGGTCACCGAAGACACCCTCAGCAGTGAATCGGCAGTTCGTTTCGACCAGCAGGATGCGCTGGCGGAAGCGGATTTCCACATGGCCTATGGCCTGTATGACCAGGCGGCGGACCTGGTAAAGATCGCCATCGACCGCGAGCCGCAGCGCCGCGACCTGAAACTCAAGTTGCTGGAGATCTACTTCGTCTGGGGCAACCGCGAGCTGTTCCTGGATACCGCCCGCGAGCTGCACGGTTCGCGCGATCAGGGTACGGCGGGCGAATGGGACAAGGTCCTGATCATGGGCAAGCAGATCGCCCCCGAGGACTCGATGTTCAAGGGCGAGGCGGGCGCAGCGCACGTCGATCTCGTCGACGTGAACCTCGAAGGCGGGGAGAACCGCGTCGACGTGGATCTGTTCGCTGAGCCCGAATCCGGTCAATCCGGTGGGCTGGACCTGGAGTTCGGCAGCGGCGAGCGCAAGGTGGCTGCGGCCCCGGAGTCCGACCTGGACTTCCTGCTCGATGAACCCGCGGACGAGATCGAAGAAGAGCCCACGCGCGAGATGGATCCGCTGGCCCGTACCCAGGAAACACCGACGATCGAATCACCGGCGCTGGAGCGTTCGCTGTCCGACCGCAACGGGTCCGAGCGTGGTGGGGTCGACCGGACCAGCCAGACGATTCGCGACAAGGTCGACAAGGCGGCGTTCGCCCGCAACGCGGCCGACCAGACCGCCGAGCTGTCGCTCGATGACCTGGGGCTCGATGTCGACGCTCTCGAATCCACCGGTGCGCTGGAGGAAACGGCGTCGCTGGAGAAGGACGTCGATGCGACGATTGGCGCAACCATGGGTTCGCGCAGTATCCGCGACGACGAAATGACGCAGCTCGCGCCATCGCTCAGCAGCTTCGATCGCACGCTGGAAGCGCCGCGGGTAGAGAAGTTCGACATCGAAAGCACGGGCACCATCTACATCGACCAGGTGGACCTGGGTGGCGGCGACACCGTGGAGCAGCCGCGTCCGGATGTGGATTCGACCGCGTCGATGCGGCGTCCGCAGCATGCCGACATCGATTCGCATGCCGATCTGGATGTCGATCTGGACAATTTCGGTGGCACCGCTGCGGGTACTGCGCAAACGGTTCGTTACGACCGCAAACCCGAAGCTGAAGTGGAACGCTTCTCGGACGATGTGTTTGCGGACCGCACCAGTGAGTTCGCGAGAATCGATCTCGACGTGGGCGATGCGCTGTCGAGCGATGACCATGCGCCGACCAACAAGCAGGTCATCACCACCGAGATGGAGCTTTCCGAGCTCGAACCGGTGACCATGAGTGAAGTGGGCACCAAGCTCGATCTGGCACGCGCCTACATGGACATGGGCGATCCGGACGGCGCTCGCAGCATCCTCGAAGAAGTGCTGGCGGAAGGTTCGGCCAATCAGAAGCAGGAAGCGCAGCGACTGCTCGACTCGATCAGGTAAGGACGCGCCTGCGGACCAATGACCGCTCGGCAGCGGCCGATCATTGGTCCGTTGCCTGACCGACAACGTCGCGGCCAATCGCACTGAGGCCAGCCGCATCGAGGCCACGTCACCGTCATTGAGCCAATCGGGGCGAGTCGTTGGCGACGGCGTCCCGTACCATCCAGTCTCCGACTTAATTCCGGTCACCCGTTAGCTATCTTTTTCCCGTTCCCATGCCCCGCATTGCACTCGGTATCGAATACGACGGCAGCGAATTTCGCGGCTGGCAGGCTCAAACGGACGCGCGGGGTGTGCAGTCTGCAGTCGAGGCAGCACTCAGCATCGTTGCCGATCATCCTGTCGAAGTAACGGCAGCGGGGCGTACCGATGCGGGAGTGCACGCGTCGATGCAGGTGGTCCACTTCGATACCACGGCGGTTCGCTCCGAGCGCAACTGGGCATTGGGCGCGAATACCAATCTGCCCAGTTCCGTAAGCGTGCTGTGGGTACGCGAAGTGCCCGATACATTTCACGCTCGCTTCAGCGCGTTTACCCGCAGCTACCGATATTGCATCCTCAATCGGGCGCCGCGGCCGGCACTGGCGTTCAACCGTGTCTGCTGGGTGCGTGAGGCGCTGGATCATGAGGTCATGCACCGTGCTGCCCAGCAGCTGGTCGGTGAACACGATTTCTCCTCGTTCCGCGCTGCCGAATGCCAGGCACGCTCGCCGGTACGACAGCTCTACACCATCGAAGTGGAGCGGCGCGACCAGATGGTGGTGATGGCCGTGACCGCCAATGCTTTTTTGCAGCACATGGTCCGCAACATCGCCGGCGTGTTGATCAGCGTGGGACTCGGCGAGCGACCGCCGCAGTGGGTCAGAGAAGTGCTGGATTTCCGCGACCGCAGGCGGGGCGGCGTCACGTCCGCGCCCCAGGGCTTGTATCTTGCCGGCGTCGAGTACCCGGCTGAACTGCAGTTGCCGAGCGAAGCGACCACGGACGGCTGGACGGTCGTCGGTTGACGCCGCGAAGCGCAGGCTGCGGTCGATCCACTTGAGTTCTGCCGCCGGTTCCGGGCGCCGGTACGTCACTGGCAAGCCGGCACGTTGAAAACCGGCCACTCGACAGCCATTCATAGGCGACCCGCCTTACTGTGCTGGCCGGCGCCGGCCAGCAATCATTTCCGTCGGCCGCTGGAGTGCAATAGACTCAGCGCCGCCTGCCGGATGTCCAGAGGAACTGTATGACCTGGTTCGAAAAAATCATTCCTTCGCGGATCAAGACCGAACGCCGGACGCGCTCGGTGCCCGAAGGGCTGTGGATGAAGTGTGCCGCCTGCGACGCGGTGCTGTATCGCGCCGAGCTGGAGCGCAACCTGCATGTGTGCCCCAAATGCGGTCATCACATGCGCGTCGGCGCGCGCGAACGGCTCGAACACTTTCTCGACCCGCAATCGACCACCGAGCTGGCGAGTGGCATCGAACCGGAAGATCCGCTGAAGTTTCGCGACAGCAAGAAGTATCGCGATCGCCTGTTGCAGGCCCAGAAAAGCACCGACGAGAAGGATGCTCTCATCGTCATGAGCGGCACGCTGCATGGCATTCCGGTCGTGGCATGCGCTTTCGAATTCGAATTCATGGCCGGCTCGATGGGCTCGGTCGTCGGTGAGCGTTTCGTACGCGCCGCCGAGCATTGCCTGGAGCATCGCAAGGCGCTGGTCTGCTTTTCCGCCAGTGGCGGAGCGCGCATGCAGGAAGCCCTGCTGTCGTTGCTGCAGATGGCGAAGACCAGTGCGGCGTTGTCGCGTCTGGCCCAAGCTCGCCTGCCGTATATTTCGGTCATGACCGATCCGACCACCGGCGGTGTGTCGGCCAGCCTGGCCATGCTCGGCGACGTCAATATCGGCGAACCCAAGGCCTTGATCGGTTTCGCCGGTCAGCGCGTCATCCAGCAAACCGTTCGCGAGACGCTGCCGGAAGGCTTCCAGCGCAGCGAGTTTCTGCTCGATCACGGTGCGCTAGACATGATCGTGGATCGCCGCGATATGCGTGATCGCATCGCGGGCTTGCTGAGCATGTTCATGAACCAGGCAGCACCGGTGGCCTAAGTCGGGTGACGGGTGACGGGTGACGAGTGACGGGCAAGAGCGGTGACTGCCTCTCGTTGAACGGCACGGTGAATGACTATCTGGCCCCTCTTGCTCGTCACGCGTCACCTGGTTGCCGACTCCACATGCGTTTCACCCACCTCTCTGAGTGGCTCTGCTGGCAGGAAACCCTGCACCCCGTTGCAATCGATCTGGGGCTCGAGCGTCTGCGCCGCACGCTTGAAAGACTGCAGTGGCAACGCCCGGCTTGCCCCATCGTCACGGTCGGCGGCACTAACGGCAAAGGTTCCTGCGTAGCGTTGCTCAATCGCATGCTGACCGAAGCGGGCTATCGTGTCGGTACGTTCACCTCTCCGCACTTGCTGCGCTACAACGAGCGCATCGTCATTGCCGATCGTGAAGTGTCGGACGCATCGTTGCTGGCCGCATTCGAACGCATCGATGCGGCGCGCGGCACCGACACGCTGACTTTCTTCGAGTTCAATGCCCTGGCTGCTTTGCTGGTGTTCGAGACCGCAGGCCTTGACGCAATCGTGCTGGAGGTCGGGTTGGGTGGCCGACTCGACGCGGCAAATGCGATCGATGCGGACGCCGCGCTGGTGGCCTCCATTGCGCTGGATCACTGCGATTGGCTCGGCCATGACGTCGAGCTGATTGGCCGCGAGAAAGCGGGGATCTTCCGTGCCGGTCGCCCGGCGATTTTCGGCTCCCGGGAGATGCCACGATCCATCGCCGATGTGGCCGCTGCGGTCGGCGCGCGGCTGTCGCGACTGGGCGAAGATTTCGATTACACCCGCCATGACACAGATTGGTCGTGGCAAGGCCGGGCCAGTCGGCGGGAAAACCTGCCTTTTCCGGCACTCGTCGGCGCGCGGCAGTTCGACAACGCCGCTGCGGTACTGGCGGTGCTGGAGAGTCTGTCAGATCGCCTGCCGGTCGGGCACGACGCAGTTGCACGCGGGCTCCAGCATGTCAGTTTGCCTGGCCGCTTCCAGGTCGTACGCGCCCGCGCCGAGTGGATTCTCGATGTTGCCCACAATCCTGCCGCCGCCAAGGCGTTGGCCGGGCAACTGGCGGCGCGCAGCAGTGCCGGCCGGACGATTGCGGTTTGCGGCATCCTCGGCGACAAGGATATCGAGGCGATCGTTGCCGAGCTGCGGGGCAGTTTCGATGAGTGGGTGGTTGCAGGTCTCGTCAGCGCTCGCGCGGTCGATGTTGATCAGCTGGTGCAGCGGCTGCGAAGCCAGGGAGTTACCGTCGTGGCAACCGGCGCGGACATCGCGCAGGCATGTGAAATCGCGAATGACCGGGCAAGTACCGGCGACCGTGTCGTGGTGTTCGGTTCGTTTCTGACCGTGGGGCCCGCAATGCAGTGGTTGAAAGAGAAGCAGCCGCTCCCAGGCCGCTCCCAGGTCATTGACGCGTAGCGGGATGCTGCTCCGTCTCGGCACTTTCCTTCATTGCTGGTAGCTCATCGCTTTCAGCCTCTATACTTCCGCCGTGGAACGTCACGTAAAAGAACGACTCATCGGTGCCGCTGTGCTGGTAGCAGCCGCGGTGATCCTGATTCCGGAAATGTTGTCCGGTCCGCGTCATCAGGGCAGCGATCAGCCAACGCAAGTGGATGGCCAGGCGCCGCTCAAGACGTACACCATCGATTTGAGCAAAACGCCGGGAACCCAGGCGGCAGCAGAATCCGCCAACGCGGTGGATGAGCGCGCGCCGCCTGCCGAATCGTCGGCACTTCCGCCAGCTGCTGCCGATGTCCAGTCTTCGACCGCGGTGGCGCAGGAAACTCCCCAGCCTGACGCTGTTGCCGCCGATACGGCCCCATCGCGCGCCGCCGCGACCGGTGTTAATAGCTCCCCTGCGGTCAAGGAGCCGGTTCCTCAAAGCTCGCCGAAGAGCACACCCAAGGAAGCGGCGCCCAAAGTAGCTGCACCCAAAGCAGAGGCACCCACTGCCGCGCCGGTACAGCGGGCACCTGCTGCCAGCGTTGCTCCGACCAGCGCGCCAGCACCGGGTGGTCATCCGGGTGGCTGGGCGGTTCAGCTGGGGAGTTTTGCAAGCCAGGCAACGGCTCAACATCTGGTGAAAGATCTGCGCGCCAAAGGCCACGAGGCGTTTGTAATGCCTGTCAAATCCGGTAATGCCACGCTTTATCGAGTGCGCGTCGGTCCGCTGCCCGATCGGGAAGCCGCCGCGGCAGCGTTGCAGAAAGTCAAAAGTCTGGCGCCTGGCGCCGCAATCGTCCCACCGCCCTAGAGTTGCTGTCGGCATAGCGACGAATCCGCGACGGCTGTTAGGGAATTAACTGAGCCGCCATGGCGGGTACGGTCGCGGTCGGCGTGCCGCAACCGACATTCCCGAAGAAATGCTGTGAGCAATTGGTAACTGCCGGACACCGGCTGGTAGAATTCGCGGGGTCGTTTCACGCCCTCATGGAAATCCGGATCGCGATGGTTTCGTTTCGATGCGGACGTTTGGATTCGCACTGGGGCCACCAAGCTGTTCTCGAATACCGCCTTGCACGGAACCGTCGCGTCTATGAATGGTGCTGACTACCTGATTCTGGGTGTGCTCGTCTTCTCGATGCTGCTGGGTCTGTATCGGGGATTCGTGCGCGAGTCGATCGCGCTGCTTGCATGGTTATGCGGCCTGTGGCTCGCCTGGCGATATGCGCCGTTGCTGGAGCCGTTGCTGGGTGGAATGCTCGGCCAGCCGCCGGTACGCACCTGGGCCGCCCGCACGCTCATCGTCATGGCGGCGGTCATCGTCGGTTGGATGATTGCAGGCTTGCTCGGCTATCTGCTGCGGCACTCCGGACTTAGTCTCTCGGTCGACCGCCTGCTTGGCATGTTCTTCGGCGCAGTGCGTGGCGGAGTAGTGATCTGTGCATTCGTGCTGCTGGCGCAGTTCGCACAGCTCGATCAGGTGAAGTGGTGGAAAAAGTCCACGCTGCTGCCCTACGCCAGCGAGTGCGCGACCTGGATCCAGGCTTTTGCCGAAACGGGCATGAAGCTCCTTGAAAAACAGGCGCAGTCGTCCCATGAATATGTGCCGGCGACTGTGCTGAGGACCTGAAGAAATGTGCGGACTCGTCGGTATCGTGGGCCACACGCCCGTCAATCAGCAGATCTATGACGCGCTGACCGTGTTGCAGCATCGCGGCCAGGACGCGGCGGGCATCATGACGTGTCATGAGGGCGAGCTGTTCCTGCGCAAGCAGACCGGCCTGGTGCGGGATGTTTTCCAGCACCGGCACATGCTGGCGCTCAAAGGCAACATCGGTATCGGCCACGTTCGCTACCCCACCGCCGGTTGCGACACTTCCTCCGAAGCGCAGCCCTTTTTCGTCAATTCGCCGTACGGCATTTGCCTCGGCCACAACGGCAATCTCACCAATGCCGCGGAACTCGCCGAAGTCCTGATTCGCGAGGACCTGCGCCACCTGAATACCAGCTCCGATTCCGAAGTGCTGCTGAACGTACTGGCGAGCGAGCTTTCACGCACGCGTACGCCACGGGCTTCGGCCCAGGACATCTTTTCCGCGTTGACCAGCGTCTACCGGCGCTGCCGCGGCGGCTTCTCGGTGGTGGCGATGATCGTCGGCCACGGTTTGGTGGGTTTTCGCGATCCGCACGGCATCCGGCCTCTGGTGATCGGTCGCCGCGAATCGGTGCAAGGCTCGGAGTACATGCTGGCATCCGAGAGCGTGGCGCTCGACATGCTTGGCTTTACGTTGGTGCGCGATGTCGGCGCCGGTGAGGCGGTCTTCATCGACGAGCAGGGGCGCTTTCACTCGCAGCAATGCGTACCGGCCGCCAGCAATACGCCGTGCATTTTCGAATACGTTTATTTCGCGCGTCCCGATTCGATCATCGACAACATCTCCGTGCACAAGGCGCGTCTGCGCATGGGCGACCTGCTGGCGGAGAAGATTCGCCGCATCTGGCCGGACCACGATATCGATGTCGTGATTCCCATTCCCGATACCAGCCGTACCGCGGCGGTGCAAGTGGCGCAGCTGCTGGGAATCAAGTACCGCGAAGGGTTCGTGAAGAACCGCTACATCGGTCGCACGTTCATCATGCCCGGTCATGAACAGCGTGCTAAATCGGTGCGTTCCAAGCTCAACGTCATCGACCTGGAGTTCCGCGGCAAGAACGTGCTGCTGATCGACGACTCCATCGTGCGCGGCACGACTTCCGCACAGATCATCGATCTCGCCCGCGAAGCCGGCGCTCGCCGCGTGTATTTCGCTTCGGCAGCGCCCCCGGTGCGTTTCCCGAACGTCTACGGCATCGATATGCCGGCGAAGTCCGAACTGGTTGCGGCGGACCGTACCGAGGAAGAAGTGGCGCGGTTGATCGGTGCCGACCGGTTGATCTACCAGGACATCGAAGACCTGATTCGCGCCTGCCAGCATCACGATTCGCAGATTCACAGCTTCGATACTTCGTGCTTCTCGGGTGAATACGTCACTGGCGATATCACGCCGGCCTACTTGGCGCGACTGGAAGAGGAGCGCTCCGACCAGGCGAAGGAGCGTCGCCGCCAGAGCCATCGGCGCTCGGTGAAGGCGATCCGCGCCGTCTGATCGTTATCGGCGGCTGTGGTTCTACCGCCATGACACCCCAACCCCCAACGACGGCAAACCGGCCGTCGTTGGCCACCAATGCGTCCATCGCTCCGCGAGTGATGATCATCACCGATCACACCGAGCTTGGGCGCGCCCTCGAACACCACATCACCATCGTCTGGCCGCAAGCCGAATGCCGCGTGCATGCGCCGCTGGTGTCCGGTCGCCTGCACTCCGCATTCACTGCCGTCGGTTACGACGCAGTATTGCTGGACGATCGCGTGGAGCGCGGTCGTGGTGTCGACTGGCTTGAAAATCTGATGCACAAAACAGGCTTTCCGCCGATTTTGTACCTGGCGCCGGGCGATGACGCGGCACTTGCCGAGCGGGTCGTACAGCGTGGCGCCGTGGATTGCCTGGCGCGTGAGCGCATTGACCACCGTCGGCTTGCGTCAGTTTTGCGCGATGCCGTGCAGCGACGCCGGCAGGAACTCGCGTTGTTGCGCACCGGGGCACAGGCAGACAAGAAATCGCAATTCGGCGCGGTGACCATTCTCGGTCATCGTTTCGCGCGCGAGCTTGCCGTGGGTGGCAGCTCGATGGTCTATCTGGCAGAAAGCGAACGGGCAGGGGAGATGGTGGTCCTCAAGGTGCTGCGCGATGCGTCGGATTCCGGCGAGGCGCAACAACTGCAGTTCGCGCGCTTCCTGCAGGAGTACGAACTGATCTCGAAGATTCGCCATCCGAACGTGGTAAGAATCTACGACCTGGGGGTCGCGGACGATCATGCGTACATCGCAATGGAGTATTTCGCGCTTGGCGATCTGCGTGCACATATTGCGAAGGCACTGACGCCGGTCCAGGCACTCAGGCACCTCGCGCAGATGGCTGGCGCGCTGGAGGTCGTGCACGCAGTGGGTGTCCTGCATCGCGATCTCAAGCCGGGCAATATCATGCTGCGCGCCGACGGTTCGGTGGCCATCATCGATTTCGGGCTGGCCAAGCAGTCAGGCGTCAAGATCGAAATTACCGGCACCGGCGAGATCTTCGGTACGCCGTACTACATGAGTCCCGAACAGGGGCACGGTCAGGATCTGGATGCACGCAGCGATCTTTACAGTCTCGGCGTCATATTTCACGAGATGCTGACCGGCAAGAAGCCGTTCCTGGCCGCGACGCCAATGGCCGTGATCTACAAGCACGGCAACGCGCCCCTGCCGACGCTGGAGGGCGAGTTGCAGATCTATCAGTCGTTGCTGGACCGCCTGCTCGCCAAGCAGCCCGAAGACCGATTTGCTTCCGCCGGCGAACTGCTGAAGGCGATCGTGGAGTTGGGCTTCAAGGCCTGATATTTTTGGTTTTCCGATGAATGCCGTAGTCGCCCACTTACCCGACCATTCCGCCGTGCTGCTGGCGCCCACTCCCGCGCGCTGGTTCGACGTTGCCTGCGAGCGTTGGAAAGAGCTGCTGGTAGACCATGCGAACTGCGAGAAGAAGGCGGCGTCTACCGCACTCAGTCTGATTTTCGCGTATGCGGAGGACGGCCAACTGACCGATCGGCTGTCGCGCCTCGCGCGCGAGGAATTGCGGCACTTCGAGCAGGTGCAAAAGCTGATGCGTGAGTTGCAGGTCCCCTTCATGCGGCTCTCGCCATCACGCTACGCCGAAGGTTTGCGCCGTACGATACGCACCCGCGAGCCGGAGCGACTGATCGACTTCATGCTCTGCGGCGCGTTGATCGAAGCGCGTTCATGCGAGCGATTTATTGGCCTTGCGCCGCGCTTGGCTCCGGCGATGGGGCGGTTCTACGCCGGCCTTGCGCAATCCGAGGCGCGCCATCATCTGCTCTATCTGCGCCTGGCCGAGCAACGGGCATCGCAAACAGATTGGCAGGGACGGTTACGGCAGATCGCCGAAGTCGAGGCGGAACTGGTGACGTCGGTGGATGAGAAGTTCAGATTTCACTCGGGGCGGCCGGAGTGAGGTAGGTGATGAAAATGGTGGAAGTGATGGAAGTGATGGAGGCATGCTGACCCTGCATCACCTGCATCACCTGCATCACCTGCATCACTCCCACCACTTCATCCCACCCGCCGCAGCTCTGACAACTCGTAGCCGTTCTCGTCCCAGCGCAGCACGCTGCCCTGGTCGTACCAATCCCCAAGCACGATGCGCGTCGCCGGATGCCCGGCTACATTGACCTGATGAATGGCCGGTCGATGGGTGTGGCCGTGAATCATGCAGTCGACGTGGTGCTGCTCGAAAGTGCGCACCACGGCCTGCGCATTGACGTCCATGATGTCGGGGGCTGCTTTGTCCATCGCGTCGATGTGCGCTTTGCTGCCGGCTCGCATTCGCTCGGCGAGACGTTGACGCTGTCGCAAACTCAGGTTGCGCAGAATCAGTTTAACGACAGGATTGCGCACCGTACGCCGCAGGCGTTGATATGCGTGGTCGTCGGTGCACAAGGTGTCACCGTGCAATAGCAGAACGGGACGTCCATATAGATCGATGACAGTGCCATCGGCCAGTAGCTTCGTGCCGGTCTCGCGGCAGAAGCGGCTGCCGAGAAGGAAGTCGCGATTGCCGTGCATCACGTAACAAGCGACTCCGCCGGAGGTGAGATGGTGGAGGGCGCGAATCACGCGCTGCTTGTCGGCATCCGGATCGTCATCGCCGATCCACGCTTCGAACAGATCGCCGAGAATGTAGAGCGCCTGCGCTTGCGCCGCTTCCTTCAGCAGAAACTCCAGAAACTGGCTGGTGATGTCGGGCCGCGTTGCGTCCAGGTGCAGATCGGAAATGAATAGCGTCGACACGGTTCAGGCGGCCGGTACAGGCCATAGGCGACCGCCGGGTGAGAATCGGCGCGGCCGATTGCGAGTCACTTCAGTTCCTCGACCTTCTGGATCACCACCGGTGTCAGTGGCGTGTCTTTCTCGAAAACACCTACCGAACCGGTCGCCACCGCGCCGATATCGTCCATCACATTCATGCCTTCCACGACCCGGCCGAACACGGTGTAGCCCCAGCGGCTGGGTTGCGGATCGAGGGCCGCGTTGTCGTTGAGATTCACGTAGAACTGGGCATTGCCGCTGTGGGGCTCAGCGGTACGCGCCAGGCCGACAGTGCCGCGACGATTGGATAGGCCGTTGCCCGATTCATTCGGAACATTCGGCCGCGTCGGCCGCTCGACCTGTTTTTCGTCGTAGCCGCCGCCCTGCGCAATGAAGTTATTCACCACTCGGTGGAAGATCGTGCCGTTGTAATGACCATCCCGCACGTACTGCAGGAAGTTGGCCACGGTCAGCGGCGCCCGCGCGGGGTCAAGCTCGATGACGAAGCTGCCCAGGTTGGTTTGTACCCGGACACGAGGCAATTGCACTTCATCCGCGCGAGTGGTGAGCAGGGCACAGCAGAACAGCAGAATTGCGCTCAGCAGGAAGCGGGGGGCGGATTGCATGAGAAGCGAAGCCTGTTCGGGTGGGAGCGGAGGAGTTCATCTTAGCAGCAGTTATCGGGACGACTGTTAAGGACCCAACCCGGGTTGCTCGACCGGGGGTTGCTCGCGCCGCGTGGCGGGCCGCCCCTCATCGGCCCGGGTCGTGACTGCGACGCCGGTCTCCCTCAGGACCTTCTCCTTAGGCCTTCTGTAGAGATCCTCCAAGGATGTTGTCTGAGCCTCTGCTGGGCCCGTTCCGGCTACCCGGTGGTACCGCCAGTGAGACGATGACGGTTCAGGTGTATAGAATGCGAGCGTTGCGTGGCCACGGTTGGCCGCCGCTGGCTCATTCATCCTCAAACCATGTCGTCGATGCCGCTTGTCACACGTTTTGCACCCAGTCCGACGGGGCATTTGCATCTTGGAAATGCCCGTACGGCGTTGCTGAACTACCTTGCCGCGCGCCAAACCGGCGGCAAATTCATCTTGCGTGTCGAAGATACGGACGAGGCTCGCAGCTCGGACAATTTCATGAGCGAACTGTTCGAGGATCTGCGCTGGCTGGGTCTGGAATGGGACGAAGGTCCCGATGTGGGAGGGCCCCACGCAGCCTATCGTCAGCAGCAGCGCCGCGCGATCTATGAGGAGTGGCTGGTCAAGCTGGATGCCGCGGGCCTCACCTATCCGTGCTTCTGCACGCCGGCAGAGCTCAATATCTCGCGGCGCCAGCAGTTGGCGGCGGGGAAGCCGCCGCGCTATGCAGGTACTTGCTGCGATTTGAATGAAGCGCAGCGCGCTGAGCGACTGGTTCGTGGTCAGGCCGCAGCGCTGCGTTTTCGCGTACCGCGCGGCGCGGTCGTGACGTTCAACGACGTCGTGCACGGCGAGCAGCGGTTCTCCACGGACGATATCGGTGACTTCATCATTCGACGTGCCGATGGCAGCACCGCTTTTTTCTTCTCCAATGCCATCGACGACGCGTTGATGGGCGTGACCCTGGTCCTGCGTGGCGACGATCACCTGACCAACACGCCGCGCCAGCTGCTCATCCTGCAGGCGTTGAATCTTCCCGTGCCGCGTTACGGGCATGTCGCTTTGTTGCTCGGAATGGATGGCACACCGCTGTCGAAGCGACACGGGGCGATGAGCCTGCGCGATTTACGCAAGCGCGGGTATCTGCCGGGCGCAGTGCGCAATCATCTGGTCCGGCTGGGCCACAGCAGCGTCACCGACGGTTGGATGGACGATGCGGCGATGCGTGCCGATTTCGATCTGACGCGGCTGGGTCGCGCCGCCGCCAAATTCGACGACGCACAGTTGCATCATTGGCAGAAGGAAGCTGTCGCGCATCTTTCCGCCGAACAGTTTGCCGCCTGGATCGTGGATGAGATACCGGCGGGTCTGGATGCGAGCCAACGAGCGGCATTTCTGACTGCCATTCGTCATAACATCGAATTTCCTTCCGAGGTGAGACCTTGGGTCGAAGTGCTGTTCGGCAGGCTGCCCACCCTGACGCCCCAGGCTACCGCCGCCATTCGCGAGGCCGGAGCCGCATTCTTCGTTACCGCCGGTGAGGTTTTTGGCAGGCTGGGAACGCAGTTCAAGCAGGCTGCGCGCGAGATCGGACAGCTCACGGGCAGCAAAGGTCCGGCGCTATACATGCCGCTGCGGGCAGCCTTGACAGGTGTAACTCACGGCCCCGAACTTGCGCCTTTGTTCGAGCTGATTCCAGGCGATGTCGTGCAGGCGCGCCTGGAGGCTGCGCGGCAGCTCGCCGAATAAGACTGGCCCGACAACATGTCCGAACTGCAGATATTCAACTCGCTTACGGGTCGCAAAGAGGTTTTCGAGCCGCTGCAGCCCGGCGTCGTGCGCATGTACGTGTGCGGCGACACGGTCTATGACTTCCCGCACATCGGTCATGCGCGCTCCAAGCTCGCTTTCGATGTCGTGCGCCGCTACCTCACGTACCTCGGTTACAAGGTCACGTTTGTCCGCAACATCACCGATATCGATGACAAGATCATCAAGCGCGCCGCCGAGAACAACGAGAGCGTGCAGGCGCTGACGGAACGTTTCATCCAGGCGATGCATGAGGACTACGACCGGCTGAATATCCTGCGACCCGATCACGAGCCCAAAGCGACCGCGCACATGGCCAGCATGGTTACGCTGACCGGCGAGCTCATCGAGAAGGGATACGCCTATGTCGCCAGCGACGGCGATGTCATGTATTCGGTCGCGAAGTTCGAGGACTACGGAAAACTATCCGGCCGGCATCTTGCCGACCTGCGTGCCGGAGCACGCGTCGCTGTCGATGAAGCAAAGCGCGATCCACTCGACTTCGTACTGTGGAAGCAGGCCAAACCGGGCGAGCCGGCGTGGGAGTCTCCTTGGGGCAAGGGGCGGCCCGGCTGGCACATAGAGTGCTCCGCGATGTGCCTGGATATTCTTGGCCCGCGTTTCGACATTCACGGCGGCGGACTCGATCTGAAATTCCCGCATCACGAGAACGAGATCGCCCAGTCGTGCGCCGCGACCGACGACAAGTTTGCGAAGTACTGGATGCACAACGGCTTCGTCAACGTCGACAACGAAAAGATGGCGAAGTCGCTCGGTAATTTCTTCCGCATCCGCGATGTGCTCGACTCGGGGCATCTGCGCGATCCGGAAGTGCTGCGCTTCTTCCTGATCTCCAGTCACTATCGCGGTCCGATCAACTATTCGCTGGTGCAGATCGACCAGGCCGATGCGACCCTGCGCGGACTCTATACAGCCTTGAGCAATGTCGAGCCCGCGAAAGAATATGAGCCGACCGGGGCAACGAGCCGATTCCGCGCGGCGATGAACGATGACTTCAATACGCCGGATGCCCTGGCGGCAATGCTGTCACTGGCGACGGAGATCAATCGCGCTAAGAGCGGCGGTGAGCCGCAGCGCGCGAATGCTTTGGCAGCCGAGTTGCGACAGCTCGGAGCTGTGCTTGGCGTGCTGCAATCGCCACCCGCGGAGTTTTTGCGGAAGGGGAAGACCGTCACGCCAAAAAATGGGGCACTCCATTTGGGTGAGCAACCGGCGACGGCGACTCTCGAGGCTCAAGGCGGTTATTCGGACGAAGCCATCGACAGGCTGATTGAGGAGCGTGCGCAAGCGCGCCGCACCAAAAACTTCAAACGCTCGGATGAGATCCGTGCGGAGTTGGCGGGTGCGGGTGTGATTCTCGAAGACAGGCCTGACGGTAGTGCCGGTTGGCGTCGTGCCTGATTGGGAACGAAGGATGGGAACGAAGACCCGTTTCAACGATTACTGAAATTATCTGTCGCTTCGGCCTTTTCTAAATTGACGCTCCGGGACCCCTTACGTATCATTCGCCGTCCCGTGCGGGGTCGGGTCTCACACGCAGCGGTTTGATGCTTGATGCTGGCGGGGCATAGCGCAGTCTGGTAGCGCATCTGCTTTGGGAGCAGAGGGTCGGGGGTTCGAATCCCTCTGCCCCGACCATTTCAAGCAGCAATGGGATTGGAAGCGACGACGGACAATGCGCCCGTAGCTCAGCTGGATAGAGCATCGGCCTTCTAAGCCGAGGGTCGCAGGTTCGAGTCCTGCCGGGCGCGCCACTGGCGCGACAAGGCAGGACGAGAGACAGCGATATGCCGACGCAGTCGGTATCGCAGGTTCGACAAGAGTTGCCGGAGCAACTTTTGAACAACCGTCAGGTTGGCCCCACAGGGGCGCCGGCCATGGAAGGCAAGGCGTAGTTCCTGCCGGGTTGGCAGGACGAGAGAAATCGCCAGAAGCGATTTCAGGTTTGGACGATGGTGGACGTAGCTCAGTTGGTAGAGCCCCGGATTGTGATTCCGGCCGTCGTGGGTTCGAGTCCCATCGTCCACCCCATCTAAAGGAACAACCGCAACGGCCTCGGCCGCTACGGTTGTGCGCGTCGCAGGCCGCAAGGCCCGGGCGCTCGGGACGAAGGCAGGAATTCTCTGGCCTTATGTCCCGGAAGAAGGTTTCCGTGGGCTGTTAGCTCAGCTGGTAGAGCAGTTGACTCTTAATCAATTGGTCATAGGTTCGATCCCTATACAGCCCACCACTTCTTCTGCGTTATCTCCCCGAGTTGCCCCCGTTAAGGTTCGCCTCTGCAGCGCACGCGGCATTAACAAACGCGTTTATGTGTAAGTGTTTCTGGCCTGTACGCGAGTGGCAGGGCCGTGACAGGCGCTGCACCTTGCACTGCAACCCTTGGGGGCCACCAACCCCTCAATCGCCAACCTTCCTCGGGTATACTCCGCGCCCCCGCTGGGCAGGTCGCTTTGGCGGCGTCGATTAGGCGAAAGTGGCGGAACTGGTAGACGCGCTGGATTTAGGTTCCAGTGGGTAACCCCGTGAGGGTTCGAGTCCCTCCTTTCGCACCAATCGACCGCCATCATGGCGACGGCCTGGGCGCCGTGGCATCCGGTGATGAGTCCTCACAGAGGTTTTGAGCAATGCAGGTTTCGGTAGAGTCAACTGGCGCGCTCGAGCGTCGCATGGAAATCCAGGTCCCCGCCGAACGCGTGGAAAAAGCGGTCGACGAGCGTCTGAAGTCGATGAGCCGCACCGTGCGTCTGAAGGGCTTTCGTCCGGGCAAGGTGCCACCGAAGATCATCCGCCAGCAGTTCGGGCAGCAGGTGCGCCAGGAAGTGCTGGGCGATGTAGTGCAGTCCACCTTTGCGGAGGCAGTGACTCAGCAGAACCTGAATCCGGCCGGCGGCCCGCGCATCGAGCCAATCAGCATGGAGCAGGGCGGCGATCTGAAGTACCGCGCGGTCTTCGAGATCTTCCCGCAGATTGAGCTCAAGGGCATCGAGGCCATCGAGATCAGCCGGCCCGCCGCCGAGGTAACTACCGCCGACATCGACGCGATGATCGAGAACCTGCGTTCGCAGCGGCCGACGTTCAATGCGGTCGAACGCGAAGCGCGCGATACCGATCGTGTGTCGATCGATTTCGAGGGCAGCATCGACGGCCAGCCGTTCGAAGGCGGTAAAGGCGAGAACATGCAGGTCGTGCTCGGTGCAGGCCGCATGATTGCCGATTTCGAAGCCGGGCTGAAGGGATTGAAGGCCGGCGAAAGCAAGACCATCGATGTGACTTTCCCGGAAAACTACGGCGTGCCCGCGTTGGCCGGTAAGAAAGCGCAGTTCGCGCTCAAGGTGCACAGCGTCGAGGAGCAGAAGCTCCCCGAACTCGATGCCGAGTTCTGCAAGACTTATGGAGTGGAAGAGGGCGGCATCGAGCGCCTGCGCCAGGAAGTCGAAGAGAACATGCGTCGCGAATTGTCCGAGGCGATCAACGCACGCGTGAAGAAGCAGATGATGGATGCGCTGCTGGCAGCGAATCCGGTTGAAGTGCCGAAATCGCTGGTCGACTCACAGGTGCGCGAGCTGCAGATCGATGCGGGCCGGCGCATGGGCGCCCAGGATGTATCGCAGCTGCCGCCGCCCGACCAGTTCGTCGAGCCCGCCAGGCGCCGCGTGGCGTTGAGCCTGCTGATCAACGAAATCATCAAGACCGCCAATATCAATCTCGACCACGGCCAGGTGCAGACGCGCTTCGAGGAGTTGGCGGCGCAGTTTCCGGATGTCGGCCAGGCTCTGGACAGCTACCGTAACAACCCCCAGATCCGCCGCCAGATGGAAGCGAGCGTGCTGGAAGACCAGGTCGTCGCGTGGTTGCTGGAGCGCGCCAAAACTGTCGACAAGCCTGCGACATTCAAAGAATTGATGAATTTCGGCGCATAGCCTCCGGCTGGCGACAGCCGTATAGAGATAACTGCGACGTCGGCGGCGAGCATCGCCGCCGACTTTGTTGCAAACTGACCGCCCGGTCCCCATTACCCGATTCGTATGGCCCATCCACGCAGTGTGAGCACCTTCCAGCCTATGAACCTCGTCCCAATGGTTGTCGAGCAGACTGCTCGAGGCGAACGCGCTTATGACATCTATTCACGGCTTCTCAAGGAGCGCGTGATTTTCATCGTTGGTCAGGTTGAAGACCACATGGCGAACCTGGTGGTCGCGCAATTGCTGTTCCTGGAGTCTGAAAATCCAGACAAGGACATTGCGCTGTACATCAATTCCCCTGGCGGTTCGGTCAGTGCCGGCCTGTCGATCTACGACACCATGCAGTTCATCAAGTCGGATGTCAGCACCATGTGCATCGGCCAGGCGGCCAGCATGGGGGCCTTGCTACTGGCCGGTGGAACCAAGGGCAAGCGCTATTGCCTGCCGCACTCGCGGATGATGATCCACCAGCCCCTGGCCGGTTTTCAGGGCCAGGCTTCGGACATCGATATCCACGCCCGGGAAGTGCTGGAAACTCGTGACCGTCTCAACCGTATTCTGTCCAAACATACCGGCCAGACCATTGAAAAGATCCGCCAGGATACCGATCGTGACAACTTCATGGGCGGTGAGGCGGCGACCGCCTACGGGCTGATCGACCGGGTGCTGGAGCGCCGCGCCGACGTGGCTGCAATAGCTGCCAAGTGATGCCAGGAAACGATGCCAAGTGATTCAATGCAAAGAAAATTCCTGCCGGTAAAGCGATTTTGGTCGCGTCCGGGGCAGGGGTCTTTGCGCCCCGATGGCGGTGCGTGCTATATAGCCCGGACATCGCTTCGGGCACTGCTCGCCAGTGGGTTGAGCGATAAATTTGCGCTGATTTGGCCTTCAAGGTGACGCATGTCCGACGATCCACGCGGTAAACACGACGACGGCAAACTTCTGTATTGCTCTTTCTGCGGAAAGAGCCAGCACGAAGTCCGCAAGCTCATTGCGGGCCCATCCGTGTTCGTCTGTGATGAGTGCGTAGAGCTTTGCAACGACATCATTCGCGAGGAACTGGAAGAGCGTGCCGAGCGTACGCGCGACAAGTTGCCGCGGCCGCACGAGATCAAGAAAGTTCTCGATGAGTATGTGATCGGGCAGCAGCGCGCCAAGAAGGTCCTCTCGGTCGCCGTCTACAACCACTACAAGCGGCTGCAGACGAAGACTTCCGAACAGCGCTCGAAGGACGAAGTCGAGCTCGCCAAGAGCAACATCCTGCTGATCGGCCCGACGGGCTGCGGCAAGACGCTGCTGGCCGAGACGCTGGCACGACTGCTCAATGTCCCGTTCACGATTGCCGACGCCACCACGCTGACGGAAGCCGGTTACGTGGGTGAGGACGTCGAGAACATCATCCAGAAGCTGCTGCAGAAGTGCGATTACGACGTCGAGAAGGCGCAGACCGGTATCGTCTACATCGATGAAATCGACAAGATTTCCCGCAAGTCGGACAATCCTTCGATCACGCGCGACGTCTCGGGCGAGGGCGTTCAGCAGGCCCTGCTGAAGCTCATCGAAGGCACTATCGCTTCGGTACCGCCTCAGGGCGGGCGCAAGCATCCGCAGCAGGAATTCCTGCAGGTCGACACGACCAATATTCTGTTCATTTGCGGCGGTGCATTCGCGGGACTCGAAAAGATCATCCTGAACCGCACCCAGAAGACCGGCATTGGCTTCATGGCCGATGTCCGTCCGCAGGGCGATCGGCCGCACGGCAACGACGTGTTCCACGATGTCGAACCGGAAGATCTGATCCGTTTCGGCTTGATTCCGGAATTCGTCGGTCGTCTGCCGGTCGTTGCGACGCTGGATGAGCTGGATGAAGCGGCACTGGTTTCGATCCTGCTCGAGCCCAAGAACGCGCTCAGCAAGCAGTACCGCAAGCTGTTCGACATGGAAGGGGTGGAGCTGGAGTTCCGCGTGGATGCGCTCAAGGCTGTCGCCAAGAAGGCAATGCAGCGCAAGACCGGTGCCCGCGGGCTGCGTACGATCCTCGAAAACACCCTGCTCGAGACCATGTACGAGCTGCCCTCGCTGCGTAATGTGCAGAAGGTGCTGGTCGACGAGGCCGTGATCGTGGGCGACAGCAAGCCTTACATTCTCTATGGCACCCCTGAGGAAGGTCGGCTTGCCGCCGTGGAAGAACGGCGCCCGACGGGTAGCGATCATCACTGACCGCGAAGTTTGCGGTGTGCGGCAAAAGGCGCCTGCGGGCGCCTTTTGCTTTGCTGGCAACCGGCGCGCCGGCACGTGCAATGAGTCATACCCTGTATTTGCACTGTGACGTGCTCCGCATCCGAACAAGCCGAGACGATCTGCGTGCCATTGCGCTGGCGGGGCCGCGTTTGATCCGGTATTTTCGTTAAAAGCTCGCTGCAGGTTTGCCGGAAATCCGCCACAGCTTCGTTATTTACGCCGGTCCCAGGGCCGGCTTCCAACCAACAGGTATCGCGCGTGAGCACTGACACCCCCGAAATCGAACCAACTGCCACGCCATCCGCGATGCCGGTGTTGCCGCTGCGCGATGTGGTCGTGTACCCGCACATGGTCATGCCGCTGTTCGTCGGCCGCGAGAAGTCGATCCTGGCGCTGGACCAGGCGATGCGGGCCGGCAAGCAGATTCTGCTAGTCGCGCAGAAACAGGCCGATGTAGACGATCCGGGTCCGCAGGACCTTTATCGCCTCGGAACGGTTGCCACCATTCTGCAGTTGTTGAAGCTACCCGACGGCACCGTCAAGGTTCTGGTGGAAGGTGTCGAACGCGCCAAGCTCGACAAGCTGATCGCCAATCAATACTTCTCCGCCGAAATCACTTCGCTCAAAGATCTTGAGCAGTACGACGAGCGTGAGATCGATGTGCTGTCCCGCTCGGTGATTTCGCAGTTCGAGCAGTACGTAAAACTCAACCGCAAAGTGCCGCCGGAGATCCTGACTTCGCTTGCCGGCATCGAGCAGCCCGGCCGCCTCGCCGATACGGTCGCGGCGCACATGTCGCTGAAGCTCGACGCCAAGCAAAAAGTGCTCGAGATCCAGGACGTGCGCAAACGTCTGGAGCACATCCTTGCGCTCATCGAAGGCGAGATGGACGTCCTGCAGATCGAAAAGCGCATCCGCGGACGCGTCAAGCAGCAGATGGAGAAGAGCCAGCGCGAGTACTACCTCAATGAGCAGATGAAGGCGATCCAGAAGGAGCTGGGCGAAATCGAGGACGCGCCGAACGAGCTTGCCGAGCTTGAACAGCGCATTCAAAAGGCGGGGATGCCGAAGGAAGCGCGCGACAAGGCGATGGCGGAGCTGAACAAGCTGAAGCTGATGTCACCGATGTCGGCGGAAGCGACCGTGGTGCGCAACTACGTCGACTGGCTGGTGAAATGCCCCTGGAAGAAGAAGACCAAAGTCCATCACGATATTCCGCTGGCGGAGAAAGTGCTGGATGAGGACCACTACGGTCTGGAGAAGGTCAAGGAACGTATCGTCGAATATCTCGCGGTCCAGCAGCGGGTGAAAGTCCTGCGCGGTCCGATCCTCTGCTTGGTCGGCCCTCCCGGCGTTGGCAAGACCTCGCTCGGGCAATCCATAGCGCGTTCCACCAATCGCAAGTTCGTTCGCATGTCGCTCGGCGGCGTACGCGATGAGGCCGAGATTCGCGGTCATCGTCGTACCTACATCGGCTCGATGCCCGGCAAGATCATTCAGAACATGGTTCGCACCGGCGTCCACAATCCGCTGTTCCTGCTCGATGAAGTCGACAAGATGGCCATGGACTTCCGCGGCGATCCTTCTTCGGCGCTGCTCGAAGTGCTGGATCCGGAGCAGAACTCGACTTTCAACGATCATTATCTCGAAGTGGATTTCGATCTTTCGCAGGTCATGTTCGTGTGTACCGCGAATACCTTGAATATTCCCGCGCCGCTGCTCGATCGTATGGAAGTCATCCGGCTGCCGGGTTACACCGAAGACGAGAAGAGTGCGATCGCGCGCCGCTATCTGTTGCCCAAGCAGATGAAGCAGAACGGACTGAAGGACAGCGAACTGAAAGTCACCGACCCGACGCTGCTCGACATCATCCGCTACTACACGCGCGAAGCCGGTGTACGTAATCTGGAGCGTGAAATCTCGAAGATCTGCCGCAAGGCAGTGAAGCAGTTGCTGACCAGCAAGGAAACCAAGTCAGTCAGCGTCACGCCGAAGAATCTCAACAAGTTGCTGGGTGTGCGCCGCTTCCGCTACGGGATGGCGGAGGAGCGCGATTACGTCGGTCAGGTCACTGGCCTCGCCTGGACCGAAGTCGGCGGGGAGCTGCTTACGATCGAAGCCGCTGTGGTTGCTGGTAAGGGCAAGCTGACTCACACCGGGCAGCTCGGCGAAGTGATGCAGGAATCGATACAGGCGGCGATGACGGTTGTGCGCAGCCGTGCGAGCCTCCTTGGCCTCGATCCAGACTTCTACCAGAAGGCCGACGTGCATATCCACGTGCCGGAAGGTGCGACGCCGAAAGACGGCCCGAGCGCCGGTATCGGCATGTGCACTGCATTGGTGTCTGCACTGACCAAGATACCGGTGCGTTCGGACGTCGCGATGACGGGCGAGATTACTTTGCGCGGCCAGGTACTGCCGATCGGTGGACTGAAGGAAAAGCTGCTGGCGGCGCACCGCGGCGGAATTCGCACGGTGCTGATCCCGGATGAGAACACCAAGGATCTCGCTGACATTCCGCAGAACATCAAGGACAGCCTCGAGATCAAACCGGTGAAGTGGATCGACGAGGTGTTGCAGGTGGCACTCAAACAGATGCCAGCGCCCGTCGCAACGGCACCAGAGCCGTCGCGCGCGAACGACAAAGGCCGAACGCGCCGCGTAGCCAAGCGCTCGACGAAGCAGGTACCCGCGCACTGACAAGCGAGTACCCGGTGGCCAGCGCTGGCTTGGTGAATGGGATGCTGCGGCGGACCATTTATCAGGCCGTCGTCACCATCCGCTTCGTGGCGGTTGATTATTTCTTCCGCACGCTGCTATAACGCGCCCCCGCCTGCCAACGCAGGTGCCGATACCCGATAGAAGAAGGATAGCGACATGAACAAAGCCGAACTGATCGACGCTGTGACTGGCAAGACGGGCCTGCAGAAAGCTGACGCGACGCGCGCCGTAGAAGCAGTGTTCGACTCCATCACCGCGACGCTGAAGTCCGGCGATTCGGTCGCGCTGCTCGGGTTCGGAACGTTCGTTGTCAAGGCCCGCGCTGCACGCGCCGGTCGCAATCCACGCACCGGCGAGACCATCGAAATCGCCGCCAGCAAAGTACCTGGCTTCAAAGCTGGCAAGGCCCTGAAGGATGCTGTAAATTAGCGCGCCTTCGTAAGGCCGGGTGCACGCACCCGGATCGTTACGAGAGGTTTCGCGGCGCGACTCCCCAAAAGGGAAGAGCGCACGGCGAAGCAGCTGCAAGGAGTCTGGGGCAGGATTGTCTGGTGAGAATTCCGACGCATCGTTCGTCGGCAAGCCGCGGCAAGACTTAGGGTGCTTAGCTCAGCTGGTAGAGCGTCGCCCTTACAAGGCGAATGTCGGGGGTTCGATCCCCTCAGCACCCACCACGCCTTTCGAGGCAGCGGCATATCAAGGTTTTTCAGCGCGGAGCGGTAGTTCAGCTGGTTAGAATATCGGCCTGTCACGCCGAGGGTCGCGGGTTCGAGTCCCGTCCGCTCCGCCATTTTCTCTTGACCGCATAGTGACTAGTGACTAGCAAATGGTCAGAACAAAAGCCGCAACAGCGGCTGGTGACTGGTCAGGCAGCAGCGTCGGCATATCGCGGGCGCCCGGTCACAAGTCAGAGTTTCCCGGATCCCTTATTCTGTTGTCGGTTCTGACCAGTCACTAGTCAGTAGTCACCAGTCACCATCCTCCAATGCTGCAAACAATACGCGACGGGACCAGCGGCTGGGTCGCCAAGTTTTTCCTCGGTGCGATCGCCGTGGTATTCGTTTTCTGGGGACTCAATTTCGAGTCTTCCACCGCGACCTTCGCCGCCAAGGTGGATGGCGAGAAAATTCCCGTGGAAACCGTGCAGCGTGCCTGGCAGCAGCGCCAGTCGCAGTTGCAACAGATGATGCGCGGCGAATTGCCGCCGGAACTGGTCAAGCAGCAGCAGCAGGCGCTGCTGGATGAGTTCGTGCGCACGCACCTGTTGACGCAGCGCGCCAACGAGTTCGGCTATCGCGTCAGCGACGAAGAGCTGGCGCGGCAGATCACGGAATTTCCGGAACTGCAGGTCGATGGCAAGTTCTCGCGCGATCGTTACGCAATGTTGTTGCGCCAGCAGGGCCGCACCGAGCCGCAGTTCGAGCGCGAGTTGCGCGGGGATCTGGCGATTCGCCAGATCCAGAGCGGTGTTGTGGATTCTGCTTTCGTCGCGCCCTATGAGTTGGAGCGGCGCTATGCGCTGGAGAAGCAGGCACGCGAGCTGGATTACGCGCTGATCCCTGCCAGCGATTTTGCCGCTCAGATCAGCGTTACCGATGCCCAGATGCAGGCCTGGTATGACGCGCACAAAACCGATTACATGCTGCCCGAGAAGGTCGACCTGCAATACGTCGAGCTGAATCGAGCGAGCTCTGAAGCCGCCGTCAGCGTTACAGACGAAGCGCTGAAGGACTATTACGAGCAGGTCAAGGAGCGCTACGAGTCTCCTGAGCGACGTCACGCGCAGCACATTCTCATCACCGCCACCGATGGTCTGGATGACGCGGCAGCGCAGAAGAAAGCGGAAGAACTGGCGGCAAAAGCCAAGGCCGGCGCCGATTTCGCGCAGCTCGCAAAAGAGAACTCCAAGGATCCAGGCTCGGCACAGAAGGGTGGCGACCTCGGCTGGGCGCAGCGCGGCATGTTCGTTGGACCGTTCGAAGATGCGCTGTTCAGCATGAACAAGGGCGAGATCCGCGGACCGATCAAGACCCAGTTCGGCTATCACGTGATCCGTCTCGAGGATGTCGAAGCCGGCCACTTGCGCAGTTTCGATGAAGTGCGTCCCGAGCTGGAAGTCGAATTTCGTAAGGACCGCTCGCAGACCGCTTTCTACGATGCTTCGCAGAAGCTTGCGGAGCTCGCATTTGCGGCGCTCACGGAACTGGATTCAGTGGCCAAGACGCTCAACGTTCCGATCAAGACCATCAGTGGATTTACGCGCGAAGGCGGCGGTGAGCTGGGCGCAGAACCTGCAGTCATAGAAGCGGTATTCAGCGAAGACGTGCTGGATCGCGGACGCAACAGCACGCTGGTGACAGTCGGAGAAGACCGTGCGCTGGTGTTGCGCGTTGCCAAGCATATTCCGGCGGAGCCTCGGCCGTTCGCGGATGTGCGCGCCCAGATCGAATCGCAGCTGAAGACGCAGGCAACTCACGACGCGGCGGCAAAGAAAGGTGCAGAGGCACTGGCGCTACTGCAGAAGGGTACCGATTGGGCCACAGTTGCCAGCCAGCTCAAGCTGACGCCGGTTGGCAAGCGTTTCGTCACTCGTGAGGACACGGTTGCGCCCGCCGCGATCGTTCGCGCCGCATTCGAAGTGCCTCCGTCGGAGATTGCGGCGACCAAGCCCCATTACGCGGGCGCGGCTACGCAGGACGGCAACTACGCAGTCTTCGCCGTCACCGACGTGCGCAGCGGCAATCCAGCTGCCGAATCAGCAACCGATCGCGCGACGCGTCAGCGTCAGGTCGAAAGCCAGATAGGTAGCGGTGAATTCGCGGCTTACGTTGCCGAGAGCGAGAGCAAGGCGAAGATTGTCCGCAACGACAAGCTGTTCCAGTAGCAACTCGGGCTGCGTTCTACTGGCGTTGCTCCAAGAAATTAAGCCCAGAAGAAAAGGGTAGCCTCAAAACAACGACGGGGTGGTCAACACCCCGTCAGTTCCGAACGCTAACAGTCGATCGCCGGCAATTCAGCCTTCTTCTGGCAACGCCATTCCGACCGTGTTGAAACCGCCATCCACATAGACGATTTCTCCGGTGATGCCGGCCGCCAGGTCGGAGCACAGGAACGCCGCCGTATTTCCCACATCCTCCGCCGTGACGTTGCGACGCAGCGGTGCTGCTGCCGCCACATGACTGAGAATCTTGCGGAAGCCGCCGATTCCCGCAGCAGCAAGTGTCTTGATCGGGCCCGCCGAGATGCCGTTGACGCGAATGCCATGTGGGCCTAGATCCGCAGCAAGAAAGCGCACGCTCGCCTCCAGGCTCGCCTTGGCAAGCCCCATGACGTTGTAGCTCGGCAGGGAACGGACAGCGCCCAGGTAGCTCAACGTGATCAGCGCGCCGGCGCGCCCTTGCATCATTGGGCCCGCTGCCTTGGCCAGCGCCGTGAGGCTGTAGCTGGAGATATCGTGCGCGATACGGAAGTTCTCGCGGGTAGTGGATTCGACGAACCCACCGCGAATGGCTTCCGTGGGCGCGAATGCCACCGCGTGAACGATGATGTCGAGGCCGTCCCAGCTCTTGCCGAGCTGCTCGAAGCCGGACCGGATGCTGTCATCGCTGGCCACGTCCATCTCGAACACGATGTTCGAGCCGAATTCCTGTGCCATGCCTTCGACACGATCCTTGAAGCGTTCCTGATAGCTGAACGCCAGCTCGGCGCCCTGGCGCCGCATGGCTGTGGCGATGCCGTGAGCAATGGAGCGCTCAGTGGCCAGACCAACGATCAAAGCGCGCTTGCCTGCTAGAAAAGACATAGGGATCCTGCGGAAGTGACTGGTAACCAGGCACTAGTGTAAGCAGGGAGGTGGAGGGTGAACAGCTTGACGGTCGCGCGTCGTCTACGGCAGGCCTTCCCGGCACAGGTTAGACGCAGGCTTGCGGCGGGCACGTCCCTGGCCCTATCCAGCACTGTCTTGCCGCTCAGATACCCGCGCGGCGACGATCGTCGACGTACATCACCAGGCGCTGGCCGGGTTTGATGACCGACGAGTGCTTGAGCCCGTTCCAGCCGAGAATCTGGGCGATGCTGACGCGAAACTGTTGTGCGATGCGCGACAGCGTGTCTCCCGCGCGCACCATGTAAGTCAGCGGCTGCGAACCCACTGAACTCGGGTTGGTCGATGCCAGCGTGGCGGAGGCGGGAACCTCGAGCACCTGGCCGACTGACAAGGTTTCACTGCTCTTGAGCCCGTTGGTGCTCGCCAGCCGGTCCATGCTGACACCCCGTGCCTTGGCGATACTCCACAGCGTGTCGCCGCGACGCACGACATGCTTGCCAGCCTTGCGCGTCGACGGCGCGATCTCGTCCTCACGCTCGAGCGAAGCCATCGTCATACCGGGCGATGCCGTCACGAGCAGGTCCTGGCCGGGCCGGATCATGGTGCCGCGAATCTTGTTCGCAGCGCGCAAGCTGTTCACCGAGACACCGTACTTGTCGGCGATACCACCCAGCGTGTCGCCCGGGCGAACGTGATGGTAGACAACCCGCACCCGCTTCTCAGGTGGCAGATTGGCCAGGCCAGCAATGAGCTGTGCTTCCCGATCCGCCGGCACCAGCAGGTTGTGCGGGCCGTCAGGGTCGGTGACCCAATGGTTGAAGGCCGGATTCAGTGCGATCAGTTCGTCCTGCGGCACATTGGCCAGCTCCGCGGCGACGTGCAGGTCGATCTGCCCTGCCGTTTCGACCTTGGCGAAGTACGGCTCGTTGTCGATGGGTGCGAAGGCGAGCCCGTGAGCGGTGGGATCGGCGACGATGCGACGCATCGCTAGCAGCTTGGGAACGTAGGCGCGGGTTTCGCGCGGCAGCTTGAGGCTGAAGAAATCGATGGGCTTGCCGGCGGCGCGATTGCGGTCGACCGCGCGTGCCACGTTGGCCTCGCCGCAGTTGTAAGCCGCGATCGCCAGCAGCCAGTCCCCGTCGAATTCATCGACCAGGGCCTGCAGATAGTCCAGTGCGGCGGAGGTAGCAGCGACCACATCGCGGCGCCCGTCGTAATACCAGTTCTGTTTCAGTCCATAGCGCCGGCCGGTGTCGGGGATGAATTGCCACAATCCGGATGCTCGAGCCCGCGAATACGCAACCGGATTGAAGGCGCTTTCCACCACCGGCAGCAGCGCCAGCTCAAGCGGCATCTTGCGTGCTTCAAGCTCGTTGACGATGTGGTACAGGTAGCGCTCGCCGCGTTTGAAAGTGCGGTCGAGATAGGCAGGATGAGTGGCGAACCAACGCTCTTCGCTATCGATGGCGTCATCATCCATATCACTGAGCGCAAAGCCGGTACGGATGCGCTCGAACAGGTCGCTGGGTGCGCTGGAGGAGGCGGCGGCCCCGGGTGCCAGCTCCCTGACCAGAGGACCCTTACCTTGGGTCTCGGCGTCCAGGGCCTCGATGGCGTCCTCGATCTGTGCCGGACCGGCGGACTTGATCTGCGCCTCGTCGACCTTGGTCACCACGTTGTCGTCGTTATCGTCGCCGTCGTCATCCGCGGCGTTGGCATCGGCGGTATCGGCGGTCGTCTGTGCGCCGGCGTCGCTCTTGGCGGAGGTCGTCAGGTGACTGCAACCGGCAGCGAGGAAGGCGAAAGCACTTGCGAGGGCCGCAAGCAGCGCTGCCGATATACGTGGGACCTTGACCATCAACCCTCCAGTCGCAGACCCGCGGGCCTGTTTTTGCATCGAGTCTGCGACTCGAGTTCAAGCCCACCTGGGGCTTGCATTGAAATCAGGCCGCTAAGGGCCCGCCCATCTGCTGCTCACCTCGCCTGTGCGTGCACAGGTCTAGCCGATTCCACCAATTCCGCCCGATCCAATCGCTTGGTTCCTGAAAGTCGCCGTTTGCGGCCAGGCAAGTTCAGGCAATTCCAGGCCGACAATCTCATGCCAGTCCAATCCAAGGGTCCACCCGGCCGTCCCTGAACGACTCAGCCCTTGAACCCGTCTTTCCATTGCCGGATTACCGCGAAGACCTCCGTCGGATTCAACTCGCGGCCTGCGCGGGCTTCCGCGGCCTGCTTCACAGTCTGTCTATGGCAGCGCAGGAAAGGATTCACATTCCTCTCCTGCCTTATGTTCGAGGGCACCGTCGCCTCATCCCGCGACCGCTTCGTACGGCAAGTCTCCAGGTAAGTGGCGGCATCCACGTTGTCCGGTTCCACCGCCAGGGCGAACTTCAAGTTGCTCAACGTGTACTCGTGGGCGCAGTACACCTGGGTTGCCTCCGGCAAGGCCGCGAGTTTGGCCAGCGAGCCGGTCATTTGTTCCGCGGTCCCCTCAAATAACCGGCCACAACCGGCGCTGAACAGCGTATCGCCGCAAAAGACGGCGCCGTGACCTGCGTACGCGATGTGCCCTGCCGTGTGCCCTGGAACGTCCAGAATCGAGAATTCCAGGCCCAGGGACGCGAATTCGGCGCGGTCACCTTCCTGGAGTCGTATCGGCTCGCCGGGGATCCGTTCATTTGCAGGGCCAAACACCGGGACTGGCCACTCGCTCAACAATTCAGGCACGCCGCCCACGTGATCGGCGTGGTGGTGTGTCATCAGAATTCCGGCAAGGTGCAGCGCGTTGCCCGATAGGAACTGCCTGACGGGCGCGGCATTACCGGGATCAACGACCACCACCCGATGTGGATCGAGAGGGGCGTGGATCAGCCAGATATAGTTATCGGCGAAGGCCCGCACCGTGGAGATCTGCAGCATCGCTATTTGGCTCGACCGGTGAGAGTTCGCAGGCCGTATTAAACATGCCATGCGCCGCAGCGGCAAGCATTGCGTTGCCCGAAATGGCTCATGAACAAGGGCTGAGCGCATGAGCCATGCCTGTAGTTTGGTGGCGCTGTCGATACGCAAGACGGCCAGCAAGCTGGATCCATGGTGCAGTTCTCGATGGGCTATGCTTGGTGATATGCAACTGAGCAATGCCGACAGCCTTCAGGAATGGCTGCGCACACCGCTGGGGGCGCGGCTCTACGCCATCGAGCGCAAGCTCGCGGGCGAAGCGCTGGCGCAGGTCTTCGGGTGGCAACTATTGCAGATCGGCCTGTGGGGCGATGAGGCTGGCTTGATCGCGGAAGCGCGCACACAGCGTAAATCGGTGCTCGCGTGGCATGGCGAGCAGACTCCCTCGGGAGCGGCGACGATTCGCTCGCGCACCGATGCACTGGCCATCGCTTCGGATTGCCTCGACGCAGTACTGCTGCCACACACGCTGGAGTACGAGCCGGATCCGCACGAGATTCTGCGCGAGGTCGGTCGTGTCCTGTCCGGAGAGGGACATCTGATCGTGATGGGCTTTCGTCCGATGTCGAGTTGGGGATTGCGCCACCTGTTCGCGCGCGCCGGTTTTCCGCCGGGCCTCGAACGCTTGATCGGTGAAGGACGTCTGCGTGACTGGCTCAAGCTGCTGGGCTTCGAGGTTGTCGATGCGCGTCGTTACATGTTCACGCTGCCTTTGGGCACGACTGCGCCTGCGTCGCAGAGTTTTCTGGAGCGTTCCGGAGAAAGGTTGTGGCCGCTGTTGGCGAGCGGATATCTGCTGAAAGCACGCAAGCGCGTGTACGCGCTCACGCCGATCCGTCCACGCTGGCGCTTGCGTGCCAAAGTCGTGGGCGGCCTGATCGAGCCGACAACCCGCGTGCAGATGGATACGCAGCCGCGCGGCGCTGACCCCAAAAAATAGGCCAACCGCGGGCCAAAAAACAGGTATCGAGGCCGTGTCAGTCGTCACCATCTACACAGACGGCGCGTGCCGCGGCAATCCGGGTCCCGGTGGCTGGGGCGCGGTTCTGCAGTTCGGCGAGCACGAGAAAGAACTCAGTGGCGCAGAGCCTGAAACCACCAACAACCGGATGGAATTGACGGCCGCCATCCACGCGCTGGCGGTGCTGAACCGGTCGTGTGACGTCGTATTGTTCACCGATTCGCAGTACGTCCGCAGAGGCATTACCGAGTGGTTGCCGCTGTGGAAGCAACGCGACTGGCGCACCACCGATCGCAAGCCCGTGAAGAATCTCGATCTGTGGCAGGCTCTCGAACACGAAATCTCACACCACAAAATCGAATGGCACTGGGTGAAGGGTCACGCCGGCGTGCCAGGGAACGTTCGCGCCGATCATCTTGCGAATGTGGCGATCGATGCTATGCAGAAAGGGAACGCGGCTGGCGGTTAGCGGTTGGCGGTTGGCACAGAAAGCCGACTGGCTGCCGCCACGCGTCGCCTTCTTGCCAAGTTAAGGTCGCACGCCAGCGTGTAATTTCTTACACTAACCCCCAACCGCTAACCGCTAACCGCTGCGATCCCATGCAATTCATCGACCTCAAATCCCAATACCAGCGTATTCGCGAATCGATGAATGCGCGCATCCAGGCAGTTCTCGATCACGGGCAGTACATTCTCGGCGCCGAGACGTTGGAGCTCGAGAAACGCCTTGCCGCTTTTGTCGGTACGAAGCATTGCATCGCTGCATCCAGCGGTACCGACACGTTGCTGATCGCGCTCATGGCGCTGGATATCGGCGCGGGCGATGAGGTCATCACCTCGCCGTTTACGTTCATCGCGACTGGCGAAATGATCGCACTCGCCGGCGCCAAGCCGGTATTCGTGGATATCGATCGGCGCACCTACAACATCGATCCTGCGTTGATCGAGGCGGCGATAACCCCGCGTACCAAGGCAATCATGCCGGTATCGTTGTACGGCCAGTGCGCCGACTTCGATGCCATCAACGCGATCGCCCGCAAACATCGCATCCCGGTCATCGAGGATGGAGCCCAGAGCCTGGGTGCGAGCTACCAGGGCAAGCAATCGTGCGGGCTGTCCGAAATCGGCTCTGCTTCGTTCTTCCCATCCAAGCCGCTGGGTTGCTACGGAGATGGCGGTGCGCTGTTCACGAACGATGACGCGCTGGCGAAGCTCATGAGCGAGATTCGGGTGCATGGACAGGATCGTCGCTACCACCATCCGCGCCTGGGCATCAATGGTCGCTTCGACACCTTACAGGCCGCAGTGCTGCTCGCCAAACTGGAAATCTTCGACGATGAAGTCGCCGCGCGCGCGCGAATCGGTTCGCGTTACGCAGCGTTGATCGATGAGGCGTTCCGCTCGGTAGCGGATCCCGCACGGCGTGTAAGCGCACCTTGGCTGGCGCCCGGATGCACGAGCGTCTACGCGCAATACACGGTGGAAGTGACTGACCGACCCAAGGTGGAAGAGGGGATGAAGGCTCGCGGTATTCCAACCGCCGTGCACTATCCGGTGCCGCTGCATTTGCAGCCGGTATTTGCAAATCTTGGGCAGGGAGTGGGAGCCTTCCCGGTCTCTGAAGCTGCTGCGAAACGCGTGATCAGCCTGCCGATGCATCCGTATCTGACGGAAGATCAGCAGGTACAAGTGGTAAAAGCGCTAAAGGAAGCGGTTGCTGGATAGCGGATGTCTCGGGGTAGTGCACGCGCGGTCTGCATTGCGGGGCGAATGCATAGCACGATTAAGAGGAGCGGCGACATGAGCAAGAGACTTCGACTCGTCACTAGCCGCCCACCGCCAACCGCCAACCGCCACTCTGCGTCCCATTCACCATCCGCCATCCGCTAGTCACTTCCTTCCCATGCGCCAGATCGTCCTCGATACCGAAACCACCGGGCTGGAGCCCGAGCAGGGCCATCGCATCATCGAGATCGGTTGCGTCGAGGTGTTCAAGCGCCGCAAGACCGGTCGGACTTTCCATCGTTACCTGCGGCCGGATCGCGAAGTGGACCGCGGTGCATTGCAGGTGCACGGAATCACCAACGAGTTTCTCGCGCAGCAGCCACGGTTCCACGAAGTGGCGGATGAGTTGCTGGAGTTCATCAGCGGCGCGGAACTGATCATTCACAACGCCACCTTCGACGTGGCTTTCCTCGACGCCGAATTCAAGCGCCTCCCTGGCGTACGCCGTCAGGTCAAGGACCTGTGCGCAGTGCTGGACACACTGCCGATGGCGCGGCAGATGCATCCGGGACAGCGCAACAGCCTGGATGCACTGTGCAAGCGGTACGGTGTCGACAATTCTCATCGCGAGCTGCACGGCGCTTTGCTCGACGCGCAGATATTGCTCGACGTCTATCTCGCTATGACCGGCGGCCAGACCACGCTGATTCTCGGCGACACGGGCCAGAGCAATGTCGAGGTCGTGGCGGAGCAAACTGTGGTGGTTCGCCCGTCCGGCGGATTGCGCATCGTTCGTGCATCCGAAGAAGAACTCGCCGCGCATCAACGCGTACTTGCGGTCCTCGACAAGACCAGTGGCGGCAAGACGCTGTGGAAGAAGGTGGAGGCGGGCGACGCCGAGATGCGTTTGGCTGCGGTCGGCTAGCGACCAACCTGTCCCGCATGCTGCACGCCTTCGGACGCAATTTCCTCGGCAGTGCGCCGACCTGGTACAAGGTCACGATCGCCGCTTTTCTGGTTCTCAATCCGATCCTGCTGTTTGGTGGCGGTACGCACGGTCCCCTCGTGGCCGGTTGGCTGCTGCTCGCCGAGTTCATCTTTACTTTGGCGATGGCACTGAAGTGCTATCCGCTGCAGCCGGGCGGGCTACTGGCACTGGAAGCAGTACTGATCGGACTAACAACTTCCGCGTCTGTCTACCAGGAAGTGGTGAATGCGCTGCCGGTGATTCTGCTGCTGGTCTTCATGGTGGCGGCCATCTACTTCCTTAAAGATCTCCTGCTGTTTGCCTTCACCCGCATTCTGCTCGGCGTGCGCTCGCAGGTGGCGTTGGCGGTGATGATCTGCGCCACGGCGGCCCTGCTGTCCGCATTTCTCGATGCGCTCACCGTGGTTGCGGTGGTTATCACCGTAGGGGCCGGCTTCTACCAGGTGTTTCATCGTTTCGCCGCGGGCAAGCAACCTGATGCGGATCACGATGTGGGTGAAGACGCGTCGGTCGGCGAAGCGCATCTTGCCGACCTGGATGCATTCAGGGGTTTCCTGCGCAGTCTGATGATGCACGCGAGCATAGGAACCGCGCTGGGCGGTGTCATGACGCAGGTAGGTGAGCCGCAGAACCTCCTTATTGCCAAGCACGCCGGATGGGACTTTGCCGAGTTCTTTGTGCGCATTGCACCCGTATCCGTGCCGGTGCTTGTGATGGGCTTGTTAACGTGTGCAATCGTTGAAAGGTACCGATTGTTTGGCTACGGGACGCCGCTGCCGACAGCCGTGCGTGAAGTGCTGCGGGCATACGATGCCGAGCAGTCTGCCCGGCGCACCACGCGAGATCGGGCGGTGTTGGTAGTGCAGGGGATTGCAGCGGCGACATTGGTCGCAGCTCTCGGGCTGCATCTCGCAGAGGTCGGGCTGATCGGTCTGGTCGTCATCGTGCTCGCGACCGCATTCAACGGCGTGACGGATGAGCAACGACTGGGTAAGGCCTTCGAGGCCTCGCTGCCGTTCACCGCGTTGCTGGTCGTGTTCTTTGCGATCGTCGCCGTCCTGCACGATCAACATCTGTTCGAGCCGGTAGTTACCGCGGTATTGCATCTGGAGGGAACAGCGCAGACGGCGATGTTCTACCTCGCCAACGGGGTGTTGTCGGCGATCAGCGATAATGTCTTTGTAGCCACGATCTACATCACAGAGGTCAAGGCCGCATTGCTCGAAGGTGCTCTCAACCCGGCGCAGTTCGACCTGCTGGCGATTGCCATCAATACCGGTACCAACATACCGAGTATCGCCACGCCCAACGGGCAGGCGGCGTTCCTGTTCCTGCTGACCTCGGCGTTGGCGCCCCTGATCAGGTTGTCGTACGGCCGCATGATCTGGATGGCACTCCCGTATACCGCAATCCTGACCGGCACCGGGCTATTGGCCGTCATATACCTGCTGTAGATGCCCTTTTGGCCCCATTCCCGGTGATCCAGTTCGCTATTTCTGGCCTGTTTTTGTGGCATCCTTGCCGCCGCGCGTGAGCCATCTCCGTGCCAGCAATAACTTGAACCAGCCAGCCCTGCAGGAGCCCACGGTCGAGCAACCGCGCTTGCGTTTCCGCAAAGGTGGGACGATGCCCTCTTTTGCCCAACCGCCAACCGCCAACCGCTAACCGCTTCTTTAAACTATGTCTCAATTCAGTCTTCAGAACTGCAAGCTCGGTGTCATCGGACTGGGCTATGTCGGGTTGCCGTTGGCTTTGGAATTCGGCAAACATTTCCGGACGGTGGGGTTCGACATCAAGGCGTCGCGCGTTGCGGAGCTGAAAGCCGGCAAGGACAGCACCCTGGAGGCGGATCGTGCCGAGCTGCATGCTGCCACCAAGCTGACTTACTCAACGAATCTCAAAGACCTGCGCACATGCAAGGTTTTCGTCGTTACGGTGCCAACGCCGATCGATGATTACAAACGGCCGGACCTGACGCCGATCGAGAGCGCCAGCGAGCTCATTGGCCAGGTGTTGAAGAAGGGCGACATCGTCATATTCGAGTCGACGGTCTATCCAGGCTGCACCGAAGAAATCGCCATGCCGATCCTGGAGCGTGTTTCAGGCCTGAAGTTCAACCGGGATTTCTTTGCAGGTTACAGCCCCGAGCGCATCAACCCGGGCGATAAGCAGCATCGATTGCCGACGATCAAAAAGATCACCTCGGGGTCGACCCCGGAAGTGGCGAACTTCGTCGATTCGCTATACGCAGCAATTATCACGGCAGGTACCCACAAGGCTTCCAGCATCCGTGTAGCCGAAGCGGCCAAGGTCATCGAGAACACCCAGCGCGACGTCAACATCGCCCTGATCAACGAGCTGGCGCTGATCTTCAACCGGCTCGGCATCGATACCGAGGAAGTTCTCGAAGCCGCTGGAACCAAGTGGAATTTCTTGCCGTTCCGGCCGGGCCTGGTGGGTGGACATTGCATCGGTGTCGATCCGTATTACCTGACGCACAAGGCGCAGGAGATCGGCTATCACCCCGAGATGATCCTGGCCGGACGCCGCATCAACGACAACATGGCGCTCTATGTGGCGGAACGCGTCGCGCAACTGATGATTCAGAAGCGTATCCATGTGAAGGGAGCGCGTGTTCTGGTCATGGGGCTTACGTTCAAAGAGAACTGCCCGGATCTGCGCAACTCGAAAGTTGCCGATGTCATCAAGGAACTGCAGAAGTACGGCGCCAAAGTCGACGTTTACGATCCATGGGTCGACGCCAAGGAAGCGGTGCATGAGTACGGCATCAAGCCTGTGCGCAAGCCATCGCAGGGTAAGTACGACGCCGTGGTTCTCGCAGTGGCTCACAATCAGTTCCGCGAGATGGGCATCGGTGCCATTCGCGCCTTCGGCAAGAAGCCCCATGTGCTCTACGACATCAAGTACGTGTTCGAATCGGACGAGGTGGATGGACGGTTGTAGGAAACGAAGCTGATGGCGGATAGTGACTGGTGACTGGTCAGATTTGAGCGGAATGGGAGCAGGCGAATGTAACCGCCCACCATTTGCACGGGGCTCGCTACTGGTTGCTATGCTTTTGAGTCTAGTTCGCGACGCTCGCGGAGTTTGCGGATCAGGCCGGAGAGCATTCGCCCGACTTCGGCGACGTCATCCTGCAGTGTCGGTGCCGAATCGATCAGTTTCAGGTCGGCGATAATGAATATCTGAGTTTCGAGCTCGGACAAAGAGCCGCGGGCGATATCGAGAAATCGGATGTATTCCGCGCGGCCGGCGCGCCCAGCTCCTTCGGCAATATTGCTGGCAACCGAGACAGCGGAACGCCGCATTTGACTGGACAGCCCATAACGCTCATCTTTTGCGAGCTGGGTGGTGGCGACGTAGACCTTGCTCGCGAGGGACACCGACTTTCGCCACACGATCAGATCCTTGTGACTGGAGATTTTACCCATTGCGAATGTGCTCCGTAGGATTGTCCCGCTTCGACATCTTGTCGCCTCATGCGGATTCATACGGCACGGGACACTCTGCGTTCGACGATAAATTCGCTCCCGAGACTTCGGATCCATCCCCTATCCGCCATCCGCCATCGACTTCTCTCTTATGAAATTCCTCGTTACCGGCGCCGCCGGATTCATCGGCTTCCACACGTCCCGAATCCTGTTGGAGCGCGGCGACACGGTGGTGGGCCTGGATAATCTCAACGATTACTACGATGTCACGCTGAAGGAGGCGCGCCTGCGCATTCTGCAGGAACACGCCAACTTCCGTTTCGTGAAGCTGGACCTGGCCGATCGCCCCGGCATGGCGGACTTGTTCAAACAGGAAAAATTCGAACGCGTCATCAATCTTGCGGCGCAGGCGGGCGTGCGTTACTCGATCCAGAATCCCCTGGCCTATATCGACAGCAACGTCGTCGGCTTCGCCAATATCCTGGAAGGCTGCCGCCACAACGGCGTGCAGCATCTCGTCTATGCGTCCACGAGTTCGGTTTACGGTGCCAACACGAAGATGCCATTCTCCGTGCATCAGAACGTCGACCATCCGCTGTCGTTCTATGCGGCGACCAAGAAGGCCAATGAGCTGATGGCGCATACGTATGCTCATCTGTATCAGCTCCCTGTCACCGGTTTGCGTTTCTTCACTGTTTACGGGCCGTGGGGACGTCCGGACATGGCCTTGTTCCTGTTCACCAAGAACATCCTCGCAGGCAAGCCGATCGACGTCTTCAACTACGGCAACCATCGCCGCGACTTCACGTACGTCGGTGACATCGCCAATGGCGTCGTGCGCGCCGCGGACCGGATCGCGACCGGCAATCCCGACTGGAACAGCGATATACCGGATCCGGCTACCAGCAAGGGACCGTATCGGCTGTACAACATCGGCAATAACGAGCCGGTCGAGCTGATGCGCTACATCGAATTGATTGAGCAGTATCTGGGCAAGAAAGCGCAGAAGAATCTGCTGCCCCTGCAGGCGGGAGATGTCCCGGATACTTCCGCCGATGTGGAAGATCTGGTGCGGGATGTCGGCTACCGGCCGGCGACGCCGGTGGAAGAGGGAGTGCGGCGGTTCCTCGATTGGTACATGGACTACTACGGGAAGAAATAACTGGTCATTGGCGATTGCGGAGCGGCGCTAGCCGCTTGCACCGCGCACGCGACTGGCCTATTTTTGAATGACAGCGCAAGGCGCAGGGAACTACCCCAGGGAGGGCGGTACCACTTCGTAGGGACTACGTGCATCGGCGCCAGAGCGAGCGATCGCGAGACAGCGTCGGTCTTCTGTAACTCACAGCTGACAACTCACGACGCTATGCCCAACCTGACTTCCGTTCCGCAATGGCAGGCACTCGATGCGCATGCTGCCAAAAGCCGCTCGACACATCTGCGGGACCTCTTTGCCTCCGACCCCGATCGCTTCGCAAAATTCTCACGCAGCGAACTGAATCTGCTGTTCGATTTCTCGCGTCAGCGGGTAACCGAAGAAACGCTCCGGCTACTGCTGGAATTAGCCGACGCGCGTGACGTCAAGGGACGCATTGCGGCGATGTTCTCGGGCGAGAAGATCAACACTACGGAAAACAGGGCAGTGCTGCATACGGCGTTGCGCAATCGCTCGGATCGTCCGGTGCTGCTGGATGGCAATGACGTGATGCCGGAAGTTCGCGCAGGGCTCGCCAAGATGCGCGCTTTCGTGGAAGGCGTGCACGGTGGAAGGGTTCACGGTGCGACAGGCAAGACATTTACCGACATCGTAAACATCGGTATCGGCGGATCGGACCTTGGCATCGTGATGGCGACCGAGGCGCTGGCGAAATTACGCAATCGTAATATCCACCTGCACTGCGTTTCGAATATCGACGGCGTGCAGCTCGCGGATGTGCTCGAAAAAGTTGATCCAGCTCGTACGTTGTTCGTCGTGTGCTCGAAAACATTCAGCACGCTTGAGACGCTCACCAACGCGAAGCTCGCGCGCCAATGGATTGTCGACCGCCTGGGTGAGGGCGCTCCGGCACGCCACTTTGCGGCGGTGTCGACGAATGCCAAGGCGATGGATGCTTTCCTGATTCCACCGCAGAACCGCTTCACGATGTGGGATTGGGTCGGCGGTCGCTACTCGATCTGGTCGGCGGTGGGCTTGTCGGTGGCCCTTGCGCTCGGCATGGACCAGTTCGAACTGATGCTCGAAGGCGGCCACGAGATGGACGAGCATTTCCGCACAGCTCCTTTCGACAAGAATCTGCCGGTGCTGATGGGACTGATCGGCATCTGGAATCACAACTTCCTGGGCATGGACACGCTGGCGGTGCTTCCCTACGACCAGCGGCTGCACCGTCTACCTGCATATCTGCAGCAACTGGAAATGGAATCCAACGGCAAACGCGTCACGCTGGAAGGCCAGCCGGTCACCTACGATACCGGCGCGGTGCTATGGGGTGAGCCGGGATCCAACGCGCAGCACTCGTTTTTCCAATTGCTGCACCAGGGGACGGCGCGGGTCGCGTTGGATTTCCTGGCGCCGGTGAATGGCTCCAGTCCCTACCAACAACAGCAGAATCTCGCACTCGCAAATTGCTTCGCCCAAGCTCAAGCGTTCGCGTTCGGGCAGACCGAGGCGCAGGTTCGGACGGATCTTGCGGCCAAGGGGACTTCCGAGGCTGAAATCACTCGGCTCATCCCTCACAAACTGCATCCCGGCAACCATCCCAGCAGTGTGATCCTGTTCCCGCGGCTGGGTCCCAAGACGCTCGGCCGGCTGATCGCCTTGTATGAGCACAAAGTGTTCACCCAGAGCGTCATCTGGGGCATCAATGCCTTTGACCAGTGGGGCGTGGAACTGGGCAAGAAGCTGGCCGAGTCGCTGGCGCCAGCCGTCGAAAACCCGGCTGCAGGGGCGGGCGCGGATCCGTTGCTTAAGGGGCTGCTGGAGCATGTCCTGAAGTGGCGGAGCTGATACAGATGAAGGTTGGATGACGCCTGCGGCGCAATTTTCGCTGCCACCCGCCCGCGTGACGCGAACCTGAAATGTTCGTGCCATACATTCGTCGCTCACCGCGCGGTCGCGGTTACGGAGCGGGCATTGAACAAGAAGGCGCTGATTACCGGAATCACCGGGCAGGACGGGGCATACCTGGCTGAGTTCCTGCTGGACAAGGGCTATGAGGTGCACGGCATCAAGCGCCGCTCCTC
>DASYEW010000027.1:0-74081 GCA_036498785.1 Steroidobacteraceae bacterium | reverse complement strand
CCTCCAAGGAATCAATGAACAGCCCTATCCGTCACTCCCTGACCATTCCCTTTGAGCACGCCGGACAGCGGCTCGATCTGGTGCTGGCAGGCCTGCTGTCGGAATATTCCCGTACCCGTATCAAGGACTGGATCGAGAGGGGGCAGGTGCTGGTCAATGGCGACCGGTTGCGCCCGAAAGACCGGGTGCTGGGCGGGGAGCGCGTTGAGGTGAACGCTACGCTGACCGAGGCGGTGGAGGTCGCGCCGCAGCCCATCGACCTGGATGTCGTGTACCGCGATCGGCACGTCATGGTCATCAACAAGCCGGCAGGGCTGGTCGTGCATCCGGGCGCCGGCAACTCGGCTGGGACCCTCCAGAACGCACTGCTGCATATGGACCCCGAGCTGGTCCATCTGCCTCGCGCCGGAATCGTGCACCGGCTGGACAAGGACACCAGCGGCTTGATGGTGGTCGCCCTGACGCTCAAGGCCCATACCGCGTTGGTCCGGGCCCTGGAAGTGCACGATGTAGCGCGGGAATACGAAGCAGTCTGTTTGGGAGTGATGACGGGCGGCGGCACGATCGACGCGCCCATCGGTCGTCATCCGGTAGACCGGCTGCGTCAGGCGATTCGCCAGGACGGTCGCGAGGCGCAGACACACTACCGTGTCATTCAGCGTTTTCGTGGCCACACACACGTGCGTTTGCAGCTCGAAACCGGCCGTACCCACCAGATTCGTGTGCATATGGCACACATCCGGTATCCGCTGGTGGGCGATAAAGTCTATGGCGGCCGTCTGCTGTTGCCCAAGGGAGCGTCGACGGAGCTCATCGACATGCTGCGCGGATTCAATCGTCAGGCACTGCACGCCGCGAGGCTCGCGTTCGAGCATCCGATAACGGGCAAGCAGGTCGAATGTGTCGCGGCGCTGCCGGCCGATATACGCGGGCTGCTTGCCGCCCTGGCACTTGATGCTGGCGTGAAAGTGACAACGGCCGTGCCGGAGATTGCGACGAAGCCGGTCAAGCCCGTGGAAACTGCACCCGTGGTAAAGCCGGCGAAGGTTGCGAAGCGGGCGAAGCCAGCAAAGACAGCAAGCAGGCCGAAGGCGGCGAAGAAAAAGGCCAGCAAGTCAGCGGGCAAGCCAACCAGCAAGTCCGCCCGGAAATCACCGTCGAAGGCGGCGAAAAAGGCAGTGAAGCCAAGCGCCAAGAAGCTTGCGAAGAAACTCGCCAGGAAAGTTGCCACGAAGAGTGTCCGGAAGAGCGCGAAGAAGGCCGCGAAGAAAAGAGCCAGCAAAGCATAGGGTCCGCTCCTCATCGGCAAGCAGCAGGGAAGAGCGGAACGTCATGACAGAACCGCAGTGGATAACACCCGATTGGCCCGCACCTCCCAACGTGCGCGCAGCGGCGTCGCTGCGAACCGGAGGGATCAGTACGGGTCCGTTCGCCAGCCTCAATCTCGCTGCTCACGTCGGTGACGATAGCGAAGCAGTCCGGGAAAATCGGCGTCGCCTGCGTGCGGCGCTGAATCTGCCCTCTGAGCCGACCTGGCTGAATCAGGTTCATGGCAGTGAAGTTGTTGAAGCCGTCTTGCAGCCGGCGTCGGAACCTCTTACTGCCGACGCCGCATACGCAACCACACCCGGGGCGGTATGCGCCGTCATGACTGCCGATTGCTTGCCAGTGCTTTTTTGCAATCGTGAAGGCACTCGGGTTGCAGCAGCTCACGCGGGTTGGCGAGGGTTGGCGGGCGGCGTGCTCACTGCGACTGTGGTGGCGCTGGACGTTCCGGCCGATCGCCTGATCGCGTGGCTGGGTCCCGCAATCGAGCAGGACGCGTTTGAAGTGGGTTCCGAGGTGCGTGAGCAATTTCTTGCTCGCGACACCGAACACATGCGCTCCTTCGCCATCAATGCAGCGGGCCGCTGGCAGGCTGATTTGTATGCACTCGCCCGTCGCGAACTTGCCAATCTCGGCATTCGCGATATTTACGGCGGAGGCTACCGCTGCTACGCCGATGCCTCGCGGTTCTTCTCCTATCGGCGCGACCAGCGGACGGGACGTATGGCGACGATGGTGTGGCTGCAGCGGCCAGCTGGCTAGCGGTCAGCCGGCTGGAGATGGCCCGAACTCATGCAGTGCTCGCCTGTTCTCGATGCGGGCCAGCTTGCCGGTTGACCCGCTAGCCAGCCGACCGGTCCTCCTTGACATGCATGCTAGGCTGAAGCCATTCAATAACAATTGCTCGATCTGGCCAACTTGCCAGTTGACCAGCTTGCCACTGGCCTTCCATGTCCCTTCTCCTCTTCATCATCGTCTTCACTGCACTGGGCGGCGTTGTCAGCGCTGTTGCTGCATCCTTGTTCCTGCTTGCTCCGCAGGCGTTGCGTGTGCGGGTGTTGCCGCACCTTGTGAGTTTCGCGACCGGAGCGTTGCTTGCTGCAGCGTTACTCGGACTGCTGCCGCATGCAATCGAAGGCGTGGGCGTCGCGTCGGCCCATAAGGTCGGTCTCGCGCTGCTGATCGGGTTGTTGATCTTTTTCGTCCTCGAAAAGCTGGTGCTGTGGCGTCACTGTCACCAGGAGGCCTGCGAAGGTCACGTGCCTCCCGATGGGCACGGGCACGATCACAGGCGCGATGCTGCCTCGGCCTCTTTGATCCTGATCGGCGATGGGTTCCACAATGTGTTGGACGGAGTGCTGATCGCCGCCGCGTTCATGACGGATATTCACCTGGGCATCGTCACCTCGATTGCCGTGATGGCTCACGAGGTACCGCAGGAGGTGGGCGACCTGGCCATCCTGCTCCATGGTGGAATGTCGCGGATGCGGGCGTTCACGCTCAACACGCTGACCAGCCTGAGCTCGGTCATCGGCGGTATTGCGGCCTATTATTTTCTCGGCCAGACCCTGCAGATCCTGCCGTATGCCATTGCGATTGCCGCTTCGAGCTTCCTTTACATCGCGGTTGCCGACCTCATCCCTGGCCTGCACCGTCGCGTCGATCCGGGCTCGGGCATCAAGCAGTTCGTCTGCATTGTGCTTGGCGTCGCGGTGATTTTCGTTACGCATGAGATGGCGCATTAGCGCCGCAAGGCGGCGCGGCCAGCTGGCAAGGTTGTCAACCGGCTGCTGGCCGGACCCGGAAACGCGATGCAGATGGGGTCTTTGGCGTGTCGTGCTAGTGCCCGCTGCCGGCCGGACCGGCGCGTAATCCGTTGAATTCCTGACGGCCTCGCCCCACATCCCTGTTACTTTACTTCGCTCGCCTTTTTCCGGTCTTCTCGGGCCTTTATCTGTCCAGCTAGCCGGTTGACCGGTTGGCCAGATAGCCCGGTCTGCCCAGGTAACACTCATGCGCTTAGACAAACTCACCAGCAAATTCCAGCAGGGGCTGGCCGATGCCCAGTCGTTGGCGGTCGGCCGCGATCATCAGTACATCGAGCCGCTGCACGCCATGGCCGCGTTGCTCGACCAGCAGGGCGGGGCTGTCCGGCACCTGCTCGACAAGTCTGGCGCGAACGTCAATGTCCTGCGCTCGCAACTGGACGAAGCGCTGGACAGGTTGCCGCGGGTCGAGGGCTCAGGCGGTGAGGTCCACATCTCCAATGAGCTCAACCGGATTCTCAACATCACCGACAAGATCGCCCAGAAGCGTGGCGATCAGTACATTTCCAGTGAGTTGTTCGTGCTGGCGGCGCTCGAGGACAAGGGGCAGCTCGGCACCATCCTGCGCAATGCCGGCGCGGTGAAGGGCGCGCTCGATAAAGCGATCGACGAAGTGCGCGGCGGCGAGAAGGTCAACGATCCGAACGCCGAGGAAACCCGGCAGGCACTGGAAAAATATACCGTCGATCTGACCGAGCGTGCCGAGCAGGGCAAGCTCGATCCGGTCATCGGTCGCGACGAGGAAATCCGTCGCACCGTGCAGGTCCTGCAGCGCCGCACCAAGAACAATCCGGTGCTGATCGGCGAACCGGGCGTGGGTAAGACCGCCATTGTGGAAGGGCTGGCGCAGCGCATCATCAACGGCGAGGTGCCCGAAGGCTTGCGTAACAAACGCATCCTGTCGCTCGACATGGGCTCGCTGATTGCGGGTGCGAAATTTCGCGGCGAATTCGAAGAGCGACTGAAGGCCGTGCTCAACGACCTGGCGAAACAGGAAGGCCAGGTCATCCTGTTCATCGACGAATTGCACACGATGGTCGGCGCGGGCAAGGCCGAAGGCGCGATGGATGCGGGCAATATGCTCAAGCCGGCGCTGGCGCGCGGCGAGCTGCACTGCGTGGGCGCAACGACCCTGGACGAATACCGGAAGTACATCGAAAAGGATGCGGCGCTGGAGCGGCGCTTCCAGAAAGTACTGGTGAACGAGCCATCGGTTGAAGACACGATCGCGATCCTGCGCGGCCTGAAGGAGCGCTATGAAGTGCACCACGGCGTCGACATCACCGATCCGGCGATCGTTGCTGCGGCGACGCTTTCGCACCGCTACATCACCGACCGGCAGCTCCCCGACAAGGCGATCGACCTGATCGACGAGGCGGCCTCGCGCATCCGCATGGAGCTGGACTCCAAGCCCGAGGAGATGGACCGGCTGGAGCGTCGCATGATCCAGCTCAAGATCGAGCGCGAGGCGCTGAAGAAGGAATCCGATGAGGCGTCGCGCAAGCGGCTGGGACTGCTGAACGATCAGTTGCAGGCGTTGGAGAAGGAGTTCGCCGATCTTGATGAGGTCTGGAAGGCCGAGAAAGCCTCGGTACAGAACTCGGCGCAGATCCGCGAGGAACTGGAGCGTGCTCGCCTGGAACTCGAGACGGCGCGTCGTGCCCAGGATCTCGGACGCATGTCCGAACTGTCGTACGGAAAAATCCCCGAGCTGGAGCGCCGGCTGAATCAGGCCACCGCCGCAGAACAGCAGGACACCAAGCTGCTGCGCAATCGCGTGACCGACGAGGAAGTCGCCGAAGTCGTGTCCAAATGGACCGGCATCCCGATCTCCAAGATGCTCGAAGGCGAAAAGGAAAAGCTGCTGCGCATGGAGGAGTCACTGGGCAAGCGCGTCATCGGCCAGACCGAAGCGGTCGGCGCGGTGGCCGATGCCATTCGTCGCTCACGCGCAGGATTGTCCGATCCGAATCGTCCCAACGGCTCGTTCCTGTTCCTTGGCCCCACCGGCGTCGGCAAGACCGAGCTCAGCAAGGCGCTGGCGGAGTTTCTGTTCGACACCGAAGAAGCGATGGTCCGCATCGACATGTCGGAGTTCATGGAGAAGCATTCGGTTGCGCGCCTGATCGGCGCACCGCCGGGCTACGTCGGCTACGAAGAAGGCGGTTATCTGACCGAGGCCGTGCGCCGTCGCCCGTACTCGGTGCTGTTGCTCGACGAGGTCGAGAAAGCGCATCCCGATGTCTTCAATGTGCTGCTGCAGGTTCTCGACGATGGCCGGCTCACCGATGGCCAGGGGCGTACCGTCGATTTCCGCAATACCGTGATCATCATGACCTCGAACCTCGGTTCGCAGGTGATCCAGGAACTGTCGGGTGAAGCGAACTACGCAAAGATGAAAGCTGCGGTGTTGGAGATCGTCCAGCAGCATTTCCGGCCGGAGTTCATCAACCGCGTGGACGACATCGTGGTGTTCCACCCGCTGGGCCGTGCGCAGCTGCGCTCGATCGTGGATATCCAGCTCAACTACCTGCGCAAGCGTCTTGCCGACCGGGACATCGAGCTGGTGCTGGACAACGCTGCGCGTGACCTGTTGGGCGAGGCCGGCTTCGATCCGGTTTACGGCGCGCGTCCGTTGAAGCGAGCTATCCAGCAGCAGGTGGAGAACCCGCTGGCGCAGAAAATCCTGCGCGGCGAATTTGGCCCCGGAGCGAAGGTGACGATCACTGCAAGCGAGGGAAGCCTGGTATTCAGCCGCGCCTAGCGAGGCGAATACGGCCAGCTGGCCAAGTGCCGACTGGTAAGCTGGCCGCAGCCCGATGGTTATCCGGGTCGCTGCGCCGCCTTTGCGGCCCACTTACCAGTGGCCCACTGGCTAGCTGGCCCTCTATGATCTGCTTTGTTTCCCGCGTACCGAGACTGAGAAACCATGCCTTTCTACGAATACGAATGCAGTTCCTGCCAGCATCATGTCGAGGTTTTACAGAAGATCTCCGAGGCGCCGCTGCGTAAGTGCCCGGACTGCGGCAAGCAGGCGCTGAAGCGGCTCATTTCCGCGCCGGTATTCCGGCTCAAGGGTGGCGGCTGGTACGAAACCGATTTCAAGTCCGACCAGGAGAAGAAGCGCAACCTCGCGGGTGGCGACGACGCAGGCGAATCCAAGTCGGATGCCAAGGCCGATTCGAGCAGTAGCAGCACCAAAGCCGAATCTGCGGATGCAGCCAAGCCGAAGGCGGAGTCGAAGCCCGAAAAGAAAGTCGAAGTGGCGTCGAAGTCGGCTGCCAAGCATCGCGCTCCTGCGGCCAAGGCCAAGCCTGCCAAGGCGAAGGCAGCGCCGAAAAAGAAGAGCGCCCGGCGATGACGACAGTGGCCAGCTGGCAACTGGGTAAGCTGGTCGCAATGAAGAGCTGGACGAATGCAGCGGCGCAGCCGGCGCCCATGACACTGCATTGGTCACTGCATCGACCAACGGTTAGCTGACGGGTTCGCTGCGTGACTGCGTCCGTTCCCACCGTTGTGCTCCTGCACGGCCTCTGGATGTCCGGCTTTGAGCTTGGCGTCCTGAAGCGGCGATTGCAGCCACAGTTCCACCCTGTCGCGTTTTCGTATCCCTCGCTCAGCGGGTCCATGGCCGATCACGCGCGTAGTCTGGTCGAGTTCGCGCGCGCGCAGAAGGCCGAGGAGCTGCATTTCGTAGGCCACAGCCTGGGTGGGCTGGTGATATTACGGGCGCTGCAGCTGGCGAACGATTTGCCGCCCGGGAAAGCCGTCTTGCTGGGAACGCCGCTGCAGGGCTCGAAAGCGGCACAGGGGGTCGCTCGTTGGATGCCCTTTGCCAAGACGATTCTCGGCGCCGCGGCACACGAGGAAGTGATCGAGGCCGTGGCGCGTGAATGGGTTGGGGAGCGCGATGTCGGCATCATTGCCGGATCGCTGGGCATGGGCCTGGGACGGCTGTTTGCAGCCTTCGATACGGATCACGATGGCACGGTGTCCGTCGCGGAAACGCAGCTACCGGGCGCTCGCGATCACATCGTGATGCCGACCTCGCACACCGGATTGCTGTTCTCGGCCGACGTTGCCGAGCAATCCGCGCATTTCTTGTCGAAGGGCGCTTTCAGGCGGTAGCGTCGCCGCTGCGTCCTTTCCTGTCGCGAAAAGGACGCCAGGGACGCGCGTCTACTTCGCGATCCGCTTCAGCTCGTAAAGCGCGTCCAGCGCTTCCCGCGGTGTCATCGCATCCGGATTCAACTCGCTCAGCCTGGTCAGCGCCGCGTGTTCCTCGGGCTCTCGTGGCAGCTCCAGCAACAGTTCCTGTTGCGGCCGTGGCGCATGAGTCGCGGCCGAACGCCGTTCGAGTTCGTGCAAATAGCGTCGCGCCGACGTTATGACCTTCGCAGGCACGCCAGCGAGTGCCGCGACCTGCAGTCCATAGCTCTGATTGGCCGGACCTTCCTTCACGGTGTGTAGGAAGATCAGTCTTTCGCCGTGTTCGGTCGCATCCAGATGCACGTTGGCACAGGCATCGAGTTCGCCTGCGAGCGATGTCAGCTCGAAGTAGTGAGTCGCAAACAGAGTAAATGCACGAACGTGCTTGGCGATGTGATTCGCACACGACCATGCCAGTGACAGTCCGTCGTAAGTGCTGGTGCCGCGACCGATCTCATCCATCAACACCAGGCTGTGCGCGGTGGCGTTATTGAGGATGTTGGCGGCTTCGGTCATCTCCAGCATGAACGTCGAACGTCCGCCTGCGAGATCATCCGATGCGCCGATGCGGGTAAAGACGCGGTCGATCGGGCCGATGCGCGCGGCGCTTGCTGGTACGTAGCTGCCGATGCGCGCCAGGATCACGATCAGCGCCGTCTGGCGCATGAAGGTGGATTTACCGCCCATGTTCGGACCGGTGATCACCAGGATGCGGCGTCCGTCATGGAACTGCAGGTCGTTCGGTACGAATGGTTGATCGAAGAACTGCTCTACGACCGGATGCCGGCCTTCGCGAATTTCGATCACCGCATCGTCGGTAAGTGTCGGGGCGGCAAAGCGCAGCGTGATAGCGCGCTCGGCGAGATTGGCGAGAACGTCGAGCGCCGCGAGCGCCGCTGCGGTCTTCTGCAATTCGACAAGGCGCGCGATGAGCTGGTCAAGCAGCGCATCATAGAGCTGCTTCTCTCGCGCCAGTGCGCGGTCGCGCGCTCCCAGCACCTTGTCTTCGAATTCCTTCAGTTCCGGCGTGATGTACCGCTCGGCATTCTTCACGGTCTGACGACGGTGATAGTCGGGCGGCACTTTGTCGGCGAGGTTGCGGCTGATCTCGATGTAGTAACCCTGGACGCGGTTGTAGCCGAGTCGCAGGTTGGCAATGCCGCTGCGCTCGCGTTCGCGTGTTTCCAGGTCGAGCAAGTACTGGTCGCTGTGCTCGCTGATCAGTTTGAGCTGATCGAGTTCGGCATCGTAGCCCGCAGCGATTACTCCGCCATCGCGCAAGATGGGTGGCGGCAATTCAACGATCGCGCGCACCAGCAAGGCATGCAGGTCGGGATAAGTGCCGGCTTGTTGCGCGAGCTCGCGCAGTAAGGGCGAATCCGATCCCACGAGGAGTTGTTGCAGCGTCGGCAGTCGCGCCAAGGCGTCGCGTAGCTGAGCCAGATCGCGAGGTCGCGCGCTCTTGAGCGCAACCCGGGCAAGTCCACGTTCGATATCGCCGACATGACGCAGCAATTCGTGCACTTGCAGGTGCAGCGTCTGGTCGATCAATGCTCCGACTGCGTTCAGGCGAAGCTCCACAATGCGGCGCTCTCGCAACGGCCGGTGCAGCCAGCGGCGCAATTCGCGTCCGCCCATTGCGGTCGCTGTGTGATCGAGCACCGCAGACACGGTGCATTCAGGCCTGTCGGCGAGGCTCACGTCCAGTTCGAGATTGCGGCGGGTGGCAGCGTCGAGAAGCACGGCGTCCGAGCGCTCCTCGGATTGCAAGCCGCGCAGGTGCGGTAAAGCGGCCTTTTGTGTATCGCGCACATACTGCAAAAGACATCCCGCAGCGCGAATCGCTAGTGGCCGATGCTCGCAGCCGAATCCAGCCAGGTCACGTGTGCCGAATTGTTCGCACAATGCCCGGGTGGCGGTTTCAAGATCGAAATGCCATGGCGGACGTTCGCGTGTGTATGAAGTGATACCGGCGGGCTTCGACTGTTCTGAGATCAGCAACTCCGCCGGGCGCAGGCGCTCGATCTCGCTCAGCAGGGCTTCTTCCCCATCGGCTTCCAGGACGCTGAACCTGCCGCTCGACAGTTCCAGCCAGGCAAGGCCGAACCGGTCGCGATCGCTGTACAGGGCCGCCAGCAACGTATCGCGGCGTGCGTCCAGGAATGCCTCATCGGTAACGGTTCCGGGTGTTACTACCCGTACGACCTGGCGCTCCACCGGTCCTTTGGTTTTCCCCGGATCGCCAATCTGCTCGCAGATCGCTACCGATTCGCCGCGTCGTACCAGCCGCGACAGGTAGTTCTCGGCACTGTGGTAAGGGACGCCAGCCATCGGTATGGGCTGGCCGGCCGATTGGCCGCGTGAGGTCAGCGTGATGTCCAGTAGTCGCGCCGCTCGCTTGGCATCCTCGAAGAACAGCTCGTAGAAATCGCCCATCCGGTAGAAGAGCAGCGCGTCCGGGTGCTGCGCCTTGAGGCGCAGGTACTGCTGCATGACGGGTGTGTGGAGTTCGGCTGTGGCTGCGGACATAGGGACAGGATTCGCGATCGGTGGACGACCCTTGGGACGGGGCAATGGGTGACGAGCCAATGGGTCAAGAGGATGGGTGGCCAGCGGACGGTTGCAAGCCCCAGCGAAGGTTGCAAGCATAGATGCATCGAAGCCGCGAACGATACACAAGGAGCGCCGCGTCAGGTATGCGATGTGCCGGGTGAGGAGTAAGGTAGGCTCTGGAGCGTCGGGCCGCGGCGCTTCCCGGCTTGTTCATCGCGGTCAAGGCTCAATCTTCGGTCAATCTTCCGGCTGCTCGTGCTGTCATGACCACCGACGCTGAATTGCAACGACTGGCTGCCCGGGTCGGTGCCCGGCTGCTCGACGGCGAGCGCCGACTCGTCACTGCGGAATCCTGCACCGGGGGCTGGATCGGTAAGACCCTTACCGACCTGCCGGGAAGTTCCGGCTGGTATCTCGGCGGCGTCGTTTCCTATAGCAACAAGCTCAAGCAGGCACTGCTCGGTGTCCTGCCCTCGACCCTTGCCCGGCACGGCGCAGTGAGCGAAGAGGCGGCACGGGAGATGGCGATCGGCGCGCTTGAAACGCTGGGTGGGCACGTTGCGCTGGCCGTGACCGGCATCGCCGGGCCGGATGGCGGGCAACCCGATAAACCAGTGGGCACGGTCTGGTTCGCCTGGGCCTGGCATCAGGACGACACAATTGAAACGCGCGTATTGCTGGAGACCTTCGCCGGCGATCGCGAAGCCATCAGGCGACGGACCGTCGAACGCTCGCTGAGCGAGCTGTTGAACCTCGATGTCTGAGGTACCACCGCCCGACCCGAAGCGACGCCTGTTCTTCGCGTTGTGGCCTGCGGATGAACTGCGCCGTCAGATAGAAGAAAGCACCGTGGGTCTGGCGCGCCATAGTGGCGGGCGTGTAGTGCCTGCGCGCAATTTCCACGTGACGCTTGCGTTCGTCGGCGAAGTCACGCAGGAGCAGATGAGTTCAGTTCTTTCCGCCGCCGAAGCAACCTCCGCCTCGCGTTTCTCGCTCGTGCTCGATCAGATCGAGGCGTGGTCGAAAGCCAATGTGCTGGTGCTCGATACGCCGCGCACGCCGCCGGAATTGGCGTTGCTGGTGGATCGCTTGCATTTCAACCTGTTGGAAAAGCAAATCAAATTAAAGCGTGAGGTGTACCGCCCGCATCTCACGCTGGCGAGAAAACTGCCCGGCCTGCGAGCGCTGCAGAAAATCGCGCCGTTCAATTGGGCGGTGCACGAATTCGCGCTGGTCGAGTCGAGCACGACCGGTAAGGAAGCCGGATTCGCCGAGACCCGGTATGCGGTCCTGGCGCGCTGGTCGCTTGCCTGAGTCGGCCAAATGCATTACTGTACAAATTCACAGTTTTGAATGCCAGCGGGCGGCATTGAGTATGGAATAATGCCGCTTCCCGAATGCACCGGATCACCAGCGTCATTCATCGACGCCAGTGTTGTGGTGAGTGACGTAGCCGGTGCCCTAACAGGCACCCACAGGCACCTGGTGTTCAAGCTCAGCGGCTCAACTCATTGAATCAAGGCCTACCAAGATGGAAGAGAATCGCAAGAAGGCACTCGTTGCCGCCCTCGGCCAGATCGAGAAGCAGTTTGGCAAGGGCTCGGTCATGCGTCTCGGGGATGCCAGCGCAACTTACGACGTCGAGGCCATTTCCACCGGCTCGCTGGGGTTGGATATCGCCTTGGGCGTCGGCGGTCTGCCGCGCGGTCGCGTCATCGAGATTTACGGCCCGGAATCCTCGGGTAAGACCACGCTGACGCTGCAGGTCATCGCCGAGGCCCAACGTGCCGGCGGCACGGCTGCGTTCGTGGATGCCGAGCATGCGCTGGATCCCGCGTATGCCGGCAAGCTCGGAGTGAATGTGCAGGAGCTGCTGGTGTCGCAGCCCGATACCGGTGAACAAGCCCTGGAAATCACCGACATGCTGGTGCGTTCCGGTGCAGTGGATATCGTGGTGGTGGACTCGGTCGCGGCGCTCACGCCCAAGGCCGAAATCGAAGGCGAGATGGGCGATTCGCACATGGGCCTGCAGGCACGCCTGATGTCGCAGGCGCTGCGCAAGCTCACCGGCAATATCAAGCGCTCCAACACCATCGTCATCTTCATCAACCAGATCCGCATGAAGATCGGCGTGATGTTCGGCAACCCCGAAACCACCACTGGCGGTAATGCGCTGAAGTTCTACGCTTCGGTGCGACTGGATATCCGCCGCATCGGTGCGCTGAAGAACGGCGAAGAAGTCATCGGCAACCAGACGCGCGTCAAAGTGGTCAAGAACAAGGTGGCGCCGCCGTTTCGCGAGGCCGAATTCGAGATCATGTACGGCGTAGGCATCTCCCGTAACGGCGAGCTGATCGATATCGGTGTCGCGCAGGGCTTGGTGGAGAAGTCCGGCTCCTGGTACAGCTATGCCGGTGCCCGCATCGGCCAGGGCAAGGAGAACGCGCGGACCTTCCTCGAGCAGCATCCCGACATCGCCAACGACATCGATGCCAAGCTGCGGGCGAAGCTGTTGCCGCCCCTGCGGCGTAACGGCGAGGCGCTCAAGGACAAGGACAAGGACGAAGTGGTCGGAGCAGACTGAGTCGTCCGTTCCGGGCGCTGAAGCGGGGTGCCGCAGGCGAAGCTCGTGAAAAAGCTCTCTGAAGCATCTTCGGCAGGGTCGGCGGCAACTTCAGACAGTAAGGCCGCCGAAAAGGCCATTGAGGCAACCGCGGTCCGGCTACTGGCTGGCCGCGAGCATTCGACTGCCGAGCTGCGGCGCAAGTTGCTGCACAAAGGGCACCTGCCCGAGGCAGTCGACGCAGTCATCGCCAGATTGCGGGACAAAAAACTCGTCTCCGACGACCGTTTCGTCTCCGCTTTCATTCGCCACCACGCGCAACGCGGCCAGGGGCCGGTGCGCATTCGCGCGGAGCTGCGTCAGCAGGGAATTGCGGACGAGATGGTGGATGAATACCTGCAAAGCGCGGGCCTGGACTGGTCCTCGCTGGCGCGTGCAGTGCGGGTCCGCAAGTTCGGCGCGTCGCTGCCTCGTTCCATGGCCGAGCGTGCAAAGCAGGGCCGGTTCCTTCAATATCGCGGCTTCAACAGCGATCAGATCCGGGCCGCTTGGCAAGCAGATGCGGAGTCTCAGGGCTCCGTCACGGAAGCGGATGCCGGATTCGACCTGGACCCGGACTTTTAAAGCCCTCACGTAGACCGCTTTCTTCCCCATGACGACCCCGAAACGCCTCTCGAGCGCGGCGTTGCGCTCCCTGTATCTGCAATTCTTCAATGAGCACGGCCACCAGGTGGTGCCGTCCAGCTCGCTGGTGCCCGGCAACGATCCCACGCTGCTGTTCACCAACGCCGGCATGGTGCAGTTCAAGGACGTGTTCCTCGGCAAGGAACGACGCAGCTACAACCGCGCAACCAGTTCACAACGCTGCGTGCGCGCCGGCGGCAAGCACAACGACCTGGAGAACGTCGGGTACACGGCCCGGCATCACACGTTCTTCGAGATGCTCGGAAATTTCAGTTTCGGTGATTACTTCAAACAGGATGCGATCCGTTTCGCCTGGGAGTTCGTAACGGGCAGTCGCTGGCTGGGCGTCGACCCAAAGCGTCTGATGGTCACGGTCTATCACACGGACGACGAGGCCTATGACATCTGGCACAAACAGGTGGGCCTGCCAGCCGACCGGATCGTGCGCATCGGCGACAAGCCCGGCGGCGGCTCCGACAATTTCTGGCAGATGGGCGAGACCGGTCCGTGCGGTCCATGCACGGAGATTTTCTACGATCACGGTGCGCACATTCCCGGCGGCCCTCCCGGCTCCGCGGACGAAGATGGCGACCGCTGGATCGAGATCTGGAATCTCGTGTTCATGCAGTTCGATCGTTCCGCCGAAGGCGTGCTCGAGCCGTTGCCCAAGCCATCCGTGGATACCGGCATGGGCCTGGAACGCACCGCAGCGCTCATGCAGGGTGTGCATTCCAATTACGAGATCGACCTGTTCGTCAATCTCATCCAGGCCGCCGCGGCAGCGACCAAGACCACCGATCTTGCATCGAGTTCGCTGCGCGTCATCGCGGATCACATTCGCGCCTGCGCATTCCTCATCGCTGATGGCGTGCTGCCCTCCAATGAAGGTCGCGGCTATGTGCTGCGCCGGATCATTCGTCGCGCAATCCGCCATGGCTACAAGCTGGGTCAAACCAAGCCCTTCTTCTATACGTTGGTTGCTGCGCTCGAAGCTGAAATGGGAGAGGCGTATCCAGAACTCAGAACGCAACGAGCGCACGTAGAGCGCGTCTTGAAACAGGAGGAGGAGCGCTTCGCCGAAACCCTGTCGCAGGGCATGGCGCTGCTGGAAGGCGCCATCGCCAATCTGCAGGGCAAGGAGATTCCGGGCGATACGGCTTTTCGTCTCTACGACACATTCGGATTCCCGGTCGATCTGACGGCTGATATCGCTCGCGAGCGAGGACTGACCGTGGACCAGGCGGGCTTCGAGTCTGCGATGGAATCCCAGCGCGAGCGAGCTCGTGCTGCCAGCAAGTTCGGTGTGGATCTGCGGGCCGGTGTGTCGCTTGAGGGCAAGACCGATTTCCGCGGCTACGATCGGTTGCAGGACAAGGCGACCATCGTGGCCCTGCTGCGGGGCAGCGAGCGGGTCCAGGTATTGAAGGCGGGTGAGGCCGGCCAGATCGTTCTGGATAGCACTCCCTTCTATGCCGAGAGCGGCGGCCAGGTTGGCGATCGGGGCGAGCTGCTGGATGGAGCGAGCCGCTTCGAAGTTACCGATACACAAAAGCTGGGCGGTGCGTTCGCGCACGTCGGTCAGGTTGCGAGCGGTGAGCTCAAAGTCGGCGCGACTGTGGAGGCGAGCGTAAACGTAGCCCTACGTCGCGCCACCATGCTGAATCATTCCGCCACCCATCTGCTGCACGCTGCATTGCGCAAGGTGCTTGGCGCGCATGTCACGCAGAAGGGGTCGCTGGTCGCGCCCGATCGCCTGCGTTTCGATTTCTCCCACTACGCAGCCGTAACGCCCGCCGAGCTGAAGGAAGTCGAGCGGCTGGTCAACGAGCAGATCCGGGCGAACACCACGGCGGAGACCAATCTGATGCCGTACGAAGCGGCAGTTGCGTCCGGTGCGATGGCGTTGTTCGGTGAGAAATACGACGACGAGGTGCGGGTGCTGAAAATTGGCGATTTCTCCACCGAGCTGTGTGGCGGCACCCATGTGACCCGCGCGGGAGACATCGGTCTGTTCAAGATCACCAGTGAGAGTGGCGTCGCTGCCGGAGTGAGGCGAATCGAGGCCGTGACCGGGGAAGGCGCGCTGTATTGGGTCGGCCAGACGGATCAGATGCTGCGCGACCTGTCGGCGCTGGTGAAGGCCGGTCGCGACGATGTGGAAGACAAGGTGCGGCAATTGATCGATCGCAGCCGCAAGCTGGAAAAAGAGATCGCCGGGCTCAAATCGAAGCTCGCCAGCGGTCAAGGTAACGACCTCACCAGCGCGGCAGTGGATGTCGATGGACTGCAAGTTGTAGCCGTGCGTATCGACGGCGCCGACGCTGCGGCACTGCGCGAAGCCGTAGATCAGCTAAAAAACAAGCTCAAATCGGCGGCAATCGTACTGGCATCGGTACAAGCCGAGGACAAGGTGGCCGTGATCGCCGGCGTTACTGCCGATCAGACCAGCCGCGTGAAGGCGGGTGACCTGGTCAATGTGGTGGCGCAGATGATCGGCGGCCGCGGCGGCGGTCGACCCGATATGGCACAGGCGGGCGGTAACGATCCGTCGCAGCTCGATGCTGCGCTTGCCGCCGTCGTGCCGTGGGTGAAGACAACGCTCGCGAAGCGCTGAGCGCTGCGATCACCGTCAAATAAGTCATGCGGGCAAATGCCTGCATGGCGAAGTTACACATGAGTGCATTGCGTCCATGTATGGCTGCACATGAACAAGTGTGCGGTGTTGATGCACCGTGCCCGCGTTACGGGAAACGCGACCGCGATTATTCAAACTCGAGGCGGTGATAAATTTGTAATTATTTGTCACTTCCTGTGAGGGAATTTTCGAATTCAGGGAAATCCCGATCCCAAAGCCAAAAGTCGTGACCTACTCTGATGGCTCAGTGAAAGGTGCGGGTGAGCTGGGAGAACGGTGAAATCTCACTGTCGGGCAAGCCGCTTCGATCACTTGGGCTTTAAGCAAGGAGCGAACCATGTTGATCCTGACACGGCGCGTCGGTGAGACCGTGATGATCGGTAACGATGTCACAGTGACCGTACTTGGCGTCAAAGGCAATCAGGTCCGGGTCGGTGTGAATGCGCCGAAGGAAGTTGCCGTCCATCGTGAAGAGATCTACGAGCGCATCAAGCGCGAAGAGCAAGCCGCGGGCGATGCAACGAAGCATCCCGTGACAGGCACTGGATCCTGAAACGATATCTGAACCCGCCGCGGAGTGACCTGCAAAGCACTCCGCGGCCCTGGTTCCCGTCGATATTCCCCGATTTCCTTCAAACCTTTACGTACCGGCTCCCGGCCAGTATTCTTGCCGGCCTTCGCGGCTGCGGGTCGCTCTGAGAAAGGGCGTGGCTGAGACACTCGGCAGGCGATAGGTTTAATTTGTTTGGCAGCGGAGAGATGGCCGAGTGGTCGAAGGCGCGCCCCTGCTAAGGGCGTATGGGTCAAAAGCCCATCGAGGGTTCGAATCCCTCTCTCTCCGCCACTTCATCGAGAAAGCCCTCCTAGCGAGGGCTTTTTGCATTGAGCGATCGGCAAGACGCAGGCCTTGTCGCACGTTCGACAAAACGCGGCGTGAACTGGCCGTCGCCGGGCCCGGCAGCGATACGTGGGATCTGGAGCTGACACGATCATGAGCGAGATGCTTAAACGAGCAGGAATTTCCGTCGCAGCACCGCTGGCCTCGTTCATCGAGGAGCGTGCACTGGCTGGAACGGGCGTCGATGCGGCGCGCTTCTGGGCCGGCCTCGCGGATGTACTGGCGCGGTTCGCACCGGAAAATCGTGCGCTGCTTGCGGAGCGCGATCGGATTCAGGCCGCGATCGATGAGTGGCACCAGGCGAATCCGGGCCGTCCCATCGACAGCGCGAAATATCAGTCATTCCTGCGGGAGCTCGGTTATCTCGTCGCCGAGCCGCCTGCCTTCCGGATCGAAAGCCGCAACGTGGATGCCGAAGTCGCGACCATGGCAGGCCCGCAGCTCGTCGTTCCGATCCTCAACGATCGTTTCGTGCTCAACGCGGCCAATGCACGTTGGGGCAGTCTTTACGACGCGCTCTATGGAACCGACGCGTTGCCGGGCGTTGCACAAGCCCGCGGCTACGATGCACAGCGCGGTGCACAGGTCATTGCGCGCGCCAAGACATTTCTGGATGAAGCGGTTCCGCTGGCGAACGGTCGTCACGCCGACGTGAAGGGTTGGAGTGTGGTCAACGGCGTGCTTGCACCGGCGCTCGCCGATCCGTCGTCGTTTGTCGGTTATCGCGGCGATGCCGCGAATCCCCGCGGCGTGCTGCTTCGGCACCATGGCCTCGGCATTGAGCTGGTGATCGATCGCACCCATCCGATCGGCAAGGACGATCCTGCCGGTGTCGCCGACGTGGTGCTCGAGTCCGCCCTGACGACCATCGTCGACCTGGAGGATTCCGTAGCGGCGGTCGATGCCGAAGACAAGGTTGCCGGCTATGCGAACTGGCTCGGCCTGATGCGCGGCGATCTGGAAGCCAGCTTCCAGAAGAGCGGCCGCACCATGACGCGCAAGCTCGAAGCCGACCGTGTCTGGCGCGCACCTGCAGGCGGTGCTGAATTCACATTGCCCGGACGTGCGTTGCTGTTCGTCCGCAATGTCGGTCATCTCATGACGACCCCGGCGGTGCGCCTGTCCGATGGATCGGAGGCGCCGGAAGGCATCCTCGATGCAATGGTCACCTCGCTCATCGGTATGCACGATTTGAAGGGACCCGGGCGCAACAGTCGCAAGGGCTCGATTTACATCGTCAAGCCGAAGATGCATGGCCCGAAAGAGGCGCAGTTTGCGAACCGCCTGTTTAACGCTGTGGAAGATGCGCTCGGGCTGGCGCGGCACACGCTGAAGCTCGGCTTGATGGACGAGGAACGTCGTACCTCCGCCAATCTGGCCGCCTGCATCGAAGCAGTGAAAGGCCGCATCGTGTTCATCAACACCGGCTTTCTCGATCGCACCGGCGATGAAATGCACACCTCGATGCGTGCCGGACCGATGATCCGCAAAGGGGCGATGAAAGCGGCCATTTGGATCAAGGCGTACGAGGATCGCAACGTCAATATCGGACTTGCCTGCGGGTTCGCAGGTGTCGGCCAGATCGGTAAGGGCATGTGGGCGGCTCCGGATCGCATGGCCGATATGATGGAGCAGAAGATCGGACATCCACGGGCGGGAGCCACTACCGCCTGGGTGCCAAGTCCCACGGCTGCGACGTTGCACGCGCTGCACTACCACGCCGTCGACGTATTCGCGCGCCATAAGGAGCTCGCCAGCCGACCGACTCCGCCGCTGAGCGATTTGCTCACGATTCCGCTGCATACGGGGGCACCCTTTTCGCCGCAAGAGATTCGCGACGAACTCGACAACAATGCGCAGGGGATTCTCGGGTATGTCGTGCGCTGGGTGGATCAGGGCATTGGCTGCTCCAAGGTTCCCGACATTCATGACATCGGTTTGATGGAGGACCGCGCCACGCTACGCATTTCCTCGCAGCACATCGCAAACTGGCTGTTGCACGGCGTATGCACGCGGGAAGAAGTTGAGGCGGCACTGCTGCGCATGGCGACCAAGGTCGATGCACAGAATGCGGGTGACCGGCTATATCGATCAATGGCTTCGCGGCCCGACGATAGCCTGGCATATCAAGCAGCGCGTGCATTGGTGTTCGAAGGTCTGACGCAACCGAACGGCTATACCGAACCCCTGCTGCATCGCTTTCGCGCGCGAGTGAAGGCCTGCTAAAAGCGCGGGATGCTGGTCGGCTGTGCGACGCAGGGCTTCGGTCGTCAGGTGCGGCGCGAAGGGATGCGATACCGGCGGTGGCATGGTGATTACATCCGTGTGCCGGGGGTCTGGAGAAAGGGCGCTGGTGTGGTAGGATGCGCGCCCTCACGACGGTGGGTAGCGGCCCCGAGGCCAGATCCACTGCCGAACCGGGGGCTTCAGAGGCTGGGGGTGGAACGTTCCCACCCAGACGATAACCCAGGCATTTCAGTGATTTGCTGAAAGAGCCGGGCTTCTGGCGACCGCTCGCTCTGCTGCCGGTTTCGTCGTGTTGAATTTGCGCCCGTAGCTCAGTTGGATAGAGCGTCTGGCTACGAACCAGAAGGTCGGGAGTTCGAATCTCTCCGGGCGCACCAGTAAACGAAAGGCCACTCCACAAGGAGTGGCCTTTTGCGTTTCAGGACCGGCCTCGCACAAGGAATGTCGCGGGCACGGCGAACCGTTTGTCGCACAGATTGCTCAACCGGTGCGCATGACGCACCGGCATATTCGCCTGGCCTATTTCAGCTTGAAGGTAATGGGTACCTGCTTCCACATCGTCACAGCGACGCCGTCCGACGTGCCAGGACGAAAGCGCCAGTCCTTCGCCTCACGAGCGGCTGAAGCGTCCAGTCGCGGATAGCCACTGCTGCTATCTATCCGCACCTCGCCGACCCGACCATTCGCCAGTATCTGCACTGCCAGCAATACGGTACCGGTGTGCTGCAGGCGGATTTCCTGTGGGGGATATAGCGGTTCGCTCAGGCCCCTCGTCGGGTCGATGCTTGGCGACACCACCACGGGTCCGCGCGGCTCTGCCGAAAAATCCCGGCCCTGCGGTGGCGGCAGTCCGATTTCCGACGGCGGTGTCACCTCGTCCCAAGTGAAGGTGACTGGGTGTGGATCGCTCGTTTGCGGGTCGAGATGAGTGCCGAACGTCTTGACCTCGGTTGGCATGCGAGGCTTGAGGGGTTCCAGCGGTCTGGCTTCGTTGACAGGTACCAGGGTCGATGTCTGCGCCAGCGGGCCCAGGATCCGTATCGAGAGTCCCTCGGTCAGTGCCCAGAAAAATCCCAGATGCAACATGACTATCAGCAGCAGTGCCCAGCTGCGCGAATTGAAAGAATGCAGTGAAGGAAACGTATGGAGCATGACATTCATTATGTTGTTCTCCCGGCAATGCGTTTTTTATCTGCATCGCTACGATCGGCGTCGTTGCGACGCAGCTGTGCGGGAGTGGTCTACCGGAGTTGAGCTTGTGACTGCCGTGCCGGCAGAGCTACCCCGCGCAAGTAATGTGCTCGCGCGATGCCCGTGTCGATGTAAGCAGATTCCGACGGCCTATCGGCGGATCAAAACCCACAACAAGGCTGTCAAAATGAATTCACCCGCGCGTTCTGCGCGACTCTTCCTCAGCAATCGATTGCGAACAAAGCAACGCGCAGCGCATTCGATGCGTGAGAACAATTCGCATCGCTTTGCGTCCGCTAAGGATTGACAGCGTCTCGCCTCGCGTTCAGGTTGCGTGACGCGATGCCAGGTTCCGCCCTGCAGCTGCAGGGTCGGCGTTGCCGCAAAAAATCCGCGGATTTCCTGCGTTCGAAGCCCCACTGGTCTGTAACTGGATGTACTGAGATCAATGTCAATCGCGCAAAAAGCCCTTCCGCAGCCTGTACGACGCCAACGCCGGACTTCGGAGGAAGCGCGTACGCTGGCGTTAGTCTCCGCGCGCAAGCTGTTGCTCACTTCCGGTCCGGATGCGATCACTTTGCAAGCGGTTGCCGCCGAACTGGGCATGAGTCACACCAATCTGATTCACCACTTCGGCTCCGCTAGCGGGCTGCATGTCGCGCTGATGCGCGAAATGGTGAGCGAACTGACGGCAACGATCGAGTCGGCTGTCACGCGGTTGCGCGCCGGTCTGGGCGATGTCCGTGACTTCGTCGATATCGTGTTCGATGCGTTCGATGCGGGGGGCGCAGGACAGCTGGCAGCTTGGATTGCACTAGCGGGCGAGTCGGCCGAACTCGCGCCGGTGGGTGAAGTGGTGCGCAATCACATCCTCACCGTCGAGCGCGGCGCCGATGCTAGTGCCGGCGACGTCCATCAACGCATCACTTCGGTGACGTTGCTGGTGACGATGACGGCTTTCGGCGATGCCGTCATTGGCGACAACCTCAGGCGCATGGTGGGTCGCGAACGCAATGCCGTTCGCAAGCTCATCGGCGATTTGCTGCCGTACCTGGTCGGCCCCGCGAAGTGCGAGGCCAGTTGATTTAACCAGCCGATTCCGCCAATCGATTAGATCGTGAAGCCTTCGCGCTTCAGCGGCAGCGTGCGCACGCGATGTCCGGTAGCGGTGAAGATAGCGTTGCAGATCGCCGGAGCGACCGGCGGCAGCGCCGGCTCGCCAACGCCTGTCGGCACGTAGTCGCTCTGGATGAAGTGCACTTCCACCTGCGGCGCATGCTTGATGCGCAGGATCGGATAGCGATCGAAATTGGTCTGCTCGATGCGCCCGTTCTCGATCGCCAGTTCCAGGCCCATGGCTGTGCTGAAGCCATCGACGACGGCACCCTGGCATTGGTTTTCGGCGCCACTCATGTTTACTACCGGCCCGATATCGCCTGCCACCGTGACTTTGTGCAGCGTGATTTTCTTGTTGGCGTCGACGCTGACCTCGGCCACTTCGGCGAAGTGACCCGCATGGCTGAAGTGAAAAGCCAGTCCGAGCGCGTGGCCTTTGGGCAGCGTGCGACCCCAACCGGCCTTTTCCGCCGCCAGTTTCAGCACGCCGGCGGCACGGCCGGTATTGAGTGCGAATTCGTTATTGGGTGTCAGCCAGCGCGGCTCTCCCATGATTTCGAGCAGGAAGTCCAGGTGATCGCGCTTCGCTGCACTGGAGAGCTCGTGCAGGAAACTCTGCACGGCAAATGCGATCGCATTGGAACGCGGTGCGCGCCACGGCCCGCAGGGAATCTGTAACGGCAACTTGGTCTGCGTGAGGCGGAAGTTGGGCACCAGCAGGGCAGGGAACTCATCCGCCGCAATGTCGCCACCGCTCACCGGCTTCTGGCCATCGGCGGAGAAGGTGATGAAGTGATCCTGCCAGGCGATGAGTTTGCCGGCCTTGTCTACGCCGCCCTTGAAGGAATGGAAGCCGCCCACGCGATAGAAGTCATGCTGCATGTCGTCTTCGCGCGTCCACTGCAGCTTGATCGGAACCCCGGCCTGTTTCGAAATCTGCGCGGCTTCGCACATGTAGTCGTTCATCAGCCGCCGGCCGAAGCCGCCGCCAGCACGTGTTTGATGGATCGTGACTTTTTCCTGCGCCAAGCCCATCACTGCCGCAACGAGCTTCAGTGCGCCATCGGCGGTCTGCGTGGGCGACCAGATTTCGAGTTCGCTGCCGCGATGCCATGCTGTAGTGTTCTGCGGCTCCAGCGGTGCGTGCGGCACGAATGGATAGGTGTAGAAGCCCTCGACCGTCTTCGCATTCGCAATGCCCTGGTCGAAGTCGCCAACGGTCTTGAGCGTCTCGGCTCCGGACTGCTTAGCGAGCTTGGCAGCTGCAGCAACGGCTCCGCTCCAGCTGTCCTTTGAGGCGCTGGTTTCGTCCCATTCGACTCGCAGCTTGCGCCGCGCACTGATTGCAGCCCAGGTCGAAGTGGCAACGATGGCAACCCCCGGCATGACCTCCGTGGGTTTGCCAGTGCCTTCGACGACGAAGACATTCTTCACGCCCGGCAGCGCTTTGATCTCCTCGAGATTCGCGCTTTTGACTTTGCCGCCCACCGCGGGGCACTTCTCGAACACCGCGTACTGCATGTTCGGCACCACCTGGTCGATGCCGAATAGCGGCCGGCCGGTGACGATGGACAGGTTGTCTACGCCGCTGACGCGGCTGCCCAGCAGTTTGAAATCCTTGCGATCCTTGAGCTTGAGCAACTTCTCATCGGGTACCGGCAGGGCTGCGGCTTTCGTCGCCAGCTCGCCGTAAGTCAGGTGTTTGCCGCTGCCGGTATGGGTCACAACGCTGTTTGCCGTCGTGCATTCCGACTCTGCGACGTTCCATTCCTTCGCAGCTGCTGCGACAAGCATCGCGCGGCCTGCTGCGCCGGCGCGGCGTAATTGGTCCCAGGCGGTGGGAATCGATCGCGATCCTCCCGCGCTTTGCCGGCCATAAACGGCGGGATTGACCGGCGCCTGCTCGACCGCCACGTGCGACCAGTCGGCATCGAGTTCCTCGGCGATGATCATCGGAAAGGCGGTCTTGATGCCCTGGCCGATCTCCGGGCTCTTGGACAGTATGACGATACGGCCGTCCGGATAAATTCGCAGGAACGCATTCGGTATGAAGGGTTGGTCGGCATCGGCGGTGGCTGCCAGGGCGGTTGTCTGGTCGCCCATGTAGAAGGCCAGCACCAGCCCGCCACCAGCAAGACCCGTCAGCTTCAGGAAAGTACGGCGGCTGACGCCGGCCAGTGCGCGGGGTGTCTGTGCCTCGGCCGCGCGCATGATTTCGCGAACGTAGTCATCGCTGGAGAAAATCGAATGTTCAGCTGCGCTCATGACAATCTCACTCGTGATTCGACTGGGCGGCGGCGTGAATCGCCTTGCGAATGCGCTGATAGGTGCCGCAGCGACACAGGTTGCCACTCATCGCGGCGTCGATGTCGGCGTCGGTAGGATTGGGCTTTTCTTTGAGCAGCGCCGCCGCGGACATCAATTGCCCGGCCTGGCAGTAGCCGCACTGGGGGACATCGTGCTCGATCCACGCGGCCTGCAAGGGATGCAGTTTGCCGTTGGCGCCAGCCAGCCCTTCGATGGTCGTGATCTTCTGCCCGACGACAGCCGACGCGGGCACCGAGCAGGAGCGTACCGGGCTGCCGTTCAGATGCACGGTGCACGCGCCGCACTGGGCCACGCCGCAACCGTACTTGGTGCCGACCAGATTCAGATGGTCGCGCAGCACCCATAGCAGCGGAGTGGCTTCGTCGACGTCATTCACCGTGAGGTCTTGGCCATTGATATTCAGGCGCATAGTGAAAACTCTCCGAGGCATGGGCGAACTGTCGGATTGTTCCACGGGTACGTTGCAGTCACAACGTCGTTTGCGGCGCCGCGCATTTCATTGCCATCGTGCCGTTCCTATCGTGGTAGATGCGTAGTTGACCGACAGGCCAAATACTTACGGTCACCGGGCATTAGTCGAGCGGGTATGGGAACGCTCCATCGTCAGCGAAACATCGTCTAGCAAGTGGTTGAGTGAGCCCAGCTTGTCGTGGGTTTCAGGCGCTCATTCAGGGCCGTGGTATTCAAATATGGCAGCAGGCTCGTAGTAGAATCCGCTGGCGTTGCGGCAGCCGCTGCGATTTCTGCTGGGAGACGATTTTTGAGCGACAGCCAATCAAGCGCCGCAATCGACGGGGCGATCCAGGCCGATGTGGTCATCGTCGGTGCCGGCCCCTGTGGCCTGTTCCAGATTTTTGAGCTTGGATTGCTCGGTATCCATGCGCACATCGTGGATTCGCTCAAACATCCCGGGGGCCAATGCAGCGAGCTGTACCCCGAGAAGCCGATCTATGACATACCGGCACTGCCCGTCTGCGGCGCACAGGAACTGGTCGATCGGCTCATTACACAGACCAAGCCGTTCAACGCGCAATATCACCTGGGCCAGGAAGTGGCCGAGCTGAAGGTGCTTGAGGACCACACCTTCCTGTTGCGCACCTCGCAGGACACCCGCTTTCATGCCCGCGCGGTCATCATCGCCGGCGGACTGGGCTCGTTTCAGCCGCGACGGCTCAGCGTCGAAGGCGTCGAAGCCTTCGAGGGCGCGCACGTCCACTACAAAGTGAAAAGCGCTGCGGATTTCACTGGCAAACGTTTGGTGATTTTCGGCGGCGGCGATTCGGCCCTCGACTGGACGCTGGAGTTCGCAGGTCGGGCACGCAGCGTCACGCTGGTGCACCGGCGCCCCGAATTTCGCGGCGCCCCGGCATCGGTGGCGAAAATGCACGACCTGGTCGCTCACGGCAGCATGCGTTACGTGGAAGCGATCGGGCATTCGCTGATGACGCAGGACACGCAGTTCCAGGGCGTACGGGTGAAGAAGACCGATGGCCAGATCGAGGAGTTACCGGCGGACCATGCGCTGGTCTTCTTCGGCCTGCACCCCAAGCTCGGCCCGATTGCCGAATGGGGACTCAATATCGACAAGCGTGCGATCCAGGTCGATACCGAGAAATTCCAGACCAATATTCCCGGGGTGTTCGCGATCGGCGATATCAATACCTACCCGGGCAAGAAGAAATTGATCCTGTCGGGCTTCCACGAGGCGGCGCTGGCGGCATTCGCGGTGGCCGCGCACCTGAATCCGGCGAAGAAGATTCCGCTGCAATACACCACGACGAGCCCGATCATGCACAAGCGGTTGGGTGTGCCGGATTGAGGCAGGGCGGCCATCGGCTGGTACCACGGTTGTTAAGGGTTTCCCGGCGGTAGCCACCTTCCGGCGCATCCGTGGTGGCCACACCCCCCGCATTTCGCCAGATTTCAGCGTTTAAGGCCGGCACTTGAAGGTGTCGATGCGGGCCGGATGACTGGCTGGTGACACTCCCGCGACGGCTTCGCGAACCTTCGCGGTGGGAATAATTTCAGCCGTGGCGGGAAGTTAGTCACGACAACAATTCACAAAGGCCTGCTAGTGTGAACCAGGTTCAGGGTCGGTAACGACCACGCCCAGACCGGAGGGGGCCTGATCACTGAAAGCCCGGTGAGTCCCCGATTTGTGAGTGACGGGTCGCATTTTTTGAGGTGGAGTGCGCTTGGCTCCTGCCATTTTTCGGGGCCGTTTGCGGTCCGGTTCCGAGCGGGTGACCTTCCGGTCACACCGGTTTTTATCTGCTCATAGCCAATGCTTATTTTATGGCCTCGCGAGGCGCGGCTAGAGTCCCACGCATGTATCAGTACGACCAGATCGATCAACGGCTTGTAAACGAACGCGTGGCGCAGTTCCGCGACCAGACCCGACGCTTCTTGGCGGGCGAGCTGGCGGAAGACGACTTTCGTTCGCTACGCCTGCGTAACGGCCTTTATATCCAGCGGCATGCGCCGATGCTGCGCATCTCGGTTCCCTACGGGTTGTTGTCGAGCCGTCAGGTTCGGATGTTTGCGCGCATAGCTCGCGAATACGACAAGGGCTTCGGCCACTTCACCACCCGTCAGAACCTGCAATACAACTGGCCGAAGCTGGAAACCGTACCCGATATTCTTGCGCTGCTTGCCAGCGTCGAGATGCACGCCATCCAGACCAGCGGCAATTGCATCCGCAACGTTACGGCGGATCACCTTGCCGGTGTTGCGCCGGATGAGTTGGAAGATCCGCGTCCGTGGTGCGAATACGTGCGGCAGTGGGCAACGTTGCATCCCGAGTTCTCGTACCTGCCGCGTAAATTCAAGATCGCTATCACTGGTTCGCCGGCGGACCGCGCTGCGTCCCGGGTACACGACATCGGACTGCATCTGGTTCGTAATGCCGAGGGTGAGATTGGATTCGAAGTGCTGGTAGGTGGCGGTTTGGGCCGTACGCCGATGATCGGCCATGTGATTCGCGAATTCCTGCCGAAGCATGAATTGCTGGGGTATCTCGAAGCGATCCTGCGGGTCTACAACCTTGAAGGCCGTCGCGACAACATTCACAAGGCGCGCATCAAGATTCTGGTCAAAGCGGTCGGCCCCGCGAAATTCCGCGAGATGGTCGAAGCCGAATGGCAGGCGGCGCGCGATACCGCCCCGGTCCATGATGCCGCCGGCTTCGCACGCATTCAGGCCTTTTTCCAGCCGCCGCAGTACGAGTCGCTGCCGGACACCGATGTGACGACCGGCCAGCCAGCCGAGTTTCGCAACTGGTACCAGCGCAATACACGCCGGCACAAAGTCAGCGGTTATCGCGCGGCGTTCATCTCGCTGAAGTCCCCGTCGCGGCCGCCGGGCGATATCACGCACGCGGAGATGGACCAGGTTGCCGATCTCGCCGATCGCTATGCGCTTGGCCAGGTGCGCTCCACCCACGACCAGAACCTGCTGCTGGCGGACGTACGGCAGAGCGATCTCTTCGCTTTGTGGCAGGCACTCAAGGCCATCGATCTGGCGACGCCGAATATCGGTGTGCTCACCGACATGATCTGCTGCCCCGGGCTCGATCTGTGCAGCCTTGCCAATGCGACCACGTTGCCGATTGCCGCGCAGATCAACGAGCGGTTCGACGACCTGGACTATCTGTACGACCTGGGCGACATCGAGCTGAAAATGTCGGGCTGCATGAATGCCTGCGGCCACCACCATGTCGGTCACATCGGCATCCTGGGCGTGGATAAGAGCGGCGAGGAGTGGTACCAGATCACTCTCGGCGGTTCGGCCAGCGGCCTGGATGCTGCGCTCGGGCAGGTTATCGGCCCATCGGTTCCGCATGCGGAAGTGGCCACCACCATCGAAGCGATTCTCGGCGTCTACCTGGCCGAGCGCGAAGACGGTGAGCGTTTCATCGACACCTTCCGTCGCGTGGGTGTCAAACCTTTCAAGGCACGGGTCTATGCGCCGTCTCATCAAGCAGCGTGAAGTAGTCGTCGATGATTGGCGATATGCGGATGAAGATCCGCAGGGGCGCGAGCGCGCGTTGATCCTGCCGTTCGCGCGCTGGAAGGAAGAGCGCGAACGCTGGTGGCTGTGGGACGGTCGCCTCGGTGTGCGGCTCGGTCCGACAGATCCGGTCGCAGCGTTGGAACATGATTTCCTGCGCGTCGGCTTGGTGGCGATCGAATTCGGCGGCCTTGCCGAAGGCCGTGGCTACAGCCAGGCGCAGCTGCTGCGCAAACGCTACAAGTTCACCGGCGAATTGCGCGCGGTGGGCAAGATTCAGCGCGATCAGTTGTTCTTCATGGCGCGTTGCGGCTTCGATGCGTTCGAACTGCCGGAGACTGCCAACTGGGATGAAGCCCTGGCGGCATTCAATGATTTTTCGGTGGCCTACCAATCGTCCACGGACAACGCACTGGCACTCCAGCGCAGGGTTATCTGAGGCACAGGCCGACACAGGTTTATGAAAGCAGGGCGCAGACCCTGCCGCACACACTCCACGTTTCCTCTTAAGCTCGTTGAGCGAGCTGTCGAGCGCAGTCGCGATTCCGCAGCGGCGCGCCGAGACAGCGGGAATCACCTAGTTTCGGAACTTGTGCCTCGTTTCACGCTTAGATAGGGAGTGTGCGGCGTTGGCCGCTTCGTGTCGTGTGTTGTTGGACAAACAATTCACGATGGGGGCATGGGCTCATGCCGTAGGAGGTGTCACCCCATGTCCACGCTGGCGGTTGCTCGTTACGGCGTTCCCTCGCTGATCGTCTTCGTGCTGTTCGTTGCAATGGCGGCGGCGTTCGGAGCCAATTTTCGTCCCGATGCCTGGTTCTCGGCGCTGACAAAACCTGAATGGAATCCACCGCGACAGGTATTCGCGCCGGTTTGGACGGTTCTATATCTCGCGATGGCCGCTGCCGGCTGGCGTGTGTGGCGCTCCACGGGTCGAATGGTTGCCGCGCTGCATGTCTGGGTGGCGCAATTGATACTGAATGGCCTGTGGTCCTTCATGTTCTTCGGCCTGCATCGAATCGACATTGCGCTGGTCGATATCTCCTTGCTGCTGGTGTTGATCCTGCTCTTCGTCGTAACCGCACGCAGGCATAGCGTGCTCGCGAGCTGGTTGTTCGTTCCCTATGCCGCCTGGGTCGGTTTTGCGACGGCGTTGAACTTTGCCATCTGGCGACTCAACCCCGTTTGAAACAAATGCTCCCGGGATAGAACTCTTCCCGCCGGTTGTTGCTGCTTTCGATCAGGCGGCGGAAGCGGCCGCCAAATCCGCGAACTGCAACGCCGCCAGACGCGCATACAGCGTGTTGTTGGCAAGTAGCTCGGTATGCGTGCCGATCGCCACGATCCGACCGTGCTCAAGCACCACGATACGATCCGCCTTGAGAATCGTCGCCAGGCGGTGCGCGATGATGATGGTCGTGCGATGTTGCATCAATTGCTCCAGCGCCTCTTGCACATAGCGCTCGCTTTCCGCATCCAGCGAGCTGGTCGCTTCATCGAGCAGCAGAATCGGCGGATTCTTGAGCAACGCACGGGCAATGGCGATGCGCTGACGCTGGCCGCCGGAGAGCCGGGTGCCGCGTTCGCCCAGGAAGGTGTCGTAGCCCTCCGGCAACGACCGGATGAACCCATCGGCGCCCGCGGCTCGTGCAGCCGCTTCGATTTCCGCATCGCTCGCAGTCGGCCGGCCGTAGCGAATATTCTCGCGCGCACTGGCGCCGAACAGCACAGTCTCCTGCGGCACCAGGCCGATGCTCAGCCTGACGTCCTCCGGATTCGCCTGAGAGATATCCACGCCGTCGATGACTATGCGTCCGGATTGCGGATCGTAGAACCGCAGCAGCAACTGGAAGGTCGTGCTCTTGCCTGCACCGGAGGGGCCGACGAATGCAATGTTCTCCCCTGGCTTGATGTCCAGCGTGAATCCATCGAGGGCCGCAGAATCCGGACGTGAGGGATAGCGGAACGCGATGTTGTCGAAGCGGATGTGGCCGCGCGCGGGAACCGGGAACGACTGGGGATTCTGCGGCGCCACGATGACCGGGGTGGCATTCTTCAGCTCCACCAGTCTCTCCATCGCACCGGCCGCACGCTGTATTTCGCCCCACATTTCACTCAGGGCCGCCGCCGCGGTGGCAACGTAGACGGCATAGATGAGGAATTGGCTGAGTTGGCCTGCGCTCATCTCGTGCGCCAGCACTCGATGAGCACCCTGCCACAGCACGAACGTTACCGCGCCGAACACGGTCATGGTGCCGACTGCCGTGAGAATCGAACGGACCTTGGTCCGCCGTACCGCGATGACGAACGAGTCCTCCACCGCGTGGCCGTAGCGTTCGCTGTGAAGATTTTCCAGGGTAAACGCCTGCACCGTCTGAATCGCATTGAGCGTTTCGCCGGCGAGCCCACTGGTGTCGGCAATGCGATCCTGTGCCTGTCGCGACAGGACTCGCAGCTTGCGACCCACTACGATCAACGGCACCAGGACGATCGGGATCAGTAGCAGGATCATGCCTGCGAGCGAAGGACTGGTAGTAACAAGCAGCGCCAGCGCGCCAATGAGCTGGATCCCCGAGCGCAAGGTGATCGACAGATTCACTCCCGCGATGGACTGCACCAACGTGGTGTCGGTCGTCAGCCGCGACAGCACCTCACCGGTGCGCGTCACCTCGAAGAACGTGGGGTCCATGCGGATCACCCGACGATAGATATCGTTGCGCAGATCGGCAACGACACGCTCGCCCAGCCAGGTGACCAGGTAGAAGCGCAGGGCGGCAAAGACGCCGAAGATCGCCGCTGCGGCAAGAAAGGCCAGGAAATACAGGTCGACCGTGGCGCGGTCCTGGACCGCCATCCCTTTGTCGATGACATCCTTGAAGGCGAGCGGCAACACCAGCATTGCGCTCGATGCCACCAGTAGTGCCGCCAGCGCCAGCACCAGGGTGCCCTTGTAGTGCCGCAGATAGGGCCACAGCGATCGCAGCGGTTTCAGGGAACGTGACTTGGGGCGATCGGGAAGCTGGTCGGACATGGTTGAGTGAGCGATGCAGTGACAGAGTTATAGCGTGGTGAAATTGCGCAGTGGCGCGGTTTTCGCGGCGACCCACTGATGACGACCTACTGATGACGTGCGAGGGCTGCGGATATTGGGGGGCTTGGAAATATGGGGTTCGCGCCTTGCCCGTATTGCCTCACCCGTGTGTTTTCCTACCTGTAGACCGGCAATTCCACATCGGCAAACAAGGCTTCAACGTCCGCGGGAGCCGCGGCGTGGGCGGAACGATCTACGAGCCGACGCGTGAGGTGGGGAGCGAACAGTTGCAGGAAGTCGTACATGTATCCGCGCAACAACGCTCCCTGATGGAAGCCGGCCCAGGTCGAATGAGCAGGGAACAGGTGGGACGCATCGATCGACACGAGGTCGGCGTCTTCGCGGGGATCCACCGCCATGCTTGCAACGATACCGACGCCAAGACCCAGGCGAACATAAGTCTTGATGACATCCGCGTCACGCGCGGTCATCGCAAGCTGTGGTGTGACCCCGGCACGGGCGAAAATCTGCTGCAGCGAAGAAGGGCCGGAAAAGCCGAACACGTACGTGACAATCGGGTGCTTGCCGAGCGCCTCGATAGTGATTTTCCCTTCTTTTGTCAGTGGATGGCCGTGCGGCACGACGATGCGCCGGTGCCACCGATAGCACGGCAGCAGGATGAGGTTCGTGAACAGGTCCTGCGACCCGGTGTTGATGGCAAAGTCGATGCGGTCGCGCGCTGCCATGTCGGCAATCTGCTCTGAAGTGCCCTGGTGCAGGTGCAGTTCGACCTCCGGATAGCGTTCCCTGAACCTGCGCAGCACCTGCGGCAATACATAACGCGCCTGGGTGTGGGTCGTACCGATGGAAAGCGAGCCGCGGCCATCGCCCTTCTGGTCCTCGGCCAGCCGCTTGATGCCCTGAACTTCCTTGAGAATCTTCTGTGCGCGCTCCACGACCTTGCGGCCGGCCGCGGTCACCTTGGTCAGGGTCCGCCCCTGGCGCAGGAAAATCGGGAAGCCGAGCTCGTCCTCGAGCTGCTTGAGCTGTTTGCTGACCCCGGGCTGTGAGGTGTGCAGCCGTTCGGCCGCCGCGGTGATGTTCAGGTCGTTCTCGACGATGGCCGAGAGGTAGCGTAATTGCTGTAGTTTCATGTGCTTGAAATCGGGCCGGCCGGCTTCGCAAAGTCATAACGACGCCGCATCATGACAGAACAAAAGGGTCTTTCCCTGGTTATAAGCCGGTTAGCTAGAGTGCAGCACAAGGACATTTCAATCCGGCACTCCGCTTTTTCCCGCAGTTGTTTCCAAGAAGAAACCCATGACCGTCGAGCAGCTTTCGCCGCGTTTGCAGACACTGGTGCACGATACCCGTGCCCTGCTGGAGCATGCAGTTCGCGAATACCAGGATGTCGTCTACTCCAACAGCATGGGAGCGGAGGCGATGGTACTCACCGACATCATCGCCGCCAATGCGCCTGAGATCGAGATGTTCACGCTGGACACCGGCCGGCTGCACGATGAGACGCTGGCCCTGCTGGATCGCCTCGAACGTCGCTACCAGCGCCGTATCCAGGTGTTCTATCCGGATGCCCAGGCAATCGAGCAGTACGTGCGCGACAACGGCATCAATGGTTTCTACCTCGGACTGGAAGAGCGTCAGTCCTGCTGCGGGATTCGCAAAGTGGAGCCGTTCAAGCGGGCCATCGCCGGGCACAAGGCCTGGGTCACCGGGGTCCGTCGCGAGCAATCGGCGGAGCGCGCGCAGGTCGAGGCGCTTGCCTGGGACGAGCGCTACGGATTGTGGAAAGTCAGCCCTATGCTCGACTGGACCGAGGAGGACGTCTGGGCATACATCAAGGCCCGCAACCTGCCCTACAACGCTTTGCACGATAAAGGTTTCCCAAGCATCGGCTGCGCGCCATGCACGCGCGCGGTCGAACCCGGCGCCGATCCGCGCTCGGGTCGCTGGTGGTGGGAAAATCCGGAATCGCGCGAGTGCGGACTGCAGCCGCGCCGCCGGGTCATTCCGTTGAAGGTCGAACCGCGACGCGCGGCCGGACAGTAGGCGCGTTCGCGCTCTCAATCCAGTACCCGCGCCAATACTCGCCCCGATACCGCCATGGACTACTTCCCGCTATTTCTACGCCTGATGGACCAGCCGGTCCTGGTGGTGGGAGGCGGAGACGTTGCGGCACGCAAGATCGATTTGCTGCTGAGCGCGGGCGCCAGGATCAGCGTCGTTGCCCCCGAGTTGATTGCCGAGCTCGCGGATAAAGCAAGTACCGGCAGCCTGACGCATATAGCGGCTGAGTTTGCGCCCGATCATCTGGACGGCATGCGGCTGGTGATCGCGGCAACGGACAAGCATTCGATCAACGTCTGGGTCGCGCGTCAGGCAGAGCGTCGCAATATCCTGGTGAACGTGGTCGACGATCGCGAGCTGTCGCGCTTCATCGTTCCCGCCATCATCGATCGTTCGCCCGTCGTGGTTGCCGTAGGCAGCAGCGGCGAGGCACCCGTACTGACACGTCGTTTGCGTGAGAGTCTCGAAGCTTTCATTCCACAGCGCCTGGGCGCGCTGGCTGGATTCGCCGGCAGGCTGCGCTCCACCGTGAAGAGCCGTCTCGCCGGCCTGAGTGCACGGCGGCGTTTCTGGGAGAACTTTTTCGACGGCCCGCTCGCGTCCGATATTGTCGCCGGCAGGCTCGATGCACACGATCCCTCGACCGAAGCGCGCTTCGACGCGTCATTGGTGCAGGCCGTGCAACAGGGAGCCCGACAGGGAGAGGTTGTCCTCGTTGGGGCCGGTCCTGGCGATCCGGGCCTGCTCACGCTGAACGGTCTGCGTGCCTTGCAGAACGCCGACGTCGTTTTGTATGACCGGCTTGTGTCTACCGAAGTGTTGCAGCTCGCTCGGCGCGATGCCGAGCGTATCTACGTGGGTAAGGCAGCGGGCAAGGCGCACGTTTCGCAGGACGACATCAATGAGCTGTTGGTGAAGCTGGCCCACGAAGGCAAGCGGGTCTGCCGGCTGAAAGGCGGCGATCCCTTTATTTTCGGTCGAGGTGGAGAAGAGTTGGAGGCGCTTGCAGCCGCCGGCATCCGCTTCGAAGTCGTTCCGGGGATCACTGCCGCGGCCGGTTGTGCGGCTTACGCGGGAATTCCTCTGACACATCGGGATCACGCGCAAGCACTGACGCTGGTCACGGGACATTGCAAGGGCGAAACCGACCAGCTCGATTGGGAGTTGCTGTCGCGCCCGGCCCAGACGGTCGTGTTCTACATGGGACTGGGCCATCTGCAAAACATCCTGGCGCGCCTCAGTGAGCACGGCGTGCCGGCACAGCGCGCGGCAGCGGTGATCGAGCAGGGGACGCACTCGAATCAGCGCGTCGTCACTGGAACGCTGGCCGATCTGGCGGAGAAAGTCCGCGATGCTGGCGTCGCTTCGCCCGCCTTGCTGATCGTGGGCGAAGTGACTCGTTTGCATGCAACGCTGCGTTGGTTCAACGCGGCAAATGGCGGGGTCGATGCAGCCGCCGGCGGTGCCGTTGACGGTCCAACCGGGGCGCAACTCGTCGCCATTCAATCCACAGCAGGGAGGCTCAGCGCGTGAGAGACAAGCACAGGGCACAGCCATGACTACCAACCATGCGAACATCAGGCAGGGATTCGCCGACGCCATCGGCAACACGCCGCTGATACGACTCAACAAGTTCAGCGAATTGACCGGTTGCGAGATCCTCGGCAAGGCCGAGTTCATGAACCCCGGCGGTTCCGTCAAGGATCGTGCAGCACGCGCGATCATCGAAGCCGCGGAACGCAACGGCAGCCTCAAGCCCGGCGGTACGGTGGTCGAAGGCACCGCAGGCAACACCGGCATCGGTCTGGCGCATGTCTGCAATACGCGCGGCTACCGCTGCGTGATCGTGATGCCGGACAACCAGTCCAACGAGAAGTACCAGATGATCGAGACGCTCGGCGCCGAAGTGCTGCGCGTCAAGACCGTCCCCTACAGCGATCAGGCCCACTATCAGAAGATAGCCGGCCGCCTCGCGCAGGAAATTCCCGGCGCGATCTGGGCGAACCAGTTCGACAACACCGCCAACCGCGACGCGCACGAACAAACTACCGGCCCCGAAATCTGGCAGCAGACCGGCGGGAGGATCGACGCATTCGTCGCCGCGACGGGCACCGGCGGCACGCTCGGCGGAATCTCGCGCTACCTGAAGAGCCAGGTCAACGATCGTGGCGAAAAGGTGCAGATCACACTTGCCGACCCGCAGGGCAGCTCGCTTTATCAGTGGCTGCGCAGCGGTGAATTGAAGGCGACCGGCCCGGGTTCGATCACCGAAGGCATCGGCATCGGCCGGGTCACGGCGAACCTCGAAGGCTCGCCGATCGATGAAGCGCTGCATGTCACCGACATCGAATGTGTGAGCACGGTTTATCGATTGCTGCGCGATGAGGGCCTGTTCCTCGGCAGCACCAGCGGCGTGAATGTCGCAGCGGCGGTGCAGATCGCACGCCGGCTCGGACCCGGACACACGATCGTGACGATCCTGTGCGACAGCGGCGCCAAATACCAATCACGTCTGTTCAATCGCAAATGGTTGGCGGAGAAGGGCTTGCTGGAAGCGGCCGGCCTCACCCAATCCGTGGCCGATACAGTTCAATCCCCGCCTCTTACGGAGACTCCCAGTGTCGTCGACGGCTACCAACAACGACTCCGCGCTTAAGTTCGAGCGCCCGCCCATTCACACCGATGTAGTGATCGTCGGTGCGGGTCCGTGCGGGCTGTTCCAGGTGTTCGAGCTGGGACTGCTCGGGCTGAAGGCCCAGCTCGTGGATTCCCTCAAGGCGCCGGGCGGACAGTGCGTCGAGCTTTATCCGGACAAGCCGATTTACGACATCCCTGCAATACCGGTTTGCACCGGCCAGGAATTGACGGATCGCCTGCTCGAGCAGATCAAGCCGTTTGGTGCCGGCATGCACCTGGGTCAGGAAGTGACCCACGTGGAGCGCCAGGAGAATGGCCGTTTCCGCGTGGTGACGAGTGCCGCCACGGTATTCGATGCAGGCGCGGTCGTCATCGCCGGCGGCGTGGGCTCGTTCCAGCCGCGTCGCCTGGACGTGCCGGGCGCGGCCGAGCTTGAAGGCAAGTACCTCCACTATCGCGTCAAGGATCCGCGGGCGTTTGCCGAACAGGATGTCGTGATTCTCGGCGGCGGCGATTCGGCGCTCGACTGGGCGTTGACCCTCGTCGACCATGCGCGCAGCGTCGTCGTCGTGCACCGTCGTCCCGACTTCCGTGGCGCACCGGCCTCCGTCGCCAAGTTACATGCGTTACGCGACGAACATCGGGCGGACATCCTCATCGGCCAGGTGAAGGAAGCCAACCATGTCGATGGCACGTTGAAGTCGATCAGCGTGCAAGGCGGCGACAGTGTCGTGCGTCGCGTCGAGCTGGACCAGTTGCTGATCTTCTTCGGACTGAGCCCCAAGTTGGGACCGATCGCCCAGTGGGGCATCGAGATCAACAAGAAGCAGCTCAGCGTCGATACCGAGAAGTTCCAGACCAACGTGCCGGGTATTTACGCCGTTGGCGATATCAACACCTATCCTGGCAAGAAGAAGCTGATTCTCTCGGGCTTCCACGAAGCGGCACTGGCCGCGTTCTCGATCAAGGAATACCTCGAGCCGGGCAAGAAGGTGCACCTGCAGTACACGACGACGAGCCCGCTGATGCACAAGCGGCTGGGCGTGGCGGACGAAGGCGCGACGGACGACGAGCGTAAGGTCTCCGGCAGCAGATAGCGTGTAACGGGCGGCGCAACGCCGCCCGTTACCGTTGGGTCAATTGCGGGTCAATTACTGATCGTCAGGCGCCGCCTGGCGGGCGTAGTATTCGGCGCATGGCTTCTCCAGCGCTCAAGACCATTGGTGCTGCCACGCGTCTTCCGTGCATAGCACTAGTCGCAGTCGCCATGGCTGCGTGTCAGACCGTTCCTTCATCGATTCATGCCCCGCCCGCACCACTGCAGATGATTCGGTCGGGCGAGTTGACCGTACCAACCGCATGCGAGGCCAGCGGCAGCGTCGTGGTCGACTACACCGTCTATGAAGACGGGCAAACCGGAAACATCAAAGTTCCCGCGGTGCCGGGATGCCTGCAGCAGGCGCTGACCCAGTGGGTGGCCTCGTTCCGGTATTCGCCTCAGTCCTCGCAGGTTCCGGCAAGCATCGAATGGTTGTTGGTCGAGGCCAGGAAGGGATCCTGAGAGTCGGCGGCATCGCCTAGGAGGAATGCCTCCGCCGCAACCTTTCTCTACGCACGTGCATCCAAAGCACACCCGGCCACTACCGGAGGGTGCAATCGAGGCGTGTGCGAATGAGAAAAAAGATTGGATGGATTGTCATCGCTGTCCTGCTGGTCGTGGGACTGACGGGATATGCCCTGACACGACCGCAGCCGCCGGACACACGCTACAGCGGCGCGTATGTCATGGACGACGGTTGCTTCGTTTTCATTTCGCCGGGCGACGATCAAGCACTGCGTTACCACACGATGCAGGGCGAAGGCGGTGAGCTATGGCCGTCTGCCGATGGTCAGTACGAGGGCGGCAAGGGTTGGGCCCAGCGCGAACCGGTGATCAATCGCGTGCGCTTCGAGATGACCGCCGATGGCCATCCCGCCGGGCTTTCGTGGGAGCAAGCAGGTGCGCCGCGCCGGCATGCGACCGCGATGAAATTCTCCGAAAAGATCTTCACCTTCCGCAGCGGTGATCTGACCATGCGAGGCAAGCTGGTGATGCCGACGGGCACAGGTCCATTTGGCGTCGTGGTGATGGTGCACGGATCGGAGGCCTACAGCGCTGTCGACTACTACTACGAGCCGTATATGTACGCTGCCAATGGCTTCGCTGCAGTGGCGTTCGACAAGCGGGGCACAGGTGGCTCCGAGGGTGAGTACCTGCAGAACTTCAGCGTGCTCGCCGACGACGTGCGCGCAGCGGTGCAGTGGGTCCGTGCTCAGCCGCAGATAGATCCGCAGCAGGTGCATCTCGCGGGCTTCAGCCAGGGTGGATGGATTGCTCCGCTGGCGGCGTTCAGGGATGGCGGCATCCGCAGTCTGCTGATCGGCTACGGTCCCATGGTGCCCGTCACCAGCGAAGATCGCTGGGGTTATGTGTACGCGTTGCGAGAGAAGGGATTCGGCGAGGATGCGATCGCCAAGGCGGATCGTATCAACGACGTCATCAGCGATGTGATGGACCACGGCCACAACCGATGGAGCGAGATCGGCGAGATGTTGGACGCTGCGCGCAACGAACCCTGGTTTGCAGCCGTCAAAGGCAGCGACTCCGAGCTCGGGCTGATAAGCGCCGCCAAAATGCCATTGTGGGCGGTGCGCTTGGACGCCTGGTGGAAGTACGGACGGCAGAAGATTGCCTTCATCGATCGGCTCTACAACCCTGTGCCGACCGTCGCCGCCCTGAGCACCCCCAGCCTGTGGTTCTTCGGCGGCCAGGATTCAAGCATGCCGACAGACTGGAGCTTGACCGAGCTGAAGAAACTGCAGAGCGAAGGCAAACCGATCGAATACATCGTCTATCCGGATGCCGAACACGGGATTCGACGTTTCATGCAGGACAGCAGCGGCGAGCGTCACGTCACTGGTCTTGAGCCCACTTACCCGCAGCGACAGATAGACTGGCTGAAAGAGCACAGCGGCAAGAGGTAACGGCGATCCTGCAGCCTAGGAGCAGGCATGTATCAACACGGTTACTGCCTGCTCTCTCTCTCTCTCTCTCTCTTCGTCACCCCTGTGACTCCCGTCACTGCTGTCACCTCTTCCCTCACAGCACCTTGCCCGGATTCATGATGCCCTTGGGGTCGATCGCATGCTTGATCGATCGCATCAGGTCGAGAGCGACCGGGCTCTTGTAGCGCTGCAGTTCGCCGCGCTTGAGGCGTCCAATGCCATGCTCGGCGCTGATGCTACCGTCGTAACGCGCCACCAGATCGTGCACGGCGCGATTGATGCGTGGCGCAAGTGCTTCGAACTCGGCTGCGGCTGCATCGATAGGCTGGCTGACGTTGAAATGCAGATTGCCGTCGCCGAGATGGCCGTACGAAACAATGCGCCCGGCCGGGGAGATCTGGTGAACTGCGGCGCAAGCCTCGACGATGAACCGGGGTAGCTCGCTGGTGGTGACGGAGATGTCGTGTTTGATGCTCGCGCCTTCCCGGCGCTGAGCCTCCGGGATCGTTTCGCGTAGACGCCAGAACATCGCACGTTGCGCTTCGCTTTCCGCCAGCACGGCGTTCAGCACTTCCCCCGTGTCCATGGCTGCGCCGAGTTCCTCTTCGATACCCTCGCGCAGTCCGGTATTGTGTCGCCCACTGCCGATTTCCAGCAGCACATACCAGTTATAGGGTCGATCGAATGGATCCTGCGTCTGGCTGACATGCTTCAAAACCATCTGCAGTGCCGCCTGCGGAATGAGTTCGAAGGTGCTGACGGCATCGCTGCTTGCAGCGCGCAGACGTGATAGCAGCGACACTGCCGCCTCCGGCTCTGCAATTGCGATCAACGCGGTCACCATCGACTCCGGCCGCGAATACAGCTTGCATGCTGCGGCCGTAATGATGCCGAGCGTTCCTTCGGCACCGATGAACAGATCGCGCAGGTCGTATCCGGTGTTGTCCTTGCGCAGCGCACTCAGGCCGTTGAGCACGCGGCCATCCGGCAGCACGACTTCCAGGCCAAGGATGAGATCCCGCATCATTCCGTAGCGCAATACCGCGGTGCCGCCGGCATTCGTGGACAGATTGCCGCCAAGCTGACAGGAGCCTTCCGAGCCGAGACTGAGCGGAAACAGCCGGTCGACCTCTGCAGCGGCAGTCTGCACTTGTGCCAGCACGCAGCCAGCCTCGGCGATCATGGTGTAGTTGAGCGGATCGACCGAACGGATCCTGCGCATGCGCGACAGCGATAAAACGATCTGCGAACCGTCTTCGCTTGGCGTCGCGCCGCCGCAGTAGCTGGTATTGCCGCCGACCGGCACGACCCCGATGCCGGATTCGTTGCACAGTCGCAGAATCGTAGCGACCTCTTCGGTGTTCTCTGGACGCAGCACCAGCGGAGTTGCTCCGTGGTACAGGTGGCGATGATCGACGGTGTACGGCTCGATATCGGCGGGCTGATCCAAGTAACCCGCCGGGCCCACGATCCCGCGTAGCTGATTCAATTGGTCGGCGGTGATTGGCATGACGCGCTCCATTGCTGTGCTTCCGAACCGGATGCAATTCGCTGTGGATCAGGGCGAGCCGATCAAGTACATCGCAGTGATCAAGTACATCGCAATGGGATTCTGCCTGAAGGGGAGAGAAAAGGCAGGTAGGTGGTGGCGTGGCGGGGTGATGAAAGTGATGGAGGTGATGTGTGTGATAAGGAGATGACGTTGTGCCTGCAGCGCCGATCACTCCCTTGTTGCGGTGTAAGCCGCTAGCGCGGCCGCGCGACTGTGCTTCAAGTCGACGATGGGCAGTGGATAGGTCTTGCCGAGCTCTACTTTTGCGGCTGCCAGTACTTCAGCCGGAGCGGCCCACGGTTGTACGATCCATTTATCCGGTAGCGCTGCGAGCTGCGGAACCCAGCGACGGATGTAGGTGCGTTGCGGATCGAATTTTTCCGCCTGCAGTACCGGATTGAAGATTCGGTAGTACGGTGCCGCGTCGGCGCCGCAGCCGGCTGTCCATTGCCAGCCAAGTGAGTTGTTGGCGAGATCGGCATCTACCAGCGTGTCCCAGAACCAGCGTGCGCCTTTGAGCCAGTGAGTCTGCAGATTCTTCGTCAGCAGCGACGCCACGATCATCCGTACACGATTGTGCATCCAGCCGGTATGCCACAGCTCGCGCATGCCGGCGTCGACAATGGGGTAGCCCGTCTGTCCGAGTTGCCACGCGCGTAGCAAACCGGTGTCGTCACGCCAGCGCAATTCATTGAAACGCGGATCCATCGGTTGCTCTGCCGTCTGCGGAAAATGAAACAGCAGGTGATGGGCAAACTCTCGCCAGCCAAGCTCGCGCCGGAACGTTGCCAGTGAGTTCTCCGCCGCGGCAGTCGCGCCGCCGATCTGCAATTGCGCCAGGATTTGGCGCGGGCCCAGCTCACCGAAGTGCAGGTAGGGCGACAGGCGCGAAGTGCCCGGCCGATCGGGGCGATTGCGCAAAAGCTCATAGTCACTGGCGGCGTTGCTGAACTGTTGCAGTTGTCGCAACGCTCCTGCTTCACCCGGCGTCCAATTCGCGGCCAGCCCCGTGTCCCAGGCAATACGCGGCAGAAGTTCGAGCTCATTGAGGCAGACCGTTCGCATTCCAGTTCCCTGGCCGGCAGTGTCTGGATTGTCGAGACGTTTCGGCGCGGGCGCAGGCGCAGGAATGGCACTGAGCCGCGTTTCGGCGAGACGCCAGAAAGGCGTGAAAACACGGTAGGGCTGCCCTTGTGCGTTATGTAGCGTCCACGGCTCGATCAGCAGGGCGGCGTTGTGGCTTGCGACTTCGAAACCGTCTTCGGCCAGCGCCGCTTTAATCCGTTTATCGCGCGCGATCGACGCTGGCTCGTAGAGGCGATTCCATGTGACCAAGGTCGCTCCCGACGTCTTGATCAGCGCGCGCAGCGTGGCCAGCGTGTCGCCGCGTTGCAAGACCAGGCGGCTGCCGCGTTGTTCGAGGGACGAAGAGAGCGAGAGCAAGCTGTGGTGCAGCCACCAGCGACTGGCCGCTCCGGGCGGCCACGAGCCTTCTTCCTCCGGCGAGTAGATGAAGATCGGCAGGATGCGCGAGGCGTTGGCGTGAGCGAATAGCAGCGCCGGGTTGTCCGCCAGGCGCAGATCGCGCCGGAACCAGACGAGAGCCGTACGGTGCGAGCTCATGACGCTGCAGTTCGGGGTGTTCCGGCGGGATTCGAGCGGTTGGTCAAACGCGCTCCTGCCTGCCGGTCAGGTGCGCGGCTGGCGCAAAGATCAGGCTGCGGCGTTACGCAGGGCGGCGATACGCTCTTCCAGCGGCGGATGGGTCGTGAACAGGCGCTTTAAGCCATCGCCGAGCTTGCCGCTGATGCCGAAGGCCGCCATCTGATCCGGAAGGGCAGCCGCATGGCCTTGTCGCAGGCGCTCCAGCGCGCCAATCATCGAATCGCGTCCCGCCAGGTGCGCGCCGCCCGCATCGGCGCGGAATTCACGACGACGCGAGAACCACATGACGATCATGCTGGCGAGGATACCGAGCACCAGCTGCGCGATGATTACCGTGATGATGAATGCCGGGCCATGGCCGCGTTCGGTCTTGAATACGACCCGATCCACCGTGTAGCCGATCACCCGCGACAGGAACACGACGAAGGTGTTCACCACGCCCTGGATCAGGGCCAGGGTGACCATATCGCCGTTGGCGACGTGGCTGATCTCGTGTCCCAGCACCGCTTCGGCCTGCTGCGGCGACATATTATTGAGCAGTCCGGTGCTGACTGCGACCAGCGCACTGTTACGCCGCGCGCCGGTGGCAAATGCGTTCATTTCGGGGGTATCGAACACGCCTACTTCGGGCATCCCGATCCCGGCTGCCTGGGCCTGGCGGCGGACGGTTTCGACCAGCCAGGTTTCGGATGCGTTGCGCGGCTGCTCGATGAGCCGCACGCCCATCATCCGCTTGGCGGTCCATTTGGAAATCGCCAGGGAGAACAGCGAGCCGGCGAAGCCGACGACGGCCGAGAAGATCAGCAGGTTATTGAAGTCGAGGCCGGTGCCCTGCTGGTCGAGGATGCGATCGACCCCCAGCAACCGCAACGTCACGCTCAGGACCAGCACGATCGCCAGGTTGGTGGCGAGGAACAGGAAGATGCGTTTCATTTGGAAGTTTCCCGCAGGGTGGCCGGCCGCTATGGCATGCAATGCATGCGTATGAGGGTGGCGGGGCGGGTCTTCAACCCGCCTGCGGGAAAACGGCGCTAGGGAGGATCAGTTACCGTCGCGATCGCTGTAATCATCGTCCAGATCGTCGTCGTCCTCATCATCCCAGTCGTCATCGTCCTCGTCGTCATCCTCGTCCCAGTCTTCGTCCTCGTCTTCCTCGTCGAGTTCCGCAGCTTCGTCGCCCGCGGCCGTCTCCTCCGCGCTCGGCCAGCCCTCGGGCTTTTCCGCGCGCTCGAGGTCGAGTTCGTGCCAGGTGTCGAGATCGATCTCCTCGATGTCGCCATTCTCGTACTGGATCTCCACCAGTTCTTCATCCGGATCGACCGACAGCACCAGGAAGACCTCGTTTTCTTCGAGATCCTCAAACCACTGTCCCTTGATCGGGTCGTAGTCTCTACCCACGTGACACCTCAAAACGAAAAAGAAACCGGCGCGCAGCCGGCGGGCGGAATATTAGGGGCTCGGACCGGTAGCAGGCAACTGAAGGCGTTCACGTTGCTTCGCGCATACAAATCCCGTACCGCCGGTGCGCCGCCCGCGAATTTAATTCCGCAGCGACAGGCGAACCGCAAGGACGTGCTGCGCAGAATGACCGATGGCTGAAGTGCCCGCGGTCGTTGCAACGGCGCCGCACCGCGGCTGCGCTGGACGGACCGAACGCTGTTTCCTTAGACTTCGGCGCGCTTCGAAAACCCACGGGTGTGTGGTCGAAGCACCGCGTTGGCGTCTCTCATGCCCCCGCGGTCGACTGCATGCCCTTGCGGTCTTCATCCTATCCACCATCCGGTGCAAGCTTGCGATCGTTTCCTTCATTTCCGCCATTCCTCATGACACCAATGCGACAGGGACCACGACGGTGACCGCTATCGGCAGCGAGGCGCAGCCCTCGCCTTTGTTACAGGCGCGCCGCGTGGTGATCAAGGTCGGCTCGGCCCTGCTGGTGGAGGCTGGGACCGGACGCCTCAACCTGGGCTGGCTCGAGGCTCTAGCCGCGGATATTGCGCGCCTGCGTGCGCGCGGCCAGGACGTCCTGCTGGTGTCCTCCGGCGCCATTGCGCTGGGACGGCGGCACCTGGGACTGGAGCCGGGCAAGCTGAAACTCGAGGAAAGCCAGGCCGCGGCCGCGGTCGGCCAGATCCGTCTTGCCCATGCCTGGAAGGAAGTACTGGAACAGCACGAGCTGACCGTCGCGCAAATCCTGCTGACGTTCGGTGACACCGAAGAGCGCCGCCGTTATCTCAATGCGCGCAGCACGCTCGGTACATTGCTCAAACTGGGTGCGGTGCCGGTCATCAACGAGAACGATACGGTGGCGACTGCGGAAATCCGCTATGGCGATAACGACCGGCTTGCCGCCCGCGTGGCGCAGATGATGGGGGCCGATTGCCTGGTGCTGCTTTCCGACGTGGATGGCCTTTATACGGCCGACCCCACCCGCGATCCCAGCGCCCAGTTCATTGCGGAAGTTCGGGGCATTACGCCACAGATCGAGCGCATGGCCGGTGGAGCCGCATCCGATGTCGGCTCCGGGGGAATGGCAACCAAGATCGCTGCCGCCCGGATCGCGGTCGCGGCCGGCTGTCACATGTGCATCGCTGCCGGGCGCACCCTCAATCCCTTACAGCATATTGCAGACGGCGGCCGCTGCAGCTGGTTCTACCCGGCCACCACTCCGGCGACCGTGCGCAAGCAATGGATCGCCGGGACGCTGAAGCCGGCTGGCCAGTTGCAGGTGGATGCGGGTGCAGCCATGGCATTGCGCAACGGCAAGAGCTTGTTGCCGGCGGGGGTCACTCGCGTAACCGGCAAGTTCGATCGTGGCGATGCGTTGATCGTGTGCGATAGCGCGGGCAACGAAATTGCTCGCGGCTTATCGGCCTATTCCAGTGCCGACGCCGAGCGCCTGCGAGGTCGCAAGTCGGCGGAGATCGAGACGTTGCTGGGATTCCGCGGCCGCGACGAGATCATCCATCGCGACGATCTGGTGGTCACCCAGCCAGGCGCGCCGCAATGACATGCGCTGTCAGCGGTCCGTAAGCAGTTGCTGCATCGCATCTTACAGAGGCATCGCTTAACATCGGTCGCGATCCAGGCTTATCGGGCGCTTGTCCTCGTTGTCCAGAGGCAAACTCTGATGCAATCGGACAACAGGACGCATGCAAGACTTACAAGAGCAATCCACTCGCAGCAGTCGGGCGCTGATCGTTACGGTAGTTCTCAGCATCATTCTCCTGCTGGGTTCGGCTGTCCTGGTTCATCGCATCTCGCGCGAAGCGAATGAAGCGGATCGTTGGGTTGTACATACGCTGGAAGTAAAGCAGGCGATCGGGCGCCTGATGTCCTCGTTGACCGCCGCGGAGTCGGGCCTGCGCGGCTACCTGATCACGCGCGACAAGAGTTTCCTCGAACCGTGCGCGATTGCTCGCAAGTCCGTGCCCGAGCAACTCGACCGGTTTCCCGCCCTCATGTCGGACAATTCAGAGCAGGTCGTTCGTTTCGAGGCGGCGCGGGTCATCGTCATGCGGCGACTGGACTCCATCGACGAGGCGCTCGCGCTGGCAGAGAACAATCGTACCGAGACGGTGGTGCAGGCCATGGGGCACCGTGGCAGCCAGCTCATGGACGATGTTCGCAGTCGCATGGACGAACTGGATGACAAGGAAAGCGACCTGCTGGAAGGACGGCGAGCCACGGCCAGCGCGCTGCGTGATCAGTTCGTAACCGCCATCGCCGCGATGCTCCTCGCATGCGGCGTGCTCGCATGCGTCTCCTTGTTCAGCGTGCGGCGTTACGTGGCGGCGCTGGATCAGAATCGCCGGGGGCTTGCTGCCTATAACGCCGAACTGGAAGTGCGCGTAAGAGAGCGAACTGCGGAGCTTGCTCAAGCGACACAGGTGGCGACGCGCGAGCGCAGTCGCGCCGAAGCACTGCTTACGGATGTGAACCATCGTGTGGGCAATAATCTCGCACTGGTGTCCTCGTTCCTGACCATGCAGCAGCGGGCGGTGAAGAGTCCGGAGGCAGCACGCGCCCTGGGTGCGGCTCGCAGCCGCGTGCAGGCCATTGCATCGGCGCATCGCAAGCTGCGCCTGGGCTCGGATTTCGCTACTGTGAAAGCGAATGAGGTGCTCGGTGCGGTTCTCGAGGACATTGCCGCAGGGCTGCCGCCGGGGGACCTGATCAAGATCAACCTGCAGATCGCGCCGCTGGAGATCCACGCGCGCGACGCGGTGTCACTGGGTGTTCTGACCAGCGAGCTGGTCATGAATGCCATCAAACATGCTTTTTCCGCCGGGGATTCCGGCGATATCAGCGTGGTGTTTTCCAATGACGGAGGCAGCGCTCCGTTTCTCGAAGTCCTAGATGATGGGGTGGGCTGGCATGAACAACATACACAGGAAACGGGTCATGGTCTGGGGAGCAGGATCATCGACATGGTCGCGCGGCAATTCGGCGGCAAACCGCAACGTTCGGCGCGGCATGCAAGGGACAACCGTCCCGGCACCAGAGTCCGCATCGACCTCTTCAGGCTCCAGCTCATGTCACAGTCCTGACGCCGAGGCGACTGCGACGACAGCGGCGTCGCCTGTGCAGCCCGTAACGACTGCCGGTGGCCGCGTCCTCTTGTTCCCGCTGCGTAGAAGCCCGCATCGCGAAGGCAGCGATGCCTCCGGCGGCGCCGACCAGTCGCATGGTCCGTTCCGGGGGTTGAAGGTTCTGGTGGTGGAGGACGACTTCATCGTCGCATACGACATGCAGTCAATGCTGGAGGAGCAGGGCGCCGAGGTTCTCGGTCCCGCATCCTCGGTGCAGGAGGCGCGAGCGCTGCTTGCCAGTAATGCACCCAACGCCGCGATATTGGACGTCAACCTCAACGGCGAATATGTCTTTCCGCTCGCCGAAGACCTGCGCGCACGGGGTGTGCCGTTCCTCTTCGCAACCGCTTATGCCGACGACGACCGGCTGTTTCCAGCCACCGCGAAGAGCGTGCTGCGACTGGCGAAGCCGGTTTTGCCGGCAGTTCTGGTGAGCCAGCTCAAACGATTGCTGGTGTGAAGTGTTGCCGCTGCGGCGGCGTCACTCATAGCTTGTCATCACAGCAAGTCAGCGGTTGTTGTCCGGGATATCGAAGTATCGCGATGCCGGCGGATCGCTGGCAGGAAAGGTTTCTTCCAGAGATTCGTCGATGGCAGCTTCGTTGCGCGCCATCGGATGGCGAATGCGCCACCGTCGTGCAATGCCTTTGACGGCTGGCGCGACCATGAAGCCGAGCGCACCCAGCAGCAGCAGCGTCTCCAGCAGGTTGCCGTCACGAGGTTCATCCGATCGGCGCATTCTGTAACTCCGCTGCTACTTAGAGGGTTGAGGGAATCGGGGAAATCGATCGCGGCTGAGGCCAGGTAGATGATGCCTCGTGCGCTGCTGCATGGGAATGACGCGTTGCCGTCGGTATCGGTTCCGCATCGGCGGGTGCGTGCCCCTTGAGGCTAGTTCAGGCCAGTTAAGGTCCGGTCCGCGGCGGCACGATAGGGTGCGACGCCGACAGTCCGCCGTCGACCGCAAATGCCTGGCCATTGACGTAAGACGCCGCGTCGGAGGCCAGGAACAACGCCATTTGTGCAATTTCGGCAGGTTCGCCGGCGCGGCGCAGCGCATTGAGCTGGCCGATCTTGTGTTCGGTGCCGCGCGCCTTGGCCTGTTCGAAAATCGGTTGGGTCATGCCCGTCTCGATCAGCCCCGGACAAATTGCGTTGATGCGCACGCCGCTGCCGCCGAGCTGATAGGCCGTCGTCTGTACCAGGCTGATGACGCCCGCCTTGCTTGAGCTGTAAGGCGAGCCACCGGCACCTGCGCGCAGGCCGGCGACCGAAGCGGTGCAGATGATGGAGCCACGCTTGCGCGGTGTCATGACCCGCGCGGCATGCTTGACCGCGAGGAAGGTGCCGATCAGGTTGACCGTCAAAACCTGCAGCCAGTGCTCGGGAGTCTGTTCCTGCAGCGGCACCAATCCACCGCTGATGCCGGCGTTAGCGAAACACACGTCCAGCGAGCCGAATTCGCGCACCGCGGCATCTATCGCGGCGGCCACATTGGCCTCATCGGAAGAGTCTTTCACGAAAGCGAGGCAGCGGCCGCCGGCATTGCGAATCGTCGCTGCCGTCTCTTCCACGCCCGGTGCACGGTCCAGTACGACGACATTCGCGCCTTCGGCTGCGAACAGAATCGCACTGGCGCGGCCAATCCCACTGGCGGCGCCGCTGATCAGGGCGGTTTTGCCTTCGAGTCGGTTCATGGTGGATGCTCCGTGTGAGGCGGGTACCGGTGACGGGTGACGAGCAAGATTGAGCTGCACGAGGCGATGTAGGGCTTTGCTTGCCCGTCACCCGTCACCCGTCACGTCCTACAACCCTCCGTGTCTTTACTGTACCGCCCCCGCCGCTAGAATGGCTCAATGAACGCTGCTACCACCGCCGATCTTGAAATTCGCTCGCTGATGGAAACGCTCGGCCGTTCGGCGCTTGCCGCGGCTGAGGTCCTTGCGCGCGCTGATGCCGTCGCCAAGAACGCCGCACTCGAAGCGGCAGCACGGGCGATACGCGAACGCGCCGACGCGATCCTCGCGGCCAACCGGATTGATGTGAAGCAGGCGCGCGAACGCAATGTGTCGGATGCACTGATCGACCGGTTGTTGCTGAATGAGCAACGCGTCGAGTCGATGGCTCGAGGTATCGAAGCCATCGTTACGCTTGCCGATCCGATCGGCGCCGTCATTGCCGAGTGGACCAGGCCGAACGGAATGCGCATCCAGCGCATACGCGTGCCGCTGGGGGTGATCGGCATCATTTATGAAAGCCGTCCCAACGTTACCGCCGATGCTGGCGCGCTGTGCCTTAAATCCGGCAACGCGGTGATTCTTCGCGGCGGTTCGGAAAGCGCGCACTCAAGTCGCGCTATCCACGAGTGCCTGGTTGCAGGTCTGCGTGCTGCTCAGTTACCGGATGCCGCAATTCAACTGGTGCCCACCACCGATCGCGCCGCCGTCGGTTACATGCTAAGCAGCATGACAGACTACATCGACGTGATCGTGCCGCGCGGTGGCAAGAGTCTCGTTGCTCGTGTGCAGCAGGAAGCGCGCGTCCCGGTGATCGGTCACCTTGAGGGTTTGTGTCACGTGTATGTCGATCGCGATGCGAATCTTGAAATGGCAACGGACATCGTACGTAACGCGAAGCTGCGTCGCACTGGGGTCTGCGGTGCGGCGGAGACGTTGCTGGTCGATCGTGCCGCTGCCACCACGCATCTCAAACCGATTGTGCGCATGCTGCTGGATGCCGGCTGCGAAGTGCGTGGCGACAAAGCGGTTCAGCAAGTCGATTCTCGCGTGCTGTGTGCGACCGAGCAGGACTGGCATACGGAATACCTGGACGCCATCATCGCTGCGAAGGTTGTCGATGGTGTCGATGATGCAATGGCACACATCGCAAAGTACGGATCCGCGCACACCGAATCCATCGTCACCGACAATCAGGCAGCCGCAGAGCGCTTTCTGGCGGGTGTCGACAGCGCCATCGTGTTGCACAACGCGTCGACGCAGTTTGCGGATGGCGGAGAGTTCGGGATGGGAGCGGAGATCGGCATCTCCACCGATAAGTTTCATGCGCGCGGCCCGGTGGGGGTCGAGCAGTTGACCAGCTACAAATATGTCGTACGGGGCTCGGGCCAGATTCGGCCCGGCTAGGCCCTGGCTGGGCATCGAGACCGCGATTGGCCGGGGATTGCGCCCAGGAGTCATCTCCTGCGGATACCGGCCGAAAAACTTCACTGTTGCGATCGCGGGTGTCTTAACGCTCGCGCCCTATCGTGGCCCTATACTTTGCCGAACTCTCTGTCCGGGTGACGCTCTCCATGGTTGATTTCAAAAGATTCGCGGTGTGGATATCGCTGGCGGCATTGTGTGCAGCTTCGGTTGCGATGGCGCAGACAGGTAAGGATCCGTTGTTCGCTTCCCTGGCCGCTGCCATTGAGAAGGCACGCAGCGAGCAGGTCGACGTGCTCGCACCGACAGGCTTTCAGGCAGCGCTGGTTGCTGAGCAGAGCGCGCAGAAGGATGCTGCCGCTGGGCGTAAGCCGGACAAGATCCATGCTGAGCTTGTGGCGGGTGTCAACGCCATAAACGAAGCAAGCAGAGCTGCCACCAGTGCCCGCAAGGTGCTACAGGATGCAATCAGTACTCGTGCCGATGCCGTTGCGGCCGGTGCGCCGAAGTTTGCACCGGAACAGTGGCCGAAGGCGGCGGCGCGTTTCAACGATGCCGTGGTTGCCTTGGAACGCAAAGACGACGCAAACGCACAGAAGCGCTCGGCTGAATCCATCGTGCTATTGCGGGACGCGGAGCTGGTCGCAATCAAGACAGGCTTGCTCGGCGAAGCTCGTACTTTGATTGCGCAGGCGGACGCCGCGAAGGTTGAGAAGCTCGCGCCACGCACGCTGCAGGCGGCTAAACGCAATCTGGCGCAGGCAGAACAGGAGATCAGCATCAATCGCTACGACACTTCGGTTGCGAAGAATCTCGCCGCTGAAGCTGCATATGAGGCGAGGCACGCGCTGTACCTCGCGGGCGTCATCGGCACCACATTACAGAAACAGAAGGATGGTGGCGTCGAAGACCTGATCCTGTCGTGGGAGGAACCGCTTGGCAAAGTCACCGGTGCCATGGAGTTGACGCCAAAATTCGATGGCGGTGTGCAGCAGACCATGCAGGATCTTTACGCGCGAGTTCAGCAGCAACAACAGCAGGCGCGGACGCTCAAGCAGGATCTGGACGATCGCAACGAACAGATCGCGGCCCTGAATACCCAGATGCAGAAACTGGAGGCGAAGCTGGGTGGCGTTTCGGAAGAGCGGATTGCCCTGCAGCGTCGTGTCGATGCACAGGAACGGTTGCGTGCCAACGTCGCCAAGATCGAGGGATTGTTCAGCGCCAGCGAAGGGCGTGTTTATCGGCAGGGCGACGATGTCGTGATCTCGCTGACCGGCATCAAGTTTGCCTCCGGCCGCAGCAAGCTGGATGCCGCCAATGTGCCGTTGATGAGTAAGGTCCAGCAGGCGCTCGCCGTGTTTCCCGACGCCACGATGGTAGTGGAGGGGCACACCGACGCGAATGGCACCGATTCCGCCAACCTGCTGCTTTCGCAGGACCGGGCGGACGCGGTCAGCAAATATCTCACGACCAATGCCGGTGTGAGTTCGACCCGAATCAGCTCAATAGGCTATGGCGAAGCCAGGCCCGTTGCCACCAACGAAACCGCCGACGGTCGCGCGCGCAATCGGCGGATCGATCTGGTGGTGCGTGTGGGGGCGCAGGGATGAGGGTGAGGTAAGTGATGGAAGTGATGAAGTGATGTGGGGGTGGCGTCGGAAGCAAGATGGTCGACAATGGTGCCATCACCTCCATCACCTCCATCACCTCCATCACCTCCATCACCTCCATCACCTTACGTCATCACCTCATCGCTTCAAGTCCGCCGCGCAGCGAGTAGGCATGACGGAATCCGTGTTCACGTAAATGTTCTGCCGCGGCGCGGCTGCGTGAACCGCGCGCGCACACGAGAAGATATTTTCCCTGTGGACTCAGGACGGCATTGTCAGCGAGCAGCGTACCCAGCGGAATGTGTTGGGATGAGCCTGCCATGGGTAGTTCCGCCACTTCACGCGGCTCGCGGATGTCGATGACTTCATAACCCGCGGCGAGCGCCGGCTGCAGATCGCCAAAACTGATTTCGAGATCCGCGGGGGGCGATGACAGTGTTCGGGAAGCGTCGTGCCGGCAATCGGCGCGATGCGTGGTTTTGAGCTTGCGTTGCTCGAGAGTCAGCAGGTCGATCAGCAGCATTTCGTTACGCAATTGTCCCGGTAGTCCGAGCAGCAATTTGAGCGCTTCGAGTGCCTGCATGCTGCCCAGCACGCCGGGCACGGGCCCGAGCACTCCTGCTTCGGCGCAGTTGCCTACCAGTCCGTCGCGGGTAGCTTGCGGCCACAGGCAGCGCAGGCATGCGCTGTCGTCATCGGGTCGGTAGACCTGCAATTGGCCTTCGTACTGGTAGATGCTCGCAAAGATCGCCGGCTTGCCGGCAGCGACGGCGGCGTCGTTCACCAGGAATTTGGTGGTGAAATTATCGCTGCATTCGATGACTAGATCGTAGTCACTCAGCATCTGCGCGGCGTTAGCTGCAACGATGCGCTCGTGCGTGCGAACTTCGATTGCTGGATTGAGTTCCCGCAATCGCAGCGCGGCTAGTTCCGCTTTGGGCTTGCCGACATCGCTACGCGAATACAACGGTTGGCGATGCAGGTTACTGGCATCGACGGTATCGTCCTCCGCTATGCCGATCGCGCCGACCCCCGCGCCTGCCAGGTAATTCAATACCGGCACGCCCAGGCCACCTGCGCCTATCACAAGCACACGGGCTACTCCCAGCTTTGCCTGGCCCGCCTCACCCACATCGCGCAGCACGATCTGGCGCGAGTAGTCTGGAGCAAGCTCCGCCTCGATCGAAGCTCGATTTCCACTATCACCTGCATTTTGGTGAGACGCTTCGCTCTCTGGCTGCCTCTGGTTCTGGCTGTAGCCCGTAGCCTGTCGCCCGTTCCCCGCCTTCTCATGCTCATGTTCCGCGTGCTCATGCAGCTCCGCACAGCGCTCACAATTCACCCAGCCGGAGTCGCCGCTGACGTAGTGCTCCTTCTTCCAGATCGGCACGCGATGTTTCACCTCGTCGATGATGTAACGGCACGCGGCAAACGCTTCGGCCCGATGCCGGGAGCTGACGCCGACCCACACTGCCATCTCACCGATTGCGAGCGAGCCGACACGATGCACGCAGGCCGCTTTGACGACGCCGAATCGTTCAATCGCTTCGGCGACGACACGTTCGCCTTCTTTGTTCGCGAGTGCTTCGAACGCTTCGTATTCCAGGCGTGTGACTGCCTGCCCCTCGTTGTGATTGCGAACCCAGCCCTCGAATGAGGCGTAGCCGCCGGCGGTCGAATCCGAGAGCTGCTCGCGATACGCTTGCGGGTCGAGTGCCGAGCTGCTGAAGATGAATTTTTTCATCCGCCTGCCACCGGTGGAATGAAGACCACGGTATCGCCGTTGCGCAGCGTGCTATTCCAGTCGCTGAAATCTGCGTTGATCGCGACCTTGAGCTGTTCACGAGCAAGCTGGAATGGGTGGCGCGTCTGCAGCTCGCTGTATAGCTCGGCAGGTGTCTGTGCCGAAGTATCCAGCATCTCCTCGCTGCGCTCTGCCTGTTCGCGAAACAGCGCGTAGTACTGAACTTTCACTCGCACATGAACGCCACGTCTAGCTGTGGGATCGTTCTGACTGTCGCCTGTAGCCCGTGAGCCGTGTTCACTCAGTGCCGTGCTTGCAGCCGGTGAGCTATGTACATCCAGCGCGGCATTGGCTGCATCGAATTCGGTTTCCGTATTCACGTTATCCAGTGCACTTGCGTCCGGCAGATCGATCAGCAGCACATCCTCATTGATCAGGAATTTGCGCGGGCACTGTTTACCGGCGGCGATCTGCGCGAGCACACCGCTGCGCGCCGCCGGCTCCCAGATAGCGCACAAAGGTTCAGGCAGGTTGTCGTGTGCGCTGCGATAAGCGGTTGCGACGCGTTGCGGATCGCGATTCGCAATCAGGTGCTGCAGAGTCGCTGGGGTGATGAATGGGAGGTCGCACGCCACGACCAGCCACGCAGCCTTGGGGTGCTCCTGCAGCGCTGCGGCGATGCCGGCAATCGGGCCGATGCCAAGGTTGCGATCGACAATCTGTGGCAGCTGGGCACGCGTGGGTTCGTCGCGTTGATCTGGACGCACTGAGATGAATGTGGCGGCGCAAACCTCAGACACCTGATCGTATGCCCACTGCAGTTGTGGCACGCCGTGGTACGTCAGCGCCGCTTTGTCGCGCCGCATGCGAGTGCTCGCACCGCCGGCGAGTATCAGTCCGAAGAGAGGAGCGTTAGGCATGCAAGAGGACCGGTAACGGAAAGTATGAGAAGAATCATACAACCGCCGTTCTCGTAGCAGCAGACCAGCAGGGGCCGGCGGTATGGTGTGGCCGGCCGTGCGGCCGTAATCGATTGATTGGGTTCAGTCTTTTGCTCTGCCCTGATCCGGCCGTGGCGCGTTTCCTACACTGTAATCGCCGCTCTTTCCGCCGTGCTTCGCGACCAAGCGGGTCTCGGCGATGACGATGTCGTGGGAGAGTGCCTTGCACATGTCGTAAATGGTCAGTGCGGCAATGCTCGCACCGGTCAATGCCTCCATCTCCACGCCGGTCTTGTGCTGAACCGCAACAGTGCACTGGATGACTGCGGCATCTCCGTCCATGTCGATGGCGATCTTGCAGCTCTCTATCCCCAGCGGATGGCAGAACGGAATGAGCTCATGCGTGCGCTTCGCCGCCATGACACCGGCAATAATCGCCGTCTGGAACACCGGGCCTTTTGCCGTGCTGAATCCCTGCTCGCGCAACACCGCGGCAACCTCTGCAGGAAAGCGAACGCGCGACTGCGCCGTGGCCACGCGTTTGGTGACAGCCTTGTCCCCCACGTCGACCATGGTAGGCAAGTTCGCTGAATCGATGTGGGAGAGGGGCATAAGAGGTCAACCGGTAAGTGGGCCATCGGTAGGGTGGCCAGAGAGAAGAATAGCGCGGCGGGATCGTTCAGGGCACAGGGCGCAACGGAGGCCACTGGCAAATGGGCCATCGGTAAGGTGGCCAGAGATGAAGAATAGCGTGGTGGGATCGTTTAGGGCACAGGGAGCAGCGGAGGCCACTGGCAAATGGCCTATCGGTAAGGTGGCCAGACCAGGAATGGCGCGCCCGGATCGTTTGGGGCATCGGGCGCTGGTTTCCTTACCGCTCTGGCCGGCAGCCGTTGGCCGGTTGACCGATGGCCATCGGCAGCGTCAGCCGCCGATGTAGTACATCTCTATCTTCCGCAAAGGATGTTCGCCGCTAGGCAACGACGCGCGCTGTTCGCTGTAGCGGTCGGTGCGATTCAGCCAGGTGGTGCGGATCAGTTCGAGCAGCTCATCGTCGCTGGCTCCGTTGCGCAGCGGTGCACGCAGGTCAACACCGGAAGTCGCGAACAGGCAGGTGTAAAGCACGCCTTCCGAAGACAGTCGTGCGCGACTGCAGGCTCCGCAGAAAGGATTGGTGACAGAGGAAATGAAACCCACTTCACCGCTGCCATCGTCGAACGCATAGCGTTCGGCGACCTCGCCACGATAGTTCTCGCCGACCGCGTGCAATGGCCAGCGTTCGCCGATGCGTTCCATCAGTTCGCGCGAGGTCACGACACGCTCGCGACTCCAGTGGTTGCGATTGCCGACATCCATGTATTCGATGAAGCGGACGATGATGCCGGTACCGCGAAAGCGTTCGACCAGGTCCAGCACCGTGTGGTCGTTCACCCCGCGCTGGACGACCGCATTGATTTTCAGTGGCGCCAGGCCGGCGTCTACCGCTGCCTGGATGCCTTCCAGCACGCGATCGCGCTCGGCGAATCCGCCGCTCATCTGTTTGAAAATCTCCGCATCCAGCGTGTCGAGACTAACGGTGATGCGCTGCAGGCCATTCGCCTTGAGCTGTGCCGCGTGCTGCGCCAGCAATACGGCGTTGGTGGTCAGCGCAACATCCTGCACGCCTTCGAGCGCCGTGAGTTCACCGACGAGTTCCGGAAGGTTCGGTCGCAACAGCGGTTCGCCGCCGGTCAGCCTGAGTTTTTTCACGCCCAGTTTCACGAACAAGCGCGCGAGGCGCGTGATCTCATCGAACGCCAATCGTTCGTTGGATTTCAGGAAACGGTAGTGTTCGTGAAATGTCTCCCGCGGCATGCAGTAGGGGCAGCGGAAGTTGCAACGGTCCATCACTGAAATACGCAGGTCGTGCAGCGGGCGCCCCAGCCGGTCGTGTGGCCGCGAGGTGACAGGAAGGCTGACGATATTCTGCGGAATATTCACGGGGTAACTGCAGACCTCGGCTGTGTCGGGATTGTGCGGATCACCATCTATAGAACGGCACGCGGGTGCCACTGTAGATGACCGCCGGCCCCGGCGGCAGTTCAACGCAGCCGTCAGTGCCGAGCAGCGAAGTGAAGTCACCCGAACCCCGGGTAGGGCGCGGCAGAGCGCGTACCTGGCCGTTTTCCGCTACGGCCAGGCGCACCGGAAAAAACATTGTGAGGGCGACTTTGACTTCTACGTCTTCGGCCAGGCTGACCATTTCCGCCGGCGCGGGTGCAGCACCGATTGCTGTCGCGAGTCCGGAAAATACATAGCGCGCCAGGCACGCCAGCGTCGAGACCGGATTGCCTGGTAGAGCGTACACCGCCTGGCCATTGCGGCCTATGCCAAACCACATCGGCTTGCCCGGCCGCTGCGCCACTTTGTGAAAGACCACCGCAACGCCCAGTTCAGCAAGCACCTGCGGAATGTAATCGAACTTCCCCATGGAGACGCCGCCACTGAGGATCAGGACGTCATGCGCCTGCAAATGGGCCTGCAGCCGTACGCGCAGGATATCCAGGTTGTCCGGCAGGTGATCCTGCGCCAGGTTCGCAAAGCCGCGCCGTTGCAGAGCCGCCATCACTCCGTACACGTTGGATCGATAGATTTGCGAGTCGTTGACCGGTTCGCCGGGTTCGATCAGCTCATCACCGGTGGAGATGACGATGATGCTTGGCGCACGGCTGACACACGCGCGAGCGAATCCAGCGGATGCGATCACCGCGACCTCGGGAGGGCCCAGCCGCGTTCCTGGTTGCAACACGACGCTGCCGGCGGTGCAATCCACGGCGCGACGATGAACGTTCAGACCTGCGGTGGGCACAACGTCGTCCTGCAGCAGTGCCGATCCGTCGGTGATGGTGATTCGCTCCACTGGAATGACGCAGTCGCAACCGGTTGGCAGCACCGCACCCGTCATGACTTCGAAACAGGCGTCATCCTTTGCCAGGACTTTCTGCGGCGCGCCGGCTGCTTGCGTTCCAGCGATTCGAAATTCACGCCGACCTGCGACTGCGGCCGCGCTCGAGAACGCAATTCCATCCATGGTGACGCGATCGAACGGCGGTTGATCGCGTGTTGCGACGATGGGCTCGCGCAGCACGCCTCCGATCAGGTTGGCGAGCGGCACGAACTGCGACGGCGTTGGGACGACGCGCTCGCGGATGATGGCTTCGGCTGCGGCGGGTGAAAGCGCGGGAGAAAGCATGGACGGCGGGGTAACTCGTGGCTGGCGACCGGCAAGGTGAGTGCGCGGATTCTACGCGTGAGACTAGCAGCCTCGACCGGCGGGTCGCAGCACCGAAGCGCAGAGACGACCAAAGAAAAACGCCCGGGTGCAGCCACCGGGCGTTTTTGGGGGGTAAGACGCTTCACCCGGACCAGGTCCGGCCTCTCGCCACGGTTACGGGCGAAAAGGCTGCTCGCTTCCTTGCGATGGCGCCCTCTGCATTCAGGAGAGGGCGGCGAAGCGGATGAAAATCAGCCGCGGGCCTTGAATACGCGCACTTGCTCGTTGAATTCCTTCGCCTTGGCCTGCAATTCGTCCATGGCAGAGTTCAGCTTCTTGGCCTGCATCGTCTTGAGCTGCATGAGCTGCGCGGTGCCGGCCGACTTTTCCTTGGTTTCCTGGTCCAGGCAGGCACCGAAGGACTTCACATCGGCGTCATAAGCCTTGAAGGCCTGCATCGCGCCGATCATTTCCTGCTCGCTCGCGGTGGCGCCCTTAGGGATGGTCGCCGGGGCCTTCGGGTACGCGCATTCGGCATGCACCGTCCAGGACAGAGAGGTAAAGGCTAGCGCCGCCACGAATTTGACGTTCAGCAACTTCATCGCAAAATCTCCATTTGATGACTAGATACCAAAGCCATCGTGTTCGACGGCCGACTCCTGTGGCATCGGCTGCAGCGGGCATGACTTGACGCCGCTTGGCGGTGGTTTTGTGCAAGTGCGATCAAAGTCGCAGGCCGGGGAATCCGGATCGGGGAATCACTGCCCCCCCAGCGCTCGAATTCCCCGTAACGGGACCCTGTTGGGGGCTGGCGTTCCACCCGACACAGACCAGTCCCGGTCCTGAGTCGACCGTCAGGGCCCTCAGCGGCTCTTGAACGCGCGGACCTGCTCGTTGAGGCGCCTGGCCTGTTCCTTCAGCTCATCGACCGCCGCCGTCAGCTTCTTCGACTGGATGGTCTTGAACTGCATGAGCTGGGCGGTACCGACCGACCTGCTGCGGGTCTCCTGGTCCAGGCAACCGCCGAACGCGTTGACCTCCTCGTTGTAGGTCTTGAAGGCGGTCGTCGCGGCGAGCATTTCCTGCTCGGTCGCGGTTTTGCCGTCCGGAATACTGGCGGGTGCCCTGGGAAAAGCGCATTCGGCGTGGGCCGTGCACGCCAAGCCAAGCACGGCCAGGCCAGAGAAGGTGATGACGACGATCCGAAGCCTTGCAGCTGCGTTCATGAGTCGATTCCTTGCGACCGATCACCACTCCCGCGGCACGGCTGGCCGGTCCCCCGGGAGACCTGTAAATCAGGCATCGGCGCTTTGCCTAACGACTTGAGCGCTGCCGCGGCCTGTTTTCACATCGCGTTTTCACATAAGGCGCGTGTGTGGCGGGAATCTGAGCAAGGATCCGCAACTTCGTGGGCACCGAGGGGGATCACCTCGGCGGATCGCGCGAGGGCGATTCGGAGTGGGGCGGTGAGATGGCGGGGCGGGGGCTACGGAAGCAGCGCTACCCCAAAAATGACAGCGCCCGGTCCGCTTGCTCGAAGCGGCCGGGCGCGTGCTGCTGGTTGTGGGCTTGAGATCAGCTCTTTTTCTTCTTGCTGTCGTCCTTTTCCTTGCCGCGTCCCTTGTAGGCCTTCACCTGGTCGTTGAAGGCGTTGGCATTGGCTTCCAGTTCGTCGACCGCCGCGTTGTGGCGCTTGGTGCCGATGTCCTTGATCTGCGCGATCTGCTCGGGCGGCGCTGTGGGGCCGGCAGCATCGATGCGCGCCTGCATCTCCATGTCGAGGCAGCTGAGGTATGCGGTGACGTTGTTGTTGTATTCCTTGATCATCTTCATACCGTCGACCATCTGCTGCTCGGTTGCGGTCAGGCCGTCGGGAATATTGGTGGGTGCCTTCGGGTAGACGCATTCCGCGCTGGCAACGCCGGTTCCCAGCAATCCGGTCAGCAGCAGGCCGGTCATCATTCGAATCTTCATCGCTTACCCCTGTATGTAGTGCGCAGCTTTGCGCTCGTGGATAGTCGACCCCGAGCCAGGCGGGGTCGCGAATTCGTCCCAATCTTAGGGCGACGCGTGCTGCTTGGCTACGCTAGTGATGGCCGTGGCGAGAACTGAGGAGACAACGGCGGCTCGCTGCAATGGACAAGACGTACGCAGCGGCTGGAGCGGCAATCGGCGAGGTGTTGCGCCGCCGGCCCTATACTTGGCGAAAACCAACGGTCGCACCCCCGACGATGACCCCCGCCGAACTCGATGCCATCCGTCTGAGCCTGTCCGTCGCCTCGCGCAGCGTGCTGATGGGACTGCCGTTTGCCGTGCTGGTGGCGTGGCTGCTGGCGCGTCGCAAATTGCAGGGTCGAATCGTGCTGGATGCCTTCGTGCATCTGCCGCTGGTGCTGCCGCCAGTAGTCATCGGCTACCTGCTGCTGGTGCTGTTCGGCATGCGCGGCCCGATCGGCGGCTGGCTCTATCACACGCTGGGCATCCAGCTCATTTTCACGAGCGCCGGCGCGGCGCTGGCGACGGCCGTGATGACCTTCCCACTGATGGTGCGCGCCATCCGCATCTCTCTGGAAGGAATCGATGGCGGGCTCGAAGATGCGGCACGTACGCTCGGCGCCGGAGCCTGGGATCGGTTTTTCACCATTACCCTGCCGCTGATGATGCCCGGCGTGCTCGCGGGTGCGGTAACCGCCTTTGCCGCCGGTCTGGGCGAGTTCGGCGCAGTGATCACGTTCGTCTCCAACATCCCGGGTGAAACACGCACACTGCCGTTGGCGCTGTACACGGCCTTGCAGACGCCGGGCGGCGATGCTCTTGCGGCGCGATTGGCGGCGATTTCATTCACCTTGGGAATTCTCGGATTGATCGCGTCCGAGCTGATCGCGCGCCGGCTGCGCTGGATGCTGGGGCGCTAGTGCTGATCATTCACGCCAGCAAGCAGCGCGACGGTTTCAAGCTGGATGTCGCCATCGACGTGGCGACGCCCGGCGTGGTCGCGCTGTTCGGTCGCTCGGGATGCGGCAAGACCACGCTCGTCAATCTCATCGCCGGCCTGCTGCCCCCGGACAGCGCGCGAATCGAGGTCGATGGCGTCGTTCTCGAAGATACGCATAACCGTCGACGTGTTCCCGCCGAACAGCGCCGCATCGGTTATGTGTTCCAGGATTCGCGCCTGTTTCCGCATTTCAATGTGTTGGGCAACCTGCGCTATGGCGAACGGCGTGCTCCGGCAGGTCAGCGCCGCATTACGCTCGATCACGTCGTACAGCTGCTGGGTTTGCAGTCTCTGCTGCAACGTCGCGTGAAAGATCTGTCGGGAGGCGAACGCCAGCGTATTGCGCTGGGAAGAGCATTGCTTTCGCAACCGCGGCTGCTGTTGTTGGACGAACCGCTGGCTTCGCTGGACGCAGCTCGTCGTGAGGAGGTGCTGCCTTACCTGGAGCGGTTACGCGATGAGTTCGCGTTACCCATCGTCTATGTCAGCCATCAATTCGACGAGGTACTGCGGCTGGCGTCGCATGTAGTGCTGATGGACGGCGGCAGCGTCGTGACGCAGGGGCGGCTCGATACTGTCAGCTTGCATCCCGGGCTACGCGCCATTGTCGGTCCCGATGCCGTCGGCGCCGTACTGAGCGGGTCCATCGTGGCAACCGATCCGGAAACCGGACTCACCACGATCGCAATCGGCGCAGGCAAGCTGAATGTCAATCTACGTGATGCGCGCCCCGGGGCCGCGGTGCGCGTACAGCTGCTCGCGCGCGATGTGATTCTTGCTACCCATCCGGTGGAGGGCTTAAGCGTTCGCAATATGCTCGCGGGGACCATCGTGAGCATCGCGACGGATGATGCAGACACCGATCTGATTCATGTCGATATCGGCGGCGGGCAAGTGCTTGCCCGAGTAACACGCAGTGCCCTGCTGGCGCTGGGGTTGCGCACTGGCATGTCCATCTGGGTACTGATCAAAGCGGTTTCGATCCGCGGCCACGCTTTTTTGGCGCCGAGCGAGGACGCGCCGACTTGGTAACCGGCCGACGCAGCCCTTTGGCCGCGCTGCCGCCTTTAGACGCCGCCACTTTGGCTGTCATGGGACCAAAGTAGGTCGCCGCGCGTTTTGTCATTTCCCGCTCGAACTCCCGATACGCAGCGATCAACGCGACGCCGAGATCTGTAATCACGGTGCCCCCGCCGCCCTTGCCGCCGACACTCGTAACGACGACCGGCTCGCGAAACGATGTATTGAGACTTTCCAGCAGCTGCCAGGCGCGCCGGTAACTCATCTTCAGTTCGCGCGCTGCCTGCGACAGCGAACCGGTATCGCGCATGCGTTCCAGCAGGGCAATCTTGCCCGGCCCCACTGCATTCGTGTCTCCGAAGTCGATCCGGAGTCTGATTTTAAGAGGGGACATGGGAGGTGACGGGTGATGGGTGACGAGTGATGGGGTGATGGAAGTGATGACGGTGATGAAAGTGATGGAGGTGACGGGGTGTCTGATCAGAGGTCATGACCTTCATCACTTACATCACCTCCATCACCACATCACTTTGCTTATCTTATCGGCAACTCCCGGGACTTCTGCACGGTGCGTAGTGCAAAGCTCGAATGTACACGGGCGACGCCCGGCAGGCGTGTGAGGTACTTGCTGTGCAGGCGCTCGAAATCTGCGGTGTCGGCGACGACCACGCGGACGACGTAATCATAGTCGCCGGTCATCAGGTAGCACTCCATCACCTCCGGGATTTTTCGCACGGCCTCTTCGAACTTGCGCAGGTCGATTTCATCCTGCCGATCCAGGGTGATGTTGACGAAGACGTTCACGGGGCAGCCGGCTTTCTGCTGGTTGATCTGCGCTGTGTAGCCCTCGATCAGGCCGCTTTCTTCGAGTGCACGGACCCGCCGCAGGCAGGCGGATTCTGAAAGGCTGACCCGTTCGGCCAAGGTGCTGTTGGCGAGACGACCCTCCATCTGCAGTGCCTGGAGGATGGCACGATCGAAGCGGTCGATGCTCATAGGGGTGATGGAGAAATAATCTGTCGTGATTTGGTGATTTGCCGGTGGATTGTGCCACATTTTTAAACAGTTGAGCCCAATCATGCAGTTTTCTGCGGGGATGGGCTCGGTAAAGTGCTCTTCCCCAACAGTTTTTTCGCGAGGCCTCGCATGCGCATCGGAGTCCCGAAAGAAATCAAGAATCACGAATATCGCGTCGGTCTCGTCCCGGCTGGCGTACGGGAACTGGTTGGCGATGGCCACGAAGTCTTCGTCCAGAGCAAAGCGGGTGCCGGTATCGGCGTCGACGACGCGGCGTACCTGGCCGCCGGCGCGAAGATTCTTGACGATGCCGCCGAGGTTTTCCGCATTGCCGACCTGGTCGTCAAAGTGAAAGAGCCGCAGCTTTCCGAATGCAAGATGTTGCGCCGGGGCCAGACGCTGTTCACCTATCTGCATCTGGCTGCCGATGCTGCACAGGCCAAGGCGCTGATGGCGTCGGGCGCTACCGCGATTGCGTACGAAACAGTGACGTCTGCCGACGGGTCGTTGCCGTTACTGACGCCGATGAGCGAGGTTGCGGGGCGCATGTCGGTGCAGGTTGGCGCTGCGTCCCTGCAGAAGGCGAATGGCGGTAGTGGCGTGCTGCTCGGTGGCGTGCCCGGCGTCGCGCCGGCCAAGGTGGTGATTCTGGGTGGCGGCGTCTCCGGCACCAACGCGGCTGAAATGGCGGTGGGCCTGCGGGCCGATGTGACCATCGTCGACAAATCGCTCAAGCGCCTGCGTGCACTCGATTCTGTGTTCGCGGGACGATTGAAAACCGCCGCATCCACGGTCGAGGCAATTGAATCGCTGGTGACGCAGGCTGACCTGGTCATCGGTGCCGTCCTGGTTGCCGGCGCAGCCGCGCCGAAGCTCGTCACGCGCGAGATGGTTCGCAAGATGAAGCCCGGGTCGGTCATGGTCGATATTTCGATCGACCAGGGTGGATGCTTCGAGACGAGTCGGCCGACTTCGCATGACGAACCGACGTACGTGGTCGACGGCGTCATTCACTATTGCGTGACGAATATGCCGGGTGCCGTGGCAAGAACCTCCACGTTCGCGCTCACCAACGCGACGCTGCCGTACGTGAGAGTGCTGGCGAATCAGGGCACCGCCAAGGCGCTCGCGCTCGATCCGCACCTGGCGAATGGCCTGAACGTGTTCGAGGGTGCGATTACGCATGAGGCTGTTGCCCACGATCTGGGTGTCCCGTATCGCAAGTACGGTCCGGTGGAAGCGCACGCTGCCTGAGGGCGAGCCCGCCTGGGAATATTTACGCTTCGCAATGCCTTGAATCCGGCTACGTCGTCGCCACCTTGAAAGCATTGGATAGTTTCGCGCTGCCGGTTTCGTAGTCCTCGATTTCAAATCCCCATTGGCCCGCCTCATGGCGGGCTTTTTTTGAAAGGAGCTTCCGGGGCGCGGATTCTGCCGGCTGCGCCTGGCGTCCGACAGATTGATTTTTTATTCGCCTTGCGATCTCGCGCGGCAATATTCTCGTTGCGCTTTTTTCATTCTCGACCGGTTTGATTTGGCGGCGCGCGCCTGCATACTGATTGGATGCTGGACCGCATCACTCCGACCAACAAGTCGCTCATTCTCGCCAATGTCGTCGTCTTCGCCCTGCAGTTTCTGCTGGGGCAGGTGTTCGAGAATCTCTTTGCCCTATGGCCGCCGCAAGGCGCCCCTTATGGATTGCCGTCTTTTCATGTCTGGCAGTTGCTTAGCTATGGCTTTCTGCATGGTGGCGTGGCGCATTTGTTCTTCAACATGTTCGCGCTGTTCATGTTCGGTTCGGATGTAGAGCGGCTATTCGGATCGCGGCGCTACCTGATCTATTACCTGGTTTGCGTGATCGGTGCGGCTGCGATGCACCTGATCGTCATGACCGCGGCTCATATGCAGCCGTTACCGACCATCGGTGCCTCCGGTGGAATATTCGGCATCCTGCTGGCCTACGGCATGGCGTTCCCGCATCGCAAGCTGTTCGTCATTCCGATTCCCATCCCGCTGCCGGCGTGGCTGTTCGTCACCCTTTACGGTGCACTCGAGCTCTACCTGGGGATCAGCCAGACCTCCCAGGGCGTGGCGCACTTCGCTCACCTGGGTGGCATGGCTACGGGATTCGTGCTGATTCGCTATTGGCGCGCACGGCGGGGAACCTGATTCGCCGTCGGACGGCATCAGTTCTTCGAATTCAATCCTGCCCTCAGCGCGCGTCGCCGCGAAGCACTACAACGCGCTCGCGCAAATACTCCACGTTCGCTTGCGACGGCTCGATCGCTTCGCCTGCCGTGAGGCTGATCCGTGCCCAGAAACGGCGCGGCCAGCGATTCCACAGCGGGCCATACTTGCGCGAGAACATCGAGTCCCACAGTCCTGACAATGCCAGTGGCACGATGGGCACCGCCGTCTCATTCAATATCCGCATCATGCCGGCCCGGAAGGGACCGATCTCTCCATCCGCCGTGAGTCGGCCCTCGGGGAAGATGCAAACCAAATGGCCGGCGCGCAGCTCCTGCGCGATCAACTCGAAAGCGCGCTCGTAGACCACCGGATCTTCCTTCGCGGGCGCAACCGGGATGGCTTTCATGCCGCGAAAAATCAGGCTCAGTACCGGCACCCTGAAGATGCTGCTTTCCATGATGAAGCGCACCGGGCGCGGACTGGCCGCTGAAATGACGATCGCGTCGGTGAAGCCGACGTGGTTGCAGATCAGCAATGCCGGCCCTTGAGCCGGTATGTTCCACAGGCCGCGCGTGTCGAGGCGATACATGAAGTGCACCAATAGCCACGCCAGAAAGCGCAGCAGGAATTCGGGCACGAGGCTGTAGATATAGATCGCGACCAGTGCGTTGAGAATGCCAGTGGCAAGCAGCAACTGGGGGATGCTCATTCCGAGGCTCAGTGCGGAAGCACCAAGCAATGCGGCTATCACCATGAACACAGCATTGATGATGCTGTTGGCGCCAATGACTCGCGACATGACTTCACGCCGCGAGCGTTGCTGGACCAGCGCGTATAGCGGCACGATGAAAAAGCCGCCGAAAACACCGATGAGTCCCATGTCCACCAGCACGCGCCACGATCCGGGTTGAGTGGCGAATGCGGCGGCGGTCAACGGTGCCGACGCGACGCTTCCTGGCGTCGCGAAGTACAGGTCGACGGCGAACGCAGTCAATCCGATCGAGCCGAACGGCACCAGGCCGATTTCGACCTTGCCGCCGGACAGCCGCTCGCACAGCAGCGAGCCGAGGCCGACACCGGCAGAGAAAATCACTAGCAGCAGCGTGACGACCTCTTCGCTGCCACCGAGCACGGCTTTCGCATAGAGCGGCAATTGCGCCAGGACGAGCGCGCCGTAAAACCAGAACCAGGAAATGCCGAGGATGGAAAGAAACACTGTGCGGGATTCGCGAGCCGCGCGGATGTTGTCCCAGGTCGAGGTCCACGGTCGCCAGTCGATGCGCAACGTCGCGGCGGCGGGCGTCAGTTTCGGAATTGCGAGACTCACCAGGAAACCACCGATCGCTATCGCCAATAGCGCCGCGCTGATGACATTGATTTCCCCGTGACTGGCCAGCACGCCAGCGAACAATGTTCCCAGCAGGATGGCGAGAAAGGTTCCCATCTCCACCAGGGCGTTGCCGCCCACGAGTTCGGAGCGCTGCAATACCTCGGGTAGCAGGCCGTACTTGGCGGGCGCGAAGAAGGTCGAGTGCATTCCCATCATGAACAGTGCGCCAAACAAGAGGGCGATGCTTTGGCGGGCAAACCCGAGTGCCGCAACCGCCATGATGAGAATCTCGAATGCCTTGACGATCTTCAGGATCAGTGCCTTCTCGAAGCGGTCCGCCAGTTGGCCGGCCATGCCGGAAAACAGCATGAAAGGCAGGATGAACAGGCCACCGGCAATGTTCGTCAGCACTTCGGGCGCCAGCGTGGTGTAGGTCGATGCGTGGTAGGTCGCGAGGATGACCAGGACGTTCTTGTAGACGTTGTCATTGAAGGCGCCGAGCGCTTGTGCGCCGAAGAAAGGCAGGAAGCGTCGCTGTGCGAACAGTCGAAACTGGCTGGGCGGCATGGGGGGGAGGTGACAGGAGTGACAAGGGTGACGGTGGCGAGTCTTTCTTGTGCCGAAGCTATGAGCGGGAGACAGCTTAATGCAGGGAAAGCGCGCTGCTGCTGTTTTTGCGCCCTGTTTTGCTATCTGTGGTGGGGTCGGTGCACGTCGGGACACTCTGTTCCGCCGCGCTCGGGTCGGGTTCGATCGATCGACTTAGCAATGAGTGCTGCGTCTTTTGCGTGTCTTTGCGGCAATATCCGCTTACGGGGATCTTCTCAGGGGACAAAACAAATCGTGCGAGCGATCAACAGTATTGCCGACCTGCGTGAACTGGCGCGACGGCGCATTCCGCGTGCCATTTTCGAATATGCCGATCGTGGTTCCTACGACGAGGTCACCTTCGATCGCAATCGCCGCGATCTGGCGGCGCTGGAATTCCGCCAGCGCGTGATGATCGATGTCTCGCAGCAGTCGCTGGGGACCACGATGCTGGGCCAGGCGGCGACCATGCCGCTTGCGATCGGTCCCACGGGCCTGACCGGCCTGTTCCACGCGGATGGGGAAATGCTGGGCGCACGCGCGGCCGAAGCGTTCGGCGTGCCGTTCTGCCTGAGCACCATGTCGATCTGTTCCATCGAAGACGTGCGTGGCGCAGTGAAGCAGCCGTTCTGGTTCCAGCTCTATCTGATGCGCGACCGTGGTTTCAACGATGAACTCATCGGGCGGGCGAGGGCGGCGCAGTGTTCGGCGCTCATGCTCACGGTGGACATGCCGGTGCAGGGCGTGCGCCGTCGCGATCCGAAGAACGGTTTGAGCATTCCGCCGCGACTCACTCTGCGCAACGCCTTCGATATCGCCACCAAGCCGTCATGGGCGATGAAGGTGCTGCTCGGTCGACGCCGCACCTTCGGCAACCTGGAGCAACACATGAAGGGCATCGGAGGGCTGACGACGTTGTCGCAATGGATCGGCTCGCAGTTCGATCCCACCGTGACCTGGAAGGACATCGAATGGGTTCGCAGTCGCTGGCCCGGCAAGCTGATGCTCAAAGGCATTCTCGATGCCGAAGACGCACGCCTCGCATGTGACGCCGGTGTCGACGCTCTGGTCGTGTCCAACCACGGCGGTCGCCAGCTCGACGGCGGGCCCTCAACCATCTCGGTGCTGCCGGAGGTAACGTCAGCCGTCGACGGGCGATGTGAGGTGCTGTTCGATGGTGGCGTGCAGTCCGGACAGGACGTGCTCAAGGCCTTAGCGCTGGGTGCGCGCGGCTGCTTCGTCGGTAAAGCTTTTCTTTATGCTCTAGCCGCCAAAGGAGAGGCAGGTGTGAGTCTTGCCCTTGAGATTATTAGGAAAGAGTTACAGGTCACATTGGCCTTGACCGGCTGCAATGACGTGCGGACCGCGAACGCCGACCTGCTGCGTAGCAAGCTCGTTTGTGCTGAGTAGCGGGGGGGGGGCGAATGCTCCTTTCGGAGCCGCTGCAGAATGTATATACTTTTAATATATACATAGGAGGTGGTGCCCATGAAGACGGCGAAATTGTTCAAAAATGGCGAAAGTCAGGCCGTGCGCTTGCCCAAGGAGTTTCGGTTCGAAGGCGACGAAGTGCTGATCAAGAAGTCGGGCAATGCCGTCGTGCTGCTGCCAAAGAAGAAGTCGTGGGATACGCTCGTGGACAGTCTTGCGCAATTCACCGGTGATTTCATGGCAGACCGGGATCAGCCGGAGAAGAATGACCGGCGCGAGTCGCTGTGATGTGGATGCTCGATACGGACATCTGCATCGCGCTCATCAAGCGACAACCACCCGAATTGATCGGCCGGCTCAAGCAGCACAAGCCGGGGGATGTCTCGATCTCCTCTGTCACGCTTGCCGAACTTAGCTTCGGGGTATCGAAGAGTGCCCAGCCGGAGAAGAATCGTGTTGCCCTTGACCAGTTCATCCTTCCGCTCGAGATCCTCTCTTTCGATGATGTTGCTGCGGAGGCTTACGGCGGTACTCGCGCCGAGCTTGAGGCAAGCGGAACGCCAATAGGGCCGCTAGATACATTGATAGCAAGTCATGCATTGAGTATTGGCGCGACGATCGTGACAAACAATGTACGGGAGTTTTCGCGCGTGAAGGGGCTGCGAGTAGAAAATTGGATGGACGCAGGGCCGTGAGACTGATTCGACTGGGCAGCGCAGGCGCTCGTCCCTAGAGCGCTGTCGTGACATCGGCAACGTATGTACGAAGCAGCCCAGAACGCGTACGCACATGAAAACTCCACGCGCATAGCTGCTGCAAGAAATCTGCAACGGACCCTGGTTATCCTGCAACCGCGCAAGCTCGTGGTGCCGCATCCCGACACTACGCAGAAACCCGCCTCGTCCGCCCGGCTCGTCAACCAGTCCAGCCGGTCCTCAACTTGTTTGATTGCGCTCCGACCCGCGGGTCCGGATTTGGCGGGTTCGCACGCGCGTTGCGTTTCAATTCACCACAGTCCTGCCACACCGACGCTCCAGGCCGACGCTGATGACCGAAAGCGGCAAGATCATCGCGCTCCCGCTGCATCCCGGCGACGGCGCGGCTCGCAACACCGTGCAGACAATTGTCATGCGCCTGGACGCACGGCTACGCGCATATCTACTGCGGCGCACGCGTAACTCTGCAGACGCGGCGGACACGGTTCAGGAGGTCTATACGCGACTGACCCAGGTTGCCGAGAGCGACCCGGCCGCCGAATTCACCAACTCGTATGTGTTCAAGACCGCAGACAGCGTGGTGAACGATCTCTTTCGCCGCCGGCGTACGCGGCGTGCCGGCGACCATGTCGAGTTGCAGGACGACGAAACCCTGAGCGCAGCGGGCCCGTCGCCTTACGACGAAGTTCGCTGGCGGCAAGTGGCGGAGATCATGCGCGAGGCTGTGCATGCGTTGCCGCACGATCAACGGTCGGTTCTGCTGTTGCATCGGGTGGAGGGTAAGAGCTTGCCTGAGGTGGCCCGCATGATCGGCGCGCCGCTGCGCACTGTGGAACGTCGGCTGGCGCTCGCGCTGGCAACCTGTCGCGATCGTTTGGAGGAACTTGGATGGTTCGCCGACGAGTAACCCCGTCAGATTCCAATTCACTGCTGCGTCGGATCGCGGCGGCGTGGTTCGTTCGTAACCTGACGCGGGACGACGACTCCGGCTCATTCCGCGATTGGGTCGAAGCCGATCCGCAGCGGGAACGGGAATACGCGCGCATCGAAGCGACCTGGAACGCACTTGCAATACTCAAGGAGGATGCGAAGAGCGAGGTCGCGGCCAGCGTTCCGACGCAGTCGCGAGTACGACGATGGCGTACGCCTGTCGCGGTGGCATCCGTCGCGGCGCTGCTTCTCGCCATCGGAGCTTCCATGTGGCTTGCCGCTGCAGACAATCGCTACCAGACAGGTGTTGGCGATCAGCGTGTTGTGTCGCTTGCCGATGGCAGTCTCATTACCCTGAACACGGACAGTCGCGTCGAAGTGGAGATCAATGACCACGTGCGTCGCGTCACGCTGGATCGGGGCGAAGCGTTCTTCGATATCGCTCACCTGCCACATGGACCGCCATTCGAAGTCATCGGTGGCGGCGTGGATATCCATGTTGTGGGCACGCGGTTCAATGTCCGGCTCATGGATCAGGGAGTCGGCCTGGATGTCATCGAAGGGCGCGTTGAAACCCGACGCACAACCGCGGCCGCTGCCACTGTCTCGCCCGTGGTGCTCACTGCGGGACAGCGTGCGGATTTCGACTCGCGCGGAATTGTTCGCGCACGCGGAGCTACCGATCAGGAAAGAGTTACCAGTTGGCGGCTCGGACGTGTGCGGTTGAACGACACGTCTTTGAGCGAGGCGGTGCGTGAGATGAATCGCTATTCCGATCGCAAGCTGGTGATTGGGTCGCCGCAACTCAACGAGTTGCGTGTCAGTGGCGTCTTCCGCATGGGCAATGTGGAATCTTTCGCGGATGCATTGAAGCTCTCGAATGGCTTACAGGTGACGTCACAGGGCGACAATCTGGTTGTTACCGACCCGCGTGCGCCATAGCGAAGACTTACGCGCGATGTGAACAGTTTGTGAAAAGTGGCGGCTTGCGCGCTCGCCGCCGTTCCTGAGTTCGAAGCAGCTTGGAGTGAAGCTCGATGCTGCCTCGCTTCCCACATCGAGGGCTCAGGATGTTCACCGTGAAATTGGCGCGCTTGGCGCGTTTGGCTCGCACCACCGCATTTGGCGCCGCTTCGGCACTTGTCTTGTTCACGGGCACTGCACAGGCGGATCCTCGTGCATTCGACGTACAAGCCCAGCCTCTCGCACCAGCGCTATGGGCTTGGTCGGAGCAGGCGGACATAGAGATTCTCTTCGACGCCGCGTTGACCGCTGGTGTCAGCACGAACGGCGTCAGCGGTTCGGAGGAGCCTGCACACGCACTCGAGCAACTGCTGCGTGATACCGGACTCACGTTCGACTGGTCCGGTCCAGCCACCGTAGTCATTCGGCGACTTCACACGCCCGCCGGCGAACAACCTCCCGCGAGCAGCACGATCTCCAGCAAGGCAACCGGAGTCGAAGAAGTGTTCGTGGTCGGCAGCAGGGCCGCGCAAGCAGCGGCGCTGAATACCGAAAGGCGTGCGGCTGGCGTGACCAACGTGGTTTCATCCGACCAGATCGGACGCTTTCCGGACGAGAATGCGGCTGAAGCAGCGCGCCGTTTGCCCGGCGTATCAATCGTTACGAATCGCGGCGAGGGCCGGTTCGTCTCCATACGCGGAGCCGAACCGAGTTTCGTGGGCGTGGCTGTCGATGGCGTCAATCTTCCCAATCAGGAAGGCGATCGCTCGGTAGCGCTCGACACGGTACCCGCGGAACAGCTCGGCTCCATCGAAGTGTCGAAGACCACGACGCCAAACCAGGACGCCGAAGGTCTCGGCGGCCGCGTCAACCTCATTACCAAGAGCCCGTTCGATTTCACCGACCGTTATCTGTTTGCCTCGGCCGGAGCCGGAGCGAGCGAGCAGAATCACGATGCATCGATGCAGGGCTCCTTTGCAGTTGCCGATCGATTCGGCGCCGACGACCAGCTCGGCGCGCTGCTGTCGGCAAGCTATACCAAGTATCCGCGCGGACTCGAAAACGTGACCGCCGACGATTGGGCGCAGCACACCGTGGGCGGCAACACGGGCATGACGCCCGGCTCGATCGAAGTCGAGGACCGGCGCTTCGATCGCGAACGCATCGGTGTGAGCGGCCGCCTCGAGTGGCGTCCGACCGATGCTGCGCGCTATTTCCTCTCTGCCCGTTACAACACATTCGACCTCGATGAGTATCGTCAGCGCGTGCGCGCCGATCTGAACAAGCCAACCGCGGCAGGCGGAGTCGATGACGGCGATCTGACCGATGTTACGGACACCAATCACAACATTCGCAAGCGCTGGGATTTCGTGGAGACGGATCAGGTCGACTACAACATTGCCCTGGGTGGCAGCAATTCCGCGGGCGGCGGAACGCTCGATTACCAGGTCAGTTACGCGAGCGCGACTGAGGACAGCACCGCCGACGAGGTCGAGTTCAGCGCGGGTGGATTCAACACCATCCTCTCGCCTGCCACCGGCAGCGATCTGCGTCTCACGCCTGCGGGCGGCGCCGACCGCCTGGATGCTTCGCGCTACAAATACAGCCAGTCGGACAATCGCGTATTCGACCGCGACGACTCGGAAGTGGCAGCGCAGCTCAATTGGGCCCACGCCGCCGACTGGTTCGGGATGACCGGCGAGTTCAAGTCCGGCATCAAGGCGCAGGATCGGGACAAGAGCTCCGATACGCAGCGCACGCGCTTCGACGGCGTTACCAGTCCCTTGCTCCTTTCGGATCCGCGAGTATTGGGCGGCGCGCCATCGCTACGCTCTCTCGATGGTTTCGAATTCGGCCCTGAGTTCTCGGACAGCGGGATGCGCGGCCTCGTTGCCACGCCAGGATTGTTCCACACCGACGCGGTCCGCAGTTTCCAGGACAGCCTGCTCGATGATTACGACATCAAGGAGAAGATTCACGCGGCCTACGTCATGTACACGGGTAGCACCGGATCGTGGACCTTCATTCCCGGCGTGCGCGTCGAGACTACCGACACCGAAGCGAGTTTCTGGCGCGACGAAGACTCCGGCCAGGCTGTGAACGATCCCGCCCGCTATACCTATACGACGCAGAAAAGAAATCACACCGACTGGTTTCCGAGCCTGACCGTGCGTTTCGAGCCGCGTGAGGACCTGGTCCTGCGTGCCGCCGTGACGCGCACCATCGCGCGGCCAAAATTCAGCGATCTCGCAGCCGCGCGCGAAGTGGACCAGCGCGATTTCCTGCTCGATCCGACCAGCCCCATTGAGATCAGCCAGGGCAATCCGGATCTGCAGCCGATCCGTTCGCAGAACTTCGACCTGCGCGCGGACTGGTATTTCTCGCGCCTGGGCCTGCTGTCGGTCGCGGCGTTCCAAAAGAATCTGGATGGCCCGATCTACGAGCAGACACTCGACACGACCTATGAGGGACACCCCGCCGAAGTGACCCAGCCGCTCAACGCCGGCAAGGGCCGCATCAGCGGCGTGGAGCTGGCTTTCACCCGCCAGTTCGATTTCCTGCCGGGCGCGCTCGCAGGCCTGGGCGTCTACGCCAACGTAACATTCGTCGATTCATCGGTGGATGTGCCCACGCGGCCGGACGAAGACTTCCGCCTGTTCGCGCAATCGAACGTCGTGGGCAACGTTGCGCTCACTTATCAGGACTACGGATTCGACGGCCGCATTGCACTCAATCACCAGGGAGGCTATCTCGAAAGCCTCAACGAACCGGGGCTCGATGTCTATGTCGATGACCGTACCACGCTGGATTTCTCCATGCGCTACTCGCTAAACGCCAAGTTCACCGTGTTCGTGCAGGGCGAGAACCTGACCGACGAACCGCTGCGCCATTACTTCGGATCGCGCTCGCGCCTGAACGTCGACGAATACTACGGCCGTTTCATGCTGGCCGGTGCCGAGCTGACTTTCTAGGCCCGGCCGTGCACGGACTGCTTTCAGCAACCTGTTAAAGAAACCGTACGAGGCAACGGGTATGCGAATAGATGTGGTGTTGATGGTGGCGGCATTGGTCGCTGCAGCGATGCCTGCCTCAGCCAAACAACGGGTCGAGGTCGGGCCAGTCATATTGATCGGCGGCGCCGGTGACCAGGGTCTGCACAACGTACGTCCGGCGCAGGATGGTGGTTGGCTGGTCGCCGGTGCCACGAAAGCGTCAGGCGGCAATCGCGACCTGGCGATCTGGAAGCTGACCCCGACTCTCTCCCTCGATACGCATTTCGGCGACGGTGGGCGCGTCACGCTGGGCAGCTCTGCGGATGACCAGGCTGCCGATATCATCGAGCGTGTTGATGCGTCGGGTCGCGTGATCGGCTATCTGGTCGCAGGGCAGGTGGGCGCGGGTGACCGCGATTTCGGCAACCGCGGCTGGCACGGAAAACTGGACCTGGCATTCATCGGGCTCGATGCGCAAGGTCGGCTGGATCCGGCGTTCGCGGATCGCGGCGTACGGCTCGTGGGCGGCTCCGACGACGATGAGATGGTCGTGCATCGCGAGAATTTCTCCGAACCGGGCCTGAGGCTTGCGCGCTCGGGCACGGGCTTTTACGTTGCCGCGATGACCCGTTCCTCAAACGGCGACTTTCCCACTGCATCGATGATCGGTTCCCCCGCCGGCCGCGATGCGCTGGTGCTGAAGATCGATGCGAGTGCGCATCTCGATACGGCCTTTGCCGAGCATGGGGTATTTCGCATCGGCACCGAGCCACAGCCAGATCCCGCGCTGCGCGAGCCCAACGATTTTCTGTTCACGGTTCAAGCTCTCGCCGACGGCGGTGTGGCGGCTGCGGGTTATACGCTCGGCTATTCACTGCGTCTCGCTGGCGCGACGATCCCGATTGCGGGCAACTCCGTCGTCCATCCACAGACCGCGGATTGCAATGGCGAGGATCGCGACAAGTTCTGCTACCGCATGGACGGCCTGCTGTTGCGCCTGAATGC
>DASYEW010000026.1:0-2806 GCA_036498785.1 Steroidobacteraceae bacterium | reverse complement strand
CCAGCTCCAGCTCACCCACGTTGATCCGGCACCCATTCCAGTCATCGCCGTAGGGCTGCGCCATGAGTCGCGGATCGCCTTTCGATCCGAAGATGTAGATGATCAGGTAAACAGTTGCTGCATCCACCTGCGCTCTCCTTGGAATTTGCCGCGCACTTCAATTCATGGCCGGCATGCTGGCGGTGCTTCTACGCGCGCCACCCACCTCAGCCGCCCATGTCAGGTCGTCACCCATCATGAAGAGTGCCGCTTCTACTTTGCGGGGAGACCACTCCGAGCGATCTTGAAGCCGATCAATGGCGGACCGGATGACCCAGTTGGCGCGCAGATTCCAGGTTGCGTGCCGGTGGTGATTTCGTACATCGCCGCTGGGCGAAAAATTGGAGAAGACGGTGCTATCAGGTGAGCGCAACTTTCCACCTTGCTTCGTTGTGTTGGCCGGCATGCAAGCGAAGCGCAGGTGACCAGGCACTTCTACCGCCTCCGCCCTCCCCCAGCTTTGAACAAGCCATGCGAGCGCCGCGGCGACACGACTGTCGTAAATAACGAAGTCAGGCAGCAGGAGCGAGTGAACCTTTGTCGTACCTGCATTCGAACGCAGGTCATTCAGCCTGCGCGGAGCTGCATCATCATGTTCATTGAGCGCGGCCAATGCGCGCAACAGATATTCCGAGAAGGATGTAGCTCCCATTGACTCGAGCCAGCCCACATTGCCTTTGCCGTTCGGTTTGCGCGTGAGGACTCCACCCCACTTCATGATGGCTCGAGCCCAGTGAATCAGCTCTTCATCATTCACGGTCGGTGCGTTGAGGGTGGTTCGCATCCCAGCAGAGAGAGTCTCGAGCACAACGCTATTCGCAGCGAAACTCGATTGCGCAGCAAGCGACAGCACGCCGTTGGGCGTATCAACGCGAACCGATTTAGGCGGCCACTCGTAGCGAGCAAGCGAATCACCAAGATCGTGATCAACGCCGTTCTGGTATGCGAAAGCGAGCGCCTCGTCCCCGTCGATTTTACTGACCAGCCATTCAATGAATGATGCTGTCTGCGGATCCTGCAAAAATTCGTTCTTTTTCATAGCGCGCCCCAGAGCCACTGGACGGACGACAAATACCCGTGGCGGGCACAGACGTCCGAAAATCCTTCGTTACCGTAACGGCACCCAGGGAGGTCTCTTGAGGTATCTCCCGAGGTTGGGCGATTGGCAGTTACGCCCGAAGGCTGAATTCTCGCCTCATCACTTTATTTTACCGATCAAATGGTTAGAGACCAGCAGACCACTTTTTGGTTAACACTTGAGATTTTCTACACTGCAGCACTGGACTGGACGAAATTGGGTTGTGGATGGAGGCATACTGAACCGCACCGGGTATTCCGGAGAGCTCCGGGTTTGAGTCAAGCCGCTATGGCCTGACCCTGTTGCTGCTGATAGTACAGTTGTTCGAACTCTGCCGGTGGTACGTAGCCGATCGGTTCGAGCAGTCGTCGGTTATTGAACCAATCCACCCATTCCAGCGTCGCGTACTCCACCGCATCGAACGAACGCCACGGCCCACCTGCGTGAATGACCTCGGCCTTAAACAGTCCGATGATCGTCTCCGCCATCGCGTTGTCGTAGGAATCGCCGGTGCTGCCAACAGAGGCATCTACACCCGCTTCCTGCAAGCGCTCGGTGTAGCGAATCGACAGATATTGACAGCCACGGTCGCTGTGATGAATCAGGCCGGACTGGACCTGCCGGGCATGCAGCGCCTGCTCGAGTGCATCCAGCACCAGATCCGTCTGCATCGATCGACTGACACGCCAGCCGACGATGCAGCGAGCGAACACATCGATGACGAAGGCGACGTACACGAAGCCGGCCCAGGTAGCGACATACGTGAAGTCGGCGATCCACAGCTCATTGGGTCGCGAGGCCACAAAGCGCCGCTGTACCCGATCCAGCGGTGCCTGCGCCGCATCCGCCGGTATCGTCGTGCGGGTCTTGCGTCCCCGGGTGATGCCGCGAAGGCCTTCCTGTCGCATCAGCCGCTGTACCGTGCAGCGTGCGACGGCGACCTGCTCACGATGCAGCTGACGCCACACCTTGCGCACTCCATAGGCCTGCCGATGTTCCTGCCACACCCGATGGATGCACGGCACCAACTCGGCATCGCGTTTCACACGCGCCGGGGCACGCTGCGGATCGCGCTCTCGCGCCTTGTGTTCGTAGTACGTCGATGGGGCGATCGGCAGCTCCCTGCAGATCGGCTCGACCCCATACTCTCCACGATGCGTATCGATGAACGACAGCATCACTTGCCGCGGCGGTCGAGCTCCGCCTGGGCAAAAAACGCCGACGCCTTGCGCAGGATCTCATTGGCGCGCCGAAGCTCCGCCACCTCCCGCTCCAGCGTCTTCACCCGCTCGCGGTCCGCAAGCGCCGCATTGCGCCGTGGATCGGCGGCCGCCTCAGCACGGCTCACCCACGTGCTCAGCGTCTGCGTCGTACAACCGATCTTGCCGGCGATCGACTGCATCGCCGCCCAGCGCGAAGGATGCTCGTGCACCTGCTGTTGAAACAGCCGCACCGCACGCTCGCGAACCTCAGATGAATATTGAACTTGCTTTCCCATCGCTCCATCCTCTCAAGTAATGGAGCCTCCGGGAATACCGGCGCGGTTCACGACACCCTGCCATGGCGTCGAGATTGCGCCGATGAATCACGGCTTGGCGAATGACGAGCGGGGCCGGCTGTCGCGAGCCCTGGTCGTCGACGATCACCCGATCATCACGGATGCGCTCAGCGCCGCGCTGCTCAGCCTGC
>DASYEW010000025.1:0-8736 GCA_036498785.1 Steroidobacteraceae bacterium | reverse complement strand
GGCGGGCAACAGCCCTTCCCGCTCGTAGAACCGGATCGTATCGATGGCGACGCCCGCGGACTGGGCGATGCGGCCGATGGTGAGGGAGGCTTGAGTCGTCATGGGACAAGTCTAGACCCTTGATCTAGGTCTAGAGTCAAGCCCCAGCCACAAGTAAGGTTGTCGAGTTCCCTTTACCGCGTCACTCAGGTCTGTAACCGTGTCATTGACCCTTAACCCTGACACTGCTTCTGAATAACTCGCCTGATGAAGGCATCCGGCCCGGCTTCTCGACTACGTCCGAGCGGTCAAATGGTTCGGGGTCGCCGCTGTGTTCTCTGGTATCGACGGCGGCAACAACAGGCCGTGGGACGTGATTGGCGACTAGTTCAACCGCACACACCTTCGCAAGCACTGCCAAATTCTCTTGCCGTCAAAACCGTTCCATTCGTTCGGCACACTTTTGCCATCGCTGCCGAGCGCGCCGCTCTCAGCGCAATCGATTACGCCGAGCCTGCGCGATATCCTTCCGATACGTCCAGGCAACAGCAGATTGCCCAACGACGATGAAGACCAGGTAGACCTTTAACCCCGTCCACCAGCCTGCGGCATATACGTATGCTGCCGCCGGAACAAGGGAAATCAGGGCAAACCTCCACGCGAGGTATTTGTAGACGTGCAATCGCGTTCTCCGTTCGGAGCGTTGAGTATCAAGATGCTAAGGATTAGCCTTTTTCTCGGCGTAGTTTGAAGTTGCGTCTGGAACCAGCTCCGCCGCCTTGCCGACCAAAGATGGTGCATTCTCTGTAATTTTCCCACCCTGCTGCACCGCATCTTGGGTGGTGCGACCAATTGACCCTGTAAGTGCTGACCTCGCCTTCAACGACCTTACCAACAGCGTTTGCAGCACCCCCCGCAAGCGCAGTAGTGGTTGCCGCACGCGCGACAGTGATACTCCCGCTTATCGCAGCGCGTCCCGCGATAGCGCCCACACCACCTGTAATCGCGCCTACCCCGCCCGACACCGCGACCGCCGTCCAGTTGTCTACCTTGCCGGTCGTCGCCCACTGCATACCTATCTCGATTCCAGCGCCAATCAAGAAGCCAATACACATCGGACAGCGACCGTCCGGATCGGTGTATCGATAAGGATTGGAGTACGCGTAATTATAGCGATTGAAGTGCGCTCCGCTGTTTGCATCCGGCCCCACGGGGTCCCGGGATAGAAATATTGCGGTGTCGGGGGCGTAATACCGCTGCTGCATATACACCAACGCTATCTCGGGATCGGCAACGTGACCGGTATACCCAATCGGCTGGCTGCTTCCCGTGACTTCCCGGCCGTATGGACCATAGTCGTTCGACGCAAGGACCTGCCCCGCGGCGGCCGTGGTGGCCAGAGGAGTTCCCTGAGGGTCCACCAGATAGTAGGTAACTTGCCTTGTGGCCGAGGCCCCGAGCGTGGTCACGCCCAGCATCAGGCACACCATCAATCTACCGTACATCCTCATTCTCATCGTCCCGAGACCAATGTGATCGACCTGCCAGGGGCCCATGCCAAGCTTCCAACGGCGTTACGTGGGCATACTTTGCAATTCAGTGAACCGGATCCAAGCACAACTGCTGCATCAGGGAGAGTTCCATTTTCCCTTGCCGATGACGCGGCCCTCCTTGTCGAGATCAAACGACCACGCCTCGATGTCCATGGACAGTATGTTTTCGAACCACAGTCGTTCCACGCAGGGGCTCTGGCATCCGCCGGTGTCGTACTTCGTGTAGGCAACTCCCGATGGCTTACTAACGAACTTCGCGTCAAATGCGTCGATGACCTTGTCTTTGGTATCGCCTATCTGGACTGAGTTAAAAGCCGCGTTACGCTCATGCGAGATGTAACTGCATGATGCAAACGGTGATATCAAGACGATCACTGCGATGAACCAGATCGGCCTTCGTGCTTTCCTTGTTTTTTTCATTGTCCCCATCACACCTAAGACGGCGAGTTGCCGGAGCCACATATGGATGGAAAATACCTGACCGAGTGCCCGCTCCAGGTCATCCATTTCCGCTCTGAAACGCGACCCCTCTCCTCAACAACCCGCTACTGCTTTTTCACGAACTCTCCTTCGACGTCGGTGGACGGCGAGGCAAGTTCCCGGGCAAATGCATCGCGTATGGCCCGCAAGCTTTCCTGGGCATCGGCGCCATAGACTTTCTCGAGCGCGTCGGCCACATGGCGCGCTGCATCGGCGAGGATCATTCCCCAAGCCTTTTCTTCAGGGACCTTTGAGGTCTCTTTGTACATACCTACCTTCAAGGAGGTATACAGCCGCTTCTGTGCGATCCAGACGCGCATCATCTCCACTGAGTTCTCATCCAGTACCGCTGCTTCGGGGATCGGTTGCTGCTTCATCAAGATACCTACGGTTTCGGACGCTGCCATCCCTTCGTCCGCCGGTGATGGCCAGGACGTCCCTTCCATTGGGGTCGCACAGATCATGGATTCTTGGCCTCCATACTCAATGCGGTGGTGTCGAACTCCTCACCCGTTCCGAGCCGACGCAAGCGTCCGGTCGCCAGTGCAAGATATGAATGATCGTAGATCTCGGCTCTGTGGATAGCGGCTATCGTCGCACTTACATCCTTGCCGCCCGAGACATCAACAAGATGAATGCTCGGAGAATCGCACCCGTCGCCGTCAAGGAAGAATCCGCTGTGCATGGTTGCCACGATTCGGGCGCGGATGGTGATTACTTCCGTAGCAGAGATCGTGGTGCGAATGGAAGGATCCCCAATTTGACACGGAGTTAGCTCCCGGCCGATACAAACCCTCGGTAAACAGAGAACAAGCAAGGGTAGCGCAAAGAGCAATCTGTGCATTATATCTTTCCTTCACAGGTGCACAGAGAACATTGTCTTACTCATTCGCGGACACGTGTCCTCGACCGTAGAGGCTTTCATTCAGCGGCCTCCGCCAGCGTTACAAGCAGTGCGCAATTCGCTCGGCCAAATCCTTTCCCACTATGTAGACGCCGAAGGGTGGATGTCCCGGCGGGCTCTTGTAACAGTCGATAACGACGGCTCCACGGAATTCGGATGGGTAGAAGATAACCGAGTCCTCAACGACCTCAGACGCCTCGACCATCCCGCGGAGGCTTACCCGCGCAACTCTACAGAGTCCCAAGTAGTCGTTAGCGTATATTCCTACCAACCCCTCGAATGAAGTAAGGCTGCCCTCAAGACACTCTGCAATCTCACTTGCGCGCTCTCTAGTCAGTGAGTGCGCTATTCGCTCACTCGACTTATTGAGGGACTTTGTGAAGTTGCGATCGATTGGCGGCTCGATGTTGATGTCAAAGTCGGAGAGCGCAACGTCTCGTCCAACAGCAGGGGCGAGTGAGGTTGCCATGCGCTGACCGTAGAGCTCCCTGTCTCGTTGCGCACGAGCGGTCGAAGCGAGCCTGGATCTGCGCTCACGAAGTTCGTCCATACGGTTCTTACCCATGGCATCCCTCATAGGTCTGGGTCGAAGTGCCGGGGCGACAGAGGGTAGTAATAGGGCAACCAGGGCTCCGAGCAGGAACAAGGAGGCCAGACAACCGCCGAACCGGCGGCGGCCCCCCCTCCGTGCACCGAACACTTCCCGTGATTCCCTGATTCGCTTCATGCCCGGACGGCACGTTGCAGCTCAAATTACGGGCGCCATAAATCTCCGCGCCATGCACGTCCAAACTCATTCCGTGATCCCCTGTGCGCCGGTGCTGGCCGGTACTCGCAATAACTTGCGACACCTTTTCACAAAAGTCAATGAGTCGAGTTCCTAGACCAATGTGGCTCGACGCTTGGTCTAGTGTCCCGCACGGATCGCGCTTAGCCGCGCCCGCGCGGGCTCTTTCCAAGAGAGTTTTCGCATTAGCAATAACTTACAACTCAGGGATCACACGACCAACGATCGCCTTGGCACAGACGTGGTGCTAGGCGTCGTTATTCGTCCTATCAACCAGAAGTGTTCACCCCAACAGCATGCACCTCCCCCACTCGTCATGCCGTCGACGATATGGGGAGGACGGCGGCGACCGGATACTTCGGCTAATTGGGATCTCCTCGTGGGAGGCGTAGTGCCCTTTGACGTAATCCAGGTTGCCGACGAAGCGTCAGGAGCAGTCGCCGGAACCCATGAGGCAAGACAACTTCGACGTCTTGCCTCAGGATCCCCGAAGCAGGACATCTTCGATGACGAAGATGTCGTCTGAACCGGACTCTCTCCCCAGTGGCTACGGCGCAGGCGCGACATACTTCGTGTGCAGTCTCGGCTATGTCCGTCGAATAAACCACGCATCACTGCCGTTAAGCCTTACTGCCGGATACGACCTCACTGCGTTGCTTTACGACGCGTAGCAATGTCACTGCGGTGATGTGTTCCGCGATTAGCGGGAAATAGCCCCAAAGAATCAAGTAGCTATCTCAGTGCCAGAGTTAACGTTGCCCGACAGCCGTCAGGGCCTCACGAATCGATAAACGAAGCGATCAGTCTCGCCCTTGATCGAGGGGTCGAAAACCTTGATCGAGTGCGCATCGTCTTCGTTCGCGAGCATGGTGCTCTCCGCGTCGAACACGAAGCCAGCCGCTTCGACCTCCTCGCGGACGGACGCGGGGTCGATCCGATGCATCGACTGGGTATCACTCGTGCCAGCCCCTGAGGTGGCGGCGTGGTCGACAATGACGTAGAACCCACCGGGCTTAAGCTGCTCGTAGACCGCCCGGTTGAACTCAGCCGCCGTCGCGCCCCTCTTCTGCATCAGCGGCGTGTGGAGATCGTGGTAGAACAGGTGCAGCCACAGGACATCCGCTGGTTGCGTTGCGTCCGGCATCGCGACGAGATCCGCCGAGACGGCCTGGACATTCGCCCGGCCCGGCTCCTCCGCCAGCGTCCGCATGCGGTCGACCTGATCCGCTTTTATGTCGACGATTTCAGTCGGCACGAAGCTGTAGACCCGTCCTTCGGGTCCCACGACTTCGGAGAAGATACGCGTCCAGTCGCCGTCGCCTGGGTAAACGTCGATGACAGTGGAGCCCGCATCTACGCGTGCGAACCGGATCAAGTCAGATAGCCTGGATTTGTCGTACATCGGGATCTCCGTTGTCGGCCCGGAAGTGTCCGTCCACGCGGCCCGCGCCATGGCCTGCGTATCAATGTACTCCCGGATGCTCGTCAGTTTGCCGTCCCGGACCGTAATGGCGAAGATCCAGTTGTCCTCGAACGACTTGTTCGTGGCTTTGATCTTTCCCCTGGCAACGCCGACGACGAGGACCCGGTCTCCCTGCGCTACGAATTCTCGCGGCTCAGAGATCTTCATCTCGATCGTCTCTGATTCCTTCTTTACCAGGTCCGCCAGCCCCGCGTGTCCGCGGTACGTTCCGGCAAGCGGCCAGTCCTTGCCCGGGAGGATCCACTCGACGTCTTCGGCGGCCAGCGCCAGCAAGCCCTTCTTGTCGCCGCTACCGATCGCTGCAAGAAAATCCTTCACGACCTGAACATTTTCTTCGATGCTCATCGACTCTCTCCGTTAGTGCGTCAGAGCTGCGCAAGGCCGCCGTCGACGGCGACTTCGCTGGCGGTCATGAAGCTGCTGTCCGACGACGCGAGGAAGGCAGCGGCTGCAGCGATCTCCGACGGGTCGGCCATGCGTAGGAGCGGAGTCATCGAGGCGTAGACCTTCTGGCCCTCCTCACCTAGCGCCTCCTTCGCGAGATCGGTCGCCGTCGCTCCGGGCGAAAGCACGTTTACTCGGATGCCAGTGCCCTTAAGGTCCTCCGCCCACGTGCGCGCGAGGTTGCGCACCGCCGCCTTGCTAGCGCTGTATGCGCTCATGCCCGGGGCCCCCGTCGTACCTGCGCTCGATCCGGTGAGGATGATCGAGCCGCCCTTACCCATCAGCGACAGCGCCTTCTGCACCGTGAAGATCGTGCCCTTCACATTGGTGTCGAAGGCCTCATCAATGTGTTCAGCAGTGATCTTGCCGAGCGCAAGCTGGCTTCCCGCGCCGGCGTTGGCGAAGACGATGTCGAGGGTTCCGCGCTCGGCTTTTACCGCCGCGTAGAGGCGATCGAGGTCGGCTTCATCCGAGACCGAACCTATCACCGCGCGGGCATTCGGGCCAAGGTCGGCCACAGCGGCCTCGAGCGTTTCCTGACGTCGACCGAAGATGAAGACGAAGGCGCCTTCCTCGATGAAGCGCTTTGCCGCGGCGCGGCCGATGCCGGTAGCGCCGCCGGTAATCACAGCGGTCTTTCCGTTGAGTCTGGTCATGATGTGCATCCTTCATTGAAGTCGTATGCAAGCAGGGAATTGCTTGCCTGACGAAAAGAATGCGGGCCTGATAACCTAACGACAAGTATGCACTTTTAGGTAAGTACCAAAATGACAACGCCTACTGAAATCTGCGATTCCGGCTGCGGGCTCAATGCCACGCTCCGCATCATCTCAGGCAAATGGAAACCGCTGGTCCTGTTTTTCCTGCGCGACGGACCAAAGCGTTACGGCGAACTCAAGCGCTTAATTCCGGGTGTGAGCGACAAGGTGCTGATCCAGCAACTGAAGGATCTGGAAGCCGATCAGGTGCTGGCGCGGACCAGCTACAACGAGGTGCCGCCGCGCGTGGATTACGCACTGACGCCGCTCGGTCGCAGCCTTGCCGACGCGATCATGCCACTGTGTGCATGGGGAACCGAGAACGCGGCAGAAATGGCAGGCATCTTCGCCAAGCGCGACGCTCTGCCCTAGCAGGCTACTGAAAAACGGGTGAGTCGGGCCACCCTCAACTCATTTGCTCAGCCAGGCTGCGCGTGCGCGAGGTGACTTCATCGCCCGTATGCAAGGTGCTCGCAGGCTCGATCAGCAACACCCAGCACTCTTCCTCCGCGACCGGGTTGTGGCGAACACCGCTGGGCACGGTCAGGAAGTCGCCTTCCTTCAGATCGACAGCGCCATCCTCGAACTCCATGCGCAGCGATCCCTTCACGATGTAGAAGAGCTCGTCCTGACCGTTGTGTGCGTGCCAGACGAGTTCGCCCTTGATCTTTGCCGCCTTGAGTAACTGGTCGTTCACCTGACCAATCACCTTGGGCGACCAGTAGTCGTGGATACGATCGAAGGAGGCGGCAAGTGCGGTGGGAGAAAACATGGTGAATGCCTGCGAATAGTCCGGTGATGTGTGCCTAGACTCGCACACTACCTTCCCGCTCTGCGACACCGATTCGTTTGGCTGTTTTCTACGGCACAGGAGCGACACGGGGCCGTGCGTAACTATCGCCATCCAGCGAATGCGACGAAACGCCTCCACCCAAGAAACGCTGCCCAAGAACCCTCAGCAACGGCCTCTCCAGCGCGTGGAAGCTGAGCAACCCACAACCCAGGCCTATCGCGACCATGAGGATGGTGAGCGCGGCCGAATTCACGACGCCCACCCAACCGAAGCGCGCGAACGTTTCCGCTACGGCACGGAACACGACGACATGCCACAGGTAGATGGAGAACGATGCGTTGCCGAGGTACTGCAGCACCCGCGGCATGATCCATCGTTGGCGAAGCTCAAGCACGACCAGCCCGTAGATGAGGATCGCCGCCGGGATTCCCAGACAGATCACGTGGCCGGTGAAGGAACGCGACACGGCCACCAGTCTGCCGAGCTGGGCCTCATTCATGGCGAACAGGCTGGGCCGCTGAAACCATGTGCCCATCGCCATCCAGATGACAGCGCTTACCAACAACGCACCGTGAAATCGGCGGAAACCGCGGTCGACGAGCTTGGCGACGGCGATACCCAGCAGAAACTCCAGCAACAACGGGGAAAACAGGAAGTCCAGCGGTTTCGCCCATGGCACCCACCAGCCCAACACACTCGCACAGCCAACCAGGGCGAACCAGATCGCCATACCGACCATGGCCCGCCTCGCGAACAGCGTCAGGCTAAGCGCGACCATGGCGTAGAAGTAGACTTCAAAGGTCAGTGTCCAGGCGACGGAAACGCGCGCGTTCGGCAGGTTGTCCATGAGCGCGAGTAACGGGAACAGCGGCTCGGGGGGCGGCGCCATGGGTGACATCCACGCCATGATCAGGCACGACGCGCCGAAGACAATCCAATAGAGCGGGTAGATGCGGATGAACCGCTTCATCGCGAACGCATAGATCGCTGGTCCCCTACCGACGATGTCCATGCTGGCGATCGACCGTTGCATCACGTGGTAGATGATGAACCCGGAGATCACGAAGAAGATATCGACGCCCACTCCTCCGACAAAGGAGAACGGCTTTGTCCATGGCGTGCGCGTCGGCTCGAGATTCTGGAAGATATGGCACGAAACGACCATCAGCGCAGCGAGAGCGCGCATGCCCTGGATATTGCGAAAACTCATGCCTGGCGATGCCTGTCGATGGGTGAAACCGGCACAAGGGGCACCGGCTTTCACCCAATCTAAGCGCGCAGGGAAGCCTTGGTCAATGAACTGGTTTCGGCATCTAACCATCCGAGAAATACAGGTATTCGATGCAACCTCAAGGCGCCGAACAGGCACTCACGTCACGGCTCATTGTCTCCCGGTCGATGTCAGCAAAGACTAGGGAAGCGAGCGGCGTCCAGGACGTCCATTCGTGGATACCGGGTCCGGTGATGACATGTTTCGGCGGAACGGCGGGTGTCAACAGCGGCATGTTGGGCGCGAATTTGTCTCTGTCACCGTACGCCAGCCATAGACGCTGGT
>DASYEW010000024.1:0-32468 GCA_036498785.1 Steroidobacteraceae bacterium | reverse complement strand
CCTTCGCTCCGCGGCTCATCAGCAAGCCTGGCACAATCTCGGCGCTCTTCTCTGACATGGTGTCCACCTTCCTCAGTTAGTGGACACCAGCCTTACTCCTCCTGAACCCTAGCGCCAGACGGCCTCGGCATGACGCTTACGAATGATCTATATTCATGACAACTTCCCTGCTGTAGATTCCAAGGGGTCAAGGAGAAATTGATATGGAGCAGACTTCCGCCCTTCTGTCCTTTTCAAGGACAAAGACATGGATTGTTGCGTCCTGTTTTGGATCTCCCGACGGACTAAAGCCCCACACCGTGATGTAGCTCTTATCTTTGAAGAGAAATACACCGTAGCGAGCGCTTCGCATGGCGTCGGAAGTCAACCGTAAGTTTTCGCTACTGCTTTTCTGCCGAAAAAATAGCGGAGCCGAGACTGACCGCGGCGGGTAGACCATTAAGCGATCCGTCTTCAGCAGATCAATGCCGGAGTAGTCCGGCTTGAGAACAAATAGAAGCGATCCGAACCCGAGGTAATGACAGTTTCTTCCATCGTGATAGACGGGTTCGTCGACGCCATCGTTATCAACGTCGAACTCCGAGTAGAGAGCCTCATTCGAAGGAGCGTCGTAAAAACGCTCTCGATTTGCATCGAAAGAACGGCGAGCACCCGCTACCTGCGCGGACGTGCCCACCCATTCCCTAGCTTCGTCTTCGGTCTGAAACGCCCCTGGGTTTACGCCCCGTCGCCAGATGTAGTCGTCAACCTGTTTGTCAATATCGACGTAGGGCGGCGTTGGCATCGGCGTACCTACGTAGCGCCCGCTCCACTTGGGCTCGCTCAACCCTTCTACTTCTTTCGCCACAGGAATCGGGCACGCGTGGCGCCCTCTGAGCGGATCAACGGCTACCGCTTTCACATTCTCAAGGTATGACTCGCATACCTTCACGCCCGCACCTAACTCCAAGTGATACTCGGATGCAAAGCTGACGGAACACAGCGCGCCTCCTAGCACCATCCACAATACTTGTTTCACATGTCTCATTCTCTGGCACTCCCATCTCAGCTACGAGACTCCTCTCAGACACACAGTGGTATTGAGTAGATAGTCAACGTTCATTACGAATTTCTTCCCGAGAATCACGGACGGGCTCATCGCTCCTTGGCCGCTTCACTCATCACGCGCTGTACCGGCGACAACAGATACTCGAGTACTGTGCGCTCTCCCTGGACGATCTCCGCCGATACTTGCATTCCCGCTGCAAGCGATAGCACCAATCCATTGGTCCTGAGCTGCTGTTGAGGTAGTTCGATTAGCGCCTTGAATGCAAAGTCACCCGATCGGTCTCGATCGGTAGCGCCAGTGGGGACATTCTGGCTCGACGAAGAGGAATCGGCACTCACCGTGCGGACCACACCTTCCAGCATGCCGTACTTCTGAAACTGGAAGGCCGCAAGCTTCACGCGAACCACCTGTCCCACGCTGACGAAGCCAATATCCTTGTTCTCAATCAGCACCTCTGCGCGAAGCGGCTCGTTCGCCGGCACGAGACTCAGGATGACGGTGCCTGGTTGAACAACTGCACCCAACGTGGTCGTCGCCAATTCCTTGACTACCCCAGCCTGTGGCGCACGGAGTTCCAGCAACCCTTCCTGGTAGTGCAGCTTGCCGAACTGCTGTTGCAGTCGATTGATCGAGGTGACGGATTGCAGGCGTTGTTGATTCAAGTCGCTGGCGTAGCTACTGCTTAACTGCAGCAATCGCTGGTCGGACTCGGCGATGGTCGATTCGAGGGACGAAGCCGTCGCGCGCTGCGCTTCCAGGTCCTGCGTTTTCTCCTGTGCCTCACGACGTCGCTCATCGGCCTGGAGTGAGCCGACGAGTTTCTGCTCGGCGAGCTTCTCGTACGCATCCGCAGATTTCTGATAGCTCGGCAGTGTCGATTCGAGCTTCTCAAGTACTTCCTTTGCAGCGTCGAACTCCCGCAGGGCTCGCTGACGGCTTGCCGTCTCCGTGGCGATGGAATCGAGGAATGATTGGCGATGACTGACACGCTGCGCCTCTACCTGCGCGAACAACAACTCATCGTCATCAGCTTCACGCTTCAGCACAGCGCCGCCCAGTTCGGCCTCGATGCGCCGAAGCTGCATCTTCTCCAGCGCCAGCTCCCGCGACACAGCCGTACTGTCCGCCGCATTGAGTGTCGGATCGAGACGAACAAGCACATCTCCTTGCTTGACGACACTGCCCTCTTCCACAAGCAACTCGCGGATGATTCCGGCCTCGGCGGGTTGCACGATCTTTACGTAGGTCTGCGGCACCAGGCGTCCTTGCGCGACTGCCACGATGTCGAGTTTCGCGAAGATCGCCCAGAGCAGCAGCACGCCGAAAAGAATGGCAACCGACCGCAGTACGATCCGCGACCTGCGACTGGGATCCGCGGTTTCGATCTCGAACAGGGCGGACGCGACCCGAATCACGGCGGGCTGTTCGGGCTGACCGGGATTCATGGATCGGTCCCCTCTGCCGCCAGAACACACAAGTCTGCGCGCTTCCTCTCGCCATCCGGCACTTCCACAGCGGGGCGCGGCGGGGGAACGACCGTCAGCTTGTCACCGATACGCACGATATGGTCCACCTGCAACGTCTTCGGCAACGCATGAGCAATGAACAGGATGGTCGCGCGCCCCTTCAGGGCATTGATGGTGCGCCCGAGCTGCTCCGCCGTCTGGCCATCGACGCTACTGGTCGATTCATCGAAGATCAGTACCTTGGGGCCCTTGATGAGCGCCCGGGCGATGGCGATGCGTTGACGTTGCCCACCGGACAGTCCGGCGCCCCGCTCGCCAATCGTGGTTTCGTAGCCGTTGGGTAGTGTCTCTATAGAGGAGTGGATTTCCGCCATCTTGCAGGCGGCAACGACCTGCTCGAACGACGCGAAGGGATTGGCAATCCTTAAGTTGTCGAGGATGGTCCCTGAGAAGAGCGTGGTCTCCTGCGGGACGACGCCGAAATTACTGCGCAGCTCATTGGCGGAGAGATGACGGATGTCGATGCCATCAATCCGGATGATTCCCTGCGAAGGTTGATAGAACCCCAGCAGCAGCTTGGCCAGCGTGCTCTTCCCCGCACCCGACGGGCCCATGATGGCGATGAGCTGTCCCGGGGCAACGTTGAGTTCGAACCCATCGTAGAGATACGGCAGATTGTCCTCGTATCGGAACGACAGTCCCTCGATCTGTACGGCCCCTTTGCCGGCCTGGGCGCGCGAGCGCGTCAGCCGATAGGGCTCTGCGGGCGCGTTCATCACATCGCCGAGCCGCGCCACCGATATGCGGGCCTGCTGGAACTGCTGCCACAACCCGACCAGGCGCAGCATCGGCTGTGAGATCCGGGATGAAAACATCTGGAAGGCCACCAGCATACCAACCGTGAAACTCGCCGAGGTCATCACGATGTAGGCACCAAAGGTCAGGATCAGCAGGCTGAGCAGCTGCTCCAATCCGTTCGCCAGCGTCGAATAGCTATTGCCCAGCTGCTTGGTGCGAAACGAGGCACTGAGAAAGGCGGCCAGGAGATCCCGGTAACGTCGATTGAGCTGCGGCTCGAGCTGCAATGACTTGACCGTCTCCAGGCCGGCCACGTACTCGGTGACGAATGCCTGGTTCGCCGCGCCGCGCAGGAACTGCTCGTTGAGGCGCTGCCGAAACAGCGGACCGATCAGCATGCTGGCACCGACGACGAGCCCCAGGATCCCGAGAACGATCCAGGTGAGCTGTGCGCTGTACCAGAACATGATGGCCACGAAGATCAGCAGAAACGGCAAGTCCAGCATCAACGTCACTGCGGCGGAGCTCACGAACTCGCGGATCGTCTCGATGCCCTGCAGACGTGCGGCGATGACGCCGGTCGGGCGATGCTGAAAGTACAGCGGCGGCAACTTGAATAGGTGGTCGAACACGTGGCTGCCGAGCACGGCATCGACACGATTACCCGTGTGCAGGATCAGGTACTGCCGGGTCCACGTCAGCGACGCAGTGAACACGACGAACACCGCCATCCCGATGGCGATCGCAATCAGCGTGCTTTGCGTTCGATGCACCACCACCTTGTCTATGATGGTCTGCGTGAACAGCGGAAATGCCAGCGCCATCAGCTGCAATACGAGGGAAGCAATCAGTACTTCCCGCCAGATCGCCTTGTGCTTGAGCAGCTCCGGGACGAACCAGCCGAAGCCGAACGTTCGTTGCGAACGCGTGGATGCATCCGGATCGGCGGCCTCTGCCGCTGCTGGCCTGCACCGAAGCAGGAGTCCCGTCATGCGGCCGCAGAGATCCGCCGTCGCGACGACCGACGGCGCTTCTGCTCCGGCGCTGACAACCGAGGCTTTGTTATCGTCGCCTTGGAGCAGGATCACCCATTCCAGCGCGTCCGTTGCTGTCGCCGAAGCAGTGGCTCCTACGGTTGGCGAGACGGCCGCGTCCTTACCGGGTGCAGCCGCTCTCACTTGCAACGCTGCAGGGACCGGAATCTTGGTTAAGTCGGCTGGGCTACGAGAGCAAGCAATGTGCAGGCCGAGCTCCGCACCCAGTCTTTGCAGATCGGTCAACAATAGCGGCGGGATGCACTCTCGAGCGACTGCTTGATGATCCAAGGATCGCTGATGCAAAACGCAGAAGCTGGAGAGCAGCCACAGCGCTTGTCCAGGTTCTATCGATGCTGCCTCCATGGCAATTCCACCGCTCACGATGGCTCAGGATCGTAGGGTCAGAAGTCGGGTCAGATAAATAGTGTCCAGACAAATAGATTGTCCACGACCTGGCTGCCGCGTCTGGTCATCCCGCACGTCCTACTCCCCTCAAACGTTTATCCGTCAACGTGTCCTGTCATGCGCTGATTATGACCATCAGCGTCTTGTTGAACGGAGTCTTAAGCAGGGTGTCCGCAACTGTCAACCCGAATTCATCGGTATCATCTGCTGGCACTGGCCTCGATTTACCTCAGTGCACTGAAGAACAATTTCATTGTCACTGAATTTGAGAATCGCACATCGGCTCCCTGCTCATCATTGTGCCGCTCCTACCGTGTACTACGATTGTGTTGCCCGCCACTCGCATTGATGACTGGCCGTGAATGTCACGTTTCAAGACGACGTTGACGCCGCCGCCGATCGCGTCGGCGCCGTGCATCGCGGAGGCAGAGTCGGGCAGGATTTCGATGCGTTCTATCGGTACAAGGGCCCCGAAGAGCTCTTCTCAGTCATCCTGGCTTCTTTGCCGATTGCCTACTTTACGCAGCCTGTGCGCGAGCGACTTGGTCGACGTTCGCTTCGACTGTTCCTCGGATTCTCAGCAGCTCCGGCAGCCCGTCCGGCGGTGACGGCAGAGGTGTGCGAGGGATCTGTTGTCCGGCTTCAACGCGCGCCCAGTACCCTCGCCCCGGAACTGGGATGTTTGCGCGCCGACACAGCTTCGCAACCGCCACGTCCGACACGCCGAGGCGACGCGCAACTTCCATGACTGGTGCCGTCCACACCAGTTCATAGAGGGTTTCGCGTTTGAAGTAGTGGCGATAGCGAACGGCTTGAGCGTTCGCCGGGAAAGCCTGAGCTACATCCTCGATCGGCAGCAGATTAGCTGCCGAGACCGTCTGCGGCGGCGACAATAACTGCAGCTGCGGGCCTCCAAGGGACAACACCTGCTCTCCATGACCGGTGAGCGCATCACGCCGTTGCTGCGTTTGAAAATAGGCGTAGCCCGCAGTCGTTGTGGTATCACGATGATTCAGAACATCCCCGATCAGGTGCAGCGATTTACCCGACTGTGCAAGCCATGAGCCCACAGTGCGGCGTAGGTCGTGAACCCGAACGTTTTCAAGACCTGTCCGCTTGAGCACACGTCGAAGTGCCGCGCCGAGACCCCTCATGTGCTGCCCAGGCTTCTGCCCACAAATGATGTATGGATTGTTAGCAATTCTTGGAATCACCTTCAAGTGAACCATGGCAGCTTCGCTGAGCGGAGCGAGCAGCGGTTCACCATTCTTAGTCAAGCCGATGAAGAGTGCCCCCACTTCCCAATCGATATGCTCCCACTTTGCGTTGAGCAGCTCCGTGCTGCGGAGGCCCGTCAGCAGCAGAAGCCAGATTCCATGTCTCGCATAGTCGTTTTGCTCCTGCTCTAACGCCTCCAAGAAACGAGGCATCTCGACGGTCGTGATGAATCGTTTCCTCTTGCGCTCGCGGAATCGCACGATGCCTGCGATCGGACTCACCAGGCCTTGAGGGACGAATCCTGCCACCTTCCCCCAGTTGAACATCTTGCGGACAGTTTCCAGGAGCCTATTCGCCGCATAGGGATGCGCCACGCCGATCTCAGCGTGAATAGGCTCGATGTCCGCACTAGTGATCGTCTGAGCAAGACGCGATCCAAGTTTCGGAAGAACATTTCGATCCAAGGTCGACTTGTCGGCCTTCCACGTCTTCTTTTTTTTCTTCGAATGCCCCTCGACAAACGCTTCGCAAAGCTCGTCCACTCTCTTCAATTCCAGCTGCCTGTCGACCTCATCCTGCGGATCTTCATGACCGGCGACTTTCCCCAGGTACGTGATTGCTTTCCTGCGGGCCTGATCGAGCGTCAGCACATCGGCGCGGCCGAGCGTTGCCAGGCGCTTTCGGCGATTGACGCGATAGGAGCAGACATACACTCGACGGCCGCTGGGATAGACACGCAATCCAAAGGCTTCGAGAGCCGCGTCCCAATACACGCACTGATGCTTCCCGCCCGGCCCTTGGTACGGGATACTTCGGACGGTGTCCTGACGAAGTTTCAGCGTCGGCATGGAAGCTGTCCCCAAAAAAGGAGTGACCAGGGAGTGACCACTGCCGCTCGAATCACCGCGGGTTGCAGCGGGAATAGTGGTACTGTAGCCTTCGCTAAGTGTTTGAAAAACCAAGTGGCGCGGGTTCGAGCGGGCATGAGCGCAAGCATGCACTGAGACTTCGAACCAGAGGGTCGGGAGTTCGAATCTCTCCGGCCGCACCAGCAAATAGAAAAGGTCACCCGCTTTGGGGTGGCCTTTTTTATTTGCCGTTCTCGCCGGCGAGATTAGAGAACTCCCGAACCGCGAGGCACTCGCGGGCGGGAGTTCGACAAAATCGTACGGAACGATTTTGGACAGCGTCAGCTGGCACAGCGTGCGCCCGCCAGGGATGGCAAAGGCGCAATCTCTCCGGCCGCACCAGCAAATGAAAAAGGTCACCCGCTACCGGGGTGGCCTTTTTTATTTGCCGCTCGCCGGCGAGATTGAAGAACTCCCGAACCGCGAGGCACTCGCGGGCGGAGTTCGACAAAATCGTAGGGAACGATTTTGGACAGCGTCAGCTGGCACAACGGGCGCCGGCCAGGGATGGCAAAGGCGCAATCTCTCCGGACGCGCCACAACTCTAAAGGACATGGGGAACTAGGATGCCCACATGCTTCGTCATCCAGCCGTTCGACAACGGCAAATACGACAAGCGGTTTGAGGACGTCTTCAAGCCCGCGGTTGAAGCCGCTGCTCTTGATGCGTACCGGGTAGAGCGGGAGCGCAGCGTTGACGTGCCCGTCGACGCAATCGAGGAAGCCATTCGCAATGCTGCCGTGTGCCTAGCAGAGATTACCGTCGACAATCCTAACGTTTGGTATGAACTTGGCTACGCGTTTGCTCGAGGGCAGCCCATCGCAATGGTCTGCTCCAATGAGCGTCAGAAGTTCCCATTCGATATTCAACACCGGTCGCTAATCATTTACGTGTCGGAGTCCCCTCGCGACTTCGAGGCTCTCAGGACGTCCTTCGCAGCGATGAGCCAGGCCCAGGCTGACAATGACTTGACTGATACGAGAAGCAAATTCTTCGACCGTGGGAACGACCGCCTCGAAGGAGATTGCCGTGGCTTCCACAAAAGGCCGGTAGATCGCAATGCACGCCGCCGCGTCCGCTTCGGTCGCCTTTCGCACCATCACGGGATCGATTCTTATTGCAATGACTTCAGAGCCGCTTCCTCGGCGCTGGCCTTGGTGCTCGCAGTGCCCATAAGAAGCTGCGCGATCTTCATGCCAATCAAGCCACCTGCTACTTGAGCTCCGACGAAACCGATTACATTCGACGGTGCGATGCCTGCGAAGGTATCGGTCAGCGAGCGAGCCAGCGTGATGGCGGGATTTGCGAATGACGTGGAGGCGGTGAACCAATACGCCGCGCCAATCCAGGCAGGCACACGCCATGAGGCCTCTCTTGCATTTGCAGATGTCAGAATCACCACGACCAGGCCGGCGGTGGCGACGATCTCAGACAACCATTGCGCACCACCTGTTCTTAGGTGAGTTGAGGCCTGCAGCAGCGGCAGATCGAACATGCCGTGAGCAAGGAGGGTTCCCAAGCAGCAGCCTGCGGATTGAATCAGCAAATAGAGCCCTGCCACTCCCAACGTCAGCTCTCCTCTCATGAGCATTACCAGGGAGACAACCGGGTTGAAGTGCGCGCCACTCACCGGAGCCAGAAAGGCGATGAGCACGCCCAGCACCGCTACGGTCGCGAATGTGTTAGCCAGCAAAGCGATGGCGACATTCCCGCCCGCCAATCGCTCGGCCATGATCCCGGAACCAACGACCGTCGCCGACAGCAACATTGAGCCGAGTCCTTCGGCGAAGAGTGCGCGCTTCATGGCTCAGGTCGTTTTCTCTTTGGCCTGAGAGCGCCCAATGGCGCGAAGTTCCTGCTGTAGCGTCATCCGATCCAAGGACGTGATCGGAAGATTGATAAAGAGCTTGATGCGGGCCTCAAGCTCGGCGAGGGCCTTGCGGAATGCCGCGCCCTTCTCCGCCTCGCTTCCTTGCACGGCCGCCGGGTCTGCGATTCCCCAGTGCGCCGTCATCGGCTTCCCCGGCCAGATAGGACACACCTCGCCGGCCGCGTTGTCGCAGACAGTGAAGATGAAATCCAAGGACGGGGCGCCATCCGCCGCGAACTCATCCCAGCTCTTGCTCCGCAGACCTTCCGTTGGCAGATTCATCCATTCCAGCAGCTCGATCGCCAACGGGTGCACCTGGCCCTTCGGAAAGCTACCAGCGCTGAATCCCCGGAACCGCTCCTTGCCCCAATGGTTGAGCAATGTCTCGGCCAGGATGCTGCGTGCCGAATTGCCGGTGCAGAGAAATAGAACATTGTATTGAGGTTCGCTCATGGCTCAGGCTGCCTTGGTCGGCTCGCAACAGGGCTTCTTTCTCTCTGTCACGGGGTCCGCGCCATAGACGGTGATTTCTCCGGTCGTGAGGAACGTTTCCCACTGGATGCCCTGAGGATCCGCGATCCAGCTCTTCTCGCTTTTCGCGTAGCAGCACGTCGTCGCACCTTCCTCGAGCACGGGTACTTCCGCCCGTTGTAGCCGTGAGAACACGTCGGCCAGTTCTGCTCGATCCTCCACCTGGATGCCGAGGTGGCGGATACCTGATTCGCTGCCACGTTGACTAATCGCAAAATTCACTCGCGGGTCGTCGAGCATCCACTTTGCATAGTCGTTCTTCGTCACGGTGGGCTCGGAGGCAAACAGCGTGTTGTAGAACTGAATGGACTTCGCGAGATCCTCAACCGCGACGTGTACGTGCAACCGCTTCATGACTAGATACCTCAGGTCAAAGACTTTTTGAGAGGAAGGCCGAGTTCGCCGGGCACAACCCTGAGAACTCGCTGGTGGATCGGATCGCAGACGGAGCGGAATCTCGAGATGCTTGGCGATATCCGCGACCGAGAAAGAAGTGCTCCGCCGTCATCGTGAGCAGATAGATCGCTGTGGCACCGCTCATGCGACAGTGTTGCTCGGCATGAGTCACCAGCTTGCAACCGAGCCCGGATCTCCGCCGGTTAGGCGCAACGACGAGTGAACGCAGTAGCGCGTCACTCCCAAAGACCTCAACGCCGACAATTCCCGAAGGCTGGGCGTCAGAACCGACATAGAAGAAGTGGTTCATATGCGCGTCCGTAAGATCGGACGTTGGCAGCGAAGCGCTTTGTAGGAGGGACACGACGGCGTCCCGGCTCGGCATCCGATGAATCAGGTTTGATTCGCTCACGACTCATGCTGCCCTGGTTCTCTTTCCCGGCTTCGACGCTTTGGCAGGCGCGCATTGCGTCGAGCAGCTGCTTCCGCCACAGCAGTTCTCGGTCAGGTAGCCGACAAGATCATTCACGGCTGTGAAGTCAACGCTGTAGATCAGATTGCGGCTCTCTCGTCGCTGCACGATCAGGCCAGCGCGATGCAGATTCTGCAGATGAAAGGTCAGAGACGATGGCGCCAATCCCACGCCCTCACCGATCATGCCGGCCGGCAGGCCTGCGGGGCCGCGTTCAACCAATAGCCGATAGATCGCCAATCGATGCTCATGCGCTAGAGCACCCAAAGCATTGATTGCTAGTTTCGTTTCCACTTGACTACGATATTACGAGCATCATCGAAATGTCAACCGCCATGGGGTCAGCACCGCGCCCCAAGGGGCAGATAGCGCATTGTCGAGCAATGTGGATGGAAGATCGGGTTCATGGCCTTTTTCATTTGCCATTCCCGACCGGGCGAGATTGCAGAACTCCCGAACCGGGAGGCACTCGCGGACGGGAGTTCGACAGAATCGTAGGAACGATTTTGGATAGCGTCAGCTGGCACAACGGGCGCCGGCCAAGTAAGGTAAAGACGCAATCTCTCCGGGCGCGCCAACCTCAAGAATACCGGTGCATTTGGCGAGAGTGAGTGCGCCGATCGGCGCACTCAAGCAGCGGAGATGTAAGTCGATATGAAGTCTTGGCTGGTTGAAAGTCATATTGCGGCCATTGCCGTCATGCTCACCTGTTGCCTACTGGTGTGGCAGCGATTCACAACGGATCGATGGAAGCAGCGATTTGGAGCAATCGGATCAGCACTGATCAAACCACCCACTTACCGAGCGTTGTTTGTGCTGGTACTCATTGGGGTTCTGCTCATTTCCGTGCTGCCGGAAGCGGCTCTCTTGCTCCCCGCATTCGATGCCGTTGGTCTCGATGTCGTGACAATTCTAGTTTCGTTAGAACTGCGCCACTATGTCGCTTCTGTGGCCCGACTAGTGGGCATTCCGACAAACGTCGCCGGCTACCGCCGCGTACTTACCCAGCTCGTGAGGCACTGCCGAGACGTCATACTGACGAAGCCGGTATTGTGGCCGTATAAGTGCATGTGGATAGTGATGTGGATCAAGATGCTCAGCGGCACGATGAGAGCGTCGCCATCAGCACAAATCTAATGAGGGCTCAAAACCAGGTGCGGCGGCGGTATTCGCGATAAGCCTCGCCGAACTTTGCCTCGAGCGCTTGCCGCTCATTTCGAATTCGCATCCACTGCACAGGAATCACGATTAGAAACAACAGGAACAATTGCGGCCGGCCAGAGTAAAAGATCAGCCCGACAAGCACGATCGCGCCGAAAACATAGACCGGATTCTGAATCTTCGAATACAAACCATGCGTGACGAGTTCCTTGGCCTGTGCGCTGACAGCGAATGACCTTCCAAGCTGCACGAGCGCCAACGCCCACAGGCAAAGCGCGGGAACGACAATGGCCATCCCGATAATGTGATTCTCGGTCCACGCGGCACTGCGGGTTCCGCAAACAAGAACTCCGAAAGTTCCGGCTACGACGAGAATGGAAAGCCAGATTCGCCAAGTCTTCATGCCCGCAATCTTATACACGACCGGCGAGGCTCTCAATTTAGAACAGCTAGGATCTGAACGTGAAGCCTGCAGATGTGCATGAGTCGTCAACCTTCCCGAACATGCCTTCACCTCACGACTGGTTTGCGTTGGCTTGGAGTGCACGGCCCAAGAATCCGAGGTCTGTGCTCAGCGCTTTCCTGTTGGTCAGCATGATGACGACGTAGAGAGGCATTGCATAGAATCGAAATGTAAAGTTGATCTCATGTGTGATGCGAGTTCCCCCGGGTATCGACTCCAGCAGGAACACCAGCTCAGCTGTCTTGAAAATGCTCGATTTCAACAGAATGAACCGTAGCCGTCGGGCAGGACTGAATTCGACAATTCTGAAACGCTGACGCATGCCGGATGGGGCGGTGGTTTCAACCTCGGTGCCGACACCCACCTCTGATGGCGAATGGACGACGACGCTGGCAACGCTCCGATCCCATTTTGGAGCATTTTGCGGGTCGGCGAGAAACTTCCAGACATCGCCCCTCGTCTGGGCCACCGTTAGCGTTGACTGAATCCGCATGTGTCTCCTTGTATAGCAATGCTCGCGGCGAAAACTGAGCCGTGCGGCAAGATGAGACCAACGAAAAGTGTATTCGTCTCACCACGTCGGCTCGATTGTTCTGTTAGCTGCCCGCCGATGCTCACCGACACGCCTGTCTCATTACAAGCTCGCAACGGCGTCGCAATTCCAAGCGTCGACGCACTACTATTGGCCACCAGGGCGGCGCCAACGGCCGCCGGCAATTCGACACCGTAGACACGGAGCGAGAGAAGAAAACGTGAAAGGCAGTCTAAGCAGTTCGTGCCTGGGATTCTTGCGGTTGGCGGTGATGGTCGGGGCTTGTTTTGGCGCGGGCGTCGCGGTCGGCCAACCCAAAGAACGCATTGTCATGCTTGGTGGCGGCCCAACGAATATCGGCCTTTTCCTGGCCAATGCGGATGGCTCCCATGAGCAATCTCTATCTGCAAGTCTCGCCGTTGACTACGACCCAGCCTTTTCTCGGGATGGAAATTGGATCGTTTTTACGTCGGATCGTAGTGGCTCGGCAGACATCTATCGGATGCACCCGGACGGCATCGGCCTGCAGCGTCTAACGGACAGCATCGCTTTCAACGATCAAGGCGTGTTGTCACCAGATGGCGGATCGCTTGCCTTCGTGTCCACACGTGAAGGTGGCCACGCAAATGTCTGGCTCTTGACGCTCGCGACGAATCACGCTCGCAATCTCACCCAATCAGACAGCGGCAATTTCCGGCCAAGCTGGTCTCCGGACGGTAAGTGGATCGCCTTCACATCGGACCGTAATACCCCGCACACGCGCTCCGGTCCAGATCCATCGCCACCTCAGGGAAGCGGTTGCTGCGGCTGGGAGTTGGTGCAGTCCACGGCGCTCTACATTGTTCATCCTGACGGTAGCGGACTGCGCCGACTTACCCCGGTCAATCAGTTTGCTGGAAGTCCAAAGTGGTCTGCCGACTCTCGGCACATTGTCTACTACGCCGATGAAACTAACGACCGCAGCTCACAAATCATCTCGATCGACATCGCAAGCGGTGCAAGACAGATCCATACAACCGGCAGCGGGGTGAAGCTATCTCCTCAGTATCTCAATGCAGATGAGGTCGCCTATCTGATCCGCGTCGGCGAAAAAACGGCGCTGACCGGTACATCGGGATGGCGCAGCTCACCAGGGGATATATGGAATCCGTCGTGGTCCCCGAATGGAAAAACAGTCGTTTATGCGAAACCGCTGGCGACACCCGGACCCACACCGCCTGTCGTACGGGCAACAGGAGTAGATCCTCGCTTCGATTTTTACCGGACCTCCGCCATGGTGGCTTATTCCCCGAACGCAGAGAGTCTCGTGTCAGTCAGCGGCGGTCATGTACTGACGGCAAGTGGCAATGATGGCTCAGCTGCCAAAAGCCTCTACGCAAATCAGCAAGCCAGTATTACGTTTCCGAAGTGGTCGCCGGATGGAGCGCACATCGCCTTCGCACTGGGCAAGCTCTTCGCACGCAATCCCGTTACCCCCACTCAACTGGCCGTAATCGGCTCGGACGGATCAGGTTTTCGAACCATCACCCATGGCGACAATAGCAGCGGATTCCCCAGCTTTTCGTCGGATGGCAAGAAACTGGTCTACCGGGTGCTCGGCAAGGAACGGGGCCTGCGCATACTTTCGCTCGCTGACGGAAGCGTCACCACCCTGACAACTGCCTGGGACAACTTTCCTGCATGGTCGCCGCGCGGCGATTCCATCGTCTTCACAGGCCTTCGCAGCGGCGACTTTGAAATCTACTCGATTCGACCGGATGGGTCTGGCCTGCAGCAGTTGACCCACGATCACGGTAACGACGCCCATCCGATCTGGTCACCCGACGGTGGATCGATCTTGTTCACCTCATCTCGTGCGGGATGGCGGGACGAATCGATGCTGGCCTATGCGATGGGTAGCCGTAGCTCGCAGTCGTATGGGGAGCTGTTCGCAATGCGCGCGGACGGCACGGGCATGCGGCAATTAACGGACAATCAATGGGAGGAGAGCACCTCAGCGTGGCTTCCCCCCAGTGTTATACGAACGACTGCGAATGATGGACTGGCTTTGGATGCGTACGCCGAAGGCCTTCGAACGCAGCATCCCAGCAGACGCATTGTTGCTTCGCGCCCGAACCCTGACAGGTGAGACCGCGAATCGCATCCTGCCGAAGTTTTAGCATGGGCATGGACGCGCCGTAGCGAGCGGCAGGCCGAGCAAGGCGAGGATCGTCTGCTGGAACCGCTGTTCGGCGGCGCTGTCTCGTCAGGCATGTGTCCCTTCCAAGAGTCTGTGGTTCATTGAAAGCAACCCTAGCGGTGCGGGCATCCGGGCCAACAGCACGGCCTGCGCAAGCCTCCACCTAGCTTATCGATGCCGACCTCGATGCGACGCTTCCTGGTCTCCTCTTTCTTCGCCGATGTAACCCAACAGATCCACTCGTTTCGCGCCAGTGGGGTGATATCGACCCAGAGGCTCTTCGCGGTGCCGTTGGATTCGATGGCTTCCCTAAAATCTGCCGGCAGTTTGTGCACTGTACCGCCGGCAATCTTTCGAACAGTCATACGACCAACTCCGCAGCGCACGCCACTAGCGACACTCTTGAGGTTGCGACGCCCAACTTGATTTAGATGTGCAGTCCATGACGAATAACCTGCTCGATGCTGAATAACCTGGACCGCATTTGTAGTGTGAGCATACGTACCTCCAATTGGAATTGACACCATAGCTGCTGGAACACGCAGCCCATTGGAGCTGCTGCCAGTGATAGAGCTCGGCCTGCACTCGCGGGCGGGAACTCGACAAATCGCATGGAACGATTCTGGACAGCGTCAGCCCTGCATCAGCTAGGGGTGATACCGCAAGCCCGTTGTGGGCGAAGCGGTGGAAGAGCCGGAATACGCCGGCAGTGTCCGAGCGTGTGCTTTGAAAGTGAGTGATGGGGGTGATGAAGGTGATGGAAGTGATGCGGGCTCAGAACGGCCAGACACGCCTTCACCTTCATCACCTACATCACCTGCATCACCTGCAGTAACCCGGAGATCGGCCGATGGGCTGACCGCGGGCTTCCGGCAGGATTGACGCGGGAGCTTTACTCGATGGAGTTACTGACGCGCCATCGCAAGACGGAAGCGCTCTTCGGGCTTGATGAGGTGATTGTGGTCGTCGTCGCCGACATCGATCTGTACCCATTCGATAGCACCGCTGAAGGTATTTCCTATCGGCCCATAGTCTGGCGACGCGGGTGAGCCGCTATCTGCGCCGACGTCGCAGGCCTCATCGGCGGAATAGCCCATGGGTTGCGTCTTTTCAACACGGCCCTTGGCTACCGGCTGGCCGTCGTAGTACAGGGCGACATCGCCACCCTTGGCGATGCCCCCACCGTCGTACTTAAACTCCATGCGTACCTGGTGCTTGCCCGGCGCAATGGGTTCATCGGCTGCGACGAAATAGTGCTCGATACCGAAGAAGTTGTAGCAGTACTTGAGCTTTCCATCCTTGGCATAGAGCGTCCAGCCCCCAACGGAACCACCCTGCGTGATGATGACGCCCTTGGCGCCCTCTTTGGGTACCGTGAGCTGGGCAGTGACGGAGTGCGATTTGTTCTTCAGGGTCAGCACACACGCCTCGCTGACACGCATGCCTGGGAAAAGCAGCTGCGTAGTGCCGGTGATGAGCTGCGGACGCCCGGCGATGTCGGGATTGATGCGCTCGAAGCCGCGATCATCGAGCGGTACGACGTTGTACTTCACTGCCTCGATCAGCCACAGCCGCTGCAGCTCGGCAAGCTTCTGCGGATTCTTGGCAGCGACGTTGTGCACCTGAGTCCAGTCGCCGGGCTCGTACAACTCCCAGACGTCGGCATCGAAGGGGGGCGGCTGATCGGCTTTCCATGGCGTGCGATGCTTGGTGCACGCAGTCCAGCCCTTGTAGTAAATACCGCGGTTACCCATCATCTCGAAGTACTGGAGGTCGTGTGACTCTGCCGCCTTGGCATCCTTCAAGCTTGGCAGCATGCTGACACCCTCGAGCGGTGCCTGAGCAATACTGTTGACCATGGTCGGCTCGGGCAGACCGGCGGCCTCCAGCACGGTCTTCGCAACGTCGATGACGTGATGGAACTGGCTGCGAATTTCCCCCGCGCCCTTGATTGCGCGTGGCCAATGCACGATGCAACCGTTGCGGGTACCGCCCCAGTGCGAAGCGACCTGCTTGGTCCATTGATAGGGCGCGCACAGCGCGTGTGCCCAGCCCACTGCGTAGTGGTTGTAGGCCTTCGGAGTGCCGAAGTCGTCGATCTTGCTCAACAGGAAGTCGACTGTCTCGATGCCCGGCATGCCATTGAGCGTGGTCATCTCGTTGAAACAGCCGTTCAGCGTGCCTTCGGCGGAAGCCCCGTTGTCACCGATGATGTAGTAGATGAGCGTGTCATCGAGGACCCCGAGATCGGTCAGCGTATCGAGCAGGCGGCCGACATGGTGGTCGGCCTGTTCGAGGAAACCCGCATAGATCTCCATCTGCCGCGCCAGCACGGGCTTGAGTTTCGCTGGTGTGGCATCCCAGGCGGGGATCTCTTCGTGCCTTGCGGTAAGTTCCGCATCCTGCGGAATGACACCGAGTTGCTTCTGTCTAGCGAGAGTCTGCTCGCGCAACTTGTCCCAGCCGCCCTCGAACTTTCCTTGATACTTGTCCGACCATTCCTTCGGTACATGATGGGGCGCATGTGTCGCACCGGGCGCGAAGTACATGAAGAATGGTTTGTCAGGCATCAGCGCCTTCTGCTGGCGTACCCAGGTGATGGCGCGATTCGCCAGATCCTCGGTGAGTGTGTAGCCGTCCTCAGGCGCCTTCGGCGGTTCGACGGCGGTCGTGCCTTCATACAGACCTGGGTAGTACTGGTTCGCCTCGCCGCCGACGAAGCCGTAGAAGTGCTCGAATCCCGATCCCGTAGGCCACTGGTGGAACGGCCCCACCGGGGAGACTTCCCAGTACGGCACTTCGTGACACTTGCCGAACTGTGCGGTCGAATAGCCGTTGAGCTTGAGAATCTCCGCCAGCGGCGCCTTGCTCTTCGGCCTGATGCTGTTGTTGCCCGGCGCGGATGTGGCCATCTCGGTAATGGCTCCCATCCCCACTGAATGATGATTGCGACCGGTCAGCAGCGCCTGGCGTGTCGGGGAGCAAAGTGCGGTCGTGTGGAAGCGGTTGAGCTTCAGGCCACTCTTGGCGAGGCGCTCTGCGTTCGGCGTGTGGCATGGGCCGCCGAAGGCCGAGGAAGCGCCGAAACCCACATCGTCGATGAGCACGATGAGCACGTTCGGTGCGCCCCGCGGCGGTCGCAGCGAGACGATGGGCGGATACTTCGTGTCCGGATTCTTGGCGTCGTAGGTCGTCAGCCCGACGTGCGGCCGGTCGGGTATCGGGAGGATGTCCCGAGAGAGGATCGAGCCTGGGTCCTGCGCCGGTGCAACTGTAGTGGCTTTCATGTTCATTGCCTCGCCATCGCCACCTTTGCAAACGCCTGCTCCGCCTCCGCAGAGTCGTGCAGCAGCTCCCCGGAGACATCCACGGTGAGCGTGACTATCGTGCCGGTGAACCCGAACGGCGGGCTGTAGGTTGCGCTGACGGGAGAACCAGGATTTCGGCCCACGCAGATGCCGCTGCCGATGCCGAGTGCGAGCGGTACGGTGTAAGGCAACTCGAGCTGGCCAACCAGTTTGTCGCCGATGTACAGCTGCGCTTTGCCCGCAGCTCCCTTGCCTTTGGCAATGTCCGGCTTACCGCTTGGCTCGAACTCATAGCGCAGCTTCGCCTTACCTTCCGGCACCGGCACATTCGACGTGACGCGAAATTCCTCCGCACCTACATAGTTGTGAACGTAGGTCAGCTTGTTGTCTTTGACGAACAAGGTGTAGCCGCCGACATTTCCGCCATGGCACACGAGCACCCCTTCGGCACCGCCTTTGGGTATTTCGACCTCGGCGGTAATGCTGTGTGCCCGATTCAGCAGCTTCGCAGCCACGTTCTCCGGGATCATCTGCGTGTGCGGATAATAGGTATAAGTCTTGCGCTCCTGCGTCAGCTGCGGCCTCTCGTCGGCGAAACGCACGGTGCCGCGGCTGTCGAGCGGCAACACGTTGTACTTTCCGGCTTCGACATACCAGGTCGCAATCATCTCGATGAGTTTGGTGCGATTGGCTGCTGCGAGGTTGTTCGACTCGGTCGGATCCTTCGCCAGGTCGTACAGCTCCCACCCCGTTGCGTCGAGTTCGCGCAGCTTCTCCTCCGTCAGCGTCAACTGACCGAAACCGAGCTTTGCTTCGGTAAATGACGGACCGGGTACCGGACACACTGCGCGCCAGCCATCGTGGTAGATCGAGCGATGCCCGAACATCTCGAAGTACTGCGTCTTGTGCCGATCCTCTGCCTTCGCGTCATTGAAGGTGTGCGCCAGGCTGATCCCCTGGATCGGCGATTGAGTCACGCCGCGAATCCGCGCCGGCGGCTCTATGCCCAATGCCGCAAGCGTGGTCGGAACCATGTCGATTGCGTGCGCGTACTGATGACGGATTCCCCCCTTGCTCTTGATGCCCTTGGGCCAGTGCACCAGGAATGGATCCGACACACCGCCGCGATAGGTCTCGCGCTTCCAGCGGCGAAAAGGCGTATTGCCCGCGAACGTCCAGCCCCAGGCGTAGTGATTGAAGTACTTGGGGCCACCGAGATCTTCGAGCGCGGCAAGGTTCTGCTGCAGATCGTCCGGAACGTTGTTGAAGAACTTGTTTTCGTTGACCGAACCGGTCGGCCCGCCTTCGGCACTGGCGCCGTTGTCGGAGATGACCATGATCAGCGTGTTGTCGAACTCACCGATCGTGCCAAGAAAATCCAGCACCCGGCCAATCTGGTGATCCGCGTGCTCGAAGAATCCCGCGAATACCTCCATCATGCGCGCGTAGAGCCTGCGTTCTTCGCCGGACAGCTTGTCCCAGTCCTGCACGTCCGGATCGTGCCGCGACAGAACGGCGTTCTGCGGCAGGATTCCGAGCTCCTTCTGCCGCTTGAAGGTCTTCTCGCGATAGGCGTCCCAGCCGTCATCGAACTTCCCCTGATACTTGTCGGCCCACTGCTTCGGTACGTGATGCGGCGCGTGATTCGCGCCCGGCGCGAAGTACATGAAGAACGGCTTGTCGGGGGCAATCTGTTTGAGATCCGCTACGAATCCAATGGCTCGGTCCGCAAGATCCTCGGTGAGGTGATAACCCTGTTCCGGTGTCCGCGGCGGTTCGATCTGGTGGTTGTCGTAGACGAGATCCGGGTAATACTGATGTGTGTCGCCGCCGAGGAATCCGTAGTAGCGCTCGAATCCCCGTCCCAGCGGCCAGCGATCGTACGGACCGGCTGCGCTGATTTGCTCGGCAGGCGTGAGATGCCACTTTCCCAGGCAGAACGTCGCATAACCATTCTGCGCCAGAATTTCTGACAGAAATCCATTCTCGAAGGGAATCGCGCCGTTGCTGCCAGGATAGCCGGTGGACGCTTCGGTGATGCAAGCCATCGCATTGGAATGATGGTTGCGACCCGTCAGAATGCAGGAGCGCGACGGCGAGCACAGTGCCGTGGTGTGCATGTTGCTGTAGAGCAGGCCATTGCGCGCCAGTTTATCGAGATTGGGCGTGTTGATTGGTGAGCCATAGCAGCCGAGCTGCCCGAAGCCCGTGTCATCGATGACGATGTAGATTACGTTGGGCATGCCAGCTTTGGCGCGCCGAGGCGCGGGCCACGCCGGTTGCGATTCGCCGATGGTGCGGCCCATATTCCCGGGAAAGGTGGCGCCGGGCGGATATTCGGTCAATGACATCTCTGCGCTCCTGGATTGGGTCACGCACACGGCGCGATAGGGAAACGTGATGACAGGCGCCAAGATGCAAGAATCCAACTTGCTGACTGCGATCCCTTGGCGCATGCCCATGCAAACCAGTGCGCGGGCAAAACTGATTCGCGCCGAATTCAGCTCCGAGGCAGCGCGATTCTTCCAGGGGGTCAGCAAACCCTGACCATGTGCGTACAAGGCACCCAGTCGGCCACTCCTTGGAAATGCTGGTAGGGCTCGTCCTCGTATCCACGCCTTTTGCAGACGTAGAGCCGCACCTGTTGAGAATGCTCCACCCGAGCGCTACCGGATGCAGTCCGTAGTATGGGCAGGCTTCTTGAGCATTGAAGGCTCCCGGCCCTGGGAGCTTTCAATGCAGTACCTCGCGATGACAGTTCGCCAGTAGAGAGAGAGAGCGCCGACGGTCGCGACGGATGCTGGGCGTTCAGGGCGAGACTCTCATAACGGCAACTTCGCACCGTTCGTGCGACCTACTCCTCAAAGCGACTCGTGGCGTCGCGATCGCGGTCATATCGTCGCGTGAGCGGAAACGGCGGCAACCAGCATCCGTAGTTGCTCAACGAGCGCGTGCTCCCGCGCGCCAGGGGGCGGCCCTGGCGCGCGCGACGTCTCGATCTGTGGCGGATCGAGTCATTTGATACTGATCGCGTCAGTGTCTGCCGAGCCTCATGGCGGGGTCGAAGTCGCTTCCGGCGATATCCCTGAACGCGAGAATCTGTCGGACCTTCGCGGAAGCGCCGTCGTAGAAGCCGCTCTCGCTGACGAACTCCTTCGGGTTGCGGAAGGTGCCGAACAGGATGTCGAACAACGGCAGATCGGAATAGTTGTACTGGTGGATGCCGCGACCGTGATGAACGCTATGGCTCTCGGGCCTCTGCAAGATGTATCCCAGCCATTGCGGCGTGCGGACGTTGATGTGCTGAAAGACAGCGAGGAACATCGTGGCATAGAGGAAGTACGTGACCGCTTGCGCGCTGAGTCCCACCACGGTCAGGCTGACACTGCTAAGGAAGGTGAAGCCGACGATGTCCAGAGGACTGAAATAGAAGGCGCCATAGCTGTCCAGCCGTTCGGCGCTGTGATGCATCTGATGGAAGGAACGCCAGATCCAGTGGACCCGGTGCATGGTGCGATGCCAGAAATAGACCAGCAGCTCATAGATAAGGACGCCGATGCCGGCCCCGACAAAGGGGTTGAGCGTATCCAGGTTGAAGAGTTGGTACTGCGTCAGCGTGTCGCCCCAGAGCAGGGGCAGGTAGGACGACAGATAGAAATAGAAGACAAACACGGCGAGGGCCCTGGTCTTCCAACCCTTGACCTGCGGCAGAGATCGCGCTGGGAACAGCGCTTCCAGCAGTATCAAGGCTCCATACAAACCCAGTACCGTCAAAGAGATGGGATCCAGCAGGATCTGCAGTGGTGTAGGCATGAGGCTCTCCCGATGTGGCCTGTTGTTCGAACGGGTGCCACACTGGCGAAACCGTCGGAACGCTGCTTGGCGCCTGGATAATTTTTGGGTAATGGTTCGATAATGATTCGCGGCGCTGCCCCGCCGCCGTTGTAGAGCCCACGGTCACCTCGGTCGACAGGTACTTTAGTACCGGCGGTCGAATGAAATACCAGATAGCCGAATACGTCATCGATACGGCCCAGTACCGGATCAGTAGCGCAGACACCGTGATCCCCGCGGAGCCGAAGGTGTTTGACCTTTTGGTCTACCTGATACGGCACCGCGATCGGGTCCTGTCCCGGGAAGAGTTGTTTCGGGAAGTGTGGGACGGGCGTGAGGTCTCGGATGCGACGCTGAGCAATCACGTCAAGAGCGCGCGCAAGATCCTCGGCGACAGCGGCGAGCTGCAGAAGACCATTCTCACGATCCGCGGCCGCGGCTATCAACTCATTGCGCCGGTCACGTTGATTCCGGAAGGGGCGGTTCCGGAGCGCGTGATCTCGGAGGACGTAGGTTCCGGGGGAGACGAGACGCCGGAGCCGCAGCTTGCGACAGGCGGCGTCGGCAACCCTGTAGTGCCGGTCTGGCGCTTGCCGCTGATGATAGCCGGCGTACTGCTACTTGCTGCGCTGCTCGGCTGGCGCGCCTTCGCTCTGTTCCAGGTGCGACCGGGCGCCGAATCGCCTTATGTCGTCGTGGTGCCCTTCGATGTATCCGCCGATGCGCCCGAGGCATGGCGGCCGTTCGCGGATCAGGTCACGCGTGAAGTGATTCGCAACCTGCGGAAGATATCCGGCCTGCGGGTGGTACCGACGCCCTCCGCTTTTACTTTCAAAGACAACAAGGCGCGAGACCACATCCGCAGCCAACTACCCGATGTCGAATATGTGCTCGATGGCGTGGTCAGCATCTCCGCCGGCAACGCGCTGCGTATCACGGCGGAACTCGAAGATCTGAACAAGGACCTCGTAGTCTGGGACAAGGACTACGAGGGCCGTACCGACGACACGAATCTCTTCGCGATGCAGTCCGACATCGCCGCCGCGGTGTCGGAGTCCCTGAAGGTGGCGGTCCTTGCGGAGGAGCAACGCGCACTGGACGAGTTTCCTACCAGCAATCTCAAGGCCTACGAGGCCTACGTGGCCGGGCGGTATCAGCTGGATCTTGTCAGTCATGAATCCCTGCCGCAGGCGATCAGGCTGTTCGATGAGGCTATCGCTCTCGACCCAAAATTCTTCGACGCGTATATCGCGCGCAGCGATGCCTATCGCCAGTTGTTTGCCTACTTCGAACCGCCGATCAACATGCTGCAGAAGGTGGTCGATTCGCTCTCCGAGGTGCAGGAGTTGCGCCCCGATTCCGCCGAGGCGTGGTCTTCCCTCGGCCTGACTTATGTGATGGCCTGGCGCTGGAAGGATGCCTGGATTGCCTTGAACAAGGCGAAGCGTCGCGACCCGACGCTAGCGCAGACGGAGCTGGGTTTTGCGCTCTACTACTCGGGCCTCGGCGAAGCGGAGAAGGTCAAGCGCGCGCTGGCCGACGCCAATCGCCTCGACCCGCTCAACGTGGAAATGGCGGATTGGGGCAACTGGGCCCTGTTCATGGTGGGCGAAAGCAAGGCGGCGCGGGACTGGGTCGACAAGAAGATGCAGCAACACCCGGACGTCGGCATGGTGTTCTCAGGGGCCGGTGTTGGCGCTTACATCGCCGGTGACTATGCAAGAGCCGTGCAGCTTACGGAACGAGGCGTGGAACTGGACGGATCGGCGGTCGCGTTGATCATGCTGGCGCAGGCGTATGGTTATGCGGGGCAGAAGGAGAAGGTGCTGCCGCTACTGGAGAAGGTCGTGAGTACGGGGACCTATGTATGTCCGTATGAATCTGCCGCCGCGTATATCAGCATCGGCGATACGCAGCGCGCCATGACCCTGCTCGATGACGCCGTTGCCAAGCGCTCGAACTGCCTCATCTTTCTGCGCAACGATCCTCGGCTGGAGCCCATCCGGCAGCATCCCCACTATCAAGTCTTGCTGAACCGCGTGGGTTTGGATGATCTCGCGGTGGCGTCGTACAAGAGATGAGCACAAACAGGCAAGATCATTCCAGCGCGAGGCCGGATTGATCGCGAATGGAAATATGGGTACGGCAACTGGATAGCGTTGTTCGCGGTCGTGTCATTCTATTTGTACGGACGCGTGTGCCTCGCACGCGGCACATGGAAACGATGCTTGTTGATGTAGCATCGGCTGCGTATTGAACCAGCAAGACAACTGACGCATCGGCCCACGTCGCGCATATCCATGCGGATACGGGTCGTTGTGTGCTACCAGATATCACGCATTCAATGCTAGGCTGCCGGCTCTCGCTCCCCGGAACGATGTCGGCTGGATTTTCTTGTAAGAAATACGCTAGCGGCGACGCTATTTCGTGCCGCCTATCAAGGATTGGAAATACGCGATGACATCTTCGCGATCCTTCTGCTCCGGAATGGGAATGGGCATCGGCATCACCGTGTCAGGTACCGTCGTCACGGAGTTCGCGAGAAAGCGATTCAGCATTTCGCCGCGGCGTGAAGTCCAAACAAGATGAATGACAGCACCAATGGCGCGGTCGACATTCGAACCAACATGACGTCTCCAGAAACGGCCGCTTCATCAGCATTGTAGTTCCCAACCATAACGATTCCGAGGTGACCCGTGGTGCCGAGAATTGATTTGTCGCTGCGATGCCTGAAGGCTCTCGGTCCGGTCAGTGTACTGACGCTGGCCATTCTTTCCGCCAATGCCTCCGCCCAACAACAATCGCAACCGCGTGAGTATTACGTCGGCAACGCCGGTGTGGGCTTGCCGGTAGCGCCACCCGCACCTGCTGCCGGTGCACAGACGTCGCAGGCTGAGTTTGCAGCGGCGTCCAAGAACGTTCGCATGTACGGCGCGCTCTATTCGGTTGAGAGCTGTGTCTACGATCCCGGCCGCGGCTTGATCGTGGCGCCGTCTCGCGGGGTCACGCAGGCGGTACGTACGAATGACGCCTGGGTCGCGTTCATCAATCATGATGGCAGCGTGCATACGCCGCGTTGGATAGGCATCCAGAACCCAGGCACCGAACGCGACAGCATGACGACGCCGCTCGTATTCAACGAGCCTTACGGCAGCTTCCTTCACGAAGGCGTGCTTTATTTCGCCGACCGCGATGGCGGCATGCCGGATCCAGCCAATCCCAGCCAGGCCACTGCCAGCGCTGCGGTACTGCGTACGTTCGACTTGGCAACGGGCCGCCCTCTGAAGTCGATCAACGTCCCCGGATCGCCCTGGTTGAATGACATTGCCGTCGCGGCCGATGGCACGGTCTATGGCACAAATACCGGCACACCAGATCATCCGGAAAGCTGGGCGATATGGAAGGTCGCGTCGAATGGCCAGGCATCCATGTTCGTACAGGGTGCGCCACTCAACATGCCCAATGGAATCGAGCTGGACAACGATGACAATATCGTCGTGGTCAACATCGGCACCGCCGACGTGATCTCATTCGCGCCAGACGGGCATGTCGTGCGGACGGAGCAGGCCGCGCAATCCGGCAATGACGGGCTGGTGATCATGCCCGACGGCGTCAAGTTCGTATCGAGCGTGAGATTGGGCGGCGTCTCGATGATCACGCCGGGCGCGCGCGGCAAGCTGATCGCCGAGAACATCCCTTCAGCCGCCTCGATGTGCTACGACTCAGGCGCCAACCAGCTTGTCATTCCCATGAACGCGAATAACGGCCTGGCCTTCGTTTCGCTCAAAGGCATCTGGTCCCCGCGCCGCTCATCAAAACATTGAACCCGCTGCGCTTTGCCAATCGAGGTGAACACAATGATCCGAAGATTTACGACGACGGCGATCTGCGCTCTTTGCTTTGGCGTCACCGCCGCCGACGCACAACAGGCACCCGGCCCGGCTTCACCAGCCGCTGCTCCGGCACGTACATTTACGGCATCGTCGAAGGTCGAGGGGCAGCCGAACGAAACGCGGCCGCCCGAGAAGGCCGACGATAAACCCGAGTTCCCAGGCCAGACGAGAGCCCCTTACCGGGCGTCGGTTCCAGTTCAATCGGTGACGATCACCGACAAGCTGGCGCTCCCATGGTCAGTTGCATTGCTGCCTGATGGCCGTTACCTGGTAACCGAAAAAGCCGGGACGCTGCGCATTGTCGACAAGGACGGCGCTTTGTCCGACTCGTTTGCCGGCATTCCCGCGGTCCTGGTTACCGGCCAGGGCGGGCTTCTGGACGTCGCGCTCGATCCGAAGTTTTCATCGAACAAGCGCATCTTTTTCGCCTTCACACAGGCGCGTGCCGCAGGCACCAGCGGCTTGGCTGTTGCACGCGCAACGTTGGACGAACAGTCGAAATCCTTGAAAGACGTCAAGGTGATCTACGCGGTGCAATCGGACGCACCCGTTTCGCAGTCGGCGCAGCAGGGTGGCAGGATCGCCCTCGCCAAGGACGGCACGCTCTTCGTCACGATTGGCGACAGATCCACGCGCGGACCATGGCTCAAGGCGCAGGACATGACGACGGCGCTCGGCAAGATCATTCACATAACAGCCGACGGCACGCCCGCGCCTGGCAATCCCTTCCTCCATACTCCGGGCGTGCTGCCCGAGATCTGGTCGTCGGGACATCGCAATCAGCAGGGAATTGCTTTCGACGCGTCCGGGCAGCTTTGGGAAGTCGAACACGGCCCGCAAGGTGGAGATGAACTGAACTCCATTCACCCGGGCAAGAATTACGGCTGGCCTGTCATCGTTCACGGCATCGACTACACCGGCAAGCCCATCGGCGCAGGCATCACGGCGAAGGCGGGTCTCGAGCAGCCGCAATATTATTGGGACCCGGTAATCGCGCCGAGCGGATTGGCGTTTTACTCAGGGAAATTGATTCCGCAGTGGAATGGCAGCGTGCTGATTTCGGCACTGCGTGGGCAGCAAATCTCGAGACTCACGCTGCACAACGGTAAGGTCGTCGCGGAGGAGCCACTCTTCAGCGACGCGAACGTACGTTTTCGCGACGTCCGCGTCGATCGGGAGGGAGCAGTCATCGTTCTTACAGAAAACGGAAAGCTGCTCAAGATCACTCCCAAATAACTTCTGTGGGCCTGCGCATCCTCCAACCGCTTCGAAGCTGCCGCGACCATCGCGGCTGCTTCTTCCCACGCATTCGCACATCAGGCAAAAATCGGACACCCCGATTGACGGTCGTGGATCACCACGATCGTACCCGCTCGGGCGGGATTCAGTGTCAGGTGCTCTTACGGCGTCAGGACTACGCGAAAGCGGGCCTTACCACTCATCATGTGCTGATATGCCTCGGCGGCTTTCGCCAATGGCAGCCACCGCACTCATGCCTCTTGGCATCATTCACCGTGGCAAGTATCACTTCCGCACCGCCGAGCTTGTTCAGTTCTTCAGCCGCGTTCTGCGATGTGCTGTCAATATAGATGTGAGCGCCCAGCTTTCTGGCGAGAGGTCCCTTGTCTGCACCACGCGCAATCGCCACTGTCTTGAATCCCATCTTGGCCGCGAACTGCACACCCAGGTGACCCAGACCACCCATGCCCAATCACGAAAGAGGGCAGGCGGCGCGGAAAGTGAGTGCCTGAGCGGACGCGCACCGTGTCGGCATGGCGCGTCTTAACAATTATCCATGTCGTAACAATCATCCGGGCTTCACGGTCCTGACAGAGACGAGACGTTGCCGCGCTTCGCGCTGGAACGCCTTCAATACATCTTTCGGTGACACTAAATGAAAATACTCTCGCTACTGCACTTTGCTAGACGCTTTCAATCGGCCCGCTGGGCGCCCATTGCGCTGCGCCTGATGGCCGGCTACGGCTTCATGGAACACGGCTACGCGAAATTGGCGCGAGGCCCGGAGTCGTTCATCCATATTTTGCAGGCGATGGGGATGCCGGTGCCCCACGTGTTGGGTTGGGCGACAATCCTGATTGAATTGATAGGCGGCGCAGCGATACTGGCAGGCGCGTTCGTTGCACTTGCCAGCGTACCGATGGTCATCGTTCTTCTGGTAGCCATATTCACGGTCCACCTCCCCAACGGCTTCAGCTCGATCAAGCTGCAAAGCGTGACGGCCGAGGGTGCTCATTTCGGTCAGCCGGGCTACGAGACGGACCTGCTGTATCTCGCCTGCCTGGCTGGTTTGGTCCTGGGTGGCTCCGGAGCATTCTCGGTCGATACAGCGATTGCAGCTCGCCTGTCGAAGCAGACGAAGAATACGTAGCTCAGCGCTTGGCAGCGCGCACTATCCAACCCGGAGTGCCAGTCTTAGCATTGCGCCTCTACCCTTCCTCCTATCCGCCCGACAGGATCACAACTCGCCAATGACAACGAGCTTCATGCTGTGGCTGTTCGTCGTTTCGCTCGGCGCCAGCGCGTTGGGAGGTATTCTCGGCATGGCAAGCGGCATCTTCATCGTGCCGATTCTGATCAGTTTCGGCGCAGTGGATATTCACACTGCGGTGGCGGCCAGCATCGTCTCAGTGATTGCCTGCTCCTGCGGGGGCGCGGCGGCCTATTTGCGCGAACGCCTGACGAATGTCCGTATCGCCATAGCGCTCGAGGTCGCCACGACACTGGGGGCCTTGAGCGGCGTGCTGCTTTTCGGATTCGTGCCGACCTCCTGGCTATTCATCCTGTTCGCTGCAATTCTGCTGCTCTCCGCCCAGCAGATGCTCAAGCGTCGCACCGATGGCATCCAGTCCGAACTATCGACACCTAGCCGCTGGCCGGAACTCGATGCCAGCTATCCCGACCGCGACCTCGGCCGTGACGTCCCCTACCGTGTACATCGCATGCCGCTGGGTATGACACTTATGTATGGCGCGGGGCTCATCTCCGCCCTGCTCGGCATCGGCAGCGGCGTCCTGAAGATTCCCGCGATGGACACCGCACTGCGACTGCCCATCAAAGTGTCATCGGCCACCTCCAACTTCATGATCGGAGTTACTGCGGCAGCAAGTGGCGGTGCGTATCTTGCGCGTGGCCTCATTACTCCAACCATCGCAGGACCGGTGGCACTGGGCTCGGTGATTGGTGCCGCGCTCGGTGCAAAGGTGCTGATGCGCGTCTCGAGCACCAAGCTGCGTCTCCTGTTCGTCGTGGTCCTGCTTCTCCTGGCGTTCCAGATGCTGCTACAGGCCTTCGGCGTCAACCTGATGCATGGCGGCGCCTAATGGATCTCACGACAAAGCTGGAGGTTCGTCTGGCACGATTACTCGACCGTGGCACCTGGATTGCATGTATGGTCATCGCGGCCGGACTGTCCGCCCGACTACTCGGTTATGGCGCGCTTGGAGACCGCGTTGCTACCATTGGTGTCGGGCTGATCATCGCGTTACCCGTGCTGCGCGTTGGGACTATGCTCGAATATTTTCATAGGAGAGGCGAGAAAAGATTCGGAGGTCTCTGCGCGCTAGTCCTGATTATTATCGTGACCAGCGTGATTCTAGGTATCGTCACCCGAAACTAAAACCGACACTAGCTCTGTTCCCTCTCGATAGACGAACCCATTGGCCATGTCTTGCACTGGTAACCAGCGGGCCATCGGGACTTCAGCGACACGTTGGGAAACGACTCGCCTGCTGCGGCGCCAGTTGAGAGACACCCTCACCCCGGCAGCTCCCACAACTCCACTGCATTGCCTTCTGGATCGTGAATCCGCGCAAAGCGGCCCGTCTCCGGACTATCCCATTCCTTATTAGTAACGATCTCGATGCCCGCACTGCGCAGCTTCGCAAGCAAGTCATCGAGTCCGGTGACGCGAAAGTTGAGCATCCATTGCTTGTCGCGCGAGAAATAGTCCGTATCTGCTTTGAATGGCGAGAAGACGGTCGGTCCGGCGGACTGTTGCCACACCCAGTCGTTGCCGGTCATTGCAGCGCCGACTCCCAGGTGTTCGCGATACCAGGCCTGCAACGCTTCGGGATTCTGTGCGCGGAAGAATATTCCGCCGATACCGGTGACGGGCATAAGAGCCTCCGTGTGGCGAAGAGCCAGACTGCGAGAATCGACCGACAGCCCCCTATCGCTTGTCGACGCTGTACCGACCGGGCCCGAGGAGCGCAATCGCGATAGCGCTGAAGAGATACATGCCTTGCAGCTCAAGAGCCCAACCACCTTGATCGTTGAGCGTGAAGAGCTGCGTCACATGCACCAGACTGATAGCGACCAGCATGTTGATCGCAATGAGCGACGCGCCGATGCGAGCGTGCCAACCGGCGATGACCATGATCGGCGCAACCACTTCGCCGATGTATGCGGCGTAGGCTACAAAAGCCGGCACGCCGTGCGAAGCCAGCATGCCGCCGACAGGACCCACGCCGCCTTTCAGCTTCGCGATGCCATGCAGGAGAATCGAGAGGCCGAGCACGAGACGTAGGATGAGTTTGCCGAGGCTTTCGTTGTTCATGTCGCTTTGCTGCCTTAGTTGTGCAACCGCCGAGCCGTGGTCGCCAGTGCGCACGATAGGCCTGATGGACCGAACCGACAATCGCCCCGCAAATCACGCTGCGCCTGAGATCAGGGTTGCACGCCAACACGCCGCCTTGCCTTGATCAGCACATCCACCGGCTCCGGCCGGTCGTCCCAGTACTCCAGCCACACGCGCCCGTCCGGGAGCTGAGTCACCGTGGTCGGAATTGCACTGAAAGTGCAATACCAGCCGGTTGGAAGCACGACGGCATTTCTCGGTCGACCGAGGCTGCGATCGAACACCAGGTCATCGCCATCGAGTTTGAAGCTTGTCGGTGCCGTGTAGGTCTCGGCGATTCGCAGTCGAATGCTCTCCCCTGCTTTCAATGCAGTGAAGGGAATCACAACCACGCGAGCCTTCGGATCGACCGGTTCGCCGGCGTTGATCTTCAGCGCCACCATTTCGGCGCCGCTCATTTCCTTGGTCTGCAACTCTTCACCAGTATCGATGATGCTGGCGGATGGATGACTCGCAACACTACCTTCGCGAACGACGTTCGCGTAGCCATTCACGCCAGCTCGCGTCTCGGTGTAGTCGTGATAGAGGCTGAACGAATGCGTCTGCGGCTGCTGTAGGAAATAGACGATCTCGCGATCCTGGTGAGCGCGCTCGGAGAGCCGCTCCTCCTCTGTCTCACCTTTAAACGGCGACTCCCAACTGGGCTGCTGCGTCGGCGCCTTAGGGGTAGCCGCTGCTCCAGTCTGCGCACCTTTGGCGGCTCTCAGCACCAGCGGAGACTCGCCGTCCCCTGCGTGCAGGAAGCTGATGGCAATCCGTCCATCTTTCTCGGTGAGTATCTGCGAAGGCACCGTCAGACCGATCACTTCGTAGCCTGTCGGCAGCACTACTTTGTTGCGCTTCACACCGAGGGGACGGTTGAAGACGATCGTCTTGCCGTCGACGTAGTAGCTCTTCGCATCCTGGTACGTCTTGAGGATCACCACGCGGCCATCGCCGTTCACAGGAACGGGCCGCGCCAAAGTGACCTTGATGTAGTCGGTGCCTACATCAGCATCGGGCATCAGCGGATCCTTGCGTGCCTGTTCGCCGCTGACAACTTCGAAGTGCAACGGCTTGCCCGTTACCGGATCGGTGACGCTCTCCTCGCTGGCAGTGCTGCCCTTGCGAATGGGGTTGTAGAAATATCTCGCTCCCGCGGTTGTCGCGGTCACTTCGTAGTAGATCCTGAAGCGACCGCTGCCCGGCTCTAGCAGTTCGTAACGGGTGTACGCGTCGGACTCGGCCTGGGTCACGGCCGTTGGGAAATACAATCCGTCGCCAGGTGTTTGCGTGGCTTCAGCGCCAACAGCGACCTGAATGGACGCCGCGAGACAAATACCGATGACGCATCGGAACGCCAGTTCTTTCATTGTCATGCGCGCACTGTTCGCAGCCATCGAGCTGTGTTCCAGGCCGCGGGTTTGCGCGTAGAACGCACTGGTACGCGGGACATCCTTGATCCGTGCGACGTCCTTGATTGCATACATGACGAAAGCGACTTTCTGGAACATGCACGACTCCTTCCTGAGGGCTGCGTCAATCTGACACAGGGACTCGTACTATGCACGTCACGTGACTGATCTTCCTCGAACGTTCCCCTGTTAGAGCACAGACACGACGCAGAAGAAGAGATCATTTCCCTCAGGAATCGGACCGCCGGGTGCGGGTCGTTGCGCCAGCCCGGCCAGCAGGATCGACCCATCGCGGGCGATTGCCAGTGCAACTGCTTTGCCGAATACGGGTACAGCTGCATCACCAACGCGCGCACCCCTGTCATTCAGGAGCAGGACGCCGGGAGCCTTGGGTGCGTCGTCCGCCTCGTCGCGAGGTGCCTTCGGGTCGCTCTTCTGATAGGCGACGGCGTAGTTTCCGGAGGCCAGCTCGACGACTCTTGCAGCTCGCTCGTCAAGAACACCGGCAACAGTCACTACACCGGTCTTGCCGAACGTGCGATCCATGACGCCATGCGAGTCCAGTCTGCCGATGAAAGCATCAAAACGGTCTGTGCCGGCTCTAGGGCGTTTCATGTCCAGGTCGTAAGAGCTGGTGCGCCCGACGAAGAGCGTGCGCCCCGCGTGATCGACGAAGCCGTCATAGAGTTTTTCCTGTCCACCACCGCCAACGAACTGCACGCCGCTCTTGCCCCATGACGACTGTAGCTTGCCTTGTGCATTCAGGCGCAACAGCAGGCCGTCCATGCGGTAGCAGAACTTGTCGCGATCCTCGCCATTGCAATCCGCGGTCTGTGGATGGACGACGGAGTTGCCCGCAATCGGGATCGTCGCGCCAGCGAGACGCAGTGAATAGCCG
>DASYEW010000023.1:0-14025 GCA_036498785.1 Steroidobacteraceae bacterium | reverse complement strand
CCGTGCGAATCGACCTGCACGCGCAGTGCGGTGATCTGATCACTGCCATCGGCGAGCGTGGGTCCCAGCACGTGCGCGTCCCAGCCACAACTCACCATCAGCGGCAGCAGTGCCGTGTTCGCGGTGAAGACGATCTGCTCGATGCCGAACAAGAGCGAGGTCTCCAGGATCCCGCACAGGACCTCCCACAGGCTGTGCAAGCGTGCACGCGGGCCCAGCCCAGGCGCTGGACAGAAACGAGAGGCCTCCCAGATGGTCGGTCCCCGTGGACACGGACCCGCGCAGGCATCCGCGAACAGATCGCTCATCAGGTGGGGCTGCTCGGTCGGTAGCAGTCGCGCCGAGGCCAGGACCGGCCCACCCGCGGGCGCTTTGAGCAGCATGTAGAGGGTGTCGTCACGATCGTAGGCATCGGTCTCGCCGTATTCGGTCACCGGCAGGCGCCAGCCGAGGCGATCGACGAATACGACGCGGCGATGCTGATGCATCTGTGCCAACTCGCCGCGAAACAGATCCCGGTTCTCCTTGTTGACGATGTAGATCATCGGCGCGCTCCCCGTGGTGGATGCGAAGAGCGTGCGTCGGGCGTGAAGTTCTGTAATCGATCTGATCGGAGGGATATTGCTGTGAGGGAATTTTTCCGTACAGACAGAAAATGCCGGGCAGGGCTTTCCAGTAGCCCACAGGATGATGCGGGGGTGGCGCACGAGCGCTTCCGATGCGGCCGAGCGCTCGTTGAGGCAGGGTGGCCAACGCGAGCATGGACCGCTAACGGTGAGTCCGCGGCGTCGCGATCAGCGATCTCGTGGCAGCAGCGGCGCACGCGCTCGGCGGTCGTAAGCGCGGTAGGAGAGCGGACCAATCAAGAGAAAGGAGGGGCGGGTTGCTGTGAGGGCCAGCGTATCCCGTCGTGCTCGCCGTCAAGGACGAGGGCGAGGACACCCTCGCCGCCGCAGGCGGTCTTCGATCCTTGACCGCTGCACGCGGCGTGATTCGCGAGACGTGGGCAATCCCGCCCAAGAACCTCTCGAGGATCCCGTTATGAACGCCACTTCTGAACTCTCGTTCGCCTCCCACGCGAATCTGTTCTCCGCATCTCTGTCACTGGATGCCGTGCACGAGCGCGCAGCGGCCGTGTTGGCGCCGTTGGCGCACGAGCGCATGAGCGCCAAGTACACCTTCATCCCGACGCAGCGGGTGTTGTCCGGGCTGATGCAGGCCGGGTTCACGCCGGTGGATGCGCGCCAGACCCGGGCTCGTCGCGCGAATCCGTTGCACGCCTGGCACGTGGTTCGGCTGCGCCGGCGCCTGGAGAGCGTGCAGTTGAAAGATGCCGTGCCCGAGATCGTCTTTCTCAACAGCCACGACGGCACGAGCGCCTATCAGCTGCGCATGGGTATCTTCCGCGTGGTGTGCACCAATGGCCTGATCGTCTCGAAGGGCGCGTTCCCTGCTTACTGTGTTTCGCATCGGGGCAACGTGGGAGCAGGTGATCGCGGCGGCGCTTGAGATGTCCGAGTGCTTCGACAGTCTCCTGGCGCAGGTCGAGCACATGGAGTCCCGACAGCTGCACCGGGAGGAGCAGATGCGTTTTGCGGAGCGAGCACTGGGACTGCGCTTTGCGGACGTGGCCGCCTGCGGCATGCATCCCGCACAGCTGCTGACCTGCCGGCGGACGGAAGATCTGCGCGAGGATCTTCCTGACTCTCGCGCGGATAGGCGGCGAGGAAAAACGCGCGGCTGTGGCATAAGCGCAGATGCGCAACCTTCACTACCTGATCGATGCCACCGAGTTCTACGTGCTCGTGGCTCCAGTCAAGCTGATACGCCTCGCCGGGCGCAAAACTCTGCGGGATGAACGCTTCAACGGGACGCCGCCGCGCGTGGTGGCGCTTCACGTGCCGGCGCACGCTATCGACCGCGCCGGTGTAGCCCTCGATCTGCAGCGCTTCGTATAAACGCTGCGCCGTGCGCCGCTCGCGCGCCGGCAGTTTCTCTTCCGCTTCCAACCACTGATCCAGCAGCACCAGATACGGGCCGAGTCGGGGCCGTGGCTGTCGCAGGCGCTGATACTCAAGCGGTTCTGCTGGGGAGCGCAGCGCTCTCTTCACTGTATTACGAGACAACCCCAGATCCCTTGCGATCTGGCTGATGGAATCGTGATCGATCAGGCGCCGGCGCCGTATCTTGCCAATGCTTTCCATGCAAAACCCCCCGGTAGCTCCGGTGCAGCCCAGCGACAGCACAGGGTACGGGGTGGTCAGTTTTGGATGCCGGTTCCGCCCCTGACCTGGTCAGATTTGCACGCCTGTTCACACCGTGACCGCAGCCAGGCGACGCACGCCTACGCGGCAATTGCCACCATCGCGGTCCATGAACTGCACATGCCCGCAGAGCACCAGGCGCGTAATGGCGGGCGGCCCGTCCGGACTCATGGCGATGTGCCACCACTTGAACACCTCGCGATGTCTGCGGGGCATAGCGAGCCCGTAGCCGATCCGTAGGGCTTTGAGCCCCGACGTATCGGTGGAGTTCGACTGCCGTGATGTACCGTCGCCTTCCATCCTTCTGCGCCTTCAGGTCGCCGTTACGTATGCGCTCGTAGAGCGTCGCTCGGCTCATGCGAAGGATGCGCGCGGCTTGGAGGATCTCGAAGCGCAATTGCGGGAGAGGTTCGACGGTTGCAGAGCGGGACATAGACGCCTCATGGTGTTTGAGTGAATCGGATAACTGCCGATGGCGTCTGACTAAGTAGACCATGGCGAGGCCCACCACAATCATTCTCGATTTTGCGCCCCACTGGCTGCGCGCAGTTACGCCAGACTTGCGCGAACGGCTGTTTCACGCAGCTCGTTTGCGCACCCTCCCGTAACTCGGTGTCGTCAGGCGCCGCCGCTCCATTGCACAGCGAAATCACTAGTCGCTTACCCCGGTACGCAAGTTACCCATCGACGCAGTGTCCTTCGGATGTGGTGTTCGAATCAGCGTCACCCGGATTTTTCCGATTCTGAGCACTGCGGCCAACGATGGATGGGCATACCATGACAATTGTGCGGGAAACCCTCACGGAACGGATTCTGCTCATCATGAATTTACGTGGCCTCGTAGTTATTGCCGCAGCATGGACGTTAGTGGCCTGCGGTGGCGGTGGCGGCAGCTCCAGCGGCGAGAGCAGCAAAGGCGGCAGCGGACAACAAAGCGGCGATCGAGTCTCGATCGCCGCCGCGACGGCAACGCAAACGGTGCCGAGCCTCCTGAATGCCGATCTAGACTTCCTCGTCGCCAATCCCAGCAACGCCGCGGCAAACAATGTCGTGATGTCAGTGACGCTAGGCAGTGGGCTTAGCAAGGCCGGCGTGTCGTGTACCCAAGCACCAGGGTGGCGCCTTGTGTCCGCCCGATCCGAACACTCTGGCGATTGCGACACTGCCCGCTGGTTCGAGTCTGCACATGAAGATATCGGTCATCCCGGCAGCCGGTGCCAGCGGCGTCATCGAAAGCACAGCTACCGTAACCGCGGCGAACGACACGGTCTCTTCCAATAACAGCGCCAACGTCAGCCTCCGCGTTTACTCGGCAGACCTGAACGTCGTCGGTTCGACCAATGCCGGAGAACTTACCGACGGCGCCAGCGTGCCCTACTCGCTGACGGTAACGAACTCGGGGCCCGACGCGGCGCCGGATGTCACCCTCGAAAACGAATTGAGTAGCGGGCAGACGCTGACGTCGATGACGTGCACAGCCGCCGGCGGAGCCATCTGTCCCGCTGCGAGCGGACCGAAGATGCATTTCGCCTCTTTTCCGGGCGGCGGCTCGCTGACCTTCGACGTCACAGCGCAGCTTTCCGGTGACGCCGTCGTCTCAGTGAACGACACATTGCGAGCAACGTCACTCGGAGATAGGAATCTAAGAAACAGCACTGCTACCGTATCAGCCTTGACGCGCATTCCAACGTCACACACTTCGCCGTCGTTCGTCGAACTGAAAAGTGATGTGGGCGACTACGTCGGAGACAATTACCTCGGCGCGCGCTACTCCTATTCAAATGCCAATGCGACATTCGAGGTCTACGCCGAGCGCGGCCAGCTGACGGTCAGAGTTCACGGCGACGAAACCTGGAGTGCAATCTTCAACATGCCAGAGGGCGTCACGACGGTGCGCCCTGGAACTTATTCGATGACAACGAGCTTCAGCCCCAATACCGGCCGCTTCGATTGGTCTGGCGAAGCGCGCGGTTGCACACACAGTGGCTGGTTCCAGATAGACGATGCCGTCTACGTTGCCGGGCAGCTCAGCTCGATCGACCTGCGATTCGAGCAACACTGCGAAGGAGTCACTCCCGCGCTTCGCGGCCAGGTCCATTGGAATGCGCAGGACGCGACTCGCCCGCCCGGCCCCGTCGATCCGCCGCCTGCTGGCTTGTGGCAGCCGGCCGCGGACGCTACTCCGGCGAGCGGGAACTACATGTATCTCCAAAGCGATGCCGAGGATTTCGTGGGCAGGGGCCAGACACTGACCTTCACGCAGACGAATTCCGTTCTCAACGTGAGCACCCATGCGGAGCAGCTCGGTATGGGCGCGGTGGGCAACGTCGAATTTCACACCCTGTTCACGCCGATGACGCCTCTGACCCAGCTGAAACCGGGCTACTATGCCAACGTCCAGAGATTTCCTTTCGGCAGTCCCGCGCTGGGTCGAATGCAGGTCAGTCTTGATAGTCGCGGCTGCAATGAACTCAGCGGCTGGTTCATTGTAGACAGCATCGCCTTCTCAGGCACCACGGTCACAGCGGTCGACCTGCGCTTCGAACAGCACTGCGAAAAAAATACACCCTCGCTACGCGGCAAGATCCACTGGCGATCGGACGATCCGACCCAGCCGGCGGGTCCGCAGCAGCCACCACCAGCGGGATTGTGGGCGCCGCCTGCCGGTGTCATCCCGGCGACTGGGAATGCTGTCTACCTGGAGTCCGATATCGGCGACTTCATCGGGAAGGGCCTCCACAGGCTCTATGTGCCACTCGATAGCATCATCTCCACGACCAACGGTGGCATCCTGCCGGCCGGCAATCGTTTCTATATCGGTGTGGACAACAACGACTCGTGGCGAGGTTATTTCCAGGCGATGAATACGTTGCCGGATCTGCAGCCCGGCTACTACGCCAATGTGCTGCGCTTCCCCTATCACAATCCCGCATTCGGCGGTCTCGATTGGGCCGGAAACGGTAGCGGCTGCAACGAATCTACGGGCTGGTTCGTCATCGACAGCGTCGCGTACGTGGGCAACTCGCTGGACGCGATGCAACTGCGTTTCGAGCAGCACTGCGAGGGCGCAACACCAGCATTGCACGGTTTCGTTCGGTGGTCGGCAGCGGACACCCGATTGCCGCTGCCACCGCAGAATCCCATCCCGACGCTGTGGTCGACGCCATCGAACGTGATGCCCGCAAGCGGTAACTTTGTCTATCTGGAAAGTGATGCCGGCGACTTTATCGGCAGAGGCCAGACTTACCTGTTCACCCCGGCCGACACGACGTTCACGCTCCATACCGCCGACAACATAACCTCGGTAAGGCTGGATGCAGCGAACAACGTGGTATGGAGCGGTAATTTCGTTCCCATGGTTCCGTTCAAGCAATTGCAGGTCGGCTACTACGGCAATGCTTCGGCTGGCGATTCTGCGCGAGGCGCGTTCTCCTGGGGCGGCGACGGACGCGGCTGCCAGAACGACAAGCCCGGACAGCAATGGTTTGCAGTGGACTCAGTAACCTATTCAGGAACTATGCTGACCGCGTTGGACCTACGTTTCCAAGAGAGCTGCGGCGCTACGGGGCCGACACTCAGAGGCCAGATTCATTGGAGTGCTGACAATCACTGACCCAGTCTCGCTACCGCGCAACTCAACCGGCGATGGGCTGTAGCGGCGCCGTCTAAGGTGCTGCGGATCAGAAGGGTTTCGCCGATGCGGCGGATCAGTGTCAGCATGCCCCTCTCCCTGGATATGCGATCGATCATGAACGCACGACGGAAGGCGCAACCGCCGGAATTGTGACTCTGTCGGCAATTGCACCCCAAATCCGTTCCCCGCCGTGAGCTTTGGGCCTAAGGGGAACTCTTCAATTTGTCCCAGTCCATCACTCTGAAGAACTCCCGTGCGAAATCGACGGCAGTGTCATCAATCAGCGATATGAAGGCGCCATGTACTTGCCGACCTCCTCGATGCACAAGACGCGAGCGAAACGACGCTCGAATAACGCTCATGAGAGGAAGAAGGGATGAACAGCGAGTTCAAAGCCAAGAATTGCGATGAAGATAAGGAACCAGCGCCGAAAGGTTGCGGGGCTGATACGCTTACGGACCGCTGTTCCGACCCGCATGCCCAGCAACGCGGGAATGACCGCGAGTGCGGACAAGGTAATATTTCCAAGATGGAAAGCTCCGCCACGAGCCAAGCCCGCCGCAAGGGCAACTGTTGAGACTGTGAACGACAGTCCCAGTGCCTGGATAAGATCGTCTTTGGAAAGGCCGAGGGCCTGAAGATAGGGAACGGCGGGAAGTGTGAAAATCCCAGTTCCTCCGTTGATCACTCCGGTTGTCAACCCAATAACAGGCGACAGTAAACGCTCAAGGCGCGTAGGAACCAACAATGGGGTCGCCCACAGACCGTGCACCGCATAGACAATCAACGCGACGCCCAATCCAACACTTGCGTATTGCGTATTGGCGCTCGTTAGAAGCCATGAGCCGGCGAGTGTGCCAACCGCGATACCAAGCATCATCACCCAAAGCCTTTTCATCAGGTCCAGAAAATTCGGCCCCGTGAATAGCTGCCAAAAATTGGTGACGAACGATGGAATGACCAGCAGCGAAGCTGCGCTAACTGGCGACATGATTGCACTGAGGACACCCATAGCGACGGTCGGCAGCCCCATCCCGGCCACGCCCTTGACGATCCCGGCGAGGAAAAACGTCAACGCGACAAATAGGACATGCGACGAAAGGTAATCATTCATTGTGATGCACCCGGACTGGGCGGCGTTGCATTTGAAGACTTCGCTACAGCCGATGGCAGACCGCACATATGGCGTGACATGGTCGTCGAGCAAACCTACCCCCTCAAACGCCAGTTCTCCAATTCCTTGTTTTTAGTCGAAAATAGGTAAATCTGTCGTCCCATGTAGTAATGTACGCTCGCCGACCAAGCGTCACAATTGGCCATTTCCGATGAGTGGCTTCGGCAGAACCGAAGGAAAAAGCATTGCGCTTCGATTTGACGGATATGCGATTGTTCCTGACCGTCGTGGAGCTAGGCAGCCTCACCAAGGGGGCCGAGAGCATGCACCTGGCTCTCGCTTCCGTGAGCGAGCGCATTTCCGGAATGGAGTCGTCGCTTGGCGCGCAGCTCTTGGAACGAAATCGGCGGGGGGTCACTACGACTGCGGCCGGTGATGCCCTGATCCGCCATGCCCGGTTGATCCTCGATCAAGTGGAGCAGATGCGTGGAGAACTGCGTACCTACGGCATTGGCCTAAAAGGGCGCATCAGGCTCTTGTCCAACACGGCTGGGTTGGCTGCTTTTCTACCGTATCGACTCAACCGATTCTTGGTAACTTATCCAGATCTTTCTATTGATCTCAAAGAATGGACAAGCACCGAGATTGCCGTGGCCATCGCGGAAGGTCGTGCTGATTTAGGAGTTGTAGCCGACATCGCTGATTTGGCAGCGCTGCAGACTCGAGTTATTGCGCAAGACCAACTCGTGGTTGTGGTGAGCGAAACGCATCGCATCAGCGATCAACGATCGATAGCCTTTGCGGACGTCGTGAGTGAGCCGTTCGTCGGCTTGTCCGACGCTGCGCTGGAAGCTCATTTGGGAGACCGTGCAGCACGGCTGGGTCGCCAGATTGACTACCGCATTCAACTCAGACGGATTGAGCACGTCGCAATGTTGGTTGAGTCCGGTGTTGGGATCGCCATTTTATCCGAGACTTCTGCCAAAGATTTGCGGCACCTCGACTTGGCAATTGTGCCGCTGAGAGACCCCTGGGCGCTGAGGCACCTTCATCTTTGTGCGCGTGATTTCTCTGCGCTCACGCCGCAAGCGAGTTTGCTCGCACAACAGCTTATGGAGCCGAAGGTCGCTATCCCTTAGCTGCGGTAGGTATCGATGTTGAGCTGGTATTGTCGCCAGTAGATTTCGAGCTGATCCATCACCCATCCCTTCTGGTTGCTGCGCGCGTATCTAAGTTTCCATCCGTCCGTGATCTCTCATCCATTTCAACCAGTCCACCTCATTCGAATCCAACAGGACGCTAATCTCATCGTCGCCGGTATGATTCGTAAGAAACAACATGATGTTGTCGCAGGCCCAACGTGCGGAGGGCGCAACCGGAGCAAACGCGCTCAGGCGGTCTAGTAGTTCTCGATCGTGTACCACGCGTGCAAGTCCCTTTTCACGTTCTGAGATCCATTATATGTGCACGCCCTCAAGCAGCTGCTTAATGACCTGGATTACATCATCCGTCTTCCCCTGCTGAATCAATTCAGCAGGGCGCTCTCCATTAAGCAATTTCTGTCGCGAGAAGAGCCAGAGCCTCGCTTCATCTGGTTCATAGAGATCGGCAAGCTGCTCGACCACGTATGCAAGTTCCAGAAGCATGTGCTCGGCATCCGAGCGAGGAAATGCCTTGCCCTGGTTCCAACGCGAGACAGTTTCGGGCCGAATGCCCAACACGTTCGCAACGTCGATGGAACGCATAGCTCCCTTCTGCTGCAGAGTTTCTAGCTTCCGCGCGATTACATTTGCATTCATCGCTGTATCTCCAATATCAACATATACAGAACTTTCTCCTTAAACCAGCAAGCTAGATACTCGCGCGAGGCTGGCGCGCCATCCTTGTCTTTGGAGGAGACACCCGTACGGTACCCTCGCCTTGACGTGGAATTGCAGCCAATGCGACGCGAACAGCATCGAGTCGCTTCCGCTGCGCGCGCAGCTTTTCCGCGAGAGGCTCATCCTTGATAGTTAGATTGGTCGCTTGCACCAGCGAGTCCGTCGCTGGCCGTACTTGGTCTTCCAAAAACCTTTCAGCACGCATCGCGGCGGGAACACGGCCTAGCGCCGCAACTTGCTTCATCCGTTGAACGAGAAAATGCCGTGCGGGATCTTCCAGCATATCTTGCACACCGCGCCTGCAACACGCGCTGTCATGGCACGCAAAAAGCGCACGTGCACGATTGGACGAACGCAAAAGTGTATCTGCGGTTCCGGGCTCTAGCATGAGATCAAGCTCGGCGACGTACACCCTGCGTACCGGTCTTTGGATCCTTGGGAGGAATGGGGCTTGGGGCCCGCGCTCAATGCGTAGCCTGCTGCGGCCAAGCATCTGCCGATCAGCGGTTTCGATGCCTCCGAACGGCACCAGGTCGATCGCGATGTCGCTGCGTGTCTGAGTCGATGCTGATTTCCGTCGATGGCCCGACACGCGCCCGACGCGATCAGGTGCGCGCGTAGTGCATCAAACTCAGTCCAGTCGCTGACCATGAAAGCGAAGCCGACATCCTGCGTTCCTCATTGAACTGAATCCCCGCTCCGTAGTGCATGTGAAGATCGCGGGCAAACGCGCCAACGACAATGCCCCGAATACCCAGCGCGGCGAGAGCACGCCCAACATCGGTGGCAATCTCAGCGTGCAGGCTGAGTTCACGTCGCTGGGAAAAGTCGAGCAAGGTGGACCTCGTAGAGCATTTGAGCCGCCTCAATGCAGCGTGCGTCACCCGTAGCGAGAAGGTCCGCATAGACGAGTGCGGGCGCCACGGTTTCCTTATCGTGGGCATCGTGAAGGGTCTTGTCCCAGAAGGGCTTACGGACCTCTACGAGACCGTGTTCATCGTTATCACGGGCCGTCGCCTCGCTGGTCGACCATCAGTCGTGCCGGCATTTTTTCGGCGTAGATCGTGAGAACACCTGGCCTGAGATATTTCGTGAGCAAGGCCGCGGCGGGCTCCCCACCCCACTGCGCGTGATCGGCTTTCAGGCTCCAGGTTTTCCAGTTCTCGAACGTCGGCGCCACAAGCGTTCGCAGCAACTGCTTTGGTCGCAATGTCCGCGCGTATGCGAGCGCCCATTCATCGAGCAGACGCCGCGTAGCGATCAGTTTTCGTTTCGTGCCAAGAGTCTGTAGGTGCCCGGTCTGTTGCAGTCCTGCCAGGACCGCAGGGAGAGCGCCCAGAGCCACATCAGCGGCTTGTGCGATTTCACGATAAGGCGCAGCCGCCAGTTGATGATTGCAGATGAAAGCGAATAGCGTCTTTAGGCCAGTCGTCGTGAAAGCACGGCCCGGCTTGTCCGTCCGGACCTTATTCTCCGGCTTTCGGCCGGTGATCAGAACGAAGACGCCCGGTGCGTTGACGTAGGCATTGCCGCAGCGTCGACGAACTGCTGGTCCACGGCAGTCAACTGATCCGCCACCGGCGGAGTAATGTGGTTGGTCACGAGCAGGAAAGGCTTCTTCGTGATCTGACCCAGATGCTTGAGCTGAGCAACCACGGCGCCGAGGGTATGCGGAGTGACCTGCCGTTTGACCTCGACGGCATACCCCACTTCATGTCGGTCCTTTCCAATGCGAAACCAAGCGTCAACATGCTGATCTCGCTCTTCACGGCGAGGATGTTCAATTGCAACCGTGAACCCCCTGGTTCGCAGGTGGTCGGCAGCGGCGTGAAGTAGATTGGTTTCCGGCTCGTTCATATCTTTGGCCTGTTCACTATTTGTGAACATGGCGAAATTATGAACGCATAGAGGAGTGATGTCTGTTGATGTCGCTCACAAGTTTCAACTCCATTGGAAGCCCTGGTAATAATCACATTGACGACCCCGGGCGAAGTTGAATGCCGTCTGGGGCCACGATTGCAGGCCGAATAACCTAGGCATGGGCGCAATAACCTAAAATCAGGTAAACGCAATAACCTAAAAATCGGTTGAGTCGTCCCACAGGAAGCATGCGGTAGTAAGGCTCTCCGCCGAGCGACTCGATCCACCTTATCCGGCGGAGCCGGCATCAAGTATTTCGATGTAGCGCAGTACGTCATCGGCGCGTCCTTCGGACACGAGCGCCTCGGCCGTCCTGTAGCCGAAGTCAGCTATCGGTTGATTGCGAAACCAGAACGCTGCCTTCTTGGAGCTGCCGTTGAAGTCCGTGGCCGCGGCCAACACGCGGATCGACTCACGCAAGAATTTCTGCAGCTGCGGAGAGCGCGGCATTCGACTGACCGTATTGCGGTGAACGTGCGCGAGCTCGGCGAGCTGCTGCTTTTCGATGTCGAGCTCGTCAGCGACCCGGCGAATCAGTCGCGGGAACGCCAGCGAGGACGAGGACGATATAGACTTTTCCGCAGCCATGACAGCACCTCTTTCGTGCGGTTGTGGTCAGGCCGTCGCTCGTGTTTGCGCACGGGCGGCGGCCGCTCACTTGCCGCAATGAAGGCAGCTAGTCACGGTTTGGTTGGACACTTGTTGGACACTCGGCGCGTGGACGAGTGTAAGTCCTTGTTTTAATGGCGTCCCCAAAGGGATTCGAACCCTTGTTACCGCCGTGAAAGGGCGATTTTATCTGTCTACGGACGTCCGCCATTGTCCGTAACCCCACTGATACTCCTATAAAAACCCATATTTTCGTCCTACACTATCCACCATCGTCCGCACCGGTCTTTTTCCCATGGTTTTCCCATAGCGATTCTGACATCGGAAACAGCCGTGACTAGGATCAGACGTAGCAGCGAACTCGCCTCGATCGAGGCCCGGCGCAGACTCAGAGCCAGGCCCGAGCCGTATTTCATGGTTATTGAGAAAGGACTTGCGCTGGGGTACCGAAAGTCTTCGGCCGGGGGTGCCTGGATCGTTCGGGGCTATGACACTGCGACCCGCAAGAACACAGAGTCGCGACTGGCTAACGCTGACGACAACCGTGAGGCAGATGGCGTTGAAGTTCTAACCTTCGCTCAAGCCCAGCGGAAGATCATGGCTGAGGCGAAGCACGGGGCTGAGGCGGCGAGCGGCAAGCACTACGCGATCGCTGATGCGGTAAGCGACTATGTCACCTGGGCTCGCAACAACCGCAAGTCCGGCGACGACACCGAGAAGAAGCTCGCGGCCTATATGCTCCAGTCACCTTTGGCGGAAAAGCGTCTGGCCGATCTGACCCCCCAGAATTTCGACGATTGGCTGGACTGGGCCCTAAAACGTCCGCGCCGGCGAAAGGCGAAGACGGTTCCTACACCCACGCCGCGCGTTTTCAGAAGGCCTCGACCGCCGAAAGCCAAACCGCTACCCCGTGCCTTAACCTCTGACGAAGTGCGTCGCCGCCGCCGATCGACAATCAACCGGATCATCACACCGGTGAAAGCGATGCTGAATCATGCGCGAAGTCGCGGCAAAGTCGATTCGGATGCGGCTTGGTCGAAGCTCAACAAGTTCAAACGCGTCGATGCGGCGCGCCTGCGCTGGCTGTCCGAAGCTGAAGCGGTGCTCCTACTGAATGCGAGCGCCCTCGACTTTAAAAAGTTCGCGCAGGGCGCGCTGATGACGGGATGTGGCCCGGGCGAACTCGCCCGAGCTGAAGTTAGAGATTTCGACCCGCACTCGAAAACTCTCTTGGTTTCCGACAAGACACGACCACCCCGCCGGGTACCTCTTACTGAGGAGGGCTTCGCACTGCTCGAATCACTCACCGCAGGTCTGGATAGTCACGACCTGATCTTCATGCAATTGCGGGGCGAAGCTTGGAAGAAAATTGACTGGGTTCGGGCCATCAATGCTGCCAGCGCTGCCAGCAAGATTCCACCTCCCGTGACCTTCTATACGCTACGTCACACTTATGCGTCGCACCTGGTCCAGCGAGGAACGCCGCTGATGTTTGTCGCGATCACGCTGGGTCATAAAGACACACGCATGGTCGAGAAGCACTACGCGCACCTAGCACCATCGCATGTCGCCGACATAATCCGAGCAAAGCTGCCGTCGTTCGGTATCGTCGTCCAGAAAGCTCCCGCCTGAACCCGCTTCTCGAGCTAGAGCATCTCCGTCGTAGCACCAGCAGCCTGCGGAATGCCGCTATCCGTTTCGGTTATCACTTTGAATAGCACGTCTTCGCGGACAACACGACGACCACGATCCGATGCGGCGCACTGCTGGTGGCGTGATCGACGCCAATCCCCCGAAGGGAGGGTGCCATCGGGTGCCCTCTCTCGCTGAAGGCTCAGTCCTTAAATGCTCGGACCAGCAAGCTGGTTTGGCGCTGCCGCAGTTCTTTGGTGGGCGCATCGTCTACAAAATCCGCGCCAGCGCACCAAGCCGCGCTGCTGCGCCGGCGCAGCGCCGGTCACGGATTTTTCCGGCCGAAGCGTGCGTCTTCGGTGAGCGAGATCCAGCAGGTTCGACAGGGGGCGAGCGGGCCAATTTCGGCACGCCAATCTCAGGAGAACCTCTATGTGCTCATCGACCCCTTCTGAATCCACTCCCCAAACCATTGTCGCTCACGAAGTCCCTGACCTTGCGCGGCCGGCAGCACTATTCGGTCACTTCGGCCGCTGCACGATGTTGGTTGAGACCGCGGTCTATGGGTTCCTGCGTCGGTTTTGCCCGGATTATGGGGGCGGTTACTGGCGCTTCTATGAGCTGAGCAACGGCGGGTTCTATATGGCGCCCACGATGCCCGCGGTCCGAATCCGCGTTCCGAGCAATGGCTTCGAGGGGACGCTGTCGGCGGACGCGGCCGGGATCACTGTGTGCCTGTTTGTCTTCAGCCATCTGTCCTTCCAGTTTTCGAAGGACGTCATGTTCAGTAGCCACTTTCACTGGCTGAGGGACTTTGCCTCCGATCACGCGGAAGCGGCAGGTATCTTTGCGGCCATCGATTGAGGCGTTCGAAGGGGTGCCGATCCTCTTTGCGTGGGTCGGCACCTGGCTTGCTACGACGAGTCTGGTGGTTGGTCGTGTCAACGTTTCGGGTCAGATTCGAGGCAAATG
>DASYEW010000022.1:0-18007 GCA_036498785.1 Steroidobacteraceae bacterium | reverse complement strand
ACCTGCACGACACCCTTACCCAGATCCAGCGCTGTCTGCAACGCAGTACGCAGTTCGGCTTCGGATTTTCCCGCCACGGTCAGCGTTGCCACTGGCAATTCGATCGAGTGCTCCTTGAAACGATCGAGCTTGGGCCATTTGGCGGTTGCCAGCAGCTGACCATCGACGCGTAAAGTGGGATATCCCTTCTTCGCGGCCCATGCCGCCAGGTCCTTGTAGATACCCTTGCGCGCACTCACGAGCGGCGCCAACAGCGTGACGGATGCGCCTTTGAAGTCTTTGAGCACGCGCGCGACGATCGACTCGAAACTCTGCGGCTCGATCGGCACATCGCATGTCGGGCAATACTGGGTCCCGAGCTTGACATAGAGCAGGCGCAGGAAGTGATAGATCTCCGTAAGCGTGGCAACCGTGCTCTTGCGGCCGCCGCGACTGGTGCGCTGCTCGATGGCAACGGTCGGAGGAATGCCGAAGATGGCGTCGACATCGGGTCGCGATGCCGGCTGTACAAACTGCCGCGCATACGCATTCAGCGATTCCAGGTAGCGTCGCTGGCCTTCGCCGAAGACGATATCGAACGCAAGCGTCGACTTTCCCGAGCCGGAAACGCCCGTCACCACGACGAACTTGTCGCGCGGCAACTCGACGTCGATGTTCTTGAGGTTGTGCTCGCGAGCACCGTGGATCCGTATCGACGCGGGCGCATCGATACGAGCGAGCTGAGCGCCGACGGCGTTGTCGCCAACAACCTGAGCCCAGCGACCGGCTGTCTGTTGATACTCAGTCAGTGCCTTGCCGGTATGCGACTGCGCACAGCGCTTTATGTCGTCTACGGTGCCGACGCAGACGATCTCCCCGCCCGCATCGCCACCTTCCGGCCCCAGATCAATCAACCAGTCCGACGCACCGATGACATCAAGGTTGTGCTCGATGACGAGCACAGAGTTACCCGCGGCGATCAGGCGCCGCAGCGCGCGTAGCAACTTGGCAATGTCGTCGAAATGCAAGCCGGTAGTGGGCTCGTCGAACAGGAACAGCGTGCCAGGGGGAACTTCTCGAGCGTCGGCGGCGCCGCCGATGATAGAGCCGCGCTTGCGACCGCCAACAGGCGACTGCGAACTCTCAGCCATCGCCGCTGCCGGCGTCTCGGCGAGATGCCCGGCCAACTTCAGTCGCTGCGCCTCGCCACCCGAAAGTGTCGGCACCGGCTGTCCCAGCTTCAGGTAATCGAGCCCCACTTCCGCCAGCGGCTGCAATTTGCCCAGTACTTCACGCTCGTCGGCAAAAAATTCGATCGCCTGGGCAACCGTCATGTCGAGCACGTCCGCAATGCTCGGCATCTGCACTGTGGTGCGTTGCCCGTCACCCGCTGCGCGCGTCAGCTTTACTTCCAGCACTTCATCGCGATAGCGCCGGCCGCTGCAATCCGGGCAGCGCAAATACACGTCGGAAAGAAACTGCATTTCGACGTGCTCGAAGCCGTTGCCACCGCAAGTCGGGCAACGGCCGTTGCCGGAATTGAAGCTGAACGTGCCGATGGTGTAGCCGCGTTCCTGCGCGAGCGGCTCGGTGGCAAACAACTTGCGGATCGCGTCGAAGGCACCGACGTAACTGGCCGGATTGGAACGCGTCGTACGCCCGATGGGCGACTGATCGACCATCACCACGCCGCCGATATGCTGCGCGCCTGCAATGGCTGCAAATGCACCTGGTGCTTCGGTCGGCTTGCCGAAATGCTTGCGTAGTGCCGGGTAGAGAATGTCCTGGATCAAGGTGGACTTGCCCGAGCCGGAAACTCCGGTGACGCATACCAGGCGATGCAGCGGAATCTCGACACTGAGGTCTTTTAGATTGTGCTCGCGGGCGCCACTGATGGAGATAGAGGCGGTTAGCGGTTGGTTGTTGGCGGTTGGCGAAGAAGAAGCCGCTGCCTCTCCACCCTGGCCTACGAGTGAGGGCAACGAGCGGGCATCTTCACTAACCGCCAACCGCGAACCGCCAACCGCTTTCCTCCCCGTCAAATAGTCCGCCGTCAACGACCGCTTGGCGCTGGGTAACTGCTGTGGCGCTCCGTAGAAAACGATCTCGCCGCCGCGCTCGCCGGGGCCCGGACCGATATCCAGGATCCGATCGGCCGCCTGCATCACCAGCGGATCGTGCTCGACCACCACCAGCGAGTTGCCGGCCTGCTTCAGGCGCTGCATTACGGAGATGACACGGCCCATGTCGCGCGGATGCAGGCCAATCGACGGCTCGTCCAGCACGAACAGCGTATTGACCAGCGAAGTACCCAGTGCGGTCGTCAGGTTGATCCGCTGCACCTCGCCACCGGACAAAGTGCGCGATTGGCGATCCAACGTGAGATAACCCAGACCGACATCCATCAAGTAGGCAAGCCGCGCACGTACTTCACGCAGCACGAGGTCGGCTGCTTCATCCAGCGGCGCGGGTAATTTCAGCGAGGCAAAGAAGGCATGGCAACGGTCGAGCGGCAACAGCATCAGCTCGTGAATGCTCAATCCTGGTAGCCCCGCTGCGATCGCGTCGCTCCAGTGCGTGCCGTTCGGGCGAAAGCGTTCAGTCAGATGCGTATCTGCATCCTGTCGCGTACCCAATCGCCATAACAGCGCGTCGGTCTTCAAACGTGCGCCGTTGCACGTCAGGCACGGCGTGTAGGCGCGGTACTTCGAAAGCAGCACCCGGATGTGCATCTTGTACGACTTCGTTTCCAGCCACTTGAAGAAGCGGCGCACGCCGTACCAGACCTTGTCCTCCCAGCTACCTTCGCCTTCGAGCACCCACTCACGCTGCTCGCTGGTCAACGACCGCCATGGCACATCCACCGGCACACCGCGCTTGCGCGCATATTTGATGAGATCGTCCTGGCATTCGCTATACGACTCGGTCTGCCACGGCCGGATCGCACCGCCGCGCAGCGTCTTGGACTCATCCGGAACGATCAGGCCGAAGTCGATACCGATGCTGCGGCCAAACCCACGGCAGGTGTCGCACGCACCCAGCGGCGAATTGAATGAAAACAGGCTCGGCGACGGATCCTGGTAACGGATATCGCATTCGGGACAGTGCAGATCGGAAGAGAAACGCCAGGAAGAGGAAGCGGTTGGCGGTTGGCGGTTAGCGGTTGGTCCAGAGGGAGTGGTTGGCGGTTGGCGGTTGGTGGTTGGTGCAGAGGAAGCGGTTAGCGGCTGGCGGTTGGCGGTTAGTCCAGAGGGAACGGCAGCGGCGGCGGCGTCTTCACTAACCGCCAACCGCCAACCGCTAACCGCCTCTTCCTCCATCACATGCACAATCACCCTGCCCTGCCCCACGCGCAAAGCGGCTTCCAGTGCTTCGAGCAGGCGCGAGCGCTCAGATGGATCGAACCGCAGGCGATCCTGGATCATCTCAAGAATGACCTGTGACCCGCCCTGCTGCTTCGCGGACGCTCGCTTGGTGCGTTTGCGCGCCGGTTGCTCTGCGGCGCTCGTAGCGACGTCGGCATGCCGCGCAAACAACCGGGTGTAACCCTGTTTTTCCAGCAACGCCATGACTTCGGCTTCGCTGAAGTTGTGCGGCACCGGAATCGGGAAAGTAACCAGGAGCCTCGCATCGGAGCGTCCGAACGCCGCCAGCCGCGCCGCGACTTCGTCGAAAATGCTCGCGGCGGAGTCGCGCCTCACAGCGGACCCGCAGTGTCGGCAGAACAGTTGTGCCGCCCGGGCGTAGAGCAGTTTCAGATGATCGTTGAGCTCGGTCATCGTCCCGACGGTGGAGCGGGACGTGCGCACCGGATTGGTCTGGTCGATCGCGATCGCCGGCGGCATGCCCTCGATGCGGTCCACCTGCGGCTTGTCCATCCGATCGAGAAATTGCCGCGCATAAGGCGAGAAGGTCTCGACATAGCGCCGCTGCCCCTCCGCATACAGCGTGTCGAACACCAGCGAGGACTTGCCGGACCCGGACACGCCGGTGACCACGATCAGCTCATTGGTCGGCAGCTCCAGGTCGAGACCCTTGAGATTGTTCTGGCGCGCGCCGCGAATGACGATGGAATGGGACATGCTCACTGCCGCGGCATGGCCGCTTCAAGGGGGATAGAGGACCCGGGAGGATTCGGGGAGGGTTCGACGCCGCCGGTCGCCAGAACATGGCGATTATAGGTGCGGACTTCAATGCGAGCGGCCATTGAAACTCGAAACGTTGTCACCTGGTGTCGTGGTTTCCTCTGCAACCCCAACTTCTGTCAGGCGTCGCGCTCAATCCAGGCGTGACACCAGGGGCGGCAAAGGACAATGCACGGCAGCGCACACGGCCCTCAGTAGCTCGGCCTCACCGATTGTCAGTTGCTGATCGTGCGCCACGGTCCGCACCAAGGCCTCCACCAGCTGTTCCTTGCCGACTGGCGCCAACCGATCCAGATGACTGAGCGCCACGTCGAGCTGTTGCGGCCAGTTTGCCGGCACCGCGTAAGCGGGACGCTCGCGTGGCAACAGCAAATACATCCCTGCTTCATAGGCTCGGCGAGCCTCTTCTTCGCTTTGATGCCCGTGGCGCGCCAGAACCGAAAACAGCGTCTGCAGGTCCGTACTCGCCGCGCTGATGGACAGGGCACCAACACGTGCCCGCGGATCCAGGTCATCGCGCAAATGGACCTGCGCAAGCTTACGCAGCACATAGCTCTGCAACGACATGTGTCCTTCCCGCTGCAGCATGCCGTTGAGACAGGACATCAATTGCAATCGCTCCTCGCGGGTCAGCTGACGCAGAGCGGGAAAAGTCTGCATCAGCACCGGCAAGCGCTGCTGGGCCTCCAGATTGTCGACATCGCCTGTCAAACCAGCGATGAGACCAGTCACTTCACTGCCCAATTGCTGTTCGATAAAGCTTTGTTGCCGGCTGCGCGCGGCAGGATCGGAATCCAGCGCCAGGGTCAGCAATAACGCGCGCGCCGACGCTGGATGCCGACCCGCGAGCGCTAACGATTCAGGCAGGGAGCGGCGGATGTCCTGGGCGACCTGGATATGCATGGTGCCGGGATTGCCAACCAACCCAGCAACCGCCGCAGGAGCCACCGCGCCTGCGCCGATAAGCGAGTCCAGCCTTTCTACGGTCGACACCTTTGGCGCTGTCGGCGTCCCACCGTCGGCCGCAACGGTGTCCACGCTCGAAGCTGCCAGGCGAGCGCGCACTTCGGCGAATTCGCTGGCGTCGAAATGCGGATCGATGGCCTTGATGCGCCCGATGAGTGCCGGATGCGTCGCGAAAAAACGGCTCATGCCGGGCGCAAACAGCATGTGTGCGACTTCCTCGCCCTCGGAGCTGACGATGTGCGAACCACCTTCAACCGCACCGATCTTCACGAGCGCTCCGCGCAGGCCGGCAGGATCGCGTGTGAACTGCACAGCCGATGCGTCGGCTAGCGATTCGCGGCTGCGTGACACGGCGGCCTGGATCAGCCTGCCGAAGAACAATCCGACGTAGCCGACGACCAGCACGGCCACGGCAGCCACGAGAATAATGGCAACGCCACCGCCCTTCTTGTCGCTGCTACGGCCACGTGGCGCAAAGCGCAACACCGTGCGCGCGAGCAACGCAATGACCAGGAGCCCGAACAGCAGTCCCATCAGACGCACATTCAGGCGCATGTCGCCGTTGAGTACATGACTGAACTCGTGCGCGATGACTCCCTGCAGCTCCGCCCGATTCAACGAGGTCAGGGCGCCGCGCGTTACGGTGATTGCCGCATTGGCTGGATTGTGGCCGGCAGCAAAGGCATTGATGCCGATCTCCTGTTCGAGCAGGTAAACCTCGGGCATCGGCACACCCGAAGCAATCGCCATCTCCTCAACCACGTTGAGCAGGCGTCGTTGCAGCGGATCGGTCGTATCCGCTGACACCCGCACACCCCCCATGGAGCGGGCGACGACCCCGCCTCCGCCACTGAGTGTCGCAGTCTTGTACAGGCTCGACAGTCCGATGATTCCCACCACGCTGAGCGTCGTCAGCGCCACCAGTCCTGCATGCATCTGCAACCATGCACCAGTGGGCAACGAAATGCCTTCGGCACCCGGCTGAGTCGTGGCCATGACCGTAAAAATCACACCATCGACTGCAACGACGACAGCGATGACCGCGATGACAAACAGCAGCACCAATTGCCGCGACAGGCGGCGGGTTTCAGTCTGGCGATGGAAGAAGTTCATGGGAGGGAGGACTCCACGGCCGGAAGCGGCGGGCGGGATGCGAGTTGGAGGCGGCAGTCGACAGGCTACGGGCTACGGGCTACAGCCAGAGCAGGAAGAGTCGATCTTCGCGCAACAGCGCGCTCGATCGGGCTGTCACCTGTAGCTTGTGGCCTTCTTCACCGTCACCCCGCCCCTGTTCGCCTCAGGTGAAGCTCACCTTCACCGCCGCGCGCTTCTCGGGCGCTTCGATTTCCAGCAATTGCGCCGGCAGGAAGGCGAACATGCCCGCGATGAAGCTGTTCGGAAATACTTCGCGGGTATTGTTGTAGCCCATGACCGCGTCGTTGAATGCTTGGCGTGCGAACGCCACTTTGTTCTCCGTCGAGGTGAGCTCTTCCGACAGTTGCATCATGTTCTGGTTGGCTTTGAGATCCGGATACGCCTCGGCCACTGCGAACATGCGGCCCAGCGCGCCGGTCAAAGCATTCTCGGCGCCCGCCAACTGCTGCACAGCCGCCGGATTGCCGGGATTGGCCGCCGCACTCTTGAGGCCGCTCATGGCGGCATTGCGCGCCGCTATCACCGCTTCGAGCGTTTCACGCTCGTGCTTCATGTAACCCTTGGCGGTTTCGACCAGATTGGGAATGAGGTCGTAACGCCGCGTGAGCTGCACATCGATCTGCGCAAACGCGTTCTTGTAAGCATTGCGGCTGCTCACCAGGCGGTTGTAGATCGAAATCAGGAAGAACACCGCCAGCACGACAACGATCAGAATGATCCAGCTCATCTTACCGACCTCCCGCGGTCACTGACCGCAATGGTTCGCAAGCATACAGAATTGCAAAAAGTCGCGGCCAGATTGCCGGCCAATTGCGGCAAGGTACCGGTCTGGCTCCTGAGCCGCGAACAGCCAACAGGCGCAACCGGCCCGGTAGCGGGCATCATGGCCGCGACGCACTGGCCAGAGCATCCTGCAACCGCTTTGCCATGGCGCCGGACTCGATCTGGCCCGACAGCCAGCGGTCGACCTGGGCGATGAACGGTGGTTCTCGCGGCAGCAGAATAGCTTTGTCGCCATGGGTGAACGTCTGCGGCGTTGCGCGACACAGGCCGGGATGACGGCGCGTCTGCAATTCGACTTCGATGTCGTCTGTCACCATGACGTTCGCCCGCTTTGCCAGCAACTCATCGAAGATGCTGCGGTTGTCCGGATGCACCACGAGCGTTGCATGCGTCAACTGCTCGCGTGCGAACTGCTCGTTGGCGCCGCCCGGATTCACCACCACGCGGACCTGCGGCCGGTCTATTTCGGCGAGCGTATCGAACTGCTGCTCGGTGCCGCAGCGAACGATCGCGGTTTTGCCGCCACGATGATAAGGAACTGAAAATGCCGCGGCGGCGGTTCGTTCCGGCGTAATACTGATGCCGCCAATCGCCACATCGAAGCGTCCAGCCTGGTAATCCTGCATCAACGTCGACCAGCTGGTACGCACGAATTGCGGCTGGGCATCGAGCGATTGCGCCAGTGCGATCGCCGTTTCGACATCGCTCCCGGTCAGCGCTCCACCGATGTCACTACTGAACGGAGCATAGTCCCCCGTCATGCCGATGCGCAGTGTGTGGCTGGCCGCGACTCTTTGCAGGCTGTCGCCGTGCGTCATCCGCAGCTGGCCAAGCGCGGCAAATATTGCATCGATATCGGCTGGTGCGATGGCCGGCTCGTGGATCCGCGACTTCAGCGCAGCGTAGTGCGACCCGAAATCGTCAGCCGCGAACTGCGGCAAGGCAATGTAGATCGCCTGTAACAGCTGCGCTCCAACCCGATCGAGTTGCGGACGCAGATCGCTATTGAGATCGCGGACCGGCTGGACGGACTGCCCGTTGCTGCGCCATTGGGCAACCGCCTGCTCCTGAATCTGCCGCGCCAGCCTGATCTGCAGGGAAAGCAATTCGCGCGCGCCGCTCGCTTCTATACCCAGCGCCTGAGCCTGCTGCACAGTTGCGTTCAGCACCTTCTGTTCGCGAGGCGCATCGAGCACGGGCACGTCGTGCACGTATTTCCACGCCGCCACCGGCCGCATCAAATCGAGCCGCGCGGCAATCAAGTCCACCACATTGCCGACATCCACCTGTGGGTCCGCAAAACGGGAATCCGCGACAGCAAGCTGTGTGACCAGCAATGCGACCACACCGATAATCGATCCGATAAAACGCTTCAGCACCACGACCGCCCTCACCTGTTCCAATCGACCGCACGCACCATGCCGTGTGGCAGCATGAAGAATCAAGAGAGGAGAGAGAGGAACCCGAATCCAGCTTGGGTAGGGAGTCCGCCGCGAGGGCGGACCTTGATTCGGCGATAGGAAAGAGATGACGCCTTACCCGCTCATCGGCAAGCCGGCGAGGGGTCAGGGTCTGAAATCTTATTTGAGGGGCGCGACCAGATCGAAGAGGCGACTCAGCAACGTCGGCTTGAACCCTTCGATGTCCATGCACTCCTGCTGCAACGGGATATCGCCGAGATTCAAGCGGATCTCATCGCCACCCTCGGCAAAGGCGAAAGCGGGGCGCACGCCCGAATGCGCTGCGGACTGACTGGCGACCGGATGCGAAGGCGCGGCCGGAGCAGCGCGACGAACCTGGGAAGTTGCGGGGCTGGCTGCGCTCATCGAGTCGTCTCCATGCTTGCGAGGGGAGTGAAAGCGCCGCCACAGTAGAGGATTGCCATCGCGTGGCGCGTGAGCTGAGTCACGTTCGGGGCGCGGATTTCTCCTGAAAATAACCCCCCGCAAAGGGTTGGTACTGGCAACGACGAACGCTGCTATGGCATTTTGATTACTCCATCGCACGGCGACGTCTTATGTTGAGCCGCTATCGCCACGTTGTCGCCACGCACCGACGCATCACCCAAGCAGAAGAACGCCGCAGCGAGTCGCCATGATAGAAATCGTCATACACGCCGACCCGCGCGTTCACCGGCGCGACAACCCCTCATTTAGCCGGTCATTTATCCAAGTGGCGTTAGCAGCTCTCGCGGGATCCCTCCTGCTCAGCGGATGCTCGCACTCCACCGAGCCGACCGCTCAGTCGCCGCTCCCAGACTCATCGTCAGCGGCCGCGCCCTCCACCGAACCGTCGCGTCCCGGAGATATCGTCAAGGGAGCTTTCTCCCCGGGCGGCGTGGCGACGACCTACGAGGCGCGTTTCGAGAACGGCCAGTTGCAGCATATTGCAGAGAGCCGGAAATCACCGATACCGGCTGGCAGTGGCGACTACGATTTCTACGGCGCAAGGCTCATGCGCTATCGCGGCACGGCACTGCAATCCGGTGCGAATGTCGAGTTGCAATTCGACATGCAGGGCGGCCTGACCGATTCGCGCAGCAGCGACGGGAAGGTCAGCGATGAAGAAATAAGCGCAATTCGCACTCGCGCCCAGGTACTGCGCAGTCACGCCGCCGCGCGACACGCGGTGCAGGGACACGAGGGATGAGGACACAACGAACCTGACGAGCGCTTGGTTCGCTCTGGTTCCGGGATCGTATCCTCACACTTACGCTTCATGTCGCCGGAACATCGGCGGGACATCGCGGCGTGGCTCGATCTCACCGGATTGCAACAACGGCAGGCGAATCGTCACGCTCAGGCCGCCGCCTTCGCGATTGTCTGCGGTCACCTCACCGCCATACATCGGAACGATGCGCCCGGTGATGGCGAGTCCCAGGCCGGTACCGCCCGAATCGCGGTCGCGGGATTCGGCAACGCGATAGAACGGCTCGAAGATCCGCTGCAGCTCGGCCTTGGGTACGCCAGGGCCACGATCTTCGATGAGAACACTGACGTTCGCGTTGTCATGCGTCAGCGAAACGACCACCGCAGTTCCGACCGTCGTAAAGCGTACGGCGTTGCGTAATACGTTTTCGATGGCGCTGCGCATCAGGTTGTGATCGGCCTCGATCGACACGGTGTCCCCAGGAACCCAGGCGACAAACTTGTTGGCGGCGGTGGCTTCCAGCCGTGCATCCTCCACGACTTCGTTCAACAGCGCCGTCAGGTCGACGGGAGCATGCGGCAACGTGGGCTCGACGGCACGCAATTGCGAGAGCTGCAGCATTTGACCGATGAGTACGTCGAGACGCTCTGCTTCAAGCTCGATCCGATCGAGTTGCCGTGTGAGATCTGCGCCATCGCGACGCGCGAGCCCGAGCGCGACACGCAACCGCGCCAACGGCGAACGCAGCTCATGCGACATGCCTCGCAACAACGATTCCTTCGATGCGATCAGGTTGCGCACGTGCAGCGCCATCGTGTCGAAATCCCGAGCCAGCACACCCAATTCATCCCTGCGCCGTGAGAAATCCTCACCTACCCGCGCATCCAGGTTCCCCGCCGCCAGCGACCGCGCGCTGGACTGCAGGCGAACTACGGGTTTGCTGACGTATCGCGCCAGCCACCAGCACAGCACACCACTGATAACCAGAGCAAATGCCAGCACCAGCAGGCGCACATCGCGCTCCAGCAGCAGGCTCAACGGCCACCCCGAAGTATTGATCATGATGGTGTAAACGACGCCGTCGCGATCGGTGAACAGAGGCGTCAGCAGCAGCGGATCTTCCTTGCGGCTGGGCAGCACGTCTTCACCGAGAAACCCGGCATCCTTCAGCCGCTTCGCGTACCGCCCCAGCGGCGAGGGCAAAGTCCGGCCGAGGATGTCCTCGCCAGTCTGGTCGACGATATAGATGGGGCGACCGGGGTATTTGTGCTGTGCCTCGGGTATCCAGGCCCGCAGCGCCACCGGACCGCCCGCATACAGCCGCGCCGCAGCCTCATCAGCGAGCTGGCGGATCGTGACGCTCTGCACCTGGTTGAAGCGATACCAGGCAACCGCCGCGGTCGAGGACAACACGAGCAGCATCGCCGCCCAGAACGACAGGAAGATCCGCAGGAACAGCGTTCTCACGCACGTGCCTCGGCACGCGCTTCGCCCGCGGCAATCAGCACGTAGCCCGCGCCGCGAATACTGCGGATCTCCGGCAAACCGTTCTCACCCAAGCCCAGTTTGCGACGCAGGTTGCTGACATGGGTATCGATGCTGCGGTCGTACGGAGTCAGGCGTCGGCCAAGCACCCGTTCGGTCAGGGATTCGCGCGATTGCACCTGCCCCACTGCGCGCATCAGCACTTCGAGCAGTCGCAGCTCCGTGCCCGTCAGGCGCACCGAATGGCCCGAAAGCGTGACATCGAAGGTTGCCGGATCCAGCCGCATCGATCCGACGCTCACCGGACTGTTGGGGGCATCGGTGTCACGCGCAGAAAAGCGCCGCAATACCGCCCGCACGCGCGCCACCAGCTCGCGGGGGTTGAAGGGCTTGGCAAGATAGTCATCGGCACCCAGCTCCAGGCCCACGATGCGGTCGACGTCGGCACCATGTGCGGTGAGCATGACCACCGGAACCGACAGCGTATGGCGCAAGCGACGCAGCACTTCGAAGCCGCTCAGCGAAGGCAGCATCACATCGAGAATCACCAGATCGTAGGGATGCGACTCACTCAGGCGCTCCAGCGCCTCCGCCCCATCGCGCACCAGCGATACCTGGAACCCCTCACCGGTCAGATACTCGGTCAGCATCTGGCCCAGTTCGCGGTCGTCATCAACAATCAGCAGCGAAGCCGGCACACTCATAGGGAAGCCATCGGGTTGTCAGCGGGAATTATTTGCACGCGACACGACCATCGCACACGGATTTCGCGCCGGTTGGCAAGAATCGTCAAGGGATTGACGACGTCAGACAGCCGGTATTCCGGAACCTTGCCGCGCCGACAGCGTTCATTGCGAGTGCTCCCGGAGTGCGGCCTCGTGTCGGCAGCCTTGTGGGGGAGGTTTCCTCCGGAGCGCCCGATTCTCCCCACACCCATTCTCCAGCCCATTGGTATCCCTACTGGTATCGAGGAGCCGACATGACGAAATTCATTTCTGTCGTCGCCGCGTCCCTGTTGTCCGCCAGCGCGATGGCTGGAGGCGAAGGCGCGGCCCAGAACGCCACGGCAGCAACCTTCGACTCACTGGACAAGAATGCGGACCAGCAAATCAGCCGGACCGAAGCCGCTGCCAACAAAATGGTGGCCGATCACTTCGCTGCACTCGACACGAATGGAGACGGTTACGTGAACAAGGCCGAGTACGCTGCCGCCGCACGGCCCAAGTCATAGCCGCACATAGCTGCGGCCACACAACAGCGCCCCGAAGCCCCGCCACCGCAAGGGGGTGGGTCTTTTTTGCTGGCGAATGGCCCGGCTATGGATTCGCCCAATCGCCTGTGCGAGCGCCCGGTTTGTTACCCTGCCGAGCTACTGATCCTTGCGGAGACTCCAATGGCGCTGCCGTGGCTACAGATCGTGCAATTGATTCCGTCGATTCTCGATGTATCGCGGGAACTGCTGCGTAAGACCAGCCGGCCGCCGACCGCAACCGCCGGAGCGCTGACGCACGACAACACCGCCGCGGAATCCCGCATTGCGCAACTGGAAGAGAACGAACGCCGCCAGGCGGAGCTCATCAACCAGATGGCCGAACAGCTCGCCGCCCTCACCCGACTGGTCACGGTGCTGCATCAGCGGGTGCTGTGGCTGGCTGCAGGACTGGGCGTGCTGGCGGTGCTGATGGTGGTGGGGCTGGTGGGGATGAAATAAGTGATAAAACAAGTGATGAAGGTGATGGAAGTGATGTCGGTGATGAAAGGCCGGAGGCGCAGCGCTCTAGCTTGCCTGCATCACTTACTTCACTTTCATCACCTTCATCACTCCTTCGCCCTATACAACCCCATCACCTTCGGCACATTGGCCTGCAGGTCGCGGATTCGCGAATCGCTGGAGGGGTGGGTGCTGAGGAATTCGGGGCCGCTAGCGTCGAGCTTCGCCATTTTTTGCCATAGCACCACGGCCGCATTGGGGTCGTAGCCGGCGCGAGCCATGAGTTCCAGGCCGATACGATCAGCCTCGGCTTCCTGCTCGCGGCTGTGCGGCAGGGTGAACGTCACCGAAGCCACTTGATTCGCCAGTTGCATGGTCGTTTCGCCGGCACCGGTGGCGATTGCAAGACCGGCGAGCGCGAGCTGCTCTGCATATTCCCGGGACATGCGTTCGCGCGAATGCTCACGCAACGCATGGGCGATTTCGTGACCGATCACAGCCGCGAGTTCCGCGTCGGTAGCGTTGAGCTGATCCATCAGGCCGGTGTAGACCATGATCTTGCCGCCGGGCATGCAATACGCATTCACGTCCTTGGTGGTTTGCACGTTGACCTCCCATTTCCATTGCGCCGCATCGGGACGAAATACCGTGGTCTGCGGAATCAACTTCTGCGAGATGGCCTGCACGCGGTCGTAGCTCTTGCGGTCCACATTGAGCGCACCTTGCTGGCGCGCCTTGTCGAGCTCCTGCTGATAAGCAAGCTGCGCGCCCTTCTCTACCTCCGCCTCGGAAACCAGCATCTGCTGTTTGCGTTCGACGCCGATGGCGCCGGGCCGGGTGGTCTGAACGGTCTGGCACGCTGCCCCCAGCAGGGCGAAGAGGACGATGGCGAGTCTGCGAATGATCATGGAATGGTTTTCTGCTGCCGCCACTCAGCGCAACGTGCGTGGCGAAAATGGAGTTCCAAAAAGAGCCAGGTTCAGTTTCCGGCTTTTGCTGCTTCCGGACTGCCGGTGGTGACGAAGCGACCGAAGCGCTTCACCTGGACGCCCAGTACTTCATCGACGATCGGCGCCCATTCCGACAGTGGCCGGTCCGCGTAACCCCCGACGTTGTAGGTGACGGTAATGCGGGAACCGCCGCTGGCAGCTTCGATCTGCCACGTAAGGGATCCGGCAACCCCGGCTTCCTGCAATGGCCCCAGCGCGCCCGCCAGCCGCAGCGTTTTCGGCGGCTGGGCGTACACCACATGCGCATGCTCGACTCCGGCGTACAGACCCGTCCTCTCGCAGAAACAGCCGCGCACCACGGCATCGAGACTCAAATTGCGCGCGTCGCCGGAGAATGTATGTTCCGGATCCCACCATTTGGCGACGTCCGCCAGGGCCGCCCATACCGTCGGCGGCGAAACATTGGGAGCTTCGACAACGTGGCGAATGCTGAACCCTGCCGGCGTCGCACTCACAACTTCGGCGACAGCGCCCTGTGCCAGCACGAGGGCCAGCCAGGCACCTCCGGATGTCATTGCAGATAACCGCATCGCGCTTCCTCCCTGGTCGCCAGCCACGGTACCCAGATGGATAGTAATACCGACGGCGTTGTTAAGCATGCGTCGCGCACTGCCGGTCGAATGAATCCGCCATTTAGGGACCGCCGCATCGCGCCTTCAAACTGCGTATCATCGCCTGCAGCAGTTATCCATCGCGGTGATCCATGAAGGCACGCAAGAAGAAGACCAGCAACACGCCCGCCAAGTCCGCCGCCTCCGCAACGGCCAGGACCAATCTCATCCCGGTGACCGCCACCGAGGCGGAAGAAGCGGTGCGCACGCTGTTGCGTTGGGCGGGCGAAGATCCGCAACGCGAAGGCTTGCGCGACACCCCGACTCGCGTGGTACGCGCCTATCGGGACTGGTTTTCCGGCTACCTGAGCGATCCGGCCGATTACCTGCGTCGTACTTTCGAGGAGGTCGAAGGCTACGATGAAATGATCGTGCTGCGCGGGATCGAGTTCGAATCGCACTGCGAACATCACATGGCGCCGATCATCGGTCGCGCACATGTGGGTTACCTGCCCACCAACAAGGTCGTTGGCATCAGCAAGCTCGCCCGTGTCGTCGACGGGTACGCTCGCCGTTTTCAGGTGCAGGAGAAACTCACAGCTCAGATCGCGCGCTGCATCGACGATGTTCTGCATCCCCGCGGCGTCGCCGTGGTGATCGATGCGTCGCACCAGTGCATGACTACTCGCGGCGTACACAAACGCGGTGTGTCGATGGTAACGAGCAAAATGCTCGGCGATTTCCGCGATGATGCCCGCACCCGGGCCGAGTTCCTGCGTTTCATCAATATCAACGGCGCCGGTGGTTGATAAGGATCCGCTCGCGCCGGCCTGTCCTTGAGCGGGGCCGATTTAACATTCCGCGAACCACCGGCCCGACGCATCAGGGACTTGCTGAGTTCCACCCATGGCGACACACCGACTGCGGAACGAGTGTGACGTAGTTCTCGCATCCTTCCCGGCTTCCCTCCTAGCATCGAGACCGCTGCTGGTTCTCACGAGCCGCAGTATCGACCGCTACGTGATCCACCCCTCGCGAGGGATGCCGAGTGAACGCGCACGCCACAGCACTCCAGCCAGCGACGCCACGGATCGAAATCGCACCGAGATCGGAGCACATCTCGATTGAAGCGGAGCCCGAGGCCGCGCTGGCACCTTCCCGCCCGCCGCATCGCGCGGTGCGTTCGACCTTTCGCCTCGGCAGCAAACTGCGCGGCTGTCGCACCGAGATCTCCATCCTCGCAGACCACTATCTCGCGGTAAAAAGCGAACGGCCCAAGGCCACGATGAAGAAGTACGTGCTGGACCTGCGATTTGTCGATGCCAGACCCGTGCGTGTGCGGCATGTGGCCTGGAACTGGCTCGCAGTGGCCATCGTGTTGTTCCTGGCGACCGCTGCGGCGATGTGGTGGACAGCAACTTCGGCCGGCGGTGCGCTCGCGACACCCTTGCTCGTCACCGTGAGCTGTGCGGTGGCTACCGGCATCGCCGTATTCTCATTCCTGCGACGCACCACCGAGTCGCTGGATTTCATCAGCGTGCATGGCGGCGCGACCCTGGTCAGCATCCTGGGCGGCATCGGCAGCGCCAAAACAGGCAAGCGCTTCTTCGTCGAAATGATCAAGAGCATCAACGCGGCGAAACTCGGGCGACCGCAACCCAAACCACAGTGGCTACGCGATGAGATGCGCGAACATCATCGGCTGCGCGAGTTGAAGGTGCTATCGGAAGAAGAATACGCGACCAGCAAGAGCAGGATCCTCGCCGCACATAGCTGAGAAGCCGAGAACGTGCGGATTCATGGTTCGACAGGCTCACCACGAACGGCGAGGTACAGGCTCACCACGAACAGCAACATACAGGCTCGCCACGAACGGCAAGATACAAGTTCACCGCAAACGGTCAATCAAAGTGGCCACTCCTCACAGTCGCTTCGCATCGATCAGAGCCCGCACCGCCAGGTGATCCGACGCGCGACGAGCCGTCTCGCTACGATGCACCTGCACCGCTACGAGCGCCTGCCGCGGTCGAACCCAGATTCTCGTCAGGGCGAGACACGGAGCGAAAGACGGAAAGGCCGCAGGCGCGGGCGGTTCGCCGAATACTTTATGCGCCTCGGCCAGGGTCGCTGCGGGCCGATACCACTCATTCATGTCACCGAGCAGTATCGTCGGCATCTCCGGCGGCGCTTCGCCAAGCGCAACCATGAGCCTTTGCCATTGCTGGCGGCGCTCCGAACGTCGCAACCCCAGGTGAGCAGCGATGACGCGTAGCGTGGTGCCATTCAAGTCGAGCTGTACGTCGATCGCGCCGCGCGGTTCGAACCATGAATGACTCAGATCGTGACGCCGTACGTTGATGACCGGCAGACGGGTCAGGATGGCGTTGCCGTATTCACCGGTCTTGCGGACGATGCGCAGGCCAGGCACCGCGGTCATGTTCAAGGCGCGGGCGAAATGCTCCAGCTGCAGGGACTCTTCGTGCTCTCCTGGCTGGTTGTCGACCTCCTGCAGCGCGTAGATATCGCAGTCGAGTTCTTTGAGGACGCGCGCGATACGCTCCGAACTACGCTGCCCATCCAGGCCGATGGCGCTGTGAATATTGTAGGAGGCGATACCGATGTGGCCTGGCGACAGCGGAGGATAGGACGACATCGAGTCGATCTGCCGCGTCGTTATGCGACGCGAGCGCTGCCAACATCGGGGCGAGCGGCTCGGCGCTTCGGCTTGATCGCGTCCGCAGACTTCATCAACCAGCGCCTCACCAGCAGGGTTGCAACGGCCATCACAACAACTACGGCGCTTATGAGCCAGTAATTGGTCTGTGACGGATCATCCAGTGCCGTTTGCACCTGATTGCCGAATACCGTGGCCGCAAGCGTTCCAGGCAGGATGCCGATGGCCGTACCCAGCATGAACTCCCACAACTTCACCCGCACCGCGCCAGCAACGATGCCCTCCACTCCGAACGGCGCCAGCGGTACCAGGCGCAACGCGGTCATCGCGATCAGACCACGTCGGCGCAGCACCTGAACAACGTTGTTCAAGTGCTGCCCCGCCACGCGCCTGATCGAATCCCGATTCATGCGCGTGCCGACAAAGAACGTCACCCATGCGGAAATCTCGATACCGAGCATCGCGTATATAAAACCCAGCCACGGACCGAACGCGACCACGCAGAACAGCGTGATCAGCGGCCGCGGGAACATCGTGAAGGCCGCCGGCGTGTACGCAGCAATTGCCGCGAGCGGCGCCCACCATCGATCACCGGTTTCGCGCGCCCATGCAGCGACCTGGCGTGCGTTGAGCATGTGGCCGAGCGGCGTGAACTTCCAGAACGCCACCAACCCCACGATCGCAGCGGCGAAAGCGGCAAGAGTGCCCCACGAGGGGCGGTGAGCGAAGCTGTGATGCTGCGAGCTGACGTCGGCACCGAAGATCCGGGTCAGGTCGGCCACTTGCACCGGTCGTTCCGGGTCGGCAACGCTCGCAATGCCCAATACCGTCTCCGACACTTCCGGCAGCTCGGTCAGTTCGTGCAAAGACCGGTTCGCACTTTGCAATTGTGCGATCGC
>DASYEW010000021.1:0-93211 GCA_036498785.1 Steroidobacteraceae bacterium | reverse complement strand
GCTCGTGGGTTGCAGGCATAACCCGGTGTTGCGGGTGTTCTACGAGCGGTTGCTGCGAGCAGGCAAGCGCAAGAAGGTGGCGTTGGTGGCCTGCATGCGCAAGCTGCTGACCATCCTCAATGTGATGCTCAAGGAGGGTCGCAGCTGGGATCCCGAGCGTGCTGCCAAGGCTTGATGACAAGACAGTTGCTGGAGGCTCTGACGAAAACGTCCTGTTTTCGACAGCCCTGAGAAAAGCTTCTGACGACAGGAGCGTCGGTGGATTCGATGGGCTCGTGGAGCAGGAACAATAAAATGAATCAACGCGCCGTTGCTTTTGTGTGTGCGCTGGTTGCCGTGCTGGCCTCATTGCCGGCGCTGGCGGAGCGGGAGGCGGTGCTCAAACAGATCGACCTGCCGCACGCGTACTACTTCCGCGAGATGTTCCTGCCGCAGCTCACCAGCGGTCCATCGAGCGTGGATTTTTCTCCGGACGGGCAGTCGCTCATCTATAGCATGGCGGGCTCGTTATGGTTGCAGCGGGTCGGCGATGGCGGCGTCAGTGACGGGGTAATTGATCGAGCGGAGGAGCTGACGCATGGGCCCGGCTATGACTATCAGCCGGACTGGTCGTCGGATGGGCGACATGTCGTGTTCGTGCGTCACGATCGCAATGCCATCGAGTTGTGGCAGCTGGATCTGCAGGCGCGCAGGGAAGTGCAGCTGACGACAGGTAGTGCGGTCAATCTGCAGCCGCGCTACTCACCGGACGGGCGGCAACTGGCGTTCGTATCGACTGCGGGTAGTGGGCATTTCAATCTGTTCGTAGCAACGCTCGATGGGGATACGCTCGGAGCGTTGAGGCCGGCGGTGCCGGCTCGTCAGAGCGCCATCGCGCGCTACTACTATTCGGTGCATGACCATGCCATCAATCCTTCATGGACACCCGATGGCAAGCAATTGGTCTTTGTTTCCAATCACGAAATTGCCTACGGTAGCGGCAGCATTTGCGTCGCCGTTCCGGGGAGTGGCGCGGAGCCGCGCTGTTTCATCAATGAGGAGACGAGTTGGCGCGCTCAGCCGGAGGTCGCGCCGGATGGTCATCGGGTTTTATACAGCAGCTACCAGGGGCGGCAGTGGCATCAGCTATGGATGACCACGCTCGATGGCGATGCGACGTTGCCACTGACGTTTGGCGATTTCGACATCACTCAAGCACGCTGGTCGCCGGACGGGCGACGGGTCGCCTATATCAGCAACGAGGGCGGCAACACCTCGCTGTGGGTGCAGGAGGTCGTTGGCGGTAAGCGCACGCGCATCGAGGCTCGTCAGCGACAGTATCGGCAGGCAATGGTGCCGGTGCGCGTGCGGGCGACCGATGAACAAGGGCAGGCCATGCCTGCTCGCTTCAGTGTGGTCGGCAGCGACCTGCGCTCCTATGGACCGGACGATCACTGGGTGCACGCCGACGACGGCTTCGATCCGCAGCGCCAGCATGAGGAGACGCGTTATTTTCATTGCATGAGCGAATGCACGGTGTTGCTGCCTCAAGGAGAGGCGAAGATCACAGCATGGCACGGCCAGGGTTATCTGCCCGTCCGGCGGGCGGTGCGCGTGGAGCAAGGCAAGCCGGCTGTCGCCGAGTTCAAGCTGAAGGCGCTTGTGCTACCGGATTGGGCGCCGCGGGCGGTGACAGCCGATCTGCACGTCCACATGAACTATGGCGGTCACTATCGACACAACCTTGAGACGCTGGCACAGCAGTCGCGTGCCGAGGGTCTCGATGTCATCTACAACACCATCGTCAACAAGGAGCAGCGGGTTCCCGACATCGCGCACTTCAACGACGCTACATACCGGCAGGCCGGAGTCACGATTTTCCAGGCACAGGAGTACCACACCAGTTTCTGGGGACACATGGGCTTGCTTGGGCTGAACGATCACTATCTGACACCAGGATTCAGTGCTTATCAGCACAGTGCGCTGGCGTCGCCTTATCCGTACAACGGTGTCATAGCCGACCTCGCGCACGAGCAGGGCGCGCTCGTCGGTTACGTTCATCCGTATGACTGGGAGATCGTTCCGCTGCAGGAGAAATCGCTCACGCATGCTTTACCCGCCGACGTCGCGATGGGAAAGGTCGACTATCTCGAGGTGGTTGGCTTCTCCGATCACAAAGCAACGGCAGCCGTGTGGTATCGGCTGCTGAATCTCGGCATGCACCTGCCGACCGGTTCGGGCACGGATGCAATGGCGAACTACGCCAGCCTGCGCGGGCCGATCGGGATGAACCGGGTGTATCTGCACAGCAGCGGCAGTACTGACGCGGCGGAGTTACAGCTCGCCTTGAAGAATGGACGAACGGTGGCGAGTAATGGGCCGCAACTGGCATTGCAGGTTGAGCAGCGCAATCCCGGCGATACGCTGACTCTGCCTGTGGAAGGCGAGACCGTGCACTATCGTGCGGCGTTACGTTCGCCGGTTGCCATCGATCACCTGGAGATCGTGCACAACGGCCGGGTCGTCGCGGCATATCGGTTCGGCAAAGATCGAACCGTGGCGAACATGGAAGGTGACATCACGATACGAGACAGCGGCTGGCTGGTGTTGCGTGCGTGGAATGAGGGTGCCGATCCGCTGATATTCGACTTGTATCCGTACGCAACTACCAGCCCGATCTATGTTGAGGTTGCCGGCAAGGCTCCGCAGTCGCCGCAGGATGGTGCCTATTTCGTGCAATGGATGGATCGCGTCATCAGCGCGGCGGATGCCCGCCTGGATTACAACGATGCTCGCGAGAAACAAGCTACGCTGGAATACTTGCGCGCTGCCAGGGCAGTGTACGCGGGCAAGGCGCAGAAACAGTAACGCTGATCATGAATCACAACGAACGACAAATCGTCCTCCATAGCTGGTGCCGGCAGTCCGAATGGTCTGCACCCACAATCGTCGGCGGTGCGGGTGCACGTATCCACACCGAAGATGGCCGCAGCATTCTCGATATGAGCAGCCTGGCCGAGTGCAGCAACCTCGGGCATCAGCATCCGCACGTGGTTGAGGCGATCAGGCGGCAAGCGCAGCAACTGTGCTTCGTTACAAGCAGTTGGGGAGCGCAGCCGCGCGCTCATCTCGCCGGGTTGCTATTGGAGAAGTCGGGGTTCGATGGCGGGCGGGTGTTCTTCACGCTGGCGGGAGCGGACGCAAACGAAAATGCCGTGAAATTTGCACGCCAGGCCAGCAGCAAAGTGCGTGGCAAGATCGTTACTCGCGACCGTTCCTATCACGGCGCAAGCTACGCGACGATGGCGTTGTCGGGAGACAGTCGAACCCAGGGGCAGGTCGATGCAGATGCTTTTGGAGTTCTGCACGCACCGCCACCGTACGCATACCGATGTCCTTTCGATAGCGAGAACGATACGGAATGCGGTGAACGTAGCGCGCGCCGGATTGCCGACCTGATCGATGTACATGGTGCGCCGGACATTGCTGCTGTGATGATGGAACCGAACGCAGGTACCAACGGTATTGTGGCGCCACCCAGTTACTGGCCATTGCTGCGAGAGTACACCCGGCAACGAGACGTCTATCTCATCGCTGATGAAGTAATGAGCGGCTTCGGGCGTTGCGGACAGTGGTTTGCGTGGCAAAAGTATGGCGAGGATGGTCGCCCCGACATGATGACGTTGGCAAAGGGCCTGACGGGCGGACACTTGCCTCTGGGAGCAGTGGTTCTTTCCGCGGCCGTCGCCGCGAAGATCGAACACGAGATGCTATATACGGGGCTGACGTATTGCGGTCACCCGCTGTCTTGTGCAGCTGGTGTTGCCGCCATCGAGAGCTATGAGAATGAACGACTGATCGAGCGCTCGCGGACACTGGGCGCGAAGCTGTTCGCGGACCTGAGGCGACTGCAGGCGAAGCACGCGGTCATTGGTGAGGTTCGCGGCGGGGATGGGTTGTTCGCAGTGATAGAGCTGGTACGGGATCGCGCCACCAGGCAGCCGCCCAGTGCGTGGCCGGATGTTCATCCGACCTTGCAACGGCTGGTTAAGGATGCGCTGGCTGCGGACGTGTCGTTTGCGATTCGCGGCAACCTGATACTGATTGCTCCGCCGCTGGTTATCGAAGAGGATGAATTGCAGGACGCCGTGTCGCTGCTCGACAGGTTGATCGGAGAGTTGCAGGCCGCGCTGCTGACGTCGAACGGCTTCGACGTTGCCGCGCGGGAATAGTCAGGCGTAAAGCAATCCACGCAGGACCATCGACATGTTCAAGCTCACCTATTCGACGATGTTCGATCCGCCGCCGCAGATGCATGCGCAGTTCGATGCGGCGCTGCAGGATGTCAAAGGCGGTTTGAATCAGCGGCACGGCTTGCATATCGATGCCAAGGAGGTGGCAACCGCGAGCTACCGGGAAAAGCGCAGCCCTATCGATAGCGAATGGCTACTCGGCTCTTTCGCGCAGGCCACTGCGGCCGACGTCGATCGGGCTATGCAGGTGGCGGCGGAGGCTTTTCCGCAATGGCGTGCCACGCCGGCTGCCGAGCGTATCCGATTGCTGCGCCGGGTTGCCCAACTGCTCGAAGAGCGCGTCTATCGCATCGCAGCGGCATTGAGCCTGGAGGTTGGCAAGAACCGCATGGAAGCGCTTGGCGAGACGCAGGAGACTGCGGATTTCTTCACTGTCTATTGCGATGACTTCGAACGGCAGGGGAATTTCGACCACGCGCTGCCGAACGATCCGCTTCCCAATGCCGTTTCACGCAATCGCAGCATCATGAAACCGTATGGCGTATGGGTCGTGATCACGCCGTTCAACTTCCCGCTGGCGTTGGCTGGTGGTCCCGTGGCTGCTGCACTGGTGACCGGCAACACTGTGGTTCTGAAAGGTGCGAGCGAAACTCCGTGGGCGGGGCGACTGCTCGCGGACTGCATTCGCGACGCCGGTCTTCCGGCCGGTGTATTCAACTATCTGAGCGGGCCGGGCTCGGCTATCGGCGATGCGCTGGTCCGGCATCCTCTGACGGCTGGAGTGACATTCACGGGCTCGTACGATGTGGGCATGAGCATCGTGAAGACGCTCGGTGCGGGTCGCTATCCAAAACCTTGTGTGGTCGAGATGGGCGGCAAGAATGCGTGCGTCGTAACTGCCAACGCGGATCTGGAGCGTGCGGCAGCGGGCATCGTTCGCAGTGCTTTCGGCATGGGCGGACAGAAATGCTCTGCGCTGTCGCGCCTGTATGTCGAGGAATCGGTGGCGGATGCTTTGATCGAAAAGCTGCAGGCAAGGATCGCGGCGCTGGGTATCGGCGATCCGACGCGTGCGGAAAAATGGTTCGGTCCCGTCATCAGCGAGCAGGCGCAACGAAAATTCGGTGCCTATTGCGAACAGCTGGGTGCTGCCGGCGCGAAGTTCTGGAGCGGTGGCGATACGCTGACAGGAGGCGAATACGCTCGCGGCTACTACGTCGCGCCGACCGTTGCGGAGGTGTTGCACGAGCACCCGCTGTGGCGCGAGGAGATGTTCCTGCCCATCCTGCTACTGCATCGGGTCAGTGATCTGCGCGAAGGGGTCCGGCATGCGAACGATTCGGACCTGGGCTTGACCGCGGGTATCTATGGGTCGACAGAAGAGGTCGGTTACTTTCTCGATCACATCGAAGTGGGCGTGACCTATGCCAATCGCGCCCAGGGAGCGACGACCGGCGCGTGGCCAGGTTATCAGCCCTTCGGCGGCTGGAAGGGTTCAGGTAACACGGGCAAAGCCATTGCTTCGTTTTACTATCTTGCGCAATACATGCGCGAACAATCGCAGACCGTGGTGGAGTAAGAGCAGGGCTCTGGTCCCGCTGGTGCTGCTCCGGTCTAAGGTTGCTGCAACAACCGACGTTGCTGGCGCAGAACGCGCAGCAACTCGTCATGGTCTATCGCCGGTACCGTCGTGCCATTCACGCCGGTCATGGTTCGGGCTGCGATCATCGCGTTGATGATGCTTTCTTCTACTGCTTGCACCGTGGCGAGGAACAGGGCATCCATCTGTTCGTTGCCCAGTGCTTTTACGGTGGTGGTCGCAACCTGACTGGCACCTTCGTTTGCGGTTGAGAACGCCAGGAAAATATCGCCCGAGCCGTTACCGGCATAGCTGCCATTACGAGCGAGTCCCATGGCGGCGCGACGGGCGATGCGCTTGAGCTGGTGCGGCAGCAAAGGGGCATCGGTCGCAATGACGATGATGATGGATCCCTGGTCGCGTTTGCTGCTCTTACCCGGATTGCGCATGAGTTGTCCCACCGGCACACCTGCAACGCGCAATTCGTCGCGCACGCCGTAATTTGCCTGGACGAGCGCGCCGACGACGTACGGCGTGTCCCCGATATGGACGACTCGCGAACTGGTGCCGGTGCCGCATTTGTACTCATGGCAGATCATGCCGGTACCGCCGCCGACATTGCCTTCGGCGATTGCTCCCGAGCGCGCGCCGTCGAGCGCGGCGAACACGTGCTCAGGCTTGATGTGAAAGCCGTTGATGTCGTTCAAGTCGCCATCCCAGGTTTCGGCGACTACCGGCAGCGACCACCAGTAGCCGGAGGCGTCTGGCTTTCCTCGCCGGACCCGCCATTGGATGGCTGCGTCGCGGACGATGCCGACACTGTGAGTATTGGTGATCAGCACCGGCCCTTCGAGGAAGCCGGATTCCTCGATCCAGTGCGTGCCGGTCATTTCGCCGTTGCCATTCAGGCTGAACACGCCGGCAAACACGGGCTTGTCGATGCTGGCTGCGCCGCGAGGCAGGATGGCCGTCACCCCGGTGCGGATAGCGTGCTCACCGGAGCCTTCGTTCAGCGTTGAATACCCAACCGCTACACCGGCGACGTCGGTGACGGCATTGTGCGGTCCGGGTGCACCGTCAAAAGGTATACCGAGATCGCGGGCGCGCGGCTCGGCGGCAGAAGCATTGCCGTGCGGCAGGAGCAGCACGACCGGGACCAAGGCAAGGAATAGTTTGCTCATGGACCGATTGTAGACGGTTGGCTGTTGACAGCAGCAGGCAAGGCGCGAATCCTGACCGCAGCTCGGTAACCCGGTCACACCGTTGCCATGACAACCGATAACAACAACAAGCCGTTCGGCTTCTGGATCTGTCTGGCGCTCGTGGTCGGCAATATGATCGGTTCAGGTGTCTTCCTCCTGCCGGCCTCGTTGGCTCCCTATGGGACGAATAGTCTGTGGGGCTGGCTGTTGACGGCCGCCGGCGCGCTCCTGCTCGCGTATGTGTTCGCCTCTTTGAGCCGCGCGTTGCCGCATGCGGGCGGTCCTTACGTGTTCACTCGAATGGCCTTCGGCCGGGGCGCCGGGTTCCTGGTCGCCTGGAGCTATTGGGTGTCGGTCTGGGTTGGCAGCGCGGCCATTGCTACGGGCAGCGTGAGTTACCTGCTTTCGTTGTTCCCAAGTGTAAATGGCGACGCAGCCGCACCCTACGTCACCCTGGGTGTCCTGTGGACTCTGACTGCGATCAACTGTCTTGGGCTGCGCATGGCGGGGTTCGTGCAGCTCATCACGACCGGCCTGAAGCTTCTGCCGCTGATTGCGGTTGCGCTGTTCGGCGCCGTGCAGCTCGCCGACGGTCGGCTTGCGGCTGCGTCGGCGGCGCCGTTCCAGTTGGACTCGGTCACCGCTGCGGCGACCTTGACGTTATGGGCATTGTTGGGCTTCGAATCCGCAACGGTTCCTGCGGACCGCGTGCGCAATGCAGAAGTGGTGCTGCCGAGAGCAATCATCATCGGCACACTGCTCACGGCGGTGGTGTATGTGATCGCGTGCATGGCAGTGCAATTGGCGCTTCCCGCGTCGCAACTCGCCCAGTCGAACGCTCCCTTCGCGGATGTGGCGCGCCTGTGGTGGGGTGACTCGGCGGCCTGGTGGCTGACGCTATTCGTCGTCATCAGCGGCATAGGTTGCCTCAACGGCTGGGTTCTGGTGCAGGCGGAGATGCCGCGGGCCATGGCGATCAACGGCGCATTCCCGTCAGCGTTCGCACGCGAATCGCGTTTCGGTACACCGATGTTCGCGCTGATATTTACCGGCGCATTGGTCACCCTGGTCGTCCTGGCGAACTACAGCAGGACCATGGTGCAGGTATTCACCTTCATGGTCCTGATAGCCACCAGCGCGAACCTGTTCGTGTACCTGGTCTGCTCGCTCGCGGCCATCAAGCTCGCCTATCGAGGCGAACTCGGCACGCAGGGCTGGAGTTTCCGCATGTTGGCAACCGCAGCGTTGCTCGGCTCCATCTATACGCTCTGGGCAATGGTTGGCGCTGGCCGCGAAGCAGTGTTGTGGGGTTTTGCATTGATGTTCGCCGGCCTGCCGATTTATTGGCTGACCCGGCGTAAATCGGCCGTTGCGATTGAATCGGCGCCTTCCAGCTAGGACGGGCGGAAGAAGCATCGAATCCGTCTGCTTGCCATGCGCTTTAGGGCGCGCCTTGGGCAGTTCTTGCCGGTGTGGCAGGTCGCTTTTCGGAAAATCAACGCCGCCGGCCGCGGTTGAGCGATTTCCGCCAGGAATTATTTTTGGGGCTGTCGAAAACAGGGACGTTTTCGTTCGAGCCTCAAGGGACGGATTCACGGCGTCCCCAAAAATAGTTCCTGGCGGAAATCGCGTCGCTGAGACTTGCACAGAGCCTGATCGATCGGATCTCGGCATCCTGTATTCTCAGTATTCGCATTCATGGCAAAAGATACTCCAGACATGATCCGAGACTCCCGTTACGACATCCTCTTTGAGCCGGTTCGCATTGGTCCTGTTACGGCGAAGAATCGGTTTTATCAGGTGCCTCATTGCAATGGCATGGGCCATGCGATGCCACAGGCCCACGCGGCGATGCGCGAGGTGAAGGCGGAGGGTGGCTGGGCTGTTGTCAGCACTGAGGAGTGCGAGATTCATCCGAGCGGCGATATCGCGCCGTATGTGGAAGCGAGGTTGTGGGACGACCACGATATTCCGGCGCTCGCGTTGATGTGCGAGAAGGTGCATGCGCATGGCGCGCTCGCGGCAATCGAGCTGACCCACAATGGGCCGACTTCGTCGAACGGATACTCGCGCGAGGTCGCGCTCGCGCCGTCGCATCAGCCATTGAAGTACGGCTATCCGCATCAGGCGCGCGCGATGACGTTGCGGGATATCCGCGATTACCGCCGCTGGCATCGGGATGCGGCGCTCAGGTCGAAGCGCGCCGGATTCGACATCGTTTACGTGTACGCGGCGCACGACCTGTCTCTGGCGATGCACTTTCTGCAAACACGGCGTAACCAGCGCACCGATGAGTACGGTGGTTCGCTGGAGAATCGCGTCAGGCTATTGCGCGAGCTGATCGAAGATACCAAGGACGCGGTCGGCGACAAATGTGCCGTCGCGCTACGGTTTGCGACCGAAGAGTTCCAGGGCGAAGGCGGAGTGCGTGAGAGTGAGGCGCGGGAGATCGTGCATTTGCTTGCCGACCTGCCGGACCTGTGGGACGTCAACATCGCCGCCTGGTATATGGACTCGCAGACATCGCGTTTTGCGCGGGAGGGATTTCAGGAGCCTTTCACGCACTGGGTCAAACAGGTCACCAGCAAGCCGGTCGTCGGCGTCGGCCGGTTTACTTCGCCTGACACCATGGTCAGCCAGATCCGCCGCGGCGTCCTCGATTTCATCGGTGCGGCGCGGCCTTCGATTGCCGATCCGTTCCTGCCGAAGAAGATCGAGACGGGGCGGGGCGAAGACATTCGCGAATGCATCGGTTGCAACATCTGCATCTCCGGCGATATGACCAGTACGCCGATACGCTGCACGCAGAATCCGACGATGGGCGAGGAATGGCGCAAGGGCTGGCATCCGGATCGAATCGCGGCAAAGCGTAGCGACCGGTGCGTTCTCGTTGTAGGTGCTGGGCCAGCCGGACTGGAAGCGGCACGTGCCCTGGGACAGCGCGGGTACGAAGTGCATCTTGCCGAAGCAGGCCGTGATCCTGGCGGCCGGGTCAATTTTGAATCGCGACTTCCCGGTCTGGCTGAATGGGCACGAGTGCGTGACTGGCGCTTGTCGCAGATCAACAAGATGCCGAACGTGGCGATCTATCGTGAAAACAAGCTCACTGCGGACGATGTTCTCGGCTTCGATGCGCAGCACGTCGTGCTGGCGACCGGTTGCCATTGGCGCAGGGACGGTTTCGGTCGCAGCAACGGTATGCCTGTTCCCGGTCTGGACGGGGCGAATGTCTTTACGCCGGATGACCTGATGCGCGGCGTCATGCCCGATGGCCCCGTGCTGCTATTCGATGACGACTCGTTTTACCTTGGCAGTGTTCTTGCCGAGCTGTTGTGCGCCGCAGGGCGCGCAGTGATCTACGTGTCTCCGGATGACGCAGTCGCGTCGTGGACGACGAACACACAGGAGTTTCGCCACATTCAGAAACGCCTGCGAGCACTCGATGTGCAGATCATCACTGCCCACAATCTGCTGGAGATGCGACCCGACGGGGCGACACTGAGTTGCGTGTATAGCGATCGAGAACAACGTGTCAGTTGTGCCTCGTTGGTCACCATTACCTCGCGACTGCCGAATGACGAATTGCAGCAGGAACTGGCAACACGCGAAGGTGCGTGGGGGGATGCAGGAATCGAAGCGGTCACACCCATCGGCGACTGTCTCGCGCCCGGTTTGATTGCTCATGCGGTTTACGCCGGCCAGCGTTACGCGCAGGAATTCGATGCGGCGCCCAGTGGAGATGTGGCGTTCAGGAGGGTGGTTGGGGGAAAGGTAGTGTGAGTGTCTAACGATCAAGTGATAAGAGCGGTGACGAGTGACGGGTGACGGGGAAGAGGCTTGACCGCGGCAACTAGCCGCTCGAGCCTATTGCCGTCACCCGTCACCCGTCACCCGTCACCCGTCACCCGTCACCCGTTTCAAAGCGTAATGCCATCGCGCATACGCTGCAGATAGCTGCGAAAGTGCAGGTTGAGTTTCGACTGCAGGTAACGTGCACGCAAGAACAGGTGGCGCGCGCACGGCGGTGTCGCGTTTGCTCCGAAGGTGCACAACAGGGCGTTGTCGCCGGATGCCACTGAGACCAGCAGCGCACGGCCGTTGAAGGGAATGCGTACTTCCTTGAGGTGCGTGGTGAATATTTCCGGGTCGCCGTGCAGATTCATGATGAGAACGCCGTCCGGCTTCAGGCTGCGTGCGGCGTCGGGGAAAAAATTCTCGGCGGCCAGCGAGGGCGCCACGCCGGTTTCGTCATAAGCGTCGACCAGGATGGCGTCGAACCGGTCCTGCAGCCGCGCCAGGTATTTCACACCGTCGTCGTGGATCACGCGGAAGCGATCGTCGTCCGCCGGAACGTAGAACGAATCGCGCAACGCAATCACTCGTGCGTCGATCTCGATCACCGTGATTCGTGCGTTCGGCAAGTGCCGGTAACAGAATTTGGCAAGCGAACCGCCGCCCAGGCCAATCATCAGGATGTCCGCCGGATCCGGATTGAACAGCAGGAACGACATCATCTGGCGCGTATACGGTGCGATCAGCGCATAGGGATCGTCCAACCGCATGCGGCTCTGCAGGGCATCCGGTGAAAATTGCAGATGCCGTTCCGTGTCCGAGTCGACGATGAGCGAGGGCATGATCCCTGCCGCCGTGCTGAACGGTCGTTGAGCGGGTGTCGAGGGCGGCTCAGCGTCCGCTGCGAATCGCAGGCTAGCGTCGGAATTCGCGGTAGTCGCCGGCCCCGCGAACTTCCGTAATGGCCTGGCGCGCAAGTTGCGCGCGGCGGCGTGCAGGCCGGTTTCCTGCAGCAGGATCGCCAGGTATTCGCGAAGAATCGCGCTGCAGGAGCTCTCGTGATGGCTCAGTTGCAGGGCGGCGGGGGCTGCAGCGTTGTTGCTCACATCGATTCTGGACACTCGCGTCGCGGATCGGGAAACAAGCCAACCTTGGCGAGAACTTGTCGGCCTTGCCGAGCTCTGGAGAATAGTGGAATTGCCGGATTCGCACGAGCAGCCTGGCGCCCTGCCAGTCTTGCGACCCGGTGCCGATTCCGGTGAGGTGTGTTGCTCTGCCCCCGAGCGCGGCGACACGGAGATAACATTACAAATGCGCTGGCGCAGCGACCAGTCGTGCCAGAATCCGCTGTTCTGCGGTTCTGTTCCTATCGGCAAGGACAACAATGAAAAATGCGACGGCCGCGAGTGCCCCGGGCAACTCGCCACGGCGAATCCTGTTCGCCAGTCTGATCGGTACGACGATCGAGTTCTTCGATTTCTATATCTACGCCACGGCCGCGGTGCTGGTTTTTCCGGCGTTGTTCTTTCCGGAGGGCGATCCGGCCTCGGCGAAGCTGCAATCGCTGGCTACCTTTGCGCTCGCGTTTTTCGCGCGGCCGGTCGGGTCGGCGCTGTTCGGGCACTTCGGCGATCGCATCGGGCGCAAGGCGACGCTGGTGGCCGCGTTGTTGACCATGGGACTGTCGACTGTGGCCATCGGCTTGTTGCCAACGTATGCATCGATAGGCGTCTTTGCGCCGCTGTTGCTGTCCCTGTGCCGGCTGGGGCAAGGGCTGGGTCTCGGCGGCGAATGGGGCGGGGCGGTACTGCTCGCAACCGAGAACGCGCCGCCGGGCAAACATGCCTGGTACGGAATGTTTCCGCAGCTCGGTGCTCCCATAGGCTTCGTGTTTTCGACCGGAATATTCCTGCTGTTGACGCATTTGCTCAGCGATGCCGAACTATTCGCCTGGGGTTGGCGCATTCCATTCCTGGTGAGCTCCCTGCTGGTGTTCGTTGGGCTCTACGTACGCCTGCGCTTGTCTGAAACTCCGGCATTCCAGCGCACAATCGAAAAGCAGGAGCGTGTGCAGGTGCCAATGCTGACGGTATTCAAGAATCACCCGCGCATCCTGGTGCTGGGGACTTGCGCGGCGATCTCCGCGTTTGTGGTGTTTTATCTGATGACCGTGTTCGCCTTGAGCTGGGGTACCTCGGCGCTGCATTACTCGCGCGAGGAATTCCTGATCCTGCAGATGATCGGCGTGCTGTTCTTCGCACTGACGATCCCGCTCTCGGCAGTCATGGCTGACCGGTTCGGCAACCGGACGATGCTGGTCTGGGCAACCGTGGCGATCATTGTCTTCGGCTTGATTCTCGAGCCGCTGTTCGGTTCGGGCAACGCCTTCGGCGTGCTGGCTTTTCTGTCGTTGGGACTGGCAATCATGGGGTTCGCGTACGGTCCTCTGGGGACAGCCCTCGCCGCCCTGTTTCCGACGGCAGTGCGCTACACAGGCGCTTCGCTGACCTTCAATCTCGCGGGCATCCTCGGAGCATCGCTGGCGCCTTACGTCGCAACGTGGCTGGCGCAGCAATACGGTCTGGCCTACGTGGGGTATTACCTGTCAGTTGCCGGCGTGGTCACGTTGGCCGCACTGCTGTTGCTCGGGAAGCCTGCGGACGAAGCGGCCGGTTAAAACACGCGGCCAGGCTGCCGTTCGCAGGGAACGGGTCGAGACGCAAACGCGCAGAGTTGCAGGGGCGCTTTGCGTTGCATCCGGCTACACTACGCGCGCCTGGGCGGGCAGCGGGCCACCCAACCCGCTGTTTTCACAGAAGCTTCTGATCCTGTCGTCATTTCGGCGCAGCCCCTGAAGCGGAAAATTCCCCGGTAAGTGCGTTCGCTATTTGCACCCAGCGGCCATTGCCGCGCCTTGGCATTTATGCGTGTCGACCCGATGTAGTGTCGCTGCCGCGGCCGCGCCGGTCGTGGCCGCTGCGAATCGATCCAGTCAAGGCCAGTTCGAAGGCCAATTTAAGGTTAACGGCTCACCATGCTTGCAACGTCCAACGTCTCGATCCAGTTCGGCGCGAAGCCGCTGTTCGAAAATGTCACCGTCAAGTTCGTCGACGGCAATCGCTACGGCCTGATCGGGGCCAATGGGTGCGGTAAATCCACGCTCATGAAAATCCTCGGCGGCGAATTGGAGCAGAGCGGCGGTGAGGTGATGCTGCAGTCCGGCCTGCGGCTGGGAAAGCTCAACCAGAACCAGTTCGGCTACGAAGATGAGCGGGTGATCGACGTCGTCATGCAGGGCCACGTGGAAATGTGGCACGCGATGAAAGAGCGCGATCTGATCTACGCCGACGCCAACGCGACGGACGACGACTACATGAAAGCGGCGGAGCTGGAGGCGAAGTTCGCGGAGTACGGCGGCTACGATGCCGAAGCGCGCGCCGCGGCCATTCTCGCCGATGCCGGCATCGATCCAGCGCTGCATTACGGTCCGATGCGTGAAGTGGCTCCGGGCTGGAAGCTGCGCGTGCTGTTGGCGCAGGCCCTGTTCTCCAAGCCGGACGTGCTGCTGCTGGATGAGCCCACCAACAACCTGGACATCAATTCGATCCGCTGGCTGGAGGGCGTCATCAACAACTACGACGCCACGATGATCATCATCAGCCACGATCGGCACTTTCTGAACCAGGTGTGCACGCACACCGCCGACCTGGACTACGGCCAGCTCAAGATCTGGCCCGGCAACTACGACGATTTCATGCTGGCCTCCACCCAGGCGCGTGAACGCGTCTCCGCCGCCAACGCGAAGGCGAAAGACCGCATCCTCGACTTGCAGGAATTCGTGCGGCGCTTCTCGGCGAATGCTTCGAAAGCGCGCCAGGCGACGTCGCGATTGAAGCAGATCGACAAGATCAAGATCGAGGAGATGAAGCCGTCCTCGCGGCAGAATCCCTATATCCGCTTCGAGCAGGAAAAGAAGCTGTACCGGCAGGCCGTGTCGGTGGAAGAGCTGAGCTTCCGCTACCCCGGTACGGACGTGGATGTACTGAAGAACATCAGCTTCGATGTCGAGGCAGGTGAGCGCATCGCCATCATCGGCGCGAACGGTATCGGCAAGACCACGCTGATGCGTTGCCTGGCTGGGGGCCTCAAGCCCACCCACGGTAGCGTCACTTGGGTGGAAAACGCGACGGTGGGCTACATGCCGCAGGATCCGAGCGCTGAGTTCGCCAGGAAAGTCGACCTGTTCGAATGGATGACCGAGTGGCGCTCGAAGTCCGATGACGACCAGATCGTGCGTGCCACGCTCGGACGGCTGCTGTTTTCCGGGGATGAGACCCGCAAGTCGGTGCAGGTGCTGTCCGGCGGCGAGAAGGGCCGCATGATCTACGGCAAGCTGATGATGACCAAGCCCAACGTGTTGCTGATGGACGAACCCACCAACCACATGGACATGGAGACCATCGAGTCGCTGCAGATTGGCGTCGAGAAATATCCCGGTACGTTGCTATTCGTATCGCACGACCGTGAATTCGTGGGCTCCATCGCCAATCGCATCATCGAGGTGCGGCCGGGCGGCGGCATCGTCGACTTCAGCGGAACCTACGATGAATACCTGCGCTCGCAGGGCGTGGAGATCTGATCGACGGTTTTGGATCGGTGGGTGGCGCGCGCCCGCCGGTCTTCGCTTATGACTATCGCCGCTGCCTGGTGCGCTCGCAGGGCGACGAGCGGGGATGGAGCTTCCCCAGAGCAGCCGATCAGGCCGTCAGCACAACTGCGAAGAAGGCAATGGCCATCAGCAGAGCGGCGATGTGAAGAATGTGTGCAGCGGACATAGCAAAATCCCTATCTGAATCTTTCCGGGGTCTTTTCCCGACAGGGTGAACTGTAAAGACCCTGGCGCCTGCCACCAATCGGGCTGCGCGAATGAGATTCGTGAAAGGCATTCAATAATCCCCGCCAAACGGGCACTTAGGTGCGATCGCCACGACAATAAGCAAGCGGCGCAACCTGGCGCTACGGTAAATGGGGCAGTCCAGCCGAGGTCGGGTCTGTCGCGGCAGCGCGAGGGGGTTGGCCGATATCGTGGCATCGGGGCAGCCGCCAGGACCAGGATCAGAGGTCTTAGGGCACTGCGACCGGAAAGGAAGACGGGTAACCCGGCCGCAAAAGGTCTACAAAGGGACATGCGTGACATGATTGAAACGACGACGGCTATGCGCGAAACCCTGCAGTACCTCCTGGGAGCGGACATCCCCGCCCAGCATAAGAAGATCCTCATCGACGCACTGGCGCTGGCCATCCGTACCGTGGGTGACGAGGACCGGCGCGTACAGGATCTGCAGAAAACCGGCAAGGAATGGCAACCGCAGGAAGCGGCGCTGCTCGCGGACCTGCTGCGCGGCAAAGTAGCCATCAGCTGGCAGCAAGCCGACGAAGCCCTGATGCGGGTGGCGACTCAGTTGCATTGCGCACCCGACGAAGTTCGCAGGAAAGCCAACGAACTGGGATTCGGTGCAGGCATCGATTTTCGCCAGGCCAAGAAGCTGCGGCCGCTCGCCCAGTGATGCAGGTGATGGATGTGAGGTAAGTGAGGTAAGTGATGGAGGGGTCGATCGCCGGGCACTGTCACAGGTTCCTTGGCCTTACCTCCATCACTTCCATCACCCGCATCACCTGCATCACTCTTTCTTCACACCGCCTCCCGCATAATCGCACCCGTGGCGCGGCCGTCGTCAGCGCCGTCGTCCGGGAGCATTGAATGAGCGAAAGAGGAAGCCTCGTGTGTCTGGGAATCGGCATGACGCTGGGTTCCCATCTCACGCCGCTGGCCAGGAATTACATCGAACGCGCCGACGTCGTCTTTGCGGGGCTGTCGGACGGCATCATCGAGTTGTGGCTGGCGGGAATGCATCCCGATGTCCGCAGCCTGCAGACGCTCTATGGCGAAGGCAAATCGCGGATGCGGACCTATCGGCAAATGGTCGATGTCATGCTCGCGGAAGTGCGCGCCGGCAAGCGCGTATGCGGTGCGTTCTACGGGCACCCAGGCGTGTTTGCATGGCCGCCGCACAAAGCAATTGAGGTGGCGCGCAGCGAGGGATATGCCGCGCACATGGAGCCGGGCGTTTCGGCGGAAGACTGCCTCTATGCCGATCTGGGGATCGACCCGGGAAGCTACGGTTGCCAGCATTACGAGGCGAGTCAGCTCATGTTCTATCGGCGCCGTATCGACACCGCCGCATACCTGGTGCTGTGGCAGGTCGGCGTCGCAGGCGATCGCTCGCTTGCGCAATTCAGCACCGGCGCGGCGTACCGGGGAGTCCTGCTCGACGTGCTGCTGCGCGACTATCCACCGCATCACGAAATCATTGTCTACAAAGTGGCGACGCTGCCAACCCAACAACCCAGGATCGAGCGGATCGCCCTGGCCGCATTGCCCGATGCCGACATCGACATGCATGCAACCGTCGTCATTCCTCCGGCCACGCTGTTGCAGCCCGATCTGGAAATCAGCGCGCGGATTGCAGCTTTGGACGCAGCCCTGCAATCGCCCGCGACGAGCACGGCCGGCGTCTCTTGAGCGCTGCGCTGCCTGCCGACTCCGCGGCGGTCCTGGCCGATACCGCCAGACTGTATTTGCGCGAACTGGCCAAAGACGACGCGACGTTGTATTGCGATCTGTATTGCGACCCGGAGACGATGCGTTTCATCGGCCCGCCCTTGTCGCCGCAACGAGCGATGAAAAGTTTCGGTAAGGCATTGCGGCTGACGCAGCGTCGCCCGGCGCAGTGGCTGTTCATGGCCATTGTGGAGAAGACGACCCGGCAGGTAGTGGGCATCAGCAGCATCCAGCTGCATGCGCCTAACGCCGAAATCGGCGTGATGCTGTGCGCTGTGTCTCGTACTCACGGTTACGGGAAAGAAATCACCCCCGCGCTCATCGCCCTGGCGTTCGAGTTACTGCCGGTAGATGCGGTCTGGTTGTGCGCTTCTGCGGAGCATCGGGTTGCCGAAAGGGTTGCCATGGGCATAGGCTTCTCGCGCGGTGCCGATGTCATGGACCGCGACACCAATGGTCTGGAGCGGGCCTGGTCCATCGACCGGCACGCCTGGGATCATGCCCAACGGAATCTGCCCGTATCGAAACTTACGTACCAACTTCACAGGAGCACTTGAATGGCGAATGTCATCGATTTTCTGCAACGGCTGGGCCAGGACGCGCAATTGCGTCATGCCGCCGGCACGCAGCTGGAAGAGGCGCTGGAACAGGCCGAAATCGATCCGGCGGTACGCGCCGCCATTCTCGCTGATGACCGCAGTCAGCTCGAAGCTCTGCTGGGCGCCACGACCAATGTGTGCTGCTTGGTGCGTCCGAGCGAAGAAGAGGACGACGACGAAGGCGACGAGGATGACGATTTCGATGACGACGATGGCGACGACGAAGACGATGAGCTGACCTTGCAACGTGCTGCTGCCGGCTGTGTCGCGGCCAACGGCTAACAGTCTTGCCACGCATGCACGCTCCGCCCGGCAGTCGCTGCTGGGCGGGCTTGCTGCGCTGTCGTTATTGTTCGTCGGTGCGCATTGCGCAATCGCTGGCGAACAGGCGACAGGCGAGCTGCTGAAGCACGCGGATGCGGTCAAGACTGCCGATCCCGCCGATTTCACCGCCACGCTGGCTCGCGTAGACGCTCAGTCCGGCACGCTGTCGACGACCGACCGGAATTATCTGCGCTACCTGCGCGGCTGGAGGAGCGCCTACGACGGCCAGTACGATGCGGCGATACCGCAGCTCAAGTCGCTCATCGCGGATTCATCCGATCCGACGCTGCAGTTCCGCGCACGCGCCACCATCGTGAACGTGCTCGTGCTGGCCACCCAGTACGAGGAGGCTTTCCTGCAGCTCGGCGGAATGCTCACTCTGTTGCCGCAGGTTACGGACCACGATGCGCGCGAGCAGGGTCTGGGCATCGCGGCATTTCTCTACAACCAGGTCGGCGAATACGACATCGGGTTGAACTATGCCGAGAAGCTGATCGAGGAAAACTGGGCAGGCAGGGGCGCTTGCAACGGCGGCCAGTTGAAGATCGAAGCGCTGTACAAGACCTCGCGCCTGAAAGTCACCGACACGGAATTGCAGGCGAGCCTGGATGCCTGCGCCAAGCTCGGCGAGACGATCTACAGCAGCGCGATCAGGACGTATATCGCCCGGCTGGACATCGATCAGGGCCGCTACGATGAAGCCATCAAGCTGCTGAGCGAACACCATGAGGAAGTTCGGGCGGCGCACTATCCGCGCATGATCGCCGAGTACGATGCGCTGCTGGCGCAGGCGTACCGGCAAACCGGCAATGTGCCCATGGTGCGGAAATTCGCCCTGAGCGCCATCGAAAGCGGAGTGAAGAACCAGTACACCGAGCCGCTGTCCACGGCATACCGGCTGCTTTACCTGCTGGCCAAGGAACAGGGCGAGACGGCGGCCGCGCTGACCTACTATGAGCAGTACTCAGCGGCAGACAAGGGTTACCTGGATGACGTGAGCGCCAGGCAACTCGCCTACGAGCGCGTAAAACACGAGGCGCTCGCCAGCGAGCTGCAGATCGAGACCCTGAACAAACAGAACCAGCTGTTGCAACTGCAGCGTGAGAATAACCGGCTGTACATTGCGCTGCTCATCATGGTCCTGGGTTTCATCGTGCTGTGGGCCTATAAGACCAAGCGCTCGCAGTTGCATTTCATGAAGCTGTCCCGCCAGGACGGACTGACCGGCATTTCGAATCGGCCACACTTCATCGAGCTGGCGGAGGCGGCGCTGGATAGCGGCCGCCGGACGCAGCAGGAAGTGTGCGTCATCCTGTGCGACCTCGATCACTTCAAGCTGATCAACGACCGGCACGGCCACGCCACCGGCGATTTCGTCCTGAAGCAGACCGTGGCAGCGTGCCAGGCGCATCTGCGGGCCGGCGATATTTTCGGTCGGTTCGGCGGCGAGGAATTTGGTTTCGTGCTGCCCGGTTGCAATCTGCTGGCGGCACGCCAGCGCGCGGAACAGATGCGTCTGGCCATTGCCAGCATATCGACGCCGCGCGAGGGTGCAGGGGATGCGGTGCCCGGAGCGTCCGCGAGCTTCGGCATTGCGACCTCCAGCGCTTCGGGCTATGAACTGCGGCAATTGCTGGCGCAAGCCGATGCGGCGCTCTATCAGGCCAAGCATGCCGGCCGCAATCGCGTCATCCTCGCGGAGGTAGCGGTCGTTAGCGCGATTGCGGTGTTGCGTTGAGTTGAGGAAGAAGGTGACGAGTGACGCGTGACGAGTAAGAAATAAATAGTGCAGAGGCCGAGGTCGCGTCACAATCTTGCCCGTCACCCGTCACCCGTCACCCGTCACCCGTCACCCGTCACTTCCCTTCCACCCCATCCACGCAATCTCGCTCCAGCGTTCGTGCTCCCAGCATGTAATGCACGAATGACCAGAGGTTGATGCACACCATGATGCCCAGTGCCCAGCGCAGGCCCTGAGCTTTGGCCTGGGTTGCAGCCAGGCCTGCCGCGAGGAACTGGTGATTCATGGCGTCGCTGGCGACGCCGACCAGCCATGGCCCCATGCCCAGGCCGATGAGATTCACGATCAACAGCAGCAGCGACGATCCCAATGCTCGTTCCCGCGCGCTGACCAGCCGTTGCATGGTCGCGTAACTCGGGCCGAGGTACATGACGCCGAATAGGAGGCTGACGAACATCGTGGCGATGACGGCATTTCTACCCGGCAACGAATAAGCCAGCAGTGCCGTGGGCACGTTGAGCAAGGTCGCGATACCCGGAGTCCAAAGTTGCCAGCGCACATCGTTGTGCTTATTGGAAAGCTTGTCGGCCAGGTATCCGCCCAGCCACGTACCGCCGATGCCCGACACAGCCGACACGACGGCCAGGACGATGCCGGCTTCGCCCACGCTGAAGCCGTGCGTGCGGATGAGAAACGAAGGATGGAAGCCATTCACGCCGTAACCCACGAAGGAATGCAGTGCGGAGGCGAGCGAGAGATGCCAGAACGTGGGCTTGATCAGCAACCGACCCAGTACCTGCTTCACCGGTGGAGGATGGCTCACGACCTGCACTCCTTCGGCGAAGCCGCGCGGCGGTTCTCGCAATGTGAGCTTCACGATCACCGCCAGTACCACCCCCGGTAGTCCGACTACGTAGAAAGCTGCACGCCAGCCATAGCGCTCCTCGACCAATGCGCCAACCAGATAGCCGATGAATACGCCGCCGTAGATGCCCATCGAGTAGATGGCGATCGCGGTGGTGCGCCGCTTCCTTTCGAAGTAATCGCTCAGGATCGAATAAGCCGGCGGCGTACATCCTGCTTCGCCAATGCCGACGGCAACCCTTGCCAGCAACAGCTGCAGGAAATTCTGGGCTCGGCCGGTCAACACCGTGAACAGGCTCCAGACGAATATCGACAGCGAAATGATGTTGACGCGATGCTTCTTGTCGGCAAGGCGGGCGATGGGAATGCCCAGTGTCGAATAGAGCACCGCGAACGCCAGGCCGCCCAGCAGTCCGAGCTGGGTATCGGAGAAGTGGAACTCCTTGCGAATGGGCTCCATCAGGACCGTGAGGATCTGCCGGTCGGCGAAGTTGAACACGTACACGACGAACAGCAGCCACGCGACGTACCAGCGATAACCCTGGCTCGCGTGAAACTCCGCGACGCCGGCATCGGCGGACGCTGATGCAACCTGGTTCACGGAATGGGGCATGCGGTTCTTGTCCGTGGCGCTCGCCGCGCACGGCAGCTGCGGCGAGGCGTTGTTCAGAATTCCAAGCGGCAAGCTGACTACGCTGGTCAGAACGATCTATAACGACTCAAGACAATTCCGCTGAAGCGAGGCGATTGAGGCCGAGTAGGGCTTCCGTGCGTCGAGCAGGCTGCGGCAGCGATGGGGCATTGTCGGGGCTGGTGCAATACATTTGCAAGAATTCGCTACTGAGTATTGCAGGGTGGATTGGCACGTATCACGCTCGCCCGGATCGGATAGCGAACGACGCTCTCCAGCACGAGCGCAGCATTCTCACGAGTACCGCATTTTCATGAATACTCCGGGCCGGATTGCCGTGTATGTACAGCCTCGCGCAGCAAAGACCGCTGTGGCGGGAACACACGATGGCAGTGTAAAGATTCGCTTGGCTGCTCCGCCCGTGGACGGTGCTGCTAACGCCGCGTTGGTTGAGTTCATTGCCGAGCGGCTGGGCATCGCGAAGTCCCGCGTGCGCGTGGTGTCGGGGAGCGCCAGCCGTCGCAAGCTCATCGAAGTGGAAGGGGTAACGTCGGTGGCGCTCGAGGCGGCGATGGCGCGGAGCGAAGCGGAGAAATGACGGGCTGACGTAGCGAATACGTTGTGAAGCCATGAGCTATACAGTCAGCAGGCCCGCCGTCACAATCCCGCTATGGAAGCTTTCGAATGGATATTGATTCTGCTGGTGGTCGCGGTGTTGCTGACCTCGATTGCGCGGCGTATCGGTGTTCCGTATCCCTCCCTGCTGGCACTGGGCGGTACCGCGCTTGCCCTGTTGCCGTCCGCGCCTGAATTCCGCCTCGATCCTGAATTGACCCTGGCTTTGTTCGTCGCACCTGTGCTGCTCGACTCCGCGTACGACACCTCGTTACGCGATCTCAGACGCAACTGGATTCCTGTTACATGCCTGGTGTTGGCTGCGGTAGGGCTGACCACGATCGCTGTTGCGTGGGTGGCCCATGCGCTGGTGCCGGGAATGCCTTGGGGCGCGGCAATCGCACTGGGCGCCATCGTGGCTCCGCCAGATGCGGCTGCGGCGAGCGCGGTGCTCAAGCAGTTGCAGTTGCCCCATCGTGTCCTGGTGATATTGGAAGGCGAGAGCCTGCTCAACGATGCGAGCGCGCTGCTGATCTATCGACTGGCTGTCATGGCGGTGGCATCCGGCGGCCTGGAGCTGACTCAGGTGGCGCCGACATTCGCGCTGTCCGTCGTCGGCAGCGTCATTGCCGGATACCTGCTGGCCCGTGTCAGTATGATGATGCTTACCCAGGTCGAGGACGCATCGAGCGCCATCGTGCTGCAATTCGCCGGCACGTTCGGCGTGTGGATACTGGCCGACCGGGCTGGCTTGTCGGCGATCGTGACGGTCGTGGTCTATGCGGTCACCCTCGCCCGGGACGCGCCCCGCCTGACTCCCGCCCGGCAGCGTATCCCCTCGTATGCCGTGTGGGAGACCGCGGTGTTCGTGCTGAATGTCCTCGCGTTCGTGCTGATCGGCCTGCAGCTGCGTCCGATTCTGAGCGCGCTGGATGCGACTGAACGGGTGGAATATTTCCAGGTGGCGATGGCGGTGCTGGGTACGGTCGTCGCAATACGCATCGTGTGGGTATCCATCTACAACTCGTTCGCGCGCTTCAAGATGCGCCTGTTCGGTAGCGGCAACTGGCCGGGCGCGAATCCGCCCACTATCAAGGGCAGCGTGCTGATCAGCTGGTGCGGGATGCGGGGCATCGTCACGCTGGCGGCGGCCTACGCCTTGCCGGTTGCCTCGCAAGGCCGGCCGGAGTTTCCCTATCGCGACCTGATCCTGTTATGCGCATTCTGTGTCGTGGTCGGTACGCTGGTCGTGCAGGGGCTGACGCTGCGGCCGCTGATCATCTGGCTGGGATTGAAGGACGATCGCCCGGTCGATCGCGAAGTGCGCCTGATCAACGAGCGCATGACGCAGGTGGCGCTGGCCTCATTGGATGGCGATGCTTCGGCCGAGTCCGAAATGCTGCGACGTGAGTTCGTCTCGCTGCTCAATGGTTCCTCGACCCTCGACGATGCCCCGCATGGCCAGTCGCGCCACGATGAGCTGCGTGCCACGGTAATTGCGGCGCAGCGCCGTATCCTGCTGGAAATGCGTGCCAGCGACGAAATCGGCGACGATGCCTTCCATCAGATCGAGGAGCGCCTGGACTGGGCCGAGCTGAATGCGCGGGGCATGGGGAGATGAGGGGGATGAAGGTGATGGAGGTGATGGAGGTGATGGAGGTGATGGAGGTGAAGAAGACCGTTGGCAGACATCTCTGACTCCGGAACCTGCATCACCTCCATCACTTTCATCACCTGCATCACCCCCTCCCATGCCTTCCCCTTCACTCACCGTCGTCGGCGGCGGTCCCGCCGGACTGATGGCCGCTGAAGTTGCCTGCGCAGCGGGTATTGCCGTTGACTTATACGAAGGCAAAGGCTCGGTCGGCCGCAAATTCCTGATTGCCGGAAAAGGGGGGCTCAATCTCACGCACTCCGATGACTTCGCGCGTTTCGTCGAACGGTATGGTTCGCGCCGCGAGAAAGTCGAGCAATGGCTGACTGCGTTTGATGCGGATGACTTGCGCGAATGGGCGCGCGGGTTGGGCGTGGAGACCTTTGTAGGTACCTCAGGCCGTGTCTTTCCGACTGACCTGAAAGCAGCACCGCTATTGCGCGGTTGGGTACGGCGCCTGCGTCAGCAGGGAGTACGGTTCCACATGCATCACTACTGTCAGGAGATGGGCCGCGACGGCAGGACGTTGCGATTTCTCACGCCCGACGGTGAGCGCATCGTCCATGCGAATGCAGTCGTCCTGGCAATGGGCGGCGGGAGCTGGCCTGAATTGGGATCGGATGGGCAATGGGTGCCCTGGCTGCGGGAGGTGGGTGCGGAGGTTGCCACTTTGCAGCCATCGAACTGCGGATTCGAGGTTGGCTGGAGCGAGGTCTTCGCGCAGCGGTACGCCGGGCAGCCGGTGAAATCCGTGCTCGTGTCGACCCGCGATGGGCAGGGCAACGTGCGTCAGTTGCAGGGTGAGTTCGTCATCACCGCAACAGGTGTAGAAGGCAGTGCCATTTATGCGCTATCCGCAGACTTGCGCGATGCAATCGCTGCCGACGGCGTCGCCACTCTTGAGCTCGATATGGCGCCCGGTCGTGATCGGGAGCGCCTGCAACGAGAGCTGTCGCAACCACGTGGCAGCCGCACGTTGACGGAGCACTTGCGGCGCACGGTCGGCATCGATGGCGTAAAAGCTGGCCTGCTCTACGAGGTCGTGCAGCGGTCTGACATGACGGATCCGGGCAGGCTCGCAGCGGCTATCAAGGCACTGACTTTGCGTTTGGTGCGTGCGCGGCCGATCGCAGAGGCGATCAGTAGTGCCGGCGGGGTGAGCTTTGCCGCGCTCGATGACAGGTTGATGATCCGCGCACTACCCGGTGTGTTCTGTGCCGGGGAGATGATCGATTGGGAAGCGCCCACTGGCGGCTATCTGTTGACCGCCTGCTTTGCCAGCGGCCGCGTAGCAGGGCAGGGCGCGGCCGCCTGGTTGCGAGACCGCGCCTTAGCCTGAACGATCGGGTTCAGGCCCGCTTCGCCGCCTCACGCGGCACGCTGCCCTTGCCCGAGCGTGCGTTGTAGGTGAAGCCGACGATCGCAAACACGGCAACCGCAAGCTGCGAAAGCAAGGTTTGCAGCGAAGGGTAGATGCCGAGCAGATCCACCCGCGGGAAGGTAACCACGGTTACATCCAGCACACCGGCTTCCTGCAGCGCCGAGACCCCTTTGCCTGCCAGCACGACGGCCAGCACGGCGATGAAGATGGAGCTGACGGAGAAGAATTTACCGATTGGCAATCGCGCGCTCGAGCGCAACAGCACGGCCGCGATGATCGCGAGCGTCACCGCGCCAGCGCCGAAGCCACCGAGAATCGCCGCGCCATTGCCTTCGCTCCACAACGCTACGTAGAACAGGATGGTCTCGAATACTTCGCGATACACCGCAACGAAAGCCAGCCCGCCCAGTAGCCACGCAGAGCGTCCATTGAGCGTCTGCGACAAACGTTCATTGACGTACCGCTGCCAGCGACCCGCTACGCTCTTCTGGTGCATCCACAAGCCGACGCTCAGCAATACCAGTGCGGCGAACAGCGACGAATAGCCTTCAGTAAGCTCGCGATTCGCGCCGCTGATCGTGATGAGCGTGGTGGCCGCAGCCCAGGTGCCCAGGCCGGCCAGCAATGCCCCGATCCAGCCGGCATGCACGTAGGGCAGCACATCGCGCCGTTCGGCCTTGCCCAGGAAGGCGATGATCGCAACGACGATCAGCAACGCCTCGAGCCCTTCGCGAACCAGGATGGTGTAGCTGCCCAGGAAGGCTGCGCTCGCATCGCCGGACTTGTGTTCCAGTGCCGCCGCGCTGGCGTTGAACAGCTTCTCGATGGTTTTCGCGTGTTCCTGCAGTTCTTCCGGCGGCGCCATCCGGTTGATCAATCCGCGATAAGTGCCCATCGCTGTCTCGACCTTGGCGAGCAGTTGCGGATCGCGCGCAGTGAGTTGCGGCTCGATCGGCTCGAAACCATCCAGATAGGCGGACAGTGCCAGGCGTCCTGCTGCCTTCGGGTCACCGCTGAGGTAAGCCTGCACGCTCTCATGCAGCCGGTTGCGTGCCAGCGCCAGACTGTCTGCGCCGAGCGCCGTCGGATGCGAACGTAGAAACGCAATGACGGCCGCGGCGTGATCGTTGCCGATTTCTGACGCGAGCGAAGCTTCAGTTGCGCGACTCAGCGACAGCAGATCGGGGAAGCGTGTGCGTAACTTGGCATCCCCGTGCCAAAGGCGTTCGCCCTCGGCGACCACCTGGGGTGAATAGGCGAGGCCGCCGACGTAAGCCGCCAGGGCCCAGCGATCCGCGTCGGGCAGCGTGGCGAAGCTGACCATGGACGTGCCTTGCACGCCTTGGCTGATCGTCTGATAGAGCGAAAACAGGCTGCGTTCGCGTGCCCGCGTGATGTCAGTGAAGGCGATTGGTGGCGGGTCCAGTTTGGCTGCGAGCGCACCATCGCCATGACCTGTCGGTCCATGGCAGGAAGCACACTGGTTCTGATAGACGGTGGCGCCTCGTCCCAGGTCCGGCGCGACACTCGGCGCGGCGGGCACCGGATAGGAAGCCAGCAGCTGGTCGGCCAGTTGGTGGGCGATGGTCGCCACCTGAGCGGCGTCGGCACGGGCAGCCACGCTCTCTTTGAGTTGATTCGCCTGCGTGAGTAGGGCCGGCTGCCCATCCCGGGCCGGCAGGGTCGCGATGCGGGTGCCTGCATCGGCCGCAAACTCCTGCATTTCCCGGTATTCGGATTCGCTGACGACCGCCCCGGCGTTGACTGCGCCGCGATAGTCCACCGCGAGATAGTCCAGCATCTGCCAGATCTGCCTGACATCCGCTTCCACGTCCGCGCGCGCACCGGAAAAGGCCAGTACGGCGAGTGTCACGACACAAATCGCCTGGCGCCACGTCCGCAATAGTCTGGGCATTCCGAATCTCGCCTTCGAGGCAAATGAGAATTATTCCCGATTATAGATAAGTTGTAACATTTGGCCATTAAATCGGCGAAGGGTTTGCCGTGAAGTTCGCCAGCGGGTTGGCTCCGATGCCCGGAGGCGGTGAATGGCTTGTTCACCCTTAGGTCTTGTTAAACCGTCTCAGCGGGCTAGTCAGCGTATTCCTGCATTAAGGTAACTGGGGGTTTGAGGGTAGCGGCCGAACGCAGCCCGACGGGGAGTGGAGTCGGCCCGCGTCCAGCCCCAATTACCTTCCAGATACCTTCATGTATCCTTGCGCGCAATTTTGCGGGGAAGTTTCCGCCGGGGTCTGCGCCGGATTGCTGCTTGGCCTCGTGCGGGCTGGGCAGGGTCCCTGGATGCTGTGCGGGATGACCGTCATCGCCTGGTGACGGAACTTTGATCTCGCGGGGAGAGTTGCCAATTCTCCCGTAATTTGTCGATGGGTTGCCACGATGCCTTGCGCACCACGCATGCATTCGCAAGGCGTTGTTCAAGTGTGCCGATGACGATAGAACTGAAGTAATGATTCGTAGAAGAGACGTTCTCCGCTCCGCTTTCCTGTTAGCTGCTGCTGGTTCCGCCCGCCAGGTCCTGGCCGCGGCGCCTGCCGAATCCAAGGCAGCTTCGCAGTTCAGTTACGCAGTGTTGAAAGGTCGGGCGCGTGCGCTGGCCAGCGCTGCCTACAGTCCTGTCACCAAGCTCCCGCCGGATAGCCTGCAACAGCTCGATTACGACCAGTACCAGGCGATCCGCTTTCGCGAGGATCATTCGCTGTGGTTCGCGGACAATCTTGGCTTCCGCATCCAGTTCTTCCACATGGGCCGCGGCTTCAAGGAGCCGGTGCGCATGTACGAAGTGGCCAACGGCGCAGAGCGCGAGCTGACTTACCGGCCGGAGTCGTTCGACTTCGGCAAGAGTGGCGTCGATGGCCGCAAATTGCCCGCAGACCTCGGCTATGCGGGCTTTCGCATCCAGGCTGCCACGAACTGGACCACGGACGTGGCTGCGTTTCTCGGTGCCAGCTACTTCCGCGCGGTCGGCGGCGACACCCGGCAGTACGGTCTCTCGGCGCGCGGACTCGCCATCGATACGGCAATCAACGGTCCCGAGGAGTTTCCGCGCTTCACGGCATTCTGGTTCGAAAGGCCACCAGCCAATGCGCGCACGATGATCATATATGCGCTGCTCGACACTCCGAGCGCGGCGGGTGCATACCGCTTTGTGATCACTCCGGGTGCGACGCAGACAATGGATGTGGACGCTGCTTTGTATCCGCGCAAGCAGATCGGCCGGCTCGGCATTGCGCCGCTGACCAGCATGTTCCAGTGCGGCGAAAACGACCGGCGCCTGGCCAATGACTGGCGGCCGGAAATTCACGATTCCGACGGGCTGTCCATGCTCAGCGGTAGCGGCGAATGGATCTGGCGTCCCATCGTCAATCCCGCCGGCGTTCGCGTGAGCTCGTACGTGGACGAGAATCCGCGCGGTTTCGGCCTGCTGCAACGTGATCGCAATTTCGAGAACTACCAGGACGACGGCGTTTTCTACGAGCGCCGGCCCAGCTTGTGGGTGGAGCCGCGGGGCGCTTGGGGCAAAGGCGCGGTGCAGCTGGTGGAGTTGCCGGCACCCGATGAAACCTACGACAACATCGTGGCGTACTGGAATCCGGCGCAGGCCGTCCAGGCGGGTAGCGAACTGCTGTTCGGCTATCGCCTGTACTGGGGAACGCAGATGCCCACGAGTCCTCCGCTTGCACACGTCGTTGCGACGCGAACCGGCATCGGCGGCGTATTGGGTCAGCCACGGCGTTATTACTCGGAGCGTTTCGCCATCGATTTTGCCGGCGGCGAACTTGCGTCGTTGCTGGGACAGTCCAAGGTCGAGCCCGTCATCAGCGCCTCGCGCGGCCAGATCGAAGTCACCTCGGCGCGGCCGTTATATTCGGTCAACGGCTTTCGGGCGATGTTCGACATCAAGCCGCCCGACGATGCGGTGGATCCAATCGACCTGCGCCTGTTCCTGCGCAGGAACGGTCAGCCACTGACCGAAACCTGGATGTACCAGTGGACGCCGCCGAGCCCGCGCGAGCGTCGCGACGCACTGGCGCTGTCCGGTGCCGAGGTCGGATAGAGACGTCGGATACAAGAGAAGCCGCAGGCAGCAGAAGAACATCCCGCGGCCGAAGTTGCGTCAGTGCCTTCGGTAACTGGCGCGGAGAAAAATGCATTTCTGCGCCGATTGCGTGGATATGCGCGTGCCGCTGCGCCATCGACGTGATGTGATCTGTACGACCGAGCGTCGTTAGTACGATAACTTCACGGGAGCGCAAGGATGCGGGCCGCAAGGGATGTGCTCTTACTGGCATGGCTGCTTGGGTTCTTGCCCTTCACTGTCGCGATTCCCGCGGGCACGCCGGCGGTCATGCTCGCGAACGTCTATCGGCCTGGCGAAAGCGATCTCGCCGACTACTGGGTGAGCGAAAAGTACGACGGGGTTCGTGCTTATTGGGATGGTGCCAAACTGCTGACCCGCAGCGGCAATCTCATCCATCCGCCGCAGTGGTTCACAGCGGGCTGGCCGCGCATCGCGCTGGACGGTGAGCTCTGGGTCGGCCGCGGCAAGTTCGAAGCAACTTCCGCGACGGTGCGCGATGCGAATCCCGACGATGCGGCATGGCGCAAGGTTCGTTTCATGGTGTTCGATCTGCCCGCGCAGCCGGATGTCTTTACTCAGCGTATAGCGACGCTACAAGCAGTGCTGTCGACGCTCGCGCTGCCATGGGTTGTTCCGGTAGTGCAATTCAAGGTTGCCGATCAGGCAGCGCTGGATCGCGAGCTGCGGAAGATCGTTGCGGCTGGCGGCGAAGGATTGATGTTGCATCGGGGCAGCTCAGCGTATCGGGCTGAGCGCACCGGCGATCTGCTGAAGCTCAAACCCTACCTGGACGCGGAAGTGCGTGTCATCGGTTATCTGCGCGGCAACGGCAAGTACCGCGACATGATGGGTGCGTTGCAGGTCGAGCGGCCCGACGGTTTGCAATTCCGATTGGGCACTGGCTTCACGGATGAGCAACGACGCCATCCGCCGCCCATCGGCAGCTGGGTGACCTATGGTTATCGCAGTCTGACCGCCAAGGGCATTCCGTGCTTCGCACGTTTTCTGCGCGTGCGTGACGATATGCCGCCGTGACGGGAAAATCGCCGCAGGGTTCTCGCAGGCTCAATGGGCATAGGCCCCGCCCGATCACAGGCCCGATCACAGGTATGTGACACTTTGAGCGGGAAGTCGACTGGCGAGGCCGACCCTGGAGCACAGGATGTGATGAAGGAGGGGTAGCGTGTAAGGTATGGGATGTGGCGACCGAACATGATTCGCCGCGTCGTCCGCTGCATCGAAGCGTTATATGTCACGCGTTCTTTTTCCACTTGCTCAATAATTTTCTCTACATCCTGCGGCCGGGCGGCGAACCCGGCGAGTTGCAGAAGATTGCCCGCTCGAACGGCGTGATTCCCGTGATGTGGGAAATTCTGCTCGCCGATGCGATGCCGGCAGCGAGCATGGATCTGCGCCGCGTTCTCGATGGTGTGGTTGTTACCTGCATTGCAGCGGATGCGAACCGGGCGCTGGGCCGATTGCGGCGCTTCGTGGAACTGGTGTTGCCATTCGCGCAGATCGATCGCGTGCCAGCACTGCGACGATATCTGGAGGGAGCGCAGCAACACCTTGGCGATCTGGTAGCCGCGTGGTCGCTGAACAATGAGCCGGCTCCCGTTCTGTGCCTGAATCTCGCCGAACTGTCGCATGCGGATCCTGCGGCTCTTGGCTTCTCGATGAATGAACAGCTTGACCGGTTTGCGGCGCACTGGCTGTCACTGGAGCAAGCGCTTGGCGCGCGCGACTTCAGCGTGCTCGAGGACCGGCTGCATTTTCCCTCGCTGAACCTGGGTTGCATGGACTGGAAGACCTGGGCGGGGCAGTTCGGTCTGGCGCTCTTCAAGCACGATTACTTTGATGGTGCGTTCCGAAGACCGCTTGATGGTGAGTATGCCGATCACGAATACGACGCCTTGGGCGCCGACAGTCATCTCGGCGGCGCTGCATATCGATACAAGTCGGATGGCAAATGGGGCGTACGCCGGATCGAGAGTGGTGCCGAATTCGCCGTGCTCGAGGCGCAGTGGGATCGTGTGTTGCGCGCAGGTGTCGATGAAGAAGATCTCGTCTGGATCAAGCGAGGTGAGCGCTTTGGGCTTGCTGCTGTGGCTGGCAAAGACGGCGGCCGTGTGCTGCTCGAACCGCAGCTTGATGAGGTTGGGCCGTTCTGCAACGGCCTGGCGGTCGTGCGTGTGCAAGCGAAGGCTGGATTTCTGTCTCGCAGCGGCGAATGGCATCTGCCGCCATCCTGGGATGAGGCTTGGCCCTTCGTGTGCGGACATGCGGTGGTCGTGGTTGGCGAACGGCTCGGTTTCATCGATGCGCGAGGCGAGAGTGTCATCGCGGCACAGTTTGACGTTGCAGACGATTTCTCACCGGCCGGTGTCGCTCGCGTAGGCAAGGCTGGCAGATATGGGTTGATTCGGGCGGATGGCAGCTTCGCCGCCGATCTGCGCTACGAGCAATTGCAGTGGGCGGAGGATTTCCAAGGGTGGCTGTGCTGGGAAGAAGCCGACGGCTCGCCGATATTGCTATATCCCGACGGCCGCACCTGGGTCGCTGCAGGCTGGCAGTCGCTGGAAGTCATGGTTCCGCAGCGTGCGATATGCGTGGCGCGCGACAATCGAGTGGGGCTGTTGAATTGGAGCGGTGAGCCGATTCTCGATTGTGCTTACGATGAGCTGTGGCCACGCTTTTTCCACAGCGCCATACCATCGACAGCGACAGCGACAACGCTTACGCAATCAACCGTCCAGTTCGCTGCGCGCCGCGGCGACTGCGTGGGACTGATCGATGCTGAGGGCGTACAGCTCATGCCCTTTGAGTTCTCCGCGATTGAATCCCTCGAGCCACACGCCGAGGACGGGTACACGCTCCATCGCCCGGAACTGGCGCGCGTGTGGTCGATGCCGGGCAGAGGGAAGCCGATGGCCGGTGTATGGGATATCCGACGGCAGGACTACGTCGTGCCTTGCTGCTTCGATTCGATCTGGCTGATGTTGCTCGGCGCAGGGACGAGTCATGTTTTTGTAGTGATTACAGAAAACCCGCGTGGCGAACGTAGCGTGATGGGGAAGTATCGAGTCGGAATTCTGCGTGACGATGGCAGTACGCTGGTGCCGCAGGAATACGCATGGATCGGCGAACGCACCGCGCTCAATCGCGAAGAGGCAATGCATCACTTGCGTGGAGCCATCCACTACGCGTGGGCACGCAATCAAGCGGTGGAAGCCGCTAGAGAACGCAACGGCCCGTCCTCATGGGTGCGCCGCGACGGCTCGCTGGAATCTCGGGAAGAATAGCGCCCGGTTGTTTGCTCGCTAGCGGACGTGACATGCGCGTCCTGCCGTGCTGTCCTTGCCCGTCACCCGTCACCCGTCACCTAATCTTCCATCCCCGTGCCTCCTCGGCCTTACACTAGCCATCTCACCGGCATTGGTAGCGGAGGGCTCATGGCGGGTAGTCAGGATTTCGCAGCCGATCCGCGCAACGCGAACGCGCTGATCTATCTCAACGGCGAGCTGGTACCGCGGGACCAGGCCAAGGTATCCATCTTCGACGGCGGTTTTGTCGTAGGCGATGGGATCTGGGAGGGACTGCGGCTCCACAACGGAGCGCTGCTGTTTCTGGAGCAGCACCTGGACCGGTTGTACTGGGGAGCGAGCCGCATCAGCCTGGATATCGGGCTGGACCGCAGCGCACTGACTGGCGAGATATGGCGCATGCTCGACACCAACGAGATGCGGAATGGCGCGCATCTGCGCCTGATGGTGACGCGCGGTGAGAAGTCGGCACCGAACCAGGACCCACGCAATGCCCTCGGCCGCCCGACCATCGCAATCGTCGCCGAATACAAGGTGCCAAATCCGCAGATCCTGACGCAGGGCCTCAACCTGGCCACGACATCCGTCCGCTGCACGCCGGCGGATATGTTTGACATGCGCCTGAACTCACACAGCCGGCTCAATCTGATCTGCGCGTTGCTGGAGGCCATCAAGGTCGGCGCCGATGAAGCGCTGATGCTCGATCCGCATGGTTTCGTATCGAGCTGCAATGCCACCAATTTCTTTTTCGTGCGCGATGGTGTCGTGATGACATCCAAAGGCGAATACTGTTTCAACGGTATCACGCGGGGGAACGTCATCCAGTTGTGCCGGGATCATGGCGTGCCAATCCGGCTGGATGATTTCACGCTCGAACAGGCTCGCGATGCACAGGAGGCGTTTGTCACCGGCACTTTCGGCGGAGTGACTCCGGTGCGCTCCATCGATGGCCGGGTGCTGCCGGCGGCATTGCCCGGTCCGATAACGCAGCGAGTGCGTGCACTATACGAAGGATTGAAGGACGGTGAGGCCGGTAGCAGGGCGACGGGCCGTTAGCAAAGAAGATGATCACCCTGGAGTCGGGGAAAGAGGGCTCTCGCATGGCACACAGGTTGGCGACGTCGGTTGAGCCCGTCCGTATCGCAATGTGGTCCGGCCCGCGCAATATATCCACAGCCATGATGCGTTCGTTCGGCGCAAGGTCCGACACTGCCGTCGTCGACGAGCCTTTCTACGCCGCCTACCTTGCAGCCACCGGCGTCATTCATCCGATGAACGAAGAGGTACTGGCGTCACAGCCGCAGGATTGGCGCGACGTGGTGAAGTCATTGCTCGGCCCGATACCCGGTGGCAAGGCGATTTACTATCAGAAGCACATGACGCATCACATGGTGAGCGGTTTCCGCCGCGACTGGATGGCGCAGGCGACCAATGCATTTCTGATTCGCGATCCGTCCGCAGTGCTGGCCTCGTACATCCTCAAGCGTGGTCAGGCGAATCTGACAGATATCGGGATCGTGCAGCAGCGCGAGCTGTTCGAACGCGAGGCGGATCGTCTTGGCGCGGCGCCGCCGGTAGTGGAAAGCACGGACATCCTTGCCGACCCGGCCGGAGCACTCGAACGTCTCTGCGGTGCATTGGGTATCGACTACACGCCTGCCATGCTGAGCTGGGCCGCGGGAAGGAGGGACACGGACGGGGTTTGGGCGCCGGCGTGGTACGGCGCAGTGGAGCAATCCACCGGTTTCGAATCGCCCCGCGAATCGGCACAAGTTCATCTGCCGGATGAGTTGCAGCGAATCGCCGCCGCGGCGAGGCCGCACTATGAAGCGATGGCGAAGTATCGTTTGAAATCGTTTCCTGCGGCGGGTGGGAACCGGAAGTGAATGCGCCTGAGCTCCGATCCGGCTCAGGACGAGAGAAGATTCCCCGCTTGACCGTTGACTGCCGCACGTCGACAGTTCGCAATAGAACTCTGTGCCTTGCCCATGCCATCAATTCCGGGACTTCAATGAACACCGCTGCCCCAGTCGCCGACGTCGGTCTGATCGGTCTCGCCGTGATGGGCGAGAACTTTGCCCTCAACATGGAGAGCAAGGGCTTTTATGTGGCCGTACACAATCGTACCGTCGCCCGGGTCGACGATTTCATCAATGGCCGGGCGCGTGGCAAGCGCTTTGTCGGGGCGCACAGCCTGCAGGAACTGGTGGCGGCACTGAAGCCACCGCGCAAGATCGTCATGCTGGTCAAGGCTGGCAATGCGGTCGACGATCTCATCGATCAGCTGCTGCCGATGCTGGAGCGTGGCGACATTCTGATCGACGGCGGCAATAGCCAGTTCACCGACACTATACGGCGCGCTCAACGTGTCGAAGCAAGCGGCATGTTGTTCGTGGGCTCCGGAGTATCGGGGGGCGAGGAGGGTGCGTTGCACGGTCCTTCGCTGATGCCTGGCGGCAGTCCCGCGGCCTGGGAGCACATCAAGCCGATCTTCCAGGCGATCTGCGCGCGTACACCGGAAGGCGAGCCGTGCTGCGACTGGATGGGCGAGAACGGTGCCGGCCACTTCGTGAAGATGGTCCACAACGGCATCGAATACGGCGACATGCAGCTCATCGGGGAAACCTACGACGTGATGAAGCGCGTGCTCGGCATGAGCAACGAGGAAATGCACCTGACCTTCGCCGACTGGAACCGCGGCGAGCTGGATAGTTACCTGATCGAGATCACGCGCGACATTCTTGCGTTCCGCGGCGAGAACGGCGAAGCCGTCGTCGACGTCATCCTCGACGCCGCAGGCCAGAAAGGAACCGGCAAGTGGACCGTGGTCGAGGCGCTCGACGCAGGCATCCCTCTTACGCTGATTGGCGAGGCCGTGTTCGCGCGTTCGCTCTCAGCGGCAAAAGAGCAGCGCGTCGCCGCCGCCAAGCAGATCAAGCCCGAGGTCACTGCCTATTCCGGCGAGCGCAAGCAGCTCGTAGACGACCTGCGCCAGGCCCTGTATGCGGCCAAGATCATCAGCTACGCGCAGGGCTATCAATTGCTACGTGCCGCAGCCGCAACCTATAAGTGGAACCTCAACTACGGCGGAATCGCCTTGGTATGGCGCGGCGGTTGCATCATCCGCTCGGCCTTTCTAGGCGACATCAAGCGCGCGTTCGATCGCGATGCGACCCTGGGGAACCTGCTGCTCGATCCATTCTTCAAGGAGGCGGTGGGTAGCCGGCAGGCGGCATGGCGGCGAGTAATTGTCGCCGCGGTACAGGCCGGGATTCCGGTTCCCTGTCTGGGGGCCGCGCTTGCCTACTTCGACGGCTATCGTTCCGAGCGACTGCCCGCAAATTTGCTGCAAGCGCAACGCGATTTCTTCGGTGCCCACACCTATGAGCGCATCGATCGGCCGCGCGGCCAGTTCTTTCACACCAACTGGACCGGTCACGGCGGATCGACGACGTCGCGCTCGTATAGTGCATGAGGAATCAGTCAGCAATCAGCTGTCGTCAACGAGCAATTCGTCACTAGAGGTTAATGATCGGTCGCCATCGCTGCGCGCTTGCCATGCCAAAAAAAAGAAAGCTGATTCCACCCGCGTATTTATTGTTCACGCTGACAACGATGGGGTTGCTGCATTGCCTCATGCCGGTAGCGCGACTTGTTGCGCTCCCATATTCTTATTTGGGGATGCCGCTGCTGCTGGCCGGCATCTGCCTGACCGCGACCGCCGCGCGCGCGTTCAGCAAGGCCGGCACTTCGCTGGTTCCGTTCGAGCCCTCGACCGCCCTGCTCACCGGAGGTTTGTATCGGTATACACGCAACCCCATGTATCTCGGGCTGGTTCTGGTTGCGCTGGGGGCCTGGGTGCTACTTGGGACGCTGAGTGCGCTGTTTCCCATCGCGGTATTCATCACGATCATTGAATTCCATTTCATTCGCGACGAGGAGCGCTTTCTCGAATCGATCTTCGGCGGCGACTACCTGGGATACAAGCAACGCGTCAGAAGGTGGATCTGAACACTTCGTGTGTTGTGTCGAGCACTCGCCTGCCGGCGTGGTGGAAACGAAGTTTGTGCCGGCTACTGCCTATTTCCGCGGCTGCGGTTTTGTGATCGCATAGGCACACCGCGATTCCCTCCCTGCGTCTTCCATGCGGATAACATAATGACAACGCAGCTGCTCTCCGGTCACTTCGTGCGCTTCTTCGACGCCGACGATCATCTGGTTGCCGCGGCCAGCGAATTTCTTCGCGAGGGCCTCGAGTCTGGCTGTACCTGCGTAGCGCTGGCGACGGCGCCGCATCGCGAGGGCATCAATGCCAGTCTGGCCGCGCTGGGTTTCAATCCAGCTGCGCTCGAATCGCGCTATCAATACATTCCGCTGGACGCGCGCACGATGCTGGCGAACTTCGTGCACGATCACCGTCTGGATCGGCACCGCTTTCATGAAACGATCGGTTTGCTGATGCGACAGGCCGCAGCGCGCGGTCAGCCGGTGCGCATCTTCGGGGAAATGGTCGGAATGCTGGCGACCGAAGCCTCGCTGGAATCGGCGATCGAGCTGGAGGAGCTATGGAATGAGCTTAGTCGCCAGCAAGCCTTTCTGCTGTTGTGCGGCTATTCGCGAGCGGCGCTCGGGGACGACATCGTGGGAGAAAAGCGGAGGCACATCTGCGCTGTGCATAGCGGAGTGATGTAAGCGGAGGCGGTGTATACGGGATGGGGGTGATGAAGTGATGGGTGTGATAGCGGAGTAAGAAACGGAACGCCCCCTCTTCAGCCCTTCGCTGGCCCACTTACCGATAGCCGTTGGCCCATCTGGCCGCTTTCCCCGCTTCAGCGGGGAAAGCATAGCGGCGGGTCCTGGCAGCGGATATTCTCGGGAAGCTCTGGTCCCTGAGAAACGCTCCGCGCCGGTCCTATGCCAATCAATACATTTTTCCCCACGCTTGTTTATACGGCCCGTTTGCAGCATCGCGGGTGGCAGCAGTTCAACAACCAGTTACGGCGCGAATGCCTGCAATTGCGGGAGGATGACGAGTCGGGGCGACGCTGGTCGAAAAAGAATTACCCGGGCGGATTCACTTCCTACAACTCGGCGAGCCGCATGCATCAGCTGTCGCCGACCTTCGCGACTCTGCAGCGCAAGCTGTCACGGCATGTCGCTGCACTGGCACGCTCGCTCGATTTCGATCTGGAGGGACGTGCACTGGAGATGACTGACTGCTGGGTCAATATCATGCCGCGGCACGTCGTCCATAGCCTGCATCTGCATCCGCTGTCGACGTTCAGCGGTACCTACTACGTGCAAACTCCCAAGGGTTCGCCGGGTATCAAGTTTGAAGATCCGCGTCTCGATCGTTTCATGGCCGCGCCGCCACGGCTGGCAGACTGCCGCCCTGGAAATCGCGCGTGGAATGTCATCGCGGCGGAGGCCGGCAAACTAGTGATGTTCGAAAGCTGGCTGCGCCACGAAGTCGCGCCCAATCCGGTGGCAAGCGAACGCATCAGTATCAGTTTCAATTACAGCTGGTTTTGAGGGGAGAGTGATGGGGTGATGGAAGTGATGAAGGCTCAAGAGGGGAATGATGGTGGAGAAGGGGGGAGATGAAGCGTCCGCATGAGAAGAAGTGTCCGGCATGCGGGCGGGCGCGAACAGAGCGTCGATTTGAGTCATGATCCTGTCTGTGAGGTGGCGCTGGAGAAGATCCCTGCGTGGCTTCAGGTCATTTGCACCAATCACGTTTGCACAATCAGAGGGACTGCAATGAACCGATTCCTGCTGGCGCTCTGTGCCCTGCTTCTGATGGCGCCGCTGGCGCAAGCGGCGGATTCGAGCTGGATTGAGGCAAGCAATCGCAACGCGCAGTTGCTGCTCGAGATCATCGCTCGCTACAACCCCGAGAGCGCCTCCTCGCTGGGGGTCGATGGCCACGACGCGGAGGTTTTCGATCTGAAGCCGCGGACGAGTGAGCGTCAGGAAGCGGATCTCGACGCCGCGGCCGCGAAACTGGAGTCGTTGCGCGCCACGACTGCCGATTCCAACGTCAAGCAGGACCTGGATATCCTCATCAAGGCAGCGCACGCGCAACGCCAGACGCTTGCGCTGAACAGCAAGTACCTGTTGCCCTTCTTCGACCTGCCGCAATCCGTGTATGGGGGCTTTCAGAATCTGCTCGATTCGAGAGTCCCGAAGCAGCGCTATCCGGCAGCCGTAACGCGTTTGCATCGCTACGTAGGCGCTGAAAAGGGCTTTGAGCCGATTACCGTGCTGGCTCGTGCCCGTTATGAAGAGCGCGCCGGCAATCCCGATCTGCTGGGTCCGTGGATCGTCGAGGCGCAACAGTACCTCAGCAACCAGGATCGCTACCTGGACGGCATCGAGGATCTGCTGAAGAAGAGCGGGCTGAAAGGCTGGCAGAAGGACATGAAGACGTTGCGGCAGCAGTTCGCCCAGTATGGGGAATGGGTGAAGTCCACCGTGCTGCCGCGCGCCCGCCAGACGAACCGGCTTCCCGTCGAACTGTACGCCGACAACCTCAAGAACGTCGGTGTGGAGATGGATCCGCAGGAGCTGATGGATCGCGCCCTGTCGAACTACGTGCAGACTCGCAGCGAATTGCAGACCGTTGCGCAGGTGCTCGCCGAGCAGCGCAAATGGAGCAGCAGCGACTATCGCGATGTCATCCGCATGCTGAAGAAGGAGCGCACCCCGAAGGACAAGCTCCTCGATCTGTATACCAATCGTCTCAGCCAGATCGAAGACATCGTCCGGCGTGAGCACATCGTCTCGTTGCCGACGCGCAAGGCAGTGATCCGCCTGGCCACAGAAGCCGAGTCCGCGGCCAGCGCGGCGCCGCACCTCGATCCTCCACGGCTGATCGGCAATACCGGGGAGCCCGCCGAGTTTGTGCTGCCGCTATCGAATCCGAATGCTGCCGCCGGCGTGGAGATGGACGATTTCAACTACGACGCCATCGCCTGGACACTGACCGCGCATGAAGCGCGTCCCGGTCACGAGTTGCAGTTCGCTGCAATGCTGGAGCGCGGGATTTCAACGGCGCGAGTCGTTTATGCGTTCAACAGCGCAAACGTCGAAGGCTGGGCGCTCTACGCCGAAGCGGTAATGAAGCAATACATGCCGCTGGAGGGGCAGATCGGTACCCTGCAGATGCGCATGATGCGCGAAGCCCGCGCATTCCTCGATCCGATGCTCAATCTCGGGTTGATCGATCCGGAGTCGGCGAAACGCGTGCTGATGGACGAAGTGGTGCTCTCCGAGCCGATGGCAAAGCAGGAGATCGACCGCTACACGTTCAATTCCCCGGGCCAGGCAACTGCCTATTTCTATGGTTATTCAAAACTGGATGCACTGCGCACCCGGGTTGAACTGGCGCTGCCGGGGCGGTTCAACGAGCTTGCCTATCACGACTTCATCGTCGGCCAGGGGTTGCTGCCGTTCGATCTGCTGGAGAAGGCGGTAATGGAGGAGTTCGTGCCGTCGCAGCGCGGCGGGGCAGCAGCGGGGAAGTAGCTGCTCCTGTACATGATGGCGGCCAACAATGGGTTGGCGATTCTTGACGAATCGTTCAGCTCTGCATTGGGCCCCATCATCCAGCTTCGCGCGTTATAGGCTCGGGCAGATGCCATACTTTGGTCTGACAGCAAGTGCCGAAGTGCGGCCGGTGAGTTGAAGCGCGTAGTGCGGGGAAGTCATGTATCGAAAAATTCTGCTTTGCTATGACGGTACGATCGAAGGTCGCAGGGCGCTGCGCCAGGGCGCGGAGGTGGCGATTGCGATGCACTCAGAGGCGTACCTGCTGGCGATCTCACGCAGCCTGCTGGCGACTTCGGTCCCCGAAGGCGTTACGCCGGAGCTCGTCGCATCCGATGAACGAGATGCGAAGTCCCTGCTGGCCGACGGCGTGCAATGGCTCAAGGACCACGATGTGGTCACTGAAGGCTCCCTTGTCTACGGCGATCCGCTTGAGCAGATCCCGCAAGTCGCCGAGCGCATCGGCGCAGACCTGATCGTGGTCGGGCATCGCTATCGCAGTCGCCTGGCACGCTGGTGGAGCGAATCGGAAGAAGCCACGCTGCTGACGAGGATCTCGTGCAGCATCCTCGTGGCGATGGCGGTTCCGGAGGGGAAATGAGGGGGAGAGTGTGATGGAAGTGATGCGGGTGATGGAGGTGATGACGGTAGGATTCCCGAGTTGAAATCACCACCAGACGGTCCCATCTGCCATCCTTATCCGCCCCTCATCACCCCCATCACTTTCCCCATGATCCCTTTCTCCGTCCTCGACCTGTCCCCCATTACTGCGGGCAGCAGTGCTGCAGAGTCGTTGCGCAACACGCTCGATCTGGCGCAGCACGCTGAAAAATACGGCTACCTGCGCTACTGGCTGGCCGAGCATCACAGCATGCCCGGCATCGCGAGCGCGGCGACCTCGGTGGTTATCGGTCACGTGGCGGCGGGTACCTCGAGGATTCGGGTCGGCGCTGGCGGCATCATGTTGCCGAATCATTCGCCGCTGGTCATTGCCGAACAGTTTGGCACGCTGGAGTCGCTGTTTCCGGGGCGTATCGATCTGGGACTCGGGCGCGCTCCCGGTTCCGATCAGGTCACTGCCCGGGCGTTGCGACGCAATCTGGCTTCAGATCCCGAGCAGTTCCCGCAGGACGTGATCGAGTTGCTGAATTACTTCCGCGGCGACCCCGCGCAGGTGCGCGCAATTCCCGGCATGGGTCTGGGCGTGCCGCTGTGGATCCTGGGTTCCAGTCTGTTCGGCGCCCAGGTTGCCGCTGCACTGGGCCTGCCGTTTGCCTTCGCTTCGCACTTCGCTCCGGCGCAAATGCTGCACGCCATAGAAATCTATCGGGCGCGATTCCGGCCTTCGCCACAGCTCCAGCGTCCGTACGTCATGCTCGGGTTCAACGTCTTCGCGGCCGATACCGATGAGGAAGCGCAACTGCTGGCGACATCCATGCAGCAGGCATTCGTCAACCTGCGCAGCGGCCGGCCGGGGCAACTGCCGCCGCCGGTGGATGGTTATGCAAGCCGACTGCAGCCCGCGGAACAGGCGTTGCTGGCCGAAGTGCTGTCATGCACAGCCATCGGTGGCCCCGACGCGGTGCGTAAGTCCATTGTCGAATTCATCGGCCGCACCGGTGTCGACGAACTCATGATCACTGCAATGATTTTCGATCACGCAGCACGGGTTCGGTCGTATGAAATCACGGCGCAGGTTCGCGAGACTCTCACGAAGGGGTAGGGCCATATAGCGCTAGCGCGGAACCGAGAATCACGCCACGCTGTCAACCTGTCACCTTCAATACTGCATCGATCCCGGCTTTCATGGATACCACGGTCATCGGTCCCGCTCGCATTGGCGATGCGCCGGGTATCGCCAGAATGTCGCGCAACCTGATCGAGCCGGGCCTGCCCTGGAGCTGGACGCCACGGCGGGTGGCCGCCCACATGCAAGAGCGCAGCAGCATGGTCGTGGTCGCCAAGTCGGGCAGTCAGCTGGCGGGTTTCGTCATGGCTCAGTTCGGCAGCGACAGCGTGCATGTGACGCTGCTTGGTGTGGCCGAGACTCATCGCAAGGCCGGTATCGGCCGGCGCCTGATCGCCTGGGTGGAGGAATCTGCTGTCGTTGCCGGTCTGTTTGTGGTCAGGTTGGAGGTGCGTGCCGGCAATCATGCCGCGCGTCGCTTCTACGCGAAGATGGGCTATCGAGAGGGAGCGTTAATGTCCGGCTATTACAGCGGCATCGAAGATGCGATCAAGCTGTCGCGCGGCCTCAGCGTCCTGCAAGAGGAACCATGAGCGGGAACTGAGTTCTTCGGTCCAGTCTCGTCCCGGTCAGCCCGCGTCGACATTTCCGGCCAGCCACTGCAACAACGTTCCCAGGTCCATGGCTCCGGACTGACGGGCGATTTCCTTCCCCTGCCGGAAGGCGATCAACGTTGGAATGCTGCGAATGCCGAAGCGGCTGGACAGCGCCGGCTCATCATCCGAGTTCACCTTTGCGAAGCGCACCCGGGTCTGCAGGCGTCGGGCAGCCTCTTCGTAGTTCGGCGCCATGGACAGGCACGGTCCGCACCACGGTGCCCAGAAATCCACGACGACGGGCAGGTCGCCGCGCGTGAGGTGACGGTCGAAATTCGCGGTGCGCAGCGCTAGCGGGTGGCCCGTGAACAGGGCGTTGTGGCATTTGGGGCAGCGTGGCGCCTGGTCGAGCCTTGCATTGGGCACTCGCACCACGCTGTCGCAATGGCCGCAGACGACCTGGGTGGTTTCGCTCATCTCGATTTCTCCGGCAATTTCCAGCCAATATCTGCGCCGATACAGCGGCAGAGGGTGGTTTCGGTGTAGCTTCGGTGCGCCGCCAGGCACTTGCAACCAAGCGGTTCCAGCTTGATAAGTCCGGTTGCCGACATTGCAAGCGGACCGCCTGCAGGCAATCCGCGGACCGCGCCCGTGGACCATTCTTGCCTCGCCAGCAGGCGACAGCTAGTCTGCAGGCCAACCGCCAGCCACTGGCAACCGGAGAGATCATGGCCATACCGAATTACAGGCAAGAGAAGAAGCGCCGGGAAGACCAGCAGCGCAAGAAGAAAGAGCAGAAGCAGCAGGAGAAAGCTGCACGCAAAGGGCAGGTTTCCGATCCTCAGCCGCGTTGAGACGGCCGCTTCCATGACAAGCCAGCCGGAACGCGGTGGGCCCACCGACCGCGGATCCGGCGCGGCCGATCAGCACGCCGCGGCAGGGGGCGACGAACGGGCCGCCGCGGTAATCGCCGCAACTCGCAACTGGCTGCAGAAGGCCGTCATTGGCCTCGGTTTGTGTCCTTTCGCCGCGGAGCCCTATCGTCGCGAGCGCATCCGCTACCGTGTCAGCGAGCAGGACTCGGCTGCCGGGCTGATCGAAGAATTGTGCGAGGAACTGCAGGCCTTGCAGGCAGCCGATCCGGACGAATGCGAGACGACGCTGCTGATTCATCCGCACGTGCTCACGGACTTCCTCGACTACAACGATTTCCTGGACGACGCCGACGCAGCCGTGCGCGGGCTGGGACTGGAAGGGGAGTTGCAGGTCGCGAGTTTTCATCCGGCCTACCAGTTCGCTGGAACCGCACCGCAAGACGTCGAGAATTGCACCAATCGTTCCCCATATCCCATGCTGCATCTGCTGCGTGAGGCGAGCGTGGAGCGTGCGGTGGCGGGGTTTCCGGATGCGGACCGGATCCCCGACCGCAATGTCGAAACGCTGCGTCAACTCGGCCGCGATGGCTGGCAGCGCCTGACCGGACAGGGCTAGTCACAGCTTAACTTTCCGTCATTCCCGTGCTTTGGTGGCACGCGGGATGAAACTAGCGTCGCCACGCTGGCGTCCAATCTGCCAGCATCTTCAATCTCCAGCGCAATGCGCCTTTGCCGTGGAAAGACCTGATACCGGCGTTTTACCTCGATTGATTTCGGCCTGCGGCTCGGTCCTGCTCGCCTTGCTGCGCTTCATGACTCGCGGCCATGCGTCGCAACAGAGCACCGCAGCGGCGCCCCCTGCACCCATCGCCAGTCGGCTCACTGGCTGGCTGAGCGGGCGGATCCGGCTATCGTCCGAACTACTCTTCATAGTAGCTGTGCCAGCCCTGTGGCTGGTGCTCTACAACTTGCGCTTCTGGCGCGAGACCATCGCCGTCATGTGGCATCCCGCCCTGGGCAGTGTCCTGTTCATCGTCTCGCTGTTTACATTCGCCCTGCTGGTGCAGACGCTGCTGTTGCTGTTCCTGCCAAGCAAACTGCTGCGGGCCGGGACGTGCGTCCTGTTCATCCTCGCCGCACTGGTGTCCTACTTCTCGAATACTTATGGCGTGTTCATGGACAAGGACATGATGCGCAATATCTTCGCCACCGATACGGCCGAAGTCACCGGATTGCTGACGCTCAGGTTGTTCACCGATCTGCTGCTGCTGGGCCTGCTGCCTTGCCTGTTGATCTGGCGGATCGAGCTGCCGGTGCTCAGCTGGCGACAACGCCTCAAGCAGCGTTCGGCGTTGTTCGCCGGCATGCTCGCGGTTGCGACGGTCGGACTGTTCGCATTGTCACCGGCTTACGCATCGTTCTTTCGTCAGCACAAGTCGCTGCGTTACCTGGTGAACCCGATGAGCGCCGTGTACAGCGCGGTCAGCCTGGGGTTCAGCGAGTCCAAGGCGGCGGAACCGATGAAACTGGTCGATGCGGGAGGTCCGGTAACGCGGGTTGCTTCCGGTCCATCCGGCAAACCGTTGGTATTGTTCCTGGTCATTGGCGAGACAGCGCGTGCCGCGGACTTCCAGCTGGGCGGTTACGAACAGCCGACCAATCCTGAGTTGGCGCGAGTCAAAGACCTCATCTATTTCCGCAATACCGCTTCCTGCGGCACTTCGACCGCGATTTCCCTGCCGTGCATCTTCTTCTCGGGGGGACGCAAGAATTTCAATGTCGACGATGCGCGGCACACCACCAATCTGCTGGACATGCTGTCGCAGGCCGGCGTGCAGGTCGAATGGCTGGATAATCAATCGGGCTGCAAAGGTGTGTGCGCGCGTGTCAGCACGATTCAATATACGAGCAAAACCGATTCGCCGGTCTGCAAGACCGACTACTGCTACGACCAGCAGCTACAGAGCGGGCTTACCCAGGTGCTGGGCCAGGTACAGCGCGACAGCGTGTTCGTGTTCCATCAGATCGGCAGTCACGGGCCCGCTTATGCGCAGCGCTATCCAGCGGAATTCGAAGTGTTCAAGCCTGCCTGTCATTCCAGCCAGCTCGACCGGTGTTCGCAGCAGGAAGTGCGCAACGCGTACGACAACACCATTCTCTATACCGATCACAATCTTGCGCAGCAGATCGAGGTGCTGCGTGCGGCGTCCGACCACATCGACAGTCTGCTGATTTATGTGTCGGATCATGGCGAGTCGCTTGGCGAAAACGGCGTCTATCTGCACGGCGTTCCGTATGCGTTGGCGCCGGTGTATCAGAAGCACGTGCCATTGATGATGTGGATGTCGCCCGGTTTTGCCGCGCGCTGGAAGATAAATACCCAATGCATGCAAATCCGCGACGGCGATGCGTTCTCGCACGACAATATCTTCCACACCGTGATGGGAGCATTCGGTGTGCGTAACGCCGTCTATCGCAAGGACCTGGACATGCTTTCCGGATGCGTAAGCTCCGGGAACCGCGCCTCGGGCAGGACGTTGTAACTCGTCTGATTCATTCAGCGGTGTGCGCATAGCGCTGCGGGCCGTGACGGGCGAGGGAACAATGCGAATCGGGTTCGTGGTCACCGCAACTTTATCGATAGCGCTTGCCACCCAGGTCGCGGGATGTGCCGGGCAGGCGAGAGAGCCGGTCGAAGTGGGTTTCGGCCCTACGCCGATGTTGCCGGCGCCACATTCGACGCCGATACCGACCATCAAAATCGCTCCTGCTATAGGCTGGACCGCTGGCGCCACACCGGTGGCAGCCGACGGACTGGCGGTCGTTCCTTTCGCCGCAGATCTCGATCATCCGCGCTGGTTGTACGTGTTGCCTAATGGCGATGTACTTGTTGCGGAAACCAATGCACCGGTGCGCCCGGATGACGGAAAAGGTATTCGCGCCTGGTTCCAGAAGCGCGTGATGAAGAAGGCGGGTGCCACCATTCCCAGCCCGAATCGCATCGTCCTGCTGCGCGATGCCGATGGCGACGGCAAGGCGGAAGTGAAAACGATCTTCCTGCAGGGATTGAACTCGCCCTTCGGCATGGTGCTCATCGGCCACGAGCTGTATGTGGCCAACACCGACTCGATCCTGCGCTTTGCATATGTCGATGGTGCCACGCAGATCGCCTCCGCCGGGACCAAGGTTGCCGATCTGCCGGCTGGCACGATCGATCACCATTGGACCAAGAACATCATCGCCAGCGCCGACGGCTCGCGGCTGTATGCGACCGTCGGCTCCAACAGCAACGTCGCCGAGAATGGCATGCAGAATGAAGCGAATCGCGCCGCGATTCTTGAGATCAATCTCGCCAATGGCAGCTCGCGTATGTTTGCATCGGGCCTGCGCAATCCGAATGGACTGGACTGGAATCCTCAAAGCGGTGAGCTATGGACCGCTGTGAATGAACGCGACGAGCTCGGTCACAATCTGGTTCCCGACTACATCACCTCTGTGGTCGATGGCGCCTTCTACGGCTGGCCTTACAGCTACTATGGCCAGCATGTCGATGAGCGGGTGAAGCCGCAGCAACCCGATCTCGTGGCGCAGGCTCGTGTGCCCGACTACGCATTGGGAGCACACACAGCATCCCTTGGGTTGACCTTCTATCGTGGCAATGCGCAGCCAGGCGCACTACCGGGTCAATACGCTGGCGGCGCATTCGTAGGCCAGCACGGTTCCTGGAATCGCGATCCACCGAGCGGCTACAAGGTGATCTTCGTGCCCTTCGCCAACGGTAAACCGTCGGGTGCTCCACAGGATGTGCTGACGGGATTTCTCGATGCAAACGGCGATGCTCGCGGTCGTCCGGTCGGAGTGACGATCGATCGCAAGGGTGCGCTGCTGGTCGCCGACGATGTGGGCAATGTGATCTGGCGAGTAACCGCCGGCAGTCGAAGCCTGGCGCGCAGCGAGTGAGCTGACGCAACCGGCTGTGTTCGTGGTTCGACAGGCTCACCGCGAACGGAGAAACACACGAGTGCGGAAAACAGGTCCCCAAAACACAAACGTCAGCTATGGAAACGGCACGTCCAGAGGAAAGAATCGCAACAGGGGGAAGGAAATCATGAGCGTACGGATGGGTTAGCTCCGTTCGTCCTGAGCGGTGTCGAAAGATGATCGTCTGGGGTCTACCGCATCAGGTTCGTCGAAGTGATTCAGGCCAAGGATCCTTGGCGTAGTTCTAATCCTACCGAATGCCCGATGAGCGCCTTACAAAGCTCAGATCCTCACTGAAGCGCCCGATTTCGTGATGCTGCGCACTGTCCATCGCCGTGCGCGCAGGCAAGGTCGACCAGTCATAGTCACTGCCCGGTCCGCCACAATGAGTTCCGAACTTTTCTCTGCGGCCAGTTTCCTGGCCGGCATGCTGGTCGCCATGATCGTGTCCGTAAAATCGACCGTTCGCGCCGCACAATCCAGTCACGAAATAGCCAGGCGCGGCCTGCCGGCGCAAGGCAAGGTGCTGCGAGTCTGGCGACCGCCGCTGATGGGTAGTTTCGTGCGCGTGTATTTCGAATTCCAGCCCGAAGGGTGGGCTCGCGTAGTCCAGTGCTGCCATATCGATCGTCGCTCCGGTGCAGAACCGGTGGCGTCGCTGCCCGCGGTAGGCGCAAGCGTTGGGATTCGATATTTGCCGGAAAGACCAGCTCGGGCGGTGATAGCGAGGATGGTGGGGTGTAGGAACGGGTGACGGGTGACGAGTGACGGGGCAGAGGAAGGCGAAAAAGGGAAATCAGGCAGCCGGCCGAGGCACGGGCTACAGGCTACAGTCAGAATCAATCTGTAGCCTCTGGCCCGTCACCCGTCACCCGTCACCTCAGCCAATCTCCCCCATTGACATCTCATCGGTCAAGCATGGAACCAACCGCCTCCCACCGTTGTTCTGTGGGTGATCGATCTACGAACAACGGGAGAGGATTATGGGCATTATTGTGTGGCTGATTGTAGGCGGCGTCGTGGGCTGGCTCGCCAGCATCATCATGCGCACGGACGCCCAGCAGGGCATCCTGTTGAACATCGTGGTTGGAATCGTCGGCGCCTTGCTGGCCGGGTTCGTGGTGTCCCCGATGATCGGTATCGGAACCATCAATCAGGGCCTGAGCGTGGGCACGTTCCTGGTATCGCTCGCCGGTGCGGTGATCCTGCTCGCGATCGTCAATCTGTTCCGGCGCGGAACGGCGAGATAAGGAAGTGACAGAAGCGATGTGACAGAAGTGACAATAGTCACACGAGTGACAGAGTCACCGCAGTGATGACGCCACTGGCTCACAGTACGGACAGATGAGATTCGAGTGATTCGACAAACCAAGGCGGCGACATCTGCATGTCGCCGCCTTTTTCCTTTGTCACTCCTGTGACTATTGTCACTCCTGTCACTTCTTCCTATACCTCTCGAACCAGGTAAGAATCGCGCTGGCCTTCGCAGCCGACTGTGAGGGACGCGAAGCGATACCGCCGTGCGATGCGCCGGGGACTTTGACGAGAGCAGTCGGTACGCCGCGCAGTTGCAGCGCTTGGTAGTACTGCTCGGAGTCGCTGACCGGAGTGCGATAGTCCTTGTCGCCTACCACCACCAATGTCGGTGTGGTTACCGAGCCTACCAGCGATAGCGGTGAGCGTTTCCAGTAGCTCTCCGGGTCCTCCCAGGGCATTTTCGCGAACCAGTACTTCGGCATGTAGGTGTACATATCCGTCGTCAGGGTCGTGCTGGTCCAGTTGATTACCGGCTTCTGTGTGGCTGCTGCTTTGAAGCGCTGGGTCTTGCCGACGATCCATGCGGTCAGCACGCCGCCGCCTGAACCGCCCGTAACGAACAGATTGTCCGGATCGACGTGGCCTTGTGCGATGGCGGCATCCACGGCGCTCATCAGGTCGTCGTAGTCGTGATCGGGATAATCGTGATGGATGAGATTGGCGAATTCCTCGCCATAAGAAGTCGAGCCGCGCGGATTGGTATAAAGCACGGCGTAGCCCGCGGCTGCGTAGAGCTGATCGTCGGTGGAGAAGACCGGGCCATACGCGGAGAACGGTCCGCCGTGGATTTCCAGGATCAACGGATACTTCTTGTTGCTGTCGAAGTCCGGCGGCATGACCAGCCAGGCATCGATCGGGCGCTGGTCCAGCGACGACTTGACCGCCAACGGCTTCACCTCGGCCAGCGTTTTGTCGGCAAGCGCGCCTTCATTGAGATGAGTGAGCTGTTGTACGCGACCGCTACGAACGACGGAGACATCAGCTGGCCGATGCGGCGTGCCGCTGGTGAACGCGACACTGCCGTTGCTTGCCACCGTGAAGCTGCCGCCAGTGTACGGACGATCCAATCCGCCACCCGCCAGTCCTTGTGCTATCGGCTCGATGCGGCCGTTGAGAAGCACACGCGCAACTTTGGTGATGGCCTTGTCGTCATAACGAACATAGAGGCTGCGACCGTCGGCGGCCCACTGAGCATCGTCAATCGTGCGATCGAGCTGGTCCGTAAGTGAATGCGCATTGCTGCCATTGCGATCCATCACATAGAGCCGGGCGTTCTGGTAACCCAGCAGCTTGTCGTCGAAGCCGAGGTACGCGATCTTCGATCCATCCGGGGATATGCCGGTCAAATTGTCCGGGCCCACGCGTTTGGTCAACGCATCGATCGCTCCGCTCGCAACCGACACCTGGTAGATCTCGGTGTTCACCGGGTCGCGCCGCCAGTCTTCGGTGCGGTTGCCGGTGACGTAGATGAATTTCCCGTCCGCCGACCATGCCGGCGTTCCCTGCTCGTTGAAGGCGCCGAAAGTAATCTGCCTGGGTGCGCCACCGTCGGATGAGATGATGTAGACGTGCGTATAGCCGGGCTTCAGATAGCCGGCGCCGTCGGCGCGATAAGTCAGATCCGTGATTACCTGCAGCGGTTCCGCCCATTGCGCACCTTCCGGCTTGGGTGGCGCATCGCCGAGCTTGGATTTTTCATCCGCCGCGAACATGGTGAACGCAATCGAATTACCGTCGTTCGACCACGCGAGATTGCCGGGTGCGTCGGTCAGCTCCGCCAGCTTTGCGGACTGACCGGTCTGCGTCCAGCGCATATACAGTTGCGAGCTGCCGCCCTCGCTGGTCGAAACATAAGCCAGCCGTTTGCCATCCGGGGACCAGCGCGGCGAAGAGTGTGATCCGGCACCGGTTACGACCGGTGTTTGTATACCGGTGTCCAGGTCCACCAGCCAGATGGAGCGCTGCGCGCGATCGATCATCACGTTGTTAGTGACACGCGTGTAAACAACAGCACGGCCGTCGGGGCGGATTTGCGGATCCTCCGCATATTGCAAAGCGAACAGGTCGCTGCCCTCGAATTTGCGTGCTGGAGCGTCGATCGGTGCTGCGATAGCACTCATCGCGACGGTCAAGGAGAGGACGAGCGGGAACAGAAAATGGCGCATTGTCGTTCTCTTGGTGGGCCCAGGACCCGGTTAACCTAGCGACCGTGCGGCAGTGCGTCCAGTTTTCGGCTACAAGCACGGCCAGTGTATCCACTGGCTCATGTGCCTAGATCCCGTCGGTGGATCATTTTCCTGCGCCGCCGTCGCGCAGATCGCCGGTCCTGTAACGCGAAGAGGTGTCTGTACTTCCCGTAGCCACGACCCTTCTCGGAACCGATCAGGCGCTGCAGTCATTGCACCTGGGTTAAGGCAGGTCAATGTGCAGTCAGGTACAGGTAACAGGAGCGGCTCAATGGCGGGTATTTCGATCGAGACCACCGAAGCAGTCGCGCCGGCTATCGATGCGATTTCGTTGCTGCGCAGGGACCATGGAATTGTCCGCGTGTTGTTCGAGGAATTTTCGGATGCGCAGTCGCTGCGGCGCGGCCCGATTGCACGGCGTATCTGCAAGATGCTGAATGTGCATTCGCAGATTGAGGAAGAGATTTTCTATCCTGTGGTGCGCGCGGCGATGGGAATCGCGGAACAGGTGCGCGAAGCCGAGGTGGAGCACCTGCGAATCACAGAGTTGATCGCCGCCGTGGAGGTCTCCGGGGGAGAGGATCCGCAATCCGCTGCCACCGTGCAGCAACTGGCCGAGGCGGTTGCCGCACACGTGATGCAGGAGGAGCAGAGTATTTTCGGGCCGGTCGGCAGTTCACGACTGGATCTGGTTGCTCTGGGCTCCGTGCTTGCCGAACGCAAGCGGATGCTCATGGATCTGATCGGCCTGCACGATGACGACGAATTGCCGGCTCAGCCGGAAACGCGTATCGAAGCTGAGTAGAGCGATAGCCGCAGCGGACTAGACAGTGAGTGACGAGTGACGGGGAAGAGGGTTGACGGTAGGAATATCCGCTGCAGCATTTTGCCCGTCACCCGTCACCCGTCACCCGTCACCCGTCACCCGTCACAGCTTCGTCCGAAGCACAGAGCGACATTTAACGCCGACGCCGGGAACCCTTTCGATCCGCCGCGAGGACTGGCCCCGCACCCGGTCAAAGATGCAATTTTCGCATCAAGGTCTGCGCGTCTACGGGTGCGCGCAACTTGACGTCGGTGTTGTCGAAGAGGCAGAACACATCCTGCACTTGCGGACGCGAGGACGCCGCGAAGAAAGACTAGCGAACGCACGGCACTACATGGGGTTCCTGTGCGAGGATGGCGGTTGAGATCGTGGCTGCGTCGGCATAACGTGAGCACAGAGCCGGCCCATCCCCCCCGCAGGGCATCAGCCCACCGACTGATTTCCCGAGCGATTCACCCAAGCGATTCCCATTTGGAGTCTCCATGTCCGACGACCCGCTGGGGTTAGAAAGCGAAGCGGCGAACCTACCGGACGCTGCAGCCCATGGTCCGTTGATTGTGGGAGTGGGTGCCTCGGCTGGCGGCGTGGAGGCGCTCGGCCGATTCTTCGATGGGATGCCAGCGGATATCGGCATCGCTTTCGTGGTCCTTACCCATCTGGAGCCGCATCGCGAGACGCTGTTGAGCGAGATCCTGGCCCGGCACACCTCGATGCACATGGAATATGCCGCCGATGGTGTGGAGGTACTACCCAACCATGTCTATGTGCTGCCATCGAACTCTATTCTCACGATGAATGGCAATCGGCTTGTCATGCGGCGCGGGGATGCCGAACACCCCGAGCGCAACCCCATCGATGTATTTTTTACATCGCTGGCGCAGGCGGCGCGCGAGCATGCGATCGGTATCGTGCTATCCGGTAGCGGGGCGGACGGAACGCTCGGGATCAAAGGCATCAAGCGCGGCGGTGGATTGACCGTTGCCCAGGGCAGTGACGGCTCAGGGCCACAGCACGCGGCGATGCCTGCAAGCGCGATTGGCAGCGGGTTGGTGGATATGGTGCTGCCGGTGGAGCAGATGGGTGGCCGGCTGAAGGAGTATGCCGCCAGCTTCGGCATTCTGGGGGCGATCACTGAGGAAGCCAGTGAGCAGCGCGGCGAAGAGGGGTTGGTGCAAGCGCGCCTGGAGATATGCGAAATCCTGCGCCACCGGATTGGCCATGACTTCTCCGGGTACAAGAATCGCACCTTCATGCGCCGGGTACAGCGACGGATGCAGGTGTTGCAACTCGACAGCCTTGCGCGGTACGTGGAACGTCTGCGTAGCGATGCCGATGAAGCAACGCTGTTGCTGCGCGACCTGCTGATCGGGGTTACGAGTTTCTTTCGCGACGCAGCGTCGTTCGATGCGCTTGCGCAGAATGTGATTCCGGCGCTGTTCAAGACCGCGGGAGCTGCTGACATCGTTCGGGCCTGGGTGCCGGGGTGCGCTACCGGCGAAGAGGTTTACTCGATAGCGATTCTCCTGCACGAGCATCTGCAGGGCTTGCAATCGCCGCCGAGGATTCAGCTATTCGCCACAGACATCGATCAGGCCGCACTTGCCGTTGCCAGGGCTGGGCGCTATCCCGCCCCATTGCTCGACAATGTCTCGCCGGAGCGGCTGCGGAAATACTTCCGTGCAGACGGCGATTGCTATGTCGTGACCCGTGAACTGCGCGACCTGTGCATTTTCTCCGCACACAGCGTGGTGCGCGACCCGCCCTTTTCGCGGATGGACTTCGTCTCCTGTCGCAATCTGCTCATTTACTTCGGTATGGATTTGCAGGACAACGTCCTGCCGGTGTTCCATTACGCCCTCAAACCTTCCGGATACTTGTTCCTCGGTCCGGCGGAAGGGATTTCCAGGCATGCGGACCTGTTCAGCGCAGTCGACAAGAAGCATCGGATTTTTCAGCGCCGCGCCGGCATCGCTCCCAACGTGAGATTGCCGGCATGGATAACCAGCGGGAAGCGCACCACGATGCATTCCGAATCCCATCGCACCGGCACGGGTCAGCGGGAGCAGCAATTGCGCCAGCACGTCGAAGAACGTGTCCGCGATCAACACACGCCTGCGCACATCGTGGTGGAGGCCGACGGAAGCGTGGTCTATTACTCCCCGCGTACCGGCAGGTACCTCGATCCCCAAGTCGGTGCTCCAAGCCGGCAATTACTGTCGATGGCGCGCAAGGGCCTGCGATTGCCGTTGCGCGCCGTGCTGCGCGAAGCGGTCGAGCATGGCAGGCTTGCCGCCGCGGACCGGATCGAAGTGGAGATGGACGACCGCGTTCAGATCATCCGCCTCTCGGTAGAGCCGCTGCCGGATAGCGGCGCGGATCGGCTCTACTTGGTGGTCTTTGCGGACATAGGGTCGCCCTTGTCGCACGAGGAGGCGGCCAGAAACCGGCCAGTCGGCATGCTGCGCGATGTGGCCGGTCTCGAGCAGGAACTCAAGGAAACGCGCGAGCGCCTGCAGTCCACGATCGAGGAATATGAAACGGCGCTGGAGGAGCTGAAGTCCGGCAACGAAGAGCTGGTGTCGGTGAACGAGGAGCTGCAGTCCACCAACGAAGAGCTGGAGACCTCCAAGGAGGAATTGCAGTCCGTCAACGAGGAACTGCACACCGTCAACCAGGAGCTCGACGGCAAGGTCGAGGAACTGCATCGCGCCAACACCGACCTGAATAACCTGTTCGAAAGCACCCAGGTGGCCACCATATTCCTGGATCGTTTTCAGGTGATTCGCAGCTACACCCCGGCAGTGACCGCCATATTCAATCTCATACCGAGCGATCGCGGCCGCCCGCTCACCGACATCGCGCATCGGGTGGACAATATCGACATAGCTGCCGATATCCGGGGAGTGCTGGATGAACGCAAGCCGGTAGAGAAGCCGGTGCGGTTGCGCGATGGCAACGTCCATTATCTGATGCGCATCCTGCCGTATCGCACGATCAGCGACGATATCGATGGGGTGCTGGTGACGTTCGTGAACGTCACGGCAATGATGGCGGCCGAAGAGAAGCAGCGCCTGCTGGTGGCTGAGCTCAATCATCGGGTCCGCAATATGCTGCAGGTGGTCATTGGCCTGGCGAACCAGACCTTGCATCGATCCACGGACCTCAAGGCTTTTGAGCGCTCGTTCATGGGGCGTATGCAGGCACTCGCGCGTGCCTACCATTTGCTGTCCAGCGATGGCTGGCAGAATGTCGCCCTGACCGAACTGTTGCACGCGCAGCTATCGCCCTTCGCGGTACCCAACCAGCGTTATACGGTAAGCGGCGAGGAGGTCGTGCTCACGGCGAATGCGGCATTGGCCCTCGGACTGATTTTCTACGAGCTGGCCACCAATGCGACCAAGTACGGCGCCCTATCGGTCGACACCGGACATATCGACATATCGTGGGAGCTGGTCGCGAACGGCAGCAGCAAGGAGTTCATACTGAACTGGCGCGAGAGCGGCGGTCCGACGGTAACGGAGCCCAGCCGGCATGGGTTCGGTACCGAGTTACTGCAGAAGAAACTGCGGCACGAGATCAACGGCAGGGTGGCAATGGATTTCGCGCCCGCGGGCTTGCGTCTGACGCTGGCAGTACCGAGGCATGAAATAGCGTTGGACGAGCCGAGTTGAACGCTGGAGAGGCGGAACTAGTTACCAGTCCGTGTAGTTATTTCATGCAAACGGCATCTATTCTCGCTCGTCATGCACGAAGGTACTGAGCGCACCGCCCATGGCCTACCTGTGACCGAAAATCCTCCCCGCATCCTGATCGCTGAGGATCATTTCTTTGTGGCGCTCGACTGCGAAATGCAGCTGCGCGACGCGGGCTTCGATTGCGTGGGCAGTGCTTCCACGGTGACTGAAGTCGTGGACCTTGCCGTGCTCAAGCACCCGGACCTGATTCTGATGGATATCCGCCTGGCCCACGATCAGAGCGGCATCCTAGCGGCCAGCCAGATTTACGAGCAGCTGGGTATTCGGTCCGTGTTTTGCAGTGGGCATGCTGACGCGGCAACCCGCGCTGAAGCGGCCCGCGCCTGTCCCATCGGCTGGCTCGACAAGCCCTACACCCCGGATGCACTCATCAGCAGCGTCCGGGAAGCATTGCTGAAACTGCGCGAACCGGTGCAGGAGCACGTGGTCGAGTGATCGTGGAATGATTGGGGGCATTGGGGCTGCGCTGTTTTTGCCTGTCGCGAACCCGTTGGTAGCAACGCCACTTCTTGGTAGCAACGCCACTTCCCTTGCCGATCGCTGGCTGCGATCGGGCAAGGTAGGGCAGGGTTGGGATTGGTTCACATCGCGATTGCTATTGTCTCGCCCGGCTGTGATGGCGAGCGCCAGCGGTGCGGCGTGAGGTAGCTCCCGAGCCTTTGCGGGCTGTCGGTTTATTTCCTTCCTCGATCCCCAGCTCTTCCATCAGCGCAAGTTTGCGCTCATGCAGCTGGGCGCCGATATCCTTGAGATCGAGATCCGCCTTCTTCAGCTTCGGGAACATCTCGCCTTCCTCTTCCTTGACATGGTGCTTGATGTACTCGCTCAGCACTTTCATCGTCGACTTGAACATCTCATCGCGCGCCGACATGCCCTCGACCTGCGCTATGAGATCCTTGGCGGTAGCGTGTTCGACCGTTGCCTCGTTAACCAGATCTTCGTCTTCCTCGTCGTCCGCAAAGGCTTCCTTAGCGGCCGGGTAGAGGATTTCTTCTTCGATCTGTGCATGTACCGTCAGTAATTGACAGACGCGTTCAGCGATTGGGGCGAGTTCATCGTCGTCCCCTTGCTCGAATCGTGCAAACAATTCCTCGACGCTGCGATGATCCTGCTTCAGCAGGGTAATGGCATCGGTGGGCTTATCGCTGGCTCGTGACTCGGTTGCTCTTGCCATGGCTGGCTCCCCTGGAAAAATGATGGAAGAAAAGCGATCGCGACTCGCGAGCGCAATGAGCGGGTAGCGGGGGGAGTTCCGCGCAGGAGACAAGAGCAGCGATGAATATGCGGAAGTGGAGTAGATCGTGATGAAGCAGACGAGCCTGCGTCGTGGGAATCCCTAGCGATCAGCACGCTACATACATCGCGATCCTGCCCGCTCCCTCCATCATCCGTTCGTCAGTCTTCTTCCGCCCAACGATTCAGCCAGCGGCGTTCGCGCGCCCAGTGAGCTGCGCAGAATGAAGAGCGCATGCTGCGTTTGCGCCACCGAGGCAGCAGCGATGCAATCTCGCGGCACGGTGAGCTGGAAGTTGCGTACATAGGCGTCCATCGCGGTGAACAGAACGCACTGATGACTGGTCGTTCCGGTCAGGATCAGCCGGTCGACGTGCAGGCTATGCAGCAGTGACTCCAGCGGCGTCTCGAAGAAACCGGAATGCCGTGGTTTGAAAATGAAGTAGTCGTCGATCTGCGGTGCGATGAGCTGGACCAGCTCGCGGCCCCGGGATCGTTCGCCCAGGCAGCGCTGTAAAAGCTCCTGGCGATCGGACTGCCACTTGCCGGGATTGTCGTTGACATACACGGTGGGAAAGCCGGCACTTCTGGCACGCCGTTTCAGTGCAGCTATCTGTCTGGCGGCAGGTAACGCCGCGCGCAACAGGCACTCTCCGGCGGGAAAGCGGAAGTCCGAAATCAGGTCCAGCAGCAATAGTGCCGTGGTGTTGAATGAGTGCCTGGACCGAGGTCGCTGCATGCTGGTTGACCGAATGAGGTCAATGGGGGAGGTGGACTGTCCGGTATCGCGCTCTGCGTTGGCTCTTGCGCTGATCTGCTGGGTACGGCGCGCCACCGCTGCGGCTCAAGGGGCTGCAGCGATAGCGTTTTATCGGGGCATTACTTTTTCTTGCTGCTCTTTCTCTTGGTGGTCTTGCTCTTCTTGCTGCTGCGCTTCTTTGGCACCTTGGCCCCGGAGCGGCGTGCCTCGGAAAGACCGATAGCGATCGCCTGTTTGCGGCTTGTTACCTTCTTGCCGGAGCGACCGCTGCGCAGCGTCCCGCTCTTGCGCTTGCGCATGGCCCGTTTGACCTTGCTGGCTGCTTTCTTACCGTAGCGCGCCATGGGAATCACCTCATATCTGTAGTCCCGCCCCCTGCAACGTTGTAATTCGTGCAGCGGTTCCGGTGGCCCGGGGACTGTTGTCGCGCAGGAGGATGTGCGGACGCAGTGGCGAATCAGTCCAGTGATGCGTATCGCTGGCGGGGGAGGGGAACCTTCATTCGGCCCGAATGCTTGCAACTATGCCGTCAGCGGTGAGCTTGCAGGTCCTTAGCGAAGCACCAAAGGTTGCGTGCAACATGGCTACATCGACCAAAAAACGCTGGTCGCAACGTGTTACTGATAACAGCGATGCACTGACCTTGCAGAAAGGAGTGTTCTCACGCGATGACCCAAGCAGTATTGCCCGCTCGTTGAAGCGCTCAGCTGATCGTAGCCGCCGACGCAAGTCGGATCCTTATCGCTCGGCCGCGTCGATGCTGACGTTCTATATCAATCGTGCCGGCAGGACGCTCTCGGCGACCAGGCGTCGCAAACTGGAAGCGGCGAAGAATGAACTGCGCCGCCTATATGGCCGGGATCCGGTGAAAAAGCCCACTCCTCGGTCCGGGGGAGGCAGAACGCCGGGTGTGCGGCGGGTGATGGCTCGACGCAGACAACCCAACGACGCCAAGTGAAGCCAAGTGAAGCTCCATCGGATACCGATATCCGTATCCCTTCACTTGGCTTTCCTGCTTGGCGCGCTTCGCGGACTCTGCGAGAAAACTCCGTCTTCCTATCTGGCGATGAGTCAGAGCGCGGCGAAAATCAGCGCTGGATGCTCGAGGTATTCCTTCAGCGCCTGGATCATGGACGCGGCATCGTAACCGTCGACGAAGCGATGGTCGAAGGAACTCGACAGATTCATCATCCTGCGCAGGACGATTTCACCGTTGAACTCAACCGGCCGGTTCACCGCGTTGTTCACGCCTAGGATGCTGACCTCAGGAGCATTGATGATCGGCGTCGAGGCGATGCCGCCGAGTTTGCCGAGGCTGGTCAGTGTCAGCGTCGAACCGGAGAGCTCTTCGCGCTTCGCTTTATTGGTGCGAGCCGCTTCGCTCACGCGACGGATCTCTGCCGCCACTTCGGCGAGCGTACGCTGTTCCACATTCCTCACCACCGGCACCTTCAGGCCGTCGGGGGTCTGGGTTGCAATGCCCAGATGCAACGAGCGATGACGCACGATCACGTTGCGAGCGGCATCGTGATGGGCGTTGCACTGGGGAAACTGAGGCAGTATTCGCGCCAGTGCCAGTGCAATGAAGGGCAAATAGGTCAATGACGGCGAACCTTTGGCCTGTTTCGCGTTGAGACGTTGGCGCAATGCTTCCAGCTCGGTGACATCGACTTCTTCGACATACGAGAAGTGCGGCACGGTGCGCATCGTTTCCGCCATGCGCTGCGCGATGACGCGTCGCAGACCGATAACCGGAATCTCTTCGGTCTCTCCGACGCTAAGTGCGGCGGATGAACTGGTAGCGCCGCCCGCTGCTGGCTTCGTGACGCCCGCAACTCGCTGCGTGAGGTAGTTGTCGAGGTCGTCACGCTGGATGCGTCCGCCCGGTCCTGAGCCTTGCACCGCCGAGAGTTCGACGGCAGCTTCGCGGGCACGACGACGTGTTGCGGGCGACGCCATGATGCGAGTGTTGCCGCCGCGGGTGGACTCGCTCTGTGCCGCTGGCGTGTTCGTGCTTTGCGGTACCGTCTTTTCAACGACAGCACTTGCAGCCGTGGTTGCCATGGCCGCTGGTGCGGCTTTACCCGCTGGGGCTTCAGTGGCAGCAGCCGCGTCGGTTTCGAACACGATCAGATCGGCCCCGACCGGCACGCTGTCACCGGGCCCGCCGGCGATCGACACGATGCGGCCGCTGACCGGGGAAGGTATTTCGACGGCAGCCTTCTCCGTCATGACTTCCAGGATGACCTGTTCTTCGCGGACTTCGTCGCCGGGCTTGATGTGGCAGGTGATGATTTCCGCCGCCACTGTGCCTTCGCCGAGATCCGGCATCTTGAATACGTAACGCGTCATGATTGAGTCGTCGATGGTGATTAGAGGGTGGTCCGCACTTTCTTCAGGGCCGCGCCGATACGTGCCTGGCCGGGAAAGTATTCCCATTCGAAGGCATGCGGGTAGGGCGTGTCCCAGCCGGTGACTCTTTCCACGGGGGCTTCGAGGTGCCAGAAGCATTGCTCTTGCAAGCTCGCTACCAGCTCGGCACCGAAGCCACCGAAGCCGGTGGCTTCATGGGCAACGACGCAGCGGCCGGTTTTCCTGACCGATGCCGCAATGGTTTCCATATCCAACGGCACCATCGAGCGCACATCGATGATTTCGGCGTCGATGTTTTCCGCTTTGGCCGCCGCTTCAGCCACATGCACGATCGTGCCGTAGGTGAGCACAGTGACCTCGGTGCCGGGGCGTACGATTTCGGCGCGCCCGATCGGTACGGTGTAATAGCCTTCCGGCACTTCGCCTTTGGCGTGCGCGCTCCACGGCGTTGCGGGTTTGTTCGGATCGCCATCGAACGGACCGTTGTACAGCCGCTTGGGTTCGAAAAAGATCACCGGATCGTCGTCTTCGATGGCGGCAATCAGCAGTCCCTTGGCATCGTAGGGGTTGGAAGGCATGACGACCTTGATGCCGCAGATGTGCGCAAACAAAGCCTCGGGACTCTGCGAATGGGTCTGGCCGCCGCGGATGCCGCCGCCGGCAGGCACGCGCACGGTGACCGGAGCATGGAAGTCGCCCGCAGTTCGATGGCGCAAGCGCGCCAGCTCACTGACGATCTGGTCGAAGGCGGGATAGATGTAGTCGGCGAACTGGATTTCGGCGACCGGCCGCAGGCCATTCACGCCCATGCCGATCGCGGTCGCGATGATGCCGCCTTCGGCGATCGGCGAGTCGATCACGCGCTGTTCGCCATATTTGCGCTGCAGGCCGTCGGTGCAACGAAACACACCGCCGAAATAGCCCACGTCCTGTCCCATGATGACGACCGAGGGGTCGCGCTTGAGCATCACGTCCATTGCAGAGTTGAGAGCCTGCACCATGTTCATTTGCGGCATGGTTCAACCTCCCACAGCGGACGCTTTGAGCGCGCGCAATTGCTCGCGCTGAGCGGCGAGGCGCTCGGGGATTTCTTTGAAAACATCGTCGAACATCGTCTCCGGATCGAGTCTGGGTCCATCGGTCATGGTGCCGTAGGTGAGCGATTCCTTCCATGCGGCGTTGATGAGCGCCTCGGTTTCCTGCTCCATCGCACTGTGCTGTTCTTCCGACCATGCACCCAGCACGATCAGATGATTCTTCAGGCGCTGGATCGGGTCGCCGAGCGGCCACGCCTGCCATTCGTCCTTGGGGCGATAGCGCGAGGGGTCATCGCTGGTCGAGTGCGCGCCGGCGCGGTAAGTCACTAATTCGATCAATGTAGCGCCGGCGCCATTGCGTGCGCGTTCGGCAGCCCACTGCGTCACTGCGTATGTCGCGAGAAAATCGTTGCCGTCGACACGCACGCCCGGAATGCCGTAGCCGGGACCGCGTGCGGCAAAGCTCTGGTTCTCGCCGCCGGCAAATCCCTGGAACGTGGAGATGGCCCACTGGTTGTTCACGACGTTCATCAGCACCGGTGCGCGATAGACCGAGGCAAACGTGAGTGCATGGTGGAAATCGGCTTCCGCGGTTGCGCCTTCACCGGTCCACGCGGCGGCAATATGATCCTCGCCCTTGATCGCCGAAGCCATCGCCCAACCCACGGCCTGCGGCACCTGGGTGGTGAGGTTGCCCGACACCGAGAAGATATTGCCTTCGCGCCAGTGATAGAAAATCGGCATCTGGCGGCCTTTGCACATGTCGTGAGTGTTCGACAGGCACTGGCAGATCAGGTCGACGGGATTGCGCCCGCGCGCGATGTGCAGGCCCTGCACGCGATACGAGGGGAACAGCATGTCCGAGGGCCGCAGCGCCATCGCGGAGGCAATCGCGACGGCTTCTTCGCCGGTGGACTTTATGTAGAAGGAAATCTTTCCCTGCCGCTGGATGCGCTGCATGCGATCGTCCATGGCGCGCGTCACCATCATGTGGCGCAGGCCGATCTGCAGGTCAGAGGGATCCAGGTGCGGATCCCAGGGGCCGACAGCGCGATGATCGTCGCCGAGCACGCGCACCAGCGAGGTTGCCAGAGGCGCAGTTTCATCCACAGTGGCCCGTGCATCCGGACGCGACACCGCGCCGGCAGGGGAGAGCTTCAGATAGCTGAAGTCTGCCTGCTGCCCGGGTCGGGCCGGCGGATGTGGAACGTGCAGGCGCGGTGTCGAAGTCATTGGCAGATTCTCCACGAGTGATGCCGTGATAGAGATGAAGAGGCGATGAAACGACGCTGCCGCAAACGGCTGGGCACGAAGCTCCTGGCCTCATTGCCCATCGTCGTCACTAATACAATTAACAGTCAGCAGTTACTTGCCTGTTCGCGGCTCCAGGCCTTTGAGGAACAGTTCGGTGAATCGTTGCGCGATCTCGGCCGGAGTAAGCGCATCGGAGCTGTCATACCAGTAGGCGATCCAGTTCATTGCGCCGGCGAGCGCGAAGCCGGTGATCTTTGCATCGCATTTGCGGATCGAGCCGTCCTGGATACCCGCCGTGACCAGGCCGCGGATGCCCTGGTCGATTTCCGCCTTGAGCACGCGCACCTTCTTGCTCATGGCCGCGCTCAGGTCCTGGTTCTCCGCCTGTACCATGCACCAGCCGAAGTCCGAAGTCACCGCTTCGGCGTAGCGGGTCATCACCGCGGAGAGCCGATCGCGTGCGCTGGCAGAGGAGGTCTTTACCTCTTCGAACGCTTCCATGATCTGGCCCAGCCCGCTGCGAAAGCACTCGAACAGCAGCTGCTCCTTGTTCTCGACATAGTGATAGACCGTCGGTTTGGTGACATTCAGCTCCCGCGCCACGTCGTCGAGTGAAGTGTTGTGGTAGCCGCGTTCACTGAAGGCCCGCGCCGCCGTGAGAATGACAGCGTCGCGCTTGCGCTCCCGGTCTCGTACCCGCGTGTCCGCAGATGCCCATAACGATGCGCCCGCAGCCTTGCTGTCGGCATTTGCGCGCCCCGGTCTGCTAGCCACGGTGTAGGTTCCTCAGGTGGTTTTTTGCGACGATATACTCACCGGTAGTATATATGCGGAGGGGTAATCAAGATATCCTTGCCCGGTCTGTAGGCCCGACATAGGCCGGATATAGGCCAGCCAGATTAGGCCAGACAGATGAGTCAGGCCATGAGCGGGATCCGGGGCCGGCCGGGATCCATCGCTGTCAGCATTTTGCAGCCCGGTGGCACTGCCACTACCTCATCGCCATGCGGTAGTAATGATCTGTTGCCAGAATATGACCGGCGCGGGCGGGGTGCGCCAACCTGTATCATCTGCGCGACCTGCCGACCCCCAGCTGCATCGGGCCGGCGCTTCCCAGATGACGAGAGCCTTTGCCAGTGTTCATTCATGCTTCCTCCGAGTATCTGCCCGAGCGCGTTGTAGATAATGAGTACTTCAGTGCGCTGACGGGCCGCCCCACCCAGTGGTTCGAGCAGCTCACCGGCATTCGCGAGCGTCGCCGTGCGGGCGAGGGTGAGAACGCCAATACGATGGCGATTCGTGCCGTCGAAAATCTGCTGAGCAGCGCGCCGGGTTGCTTGGATGGAGTGGACCTCATCATCGGTGCCTCCTATACGCCGTGGGATACGATCGGCACGATTGCGCACGTCATTCAGCGCCAGTTCTCGATAGCCAATGCGCGCGCGCTGTACGTGTCGACGGCATGTTCCTCGTTCATCGATGCGCTCGATGTCGTTACGGCTTACTTTGCTGCCGGGCGTTCGACCCGTGCGCTGGTGGTCGCTGTCGAGCACAACAGCCTGTATTCCTCGGATGGCGATGAGCGCTCCGGTCACCTGTGGGGCGATGGCGCCGCCGCGCTGCTGATCACCAAGACGGGCGGTGGCGATGCCGTCGAGATCGTCGATGTCAGGACCGTGGGACGCGCCAACCTCGGTCGTGGCCCCGAAGGTATCAACCTGATTCCCAACCGCGATGGGCTGGTGATGTTGCATGGCAAGGACATCTTCATCCACGCCTGCCGCGAGATGGTCGCGGCAACGCGAGATATCGTGGGCGGCAATGGTCTGCGTCTGGAAGACATTGCCATGCTGGTGCCGCACCAGGCGAACAAGCGCATCATCGATTGCGTGAGCGAACACTTGCATACGGCGACGTTGAATGTACCGATGACAATCGCAGAGCTGGGCAATACCGGCTGCGCGGGAGTCGCGATCACCTACCATCGCAATTCGCATTTGCTGGGTTCCGGGCAGCTCGCGGTGCTGGTGACATTCGGTGGCGGTTATTCGACCGGCGCGGCGCTGCTCAGGCGTAATCCGTAAGACGTCAGCCGGACTCCTTCGTCACCTGACGCCAGAAGGCGCCAGAGACATCGCTAGAGCTATCGCCAAAGCTTCGCCAGAGAAATTGTCGTCGGAGAGAATTCATGGGCCACCGTCTAAGCAAGATCTACACGCGCACCGGCGACCAGGGAACCACCGGACTTGGCGATGGCGAGCGCGTGGCGAAGACCCACGCACGCATCGAGGCTTATGGCACGGTCGATGAGGCCAGCAGCGCCATTGGCATGGTGCTCGCGGTCGCCGGAATCCCGGACAACATCGTGCAACTGCTGACCCGCATCCAGCATGAGCTGTTCGATCTGGGCAGCGAGCTGGCGGTGCCCGGATATCGCGTCATGCAGCAGCAGCACATCGACGTTCTGGAGCAGCAGCTCGATCTTCTGAATGAGGATCTGCCCATGCTCAAGGAATTCATCCTGCCCGGCGGCGGGCCGTCGACCGCGGCATGTCATCTTGCAAGGACCATTACCCGGCGTGCCGAGCGTGCGGTCTGGAAGGCGATGGAAACCGAGACGGTGGCCATCGAAGTGCCCCAATACCTGAATCGATTGTCCGACCTGCTGTTCGTCATCGCGCGCGTTCTGGTCAGGCACGAAAGGGGTGCCGAGGTACTGTGGAAGCACGACAAGAGCCGCTGACATGCGTGCCTCGGATCCACATCGCTATCCGCATCGAATCGTTTGCCTGACCGAGGAAACTACCGAGACGCTGTATCTGATGGAGGAAGACTGGCGCATCGTCGGAATCTCCGGCTTCACCGTCCGTCCGACGCGGGCACGCAAGGAAAAGCCCAAGGTCTCTGCTTTCACCAGCGCGAAGATCGAGCCGATCTGCGCCCTCAAGCCCGACCTGGTATTGGGCTTCTCCGACCTGCAAGCCGACATCGCAGCCAGCCTGATCAAGCGCGGCCTGGATGTGTTCGTGTTCAACCACCGCGACATCGCCGGCATATTCAAGATGATCCGCATTGTCGGTGGGCTCATTGGCTGCCAGGAAAAGGCCGAGCGGCTGTGCGAGCAGTTGCAGGGCGGGTTGGATCGCGTACGCGAATCCGCCAGCCATTTTGCTGTCCGGCCGGTGGTCTATTTCGAGGAATGGGACGACCCCCTGATTGCGGGTAGCCGTTGGGTCTCCGAATTGGTGGAAGTCGCCGGCGGGCAGGACTGCTGTAGCGATTACGCCCAGCATTCGCTGGGTAAAGACCGGATCATCGCCGATCCCGCCGAGATCGTGCGCCGTTCGCCCGATATCATCCTCGGCTCCTGGTGTGGCAAGAAGTTTCGCCCGGAAATCGTTGCGAGACGCTCCGGATGGGGTGATGTTCCGGCGGTCCGCGACGGCCAGCTCCACGAGGTGAAGTCGCCTCTCATTCTGCAACCCGGTCCGGCGGCCCTGACCGACGGCGTCGCCAGGATTCATGAGGTTCTCAGCCGATGGCAGATAGATCGGCGCAATACGGCGGCATTTGCCCCCAGTGGAGACGAGGAAACGCGGTCCGACCTTTGAGGTGGGCCCGGTCGCGCAAGCCGTCTTTCTGATCGGCTGGAGGTGGGTGTCCTGGTTAAGGGCCGCTGGTTAAGGACTGCATAGATGAGGGCCGACTGCCGATGACGCGGTCGTCATTTGACTGGCCCTGGCCGCGATTTTATACTCTCCGGTATACACGGTTCGCTGAAGTATAAGCGGCCCGATTCCCGTCTGTCCCGTGCCCGCATTAACCGGAGGCTCGATGAGCTCGCATTCCGTAGGTGTCTCATCAATTGACGAAAGCTCGCTGCCGGCGGGCAACCAGCGCCCGCTGCGTTTCGTCAGTGCCGCTTCCCTGTTCGACGGCCACGATGCCGCGATCAACATGATCCGGCGACTACTGCAGTCGCACGGTGCCGAAGTGGTGCACCTCGGCCACAACCGCAGCGTTGCGGACATCGTGCGTGCAGCCATCCAGGAAGATGCTGACGCGGTGGCGGTCTCCTCTTATCAAGGCGGCCACAACGAATACTTTGCGTACATGGTCGACATGCTGCGCGAGAAAGGTGTCAGCCACATCCGCGTGGTGGTTGGCGGCGGCGGTACTATTTCTGCCGAGGAAATCCAGTCACTCGAACGCTACGGCGTGGAGAAAATCTACACGCCTGAGGACGGTCGTCGCACCGGCCTCGACGGCATGATCGACGATGTGTTCACGCGCGTGCTGAAGGCAAAGCGCGAGCCGTTCGCTTTCGGGCCGCTCAATGCACGCGATCATGGACAACTGGCGCGCACCATTTCGGCGCTGGAAGAAGCCCAGGCCGGTGGTTCGGGCGCCGACGCGATCCGTCGTGCTATTGCAAAGACCAAGCATCGCGCGCCGGTCATCGGACTCACCGGCACCGGCGGCGCGGGCAAGTCGAGCCTCACCGACGAGCTGCTGCAGCGCTTCGTGCGAAATTTCCCGGATCGCCAGATCGCCGTGGTTGCCATGGACCCGACGCGTCGCCGCTCCGGTGGCGCATTGCTCGGCGACCGCATCCGCATGAACGCGCTTGCGTCGGAGAACATCTTCATGCGCTCGCTGGCAACGCGTCGCCAGAACCTCGCGACCAGCGCGGTACTGAAGGACACGATCGGCCTGCTGCAGCTCGCGAATTTCGACCTGATCATTGTCGAGACCGCCGGTATCGGCCAGTCCGACACCGAGATCGCGGACCTGGTCGATACGTCCGTGTACGTGATGACCAGCGAGTACGGTGCGGCAAGCCAGCTCGAAAAAATCGACATGCTCGATTTCGCCGACATGATCGTGCTGAACAAGTTCGAGAAGCGTGGCGCCGAAGACGCGCTGCGCGATGTCAGGAAGCAGTGGCGTCGCAATCATCCCAAGCAGGCGCAGCTTGCCGATGCCGCGATTCCGGTATTCCCCACCATCGCCAGCCGCTTCAACGATCCCGGCGTCAATCACCTGTTCGAGCAGCTGTGTATCGCCATCGACGCAACCAGCGAGAAGCGCGGCACCAGCGGGTCATCCTGGAATCCTGCGACTATCGGGCCGGTTCAGTTCACATCGCGCGATCCACTGATTCCCGGGCAGCGCACTCGCTATCTCGCCGAGATCTCGGCCAACGGTCGGCAAGCCCGGACAGGCACGGAAGCGGCTGTTGAAGCTGCGCGCAATGCATACGGACTATATGCAGCGCTGCGCACGCTGCGCGATCCGCAATTGCCTGCAACGCTGGATCGTTATTCGGAAAGCTCGCTCAGCGATGGCAGCGATGCCACGCGTCTGGAACTTCGCGCAGCCTACAATCGCGCGCTCGACGCAATCGGGATCGAGGGTATTGGCGAGCTGAAGCGTTGGCCGCAGCGCGTGAAGGAAGTGACCCAGGCGCAGTATTCGTACAAGGTTCGCGATCGCCTCGTCACCGGCGACAACTACACCGACTCGCTGTCCGGCAATCCGATTCCGAAAATTGCCGCGCCGAAAACCAGCGAGTGGGGCGAGATCCTGCAGTTCGTGCTCTCCGAGAACCTGCCTGGCAGCTATCCGTACACCGGCGGCGTTTATCCCTATCGTCGCGAGGAAGAAGATCCGATCCGCATGTTCGCGGGCGAAGGCGGACCGGAGCAGACCAATCGCCGCTTCCACTATCTGGCAAGCGGTCATGGCGCCACGCGTTTGTCGACGGCATTCGATTCGACCACGCTGTATGGCGAGGATCCGGACCTGCGACCGGATATCTACGGTCGTACCGGCAACTCCGGTGTCTCGATCGCGACGCTGGATGACATGAAGAAGCTGTATTCGGGCTTCGATCTGTGCGCTCCGGCGACCTCGGTATCCATGACCATCAACGGACCGGCGCCGATGTTGCTGGCGATGTTCATGAACGCCGCGATCGACCAGCGCATGGAGCGATTCCTCAAGGCGCAGGGCCGCTGGCCGGCGACCGAGAAGCGGATTGCCGAACTGCACACGGCGATGCGGGCGCGTGGCCAGGAGCCGCCGCGCTATCGTGGCGAACTGCCCAAAGGCCACGATGGCTCGGGCTTGGCACTGCTTGGCATCACCAGCGAAGAGCTGGTTGCTCCGGGCGTTGTTTCGCAGGAGGAGTACCAGCGCATCGCGGCTGAAGCGCTCTCACTGGTGCGCGGCACGGTTCAGGCGGACATCCTGAAGGAAGACCAGGCGCAGAACACCTGCATCTTCTCCACCGAATTCGCCATGCGCATGATGGGCGACGTGCAGCAGTTCTTCATCGACCACAAGGTGCGCAACTTCTACTCCGTGTCGATTTCCGGGTATCACATTGCGGAAGCTGGCGCGAACCCGATCAGTCAGCTGGCTTTCACGCTGTCCAACGGCTTCACCATCGTGGAGTACTACCTGGCCCGCGGCATGAAGATCGACGACTTCGCGCCCAACCTGTCGTTCTTCTTCTCCAACGGCATGGACCCGGAATACGCCGTCATCGGGCGAGTCGCCCGACGCATCTGGGCTCGGGCCATGCGCGATCTCTACAAAGCCGGTCCGCGCAGCCAGATGCTCAAGTATCACGTGCAGACTTCCGGCCGCTCGCTGCACGCGCAGGAAATCCAGTTCAACGACATCCGCACCACGCTGCAGGCGATGTATGCGTTGTTCGATAACTGCAATTCGCTGCACACCAACGCCTACGACGAAGCGCTCACCACTCCGACCGAGGAAAGCGTGCGGCGCGCCGTGGCGATCCAGCTCATCATCAACCGCGAGCTGGGGCTGAACAAGAACCAGAATCCGTGGCAGGGTTCGTTCTTCCTCGAGCAGCTCACCGACCTGGTGGAAGAAGCCGTCTACAAGGAGTTCGATTCGCTGTCCGAGCGCGGCGGCGTGCTGGGCGCGATGGAGACCATGTACCAGCGCGGCAAGATCCAGGAAGAGAGCATGTTCTACGAGCGCAAGAAGCACGACGGTTCGTTGCCATTGATCGGAGTGAACACCTTCCTGGCGTCGCCCAACGGCGAAGGCGGGCAGAGCTCGGTAGTGCTGATCCGCTCCTCCGAAGAAGAGAAGCAGGCACAGGTGGCAGCGGTAAAGGCCTATCAGGTGCGCAATGCCGAGCGTACCGCGGGTGCTCTCCAGCGACTGCAGCAGGTGGCAACCGCCGGTGGCAACGTATTCGGCGAGCTCATCAATTCAGTCCGCTCGTGCTCGCTCGGACAGATCTCGCGCGCGCTCTACGACGTCGGCGGTCAGTACCGCAGGAACGTCTGACGGCTGCCGCTCATCGCATCGAACCACGCGTCGCATCTAATTACGGGAATGGGTCATGTATAAAGCTCCGTTGAAGGAAATCCGCTTCGCCCTGCATCAGTTGGTCAGGGACCAGCAGCTCGCCGAAATTCCGGCGCACGCCGATTACTCCGCGGATTTCGCGGATTCGGTGCTGGAAGAGGCCGCCAAGTTTGCCGAAGAAGTGCTGGATCCGATCAATCGCGTGGGCGATCAGAAAGGCCCGCGCTGGACCCCGGACGGCGTGCAGATGCCGGCGGAGTTCAAGGCCGCTTACCAGCAATTCGTGGAAGGCGGCTGGCAGCAGCTGCGCGCCTCCCCGGATCATGGCGGCCAGGGTGCGCCGACGGTCCTGGGCACTGCCGTAGAGGAGCTGTGGGCCTCGGCCAACCTGGCGTTCAAGCTTTGCCCGATGCTGACCCAGGGATCGATGGAAGCGCTCGCGCGCTGCGGCACCGAGGAACAGAAAGCGAAGTACCTGCCGAAGATGGTGAGCGGCGAATGGACCGGCACGATGAACCTCACCGAACCGCAGGCAGGCAGCGATCTCGCCGCCATCCGCACGCGCGCCGTGCCCGATGGCAAGAACTACCGGCTGTTCGGCCAGAAGATCTTCATTACCTACGGCGACCACGATTACACGCCCAACATCATCCAGATGGTGCTGGCCCGCATCGAAGGTGCACCGGCCGGCGTCAAGGGAATTTCGCTATTCCTCGTACCCAGGACGCTGGTCAATGACGACGGTTCGCTCGGCGCGCGCAACGACGTGCGTTGCGTGTCGATCGAACACAAGCTCGGAATCCACGGCAGCCCGACCTGCGTGCTCGCGTATGGCGATCGCGACGGCGCGGTTGGCTATCTCATCGGCGAGGAGAATCGTGGCCTCGAATACATGTTCATCATGATGAACGCGGCGCGCTTGTCGGTCGGACTGGAAGGCTATGCGCTTGCCGAGCGCGCGTTCCAGCAGGCCCTCGGCTGGGCCCGCTCTCGCGTGCAGGGCCGTCCGAGCGGCGTCCCGGCGCAGGACAAGCCGCTGCCGATTCAGTATCACCCCGACATCAAGCGAATGCTGCTGACCATGAAGTCGCAGACAGACGCGGCGCGCGCGGTCGCCCTCTACGGCGCGTTGCAGCTCGATATCGCTCGCGGCCACCAGGATCCGGCGACGCGAGCCGCGGCACAGTCACGCGGCGACCTGCTGATTCCCGTCATCAAGGGCTGGTCCACCGAACTCGGTATCACTCTCGCATCGATGGGGATCCAGGTTCATGGCGGCATGGGCTTCATCGAAGAGACTGGTGCAGCACAGACCTACCGGGACGTGCGCATCACCGCGATTTACGAAGGCACCACCGGCATCCAGGCTGGCGATTTCGTAGGCCGCAAGGTGGGTCGCGATGCGGGTGTTGCCATGAATGCATTCATCGCCGAGATGAGCGCCGAGCTGGGCAAGGCGACGCAGGACGCTGGTGTACGCGATAGCCGGCGCGCGGCGAGCAAGGCGGTAGATCTGCTTCGCGACGCGACGGCAGCGCTGTTGCAGTCGTGGAAGAAAGGACCGGAACACGCTCAGGCCGTGTCGGTGCCGTACCTGATGCTCTCTGGTTTTGTCATTGGCGGCTGGCTGATGGCGCGCGCTTACGAGCTTGCCGTCAGCAAGAACGCGGAAGATCCGGAGTTCTTCGCCGCCAAGCGGCAGAGCGCACGGTTCTATCTGCAGAATGCACTGACGGAAGCAGATGCGTTGGCGCGGGTCGTGATTGAAGGTGGCGCCAGCATCGTCGAGGCAGATCCCGCTCTGCTCTGATTGCCTTGAGTTCTCCGCGTTGTTAGCGCGGAGCGCAGTCGCCTGCCGGCCGTGAGCCGGCGGGCGATCAGCGGCGGTCGGGGCGCATCGTCCCCCGGCTCCGTTCATGGTTCGACAAGCTCACCACGAACGGGAGAGAGACCTCACTACGAACGACGAGACTGACAACGGAAGAGATGGCACCCGACGGGAATTTTGTCGCTGAGCACGCTGAGAGCGCGATGATTGGGATCAACGCTGCTTCGTGGCTGATGTTGCGAGAGAGTTCCGACTGGGTTCACAGTCCACGGTAAAGTCGCCGGACTGCTTTCCGACCCAACCTCTGTCTTCCCGATTCCGTTCGCCCTGAGCCCATCGAAGGGTGCCGCTCATTTCCTCGGTCGATTTCCCGCCACGATTCGGGGCAACTCTCGTCCAGGGACTGGCCGCAAATAGCGCCAACGTGCAGGCCCGTCAATCGGCCGATAGTCCGATCCTCTACGGTTCGCAAGTCGGGACAATACTCAGCCGCTGCAGACGCCGGTCGGACGACAAACCGGCGCGGCGAGCTTGCGGCGGCAACGGATCGGATGCTATCTGGTCCTCCAGGATCGAGAATAGAGGCCGTACTAGACCTATCGGTGCGGCGTGCACGTTTTTGCGAAGACGAGTTGTTGAGCATTCGTTTAGGAGAGAGTGTCATGATCAAGAGCGTGCTCGTGGGTGTAGCGCTGCTGGCGGCTGGTTCCTCTGGCGCATCGTCGAAGGCGATTCCCGAATCCGAGAAATCGTTGGTAGGTGTCTGGGAGCTGTCGCAGGAATCGAAAGAGCGCTTCATCCCGGAATGCAGGGGCATGCAACTGGAGTTTACGGCGGACGGCTACCTCACTCGCAAGACCGGCGAACTTGTCTACACAACCAGGGTAGAGGTCGTCCCGGCGGGCGAGCGCTATCGCCTCGTTGAACACCTTGAGTCGGAGAACGGTGCGCACGGCTGTGGCGGCAAGGATGCGTCGTTTGTCATCGAGCACCTGAAGATCAATGCATACGTGCGTTCCGAGGGAGACCATCTCTTCTATTACCGCAGCAGGAACCGGGGCGATTTCATCGCTTTCAATCGTGTTGCCGCTTCCTGAGGTCGCTCACGCGTAGTCAAGTCCCGACGCGCAGGCAGCGCCTGCTCGGCACGCCGACCGCGAATGGCGCCGGCCGGTGCGTGCGTGCCAGAATCCGGCGCGTATGAACGACCTGACGTCCGCCGTCGTGACCCTGTTCCTGATCATGGATCCACTGGGGAATATTCCGGTGTTCCTGTCGGTGCTCAAGGATGTGGCGCCGGCCCGCAGGCGCATCATCCTGCTCAGAGAAGTGGTCATTGCCTATGCAGTGCTGCTGGCGTTCCTGTTTCTGGGCAACTACGTACTGCAGATCCTGCACCTGGATCCGGAAACGATCAGCGTTGCGGGTGGCATTGTGTTGTTCCTGATCGCATTGCGGATGATCTTTCCCGCACCGGGCGGATTGCACGCCGACACGCTCGAAGGCGAGCCATTCGTCGTGCCGCTGGCAATCCCGCTCATCGCCGGCCCCTCTACGCTGGCCGCGCTGCTGCTACTGCAGCGCTCGGAGCCGGGTGCAACCTGGAATCTGTTGCTGGCAGTCACGATCGCGTGGCTGCTGACTGCGGCGATCCTGCTCGCTGCGCCCTATTTCTATCGCGTGCTGCATCAGCGCGGGGTGATTGCGATGGAGCGCCTGATGGGCATGCTGCTCGTCATGATCAGCGTGCAGATGCTGATGAACGGCCTGAGCACATTCGTTAACCGGAAGTGATTCGACGATGAAACTGTTTACCACGACGATGCTCGATGAGCTGACCGCCAAAGCGACGGCCAGCGCTCGCGGACGCGCCAACTACAACATTCATGCTTCTGCTGCCGAGCTGGTGCAGCGCTTCTTCATCGTCGCAAACCGGGAGTCTTATTTCCGGCCGCATCGGCATCTTTCAAAATCTGAGCTGGCGCTGGTGCTGCGGGGGCGCTTCGAGGTTGTAACCTTCGATGAGTACGGCGTGGTCACCGGACGCTATACAGTGGGCAGCGATACGCTTGGCTTCGGCTTCGAAACCCCTCGCGCAACCTGGCATACCGTGCTCTGCGACCAGGACGGATCGGCGTTCCTTGAAGTGAAGGAAGGACCCTACGATCCGGCGACGGCCGCCGAGTTTGCACCTTGGGCACCCGCCGAAGGCGATCCTTCGGTGCCCGATTTTCAGCGCTGGCTACGTACGGCGAAGGTTGGCGAGCGCATACGCCTGAGGTGAAATGGAACCGGGGATCGTGGACTGAATAACGCCGCATTGCGGTGTTCTCTGATCTCCTTGACCCGTATGCATAATGTGCATACGCTGCGCCATGGAGTTCCAGTTCGATCCTGCCAAGGCGGCGGGGAATTTGCGCAAGCATGGGGTGTCCTTTGCTGACGCGGAGGCCGTGTTCACGGATCCGCTGGCGCTGCTTCGGCCGGATCCGCAGGCAGAGGGAGAGCAGCGGTTCGTGGCTGTGGCTCGGGAAGTGCCGGTCATCTGCTGGTTGTTGTCTACACGCAGCGCGTCGCTGAAATCAGGCTGATCGCGGTGCGCCGCGCTACTCCTGCCGAGATACGTGCTTATGAAAGCTGAATACGATTTTTCCAAGGCCAAGCGAGGTGCGTTGATTCCAGCCAAGGGCAAAACCCGCATCACGATTCATATCGATGACGCGGTGCTGGATGAGTTTCGGGCCCGAGCCGAAAAGGCGGGTAGCGGCTATCAGACGCTGATGAACGAAGCGCTCAAAGCCTATCTTGCCGATACCGACGCGCGGCCGCTTACTGAATCGGTGTTGCGCCGTGTGATTCGCGAGGAGTTGCCGAGGCAGGAGCGGTTGGTGAAACGCCCCAGCGTGCGTACCCAAAGCTCACGACGCTGACCACCCGATCTCACTCCAAATGCCAACCAGATAAGCGCGGTGGCTCCCCCGAATTCTGGCAAACTGCCGGTCGCTAACGACACAGCAGTTTCAGTCTAGCCATGACATTTACCGATCTGAAGATGCCGCCCGAGCTCATTGCGGCGCTGGCCAAGCAGGACATTGCCGATCCGACGCCGATCCAGATCGCGGCGCTGCCGGTGCTGCTGGCGGGTCAGGATGCCTATCTGCATGCGGAGACCGGCACGGGCAAGACGCTGGCTTATCTGCTGCCAGTCTTCTGTCGCCTCGACGCTGCACAAGCGGCAACGCAAGCAGTGATCGTGGCACCGACTCATGAGCTCGCTATCCAGATCCAGCGTCAATGCTGCGATCTTGCACAGAATGCCGGTTGGCCGATTCGCTCGCTGCTGTTGATCGGCGGCACGTCGACGGATCGCCAGATCGACAAGCTGAAGAAGAAGCCGCACCTGGTGGTGGGCTCTCCCGGCCGCATCGCAGAGTTGCTCGGCAGGGGCAAGCTGAAGGCGCAACACGTTCGCAGCCTTGTCGTAGACGAGGCGGATCGCCTGCTGAGCGAGGAATCCTTGCTCGACGTCCGCGCAATCATCGAAGCTGCACCAAAAACGCGGCAGTTGATATTTGCGTCCGCGACGCTGGAGCCGCAAAGCATGGCCGCGATCGCGGCGCTGGCGCCGGATCTTACGATGCTCCAGGCCGGTGCCGCCGCCGTCAATGAGAACATCGAGCATCTCTACCTGGTCTGCGAGGAGCGCGACAAGCCGGACGAGTTGCGCAAGCTGCTACATGCGCTCGATCCGCAGCGCGCCATTGTCTTCGTGCATCGCAACGATTTGGCCGAGAAGGTGGCAGCCAAGCTGGCGCACCATCATGTTCCCGCTGCCGACCTCAATGCGGCGCTGGACAAGCAGGATCGAAAGCGAGCGATGGATGGATTTCGCAGCGCTGAGATTCGTGTGTTGATCGCGTCCGACGTCGCGGCGCGAGGCCTCGACATCAAGGGTGTCACGCATATTTTCAACTTCGACGTGCCCACCTTGAGCAAGGCCTATCTGCATCGTGTCGGTCGCACCGGCCGCGCGGGTGCCAAGGGGGTGGCGGTATCGCTGGTTACGGAGATCGAAGCCCGAGTGATCCGCCGCTATCAGGAGGAGCTTGGCATCGCCATCCAACGAGTGCGGATGCGTGAAGGTCGGCTGATCGCCGCGGATGCCTGATGCCGCACCGTCCGGTCTAGCTTCGCGCAGTCCGACTGATTTCCATCAACGTGTCGATGTCGATTGCGCTGGCAAGAATGGCAGCGATTTCATCGAGCGCGCTGTCCACTGAATCGCCGTAGTCCGCCTGGTCGCTGGCGGTGCCGAGTGCGTTGAGCAGCCATTGCCGTGCGTTCGTGTCCTGGAAGAGCCCATGCACGTAGCAGCCCATGACCCGGCGATCGTTCGACACAGCACCATCGAACGAACCATCGCTGAGCTGCACGCAAGGATGCATCACGCTATCGGGTCCGTCCGTAACGCCCATGTGCATTTCATACCCGCTGAAGGTCGCGTTGTCGTCGCAAAAACGGCCACTCACTGAGCGCAGTGTCTTGCGCGGCGCCAGCACCGTGTGGACGTCGAGATAGCCGAGCCCCGTAATGGTTTTCGGTGCGCCCTCAATACCCGCGCGATCGTCGATCGTGCGACCCAGCATCTGGTAGCCGCCGCAGATGCCCAGTACGCGACCGCCACGGCGTACGTGCGCAGCGAGATCGATATGCCAGCCTGCGGCGTATAGAAATTCCAGGTCGGCTATCGTCGATTTAGTGCCCGGGATGACTACCAGATGCAGATCGGCGGGCAGTGGCTGACTCGGGAGGACGTACTGAACCGACAACTGCGATTCCAGCAGCAGCGGATCGAAATCGTCGAAGTTGGCGATGTGAGGCAGCTTCAGAATGCCGATGCGCACCAGTCCTTGTGTGCGCAGAGGTAGTAGTGATTCGAGGCTTGCGGCGTCCTCTGCTGGCAACCGCGCAGCCGCTGGCAACCACGGAACGACGCCGAGACCGGGCCAGCCGGTGTGGCTCTGAATGGTCAGCAGCCCCTCCGAGAACAAGCGCGCGTCACCGCGAAACTTGTTGATGAGAAATCCGCGGATGCGGTTGCGGTCGGCGGCGTCGAGTACCGTATGCGCGCCGGCCAATGCAGCGATAGCGTGACCGCGCTCTATATCTGCAGCGAGGATGACTGGCACGTCTGCGGCGTGCGCGAAACCCATATTGGCAATATCGTGCGCGCGCAGATTGGTCTCTGCGGGACTGCCTGCACCTTCAACTAACACCAGATCTGCTTCGTCTTGCAAGGATCGATAGCTTTCGACAGCGGTGCGCAACAGATGCTCGCGCGGCTCACCGTATGAGAGAGCCGTAATGTCGCCGACGCGCTGACCGAGAACGATCAATTGAGACACGTTCGCGCCTTGCGGTTTCAGAAGCACCGGATTCATTTGCACTGTCGGCGGCGTGCGGCAGGCGAGTGCCTGCAATGCCTGCGCGCGACCGATCTCGCCTCCATCTGCTGTGACCGCCGCGTTGTTCGACATGTTCTGCGGCTTGAAAGGCCGCACCACCAACCCGCGGTTGGTGAACAGTCGGCATAAGCCGGCGACGAGCAATGACTTGCCGACGTCGGAGCCGCAGCCTTGGAGCATCAGGGAGGGCATGGAATTTGGTGATGGAGGTGATGAAAGTGATGGGGGTCAAGAGAGTAATGCGACGGCAGGGACGGCGAGAGCGGCGAGCCACGACAGCACGCACGCTCTTATATAGATGAGCAGACCCTTGCGCAGGTGGCGGGGCTGGGCTTCGATGCCGACGCCGAAGGTCGGGCGGCCATGCCACAGGCCGTCGTAGCGTGAAGGTCCCCCGAGGTGGATCTTCAGGGAGCCGGCCATGGCGGCTTCCGGCCAGCCGGCATTGGGCGACGGATGTTTGGAAGCGTCGCGCCACATCACTCGCAGTCCGCCGCCGCCGGCGATGACCAGCAGCACGCCGGCAATTCGGGCAGGTACAAGATTGACGGCATCGTCGCTGCGCGCCGCAGCCCAACCGAACATTCGCCAACGGGGCTCGAGATGGCCGATGAGACTGTCGGCAGTGTTGATCGCCTTGTAGGCAAACAGTCCGGGAAGCCCGCCGAGCAGCAGCCAGAATGCCGGCGCCACGATGCCATCGTTGAAGCTTTCCGCAAGGCTCTCCAGTGCAGCAGCGGCGACATCGGATTCGCCCAGTGCTGCGGTATCGCGTCCGACGATCCGGCCGACTGCAATACGCGCTGCGGCGAGATCACCCGCCAGCAGAGGCCGCAGAACATCGTTGACGTGATCGTAGAGTGCCCGCTGCGCCAGGCCGGTGGTGGCTGCGAGAATGATGATAGCCATACCGAAGGGAATCGCTATTGCCAGTCGCTGCAGCAGATAGCCGGCGAGGGCGGCGAGGCCAACGATGATGGCAACGGTGATGATGCCGTACACGCGTAGCGCCGGATCGCTGTGAGTGCCGACATTCCATCGCCGCTCCAGGTACTCGATCAACCGCCCGATCCATACCACTGGGTGAGCGATTCGCGCATACACAGCCTGCGGATAGCCAATGCAGGCCTCTACGGCAAGGGCTGCAGGCAGCAGCCAGGGATCAGCGATCACACTTGCCATGAATGGCGATCAACGGGCGCGTGCCGGAGGCAACCCATTCCGCTTCAACTCCGTAGACATCACGTAACGTCGCGGGCGTCAGTGCTGCTTCCGCAGTGCCATCGGCAGCTACCCGGCCATGATCCAGGATCACGATGCGATCCGCGATTCGTGCAGCCAGTGTCAGGTCGTGAATCGTCAGTACGATGCCACCGCCGCGCGAGGCAAACTGGCGTAACAGGTCCGCTGCTTCGAACTGATGTGCCGGATCCAGGCCCGCGAAGGGTTCGTCGGCGAGAATCCAGTCGGATTCGCCGGCAAAGATACGCGCGAGTTGTGCACGCGCGCGTTCGCCGCCGGAGAGCGTTGTAGCGACGCGTTTTTCCCAATCGGTTACGTCTGTGCTCTGCATGGCGCGCCACACTGCCGCCTCGTTTTCCGCATCGCTTGAGAATCCGGAGAAGGGGATACGGCCCAGTCCGACTAGCGTGCCGACATCGATGGGCCAGGCGATTTCCGGTGCTTGCGGCAGAAACGCAATCTGCCGCGCCCGCGATTGCGACGGCAATGTTGCGAATGGCTGGCCATTCAGCGTTACCAGTCCACTGGCGGGTTCAAGCAACCCGGCCATGCAGGCCAGCAATGTCGATTTGCCTGCACCGTTTGGACCCAGCACCGCTGTGACGCTCGCGGGCGCGATATCAAGATCGATCGCATCGAGAATGAGCCGCTCGCCGCGCCGGAACGTCAATGAGCTGACAGCCAGGCGGCTCATGTCATCCTCCTGCGCATGGAATAGAGCAGGCCAAAGAAGAAGGGCGCACCGATGAGAGACATCACGACACCGAGTTGCAGCTCCGAGCCGCCGGGCAGCAAACGCACGATGATGTCGCCAGTCAATACGAGAGCGGCGCCGGCAATCGCGCTGGGCAGCAACAGGGCGCCGGGGCGAGCGCCCACGAGCGGGCGTAACAGATGGGGCACCACCAGTCCGACGAAACCGACAATCCCGGTAACCGCCACACTTGCGCCAACGAGCAGACCCAGTCCCGCAGCCAGTCGCCACTGCAGGCGGGTGATATCTATGCCGAGCGAGCGGGCGCCAACCTCGCCGAGCGTCAGGGCATCCAGCGATCGTCCGCACGTGAAGACAAGTACGGCGCCGGCTGCGATCAGCGGTGCCGCGAGAGTGACGTCATCCAGGCTGCGATCGGTCAGTGCTCCGAGCAGCCAGCGGATAATCTCTGCTGTTGCCCAAGGGCTAGGCGACAACGACAACGCGAGCGAGATGCCGGCGACCGCCAGCGAGCTCAATATGACTCCGGCCAATACCAGCGTCAGAACGCTCGCGGTGATGCCCGACAGGATGAACAGCGTCGCCATGCCGACGATGCCGCCGGCGACACCAGACAGAGGCAGTAGCCACGGATTCATGCCGGCGAGGCCAAAGAATATGGCGATCACCGCGCCCAGCCCGGCCATCGCCGACGTGCCCAGCGTTCCAGGGTCGGCGAGAGGGTTGCGCAGATAGGATTGCATCGCCGCGCCCGCGAGGCCAAGCGCGAAGCCGATCAAGATGCCGAGCAGGGTTCGCGGCAAGCGCAGTTCGAGCAGGATTGTGCGGTGGATGAGATCGTGGGTCGTCCATGCATCCCATCCCAGGTTGACCTTGCCGACGGCAATGGAGATGAGGGCGAGTATCAGCACCAGTACCGATAGTGCAGGGGTGAGCCAGCGTCGCTGTGTGCTCATCGTTTTTTACCCGATGCCAAAGCGCGTTGTGCGTCATCGCGTGCGGCGACCAGTGCGCCGAGAGCATCGATCATCGTGGGGCCCGCGCAGTAGAGCAGCCGCGCCGGAAAAATCTCCTGCTGCATTTGCGACTCCAGAGCGCGCAGCGCGCGATGGTGCACGATACGTTCCTCCCCCATTGGAGCGCCGGCCGAGGTCTCGCCTACGAGTAATACCTGCGGCGGTGCGGATATCAGCAATTCGAGTGGTAAGGGTTGATACGAAGTGATGTCGTAACGTTCGGCTACGTTGCGCAAGCCGACGATAGTCATCAGTTCGCCGGTTACTGTTGCGAGACCGGCCGTGAGGCCGCCCGGCTGGTAGATGGCCGCTGAAAGGATCGGTTGATTGAAAGGGCGGCGTGCGGCCTCTAGCGCGCTCTGGATCCTGGCGACCAAGAGTTCGCCCTGGGGTTCACGGCCGACCAGGGTGGCTATGCGCCTGATCTGATCCAGGCTCGCGGCCACCGTGTCCGGCACGTCGAACAATTCGTAGCGGATACCAACTCGGCGCAGCGCATTGCGTGTCACGATGGCGGAGTGGCGACTGGCCAGTACCAGATCGGGGTTGAGTGCGACAACCTCTTCCGCCGTCTCATAAGTGATAGGAAGGTATTGTGCCTGCGTGGCGATGATCGAGCGATACGGGTCGCGTGAGTAGTGGGTGATCGCAGCTATGCGCTCTTGCGGTACCAGTTCCACCAGAATCGCATCGATGCAGAGATTGATCGAGACGATGCGCATCGGTGGTGCATCCGCGGCTCTGGCTGCGTTGCTCGCATAGAACACCATCGCTGCAACAAATGTCGCTGCCAGATGTTTGCAGATCCGCGACTTTATATCTCCGCTGCGAGCGGATCGATCGTGTTCAGTCATGGTCGCTGCCCAACGCGGTCGCCAGACGTTCCCATTCGGCGCGACCGTGGGGAAGGCCGAAACGCAGCAGCGTGTGGTCATGATCGAACGGCCGAGTCAGCACACTGGCGTGCAGCAGGTGAAGGAATCGCTGCTGGGCGTTCGCTGCGCGTGCGAGCCGATACAAGGATGTTCCACCGACAACCTGGAAACCGCTACGACCAAGCAATGTGTCCAGACGCCGTGCGGAGCGGTTCAATGCGACTCGCATGCGTTCGGCCCACGGACGATCGCCGTAAGCGGCCCGCCCGGCGGCAAGTGCATCGGCGGAGATGGGCCACTCTCCCATTAGATTGCGCACGCTGCCTGCAATGGCAGGTGAGGCGACGATGAAGCCCAGTCGCACACCCGCGAGGCCGTAGAATTTTCCAAACGACCGCAACACGATCAGCCGCGCGGCCTCTTCACTGCCGGCGATGTCTGCCACGCTGATCGAAGGGTCGGTGTCTGCGAATGCTTCATCGACAATAAGCGCACCGCCGCGATGAGCCAGGCGCTCATGGAGGTCCAGCAGCCGTTCGCGCGACAACACCCGTCCGTCCGGATTGTTCGGGTTGACGACGGTGAGCGCGAGCGGCCGATCCGTATCTGACTGATCTGTACATGAGCGGTCCAAGCATGACTGCAACGCAGGTTCGTCTACGTTGAGCGTATTCGAACCCACGCGTGTCCACGCATCTGCATGTGAACTATAGGTGGGACCGAGCACCGCGGCCTCGCGCAAGGCGAGCACTTGCGGCAACAATCGCAGCGCGAGTTCCGTACCGGGAAGGGCGACCACGCGCGCGGGATCGTCTACGTGAAAAGTATTGGCGGCGCGGGCTTCGAGTTCGACAAGTTGGCTCGCTTCGGGAAGCCGGTTGCGCTGCGCACTCGTTGCGCGAGGTGCTGGATAGGAGCGCCGATTGATGCCGGTGGAAAGATCGACCCAACGTTGCGGTGCATCCGGGAACAGGGTGCGCGCCGCGGCGATCCGCCCACCGTGGTGAGCGAATCGTCCGGCATCCAGGGCGATACGGAAGCTGTCCAGCTCCGCAGTAGCGGGCACGATCAGAAATTCCAGCGGAATCCCGCGTATGCCGCGCGGCCTATCGAGCCGTAGTTCTGCGTCGTTTCGTAGTCCTCATCGGTCAGGTTCTCGACGCGGCCGTAGAGCTCCAGCTCCTGCGAATACTGATAGGCTACGCGCAGGTCGACCAGCGTGTAGCTGTCCAGGATGGCAGTGTTGGCGGGATCGTCGAAACTGCGTCCCGAGTGCTGAACCGCAACCGTGGTGGCGAGGCCGAAGCTCCAATCGTAAGTCACTTCTGCATTGGCGGTCTCACGCGGACGGCGTGCAAGCTGATTTCCGAAATTGGCATCGCCGCGCATGTCGTACTGCGCGTCCGTGTTGGTGTAGTTCGCGTTGAGATGCAGCCGGTCGCCGATCGCTGCCGCAAAATCCAGTTCCACGCCGTCGGCGGAAGTTCTCTGGATGTTCTCGTAGAAACCATCCGGCTGCGCGTCGCAGCCCGGCAGCGTGACTCCGAAGCAGGACACGAAGTCGATCATGTTGGTGGTTTCGCGATTGAAGTACGTCGCGGAAAGCGTGACCGCACCGTCGAACAGCTTCTGTTCGATACCTGCGTCCCACGCATGCGCCGACTCAGGCTCGAGCGATTCGTTGCCATACTGACTGAATAGCTGGTACAGCGTCGGCGCCTTGAAACCTTCGCCGTAGCTTGCGCGCAGCACTGTCGAATCGGTCAGCGACCATGCGGCGGCAGCGTGGCCCGCCGTATTGCCGCCGAACGTCTCGTGATCGTCATAGCGTCCGCCGGCAGTCAGCGAAACCGCGGCGATCGGGGCAAACTGAAGCTCCGCGTAGGCGCTGTCGATCTGGACGCTGCGTGCCAGTGGGGTAGGGGTCGGATCGAAGCTCGACGGTGATGCCGTGTTCAATTCCGAACGTTCCGACTCGATGCCGAAGGTCGCAGTGGTGCTATCGGAAATCGCAAGCGTGCCTTGATACTCCACGCGCTTGTTGCGCCCGGTAGCATCGAAGGTCTTGTGCACAGTAGAATCCGGATCGAAATTCTCACGGTCCGTGTCGGTGTAGGCGAAACCGATCCGGTTCTGCAAGCGCCCGCCGAACGAGGCAATCTTCAGGCCGGCATAGCCGACCAGTTCTTCGGTGTTGCCGTACTCGCGCGTGTCGCTGAACGAGAACGAAGGCGGCGGAAAGCCGTCGAAGTCATCGTGGCCCTTCGACCATGTCGCGCGCACTTCGGCACTGATGTCGGACGTGATATGCAGGATGCCGCGCGCGTTGAAACCGACGTTGCGATAGCCGTCTTTCTCACGGCCGCCGCGGTCTTCGTCGAATGCCGATATACCGTCGCTGGTGAGATAGCTGCCGCCCACGCGCCACGCGAATCTGTCGCCGCCCTCCTGGGCGCGCATGGCGATCGAACTGGTAGCGAGCGAGCCGCCTTCCGCAGCAATTGCGGCCGACAGCGGACCCTCCGGCTCCGGCGTGATGATATTCACAACACCGCCGATTGCCTGGCTGCCCCACAACGTCGACTGCGGTCCGCGCAGCACTTCGATGCGCGCTATGTCGTTGGTGAGGAGGTCGCCGAAGTTGTAGCCGCCACCTGGAGCGGAAGGGTCGTTGAGCTTGACGCCGTCGATCAACACGGTGGTCTGGTCGGATTCGGCGCCGCGGATGCGCAGCGCGACCGTCGAGCCGAGGCCGCCGTTGCGCGAAACGGTGACACCTGGCGTGGTCGCCAGCAGGTCGGCAACGGTTTTCTTCTGCGAGGCCCTGACTTCGGCAGGCTGCAACAGCGTCACGGAATCGCCGATCTTCGCTACCGGCGTTTCGATGCGCGTTGCGGTAATGACCATCTGGTCGATATCGGGAGTGACACTGCTGTCCAGCGGCGCGGCGATGCCAGCGGTGGCGTGGGACAAAAGCAATACGGAGGCAACCCGGACAACGGGCGTGGGTGAAAGCGGATACACGTAAGTTCCCCGAAAAGGATTCAGCAACCACATGGGGTGTCTGCCTTTTTTGCGGACGCCTCATGCACCGTCGCCGCTCGGGTATTCCCGCTCGATCAGCACACCCCGGCTGATAGATGGACGACAGCGGCAAGCAGGTCTCCTGGCTTGTGGCTTGCGGCCCGGTCGCATCACCTTCCCGGATCGCTACGGATCCAGTGGTTTCGATGCAGGGCAATACCACTTACAGTTGCGGGGGCAGCCCGGGTTTTACACCCGAGTTCCCTTTTCATCCCCGAGGGGAACTTGTCGCGCGGGCGAAGAATGATGGCAAAGATTGCGGCAGTCAACCGCTGGATTCGAGCACTTCGACCGCGCCATAGCCGATTCGCCACGACCAGCCCTGGCGCCGATTCATCCCCAGCAGCAGGCAGCGCAAGGCACGCAAGGAACCGCCATGGGCTACAACGGCGACTCGCCCCGTCCGCCCGGCAAGGGCCTGTTGTCGCCAGGTTTCGACGCGCTGCCACAAAGCCTGTTCGGTCTCGCCGCCGGGAGGTGCGCGACTCCAGGGATCCTCAGCCCACGGATCGCTCAGCGTCCGCGGCACCTGGCTCCAGGGCTGGCCTTCCCACGCTCCGAAATTGAGTTCGCGCAATTCCGCAGCAAACAGCACCTGGCTGGCATCGCGTTTCGCGAGCGCTTCCGCAAGAATCGCGCAGCGCTGTAACGGGCTGGAGAAGATGGCATCGGTGCGCGGTACTTTCGTGAGTGTCGCAGCGATAGCACTGGCAAATCCGTCAGCCAGCGGCACGTCGAGGTGGCCGTAGCAGGTTCCTTCGGGCGCAGCCGTCGGTGTGTGTCGGATCAGAACGATTTCCATGTCGCCAGCAAGCCGAGATAGCACACCGCCTCGGTGAGCTGTTGAGCGGCGCCGAGCGTGTCGCCGGTATAGCCCCCCAGCCGCCTGACGAACCAGCGCGCTAGGAAAGTAAGTGTGCCCAGCGAAGCGACAACACCGACGCCTGTCCACAGCGCGGCGCCAAGCGATGAGCGTTGCGACACGAAGTATCCACACAACAGCAATGGTCCCATGCCCGGGATTGCGGCAAGTGCCAGTTCGCTGCCGCGCAGCCGATCGACGACGGGTTTGGCGCGCGATTGCGCGACATCGCCAACGTAGGGAAGCCGGTGAATGAGGATGAGTGCACACCAGCGCGACCACGGATGTGCGCTGAGTAACGCAGCACAGGCGATCGGCACCGGCATAGCGTTGAGTGCCGCGAGCTTGATCGATATCGTGAACAGCAGCGCAAGCGTGCCATAGGTGCCGAGGCGTGAGTCCTTCATGATCGAGAGCGCGCGCTCGCGCGTGCCGCCGCCACCCAATCCATCGAAAGTATCGGCAACGCCGTCCTCGTGGAACGCGCCCGTCATCCACACTGTGATGACCGTGCTCAGCAGGACCGGCAACGGCGCGGGCAATACGAGGGCAACTGCGTAGAACGCGCCGGCCGCGCACAGTCCGACGAGGATGCCCACCGCCGGAAAATAGGGCGCGGCGCGATTCAGTTGCCCCGGTTCATGGCCGACCCACGCCGGCACGGGAATGCGCGTGAAATACTGCAGTGCCGTGAGGAAGGATCTCATTGCATTCCTGCGTCTCAGGCAGAGCGATCCGCGACGCCCGCCGACTCGAAGCTTGCCATCTCGCTCATCAGGCGTGCGGTGGCATCGATCAGCGGCCAGGCCAGCGCGGCGCCCGAGCCTTCTCCCAGGCGCAGGTTCAGATCCAGCAGCGGGCGCACGTCGAGGCGCGCCAGCAGCGCGCGGTGGGCCTTTTCAGCAGAGCAATGGCTGAACACGCAATGCCGCGCGACGTTCGCGTCCATTTCCATGGCGAGCGAAGCGGCGACCGAGACTGCAAATCCGTCGACAACCACGATGCAGCGATGCTGCGCGGCTTCGAGCACAGCACCGGTCAACATGGCGATTTCGAAGCCGCCGAATTCCGTGAGAGTCTGTTGTGGCGAAAGCTCGCCGGGCACTCTCGCTGCGGCTTCAGCGAGCAACGCCGTTTTGCGTTCCAGGGCCGCATCGTCCAATCCTGTGCCACGACCTACGCAGTCTGCCAGCGGCCAGCCGGTTCGCCGATGCAAGATCAGCGAGGCGCAGGCTGTGTTGCCGATGCCCATCTCACCCAACAGTAACGCATTGGATCCGTCACGCAGTGCCGCCCCGGCAAGCTCGCGTCCGGCATTCAGGGCTGCCTCGCATTGCGCGGCGGTCATCGCGGGTTCCAGGCGGAAATTCCGTGTTCCGCGCGCAATGCTGCGGCTTGTCAGCCCGGGATGGGATGGAACGTCGCTCGCGACGCCGGCGTCCACTACCTGCAGAGCGAGGCCATGCTGACGCGCGAGCACGTTGATGGCGGCGCCGCCGGACAGATAATTGGCCAGCATCTGCCCGGTAACAGCGCTCGGGAAAGCACTCACGGCGTCATTCGCAATGCCGTGATCGGCTGCGAATACCATGATCGTCGGTTGCGTGAAGCGCGGGCGATCTGTATCTAGTGCCAGCCCGATCCGGATGCCGAGGGCTTCCAGCTGGCCGAGCGACCCTTGCGGTTTGGTGCGCGAATCCAGCCGACGCTGCAGTGTTTCGCGAGTCATGGAAGGGTGGAATGAACGATCGACGTGCTGCATGGGTTGCCTGGAACTGACGGGGCGGGAGGCGGAGAATAATCAAATGAACGCACAGGAGCGACACTTGGTTGTCGGCGGCGCCCGATCCGGCAAGACCCGCCACGCACTGGAACTCGCGGAATCGGCCAGCAGGCAGCGCGGAGTGCCGGTAGTTTATGTGGCCACCGCGGAATCCGGCGACGACGAAATGGCCGAGCGCATCGCGCGGCATCGCGCCGAGCGGCCACAGGCCTGGAGCACGTTGGAGGCACCGTCTTCATTGGCCCAGGCGCTGCGCAGCGTGGCGCCTGACGCCGTGATTGTCATCGACTGCCTGACATTATGGCTGTCCAACGCGCTGCTGCTGGATTTCGACGAGAGTAAACCTCGCGCCGGGCTCGCGACATGGGCCCTGGAATGCGATGCACTGCTGGGGTTCCTGGGGGATTTTACCGGCGCCACGATCATGGTATCGAACGAAGTCGGTTGCGGTATCGTGCCCATGTCGGCACTGGCGCGCCGGTTTCAGGATGAACAGGGCCGGCTCAATCAAGTGGTCGCGGCATTGTGCGAGCGGGTCACCTGGGTGGTGGCCGGCATCCCCGTCGCGATCAAGCCGCGATCCGCCTGAGCCGGTCCGTAACAGACAGGATCCGTAGTGACAGATTCGAAATCCGATCCGAGATTCGTTGTTGCGCAGACGCTCTCAGCCCAGGTCGCATCGCCTTGCATCAAGACCTGCACGCTCGATGAGCGGCAGATCTGCGTTGGCTGCGGTCGCTCGCTAGATGAGATCGCCGCCTGGTCGCGTATGTCCGCCGACGAAAGACGCGCCGTCTGCATCAACGCGCTGCAGCGCATGAGCGCCCGGCGATGAAAACATTTCTCGCGCAGCTTGCAACTGGAGAGCGGTCTTGAAAACGATCAATCATTGGATTGACGGTGCGGCGACTCCCGGCACCTCGACCCGTCGCAGTGCGGTCTGGAATCCGGCCAGCGGCGAGCAACAGGCCTGGGTATCCCTCGGCGACAAGGCGGATGTTGACGCAGCCGTGACGGGTGCCGCGCGCGCCTTCGCCGAGTGGTCGCAAGTGTCGCTCACTAAGCGCACCAAAATCCTGTTTGCGTTTCGCGAGCTCGTCAATGCGCGCACCAGGCAGATTGCAGAGGCGATCTGCGATGAGCACGGCAAGGTTGTCGCCGATGCGCAGGGCGAAGTGCAGCGCGGCCTGGAGGTAGTCGAGTTTGCCTGCGGCATCCCAACATTGTTGAAAGGTGACTATTCGGATCAGATATCCGCCGGCGTGGACACGTTCTCGTTCCGCGAGCCACTCGGAGTGGTCGCGGGCATCACGCCGTTCAATTTCCCCGCGATGGTTCCGATGTGGATGTTTCCAGTCGCGATTGCCTGCGGTAATACGTTCATCCTGAAGCCCAGTGAGCGCGACCCGACGGCATCGATGCTGCTGGCGCAGATGTGGGCCGAGGCGGGACTACCCGATGGTGTTTTCAACGTGGTGCATGGTGACAAGGAAGCCGTCAATGCGTTGCTCGATCATCCCGATGTGGCGGCGATCTCCTTCGTCGGTTCAACTCCTATCGCTCGCTATATTTATCAGCGAGGCACAGCATTGGGTAAGCGCGTGCAAGCACTGGGTGGTGCCAAGAATCACGCGATCATCATGCCGGATGCCGATCCGGATTTCGCGGCGGAGCATCTGGTGGCGGCGGCCTTCGGCTCGGCAGGCGAGCGTTGCATGGCGATTTCAGCCGCTGTGACGGTGGGAGATGCGGGCAATAGTCTTGTAGAGGCTGTCAGTGCAAAGGCGGCAGCCGTGCGCGTCGGTCCGGGTCGCGACCCGGCCAGCGAGATGGGCCCGGTCGTCACTCGCGGTGCACTCGAACGTATCGAAGGCCTGATCGGCTCGGGAGTGAAGCAGGGCGCACGGCTTACAGTCGATGGGCGCGGGCTGGTGGTGAAAGGACATGAACAGGGATTTTTCGTAGGCCCCACCGTGATTGATGCCGTTACGCCGCAGATGGACGTCTACCGCGAAGAGATTTTCGGGCCGGTACTGACGGTGGTTCGCTGCGAGACGATCGATGCGGCCATCGGCATCATCAATGCCAATCCGTATGGCAATGGCACGGCGATCTTTACCTCCAGCGGTGAAGCGGCACGACGCTTTCAGCGTGGCGTCAAGGTTGGCATGATCGGTATCAACGTGCCCATTCCGGTGCCGATGGCTTACTACTCCTTCGGCGGCTGGAAGGCATCGTTGTTCGGCGACAAACACGTCCATGGCGCGGAGGGCGTTTCGTTCTACACCAGGGCGAAGGTCGTCACTTCGCGCTGGCCGCAGGTCGACCAGGCAAGCGCGGCCAGTTATCACTTTCCGACAGCGAAGTAACCGGCGGCGTCAGCCGCATCGCGCGACAGCACGATCGCCGTCATGGCGACCGTGCTGCGCTTGTCGCACTAACTGCATCCTTCTCAGCAATTGACTGCTAGGAGCTGCAGGTTGCTGTCAGCCGATTGTTTCCTGCGTCGTACCAAACCGATTCCGGCGAGACCAATACCGAAGAGTGCCAGCGTCGCGGGTTCAGGAACTTCAGCCTGCGGAGATCTTACCGACCACTGCGCAGTGCCGTAGCCGCTGCCGAAGCCGCTGTTCACGCCATCGTTGAGCGTTGCGCCGCCCGACGCCAGTATCATGAAATCGGGGGCAAGCCCGGCACTGTGCACGCAGCTATAGCGATTGAGTCCGCAGACCGGCGCGGAGTAATTGCCACCGATCCACCAATCCGTCAGCACGCCATCGGCAAACGTCAGCGTGGCGATCTTGGCATTGGTCTCATCGAAACTCACGCCGTACCAGCTGAAAGCGAGATCGAGCGTGGTGAGGCCGAGGATCGGATTGCCGGTCTGGCCGCTGCCGCCCGTGGGAATCAATGAATCGTCGAACGTGAAGTAACCGTTGCCGACGACACCGGCGCCGTAGTTGGGGCTGGAGCTGTCGGTGCTGGTCACGTTGAAGTCGACGGTGATCGGTGTCGCCTGGACCGCGATCGGACCGGCCAGCAGCGCCAGCAGCGCGGCCGCTCTCATCTTCGTCATCATGGAAATCTCCTTGCAGTGGGGGACTGTCGAGCCGGCCGCGAACCGGCCCGGACAGCAGTTTCACCACAAGCAACGGCCGCGACATCGCCCGAAGGAGCCATCGACCGGGTCGGGAGAGCCAGTGAGGCAATTCGCGCCGCGTGGCTGCAAGTCGTAGCAGGAGGTCAGAGAAGGTCCGCCGAGTACTCGACAAAAAGCACCACATCGTCGAGAGCGGCGAGTTCCTCTGCGACGCCTGCCTTGTCGATCTCCAGCGCCAGGGTCTGCATCGCCATTTCGCCGACCAGATCGTTCAGCGGCAGCGCCGCAGCCGCTCCAAGCAATGGGCCAGCGTTCGAGAGCGCAACTCCAGCGGCGATGTCGAACGCTGTGCTTACCCCTGTTGCTGGCGCGGCAAGCGTCGCGGCGTAGAGTTGATCCGTCTTGCCCACTAGGAGCACGGCGAGATTGGCAATGGTCCGGTTTTGCTCCTGGGTAGCCAGCGCAAGTTTCGTCAGGTCGAACCGGATTGCCGCGGTCGCGCCGGCGGTGCGCAAAGAGGCCAGTCCCTTCGGATCCCACACACTTGCGGCCAGTGCAATCGAGCGCGCGACAGGTGAGGGTGCAACCGCGGCCAGTTTCGTCGCCAGTGTTTGTGAGTACATCGCATTCATGTCGCATGTAATCAGCACGTCGGTGAGCGAGCGCAGGCCTCTGGGATTCGCCGCTATGGGTAACTCCAGCTCCCAATCCGTTTCGTAGCCGCTGCCCTCGAACTGCAGCAACGTCTCGCCCGGAAGCCCGTATACCCACAGATCGGCATACAGCCTGAACTCCGACAGTGGCAACGCGTCGGGAAAGCGCACCAGCATTTTCGGCGCCGTTCCCGTTTCGTCCAGTACGAGCGAAGCGCCAAGGTTGCGCAGAATGCCGCGCGGAGCCGGGCCGTCGGCGTCGTGCGCCGCCACGGTTACGGTACGGATCCGATAGGAGAAAGTACCGGGATATGCCGCCTGAAGTGCGCGCTCGGACGTGTGGAACGTGCACCGTCCCGTGCGCTTCAGTTGGCCGAACGCTAGCGGCAGATCGCGTGCGAGCGAGATGGTCTGCTTGACCGGTGTCGTAAGGCGGACGCCTTGCAGCCGGTTGGCCTCGAGTTCGGAAAGATCGAGCAGCAGCCGGTCGGCTCCGGTGAGACCGCGCATGGCGGTTGGCACATAGTCGAGCCGGATGATGTGGATCTCACGATTCTGTTCGAACGCCAGCGCGCGTTCCGCGAGCCAGGCGGCACGTGCGCCCAGTTCTATATAGCGCTTCATCGTGCGCTGCGCGAAGCCGGCGAGCTTGTTCCACAGATCGACGTTCAAGAATCGGTCACGTTGATAGCGATCCAGTGCGCGGGCGAAATCCAGCTCCGCCTGCGCAATCTGCTTTTCATAACCGGCGATCGTGACGTCGCGTTGCTTGAGCGTTACCTGCGCCTCGGCCGCACCCATTGCCGTGGTCTGCAGCGACTTGAGCTCGCCATCGCGCTTCGCCATGGCGTCCGCCATTCCCTGCATGGTCGTGTAGCCGTAGTAGGCAAACGCTGCAAAGCCGAGGGTGAGTGCCGCTCCGCTGCCAAGGGCTGCCGCGGTCGCGTCCTGGGAGGCGGATGCGCCATTGAAGCTCTTGCCGGCGAGCGTCATCAGTTGTTCATTGGTCGGCGATCCGCCGGCAGCGGACTGATCGTTGCCCGCCTTTTCGGCCAGCGGCACCATGCCGGTAAGGGAGTCCTTGATGCCGCCGAAGAAATCCTTCGCCTGGCCGAACAACGAACCGGCATCGGCGATTTCCTTTTTCTTGGCTTCGATCTGCGCCTTCACCGCGGCCACCTGCTCCTGGGCCTTGGCGACGCCGACCTTGGCGATCTCGGCATGTTCGGTTGCGATGCCGACACTGGCCTCGGCCTTCTTCACCATCATCGTGGCTTGCCAGCCCTCGATTGTCGCCTGCTCGAAGCGCGTCTGGTATTGCAGGAAATCCGTCTGCGCCGATTTGCCCGACGTGGCGAACAAGTCCGCCGACTGCTTGAGCGGCTTGTAACGCAGCACCGGCACCATGTCGTCCCGGTAACCGTAGACATTCAGACCTGCGTCGATCTGCCACAGGTTCGCGCGTGCGCGTGCAAGTTGTGAAGCACGGGCGGGATTCGTTTCCATTTTGCCCACGCCCAGCGGCTCGATCTCGCCGAACAGATGCAGGCCCGGCGCATTGAAGTGCGGAGCGATACCGGGGTCTTCGCCATGCAGGAACACCACGCCCTTGTAGAGTTCGCGTGCGCGCCGGATCGCCGAAGGTGCGTCGGTTCGATACAGTTCGTCTGCCCACAGCAGCATTTCATCGGCCTGTGCGAGCTTGAAGAAGCGGTTTTCGAAGGGTGCGATGAGTGGACGGTCACTCTCGAGAATGGAGCCGAGATTGGAGTCGGCCGTGCTGAGGTCGGCGTGCGGTCGTTGCTCGTCGTACCAGTGGATCTCGGCGTCGAAAGCCAGGCTGGTCGTATAGGGCAGGGAGTCGTCGCGATAGAGCGGCGGTAGGACGGCGGTGCTGACGGCGTAGCCTGCGGCTTCAGTGGTCTGCGCTATGCCAACATCGTAACCTGTAATACGTCCGAGCAGCTTCACTGCGCCAGCATGGTTTCCCTGGGCAGCCAGCATCGTAGCGCGCAGGTAGGGAATGAGCACGTGCTCGAAGTACTTGAGTTCTTGCAGGTACAGGGTACGCGCGCGCGAAAGCCATGACTCCATCCAGTCGTTGAAATCGGCGTCCGGGCCATTTTCATAACTGGGTACACGAGGTGCATAGCGCGTGTCGAAGAAGGCCTCGAACTCGCCAAGCTGCGCAGGCGTCGTCACTGGACGGGCAGCACGTGCTTTGGGAGTTACGCGCCGATCCGCCACTGGGTTCGGGGTGCCCGACTTGCCGAACCACACGAATGTATCGCGCCGCCATTTAGAAACGGCCGCGTTCTGCGCGTCCAGGATTTGCGAGGCAGCACTGTTCAGTAGGCCGAGTGCGTCGCCCAGGATTTGTTTTTCAGCGGCGGTGAGTGCAGCGCGAATGGTGTCAGTGATCGCGAAAATGCGGGTGAGCCAGCTGGCAGATGCGTTCCACTCCGAATCGTTGCCGATGTAATCGTTGTTGACACTTGGCTTGCCGTGCATGGCGGTCTTCTGTGCGTTCACGACATCGCGATATTCCTTGTTGAAGTCCGGCAGCGTGCGCCGGATGTCGTAGACGTTCTCCGGGTAGAACTTGCGCTGGCGATCCAGCCATTCTTCGAATTCCAGGAAGAACGGAGCGCGCCCGTTGTACGGCGCGAAGATGAGCGGGCGGTTGGGTTCGAGACCGCGGATCGTGGTCGGAAACGGCTCTTCGGGCGATTGGTAGGTGTCGGCGAGCAGGCCGAGCAGCGCTTCGACGTTGAGTTGAATGGGGCTGACGGGTTCGGTGGGCGAACGATCCAGGCGGACGCGGAACCGATTGCGCAGTTCGGCTGCCGATACTTTGGTCGCTGCAATGAGGGTTGCGACATAGGCGGCGTCGGTTGCAGTTCCCTGCACGGGCAGCGAAGCCGCCGCAAGACCGAATCCTTCGCGATCCACCGGACCCATCAGGATGCTGCGTAACAGCGGTACCAGCAGCTTATGCACCGGTTGCGGCGTATCGTCAGCCGTGAAGAAGTTCTGGTGGAAGCGCGTGACGATCTGCTGCTCCAGCGATGTATCCGGCACACCTGGCCCATGCATGCGTCGTGACGCAGTCACCCATACACCGCGCAGATAGTCGCGATACAGCGCGC
>DASYEW010000020.1:0-132877 GCA_036498785.1 Steroidobacteraceae bacterium | reverse complement strand
GCCAGGTGAGCGATGTGATTCGCTTCGATGTCGGACGGTAGCTGTGCTTCGACGCGCACCGGTGTGCCACCGATAGGCGTGACATTCAGGACGATGACGCCGGCGGCCTGGGTTTTCTCGTCGAATTCCACGCGCCATTTGCTGGCAGGGTCTGCATGGGCCGGATTACCCAGCACGCCGATGGCGGCCACGGCGGGAACCAGGTATCGAGCGCGAAGCGTGAAAACTTTCACGATAACCTCCAGTTGCGCGTGTCGTACGCGATAACCTACGGCCTTGCAGGTTTGTTCCGGAACTGGGGTTGCAGCAAGCCGCCGCTCGTCGCAATTGTGAAAATATGCAAGCGCGAAAGCCTGCCGAGGCGCATAGTTGCGGCATGACAATTGAACGTTGGACGGGTAGCGACGTGGGTCCCCTTTTCGGCACCGTTGAAGAGCGGCGAGCGGCGGTAATACGCGCGGATCAGGAGCAGGCCGCATCGCGGCTGGAGCGCTTGGCCTCGCAGACTTCACCGCTGAACGACCCCGAGGAACGCATCCGGATCTGGGAAAAACTGCACGATCTGCGCCTTCCCAAAGCCTCCGGCCATACCCTCCTGCGTGTGATTGCGACGCAAACGGGCCTTTCCTTGCAGCAGGTTCAGCAGGAACAGATGCGACGAGCTGCTTCCCTGGCGCCCGCCGTGGTCACCCAGGTCACCGCAGCTCCCGAGTCGCAGGAAAACACAGTCGGCGGTTGAGCCGGTAAGGTGTTTGTGCGCGACGGTCGCCGGGCCGGAAATCCTCAACCGGCTCGCATGCGCAATATCGCTGGAATATCAATTTCTTCGCCATAGCGCAGCAACTCCGAATTCCTGCTCTGTACGGCGAACATCGCCATTCGATCCGCGAGTTCATTGCCTTCGGTCCCAACGTGCGCACTGACGTGAACCAACTGCATCTGCGGCTCGATGCGGTTGTGGAGGGCATAGGTCTCCTGGATGATCTCCAGGTTCTTGATCTCGCCGCCGGCCTTGCGCCAGCCTTTCTTTTCCCAGCCCGCGGCCCACACGGTAATGCAGTTGATCGAGTACATCGAGTCGCTGAGTACCTGCGGGGTCTCCCCGTCGAGAATTGCTTTTTCAGCAATCAGCAACGCGTGATGTAGCGCGTTGAGCTCGGCTGTATTGTTGGTGCCGCGCGGGTTGTACAAGCCGTACCACAGTTGTTCGGCAACTCCGTCGCGATAGATGGCGATGCCCGAACCAGCATTGCCGGGATTCGGCTCGCAGGCTCCGTCGCAGTAGATCTGAAGGTCGAAGCTGGCCTGGTCGGCTTCGGCCGGGACTTTGATCGCAACTTTGCGCGTCGTTCGGTTGGCCGCCGCTCGGGCGCCCGATGCGGGCCTTCCAGCCCGGAACGCTTGCTCTGCTTCTGCGCGGCTCGGAAATGACTTGAAGCGTGCACCGGCAAATTTGTCGACCTGCTGTCGGGCCGTTTCCCAATCGGCAAAGACGCCCGTCTGCCGCCCCGACCAAACCACGTAGAATTTCTTCGCCAAGTCTTGTGCCTCGATAGACGCCGATCCGTTGCGATGCGCTGCAAGGCGCGGATTCTGGCATAGATTGGCCGCCCATTTTTTGCCTCACCGCGTAAGCTCGCGGCACCTCATCATCATCCTTGCGTCCTGTCGCCGCCCGTGCAAACCGTAGCCATCTTTGTCGATGTCCAGAACATCTACTACACGACGCGCCAGGCGTTTGCCCGTCACTTCGATTACAACGCCTTCTGGGCGGAGGTTACCGCTAACCGCAAAGTCGTGAAGGCGATTGCGTTTGCGACCGATCGCGGCGATGAGAAGCAACGACAGTTCCAGAACATCCTTCGGGCCATCGGCTTCGAGGTCAAGCTGAAGCCCTTCATTCGCAGAAGCGATGGGTCATCCAAGGGAGATTGGGATGTCGGCATCACCCTGGATGTCATGGAGTACGCGCCGCACGCCGACGTCGTGGTGCTCGCGTCGGGTGACGGCGATTTCGATCTGCTGGTGCAGAAGGTCAGGGACAGGCACTCGGTCTGCGTCGAGGTCTACGGCGTGCGGCAACTCGCTGCGGGTTCGCTGATTCGCGCCGCGTCGCGGTTCGTGCCTGTCGAGGATCGGTTGCTGCTGAGGGCCGAGAAAGGATAGGAACGTGCCGGCTCGCCGCCGGCATTGCACTTAGTGCCGATGCGGAAACGGAATTTCTAGCCTACCTTCGGCATTGGCAGGCAACCGCGCCCTGGGAACAGGACGCCCCCCGGGATCAAAGCGGGTCAAAGCAGATCAATGCTTCAATGCAGGAGTAGCCATGCGTTATCCCGCAGTCAAGTCGCGCGGTGGCATCGTCCGGTTCGGCAGGAAGCCGGCCAAGCGGGACAAGCGCAATCTCCTGTTCGCCTCGATTCTGCGGGCGCCGCTCAAGCTTCCCAAGGAATACGACTTCGATCTGTCGCACAGCGGCGTGCCGACGCCGATGTTCGGCAACGATCGTTACGGGGATTGCGTCACGGCCGGACGCGCCCATCAGACATTGCGCTTCGAGCTGATCGAGCAGAACAAACTGATCAAGATCACCGAAGAAGATGTTCTGGACGAATACTTCACCGAGACCGGCGGTGGCGATACCGGGCTGGTCGTGCTCGATTCGCTCAAGCTATGGCGCACCAAGGGCTGGATCGCCGCGAGGCGTCGCTACAAGATCAAGGCATTCGCCCAGCTCGATTTCGGCCGGACGCGCGAGATCAAGCGAGCCGTGTACATGGACCTGGGCGTCGGCCTCGGCTTCACTCTGCCCGATGCGGCCCTGACGCAGTACTTCGCTGGCAAGCCATGGACCGTGGTGACCGGCAAGAACGGTCGGCGAAACCCGAAGAACGGGCACTACGTCTATGTTCCCGGTTACACCTCCAAAGGACCGGTGTGCGTCACCTGGGGCCGCAAACAGCAGATGAGCTGGGGGTTCCTTGGCAAATACTGCGATGAGGCGTACGCCATCATCGATGCCGTCGACACGCTGAAAAAGAAGCGTGCGATGGACATGAAGAAGCTCGATGCGTTTCTGGAGGGGGTGTGAGAGGAAGTGACAGGAGTAGAGGGAAGTGACAGGAGTGACAGGAGTCACAGGAGTGACAAAGTCACGAAGTCACAAAGCGGTTCCGCATTGTCACTCGTGTGACTACTGTCACTCCTGTCACCTCTCGTGTTCCTACTTCATCAACACCAACTCTTCCGCCATCGTGGGGTGAATCGCCACGCATTCATCGAGCTGCGCCTTGGTCATTCCTGCCTTCACCGCGACCGCCACCATCTGCAGGATCTCGGGTGCATCCGGTCCAATCATGTGGGCGCCGACCAGCTTGTCGGTGATTGGGTCGACCACGAGCTTGTATAGCGCGCGTTCGTCGCGATTCGCCAGCACGTTCTTCATTGCGCGGAAATCGGAGGTGTAGATCTTTACCGAGCCGAGTTTGCTACGGGCCTCGGCCTCCGTCATGCCGACGCCGGCGAGCGGCGGATGGCTGAAGACGGCCGAAGGAATGCAGCTATAGTCCAGCCGTGTCGGCTTGTTGCCGAAGATCGTGTCCGCGAAGGCCTGGCCTTCGCGAATCGCAACCGGCGTCAGTTGCACGCGGTTGGTGACGTCGCCCACCGCGTAAATGGAAGGGCAGGTCGAGCGGTTGTCGGCGTCTACTTTCACCGCTCCCTGCTCGTCGAGTTCGACGCCCGCGCTATCCAGTCCGAGATCGTCGGTATTGGGAACCCGACCCGTCGCGAACATCAGCAAATCGCATTCCACGGCATCGCCATTCTGTATGTGAACCGTCAGGGCTCCGCGGGCGTCCTTGGTAATGCGTGCAATGGGCGAGGAGAGGTGGAAGGAGATGCCCTTGGTCGTCGAGATCTGCAGCAGGCGGTCGCCGATCTGCTGGTCGTAGCTGCGCAGGATCCGGTCGGACCGGCAGATCAGCGTCACCTTGGTACCGAACTCGTGGAAGATTCCTGCAAACTCGTTCGCGATGTACCCGCCACCGGCAATGACCATGCGTGCAGGGATTTTCTCAAGATGGAACGCTTCGTTGGAAGTGATGCCGTACTCGCTGCCTTCGCATTTCGGCACATGCGGACGTGCTCCCGTCGCGACCAGTATCTTGGCCGCACGCACTTCGCGATCGCCAACTCTCGCGCTATTCGGTCCGGTTACGACGGCGCGTTGCTGCAGGACGTCAACTTTGTGAGTCTGCAGAGTGTTGGTGTAGATGCCGCTGATTCGCGTCACTTCATTCAGCACGTTGTCGCGCAGCGTCGGCCAGTCGAATTGCGTGCCGTTCACATCCCAGCCAAAGCGCTTGGCGTCTTCCAGGTCCTCCGCAAAGTGCGCGCCGTAGACCAGCAGTTTCTTGGGTACGCAGCCGCGAATCACACAGGTTCCGCCGATGCGATACTCCTCGGCGATCGCAACTTTCGCGCCGTGTGCGGCGGCAACTCGCGCTGCGCGCACGCCGCCGGATCCGGCTCCGATCACCAGCAGGTCATAGTCGTAATGGGAGGTCATACACGTTGTCCAAAGAGTCAGGATGGCACCGATACGGTAGCCTCAGGAATGGACTAAGCCAACAGGGATTTACTCAAGTGACGCAACGGCAGGAATGACGTGGCCCAATCTGGCTTGGCTGCCGCGGTTCCTGTTACCTCTTGCGCACGAGAGTCAGGCCATCGGCGATCTGCAACATGCTCAGGTCGACGCGTTGATCGTCGCGGATCTTGTTGTTCAGGTCGCGCAGGACCTGCAGAGTAGCTTCGCCAATGCGCTGAAGCGTGCGCGTCTCGAGAACATTGGAGTTGACCACCGCACCGAAGAACAGAACATTGTCGATGGCAATCAATCCACCGGGACGTACCAACCGCAGCGCCAGTTCGTAGTAGGTGTCATAGCTGCTCTTGTCGGCATCGATGAACACGAAGTCGTAGGATTCGGCTTCGCCCGCGGCGAGCGCCGCATTCAGCGTTGCCGCCGCCGGAGCCAAGCGCAGATCGATTTTGTGAGCAACGCCAGCTTCGGTCCAGTAGCGCTTTGCGATGCCGGTCCACGATTCTTCGACATCGCAGGCGAGCGTGTAACTATCTTCGGGCATGGCCAGGGCGACGCATAGCGTGCTGTACCCCGTATAGACGCCGATCTCCACCGTGCGTTTGGCGCCGATCAGTTTCACCAGCAGGGCCAGGAGTTGGCCTTGCTCCGGCGGAACCTGCATGATCGACTGACGATCCTGTAGGGTTTCGTCGCGCAGGCGTTGCAACAACTCGCTGTCGCGCAGGGAATTACGCAGTACGTAGTCGTGGATACCCTCGACCAGGGACAGGTCTTTCTTCATGCGCGCAGCGTAGCACTTACCCACTGCGGCATTTCAAGGGGCAATGGGGCAGGGTGAAATAGTTGCCCAGAGTTGGCCGTGGTCGCCCGGGGACGCTGCACTACCCTTGCAGCTGCACACCCTCGTGCTCGAGCAACCAGCGTTTGCGTTCGAGCCCGCCGCCATAGCCAGTCAACGACGCGTTAGCACCGATCACCCGGTGGCACGGCACGACAATACCAACTGGGTTCGCGCCGTTCGCCAGGCCCACTGCGCGCACCGCCTTTGGCCTGTCCAGTTTCAGGGCCAGCGAGCCATAACTGGTCGTCCTCCCCACCGGAATCGTACGCAGTGCCGCCCAGACTTCACGTTGGAACGGAGTTCCGCCTGTCCTGACCGGGATCCTATCGATTGCCGCGAGATCGCCGGACAAATAGCTCTCTATAGAACGGCGTGCCGCGGACGGTTTACGTGTGCTCGTGAGTGTCACCTTATCGGCGCCGTAGTGCAGGCGCAGCAGCCGATGCATTCGTGCTTCGTAGTTCTCCCAATCTACCGCGCGCAGAAATCCGTCGTCGTCCGTTACGGCCAACATCTCTCCCACTGGAGTCGGAATGCGTTCGAGCTGAAAGATCATCGCGGTCATGGCGGCAGCGTCGTGTGCAATGTCGCAACAATGACGGAACTGCCAGCCATGCGCTCGCCGTTTTCGGACATCGTTGGGTGAGGGGAGACGAGGCGTGGCGGAGCCGGCATCTCTCCCCGTTCGCCCTTGAGTCTATCGAAGGGAGTTTGTCGAAGGGTCTCCACACACCGGATCACTCAACCTCCGGTAACCCCCAACTCGCTTTCACTCGCGCGTACTCAGCACGTGGCAGCAGGACAAAAATAGGTCGGTCCTCAGGCCGCAACCACGCCAGCAGCCGCTTCATGACGGGCTCATCCATCGCTGTGCATCCGGAGGTTGGTTCGCCCGGAGCCTTCCACAAATGCGCAAAGATGCAGCTTCCTGCCGCATGCGTGCCAGCAGGGTTGTGCTCGATTACGAAGCCGATTTTGTAACGTTGGTCGCCACTGACATGAATGTCACGGCGCATCGGCTCGGTTGAACCGGTCACTGCAGCCACGCCGACTTTGCGTGCGTCGACGATCTGGTTGTAGAGGGGCGATGCATCTACATCGATGCAGTAATCCGCTTCGGTCATCGCCTGGTAACGCAGGCCTGTCTGTGCCGACGATGCGTAACCGAAAGCTTCGCCAATGGAAAATACGCCGGCAGGACTGCGCCCGTCACCTTCACGCTTCTTCGGGCCGGGCTGTGCATCATGCAAGCCGATGCCCCAGGCGGAGCCAGCGGTGCCAATGGTAACGGGTACGGCAGGCGCAACTGCTTGCCACCGATCGTCCTGCATCTGGAATGTCTGCAGCGAGCCTCGGTTGGCATTCCAGTCCGCCGTTGTAACGAGCACCAACTGCCGTGCATCGTGCCACGCAGATGGAGCGGCGCCTGCCGCAGCGTGTTCGATTGCGCCGATAGCCAGCAAGCCTGAGAACAGCAGTCTAGTGATGGCTGAGGAATGCATCTTTGGCTGTTGCATGCTGTTGCTCTGGAGGAGTGTGGCTGCACTGATCTCATTCGGCCGCCCCATCCGTGGACGACTGCTTTCTTGCTGCCCGTCCTAGCTCTCTCCCAGCTGCTTCCCCCGTTCCCGGCTGGCACCGAGCTTCGCGAGACGGTCGTCGCCTTCCTCGCAAAGCAGTACGAAGAGAAGATCCAGCAGATGCAATAGTGCTGACTGATAGAGCAGTGGTTCGATGTGTGTACGTTCGTCGTGTGCCGAGACCAACAAAGCCATGTCGGCGTGGGCGCGCAGCGGATTCGCCGTATGGCGCGTGACCGACACCGATTTGCCACCGCGTTCGCGAAATTGACGGGAGAGATGACTGATGGCGTGATGCTGGCCGTGCTCGCAGAGCATCACCAGCACGTCGCCCTTGCCGGCGGTGGAAATGCTGGCTGCCATCAGCAGGGGATCGCTGTGATGGATCGCTACAATTGCCAGGGAAGACAGTTGCATTGCGAACATCTGCGCTGCGACACCATCATCGCCCGAGCCGATCAGGAACACCTTGCCCGCGCGATCGATCGTGTTGGCGATTGTTGCGAGTTTGTCTGGCGCATTGATCAGCCGCGTCTCTTCTTCCGCTCGCGCCTTGCTTGCCCACAGGCTCTCCGCCAGCGCTGCTTGTGTATCCCGCTTCGCCGATCGGGTCGCGCGGGTCGTCTCGCCGCCAGTGCTGCGGGCGACCGCCTCCCCGACCGAGTACTTCAGGTCCGGATAGCCCTTGAAACCGAGCTTCTGGCTGAACTTGACGACACTGGATTGGCTGATCTTCAGCGCGTCGGCGAGCTGCTGCGAGGAGTAATCGCGCAATAGGTGGGCGTTCTCCAGCAGAAAGTCCGCTATGCGGCGTTCAATTGCGGACATCTGGTCGCGCTCGGAGCGGATTTTCAACAGCGGTGGCATGGGTTCGTCGTTTCCTGCATCAGCGCGCAATCGGCTCAAGGCCGCGGATTTCGCGGATGCCCAGGCCAGGAGCGTCGGTGATGGAGATCTCCGATTCGTTGAAGATCACGCCACCGTCCACCGGATTGAAAGCACACAACGACGGACCGTCGAGGTCCACCTTGGTGATGACGTTCGATTTGGCCACTGCGACATGCACTGCCGCGGCGACGCTGATGCTGCTCTCCAGCATGCAGCCGATCATGCATTCGACGCCGTACATCGCGGCAATATCGGCGATCTGGATCGCATTGGAGATGCCGCCGGTTTTCATCAGCTTGATGTTGATGATGTCCGCCGCACGCATGCGGATCAACTCGATGACCTGGGTGGGGCCGAACACGCTTTCATCCGCCATGATGGGTGTGTGCACGCGCTCGGTCACATACTTCATGCCTTCCAGGTCCTGCGCTTTCACTGGCTGCTCGACCAGCTCGAGCCTGACACCTGCGTCTTCGAGTGTCTGCAGCGCATAGACCGCCTGTTTTGCGGTCCAGCCCTGGTTCGCATCCAGTCGCAACAGTGCACGATCCTCTACGGCGGCGTAGATTGCCTTGATCCTCTCGATATCCACACCGATGTCCTTGCCCACTTTGATCTTCAGGGACTCAAAGCCGCGCTCGACCGCGTCCAGCGAATCGGCGACCATTTTCTCGATGTAGTCCACGCTGATGGTGATGTCAGTCGTGACTACCGGATCGCCACCGCCGAGCATCTTGTAAAGCGGTGCGCCGTAGAGCTGGCCGAACAGGTCGTAGATGGCGATCTCCACCGCTGCCTTGGCGCTGGAGTTTTTTTCCAGCGCGCTCTGGATCAGCAGCGTGATGCGGTTCAAGTTGGCGATCTCCTCACCGAGCAGCCGCGGCGCAATGAACCGCTGGATGGCCTCGATGATGGAGCCATGCGTGTCGCCGGTGATCACTGCGGTGGCCGGCGCTTCGCCATAACCCACATTGCCCGTGTCCGTGTGTACCGTCACGACGATATCCTCCACCTTGTCGACGGTGCGCAGCGCCGTCTTGAAAGGTGTTTTGAGCGGCACGCGCAGCATGCCGAAGCGGATGTCGGTAATTTTCATTGAGTTTCTCGAATGCGCTGAATGCTGTAGATACGGTCGATGAGCGGCTGGCCGGAGCCGAGCAGCAGCGGGGTCAGCGGCGTGACCGATACCGAGTTCAGCGGCACGCGGGAGATCGCGCCGGAGCTGTTACGGTAACTGATGCCGGTGGTGTCGTGGATTACATATGGCATGCCCTGGTCGTAGCCGATCACCATCATGACGTGACCCGGTATATAGATGAGATCGCCGACCTGCAGTTTGCTCACGGCGGCGAGCCGTGCTTCGTGGGTGTCGGCGGCGGTGAATGCGATGCGATTCAGTGCCGGGCTCACGCCCTGATCACGCGTGTTACGTGGTAGTTGCACGCCAAAGCTTCGGTAGACATCCGAAACGAATCCGCTGCAGTCGCGCGCGTTATACGAGTGACCCCAGCCATAGCGTTCGCCCAGGAATTTGAAACTCTGATGCAACAGGTTCGCGCGACTCAAGGTGAGGTAGTCGTCGGCGACGCCGGCAGTCCGGGGAAGCAGCGCTGGCGTAAAGCTCAATGAGCCGTCGCTATCGCGGATCGGCAGCTCGATAACATGAGCGGTGTAGGGATGCTGTCCATTCACGGGCTTATCGGCTGGCCAGTCTGTAAGTACCGGAACGCGGACGCTCATATCCAACTGCAGCTCTGAAACCTGAGGTTGCTCGCGCGTAAATACGGTTTTTGCCGTGCTGCTTGTGACGACGAGATAGGGTGATTTGTGAGCGTAGTCGAAGACCTGCTGCGCCGGACCGACGGCCACGTAGTCTTTCTCCACCCATGCGGCATACGACGCGCTGATCACGAACCACCAGCGCTGGTCGCGACTCTCATGAACTATCGCGACCGGTGTCCCGGGGAATAGGGCACTTTCCTGGAAGCGATCGATGTCGGTGTCGCCGCTGGAACTGAAGACTCGCAGGTGTGTCGGGAACGTACGCAGGTCGGCGCGGTGCGTCGCCAGGCCATAGCGGGTCGGTTGCGTAGCGGGAAGCTTGTCGAGATTGAGATCGGCCATCAGCCCATCGAGCGTGGTGGCGGCAACGGGACTTCCTTGCTCGTCGAACAACGGATCGTCCGGGCGGTGCGAAAGCTTATCTATCCATTCTTTGGCTTGCGCGGCAGTCAGTGTCGTCGGCAGCGTTTCCAGCCTATGCACCGAGGGATCGATTCGCTGCAGCTTGTCGTTCTGGGCGGCGATGGCTGCCGCATCGAGCACTACCTTGTCGGCATCCACCTGGCGGCGAATCCAGAACTCAGGATCGAGGTGATGCTCTTCTATGCCAACGACAACTTGAGAGGCCGTAGTCCGTTCTGGCGCAGACGGCGGTGTGACGGCGCAGGCGGCGACGAATGACGCCAGTGCGATGGACAGCGTTATTGCCGCGGTATGAATACGTTGCATGGGTCAACTCACCGTGGGAGCCAGCGCGGACAACACGCTCGCCATGAATAACCCGATCCCGGTGCCGAGAATCAGCCCGAGCATCGCCAGCAGTACCGCAATGGGCACCAATATCGGGGTATACGTTGCGGCCAGCACCGGAGCGGATGCCACGCCGCCAACCTGTGCAAGCGAAGAGATTCCGCACAAGTACAGGTCGAAGCGAAACAGCCGGGCCAGCAGCGCCAGCAGTCCGATGTGAATCGCCATCACGCAGATACCGCACAGGATGAAGAGCGGCGCTGCCGCAATGCCGTGAAAATTGCTTTGCGACGCGAGCACTGCGACGAGTAGCGCCAGCAGCGCGCTTGCCAGCGGTCCAGGCCCGGCGACTTTCGCCAGCGGAGTCCGCGCAATCGCGAGGCCAGCTAGGGTGGAAATGAAGACTGTCCACGATGTCGGTGTCAGCATGCTGGAAACCGGCAGCAGCGTCGCGACGCGTGCAGCGCCGAGCCCGATGAGTAGCGCCACACCCAGCCACAGCAGAATGCCGCCCGGCTCAGCCCCTTGTGCCGCCGCCGGATTCGACAATTGCGGGTAAGGCGCCGAACTCGCCCGTGTCCATTTGTTGAAGCGCGCTGCGAACGCACCGGTGGAAAACAATACGAGCACCCAGATCGAATAGCACAGTGCGTCCGCCAGCAGCACCGGCGGCAGCGAACTGTCGGCGAGCCCTATCATCTGCTTGACGGCCACCAGGTTCGCCGAGCCGCCGGTCCAGGTCGCGCTCAACGCCGCGAGCATTTTCCAGCCATCGTCGGGGAGAACGTTACGAAACAGCAGGAACCCCAGCACGATCGCGACCAGGATGCTGCCCATGGCGCAGGCGAATACGGCAAGCACGCGCGGACCGACGGCGAGGATCGCCCGCAGGTCGCACGTCACCATCAGCAGGAACAGCAGGGCGGGGAGCAGTTGCGCTGTCAGCAGGCGTTGCGCCGACTGTACTTCGGGCGTGGGCAACCAGACCCCGGCCACGGCAAGCGCCGTTACGAGTAGATAAGTCAGCACGATCGGCGGCAATACCGAAAAGAATCGCCAGCCGTAGCGTTTCTCGAAAGACGGGAACAGGCCTGCGGCGAGCAGCATGATCGCCAGGTAAGGCCATACCGTCTGAATCATTGCGTGCCCTCATTGCATGCCCCGGTTGCGAGTGCGGACCGAAGGCCAGGTGCATCGTTGCGCGATGCGAAGAATATTCTCTTCTTTCTTTCAATAGATCAAGAATAAATTATTGACGCTCTATTCTGCCCGTGTTACACAACGATTGCCCGGCCTTCCCTGAGCCCCCCTCGTGAGCCCCCGGAGCCTGAGAGCCGACGTGGACTTCAACATCAAGTCACTCACTTCTCACACTGCCTTGCTGCGCGGCGGCAGTATCACGCGGGCCAATTCTTTCACTGTCCGCGGCGCGTCGCTCGCCATTGTGGCGATTCTGCTGTGTCACTGCGGCGCTGCCTTCGCGGCTGCCCCAATTGCACCAGCTGCCGAGCCCGCCACCGATCCCACCATCGTGGGTCTGATCGACGCCGGACAATTCCAGGCTGCCGAAAGCCGGATCGCGCGATCGCTGGCAACCCCAGATCTGTCGCCTGCAGCCATGCGTGCGCTGGAGTTTCAGCGTGAACGCATGCGTCGCATCCTGCTGGATTTCTCCCTGAGCGAAAGCGATGCGAAGGCCCGCGTGCGCCGCCAGATTCCAGATCTCAGTGACGAGGAATTTGCGTCCTGGGATCGCGCCGGCCTGCTCGAACACCAGGTGATCGACGGACGCACGCTCTATTTCAATCGAGCGCCCGCCAATTTGTTTCGTCTGAGTGCCGCCGCCAGAGCGCGGCGCCAGAGCCAGACCCCTTTCAATGACGGCCCGCTGGAAAAGGCTCATCCCTATCATCGCGAAGCGCTGGCGGATGCGGCTGCCAGCGGCAAAAGCAGCGTCGCCCCACGCCGCGTCCGCGTCACTCAATCCATCGACGTAGCGGCGGACGCCGCACCGGCGGGTGAAACGTTGCGTGTCTGGTTGCCGTTTCCGCGCGCAATTGGCGGGCAGCAGGAGAGCATTCGGCTTATTGAAAGTGTGCCGGCCAACGCCAGGATCGCCCCCGAGTCAGCCATGCAACGCACTGCCTACCTGGAGCAGGCTGCGACCGCAGGTAAACCGACTCACTTTTCGGTCAGTTACGAACTGACAATCTACGGCCAGTATCACCGGCTCGATCCCGACAAGGTCGTGCGCACGAAGATCACTCCCGATCTCGCGCCGTTCACAGCCGAACGCCCGCCGCATATCGTCTTCAATGCAGCCATCCGCAAGTTCTCGCGCGAAGTCGTCGGCGGCGAGACCAATCCTTACCTGATCGCACAGAAGCTGTTCGCCGCGGTCGATCGTATTCCATGGGCCGGGGCGCGCGAGTATTCGACGATCTCGGATATCAGCGACTACGCCTTGCATGCCGGTCACGCGGATTGCGGGCAACAGACGCTGCTGTTGATGACGCTGCTGCGGCTCAATGGCATTCCGGCCCGCTGGCAGTCGGGCTGGATCTTCTCCGATGGCGACTACAACAACATGCACGACTGGGGTTGGCTGTATCTCGCCCCGTACGGCTGGGTGCCGATGGACGTCACCTTCGGCCGCCTGCAATCCGGCGACGCGGCGCTCGATTCCTTTTATCTGGGTGGGCTCGACGCGTATCGCATCGCTTTCAACGACGACTACAGCCAGCCGCTGTTCCCGCCCAAGCAGCACTTCCGCTCCGAAACGGTGGACCTGCAACGCGGCGAGGTCGAGTGGCGCGGCGGCAATCTGTACTTCAACCAATGGGACTACGACTTCAAAGCGCAGGTGCTGCCACTGCCACCTTGAGCTCGACTTGCACAGCTATCGGACTCGCTTAGCAACATCAAAACACTGGCCGGGGAGGGTGTATGAAAAAGAATATATTGCTGAGAGCGGCGCTGCACATCGCCATGGGAATCACCCTGGCGACGACGTTACCGTTGCAGATGACCCATGCAGCAAGCGGTGACGGTTCCCTTGCTGGTCGCCTGACTGCAAGCGACAACCACAAACTCGAAGGCGCCGAAGTGACGGTGCGCAATCCCGAGACCGGCTTCACGCGCACCGTGAAAGCCGACGCCGACGGCTACTATCGCTTTCCATTCCTGCCGGTCGGCAAGTATGTCGTCGAAGCGCGGCGTGGCAGCTCGACGCTCGGCAAGGTGGCCGACGTAACCATCGGCCTGGGCTCGGCGACGACTGCCGACGTCACGTTGAACGCTCTCAATGTGGAGGAGATCCAGGTTGTCGGCACGCGCATCGTGCAGGCTGTCGATGTGAAGTCGACGGAATCGGCCACCAACGTCACGCGCGAGGAACTGGCGCGGCTGCCGGTCGAACGCGACATCATGGCTGCAGCGCTGCTGGCTCCGGGGTTGAGCAAAGGCGATGCTGGATTGTGCGCCGGTGGCAATTGCGGAGTGTCTTTCGGCGGTTCCTCCATCGCGGAGAACTCCATCTACATCAATGGACTGAACGTCTCCGATTTCTACAATCGCGTGGGCGCCTCCGCGGTGCCCTACGCCTTCTACAAGGAATTCCAGGTCAAGACCGGTGGGTACTCGGTCGAATTCGGGCGCACCACCGGCGGCGTCATCAACGCAGTAACCCGCTCAGGCACCAATGAGTTCGAGTTCGGCAGCGAGATCGCCTGGGAGCCGAACTCATTGCAGAGTCCGAAGAAGGATCATTACGACCGCGATAACGAGCCGCTCATCATCGGTCAGTACGACGAATGGGACAGCACCACCGCTACGGTCTATGCCTCCGGTCCCATCGTCAAGGACAAGCTGTTCTTCTTCGCCATCTACGAGGCGCGCGACTACCAGCCGGTCAATACCAGCGACGCGGGCGATGAATTCTTCGACGCCACCGAAGACAACGGCTTCTGGGGCGCCAAGCTCGATTGGCAGATCAACGACAAGAACCAGCTGGAGCTGCTGGCGTTCTCCGACAAGAACGACCGAGTGACGGACAACTACGAATTCTCCCTGGAAAATGGCTCGCGCGGCACATACAAGAACCAGCAGTACCTCGACAACGGCGGCACCAACTGGGCGCTGACGTATACGACCTACCTGACCGACGGCCTGTCCGCCAAAGCGCTCTATGGCGAGAATGAACGGAAGTTCGCCCGCAACAGTCGCAACGACATCGAGTGCACCCGGATCCGTGAAGCCCGGACCGGCATTCCGAGCAAGGATCTCGGATGCACCTCGAGCGCCAACATCACCGATCGCGACGACACGCGCGAGCAGGCACGTCTGGATTTCGATTGGGAACTGGGTGCCCACCAGCTGCACTTCGGCCTGGACCATGAGACCGAGACCTCCAAGCACCAGCAGTTCTATCCGGGCCCGGATCGGCTGTTGTACGAGGTGTTGCGTGCCGGTTCGTCAACGCTGAGTAACGGCACACCGATTGCGATCGGCACCGACTACGTCCGCACTCGCAGCAACGAAGTGAACGGCGAGTTCGAGACGGTCAACTCCGCCTACTACCTGGAAGACAACTGGTCGATAACGCCGAGCGTGGTGCTGAACGCGGGCGTGCGGCTGGAAGCCTTCGACAACCGCAACTCCGATGGCGACACTTATATAAAGATCGACAACATGGTTGCGCCACGGTTTGGCGTGTCGTGGGATGTGCGTGGCGACAATCGCAGCAAAGTCTTCGCCAACGCCGGGCGGTACTTTCTGCCCGTGGCGAATGTCATCAACATCAAGCAGGCCGGCGGGTTTCTGGATGCGCGCACTTACTATGCGTTCGATGGTTACGAGCCCTTCGAATACCAGGGCATCACCTATCAGCGTCCGAAGCTCGGCGCGCAGCTCGGGCCGGTGGATGATTCCCAGGGCGACGGCACGGTCGGGGATCTGCGGGGCGAGGTGGATGGGGACATGGACCCGGTGTACCAGGATGAGTTCATTCTCGGCTTCCAGGGAATGATCGGCGACAAGTGGTCGTGGGGCGTCCGCGGCATCTATCGCAAGCTGAACAATGCCATCGATGACATGGAGATCACTTCCAACGGCACCTTCTGCGGTGGCGAGCCGACATCGGTGGGCTTCGTCATGGCCAACCCGGGCCGTCCAGTCACCGTGTTCACGGATACCAACTGCGACGGCGACAACGATGCCAACGTCACCATCGATACCTCCAAGGCGGGCTGGGCGATATTCGACGCGGATGGCAACTACGTTGGGGAGCGCGGCTGGGTCAAGCCCAACCGCACGTATAAGGCCCTGGAGTTCGTGGTGGACCGGGCATGGGACGATCGCTGGACGTTCAATGCGTCGTACACACTCTCCTTCTCCAAGGGTAACGCCGAAGGGCCGGTGAACTCGGATACCAACTTCGCGGATGCTGGCCGCACCGAGGCGTTCGACAATCCCTGGGTGAATCTCGGCGGCGAGGGCTACCTGCCGAACGATCATCGCCATCAATTCAAGTTCCGCGGTGCCTATGCCTTCAACAAGCATTGGCAGGTAGGCGCGGCACTGACCGCTCAGTCGGGGCGGCCGATCAGCGCGCAGGGCGAGGTCAACCCGTTCGACGATACCAACTTCTACAGCTTCTACGTGTACAACGAAACCACCGGGGAGTACGAACTGCACGAGCGCGGCTCGGAGGGCACGACTCCGTGGGTAATCAACGTCGACACGAATGTGTCCTTCAACTACTCGTTCTCCGCGGCCGACCTGCAGGTGAAGTTCTCGGTGTTCAACCTGTTCAATCAGCAGAGCGTCACGGAGGTCGATGAGTATCTGCCATCGCTCCCGGACGGCAACGTCAACTACAAGATCGGCAGTGGTTATCAGGCGCCCAGATATGCGCAGCTGATGCTGTCGCTGAAGTTCTGATCGCAGCCAACCGTGGGCCGCGCAGCGCGTTCAATGCGCGGCCCACGTATCCGGCCAATCAATGAAGGTTCTACCGGGAATTCTGTTTACAGCGGCGCTTGCATGCGCGAGTAGCGCCCAGGCGCAGTCCGCGGCGGGCACACAGGCGATTGATCGCGTCTTCGACCAGGTCTACGAACGATATCGTTTGCCGGGCATGGCACTAGGCATAGTGCAGCACGGCGAAGTTATCTACGTACGCACCGCCGGCGAGCTCATCGCCGCTTCCGGTAAGCCGGTCAATGCCGACTCCTTGTTCAAGATCGCCTCGAACACCAAGGCGATGACGACCGGCGTACTCGCTCGCCTGGTGCAACAAGGCAAGCTGAACTGGGACGATCCGGTAACGAAGTACCTGCCGCAGCTCAGGATGAGCGATCCGTGGATCACACGGGAAATCCAGGTGCGTGACCTGCTGATCCACAACAGTGGCCTGCGCGAGGGTGCGGGCGATCTCATGCTGTGGCCGGAGCCGAACCACTTCACGCGCGCGGATATCATTGCTGCGCTTCAATACCTCAAGCCGCAACACAGTTTTCGTTCACGCTACGACTATGACAACCTGATGTATGTGGTTGCAGGAGAGGTGGCGGCCGCGGCTTCCGGTGTTCCGTACGAGGACCTGGTGCGCCGTGAAGTATTTGCGCCGCTCGGAATGACGCGTTGTCAGGTCGGCACGTGGAACCGCGATGCCGTAGGCAACGTAGCGCAACCGCACATGCGAGATGCCGAGCGAAACGTGCCGATCGATAGGGACGAGGTCGTCATATCGAAGATTACTTCCGCCGCGGCTGGTGGCGTGCGCTGCAGCCTTAACGACATGCTCACGTGGGCACGCATGTGGCTGAATCCGCAACTCAAGTCGGATCGCGGCGAACCGTGGCTGGCAACTGCGCAGCGCGATACGCTGTGGGCGGTGCAGATGCCGATGCCGTTGTCCGATCGGCAGCGCGCTTGGGATGGTAGTCGTTTCAATGCTTACGGTTATGGGTGGCGCTTGTCCGACGTGGACGGTGTACTGCGAGTGGCTCATACCGGGACGCTCTCCGGCATGTATTCGGCGCTGACGTTGTTGCCGGAGAAGCAGACAGGATTCGTGTTTCTCATCAATGGAGAAGGCTCGGATGCGCGCACCGTGCTCAACGAAGTGCTCGTCAGGCAATTCACTGCTCCGGACTCGACTCTTTCTGTTGCTCACTACGCTGACGAACTCGATAAGGAAGAGCAGCAGCCGAAACCAAGCTCAGTGCCGGATACCTCCTCACGCCAGCCGGCGACGCCTGCGGCACTCTCGCAATGGCTGGGTAGATATCGCGACCCCTGGTTCGGCGAGATATCCATCTGTTCTCAGGGTGATCGCGTCCGCTTCGTGTCGGCCAAGTCGCCGCAGCTGAGCGGGGATGTGATGACGGTCGGTCCGCGATTGCTGGTGGACTGGTACGACACCAGTGCCGACGCGGAGCCATGGCTGGAGTTCAAAGCGGCGGCCAGAGGTCAGGCGACTACCTTGACCCTGGCGAAGGTCGATCCGGAAGCGGATTTCAGCAATGACTACGAGGATCTGTTCTTTACCCGCGTCGGTGGATGCAAGTGAGGGCAGGGCAGCCCTCGACGCCTCCTCATGCATACATATATATGAAGATTAGAAACTGGCGGCGGCTCGTGCCAGCATGCCTGGCACTGACCCTGGTCGCAGGCTGCACCTCCGGAGGCGATGCAATGCATTCGAAAGTCGATGCGCTCATGCATGCCTACGAGGGCAATGTGCCTGGAGCTTCGCTACTGGTCATTCGCGATGGCAAGCCGCTCATCCGACGGGGTTATGGGTTATCCGACCTTGAGGAACACACGGCTGCCTCGACCAGCACGAACTACCGCCTCGCCTCGGTGACCAAGCAATTCACAGCAGCATCGATTCTGCTGCTTGCCGAAGACGGTCGGCTGCGCTTGGACGACCCGGTGCGTAAATGGCTGCCCTCTTTGCCGGCTGCGGCCGATACGGTGACGATCCGGCATCTGCTATCGCACATGGGCGGGCTGATCGACTACGAGGACGTCATTCCGCCGCAGATGACAACCCAGTTGCACGATGCCGACGTGCTGAAGATTCTTGAGTCGCAGGACCGCACCTACTTTGAGCCGGGCAAAGGATATCGCTACAGCAATAGCGGTTATGCCTTGCTGGCGCTGATTGTCGGTAGAGCATCGGGGAAGGACTTCGCGAGCTTTCTGCGTGAGCGCATCTTTGCTCCGCTGCAGATGACTGCCACGGTGGCGTACGAAGAGGGCATATCGACGGTTGCCAATCGAGCGTTCGGCTATAGCGCAGCCGACGGTTCCTGGACTCGTACCGATCAGAGCCAGACCAGTGCGGTGCTCGGTGATGGTGGCATTTACTCCTCCATCGACGACCTGGCGAAGTGGGACGCGGCGCTCTACGACAATCGGCTTCTGCGTCAGGAGTCGCGCGATCTGGCATTCACGCCGGTTACGGCCACGGACGATCCCGCCGTGCAATACGCAATGGGTTGGCGGATCACCGGCGATACGCTGTGGCATTCCGGCGAGACCATGGGGTTTCGCAATGTGATCGTGCGCTATCCGCGGCGGCATTTGACGGTGATCCTGCTGACCAACCGCAACGATCCGGAACCGTATCGCACGGCGCTAGCTATCGGTAAAGTAGCGATGGACTAGCCTCAAAAGAGAATGACCGATGGTGACTGCGGATTTCCTGATCATCGGCGCCGGAATCGCGGGTGCATCCGTCGGGTACGAGCTCGCGTCCGCCGGGCGAGTGGTCGTGTTGGAGCGCGAGCTGCAGGCGGGATATCACGCGACAGGCAGGTCGGCAGCCTTATTCTCAGAGATCTACGGCAATCCGGTGGTTCGTGCGCTCTCCCGCGCCAGCCGTGGCTTCCTGCTCGATCCGACGCAGGGTTTCACCGATACTCCCCTCTTGCGGCCGCGAGGCGTGCTTTATACCGCGGCAGCAGATCAGCTTGCAGAGCTTGCTGAGTTCCGGGTAGCGCCCGACGTGGCAAGTCATACGTACGAACTCTCCACACAACAGGCGTTGGAGCTGGTTCCCATCTTGCGGGAAGATCATGCGGTGCATTGCGCCTACGAGCCCGATGCCATGGACGTGGAGGCGGCGGGATTGCACCAGTCCTATTTGAAAGGATTGCGTCAGCGCGGTGGTCGCGTCGTAACGAACTGCGCCGTCGGCTCGCTGGAGTTTGCAGCCGGTCACTGGTCGGTGCGTACCGGCGATGAGATTTTCGTCGCTCCCATTCTGATCAACGCAGCCGGTGCATGGGCTGATGAAATTGCCGCCCTCGCCGGCGTACGTGCAATAGGGCTCGAACCGAAGCGCCGCACCGCGCTGCTCATCCAGCCGCCAGCGGGACTGACGGTCGACCGCTGGCCGATGGTCATGGATATAAGCGAAACGTTCTATTTCAAACCCGATGCCGGCAAGCTGCTGGTGTCGCCGGCCGATGAAACACACTCGGCTCCGTGCGATGCGCAGCCCGACGATATGGACGTTGCCGTTGCCGTGGACCGATTGGAGAATGCGACGACGCTTTCGGTCCAGCGCGTGACCCATCGATGGGCCGGCCTGCGTTCATTCGTTGCAGATCGATCGCCGGTTGCCGGTTTCGATGCGGACCGCGATGGCTTCTTCTGGCTGGCCGGGCAGGGCGGTTACGGATTCCAGACGGCACCCGCATTGTCGCGAGCTGCTGCGGCGTTGGTGTTGCGACAGGACATTTCATCGGAAATTGTCGCGCACGGTGTGGAGGAGAGCTTGTTGTCTCCAGAGCGTCTTGAACGCAAATAGCTAAAGAGATTTCGGCACGAGCAGATTCCCCGGCCTGTCTCTGCAACTTTCCGCGATAAAACTCTTTGACGATTCTCGCATAGGCAACGCCATGATCTTCCGGGCAGTCCCAGCCGCTTTCGTCGTACTCGTCGGTGCGGCATTCAGTTGTGTCGCCGCTGACCCGGCTGTGAAAATATCACCGGCATCCACAGCGACCGCCGCCGGCATGATCGATATGCGTTCGCTGGTGCCCGATTTCAGCGTCGATATGCGTTACGCGGGCAGCGATAACTTTGTCGGCACTCCGGTCGATGGCTATGAAGCGCCGCGTTGTTTCCTGCTGCGCCCCGTCGCGGAAGCTTTGCAGAGAGTCGAACTCGCACTACGCAAACAGCATATGCGGCTGCGGGTGTTCGATTGCTATCGGCCGGTTCGCGCGGTCCGGCATTTCGTTCGCTGGGCGAGCGACCTCGAAGATCAGCGTACCAAGTCAGCGCACTATCCGGCGTTGGACAAGCGTGTGCTGCTCGGCGACTACATCGCCTCGACGTCGGGTCACAGCCGCGGCGCCACAACCGATCTGACATTGATGGAATGCGAGCGGCAGCAATGCGCGCCGCTGGATATGGGTACGGATTTCGATTTCTTCGACGCCCGAGCACACACCGATGCGCCGGACGTCACGCCGGTCCAGCATGAGAACCGGCTGCGTCTGCGCGACGCAATGGAGCGCGAGGGATTCCAGAACTACACGCACGAGTGGTGGCACTACACGTTCAGGCCGGAGCCCTCGCCGGAGGTGGCGTTCGATTTCGTGGTGAAATAAGAGCGCCTTGAGGCGGCCACGAAAGAGCCCCGGTGAAGAGGCCGAATATCAGGTGCCACAGCTTGCTTCTTCCTCGTAGTCGCTCGTCACCTCGTTACATTCCCGTGGCATACTTCCGCGCATGCTTCGCCACTCCCGAATAGCCACAGCCCTGTGGATCCTGGCCATCGCCCTGCTGGCGGTGCGCATGGGCGGCGAGCATTTGCATCTGTGCCTCGACGGCGGGGAAGCTGCTGCCGCTGTCCATGTTTTCGATGTGTCAGAACACTCGGATAGCCTGGATTCGGGTGCCCACAACGACCGCAATCTGGATCTCTCCGGTACGGCGTTGCTGAAGAAAGTCGATGCCGGCGGCGCGCTGATACCGCTGCTGGGCTTGCTGGTTTTCCTGTTCCTGCTGCCTCGCGTCAAGATTTTCCTGTCACGACCGCAAGCCAGTGCGGTGCCTCTGGCACCCGTGGCGTATTTCATACCGCCATTGCGCGGCCCGCCTCTCTAAGCCTCTCTCTCCGTCATCTTCGGAAACTGATCGACACGCGCTCGATGCGCAGTGTCGTGGGAGGCATTCATGCATTGGCCAATATCACGCGCCCTGATGGCGTGTGTGTGCACCGTTGTGTGCAGTACATCGATGGCAGGGCTGCCCGGCCCGCAATCGCCGCGCGGTGAAGTCACGCTTGCCCAGGCGGTGGCGCTGGCGTTGCGACGAAACCCCGATTTGCTTGCGGGCGGTTATGACGTCGTTGCAGCCGAGGCCCGGCTGACGCAGGCGCGGCTGCGTCCAAATCCTGAGCTGGATATCGAGTTTGAGAATTTCTCGGGCAGTGGCGAGCGTCGCGGCAGCGACGCACTGGAGACGACCTTGAGCCTGGGTCAGGTCGTGGAGCTGGGCGGCAAACGGAAATTGCGCCAGGAAGTCGCTCAGACTGAAGTCGATTCAGTTGATGTCGAGCAGCGTGTCCGGGAATTGGATGTGCTGAGCGAAGTGACGCGTCGCTTCATCGATGTCGTCGCTGCGCAGGAAGAGGTGAGGTTCGCCGCAGAATCGCTCGACTTGTCGCAACGCACCCTGGACGCCATCTCGGCACGTGTCGTGGCAGCACGCTCGCCGGAGTCAGAGCGTAGTCGTGCGCACATCGCGTTTATGCGAGCCAGACTTGAAGCGCAGCGAACGGAAAGTGTCTTGCGAGGCGCGCGCGTTGCACTGGCCAGCACATGGGGTGCGGCAACGGCCGAGTTCACCGCAGCGAAGGCGGATCTCTTTGACTTCGGCAGCGTGCAGAACTTCGAGCAATTGCTGGCGCTCCTGCGGCGTAACCCGAATTTTTTGCGTCTGATTGCCGATGTTCGGCTGCGCGATGCCGAGCTACGTCTTGCACAAGTTCAGTCGCGGCCGAATCTGTCGCTAAGCCTTGGCATCCGGCGGTTCAACCAGGATGGCGATACCGCGTTGGTAGCGGGGTTCTCGATGCCGCTGCCCTTATTCGATCGCAATCAAGGTGCCATTCGCGAAGCGCAAGCACGCCGCACACAGAGTGTGCTCCAACAGGAAGCCGAGTTCACACGCGCCGCGGCCATTCTGTACACCGTGTACGAAGAAATGCAGTCCGTCCGTGCGGGCTATGAAGTGCTGCGAACGGAGATTCAACCGCAGGCGAAACTGGCACTGGAGCAGACGCAGTACGGTTACGAACGTGGCCGCTTCTCTTTCCTGGAGCTGATCGCTGCACAACGCGAACTGGTCGAGCTACGGCAGGCTGCCATCGATGCAGCCGCCGACTATCACCGATTGCTGGCGGAGCTCGAGCGGCTCACTCAGGAGCCTGTGTCGGTCGTTGGGAATGATGGAGATCTGCCATGAAGCAGGTACTAGCGTTGATTCTGATGCTCACTACGGTTGGTGGGTTGGTGTCCTGCGGTCGTCCGACTCCACCAGATCCAGCGGATCCACATGCTCAAGGTGCGCACGTGGAAAGTCCGTTGGAGGCCACGGCTCGAATTTCCGTTCAGGCCGCTCAAGCAGCAGGGATGCAGATTGAGGCGGCAGGCCCGGCAATCATTCGCGAGTCCGTTACCTTGTATGGGGCAGTGGTGCCGAACGCAGAGCGTGTGCGCAATGTGTCTGCCCGCTATGCAGGAGTTGTGCGCACGGTGCACAAGCAGACTGGAGATATCGTAAGGGCAGGGGAAACACTTGCCACCGTGGAAAGCAACGACAGCCTGCAGATCTATCCGGTGAATGCGCCGATAGCTGGTGTCGTCACGCTTCGAAATGCAAACGTAGGCGAAGCGGTCGAAGCACAGTCGCTGTTTACGGTGACCGATCTCTCGACCGTGTGGGTCGAGCTGTCACTGTTCTCAAACGCTACCGCACAAGTACGTATGGGGCAGCGAGTCCGGGTCGATGCAGTGAACGGGCCGACTTCCGGAGTTGGCGAGATCGCCTGGATCTCCGCACTCGGGTCAGCGGCAACCCAAAGCAAGACGGCACGGGTGGTCCTCGACAATCGGGATCGACTCTGGATCCCGGGTCTGTATGTTGCCGCCGACGTGACGGTTGCCGAGAGCCAAGTTGCACTTGGCGTCCAATCCGCAGCGATTCAGCGCATGGGATCCGAGCGCGTGGTCTTCGTTGCCGACGCAGATACCTATGTGGCGAGGCGAGTGAGCCTGGGTCGCAGCGACGGCGACACCACCGAAGTAATTGATGGCATGCGACCGGGCGAGCGCTACGTGTCGGCCAACAGCTTCGTGGTCAAAGCCGAGATCGAGAAGGCCGGCACGGAACACACGGACTGAGCGCTACATCATGATCGATACGCTTATCCATATCTCGATCCAGCGACGCTGGGTAGTCATGTTCCTGGCATTGCTGGCGGTTGCGCTGGGGGTCTGGAGTTATCAGCGGCTGCCGATCGACGCAGTGCCGGATATTACCAACGTGCAGGTGCAGATCAACACTCAGGCCGATGGCTTTACACCCCTTGAAGTCGAGCAGCGCATCACCGTTCCGGTTGAGGCGGCGCTTGCGGGCACACCCAGGCTGCAATACACGCGCTCCTTGTCACGTTACGGATTGTCCCAGGTGACCGTTGTCTTCAACGAAGGCACGGATCTCTACTTCGCACGCCAGCTTGTCAATGAACGTCTGCAAAACGTACGGGCCAAACTTCCTCCTGATTCCGAGCCCGCGCTGGGGCCGATTGCGACCGGACTTGGCGAGATCTTCTCGTACACCGTTCACGCGCAGCGCGCGGCGCGGCAACCAAACGGCCAGCCTTACGACTCAATGGCATTGCGGACTTTGCAGGACTGGGTCATTCGACCGCAGCTGCAGCAGGTCGCTGGAGTGGCGGAGGTCAATAGTATCGGCGGCTATGTGCTGCAGTATCACGTTACGCCTGATCCAGCCCGGCTGCTGAGCTTCGGCTTGAGTTTCGAGCAGGTTGCGCAAGCGATTGAACGCAACAACACCAGCGTCGGTGCTGGGTATGTCGAGCGCAATGGTGAACAGATTTTGGTTCGTGCGCCCGGACAAGCCGAGAACGTTGAGGATCTGGTGCGCATCGTGGTGGTCGCACGCGACGGTCAGCCGATTCGCATCGGCGATGTTGCCGAAGTGGGTATAGGCAAGGAGCTGCGAACCGGAGCTGCGACGCGTGACGGCGAAGAGGCAGTACTGGGTACTGCGATCATGTTGGTTGGCGAGAACACTCGCACCGTGAGCCTGCGTGTTGCGGCGAAGCTTGCGGATATCAACAGGGCCTTACCGCAGGGCGTGAGCGCGGATGTCGTGTACGACCGAACGAATCTCGTGAACAGGACTATCGCGACGGTGCAGAAGAACCTCATCGAGGGCGCAATCCTCGTCACGATCGTTCTGCTGGCGATGCTGGGTCATGTGCGAGCCGCGCTGCTGACCGCCATGGTGATTCCGCTGGCAATGCTGATGCTGATCACCGGCATGGCTACAAGCTCAGTCAGCGCCAATCTGATGTCGCTGGGTGCGCTGGACTTCGGGTTGATCGTTGACGGCTCCGTCATCATTGTCGAGAACTGCTTGTTACGCCTGTCGCAAAGACAACATCAGCTTGGTCGCGTGCTCGATACGCAGGAGCGCCTGCGCGTCGTTCACGAAGCATCGCGGGAGGTTTTCAGGCCGAGCCTGGTCAGTGCGATCGTCATCGTTCTGGTCAACGTACCGATACTCGCGTTGTCCGACGTCGAGGGAAAGATGTTTCGACCGATGGCATTTGCAGTGGTACTCGCGCTGTCGGCCGCGCTGGTGTTGTCGCTGACGTTCGTTCCGGCAGCATGCGCCTTGCTGCTGAAGGGAAAAGTTGCAGAGCAGGAGAACTGGTTGCTGCGAGCCGCCAGGCGTGCCTATGAGCCCTTGCTCGGCAATGCTCTGCGTTTGCGCCGCTCTGTGGTGACTGCCGCAGCAGTGATCGTGGCGCTCGCCGGCTGGGGCGCCACCCGGCTGGGTACCGAGTTCATCCCGAATCTGGACGAGGGCGATATTGCGCTACAGGCACTGCGCATTCCGGGTACTAGTCTCACTCAATCGCTGGCGATGCAGGGAACCCTGGAGCGCTCCCTCATGGCTTTGCCGGAAGTGGCTACCGTATTCGCGCGGATCGGTACTGCGGAAGTCGCCACCGATCCCATGCCACCGAGCATTGCCGATGGGTTCGTCATGCTCAAGGCACGCAGCGAATGGCCCGATCCTGCGAAGAGCAAGGCGCAACTTCTGTCCGAGGTCGAGGCGGTCGTGCAGAGCTCACCAGGCAACAACTATGAGCTGAGCCAGCCGATTCAATTGCGCTTCAACGAACTCATCTCCGGCGTACGTGCCGACCTGGGAATCAAGATATACGGCGACGATATGGCCACGTTGCTCGATGCGGGTAGAAAAGTCGCCAGCATCGTGATGCGAATCCCCGGTGCCATGGGTGTCAGTGTCGAACAGGTTTCCGGATTGCCGGTGCTTGCCGTTCAGCCGCGGCGTGAAGTGCTGGCACGCCTCGGGCTGAATGTGGAGGACTTGCAGCAGACCGTCCTTACTGCGCTTGGCGGCCGCCAGTCGGGGCAGATTTTTGAAGGCGATCGTCGCTTCGATATTGTCGTACGGCTGCCGGAGCGGATCCGCACGGATCTGCGTGCGCTCCAGCGTTTGCCAATACCGTTGCCGGAAGGTCGCGGGTATGTGCCGCTCGCAGAGGTGGCTGAGCTCGTGGAGAGTGTCGGGCCCAACCAGATCAGCCGTGAGAACGGCAAGCGGCGTCTGGTGGTATCGGCCAATGTCCGCGGGCGCGATCTCGGCGGCTTCGTGAGCGACACGCGAGCGCAGCTCGAAACGCAGCTCAGGCTGCCGCCGGGATATTGGCTCGGCTATGGCGGTACGTTCGAGCAGCTTCAGTCCGCGAGCGGACGACTTGCGTTCCTGGTGCCGATCACGTTGCTGCTGATCTTTGGACTGTTGATGGCGACATTCGGATCTGCGAGAGACGCATTGCTGGTCTTCAGCGGCGTTCCGCTCGCGCTGGCCGGTGGTGTCGCCGCGCTGGCACTGTTCGATATCCCCCTATCCATCACCGCAGGCGTGGGCTTCATCACATTGTCGGGCGTCGCGGTGCTGACGGGCGTTGTGATGGTCTCGGCCTTTCGCGATTTGCTCGCGCAGGGCAGCAGTCTCGATGCGGCAATTCGCGCCGGAGCCATGCTGAGATTGCGTCCGATCCTGATGATCGGCTGCGTCGCCTCGCTCGGCTTCCTGCCGATGGCACTGAATACCGGCACCGGTGCCGAAGTGCAGCGCCCCTTGGCCACGGTCGTTATCGGCGGGATTATCTCAGCGACAGTGCTGAGCCTGCTGGTGCTCCCGGCGCTATATCGCTGGGTGGTCGGCACGTCGGACAGAGAAGCTGCTTCTTCCTGACCTGGCCGGCGACCAGTCGGCCAACAGCCCGTTGGCCAGAAAAACTGTTGGCCGGAAAAGACGAGCCCCGCTTCCGGGGCTCGCAGTTGGTCGAGCATCGAACGCAAACGAGATCAGGCCTTGCGGCGACGGGCAACTCCACCGAGTCCCAGCAGCGAGGAACCGAGCAGCCATATCGCTGCAGGCAGCGGGACAGGGGCCGCAGAAGCAAAGCCGGTGCTCGTCAGTGTCACGGTCAGGCTGCCTTTCTCGCCGGCCAGCACGGGAAACAGCAGCGACAGGGTGGAGAAGTCGCTCTGCGATCCGCTGACGTTGGCGAAGAAATCCAGCACTTCGGACTGGAATGGCGTGCCGTCGAGCGACAGGGTGATCGAAGATCTGACGCCCGATTGCTCGCCCGGTTGCAGGTTTGCCACTGTCCATTCCCGCAGGTAGTCCGCACTGACTGCCGCCTGACCATCCGCCGTCGCGGTCCAGTCGAACGACCACATCACCGTCGCTGTGGCGGAGCCGTTGTTATTCACGCCGATATGCGTGTAGGGACCGAAGCCGTCGTTGCCGTTGGCTTCCGCGAACGAATTGCCGTCGTTCAGGAAGTAACTGCCCGCAGTAGTGCCGGATGACATTTCGTCGTGCTCTGGCGTGCTCGCGAGTACCACGTAGAAGTCATTGCTGAAGGACAGGACGCCGGCCAGATCGGTCAGGCCGAACAGCTGGGCGGTGGCCGTCGTCGATGCCGCATTTGCGGAGATCGACAGCAGCCCTGCACACACCGAAGCCACACCGAGTGCGATCGCCCGGGTCATTTTTTGATGAGACATTTCAATTTCTCCTCAATCCCGCCACGGGCCTGCAGTCGCGCCGCAGGCCCGCTGTTGGATCGATGCAGGTCGGTTATTGCCAGCCGTTGACTTCGAGGATCACACCATGGCCGGTGATGTTGTGCTGGATGCTGATGAAGTAGCGCGTGCCGGTGGCATCGAAGAAGCCGCCAGTCGGTTCTGCCGTCAGATCGTTCAGCGTCATCATCTTCACGCAGGCATCGGCCAGGTGATCGGCATCGGCACCGTCATCCAGGCAGTCCCAGATGTCGTTGTTGCGCGGCGGGCTGGAGAACGGGCCTTCGCCATCCTCGGTGATCAGGATGTTGCCGCGTCCAGGCTGGATGTCGAGGTTGTCGGGCATCGCGAAGTCGAAGTTGCCGATGACCAGCGGTTGGTATTCAGGCACCGTCGATGTCAGGACGACATCCGAGCCCTTGGTTTCAGTGACGATCGACTGGCCGGCGACGAGCGTGCCGTCGGTGATGCAATAGACCTCACCATAGTGGTTGTCGCCATCCGCACTGGTCGCCTGGATGTCCTGCCCCGTGTTGGTACCGCAGAAACGCACGTTGCCGGCAGCAAGCTGCTTCATGTCGATCGACATGTCTTCAGGACGGTAGTAGCTCGTGAGTTTCAAGCTGGCGGCTGCTGCGCGCAGGTTGATTGGCGCAGTACCGGTCACTTCTACCCAGGTGCCACGGCCGAATTCGTTGCCCTGGCCGACATCGGTGTTACCGCCGTTGCGGCCGACACGCATGCCGAAAATGCGGCCCAAGGTCCAGGGCGATTGAGCCAGGCTCGTGATGGGTGCGCTGCCAGGATTCCACAGCGTGGTGGGAATGAATTTCACCAGCGCGCCTCCGGGGGCGCCGATGCCGGCGGTACCTGGACGATTTTCATCGGTCAGATACACGATGCCATTGGGCAGTATGCCGATGCCTTCGAATGCGAACTGACCCAACGCCGGCCGTGCGGCCACATGTACCGGATCCGAGGTGGGGCCGAAGCCGGAGCTTGGAACGGTGACGTTCGTGGTATTGATGGGGTCGAGGATTTCGATGACGCGTCCCGCCGCGCCATTTTCTTCACCGACGATGACTGTGCCCCACGGTGTGAGGCGGGCAGGATCGCAGCTCGTCAAACCAGAGCTGATGATGTTCGCGACAGCGCCCGTTGCCATGGTGATGCGCTGCACAGCTACCTGGCCGGCGCCCTGTTCGTTGCACGCAATGATGTGAGTCGGTGAAGTTGCGTTCGGCCACAGGAACATCTGATCGATGTTCGGCGCAAGCAACGGATCGGAGCTCAGCGTCTTGACCGTGAGACCGGGAGCGACCGTGAGCAGTGCGGCCGGATTGGCGTTGGCAGCAACGGCGGACAACGACGCGGTGGACGATGCCGTCAGCGTGCCGAGTGTGCCGTACAGAGAGAGCGACTGCGACTTCGCGAGTTGCTCGACTCGCTGACCGAAGTCGACGGCATTGGCCGACGACGCAACGATCGCACTCACCGCGAGTGTGATTAGCTTATTCATTAGTTTCCCCTACAGGTTGTACAAGAGTGACGCCAGATGAATGATCGTCACGCGCTCAACTTAGTGAAACCGCATGAATGCACTGTTACGCTTTCATGAAGCACGGCATAAGACGGAATTAAGTTTCCGCATAGGTACGTTTGTATGACGACTGGGACAGTCAGCGGTTAGCGGTTAGCGGTTAGCGGTTAGCGGTTAGCGGTTAGCGGTTGAGGGTGACGAGTGACGAGTGACGGGTGACAACCGGCAGAAGCCAGAAGCCAGAAGCCAGAAGCCAGAAGCCAGAAGCCGGAAGCCGGAAGCCAAGGAGCGTTGTTGTCCGCTAGATGCTGCGTAGAAATTGCAGTACGCGGTCGCGGTCGCTCTTGTTGAGTCGCATGAAGCGATTGCGTGCGGGTTGCGCCTCGCCGCCGTGCCACAAAATAGCCTCTTCCAGTGACCGCGCTCGGCCGTCGTGCAGGAAGCGGGTGTGGCGGTTGACGGCGTCGGTCAGGCCGATTCCCCATAGCGGGGGCGTGCGCCATTCGCTGCCGCTGGCCAGAAAGTCCGGTCTGCCATCGGCGAGATCTTTGCCCATATCGTGCAGCAACAGATCGGTGAATGGATGGATGGTTTGCCGTGAGAGTTGCGGTATCTCTGGATGGTCGCCGGTTTGCAGCGTCGGCACGTGACAGGCCGTGCATTCGATGCGCGCAAACAGGAGCGCGCCCGATTGCACATCGGGATCATGGACATTACGAGCTGCAGGCACCGCGAGCGATGCGGAATAGAAGACCAGCTTCTCGAAGAACTCGTCCTGCAGTTCCGGTTCGCCCTGCTGGCTGCCGCTGGGAGCTGCGGCCGCCGCACTTTGACCTGCTGCAACGTTCTCATCCGGAAACAGGCTGGTGGTGAGGCCGATATCGCCGAGCGCGGCGCCGGCGATCTGCTGTCGCAACGAAGGTTGGTTCGCCTTCCAGCCGAAACGGCCGACAGACACGCGGCCGCTCGCACGATTCCACACGCGGTTCACGCGGCCGGAAATGCCATTGCGGTTGGAGTCCTCCTCATCGGCAAGCGCAAGCAGTGTCGAGTCGGCAACGGCGTCGAGCAGTCCAAGGCCGAAGACCGGCGGCGCAACGCGCGCGGAGAAAAGCATTGTGCGCGGGAATGGACCGAAACCCAGGTCGGCGAAGCTGTAGCTCGGAACCGCGAGACTATAAGAAGTGCCGTCGGGGTACTTGCCGTTACGCTCCTTGTATTTGACGATGGTTCGGCCTTCGGCCGGCACACCACGGATGGCCTTCTCGTTGAGCTGATCACCGTAATGGGGAACCGGCTTGGGTCCTTGCTCCGGCGAGCCCGGCAGGCTCAAGCGGATCAGCATGGATTCCAGCGGTTGGTCATCGCCCGTTGGCGGCTGGCCACGGCCGTCGCGAATGTGACAACTGGAACATGAGACGCGATTGAAGACGGGCCCCAACCCATCGAAACCGCTCGCTGAGGCGGGTGCGGTAACCCAGTTCGTATTGAAGAGTCGATTGCCGAAGGTGAACTTGCGAAGATCCGCTTCCGCCGTGGTCGGAATCGGTCGCGCATAGGCATTCTCGTTGGCGATTGCAAGCGTCGTCGTGCCACCGAGTTGGGCGCCAAACCAATCCGGGCCCGCTGCGTCCTCGCTATTCGCGACGAAAGTAACGGCCAGTGCCGACGTCGCCAGCCAGAGTCGCCAGCGCACTGCGTTAATACCTTGCTCGTTACTTGTCATTCGCCAACCGTTACTCGGGATAGACTTCGGTTGTCACTACGATGTCGACACCCAGCACGGCGCCGGCAAGTTTCAGCAAACGCGCCTGTGTCTGCAGGGACGTGACCAGAGCTTCCACTTTGGCGCGTTGCGGACTGCCCGGCGGTGTCGACAGGATCTTGTCGAAGGGACGATCGATTGCCGCGGCGAGCGTGACGCTCCTCCTTAGCTGCTCTTCTATGCGCTCATTGAGTTGCGGATTCGCATTCCTGATGAGCGTATTGAGCCCCGTGCCCTGATAGTCGCCGTAGCGGCCAAAATAGACGTTGGCGACACCCATGGTATTGGCCAGTACATCCATATGGGTGCTGTCGCTGAAGCAGGAGTGCTCGTCTTCCTGCGAGCCACTATCCAGCGCGGTGGCCAGCCGTTCGTATCCCAACTCGAAACCGCTCAATGTCGCGATGCCGGTCAATACTTTGCTGATGCTCTGGCGCGCATCCAGTGCAATGAATTGCTCGCGATAGTTGTGCGCATCCGGTGCCCAAGATTCCACCAACATGTGTAAATTCTCCGTGAGCAGATCTGTGGCTACCTTGAGATAGGCGCGCCGTCTCGCCGCAGCGCCAGTGCCGATGAAATCGCGCGCGCTGCGATTGCCGGGTCCGTCTGCGTTGAAGTCCTGTCCCCAGAGCAAGAACTCAATCGCGTGAAAGCCAGTGGTCACATCGGCTTCGTCGTCTTTTGCATTGCGCTCAATCAGCGTGGCGCGTGTGATCGGGATGTTCGGATCGTTGATGATGCCGGCACCGGGGTCGTCCATGACGTAATCCATGTACGCCTCGTTCACAGGCCACGCATTCATCAAACCTTCCGGTCCCATGCTGCCGTCGGAACGCTTGCCGAAGTCGATCGGTCCTTCGTAGAAGCGGAATGCCTCGGTCTGGCCGTAACTCATGCGCGTGTCTAGCCATGCCTGGCGGACGAGAGCTAGAACCTCGTCGCTATCGTCCGTGGGATCGTTGACGAAGTTGTCAACCGCGCGTTGCAGGTTCAGAACCGCTGCGTAGGCGTCCTGGTAGTTGCGATACACGATCTCGCCGTACGTGACGACCTGCTGGCCCGCGTCGATTCTGTCCGTGGCGGGCACAGGCTCGGCGTCGGCGGGGTGTATGACGAACGTAACGAGCGAGAGAATCGCGAGGTACGCTGGTCCGAGCAGTTTGTTGGTTATGGCCATTGGGGCGTCGGCTTCTGGCGCGGAGAAGCGCGCATGGTAGAAATCGTTCGTGACCGCCCGGTTACGCTCTGGTCGTCCGCGGCTCCGAACTTGGAGCCCTAATCAGAGTTCTCGATTGAGGCAGGCGCCCATTTCAACTCTCATCCCATCGAGCCACGCACGCTACGTGCAGCGCTGACGATGAAGTTATGGTTCGACTGCAACACAACAAGAAGCCGCTCGCGCAGCACCAAGCTCGCTCATACGAAACAGCGGTTCATTCCGACTAGTCTCGCGTCACACCGTATCCGTATCTGGCCGAATGACATCAGGTCCGGGCTGTTGTCGTTCGAATGTATTACACACGCAATCCATACGTGTGCGTTCACGGTGTGCTGTTCAATAACTCTTCATGCCCATGTCACATCGCGTGACTACCTTGGCCTCGCGAACACATCGCGTAGCTAGTGGAGCGTGCGCGGTCGACAAATCCGCGATCCGGCAATCGCGACCACGTCGCAAAAGGTTCAAGAACTTGGTGATCGAACGACATACGTCGTTCGTAGTGTGCAAAGCAGTTCGCCTTCCGGCTCGTCGGAGGCAAACGCCAACGGTTCGAATGGGCGGATCGGAAGATCCGGTTTTCAATTTAGAAGGGGATTTCCATGAAGATTTCTTTGAAGAGCGTTGTCGCCATCGTCCTCGCGGGCGCGGCGGCGTTCACTGCGGTCAGCGCGTCTGCGGACGTGATTGCTCCGTCCACCGGCAACGGCGAACTGACGTTGTTCGTGCGCGACCTCACGACCGGCAACGTGTACGCACGCGGCCTGGAAGTCACGCTGGACGATATCGCGCCACAGTCCGTCACGGGCGGTGCGTATAGCGGTCCGACGTCGGTCGGCTTCACGTTGCCGACGATCACCCACGATGCAAACATGACGGCATTCCTGGCAACGACCGCTGGACACCAGGTTCAGTGGGGCGTTCTGGGCGCCGACATGGTCGGTGGCAACCAGGCTGGCACGCCGAAGCGCGTTGCTTTCACGACCAACGATGACATCCTCGGCAACAACATCATCCCGGGTAACCTGCAGGTCGCTGGCGCCGCTGGCACGATCGGTTCGCTGATCGACGGCATCAACCAGAACCTGCCGGATGCAGCGGGTTCGTCGCTCTCCGGTGTGGATAACATCGGCGGCCAGTGGGGCAATCCCGGCACCCTGGGTGACGGCGCCGACCACGTTTTCGCGATCAACGACAACAACGCGGCGGACATCGGTTCGGCTCAGGCGTTCTACCTTGCGACCAGCACCACTGGCGGCAATGGCGTTCAGGGCCGCCTGTTCCAGACTGCCAGCCTCCAGCTCGATGCGAATGGCGATCTGCACGCCGTGGCGCCTGTGCCACTGCCTGCCGCTCTCTGGCTCTTCGGTAGCGGCCTCGTGGGCCTCGCCGGTATCGGCCGTCGTCGTCGCCAGGGCGCGACCGGCACTGCCGCCTGATATCCGATATTGCACAGCAATCTCAAATTCATAGGAATTCTCGGATCATGAAAAAGCAACTTTGTTTCCTGGCCGCTGCTGTGGCAGCGACCCTGGGCGCGAGCAGCGCCTTCGCTCTGGCCCCCACCGGCCCATTCACCGTCCAGCTGACGGTTTCCGGCTCTTCGGCTTTCGAAGCCGCGCTGGAAAGCGAGCTGGGTCGTGTCGGTTCGACGATCTGCAAGAACGGCACGGTTGCCGCTCCTGCCCTGACCTACAACAAGTTCCAGTCGAGCACCAATGATTTCCGCGCTTACACCTGCAACCTGGCGACTGGCGTCGTCAGTGCTGGCGGCGGTGAGACAGCGGTTATCTACTACCGCGGTGAAGGCGGTTCGGTAATGGGCCTGCGCCCATTGCTTGCTTCGGGTCCTCAGATCAAGCGCCTGCAGCTGAGCAGCTGCGCATTCACCACTGGCGTTGGCAGCACTGTAACGAACAGCTGCCCGACGGTCGGCTACGTTGCGGTGAGCGACGCCGTATCGTCCGGACTTGAAGACGCTGTTTCGCAGGTCGGTCTCGCCGATCTTGAGCCAGCAGTGTTCACCGGTGAGAACTATCCGACCGCTGCGACTTACTCCTTCCTGCAGCCGGCGCTGAACGTGACTGAACGTAACTCGCTGAATGGCTCTGCTGCGCCGATGGTTGGCCAGGCTTTCGGTGTTTACGTCAACACCAACAACGCGGAACTGGGCAACGTTGACAATCTGTCGCGCAATACGATTGCGAACATCTTCAAGGGCACGTACTCCGACTGGCAGTTCGTCCCGAAGATCGGCGGCGGAACCGTCACCTCGACCACCCTGCCGATCAAGGTGTGCCGTCGTGAAGCAGGTTCGGGTACGCAGGTTGCTACCTCAATCTTCTTCAACGCGACGACGGGCTTTGTCTCGACGGCGAATCCGCTTGGCCTGGATATCTCCGCAGGTGGCGGTGGCGTTCAGGAGAACGGCAGCACGGGTGGCATGCGCACCTGCATCAGCGGCACTCCTGGTGCGATCGGCTACATCTCTTCGGAAGCCGATGATACCGGCCGCCGTCAGATCCAGATCGATGGCCAGGGCACGCTCGCAACTGAAACTGCCAACAACCTCGGCCCTCTGATTGCGACCGGTGAGTACGACTATTGGTACGAAATGGTCTCGATCAAGCGTCCGGGCCTGACCGGCAGCGCGTTGAGCCTGGCCAACAAGCTGATCTCGGTCTCGCAGCTGCAGGCCTCTGGTCCGACCACGCCGAACATTGCGTTCCTTTCGCCAACCAACGCACCGCAGTATCCGGTGGTGACTGTTGCGGGCAAGCAGCCGGTCAGCTGCGTCCGCAGAAACAAGGACAGCAACAGCATCGGCTTCTGGCAGTGCTGATAGGTCGCTCGACCTAGACATTGCATCGACACGGACGTCGAAGTGTCGCTACGAGGGCCGGCTCGAAAGAGCCGGCTTTCTTTTTTTGACTGAGTCTTCCTGTAATGCCGGCGTAACACCTGCAACGCTAAAGTCACCGGCTTATGCGCGCCCCAAGAAAGTTCCTGCAGCTCACTATTGTTGTGCTGATGTTCGGTGCAGTTATCGGCGTCGCATCTGCCGTCGACAATTCTCCAGACGTTGCCGCACAGCAGAAGCCGCGCTTCGAAGTGGAAGAGTACCGGGTGCTCGGCAACTCCGTGCTGCCGCCGGTGGAGATCGAGAAGGTTTTGTATCCGCAGCTCGGGCCGGGCAAGACCATCGATGACGTCGAGCAGGTTCGCACGTTGCTCGAAAACTACTATCACGATCGTGGTTACGGCACAGTGTTCGTCGATATTCCCGAGCAGGATGTGGCCGAGGGCGTGGTCAGACTGCAGGTTACGGAAGGCAAGCTCGCTCACACACGGGTAGCCGGCGCGAGGTATTTTTCCGGTCGACAGATACGCAATGCGTTGCCGGAGGCGAAGGCGGATACGGTCCCGCATGTGCCGACGTTGCAGGCCGAGCTCTCGGCGCTGAATGCGCAGACAGCGGATCGTTCGGTGACCCCCGTGCTGAAAGCCGGCGCCACACCAGGCACGGTCGATCTTGCGCTCAACGTCAAGGATGAGCTTCCTGTGCATGCCAGCCTGGAGCTCAACAACGATTACACGACGGACACGTCGAAACTTCGCGCTATCGGCTCGGTCAGCTATGACAATCTGTTTGGCAGGCTGGATAGTCTTTCAATGCAGTACCAGGTGTCCCCGCAGGACACCGACGAGGTCAGCGTCTGGGCCGGAAGCTATACGGCGAGGCTGACGGCCGCCGGTACGCGACTGTCGCTCTTCTACGTCGATTCGGATAGCAACATCGCTACTGTGGGCGATGGGGGCAGCTCGGTCAGCATTCTTGGCAAGGGCAAGGTCTACGGCGCCCGTCTCGTCAGCCCGCTACTGGTTAGCGCGGGTTCATCGCATGCTTTGATTGCCGGAGTCGAATACAAGGACTTCACCGAGAGCGTGTTCTCGAAAGACCTGGTTCTTACGCCGATCTCGTACACCAATTTCTCCGTGGGCCATGCGAGTTCCTGGCGGGCATCTGCGAGCCAGTGGTCGCTGAACACGACCGCGAACTTCGGCATCCGCGGCATGGGCAACGATGAGCAGGAATTCCAGGTCAAGCGCTTCAAGGGCACGCCGAACTACTTCCTGCTGCGTTCCGACGCGCAGTTCAGTACCCAGTTGCCAGCAAAGCTGACATTGAGCCTCAGAGCGGCTGCGCAATACGCGATCGATTCGATCATCAGCAACGAACAGTTTTCGATTGCCGGAGCGGATGGCACTCGCGGTTACCTGGAAGCCGAGGCGCTCGGGGATACCGGGATCAAGGGTTCCTTCGAGCTGGGATCGCCGCATTGGGGGTGGTTCCAGAATCAATTGCAGGGCGACGTATTCGCCTTCTTCGACTACGGCCGGATATCGCGAACCAATCCTTTGCGCGACGGCAACTCGCAGTCGGCGACCTTCGGTCAGCTGCTTGAGCCGGTGAACGTGACGCTACGCAGTACCGGCGTCGGGCTCAATGTGGCGGCATTCCACAACCTGACTGGCACGCTGGTGTGGGCCTATCCCCTGGCGGACGCGCCGGACGATGCGGGAACGCGCGCCGGCGATTCGCGAATTCATTTCAATTTCCGCGCCGCCTGGTGACACCAGGTGAGTTGCTGAGGACGGCCGGTAAGAATGAACAACGAGAATCCAATTTCCTTGCGGGATGCGGTTCATCGCGTGTTGTTGGCGGCAGCCGCCGGACTCGTTGTGGCAGCTCCTGCATCTGTGTACGCAGTGGAATTGCCTCGGCCGTCCCCCGTCTGGGTAACTTCGGGCAGTGCGACTGCGGCGTTCAACGGCAATACGCTGAACATCCAGCAGACCACCGATCGCGCCACGCTCGACTGGGACACTTTCAATGTGAGCGCCGACGGCCAGGTGATCTTCAATCAGCCCAGCCGTACCTCCATCGCTCTCAACCGCATCCACGATCAGAATCCGAGTCGGATCTTCGGCCAGGTCACCGCCAACGGTGAGATCTACCTGTACAACCCGAACGGCATCATTTTCGGCCGGACAGCGAAGATCAACGCCGCGGGCATTCTTGCCACAACGCTGAATATTTCCGATGAGACGTTCGCCACAGGCGTTGCCGCGCAGCTGAAGAATGGCACACCGGCATTGCAAGCGCCCGACAACCGCCTTGAGCTCATGGGGCCGGACGGCGTCACGCCGCTGCGCGGGACGATCGATGCGGACGGCAACATCGTGCCGGATCCAAATGGCAAGCCGATCAAGATCCAGCTGACCGTGCAGCAAGGTGCGCAGCTGAGCACTACCGGTGCCAACGGGCGCATCCTGCTGGCGGCACAGAATGTAGACAACGCCGGTTCGCTCACCGCGAATGACGGTCAGATCATCCTGGCGGCGGGCGACGCTGTCTATCTGGAGGCCGGCAGCGACCCAACGCTGCGTGGGCTGACAGTGGAGGTTGCCGCTGGTGGCACGGTATGGAACCGTCTGACCGGGCAGATCAACACGCCGCGTGGCAACGCGACGCTGGTGGGCTACGCCGTCAATCAGGATGGGCGGATCTCAGCGACTACCAGTGTCTCGGCCAACGGATCCATCCGCTTGCTGGCGCGCGACAGCGCTGAAGTTACCTTTCCGGCCGGCGCTCCAGAGTTGCAGGCGACGCGTACCGGGACTCTCGAGTTCGGCTCGCAGAGCGTTACCAGTGTGCTGCCCGATCTTCAGGACACCAGTACTGCGGTGGACGATCAGGCGCAAGTACCCTCGCATATTGAAGCAATGGGACATCAGGTGACGCTCAAGGGCGGCAGCGTGCTGCGCGCCACCGGGGGACGCATCGACGTCTCGGCTGTGAGCGATCCGAGGCAGGGTGTGCTCGACGCCACCGACGTTCGCGATGGCAAGCTGATCGACAACAAGACTGTTGCGGGGCCGTCTGACGGACAATCGCAGCTGAGGGTCGAATCCGGTGCCGTTGTCGACGTGTCCGGTAGCGATGCCACGCTGCCCATGTCCAGGAACCTGGTGAGCGTGGAGTTGCGCGGCAGCGAACTTGCGGATTCGCCCGATCAACGCGATGGCGCGCTACGGGGGCAGTCCGTTGTTGTCGACGTACGCGTAGGCACGCCGCTGGGCGATGTAAAAGGGGCGGTCGCTGCCATCCCGAAGTCGATCGCAGAGCGAACCTCGCAGGGTGGCGAGGTCGTGTTTCTCTCCGACGGCGATGTGCTGGCAAATGCGGGTTCGAACTTCAACGTCTCCGGTGGCACGATCCACTATGAGCAGGGAGTCGTGGCGACTTCGCGGCTCATCGGAGCCGATGGCAAGGTCTACGATATCGGCTCGGCCGACCCGGCCCGCACTTATGTGGGGCTGATCAATCCGGTCTATCGTCGGGTCGATGATCGCTGGGGACAGATCGAGCTGATCAATGCCCCCGGCATCGGCAGAATGGAGGCCGGGTATTCACAAGGTAGTGCCGCCGGTACCTTGCAGTTCATTGCACCGACCATGATCCTGAACGGGTCGTTCCTAGGCAACACTCTCGCCGGTCCGTATCAACGCAGCGCCGACGCGATTCTCGACGGTGGACGTTTCATTCTCGGCTTGCAGGGCGGTGTCGGCGTCACACCGAACATCGACTATCGAGCGCCATCCGTTGAGTTCGCTGCGCAGCCCGCCACGATTGTGATTGCCGATGGCGCGGCATTGCCAAGCGGTCAGGAACTGCAGCTGCCAACCGATTATCTGCACAATGGATTTACCCGAACCGAGATCTACAGCAACGGCTCGGTGACCGTGCCGAAGGATCTGGCGCTGGAGCTGACGCCCGGTTCGAGTTTCAGCGCCAGTGGCCAGACAGTCAGCGTTCTTTCGAACATCACCAATGCCGGTGGCGAAATTTCGCTGACATCGCACGATCCGCTGATCGGCGCTGTAGCGCAGCAGCCCGGAATAGTCATCGGCGATGGAGTAACGCTGGACGTACGGGGAACCTGGACCAACGATTCGCTGCTCGATCCACAGATTCGCCCAACCGACCCGCTGCTGCAGAATGGCGGCAGCATCAGCCTCATACTTGCGGGTAAAGGGTTTGCATCTGACGATACGCCACGACCGGCGACACTGACGCTCGGGGACGGTGTGCAGTTGCGAGCGAGTGGTGGAGCAGCCATTTCGCGCACCGGAGAATTGACGCCGGGCGCCGGTGGTTCGATTTCGCTGCAGACCAACGGCCTCAACTCCGAAATCAATATAGGCAAGGACGTCGGTATGGATGCGTTCGGCGTGCTGGGCGCCAAAGGGGGCGCTTTCAGCATGACCGCGCCCAAAGTGGCGGTTGGAGAGGGTTCGAGTTGGGCTGGCGCACAGACCTACGACCCAACCAAGCCCGAGACCTTCTTCCAGATCGGCACCGCGCTGTTCTCCGACTACGGCTTCTCTACCGTCAAGATCACGGCTGCACGCAACCGGGACAGCGAGGAAGACGCGGACATTCTGCGAATTCTTCCAGGTACGCACCTGGATGCTCGCGTGCAGTCGCTGCAGCTCGATCAGCAGGCGCGCAATCGTGCTAGTGGTGCAACGATCGAGGACTTCAGCAGCGTCGTCGTGCCACAGGCAGATCAGCGCGCAGCTGCCGATATCTCGTTCGCCGCATCCTTGTCGTCGGCATCGACGGCAACCAACAAGCAGGCCGGCGATCTGAACGTGGCAGCTGGCGCGGAATTGCACGGCGATCCGGGCACGCATTTTTCATTCACGTCGCTGGGCAATGCGTATATCGACGGCACGATTAGCGCTGCGGGTGGCGTCATCAGCGCTGGTGTGGGAACGCCCGACGCGGCGCAGGACGAAGGCTTCATCGCAGATCAGCGGCTGCAGATCGGTTCCTCCGCTGTGCTGGATGTCTCGGGTACTGCGATTTTCACTCCAAACGACGCGTTTCTGTTTGGGCATGTGGTTGACGGTGGAACTATCAACCTGGCTTCCGATCGCGGCTCGGTACTGGTTGAAAGTGGCGCCCGTCTGGATGTCTCGGGAACTTCGGCCACCCTGGATGTTGCAACGGGGAACGCCAGTCAGCCGTACGCGCGTCACGTTGTCGCGAGCTCGGGGGGTTCGCTGGTTGTGCGTGCGCCCGAATCGATTGGCCTGTATGGCGATGTCGACGCCTTTGCTGGCACCGGCGATACCGGCAAGGCTGCGGCCGGTTCGCTCGTGCTGGAGCTGACTCGCCAGGACGGCTTCAAAGGAAATACTGTCGGTGCGACGTTTCCGACCAATCCGCGCATCCTCGAACTCACGGTGGGAGAAGTGGCCGGTAGCGCGCTGCCTGAAAACGGCACTGCCAGCATCAGCCAGGAATTCATCAAGCGATCCGGCGCCGACTCGGTTTCGTTGCGCGCCGACGATGAGATTGCCATCCGCGGCGGGGTGGATCTGTCACTGGCTCGGCAGCTGACGCTCGACACGGCGCGGCTCTCGATTTCAGGCAGTGGCGATGTGAGCCTGGCGGCACCGTATGTGGCCATCGGCAATACCACGCCAGCGGCGGCGACTGGTAGTTCGATCACCGGCAACGGCAAGCTGGAAGTGCAGGCCGATTTCATCGACATCATCGGCTCCAGCGTCCTGAGTTCGATGGCGCGCGCCGATCTGCACAGCAATGGCGACATCCGCCTGCGGGGAACCGTCAGAAGTATTGGCGATGAACGACCGTCGATCGGCGATCTCACCATAGCGGGCGATCTTTCGCTTACAGCCGCCCGCGTCTATGGCTCGACCGATAGTGAATTTACGCTGCAGGCGGGCAATGGCGCGAACGGCCGCCTGGAGATCCTGCAAGGCGGTGCGAGTCCCGGCACGCCGCTGTCGGTTGGCGCATCGATCACGCTTATCGCTCCGGATATCGTGCAAGGCGGCACACTGCTCGCTCCATTCGGATCGATCTCCCTGCAGGGATCGAATTCCGTCAGCCTGCTCGATGGCAGCGAGACTTCCGTCAGCGGTAACGGAACCTTGTTCCCCTATGGTCGCGTCTCGATTGGCGACTGGACCTATGTCAGCAACGATGGCGTGGTGACGCCGGTCGATGCGTTGCCAGCGCGACAGGTCGCGATTACATCCGACAAGGTGACCATCGCGACGGGTGCCGTCGTCGATATCAGCGGCGGTGGCGACCTCTACGCCTATGAGTGGGTGCCGGGCACTGGTGGCACCAAGGACGCGCTCGCGCCGGGAGTCACGCCTGGGCTCTACGCAATCCTGCCGTCATTGCAGGGTCAGTACGCACCCTACGATCCGCAGGAGTACGGTGGTTCGGACCTGGCGCCGGGACAGAGCGTCTATCTCAGTGGCATTGCCGGCCTGCCAGCCGGAGTCTATCCATTGCTGCCGGCGAGATACGCCCTGCTTCCCGGCGCTTACCTGATCAGCTCCGTTGCCGGCACTGACGGCATCGTTCCGGGTTCTGTGGCGTCGTTGCGCGATGGCACACGAGTCATCGCCGGTTACACGACGTTCGGCAATACGCAGCTGGGCAATACTCAATATTCCGGCTTCGCCGTGCGACCCGGCAGCTACGGCCGCGCGCTTGCGCAGTACGATGATTCGTTTGCTTCCAGCTTCTTTGCCGAACGTGCTGCACGCCTGGATTTGGGGCGAGTCGTGCTGCCGGCTGATGCAGGTTCTTTGTCGCTCTTCGCAGGTACGCAGCTCGACGCCAAGGGCAATGTGTCGACCAAGGCGGCCAGTGGTGGCAGAGACGCGACCATCGACGTCTCGGCGCTGCATCTGGCCGTCGTCGCGGGCACCGACAGCGAAACCTCCGGGGACGTTCAGATCAGTGCCGAACAACTGGCGCAATGGAATCCTGGCACGCTGATTCTGGGCGGACACGAGTCGCAGGATCCGACTGGCGGCTTCGCCGTCACCGCGGATGAGGTCAGCATCGGCAGTGGTGTGAACCTGGCGTTCGACCAGATTGTCATTGCGGCACACGACCAGGTGTCGATTGGGGCTGGAGCCACAGTTGCTTCCCGCAGCGGATTGCAATCCAGTGTCGCTCCGCAACTCGATACTGAACCTGTCGCCTTGAAGCTCTCCGGCGCGGACGCCGGTGCGGTCATCGTTGCTGTATCGGATCTGGCTCAGCTGCGACCAGAACGTGACGGTGCGGCGACACTTGATGGCACTGTTGATCTTGCGGCAGGCGCAGTGCTCGCTTCGCGGGGTGCAATCACGATCGATGCGCCCGGCGGCGGCGATGTGACTGGGGATGTTCGCGCCGCAGGTGCGCGTTTGGACATAGGCGCGAATCGTCTTGTTTTCGGAACCGGAACGGCTGCGGGCGCCATCGTGATCGATGCCGGCCTCGAGTCCACTCTGCACAACGTTGCCGCATTGCGCCTGGCCGCAGACACGATCGATTTCCAGCGTAACGTTGCGATCGATCTCTCCGGCAACAGTGCTAGCGAAATCGAGCTGCATGCCGCGGCGCTGAATGCCCTCGCCCCGAATCTATCCACGCAATTCTCCGCACATAGCATCACGCTCAGCAGTCCCGAGAAAATCCCGACCGAGAGCTCGACCGGAGATTCGACCGAAACCCCCGTCCCTGTGCCGCCGCCGTTTGCGGGCAGCGCGCGATTCGGGCTTACCGCGGACACGTTGCAACTGGGCCCCGGAGCCACCGATATCGCAGGATTCAGCCAGTCGACGTGGGTCGCACGACAACAGGTAGTAGGTACCGGTGCGGGCAAGATTCGTCTCAGCGGCAATCTGGATGTGACCACGCCGATCATCACGCTGGCCAGCGACGGCGATACCTCGGTCGATGCATCACAGGGGAACGTGCGCCTGCTGCACTCGGATGTGCCGGCCGGCCAGGATCCCCCAAGCCTTGCGCTTGGCGGCTCGTTCAGTCTGGTCGCCCAGGGAATTGAAGACTCTACCGCCATCGTCGCGCCGTCCGGACTGATCTCGCTGCAAGCGACGGACAATCTGCTGTTGCAGAATGCGTCGATCGATGTCGCCGGCCGAGAGGTGTCTGCCGGCGGACGCGAAGTGGGATCCAACGGCGGCACGATTCACTTGATCGCCGATGGCAATGTGGAGGTGGCTGCGAATTCCAGTCTCATGCTTTCGGGTGCTGGCGATTCTTCAGCGGGCCGCTTGCAGATTCATGCGGGCGAAACTGCATCGGTTGCCGGATCGTTGTCGGCACAGGCCGGGCAGAACGCTCCTGGCGGCAGTTTCGACCTGGATGCAAAGCGGCTCGATGACTTCGATTCGCTGGTTGGGACCCTGCAGAACGGCGGCTTCACCAGGGAGCAGCACATTCATGTTGGCGAAGGCGACCTGGTGCTGGCGGCGGGCAGACAACTGACGGCTCAGTCTGTCGAGCTGGTTGCCGACACCGGGTCGGTGCAGGTCGGCGGTACGATTCTGGCGCAGGGAGCCGATATTCGCGGTGACATCCGGCTCTATGGGGCGACCGGTGTCGACTTGCTATCCGGTGCGCAGTTGAATGCGGATGCCGGTGCGACTGGAGCTCTCGGCGGCAACATCGAGCTGGGCACACTGACAGGCTCGGTCGATCTAGCCCCGGGTAGCGTGGTATCGGCAGCGGGTTCCGCCGGCAAGGGCTCGTTGATCATTCGCACCGCGTTGAATGCGCAAGGCGATGACCTGCTGATCGATCGTCTCGGCGCGGACCTCTCCAATGTCGGCAACGTCACATTGGCGCCGGTGTTTTCCTTCGACACCGCCAGTGACTTTGCAACCGAGTCGGATTTCGCCGGAGTGTTGAGCGATGCCACAGCATTTGCCGATAGCTTCGATTCGTCGGCTGTCGCGCTGCTCGCACGCTATGCGTATGCTTCCGCAACTCCGATCATGCTGCGGCCGGACATCGAACTCAAACGCGATGGTGACCTGACGCTGGATTCGTTGAATCTCGATCAATGGCGGTTTGACGGCCAGGCCGGATCGCTTACTGTCAGGGCTACAGGTTCGCTGACGGTAATTGGGCAGATTTCCGACGGGTTTGTAATTCCGCCGCCGCCCCCCAATGGTCCCGCTCCAACCCGCCCGGACCTGATGCCTGGTGCTTCTTCCTCTATTACTCTCGTGGCTGGCGCAGATCTCAACGGCAGCGATCCGACGGCGACCCGCTACATCCGGCCGGCAGATCTGGAGAATGCAGCAGGCAATCTGAAAGTGGAGAGCGGCGCGATTGTGCGCACCGGCACCGGCGACATAGTGCTCAACGCCGCGCGCGATATCGTCTTCGGCGAAGGAGCATCGGTCTACACGCTCGGGTTGCCCGGAGAAGCCTCGCGGCTCATCTCACAGCCTCAGGTTCAAGCTCTCGTGCTGTTTCCCGACCAGGGTGGTTCGATCAGGGTGACTGCCGGAAGAGATGTGAACGGCAGTCCGGTCGCGCAGTCGGTATCCTCGTGGCAATACCGTGGCACCTCCACATCGGCGAATGGAAAGTTCGCGCGTTTCTACGCAGTCAGTGCACCCAAGTTCGGCTGGAATCTGGGAGCTCTGGGTGGTGGCGATCTGAGCGTGACGGCAGGTCGTGATGTGCACGATCTGTCGGCCGCGACGGCTGATAGCGCCACTGTAGCGGACGACCAGTCCCTGCACTCCTACGGTGGCGGGTCAATGGCAGTCACCGCTGGCGGAGATATCGACAGTAGTTTGTTCTACGGCGCCAGAGGATCGCTACGGCTGCATTCGGACGCAGAGCTGGGCAGCGACAGGGCGACATCCGATGGTTTTTTCGCGTTGGGTAACTCCCTTGCGCTCGGCAGTGTGCAAGCCGTTATCGAAGCGCGGCGGGATATCTTGCTGGAGCGGGCGTTGAATCCAACCATATTGGTTACGCCCATCGTCAAGAATGAGGCTTCCTTCTTTACCTATGGCGATGATTCGTCTTTACGACTGCAATCCGCTGCGGGAGACGTTTATGTCGCGCAGGGTAACGATCTGGAGACGAACTTCGAGTCCGGCGTCAACCAGCCAACGGTACATGATGCGTTCTCCGTGTACCCATCCTCGCTGGTAGTGCGTTCCTTTAGCGGCGACGTGGTATTCAATAACTCGTTGTATCTGTTTCCATCGTCTGATGGACAGCTGGACCTGTTCGCGGCGCGGGACATTGTGAGCGGGCTCAACACAGGCCAGATCTTCATGTCTGACGGTGCGGCGGCTGGAGTGCCAACTCTTTTCGCACCGGCAAGTTCTGCAGACCTGTCCCTGAGTGAAGTACGTAAGTTCGGCTCGAACTCACGCCATCTCGATGATCCTGTTCCCGCCCTTGTTACTGCGGGCAGGGATATCTTCGGCCTGGAGTTCAATCTTGCGAAGGCGACGCGCTTCACCGCGGGCCGCGACGTCAGGGACGTAAGTATTCACAGTCAGAATGTGCGCGCCACGGATATGACGCTGATCAGTGCAGGACGCGATTTCACATACGCCAGCGACACTGAGAGCCAGACGAGCGAAATCGTCATCGGCGGTGCAGGGCGGTTGGATGTGCTGGCGGGACGCGCCGTAGATCTTGGTTTCACGCAAGGAATCAGCACGTCCGGCAGAAGGGACAATGCGTCACTTCCTACGGCGGATGGCGCGGCCATCACCGTAATGGCGGGATTGGGTGAACAGCCCGATTACGCAGGTTTCATTGACCAGATCGTCGCAACCTCCAGCGACTACGATGCGCGGTTGATTGCCTACATCAAGGATCTGACAGGGACCACCTTGAGTGCGGACGCTGCGCTCGCAGCATTGAAAGCACTCGATCAGGATGCCCAGCGGCCGTTCATCGAAGAGGTGTTCTTCAGCGAGCTGGTGTTGTCTGGGCGCGAAGCCAACTCCACGCCAGGGGCGGGTTTCAAGCGCGGCTACGCAGCCGTCGATGCATTGTTCCCGCATAGTGGCGCGGCTTCCGGGGATTCCTCCGACAGCCCCTACCACGGCGATCTGAACATGGCCTTCAGTCGTATTTATACCCTCGCCGGGGGTGACATCTCCCTGCTGATCCCGGGTGGGCAGCTTAACGTTGGCTTAGCGAATCCCCCTCCCACGATCAGCGATCGCAAACCTTCAGAGCTCGGCATCGTGGCGCAAGGCACAGGAAGCGTGCACATCTTTGCGGACCAGGATGTGTTGGTGAACAGCTCGCGTGTCTTCACCTTGCTGGGCGGCGACATTGCCGTCTGGTCGACGCACGGCGATATCGATGCAGGTCGCGGTGCCAAGTCGTCGCTTTCCGCGCCGCCACCGATCATAACCATCGACGATAAAGGCAAGGTCGATGTCAGTTTCACGGGGGCGGTGGCTGGCAGCGGTATCCGCACCATCGTAACCGCCGACGATGTCGAACCGGGTAACGTCGACCTGATTGCCCCGGTTGGATTCGTCAACGCAGGCGATGCCGGTATCGGTTCCTCGGGCAATCTCAACATCGCTGCCCAGCACGTCATTGGCCTGGACAACATCCAGGTCGGCGGGGCGTCGACCGGTGTGCCTGCCGAAACCGGCGGATTGGGTGCGTCCCTGGCCGGAGTGACTGCCGCTTCCAGTAGTTCGGCCAACGCTGCCAACGACGCAGTGGCGGACAGCGAGAACAAGAAGGACGCCACACCGCAGCTGGCGCAGGCGGCGCTTTCCTGGCTCGATGTTTTCGTCGTCGGGCTCGGCGAGGAAGGCTGCAAACAGGACGACGTGGATTGCCTGAAGCGGCAGACACAGTGAGCAAGGCGATACCGGCGATGGAAGTGCCGGAGGTGCGCTTCCTGTAACAAAATCATCACCAGTCACTTCCATACTTCCGCGCCGGACTGATCTGCGCACAGCGTGTATCGGCTCCGGAATATTCACGATAACGGGGATGGGAAGTGCGAAGACTGCTTGCGTTGCTATTGCTGCTGGTGCCCGTGATCAGCTACGCCTGGTGGAACGACGAGTGGAATTTCCGCAAGGAGATCACGCTGGATCTCTCCGCCGCGGGCGCGAACATTCCCGGTAGTCCCGCCGACGTTCCCGTTCTCATCCGCCTGCACCTCGGCAACTTCGGCTACTTTGCCGATACCAAGCCGGACGGCTCGGATTTCCGTTTCGTTGCCGGCGACGACAAGACGCCGCTGAAGTACCACCTCGAGCGCTACGATCCGACCAACAACCTGGCGTTCGTTTGGGTGAAGGTGCCGCGACTGGCCGGCGGGACCAATAGCGAAAAGATCTTTCTCTACTACGGCAATCCGAAAGCGCCGGCCGCCGCCGATGCTCCCGGTACCTACGATGCGAATCAGGTATTGGTCTACCACTTCGGCAGCGACGGCGCACCCAAAGACGTTACGGCGTTTGCCAACAATGCGAGCGCTTCTGCAGCGCAAGAGAATCCTGCCTCGCTGATCGGCAACGGCCTCAAGTTCACTGGTACCGGCTCGGTCACTGTGCCGTCCACCGCTTCGCTGCGCGTACTGGCCGACAAGGGCGCGACGTTCTCCGCCTGGGTTCGGATCGAAGCGCCGCAAACAGATGCTTATGTATTCGAGATGGCCGACGACAAGCGCGCGGTCGCACTTGGCATCAATGGCACGCAGGTTTTCGCTCGTGTGACCGATGGCGCCAATGTTACCGCCAGTGCTCAATCCGCCGATGTCCTCGCTGCGGGGCAGTGGCACTACCTCGCTATGACAGTCAAAGGTGGTCGTATCGCGCTAATGGTCGACGGTACCGAATTGGCGGCGACGCCTGCGGAGATCGGGCAGATCGCCGGCACCTTCACACTCGGCGGGTCCCACGCGGGCAATCACTACCTGACCGGTGAGATGGACGAGGTAGAGGTTTCCAACATTGCACGCTCACCCGAGTGGATCCAGGCGGCGGCGCGCAGCCAAGGCCAGGAAGCGCCGTTGGTAGCTTACGGCGGCGACGCGCAGAAGGAAGGCGGCGGCACTTCGTACATCGCGATCACGATGAAGAACGTCACCGTCGACGGCTGGGTGGTGATCATCATTCTCGCGGTCATGTTCGTGATTGCCATGCTCATCATGGTGAGCAAGGCGGTATTCCTGGCGCGCGTCCACAAGTCGAATGCGGAGTTCCTCAAGGAATTCGAGAGACTCAAGGGCGATCCGACTACCCTGGATCATGTCGAAACCGATGAAGAGCCCGGCGACGCTGCGTTGGATGAGTCCCCGTTCATGCCGCATGTGAAAGGTCACGAGGACAAGTACCGCGTCTCGACGATCTATCGTCTCTACCATCACGGCGTGCAGCAAATGACTGGCCGCGTGAGGCAGACTTCTGCGGGAGCCCGTGCCGTCAAGGCGCTGACGCCGCAGTCGATCGCCGCGATCCGTGCCGCCATGGATGCCACCCAAGTGCGCATGGGACAGAAGCTCTCCGCGCAAATGGTATTGCTGACTATCGCGATCTCCGGCGGTCCGTTCCTCGGACTGCTCGGCACGGTAGTCGGCGTCATGATTACCTTCGCCGCCATTGCCGCCAGCGGCGATGTCAATGTGAACTCCATCGCGCCTGGTATCGCGGCCGCGTTGGCGGCAACGGTTGCCGGCCTCGCCGTCGCGATTCCGGCACTGTTCGGCTACAACTGGCTCAACACGAAGATCAAGGAGATCAACGCCGACATGCGCGTATTCGTGGATGAGTTCGTGACGCGCATCGCTGAGCATTACTCGTGAGCGATGGAGTGATGAAAGTGATGGCGGTGATGAACGCAAGTGCCTCCTGCTGCTCCTGCTCTGGCCAGTTGCCAGTGGTCCGTTGACCGGCTGCCGCTTACATGAGTGCTTCCGCCGAAGAAAAAGACGTTTACGATGACATCAACATCACGCCGATGCTGGATCTGGCGTATGTGCTGCTGGTGATCTTCATCATCATGACGACCGCCTCGGTGCAGGGAATCACGGTGAACCTGCCGAAGGCGAGCGATACGCCGGCTATAGCCAAGCCGAAGACCAAAGCCATCTCGATTACCGCGGACGGTACGATCTATCTCGATACGTATCCGGTGACGATGGCGGAGCTGGAACGGCTTCTGACGCAGTACAAGGCAGCGGATCCGGAGTTACCGGTGATCGTGAAGGCGGATGCGACCATCCAGTATCAGAAGGTCGTGGACGTGCTCGATCTCATTGGCAAGCTGGAGATCTCGCAACTCGGTCTGGTCACCCAGCGCGTCGTCAAGTGAACGCCCGTGACCGACAGGCCAACAAAATGGAGAGGGTTTGCCCGCTTTGTGCCGTTGCTGGGCGGCACGATCATCGTGCTGCTGGTGGTGCTCCTGTTGATCTGGGCGATTCGCTCGATGATGCAGGACAAGGCGGATTCGCCGAAGCGACAGGTAGCGCAGATCGTCAAGCTGGTGCGGCCGCCACCGCCGCCACCGGAACCACCGCCGCCTCCGCCACCGCCTGAGGAGAAGATCGAAGAGCCTTTGCAGCAGGAGACACCGGAGGAAACTCCGCCAGACGAAGCTGCGCCTGCTGAACAGCTGGGCCTGGATGCCGAAGGAGTCGCCGGTGCCGATGGGTTCGGCCTGGCGGCGCGCCATGGCGGCAGCGATCTGGTCGGCGGTGGGCACGCTTTGTTCGCGTGGTACACGGGCCGGCTGAAGGACGCAATTCTCAATCTCTTGTCCGATGACGAGCGCATACGACGCGGCAAGTACCAGGTCACCGTGCGTGTCTGGGTCGGTACCGATGGCAAGGTTGAGCGCGTGAAGCTGCAAAGCACTTCGGGAAACAGCGAGCTCGATGCAGCGATCGAGAGTGTGCTGCAGAAAATCGAGCGCATGGACCAGCCGCCGCTGGAGATGCCGCAGCCGGTAACGCTGAGAATCGTGTCCAAATGAAAGTGATGCAAGCGACGAAGGTGATGTAAGTGAAGAAGGTAACGGAACTCGCGCACGCGCTGAGTCGGGTCCCTCGTACTCGCCGCCCGCTATGGGGTGGGGCAGGGAGGGGACGCTGCGCCGTTGCCACTGCGGTAGCGCTTGCTCTGGCCGCCGTGAGCACGCCCGCTCTGTCGCAGAATGCCGAAAAGCAGTCGCTGGAAGAGGTTCGTAATACGGTAATCAATCTGCTCGAAGCGCTCGTGCAGAAGGGCGTCATGACGCGCGATCAGGCAGCCGCAATGGTGGCTTCCGCGCAGGAGAAAGCGGCGGCCACGACGAAGGCCCAGGCGGATAAGGATGCGGCCGAATCGGGCGCAGTGCGCGTCACGCACGTACCCGAGATCGTGAAGCAGCAGATCCGCGAAGAGGTGAAAGCTGAGCTGACTCCGGAAATCACCAAAGAGGTTGTTGCGCAGGCCAAGTCCGAACAGTGGGGCGTACCGGGGGCGCTGCCCGATTGGATCAAGAACGTACGGCTGTACGGTGATGTGCGGTCGCGTGTCGAGGGCGATGTGTACGCCAGCGACAATGCCACTAATACGTATGTGAACTTTGCAGCAGTCAACGCGGCCGGCGGCATCGGCAAGGCGGGTCTTTCCGCTCTGCTGAATACGACGCAGGATCGCACCAGGCTGGTCGGCAGATTGCGCACCGGCGCCAGTGTGGAACTCGGTAATTCCTTCCTGCTCGACTTCCGTCTTACCGGCGGCAACGCCGCGACACCGGTTTCGACCAACCAGACGCTGGGTAACTACGGCGGTCGCTGGGATTTCAACGTCGACAAGGCGGCGGTGATCTGGAACCCCATCAGTGCCGACCACGACCGCGAATTCGACTTTCGCTTTGGCCGCTTCTCCAATCCCTTTGTCAGTATCAATGAACTGGTCTGGGACAACGATGTGACCTTCGAGGGCGTCGCCGCGACCTATGCGATGGACCTGTTCGGCAACGATCCGGGCAAGATGGAGCGCGGCCTGTTCCTGACGGTAGGCGCCTTCCCGCTGCAGGAAGTGGAACTCTCGTCCGACGACAAGTGGATGTACGGCGCGCAGCTAGGCACCGAATTCACCTTCGGCAGCGAGACGCGGTTACGTATTACTGGAGCTTACTTCGACTATGAGCACGTCGCAGGCGTGCTCAACAGCGTCGATAGCACGATATACGACTTCACGGCGCCGAAGTTCCTGCAGAAGGGCAATACGCTCTACGACATCAGGAACGACACGGACACCTCTACGGATCTGTATGCGTTAGCCGCGGACTACAAGCTGGTCAACGCAAACGTGCTGCTCGACATGGGCTTCGGCGCCACGCACGTCATGCTTGGTGCGGAGTACGTAAAGAATGTCGGATGGGACGATGCGGAGGTCATGCGCCGCACGACTCAATCCATCAAGGGTCGCACGGATGGTTACGAGGCAAGCCTGCAAGTCGGCCATCCGACACTGGCGGCCTTGTGGGACTGGCGGGCGTTCCTTTCCTATCGATATCTGGAGCGCGATGCGGTACTCGATGCCTTCACAGACTCCGATTTCCACCTTGGCGGTACCGATGCCAAGGGTTATCAGCTCGGTTTGGATCTGGGATTGTCGCGCGGCACCTGGTTGCGGTTGCGGTACATCACGGCAAACGAGATCGATGGACCGCCGTTGGGCATCGATGTGTGGCAAGTGGATCTGAACGGGCAGTTCTAGCTGCCTGAGCGGCGCGGCAGACTGGTCTAGCTTTCCCCACGCGGGAGAGAGTCAGGATTGGGAGAAGCAACGGTGAACAGCAGATCTTGGGCAAGGCGCGGCGCAACTTTTGGGGTCGCACTGGCGATAGGTGCGTTCGCCATCGAAGGTCAGGCCCAAACCGAGCGCAGCGGTAACGCTGACGCGCGTGTCATGCAGCAATTGCAGCAGATGACCGCCGAGAAGTCGGCGTTGCAGGCTGAAAACGCCAAGCTCAAACAGGACGTCGAGCAGTTGCGTAAGGATCTCGGAGTCGCCTCGTCCGCCAAGACCGCGGCCGAAGGTAAGGCGAAAGCGCTGCAAGCCTCGGCTAGCCATGGCGAACAGTCCGGAAAGCAGGCTGAGGAGCAGCTTGAGCGTACACGGGGTCAGCTGCAGGAACTCGTCACAAAATTCCGCGAGACCGCACAAGCGCTGCGCGATGTTGAAACCGACCGGGCGACCGTGAAGACCGAGTTCGCCGCGCAGCAGCGGGACTTCAAGACCTGCGTCGATCGCAGCGCGGGTCTCTACAACCTCAATACGGAGATTCTGGACCGGATGGAGAAACACGGCTTCTGGTCGAGCGTGGCGGAGCGCGAGCCGTTCACCAAAATCAAGCGGGTTGAGCTGGAGAACCTCATTGACGATTATCGCTACCGGGCGGATGAGCTGAAGCAGAAGGAACAGCGGGCAGCGGCCGACAAAGGCGGCGGTTGACCGGCAGAGACGGTTCGCGCCGGCCGGCCATTGGCGTCGATCGGTAATAATGGCGATCTGCGGCCACTCAGATCGACGCCATCAGTCGGTTGCAGTGCTATCAAGGAACTCGAGGGTCACGCCCGACTAATGAAGCGTGTATGACAAGTTACTGACCGACGCGCTACGATTGTCAGCCGGGCGGAGAAGTGACAACAACATCGTGCCACTGCAACCCATACCTACTTTCATCAATGAGACCTCCGGCGCCGACCGGGGCCTCATCTGTGGCTTTCAGTTGTCCGGCACCGGGCGTGCGCACGAAATCTCCGTCGACTCGATGGTGGAGTCGCTGGCGCGCCGCGACGTCATCACCTGGCTGCATTTCAATCTCAATGACGCCCGCGCCCGGCGCTGGCTGGTAGGTGCGGAATTTCTCCCGCTGGCCCTGCGCGAGATGCTGCAGGAGCATGACGAGAACCGGCGCATCGAGGCGGTAGACGGCGGCTTGCTGCTGGTGATGAGCGATTTCACGTTCGAGGATGACTCCGACCCCTCGGAGGTTGCGCCGCTGTGGTGCTGGGTCGGCGAGCATGCGCTGATTACCGCCAGGCTGCATCCCCTGAAGAGCGTCGATGAGTTGCGTTTGCAGCTTCGTAGCGGCGCCAACATCACCGCCGCGTCGGCAATGGAATTGATGGCGCAGTTACTCGAGCAGCGTTCGCAGCGCCTGCGCCAGCTCGCCAACCAGATGATGGCGCAGCTCGATGACATCGAGGACGAGATCCTGGCAGGGAATATCGCCGAACAGCGCGGCCTGTTGGGCCGGGCTCGCCGCCTGTGTGCCCGGCTGCGCCGCCAGTTCGTGCCGGAGCGTGGCGACATGAACAAATTCCTGCATCGCCAGTCGACCGGCCTGGGTGAGGTCGACCAGGATGTGCTGCAGTCAGCCACCGATTCGCTCGGATTCGTGATCGAGGAGATTGCCGAGCTCTACGAACGTGCGAAGCTGCTGCAAGAGGAGCTGGCGTCGCGGCTGGCCGAAAATACCGGGCGCAATCTTTACGTCCTGTCGATACTGACCGCTGTGTTCCTGCCGATGACGCTGGTTACGGGTATCTTCGGCATGAACGTTGCCGGCTTACCCGGGCTGCACGCTGCCGGATCCTTCTGGTGGGTGATGGTCCTGATCCTGGCCGCGGGGGTCGTAACTCTCGCCGCCTTGTTCTGGCGCCGGCTGCTGTAAATTGGTGCGGCAGGGGGTGAGTGCTATTCTCGGCTCCAGCCCGAACGATGCCGATGTTGACATTCGCCCACGACAGATTCGTCAAGACAAATTTGCCAAGACGAGGGGATCATGAGCCCGAAACCCAAGACCGCCGGCAAGAAGGTCGCGATCAGCGGCAGAGTCCTGAAGTTACAGTCCCGCACGCAACTGGCCCGCATGCGTACCGAGGCCGCCCGCAAGCAGGCGCGACTCGCAAAGCAGCAAGCCAAGGCGGCGCGCAAACTCTTCAAGAGTGCACGGCAGGTGGCAAAACGCGCCAAGGCCGAGTTGGCAGCCCTGAGCAAGAAGCTCAAAAAAGTGATTGGAGCGGCAGTGCCAGCGGCCGAGAGGGCGCTGAAACGAGTCAAGTCGAAATCGACACGGAAGAGGCCGTCACGTGCAGCAGCGAAGCGCGTAAAACCGCGTGCGACGCCTGTCGTCAAAAGCAGCAGCGCAAAAACACGCAAGCGCAAGGTAACAAAGCGGGCTAGCGCAAAGGCACGAGATGCCATCCGTACCAAAGTCGCAGTTGCTCCGTCCCCACCGGCCAGCGCAGCTCGAAAGAGTCGGACGTCGAAGAAACGCAGCAGGCTCCAGCCAACGGCAACCGCTCCCGCAAATGCCGAGCAGCCCGTAGCGCCGGAAACCACGGCAGTGGATACGCCGCCAACTAGTGAAGATCAGTCCTGACGAGCCGGTGCTTTGATCGGCTCGTGCCGGTTGCGGGACTGCTGTTGCCAGCAAGTGCGTGAATCTACCGCCACCGTTCCCTGGTGCGGCAGGTGCGGCGCGCTGCCATCAACGCGCAATGTCGCTGCAATGAAACATGGTTAGCGTTGCCGGTCATCTGGCCAGCTACACCATGGACTTCTGTGAACCGATCATTGCTAAGCGGCCGCAGCCAGCAGCGACTGGTTGAATTGCATCGCGCCGCCAACCTGGCATTGCAAGAACTCAATCAGCATCACAGCCTGTTGATCGGTGCGCTGCTCGGTTGCGACACCCCGACACAGCGCCAGATGCTCGATGAGCATCGCACCAGGGCTGCGACCGCCGTCGAATCGCTCGTCAAGCTCGGCACCTTTCTCGATCACTGTCGCATCGCTCCGGAGCTGGCAGAGCGCGCCTAGCCATTGCGGCTCGCATCGTCCCCGGTTAGTCGAAGATCCGTAGTGAAAAGTTCCGTTCAAAAGCCATCCGGCTCTCGAAGGCGTTAAGAGTTTGCGGAAGAGCAGGCCGCGCAGAGAGACGGGTGGGGGACGGCGCATGAAGTCGTTCCGAGTTGGGGCAGTCATGCTCCTGCTTACGCAGGTGTGCTTGGCGGCAACCGACACGGATGACGTGGCTGCGAAATCCACGCAGGATCGCCTGATCGCAACGACAGCGGCGACATATCGCAGGCACACTTCTGCTTCGCATTGGGGTTCGCGGCCATCGACGCAACGCGTTTCAGCTATCCGCTGGTCGCGCCTGGAATGGTCTTTCGCAACAGCGTCGGTGACGAGCATCTTCTACAAGTCACCAGTTCCTTCACCGCAGATCAGCTTGGCAGTCCGCTCTTCGACGATCGTGGCCGCCTGATAGGCGTCGTCGTTGGCAACCAGCCGGCTGCCGCGGCCGCCGGCTATGCCGTCGCAGATCTGGGAGCTGGAAACTATGGACTACGAATCGAGGGGCTGCGTACGAACGAGTCCGCGGCTGTTGCGCCATCCACGCCCTTGAAGTCGGCGCCCGCGCCGAAGCCGTCGATCGAAGATCTCTACGAACGACTGGCTCCTGCAGTTGTACAGATCTTTGTAGCAAGGCATTGAGGAGAGGCGCGGCCGATGCCGGTAGCAGGCAGGCATCGTCAAAAAAAAGCCGCGCCCATCTAAGAGCGCGGCAAACGGGGGAACGGTGGAGGGAGGGGAACCGGCAACCGCTGCCGGGATTCCTCAGCCTCAGGGAACTCTGATGATGCGCGGCGTGTTCAGCGCTGCCGCCGCTGGGTCGTATGGCGGGTTCGGGAATTTGAAGCCGGAGCTTAGATACGCGACCAAGGCATCGATGTCCTGAGCCACGTTGTTGGGGTTCTGTGCCTTGAGGCTGGTGACGTAGCCGGCCAGGTAGTCGATGCCACCGGAGGCCGCGCCGCCCGGCGAGCCGGGGGACTGCAGATTGCCGTGGAAATCGTTGAACGCGATGATCTTGACAGTGCTGGTTGTCGCTTGCGCCGCTGTACACGCCAATGCACTCAATACGATGGAGCAGACGATTCTCTTCATCATGATTGCGACCTCCTTGAGTTCAGCACGCGCGATCAGCGCGACCGTCGGCGTGTGAGCGTAAGGACGCGGCGTTTAGCAAACGTGACCGCATTAAGTCATGTCGATGAACTCGCGGGCTCGATGAAATGAGATCCTTGCTGTCCCGCCAGTTCGCTGCAGCCGCCACTGCATGACAATCGTGTGTGTCGCGACACACTCGCGTATGTCATTCGCATGTCGATAAGTGATCGGTTGCACCAGCTTCCGCACGCAAGTCGTTGTCTGACAGTGAAACGACTTTTCGCATCGCTTCGTGGTGCAATCGTGCTGCAAGATTGCCGTAAAGATGTCAACGACCAATCATTTGTAATTCATTCACACTGAGCATCCTGCATCCCCATCGAAGCAAAGGGGATGTTCATGTCGAGCCTGAGTCGGTCGAGAGTGAGAGTTGCAGTACTGCAGGCTGCCGGCATCGCCGGCCTTGCGCTCTGCGGCGGCCAGGTCTACGCAGCTTGTACGTTTGGCGGTTCGGGCGAGCCTTCGCTGCAGGGCGCGCTGGACGGGCTGGTCGGACCGGGAGTGGTCAATGTCCAGACCGGATGCGTGAGCGACGGCAACGACGCCGCGTGGAGCACGCTGGGATCGGTTGGTGAAGTGGACATCGCCATCCAGCTCTCCGACAACGCCAGCAGCGATAGTTTCGGTATCTACGATCTCAACGACCCTTCGCGCCGCCTGACGGTTTTCGGTGCCGGCGACGGAGTCAACAGCGTCGCCACCGTCAAGCTGAGTGCTGCAGTCGGCGGCGGCTGGAACGTCCGTGTCAGGGGCGACAGCTCCCCGGCATGGTCCGCGCCGATGACGGTTGCGACTTCGGCTTTCGGGTTCTACCTGAGCACGGCATCCAACGGGACGTTCTTCAGCAACACCGGATTGAACGCAGACGGCGTCGATCACATGTACGCCTATCAGGGCACCGGTACCGGGGATCTGAACGGCGACGTGTTCGACACCAACGCTTTCATCCTCGCCTGGGAAGACCTTGCTGGCGGGGGCGATCGGGACTATCAGGATTTCGTCGCGGTCGTCCAGGACATGAAGCCTTCGCCCGTACCGCTGCCGACGGCAATCTGGCTGTTGGCCTCAGGGCTCATCAGCCTGACAGGAGTTGCCCGGCGCCGCGCCTGACCACTCTGACGTACTAAGTCGGGCCGCAAAGGCAGAAGCGGCGGCTGCTTCCTCCCGGAAGCAGCCGCCGAAAAAATAGAACAGCCCGGGCACGGGAGAGCGGAGGCCACATTTGGCACTCCGCCGGGAGTGCTTGCGTCACGTCGTAACCAAAGCTTCAAAGTCCTGTCACCTCCGTCATCGAGTATCCCTCGCAGTCGCGACCACCACGGCGACATAACAAGGCGAAGGGGACTGGAAGATGGATAGCCGCAAACAGGCCGTGTCGATCCGCATGAGTGCGGCGGACATCCGCAACGTCAAGAGACTGGCGAAACGCCTAGGGGTTCGCGACTCCGACGTCATTCGCTTCGCCGTCAAGGTGATGCTGGGCAAGCTCGCGCCCTTGTATGACATGCAGGTGCGCGGCAAACGGCTGGTCCCCGTATTCGTCGAGTCGGGCACCGACATCTTCCGCCACTTCGATCTGGACGCCGTCCGGCTCGACACCATCATCAACGACGGCGCCGACGAGCACTCCCGCGTCGAAGCCGATGACATCCAGCTGATCGCCATGAGCGGCATCCAGCAGTCGTACGCACGATTGCGGCTGACCAGTATTGGCAACGGCAACGGCAGTGGCGTGCCGGGTCGCAACGGGAGTGCCGAAGAACAGGAAGAGCTGGCCAGCAGCCTGCGTCGCTATCTGTACGAAAAATATGTCTACCGTAACAACGGCGAGCAGCGCTCGCCTCTGGATCTGGAGCCGCAAACATGAAGGGTAATAGCAAGAAGATTTCTAGGGTGCAGCGCATCGTCAGCGGTGCTGCAATAGTCCTTGCCGCAATCGGCATTTCAACCGCCGCGCACGCCGAATACGTCACCGGCGAGTCGCCGTTCGCAGGCGCCCCGCTGCAATCGCTGGTGAATGGGATGGGTGGAACGTCCATCAACAGCACGCAGTTCGTGTGGGGAAGCAGCCTCAGCGTCAACGCGCTTTCGCTGCCATCGGCCGGCAAAGTCTCGATCAAGCTTGACGACATCGCCTGGCCCGAGGCACTGCAATCGCTGACCCTGCTGGTGACCGATCTGAACGGGATCTGGCAGCGTCTGGATGGCCCCGGCTCATTGCTGGTGGATGTATCCGGACCAACGCAACTGTTCGCTGCAGCCTTTGCCCGTAGCGCCAATGGTTCTATCGGACTGTACAACCTGACTGCGTCGTTTGCGGCGGCTGCGCCGGTGCCGCTGCCGGCTGCCGCCTGGCTGCTGGTTTCAGGACTTGCTGGGCTCGCCGGATTGCGCCGCAAGCAGGCTGCCGTACCCCTGAACGCCTGATCCCCACCTGCGCGCGGCCTCTCCTATATATGGACATATAGGAAGAGGCCGCGCGTCGGCGTATCTGCCCCGTAGTTACTTTGAAATTCATTGGTCATACGAATGCGACGCAAGATCCCTGTCATGTTCCGCCACTACTCTGTACTGATCTGGCTGCTCGGGACGCTGTCGTCCCTCTTCGGTCCGGCCGCGAATGCCGCGGAGACTGCTTCCTACCTCATTCAGCCTGGAGACGTACTCGTCGTGTCGGTCTGGAAAGAAACTGATCTGCAATCCGAGGTGCTGGTGCGCCCCGACGGGGGGCTGTCGCTGCCCCTCGCAGGTGAGTTCGACGCGGCTGGACACAGCATCGAAGACATGCGTGCCGCAATTGCCACTAAATTGGACAAGTACGTACCCAATGCGGTGGTGACCGTCTCGCTGAAGCAGATCGGCGGCAATCGCGTCTATGTGATCGGCAAGGTCAACCGTCCCGGCGAGTACACGTTCACCAAGGCGATCGACGTGATGCAGGCGTTGAGCCTTGCCGGCGGCACTACGTCGTTCGCTGCATTGAACGACATCCAGATCCTGCGTCGCGATGGCGATAAGCAGCAGGCCATCGGATTCCGCTACGGCGACATCGAAGGCGGTCGCAAGCTCGAGCAGAACATTCTTCTGCGCAGCGGCGATACGGTCGTAGTCCCGTGATGATGGCTTCGCCGGCAGCGCGCTCGATCGTATTGGCGACGCTGACGTCGGCGGCGCTGTCGGCGCATGCGGCGGATTGGCGTGTCACGCCATCGGCTAGTTCGTCGGTGGGTTACGTCGACAATCCGCGGTTGGTTCGCGATGGTGCAGACGCATACATGAACTACCAAGGCGAGTTGTCCGCACCGATGAGTTTCGACGATGGTCGTGCGCAAGTGAGCCTGAATCCGCGCTTCGTCTATGCCTCATACCCGGACGATCCGCTGCTGGATCGTAACGAGAGTTACGTGACTTTCGCGGCTCAACGTCGGTATGAAACGGCAACGTGGTCAGCCTCTATCGACTTCGTCAGAGATACAACGCTGACGAGCGAACTCGGCCTCACCGGATTGCAGCAGACGAACCGGCCTCATCAGGGACTGAACCTGGCCGCCGGGCCAACCTTCGCGGTGTCGGACCGGGTGCAACTTGGGATGCAGCTCAATTGGTCGGACAACACCTATCGGAACACCGACTTCACCGGTCTGGCCAACTATCGATACTCGTTGGGCGCTATCAATGCGAGCTACGCCTGGATACAGAATCTCCAGCTATCGCTGCAGTCCTCATTTGGGCGGCTTGAGGTTCCTGCCAGTGGTGCACGCAGCGACAACATCAACGCGACGGCCGCCCTGTCGTGGCAGTACTCGGAGTTGTGGCGCACACAACTGTCGGTCGGCCCGTCGCTGGTGGAGTCCGGCGGTACCGAAACGAATGGGTATGTGTATTCAGTCGGTGCGACTCGACAGGGGATGCGTTCGACGTTCAGTGCTTCGGTATCGAAGGATGTAACTCCGACCGGACAGGGAGTTCTCGTTGCGCGCGAGCGTGCAAGCCTGAGTATCGGTCACTCACTAACCGACCGGATCAGTGCCAACGCTTCCGTGGGTGTAGTTCGCAACGAAGACGCAGTGGTATTGCGAGGCATTGGCCGTCGCGCAGTACGCTACGAGTACGGAAACATGAATTTCAACCTGAACTGGCGGGTCACGTCGAATTGGAGTGCCGTCCTTTCCGTCGGCGCACGTACGTTATCGAACGATTCCACCGACACCGATGCCAGCGGCTATAGCGCAGCCTTGGGTCTGCAGTGGCACGGCGATCCACGAACTCGGGCGCGCTGAAGATGGACAGTCCGCTTTGCCTAGAGAAGAATCATGCCTGATCAAGAAAAATCCTTGAATATTGCTTACTACATGACGGCACTACGCAGGCGTCGAAGTGCGATGTTGGGGGCGTTCGTCGCAGTGCTGGTCGTAGTCATCGCCGCTGCGTTCCTTTGGCCGGCCACTTACAAGTCCACCGGAACGATTCTGATAGAACAGCAGGAGCTGCCAAGCGATCTGGTGCGCTCGACGATCTCCAGTTACGCTGACCAGCGCATTCAGGTCATTACCCAGCGGGTGATGACTACTGAGAACCTGTTCAAGATCATTCAGCGCTTCGACCTGTACCAGCGGCAGCGGCGAACAAAGACCCGCGAAGCAGTCATCGAAAGAATGCGCGACGACATAAAATTCGACATGATCAGCGCGGACGTCATCGATCCACGCAGCGGTCATCCGACCAAAGCCACGATTGCTTTCTCGGTCAGCTACAGCAATCGTTCCGCCGATCTTGCCGGCCGGGTTGCCAACGAACTGGTCAGCTTGTACCTGCAGGAGAATATCCAGAGCCGTAAGGAACGCTCGGCGGATGCAACCTCGTTTCTTACAGAAGAAGGCGATCGCCTCAACAAGCGCATCGCCGAGGTGAGTGGGCAGCTCGCGAAGTTCAAGGCAGAACATCAGGACGATCTCCCAGAGCTCTCGTCGCTGAATCTGCAGATCATCAATCGCGCCGAAGACGAATTGCGCGACATCGACACGAAGACCAGTTCTATCGATCAGCAGATCGTCTACCTCGATGCGCAGCTGGCGCAGTTGAATCCAGTGGCGCAGGTATTCACTTCAACCGGTGAACGGGTGCTATCACCTTCCGATCGCCTTAAGTATTTGCGCACCGAATACGCGCGGTCCAGCGCTGTGTATTCGCCGGATCACCCCGACGTGCAGCGTCTGAAGACGGAGATCGCCGGGCTGGAAAAGACAGTGGATTCAACAGGAACCATGAATGAACTGGAGCGTCAGCTACAGGACGCAAAGGCGCAGTTGGCATCGGCGCACCAACGCTATGCAGCTGATCACCCTGATGTCGTGCAACTCGAGCATCTGGTCGCGGGATTGAGCGCACAGCTGCAGGCGTCGCTGCAGGCAATGCCAGATGTGGGACCAGCGGGGGACAATCCGGACAATCCGGCCTACATTCAGCTCAAGGCACAACGCGAGGCCGCGGTGAACGACCGTGCTTCGCTGCAGAAGCGCAAGGCAGCGGTGGCCGCCCGGATTGCGGACTACGAAGGCCGCATTGCCAAGACGCCGGCCGTAGAACGCGACTACACGGCCATGGTGCGTGAGCTGGACGGCGCTCAGCAGAAATACCAGGAAGTACGCCACAAGCAAATGGAGGCACAGCTCGCGGAGAACCTGGAGTCGGAGCGTAAGGGGGAGCGTTTCACGCTCATCGAACCGCCGTTGGTTCCGCAGGAGCCGGCCAGCCCGAATCGCATTCTCATTATCGTGTTCGGCGCGATCCTCTCGATCGGCGCGAGCCTTGGTGCAGTCATGTTGCTGGAAAAGACAGATGACAGCATACGCGGCAGGCGCGATGTCGAGGCCTTGCTCTCGGTAGCGCCGTTAGCGGTATTGCCATGGATCGAGACCAACGCAGACCGCACGGCGCGAGCACGTCTAAGAAAACTCTCATATGCCGGTGCGTTTGGCAGCGTCGTACTCGCGGCAGTATTGATCCATTTTCTATATCGACCTCTTGATGTGCTGTGGCAGGTTGCCCTGCGCCGCCTGACGGGTTGAGGAGCATCACGTGGAACGTATTACCCGGGCATTGGAACTCGCTTACGCGGAGCGCGAGACTCGGCGCGAGCCGGCTCGCCAAGAAGCAAAAATTGCGGTGATTGCGCAGCATTCAATTGCTGCGGGCGAGCCGGTCGATTTCACCGATACGGTGACATTCCGCTCGCCGGTCTTTGAGTTGACCGCTGAAGCCCGCGAACGCGAACGGATTCTGCCGCCCAATGCAGGTGGTCAGCACGGTGGTGCATACAAGATGCTGCGTACGCAGGTACTGCATCGCCTCGATCAATTGGGTGCGAACACGCTTGCCATTGTAAGTTCGGCTCCCGGAGTCGGAAAGACGCTGACCGCCATCAATCTTGCGATTGCGATTGCTGCCGAAGCCGGTCGGACGGCGTTGCTGGTTGATTTCGATTTGCGCAACCCCAGCATTGCCCGACGATTTGGTTATCAGCCGGAGATCGGTGTGGAGGAATGCCTGCAACAGCGTCGTCCGGTTCAGGAGGCCATGTTCAAGATCGCCGGATACGAACGTTTGACGGTGTTGCCTGCGCGCGGACGGCTGGAGCATTCCTCCGAGCTGCTGAGTTCCAGTCGTGCTGCCGAGCTGGTCGCGGAGATGCGAACCCGCTACGCCAATCGAATTCTCATTTTCGACGTGCCGCCGGTCCTGTTCGCCGATGACGTTTTGGCATTTGCACGTTGCGTGCAGGCCGGGCTGCTTGTCATCGGCGAAGGCAAGACACGGCGCGAAGACGTGCCGCGCACGTTGGAACTACTGCGCGATCTGAAGTTCGTGGGTACGGTCCTCAACGGATCCCGCGAGCCGGTCGCTACTCACTATTGATCGCTGCAAGAGATTCGCTATGTACGAGTCCTACTATGGGTTGCGCGAGAAGCCGTTCGCGCTTGCTCCTGATCCAGGTTTCCTGTATCCGTCAAGACATCATCAGTTCGCACTGATGATGCTGGAGTACGCGATCCTGAATCGTGCCGGCTTCTCTCTACTCACGGGCGAAGTGGGGTCCGGTAAGACGACCCTGATCCGCCAGCTGCTCGGGCGCCTCGGCCGCGATATCCGGGTAGGGTTGATTTCCAACACCAATCGCAAGTTCGGCAAGCTGCTGCAGTGGGTCTGTCTGGCCTACGAGTTGGCGTACCGCGACAAGGACGATGCGGCACTCTACGAGACGTTCGTCGATTTTCTCGTGCAGGAGTACGCGGCCGGCCGTCGGGTGCTGCTGGTTGTCGATGAGGCCCAGAACCTCGATCCGGAGATGCTCGAAGAATTGCGGGTGTTGTCCAATGTGAACGCCGACAAGCACCTGGTGCTGCAGACAATCCTGGTCGGGCAACCGGAGTTGCGCGACACTTTGAGGCGCACGGACCTGAGGCAGCTCGCGCAGAGAATCGGCACCGATTATCACCTTCCGGCGCTGACCATGCAGGACGCACGCCTGTATGTGCGGCATCGTCTCTCGGTGGCCGGCGGCGACCCTGAGCTCATCGACGCCGACGCCGTGGATCTGGTGTGGTCGCGCAGCGGTGGCGTGCCGCGCCTGGTGAACCAGTTATGCGACACGGCGCTGGTGTACGGGTTCGCGGATCAACGCACCCGCATCGATGTCGAGCTGATGTCCCAGGTCGTGGCTGACCGCACCGCCGGTGGAATCTTTCCGGCGTTCGGCACCGACGCGCCAGCTCCTAGCGCGACTGTCTGACGGATTTGGCTTTGTCTGTTGCGTGGCATGCCAGGATCGCCCGCTGCATCGCAGGCGGCATCGTGATGTCATCCCTTTGGCATATCGCTGGCGCCGATGTCGGGCAGAACGCAGCCGCGGCCATACCCCTCGACAGGGCGCTGACAGCAAAGGATCTGGGTGTCATCGTCAACGAGGCAGATCCGCTCAGCATTGCCATCGGCGACTATTACCGGCGCAAACGCGATATTCCGGAAGCGAATATCGTTCGAGTGCGGTTCGATGCGACTCATACGACGCTGAGCGCCGCGCAGTTTGCGGCATTGCGTGCCGATATCGGTGCGCGAACTGCGCACAACATCCAGGCATATGCGCTGACCTGGGTACGTCCGTATCGGGTGGAGTGCATGTCGATAACCACGGCGCTTGCCGCTGGCTTTGACACGGCATATTGCAGTGAACGCTGTACCTCGACGCGATGGAGCCCTTACTACAACTCCAACAGTTACCGTCCATACGACGACTTCGGACTACGACCGGCGATGAGCATCGCGGCGCTCGATCTCCCGCATGCGCGCGAGCTGATCGATCGTGGCGTGGCGTCGGATCACTCGCGAGCTCAAGGCACTGCCTACCTTGTGGCGACGAACGACACCAGGCGGAATGTACGTGCGGCTGGATATGCAGATGCCAGACTGTCGGCAGGCACTTTCCCGGTGGAGATCGTCACGGCGCCGGCGCTCGAGTCGAGACAGGATGTGATGTTCTATTTCATCGGTGCCGTGGACGTCACCGATCTTGCCACCAACAAGTTTCTGCCTGGCGCGGTCGCCGACCACCTGACTTCGTTCGGCGGCGATCTGCTTGGGAATTCCCAGATGAGCAGCTTGCGCTGGCTTGAGGCAGGCGCCACGGGCAGCTATGGCACGGTCACTGAGCCGTGCAACATTACCGCCAAGTTCCCCAGCCCGGGCCTGGTGATGAAGCGCTATCTCGCAGGCGAAACGCTCATTGAAGCTTACTGGAAGAGTGTGGCCATGCCCGGACAGGGAATATTCATAGGCGAGCCGCTGGCTCGCCCCTACGGGTCAAATGCAGTGCCGCGCTGAGGGCCGGTCACGCCGTCTTAATGAGTGAGCTTTACCGTGCGCGTACCTTGTCCGCTTCTGCAGTTCGTTTGGGAGAATCTTCGTTGACATCTCCGTCAGTTGTTACAGATGTGAACACGATTCCCGAGGGGAACATTCGTGCCGATTCTGTGCCGGGACTGTCCTCGTCGACCGGTACTTCCGCTGAGGCCCGAGCTGCGGATGCGGTGGCACGCGCGGGATGCGGCCTGCGTCTCATCTTTGTCAATCGTTACTTCTACCCCGACGTTTCTGCGACCAGCCAGATGCTCTTCGATCTGGCGCAGCGCCTTGCGGCTCATAGCATCGAAGTCCACGTGGTCTGCTCGCGGCAGCTGTACGACAATCCAGCGGCGTCGTTGCCAGCAAGCGGGTTCGTCCAGGGTGTTCGCGTCCATCGCATCTGGACGTCTCGTTTCGGGCGCGACCGTCTGCTCGGCCGCGCGGTGGACTATGCCAGCTTCTACGTCACTGCCGCGGTGAAGCTGCTTTCCATGGTGAGACGCAATGACACGGTCGTTGCGAAAACGGATCCGCCGCTCATCTCCATTGTGGCCACGGCCGTCACGAAACTGCGCGGTGCGCACCTGGTGAACTGGCTGCAGGATATCTTCCCGGAAGTAGCCTCACACCTCGGAGCCAATCCGCTGCCGCGCTGGCTGGACGAAGCGCTGAGGAACTTCCGCGATCGTTCCCTGAAGGCCGCGCGACTCAACGTAGTGCTCGGCGAACGTATGCGGGAGCATCTGCAAGGCCGTCGCATTCCCGCGGAACAGATCTGCATCATCGAGAACTGGGCCGACGCAGAGGCCATCACCCCCATGCCAGTCGACTCGAGCGAGTTGCGCCGGACACTCGAGCTCACCGGAAGGTTCGTGGTCGCCTACTCGGGAAACATGGGACGCGCTCACGAGTTCGAAACAATCCTCGGCGCCGCAGAGCAGCTGCGCAACGACCCGCGGATCGTGTTTCTGATGATCGGCGGTGGCGTGAAGTTGCAGCAACTGCGCAACGCGGTCGAAGCCGGAAAGTTGAGTAACTTCCGCTTCCTGCCCTATCAACCGCGCGAGATGCTCTCCGATTCGTTGGCCGCTGCCGACGTGCATCTCGCGTGCCTATTGCCGGAGCTGGAAGGATTGATCGTGCCGAGCAAATTCTACGGAATTCTTGCGGCTGGAAGGCCGGGCATATTTATCGGCGATACCGACGGTGAGTTGGCGCACGTGATCAGGGAAGCGAACTGTGGCGCCGCGTTTGCCATCGGCGATTCAGCCGGGCTTGCCGGGGAATTGGAGCGTCTGATGAATGATAAAGACGAGCGTACGGACATGGGATCGCGTGCGCGGTCTCTCTTAATCGAGCGCTACACAGCGGACCGCGCCGCGCAGCAATGGCTCACGATACTTGAACCCAGGTTGCTGCAGGCATCGGTGATGCACCGTTGCCTAGTGCAAACATCGCGTGAATTGGCTGCGATGCCCGACCGCCTCACGACAGAGTCTGGCAAGGAGACTGCTCATGATCCTGGTAAGTGATGACTATGGGCAGGCAACACGGGAGCTACGGCGGTTCCCCACTGCGCCAATGGCTTGACGCAGGTGTGGACGATGACCAGTAGTACAGTCGCTGTTGAAGTGCCGGCAACCCCACCGCAGATCAGCCAAGTGCTGACCTTGATCTTCGTGCAGGACGGCACCGGGAACAGGGTGATCGTGTGGAATGCCGCTTACCGCAATCCTCCAGCGTGGGCTGCTGGATCGGCCAATCAACAAGCGATGGCTGAATTCAACTACGACGGATCCCGGTGGCAGTTCACGGGCGGTTCCATGGCCTTCGCCCTCCCGGACGACTGGTAGCGTCAAGGCACAGTGCGTGTTGCGTGGCCAACTAACCATTACTGGTGGACGTCCCGTGCTAGTACCTCGAATCGGCAGGTTAATTGCGGCGTTCCTTCCCATGGCTGTCTTGACTGGCGTGAATGCGCAGGACGCCGGCGTGGAAGCATGGAAAATTTCGTCGCTCGATCGGCATGTGCAGGATCTCCAGCACGAATTGGCGAGTCAGATGCCAATTTTGGCCTGGAGCTTGCCGGACATTCCGCCGAACGACCTGGCGGTCAAAATGAGGAAGAACGGCGAGCTGGCGCGCAACGTGCGGATCCTGTGGTCAAAAGGGATTGCACCGAGCGTAGATCTGTCCGCCGTCTCTCAGGGATCCGGAACGCTGGATGGGGCTCTGGCCGTGGGCACCACGCTGCGAGAGCTTGCGATTCCTACGCATCTCTTTGCCAATCCACCTGCGTGGGTCGGGAATTGGGCGCCCATGAAGAACGGCAGAAGTCGACACTATCCTTGGGACTATTGGCCCCAAGGGGGCGCGACCTGGTTCACTTACGACGCAAACTTTGCTGGCGAGCGCTGGCCGGTGTTTCCGCTCGCTACGCCGAGCGCCGGGTATACAAGCTTCAAACGGCTGTTCGCGAGCTTGCATGCTGGCGATGCAGCGCATGACCTGCCAGGCGTCCAACACGCGGCCGGACTCTGGATGGACTACGAGGACCTGCCATACCCATGGAATGGGGCGCGTGCATCGCAACAGCATGGTGTGATCAACGGTCATCCGGTCGCCGCTTTCTACGACGATCGCAACGTCCCGTTCCCTGGCGGCGGCCAATCGGTGCGAGAAAAATACGGCATCGACGTTTTGAGCTCCGGCTCAAAGCTGCAGCAGTACAGCGCCGATCTGCGGGCGTGGCTGCTCGATGAGTCGGCGCGCAAAGCCTTCCTTGAGGTCTATGGCTCCGAGGCGTTGACGGGCAACTATGGCGATGTCTTTTCGTCTCCCCAGCAGCCCTTCCATGACGGCAACGACGCCGCCTATGCGATCACATTGCGTCCGGGAAGCGATGGTCAGATCGCAATGCCAGTGCAGTACGCAAACAATCGCTATTTGCAGAAATACCTCGGCGGCAGCAATCAACCGGACGCCAACCAGGAGAATGCGAATGAGGTGTACTGGTATCTCCTGCTGAGATCCTTCAGTTCATCCGCGGCGAACGCCGGCGAGCACGATCGATCCGTGCCCTGGGTCAGCCAATACGTGAGGGAGGATCGCAGCGGCAATTTCGATTTTCCGATGAGCGTGAGTCTGTATCAGGAACTGCTGCGTCATTTCTGGCTGCGCGGTGCGATGGGCATGTACGTCTTCAACCCCTATCGCCAGAACGTGGATACCGCGAATATCTACATGACGGCGCGCCACTCCATCGCCCAGCTCGAGTACGTGCGCGCGGTGCTCGATGAAATGCTGTGCTTCCGCGACTTTCTCGAGCGCGGGATGCCGATGAATTTTCGCTATGGGTCGATGTTCGATCCTGGTTCCGTTTGGTCCGGGCTGGCGCTGGATGGCGACGCAGTGGTGCGAACCGTCAGCCCGAATGGCACCGCAGGCGCCGACATTCGCGAGATAGAAGTGCCCAATGGTGCCACTTTCCGCGGCCTGCCTGCCCCAGCTGGCGGAGCTACTTATCTCTTGAAGAAGAACGGCGAAGTGCACCGGGTCGATGCCCGTCCCGCCGACCTCTACCTACAGATGGATCAGGGCTTTCTTGATTCGAGCGGTAGCGATCGCGATACCGTAGCGCTGCAGGATGCCTCTGTCACTGCTGGGCAGAGTCTTAGCGGCGACGTTGCGGGCACGAGTATCTTGCAGGGGACGTACGCGCTCTATGCCAATCGTGCTAACAAATACAGCCTGAGACTGAGCCGGGAAAGCGAGGCGCCCAGCGCAGGCAACAGCTTGCGTATCGACAATTCGGACGGTGCATTCAATGCCCGCTCGTTTACTGCGGAGCTGCTGATCAAGGTGCTTCCGAACGCCGATGAGAACAATGCAAGTATCGTCTCGAAGGGCCTGAGCGCTTCCGCCGAGGATGCAGACTGGACACTGCAGTACCGCAACGATGAGTCTGGCAGTGGCCGCTTGCACCTGGAGTTCCACAAGGACGCAGTAACGATGGCGTCAATGGAAACGATGAGCGCGCCGATGACAGTGGATGTGTGGCATCACGTGGCTGTGGTGTACGACGGCGTGAAAAAGCAGGCACAAGTGTACGTCGACTACAAGCTGCAACCGTGGGGCGCCCACAACGACCAGGTGTCGGCGACGGGAGCTTTGGATTGGGAGTTCCGGCGACATACGCACGATCGATTGGTACTGGGCCGATTCAATCGCGGCCTCAATGCACTCATCGATGAATTCCGTTTCACGTCCGCAGCGCTCGACGCCTATCAATTCCTTAAGGTTGGCTCGTTGCCCCGGACCGCTCGCGGCTCGCTCAACGCAACAGATTCGGATAGTGACGGTGCGGCATTGCCACGAGAGCAGGCGAAGACTCCAAAACCTCCTGGTCTGAATGCGGCTTATTGAGTCGATGAGCCGCCGCTGCGAACGCGATCATGATCCAAATGTGCAGACCGATGCCTCCGGGAGACAGCAGCACTGCCTCACCGACGTTAACCATTACTGCAGCCGAGAAAACGGCAATCCAGCGCAGGTCGCTGCTTCTGAATACGTTTGTACCGATCTTGAAAATGAAAAGCCAGAAAATGCTCGCACCGATGATGCCAGTTTCCTCGAGAATGGCGGTGGGAATGAAGCCCTTCTCCACTGGAGCTGAAATGGGGATGCCTTTGAATTCCACTACACCGTCGGGGAACGATCCGTCGGCGTAGACTCCGAAGCCATGCCCGGTGAGGGGTTTCTGCAGAAAATTATTCCACTGGGATTCAATTCCGCCCCCGCGCGAAGAGTAGAAAGACTGATCCAGATTCTGCGCATCCCGCTTCAGTATGAATGAAGTCACCGAGGTGCGAACAGCAGCGGCAGTAATCAACGACACGATGAGAACCAGGAGAGCGGCGGCCGATAGGCCAAGCATCTTGCCAATTCCTGCCTGATCTGCGGTCCGCCGTCCGGAAATGAACCTGAAACAGAAGGCCACCCCTACTCCCGTGACTGCCGCTATTGCGGCGGTTCGCGCCAGCGTCATCAACATCACCGCCCATATCGATACCAGAAATGCCAGCTCGATGATCTTGGGGCGGTGTCGAGTTGTAAGCATTCCGCACAGTGCCCAGGCCGCAAACGGCGCCAGGAACGTACCCAGAGTTTGCGGGTGATTAAGGATACCCTGCAGGCTAGTCTTGACGAGCGAGTACGCAACGGCAGGCCTTGCAATTGTCATTGCCGACATGACAGCAACGCTAGTGCCGAGCGCAAACATCCAGACCTTCAGCTTGTTCAAAGCTGACAGGGGGATGGCCTGGAAGCCGCAAATGACGGCGGTAGCGACGATCATCAAGGTGATGACTTTGAGAATCGAGACAGGCAGGACGGGGCTTGAGACGCACGAGAGCATGAATGCAATCAGGCAAAACGCCCACAGCGGCGCCACGATCGCCAGATTGGCCGGCCGAACCAGCAGCAGCAGCCGGCAGCTGCCGGCTGTCAGAACGACCCAGAACAGAATCGCACTATTGGGCCCGAGCACGGCAAGTTCCGGATTCAGGTATTTCAGGATTACCGCCAGAGACATGCATCGATAGGATTGCAGTGGCGAAACCATGGCACCGGCTGCGAGTCCGAGATAAATGACGTCCATCGCCGTGGGGGAGGCGATAGCACCGACCAGCACTGACACAATTGCCGCGACAGCTATCAGGAAAAGCTTTTGCTGGTTCATGGTTGCGCGGCGGCGGGTTCAGTTTCCATGTTCATACGGGAACGCTGGAATAGCCAAATCTGGGTGCCGAGTTTTGCCGAATATGCGACCAGCATTGCGCAAGCCAGAGCGTTGGCGCCCCATCCGAGGCCAACGCCGAAGTATGCCGCTGCAAGATACACCGCTGCCCATACGACGCCGGCGAGAAACGAATCCCACATCCTGTCCTTGGCGGCAAGTACGTAGCCGAGAAGATTCAGAAGAGACGCGGGAGCGGCCGCCGCCACAACGAGGCATAGTGTGGATGCGCCACCGGCAAAGGAAGGCCCATAAAGATCCCGCACGATCCAGGGACTGGCAACAGCAATCAGGATAGCCGCGGGTATCGATAGCAGAAGGTTGCTGCGTATGCACAGGCGTAGCATTCGAGCGACTGCCTGGTGAGAACCGGTTGCGTATGCTCGCGATAACATCGGCAGCAGCGCATTGGCGATGATATTGGGGAAGAACAGCAGGCAGGCAAACCACTGAGTTGCTACGCCAAGCAGACCGATCTGGGAAAAGCCATTGGGCTGATTTGCGAGCATGGTCATTCCGAGCCAGTTGATCGGCGCCCAAGTTAAGCTGTTTAGTACTGCGGGCAAGCTGAAACGCCACAAAACCGATAGTTCGTGGGCTGGAACGCGATAGGCGATGCGAATACCCAGAGAGGAGATTCTTCTCCTTATGTCGATACCGCGAAATATCGCACCAGCGGCGGAGGCGGCCGTCAGCAGCAACACGTAGCTATGCACGTCCGCGCGGTGTCCGACTGCGATCGCCAAGGCCGCCGCCACGCCTCCCGAGCACACACTGGCAAAAGCCATGGTTCGAGGTGCGCCGAGACCCATCAATGTACCGCGCTGTGCTGCTCCTATTGTGTCCATGAATACCAGCAACACAGCGGTCTTGAGGCCACTCGCCAGGTGAGGAGCGTTCAGTGCATCGGTAGCCACGAAATCCGAAAGCAGCCACAGAACGATCGACACCACGCCACTGCATGACAGGGCGATCAGTGCTGTCAGGCCGAATACTTGGCCTGCTCGTGTCGAATCTGAAAGATCCGCCGACGCTATCTGCTTGATCGCTGTAACGCGCATCGATTCGCCGACGAAAGCGCCAAACAAAGTCACACTGCTAAGGACAGCAGTAAGTTCTCCGAAGTTCGACGCCCCTAAAATGCGTGCAGCGACCAGCATGACGACTAGCATCACGCCGCGGGATGCGACCGCGTCGAGCGTTACCCATGCTACCCCCGATGCGAGTCGGCTTCTGAGTGTAGATGGAATGAAACGGGCAATGAAATCAAGCATGCGGATGGGTTCGCCGATCCGGCGCCTAGCACTCCGCGAGCGTCCGTCGCTCGGCCACGATCAATGAATACATGGACTCGAAGGAGGCCGCGATCGCAGCTTTGTCGAAAACCTCGAAGGTCCACGCACGGGCGCGTATGCCGCAGTCCCGCAGATGCTCCTTTTGCTTCAGCAGGGATCCGATCGCATCGGCAAACGCATCGGCTGTACGATCGACTATGGTCACAGCGCCGCTGCGCTGGAGTTCGGCGTGCAGGTCAATATCCCGAGTGGTCACGATCGGCAGGCCGCAGGCAAGTGCTTCGATGAAAACAAAACCGAAGTTTTCCTGTTGAGTCGGTAGGGCCATGAGATCGCACGCCTGGTAAAGGGCGAGTTTCTCTGCGCCCGTAATCGGCCCAACAAAACTCGCTTCGGACGATGACAGGCCGAGGTCGGCGGCCAGTGCCCGCATCGAACTGATATACTGTGGGTCTCCGTCCCCCGCTATCACCAATGAGACCGGCGTACCTCGCATCTTCAGCGCGGCGCAAGCGTGTAGCAGGACATCGAGCCCCTTCTTGGGATGAATCCTGCTGAGGAAAAGTACGTTCGGGCGGCCAGGTATGGCAGACGACCTCGACTCGGCCAGACATGATTCCGCCAGACCCGGATCCGGCAACGATTCGAATGCGCCGAGATCTAGAAGATTAGGTATCACGATGCCGCGATGGGGAGGGAACCATTTCATCGCCTGGGCTCGTTCGCCATCGGCGGTCAGATGAACCCGCGCTGCGTCTGCAAGCCAACGTTTGCCAAAAGCGAGGAGATATAGGCGCTTCTTGCGGGGCCGTTGCCGCAATGACCAATCGGCCAGCATTCCCCTCGGGCTGATGACATAGGGCGTGCCATGAGATGAGGCGACACGCGCTACCTGAACGTTACCGAACTCCCAGATTCCGTGCAGATGCACGACATCCTGCGATGGGAGGATCTGCTTCACTCGAGTTATTTCAGAGTTCTTGAAGGTAAATGCGGGTAGAGAGGGTCGTGGCAGGACTATCAGATGAGGCTCACCAGCATGTTCGTCGCGCCAGCGTTCGGGTGCCTGTCCGGCAACCGAGGTAGCCAGAGTTACCTCATGGCCGCGGCTGGCAAGCGCCGAGCACAGGTCGATAACGGCGCGCGCCGGTCCGCCCACACTGTGGTCCAGCGAAGGAAGAAAATGGAAAATCCGCATCTGAGTACCGCCAACACAACGCGATCGGGGCAAACTGCCTCGGGTGCCGCAAAATCTCAAGGATCGGAAATGGCTGCCGAACCGTACACTCCAGTCCTGCAGAGGTCCGGGCAAAGCGTCGCGCTGCCGCGTACGACGAGCATATGCAGGGCATGTTACGACTGGGGCATGTTACAAGCCCGACATTACTCTTCTGTGTCATTGACCCGTTGTCACATTTCTGTACGAGTATGTGCTGGCCGTGCACGCATGAGCCGCTTCGAATTGCGCAATGCCTCGTTCGCGCCCCCGGCCCAGTTGATCTATTTCAGGTTGAATACGGCGCGTCAGTGCGGACAGAACCCATACGAGCTAGCAGAGCACCCTACCCGGCATGGGTCTATCCAGCTCGTGCGATCTGGCTGCTGCTGCAGGCAACCTTGTGGCGGCTGGCATGGAAGAAATTATGGTTCTTGCGGCCGGCGATTCTGAAATGCGTGGGTACTGCGACGCCGCTGCGCGTTCTGGTATCCGAGTCGGTCCGTATTCAGTTTCCGTGGCTGCTGAAGATCGGCCAGCATGTTGCCATTGGTCCGGGTGTGACTTTCTACAATCTCGGCGGCATTGAAGTCGGAGATCGCGTCGTGATCTCGCAGGATGCCTACCTTTGCGGGGGCACTCACGACTACACCGCGCCGGACTATCCCTTATTGCGTCTGCCCATTGTGATTGGCGATGACGTATGGATCGGAGCCGGAGCATTTATCGGTCCGGGAGTTTGCATCGGACAGGGAGCGGTCGTCGGCGCCCGCGCCGTGGTTACTAAAGATGTGCCCGCGTGGAAGGTCGTAGCCGGGAATCCCGCCAAAATAGTCAAAGACCGCGTCATGCGAGCGCACGAATAGCATGCCGTCGGTCCTGCATATCTGTACCGACTTCTGGCCAAGCACTGGCGGTATCGAGCGCTTCGTGCTCGACCTGGCGACGCGTTCGGATTCCATAGGCCTGACGGCGTCCATCCTGTGTTTCGACCGGGTGAAGTCGCACCCGGGTCAGCTGCCGCGCAAGGAGACGGTGTGCGGTATTGCGGTGACGCGCATTCCATTCGTCGACCTGAAATTCTACAAACCGGCGGTGCTGCCGTTGCAACTGCTGCGGCAACACGACGTCCTGCATGTGCACGGTCCGGGTGCCTTGCTCGATTTCGCCGTGCTCACCAAATGGTTGCACCGCAAACCCATCGTGTTATCGACGCATGGTGGCCTGTTTCACACACGCACCTTGCTTCTGGTCAAGCGGATCTACTTCTTCGGACTGCAGCCTACGCTGATGCGTTTTGTCGACGCGGTTGCCGCCTGTAGCAAAACTGACGCTGCGCTGTTTCGGAGGATTGCGGATCGTGTGGTGCTCGTGGAGAACGCCGTCGACACAAGCATGTATCTCGCGCTGTCACGGGACAGGCAGCGACAGGGGCGGTGTCTGTATGTCGGTCGACTCTCCGATAATAAAGGAATACCCGATCTGCTCAGGGCGTTTGCCGCGGCGAAGCAACGCGGTGCAGTGTTCGAGCTCCGGCTGGTCGGCCGCGACGAGAATGGCAACCGCGCAAGATATATCGAGCTGGCACGCACCCTGGGCATTGAGGAGTGGGTCGCGTTTTTGGGCGCAGTGGACCAGGAAGGCCTGTTGCGCGAGTACCAGTGCGCGCAAGTCTTTGTTTCGGCGTCGCGTTACGAAGGATTTGGATTATCGGCGATCGAGGCCAAGGCAGCCGGCTGCCAACTCGTTCTCAACGCCAATGCAGCGTTCTCAGACATATTTTCGTCAGATAAGGCAGCGATACTCACCGACTTTACGAATGCGGAATCGACGGCTCCGCTGCTGGTTGCCGTCCTGCAAGGCGACAGTACGATGTCGAACGCAGTGCGGCGCGAGGTTGAAGCGTATTCGTGGCAGCGCAAGCTGGGCGAGTGGCGCAGCCTCTATATGCAATGCGTCAGGCAAAGACGGCCGGCGCCTTGAGTCGAAGCAGAACCCACAAGATCAACAGGCGGTCCGGTACGCATATGCAATTGGTCAGCGCACATCCTCCAGGCCTGGAGCGATTTCCTTTCTTCGTGCACGAGGGCAACGACGTCCACATCTCGGAGAAGATTCGCACGCGTGGAGTCTGGGAACAGTTCGAGACTCAGCTGCTGCTAGCGTTGCTGGGCGAACAGGACCAGATCATCGATATCGGCGCGAACATCGGCTGGTACACCGTTGCAGGTGCCCGCCGTGTAGGCCCCGCCGGCCGCGTGTTCGCCTTCGAGCCGGACCCGAGAAATTTCGCGATCCTGACAGCGAATTTGCAGCAGAGTGGCCTGTCGTGTGTGCTCGCCGAGCGACTCGCGCTGGGCCGGGAATCCGGTACCGCATCGATTCAATCCTCGCTCGACAACCAGGGCGATCTGCGGGTACGCGACTTCAGGAAGCCGACCGATGCCCAGCCGTCCGAGGCCGATGTCCGGGTCGTCGCTCTCGACGACTATCTGGCGCGAAGTCCGCAATTCGACCTGGCCAGATTGCGGATCCTGAAGTTGGATGTACAAGGCTTCGAGCACGAAGTGCTTTCAGGCGCCAAGGACCTGCTCGGCGATCTGCCGCGCCGGGCCGTATGCTTCGTGGAGTTCGATCCGCAGCTGCTGGCTGACAATGCTGCCAGCGCCTGCGAAGGCTTCATCGATGCAGTGGCGTCGCTCGGGCGTCGCATGTTCGTCATCCGCCGGCCTATCTGGCGGCTGCAGGCCGTGTCGGTCGATGACCTTAGGGCAGCCGCGGACCCACGCACGTCGAATTGCTATGACCTTGTCATTGCGCACGATGAGGCACTGGGCGACCTGCAACGCGCTCTGCCGTTAATACCGCGGCTGTTAAGTGCCGTTAGTGCGAATCGGTCGTAGCGCGATGGCAGCGCATTGCATACAAAAGCCGTGAGTATTTCGGTACTGATTCTCACGCTGGATGAAGAGATCAACATCGCAGACTGCCTGCGAACGTTGCACTGGTGTGATGACATAGTGGTTCTCGATTCCTACAGCAGCGATGAGACCGTCAAAGTGGCCGCTGGGCTTGGCGCTCGGGTGGTGCAGCGCAATTTCGACAGCTATGCCGGGCAGCGTAATTTCGGGCTGCAGCAGATCGAGTATCGGCACCCATGGGTGCTGATGTTGGATGCAGATGAGAGGGTTCCAGACGATCTGGGCGAGCAGTTGCTCGAGGCTGCCGCACACGCGCCGGCGGAAGTCAGCATGTACCTACTGCGCAGAAGAGATCACCTGTTCGGGCGCTGGATCAAACGCAGTAGCGGTTACCCGACATGGTTCGGTCGCGTGGCACGTATCGGGCAGGTCTGGGTCGAGCGGGCGATCAACGAGGAATACTGTACCTCGGGGCAAACCCGCAGGTTGCAGGGACATCTCGACCACTATCCCTTCAACAAAGGCTTTTCGGCCTGGATCGCCCGGCACGATCGTTATTCGAGCATGGAAGCTCGACTGATGATGACGGGTAATGGGGCGCCCCTGCAGGTCGGGGATCTGCTTGCAACCGATCCTCTCAGGCGGCGCAAAGCATTGAAGAGTCTCGTCTACCGGCTGCCTGGTCGTCCGCTGATCATGTTCCTGATGCTCTATGTTCTGAAACGGGGGTTTCTGGACGGTCGTGCCGGACTGACGTTCAGCCTGCTGCGTTCGTGGTACGAGTACATGATCGACTGCAAGTGCCGGGAACTGCGTCGTCGGCAGGACGGATTGCCGCTGTGATGTCGTACCCGCAGCGGGAATACCTGCCTGTAACAAACGAGTCTCATAGTGCGTAATGCCGGCACCGCTGCCGAATGTGAATCAAACAGAAGGTCTCGTCGTCGATGTGGAGCGGACTCCAAGGTTTCAACACCAGGCTTCAGGGGCTGGCCAGGCTGCTGCAATCGCAGGCGCTATTGTGCCAGCAGCAGTTGCAGGACACGCTGATCGCGTTGAAGAAAGATGCGCGTTACAGCGATCCCCGTAGCCTGGTGCCGTTCGGCAGGAAGGTCTACTCGCAGACCGACGAAGACGGGTTTATCTGCGAGATTTTCAATCGGATAGGCACCACGGATCGCTCGTTCGTCGAATTCGGTATCGGCAACGGCCTGGAGAACAATTCCTATGCCCTGCTGTTCAGCGGCTGGAAGGGCATCTGGATAGAAGGCGACCCGCGAGCGACCGAGGAGATTTGCCGTGCGCTGCCGAAAACGATCGCGGCCGGTGCGCTGAAGGTCATCAACTCCTTCATTACCAGGGACAATATCAACGAGTTGCTGTCACCGACCGGTGCGAGTCGTGAGATCGACCTGCTTTCGGTGGATATCGACGGTAACGACTTCCACGTCTTCGACGCTATCACGATCGTCAGGCCCCGCGTAGTGGTGATCGAGTACAACGCGAAATTTCCTCCGCCGATTGTGTTCTGCATGGACTACGACGCCAGTCACGTCTGGAGCGGGGACGATTGTTTTGGCGCATCGTTGCAATTCCTGGAGGTTGCCCTGCGGCGCAAGGGTTATGCCCTGGTGGGGTGTTCCTTGACCGGAGCGAACGCATTTTTCGTCCGCGAGGATCTTGTGGCAGACAAGTTTCTGGCGCCCTTTACGGCTCAGAATCATTACGAACCGGCGCGTTATCACCTGACACAAACCAGTTCCGGCCATCGAGCATCCTTCAGTGCCCTGGAACGCTCCGCGAGCGCGCGCATACCGGCCTGAGCAGGCGAAACAATCCCACTCGCAGTTTGGCGCGGTCGATCTGTCTGATGGCCGGTTGGTAATGGCAACACGTTCGCGCTTCAGGGCGGCGACTCCCATTGGCGATTGCGTGCCACCGGGCTTGAGGTGAGCGAGACACCGTGCGACCGACACGGATTCGTCATGCAATCTGACTACAGTGACTGGCTTACATGCGGACACCCCATAAGAGAGCCAGTTAAGTGCACGCGAAGACTCCAGCACTGATTTACGAGCTTCCCGCGCGCAGCTGGATCCTGATTGCCGCTGCCTTCGCGGTTGCGCTTACCGTATTCCACGCCGGTGTCCTGCGGATGGCGGATACCTGGTTTTCCCGTGAAGAATACAGTCACGGTGTGCTTATCCCGATCATCGCAGCATTCCTGATATGGCAACGAAAGCCCGAGCTGCAACAGGCCAGGTTTGTCGGATCCTGGGCCGGCGTCGGGATTGTCGTACTGGGCGGATTGCTGAAAGTCATCGGTGATATCGGCACGTTCTACGTGCTGCAGCAGTACGCCTTGCTGGTCACCATCTACGGTCTCGTCCTGGCACTGACAGGCTGGCAGGTCTTCAAGATCCTGTGGGTGCCATTGCTGATTCTGCTGTTCATGATTCCGTTGCCGGAGTTCCTGCTGCAGGCCTTCTCGGCGCACCTGCAACTCATCTCTTCCCAGATAGGTGTGGTTTTCATTCGAGCGTTCGGCATCAGTGTCTATGTCGAGGGCAACGTGATCGATCTGGGTGGTTATAAGCTGCAGGTGGCCGAGGCCTGCGACGGCCTGCGTTACCTGTTCCCGCTGATGACGCTTGGGTTCCTGATGGCGTACTTTTTCAAGGTCGCAACCTGGAAGCGCGCAGTATTGTTTCTTTCCAGCATTCCCGTGACGATCCTGATGAACAGTTTCCGGATCGGCATGATCGGCGTCATGGTGGAGCATTACGGCATCTCCATGGCCGAGGGCTTTCTGCATCAATTCCAGGGATGGGCTGTCTTCATGACAAGTGTCTCGGTCATGTTGCTCGAGCTGATGCTGCTGGCACGGATCGGCAAGGACGCACGGCCGTGGCGTGATGTGTTCGGATTGCAGTTCCCGGAACCAGCACCGCGGAGCGCGGATCGTGCAACCCGGCAGCTGCCTCACCCTTTCATTGCCAGTGCTGCGTTACTCGCACTGCTTTTCGTGGCCGCGCCGCTAATGCCAGAACGCACGGAGATCATTCCGCAACGTGAGGCATTCGTTTCGTTCCCCAACCGCGTCGGAACCTGGGATGGCAAGCGTAGTGCGCTCGAAAGCATCTATCTCGATGCCCTCAAGCTCAACGACTATGTGATGACGGATTTCGTCCGCAGCAACCGTGACCTGGTCAATTTCTTCGTGGCCTGGTACGACACCCAGGAAGCGGGCCGTACGACACATTCCCCGCGTGTCTGCCTTCCAGCTGGCGGATGGCAAATCGCCGACCTGCAGCAAGTGACCGTGCCCGGAGTGCAGGTCAACGGCGTGTCGTTACGGGTGAATCGTGTCGAGATCCAGTTGGGCAACCAGCGGCAGCTCGTCTACTACTGGTTCCAGCAGCGCGGCCGGGTGATCACCAATGAGTACCTGGCAAAATGGTTTCTGTCCTGGGACTCATTCACCCGTCACCGTACCGATGGAGCCTTAGTGCGCCTGATAACGCCGATGCGAACCGGTGAAGCCATCGATGCCGGTGATCGGCGCTTGTCCGAGTTCGCGGCTACCATCGCACCGCGGCTCGAACCCTACATTCCCGACTGATCGGGATCCGGCGCATGCAACTGCTGCTCGGCTTTCTGCTCGCCATGAGTGTCACCATGGCGTTGATTCCGTTGCTGATGAAGATGGCGGTGCGCTGGAATTTCGTCGACGCACCCGGTGAGCGCAAGGTGCATTCGGTGCCAGTGCCGCGCGTTGGCGGTATTGCGATGGCGGCGGGAACATTGCTCGCCCTCGCGTTGTCCGGGCACTTCGCCCAACCGATGCTTGCCTATCTCGCGGCTGTCGTCGTGTTGTTGCTATTCGGCATTTGGGACGATCGCGTGACGCTGAGCGCGGGGCCGAAGTTCGCCGGTCAGATCATCGCCGTGCTGATCATCATGATCTGGGGCGATGTCAGCGTCAGCTCGATTACGTTGACCGACCGGCATCTCATGCCCGCTTTCATCAGCCTGCCGCTGACGTTTCTGTTCGTCCTCGGCGTGACCAATGCGATCAATCTCGCCGATGGGCTCGATGGCCTGGCGGGCGGCACCACGCTGCTGTCCCTGTCTGCACTGGCGCTGCTCGCGATCACGTACAGCAATTCGTTCGTCGGGCCGGCGGCCATCGTCATCATCGGTTCGATCCTCGGCTTCCTGCGCTTCAATACCCATCCGGCGCGGGTATTCATGGGCGATGCGGGCAGCCAAATCCTGGGGTTCAGTGCGGCGGTGCTTTCCATCGTTCTGACGCAGGATCTGGCAATTCCACTCAGCTCGGCATTGCCGCTGCTACTGTTAGGTGTGCCGATCGTGGATACGCTGATGGTCATGACACAGCGGATCATGGCCGGACATTCTCCGTTCCATGCCGATCGCAACCACATTCATCATCGCCTGCTGGCATTGGGCTTCGATCATCACGAAGCCGTGGTTGCGATCTACCTGCTGCAAGGCGGCTTGTTCCTTACCGCGTGGTTCCTGCGTTACGAGTCCGATCTGACCATCGTCGCGATATTCGCCGCGTTTTCGTTTGCAACCGTCGGTCTGCTGCATCTCGCGGCGCACGTCGGCTGGCGCTGGCGGGCTGCGCCGGCCGCGGTCAGCGGCAACTCAGCTTCTAACTTGGGTCGTGCCGTTCATTGGCTGTGCCTGCCCCGGCACCTGCCTTACTGGGCACTGTTAACGATATCGGCAACCGTCACCGCGTTCCTGGTTCGTATCTCGCTCGATTGTCCGACTCCCAGCCTGGACGTGCGGATCATGGCTGCGCTGCTAGCTGTGGTTTTGGCGATATCCGTGCTGTGGCGCTGGCGAGTTGGCGAAGCAGGTCTGGTGGATAAGACCGTGCTGTATGTGACCATCGTGATGGGGGTGTACTTCGATCGGCAGATCGATGTGACGGGTGCCTCTCTCGTGGGCGTGGAATGGATCATCTACGGCTTTCTGGTGGCATCGATCATCGTGCGCTTCCGCTTGTCGAGCGACCGGAGATTTCGCGTCAGCCCGCTGGACGTGCTGGTGATCTTCGTTGCTGTGGCGGTGCCGAACCTGCCCGGATCCATCGCAACGCCGGCCACCTTCGGGGAGAGCATCGCCAAGCTCATCACGCTGCTCTATGGACTGGAAACGCTGCTCGGCACCACCTCGCGGGCGTGGCGCTTTCCGGCGGCTGCCGCACTGGTTTTTCTAGTGGTTTGCGCGTCGCGCGGCATTGCCTGAAACCTCGCTGTCACACCATCGTCAAGGACGGCGCATACGATCGTAATCGATCAGCGCGGCACCTGAATCGCGCCTCCTGCAGACAGAAATTCTCCAATCAAAACGGGCTCGAAGGATTATGACAGCGACATTCCGTGTATGCGTGGGCGCACTGGTTGCGACCTTGCTGCTGGCGAGCACGGGTTGCGGTGGAGCCCAGGAACGCAAGGCGAGTTATCTGGAGAAAGGCCAGAAGTATTTCGACGCGCGCAACTACGAGAAGGCGAGCGTCGAGTTCCGCAATGCGCTGCAGATCGATCCGAACGACCCCAACGCCCGCTACCACGTCGGGCAGGTCAATGAGCGGCTTGGAAATCCGCGCGACGCCGCCGGCCAGTATCAGGCCGCGATCGACCAGGATGCGAAGTTCCTGCCGGCTCGGGCGGCCCTGGCGCGTTTGTACCTGCTCAGCGGATTGCCGGATCGTGCCATGGAACTGGTCGAGCCCGGGCTGACTCAGGATCCGAAGAACGCTCCGCTGCTGACGGTGCGCGGTGCTGCCAAGTCACAATTGGGAAACGTACCCGGCGCATTCGAGGATGCCGAAGCGGCGGTGAAACTCGCGCCAGATGACGAGTACGCGATCGCACTGCTCGCATCCCTCTATCGCAGCAATGCACGCAGCGACAAGGCAATTGAGGTTGTGCGTGCCGGGTTGGAGAAGCTGCCCGCCAGTATTGATTTGCACGTCGTGCTCGCCGATCTCGAAATGGGACAGCAGCACCTGCCGGAAGCGGAGGCGCAGCTGAAGAAGGTCATTGAGTTGCAGCCCAAGGAGCTGACGCACCGATATCGTCTCGCCCGTTTCTACCTGCTGACCAAGAACGTTGCTGCGGCAGAGAAGACCATGCGCGAAAACATCGCGGTGGCACCGGAGAACAACGAGGCGAAAGTAGCGCTGGCGGAGCTGATTGCATCGCAGCGTGGAGTGGAGAAGGGCGAAGCGGAGCTGAAGGCCTTCGTCGCGAAGGAGAAGGACAGCAGCGCGCTGCGCCTGGCGCTGGCTCGATTCTACGAAAGTCACAAGAAGCCGGAACAGGCTCAAGCTGTGTACCGGGAGGTGATCGAAGCGGCCGGCGTGAAGCCGGACGGCCTCACGGCGCGAAACAAGCTTGCTGCGCTTCTGATCCAGAACAACCAGCAGGACGCTGCCAAGCAGCTGGTTGAGGAAGTGCTGAAGGAGAATGCTCGCGACAACGATGCGTTGATCCTGCGAGGCAATCTGCTGCTTGCCAAAGGCGACGCACCGGGTGCAATCGCCGATCTACGCGCCGTGCTGCGTGATCAACCTAACGCGATTCCCGTCATGCGCGCCTTGGCGCGGGCGCACTTGCAGAATGACGAGCTTGCCATCGCCGAGGAGACCTTGCGCTCCGCATCGCAGGCGAGTCCGGGCGATCGCGCAGTCCGTCTGGAGTTGGCTCAGCTGCTGGCACAGAGTGGTCGCCCTGAACAGGCGAAACCGATGCTGGAACAGCTTGCCACGGAAACACCGGATGATCTGCCGACGCAGGAATCGCTGTTCCGTACCCTGGCCACTCTCAAGGACATGGCAGGCGCGCGCACGACGGCAGAGCACATCAGGCAAATGCGCCCCGATCTGCCGATCGGTCCCTACCTTGTGGGCACCGTGGATGAGTCGGAGCAGAAGCTCGATGCCGCTGCCACAGAGTACGAGAGTGCATTGAAAGCCCAGCCGGATGCAGGCGAGCCGCTTGCGGCGGTCGTTCGTGTGGATCTTGCGCGCAAGCAACCCGCCCACGCAGTCGCTCGGCTGGACGAGGTTATTCAGCTCAATCCAAAAAATGCCATTGCCAGGAATCTGAAGGGTGAGGTGCTTACCTCGCAGAAACAGTTCGATCCCGCACTCGCATCGTTCAACGAGGCTATCGCGCTGGCACCGAAGTGGTGGATCCCGTACCGCGGAGCTGCCTTGGCTCAGCTGGCGAGTCAGCAGCCGAAGAGTGTCGATGCCGCTATCGAAGTTCTGGAACGCGGAGTCAAAGCGACCAATGCCAGCAATCTCACGACCGATCTTGCGGCGCTCTATGAGCGGCAGGGTAAGTCGGATAACGCCATCGGCGTCTACGAGGCGTGGGTGCAGCGTGAGCCGCATTCGACTGTGGCGGCCAACAATCTGGCCATGCTGCTGGTCACGTACCGCACCGATCCTGCGAGCCTGGAGAAGGCGCAGCAGCTCACCGAGAAATTCAGCAGCAGCAGCGAGCCTTCGCTGCTGAACACGCGCGGCTGGGTCAAGTTCAAGCGTGGCGACTATCAGGGCGCGCTGGGGTTGTTGGCACAGGCGGTCGACAAGTCCCCGGATTCTCCGGTCATGCGCTATCACCTGGGCATGGCGCAACTGAAGAATGGCGATGCCGGTGCGGCCCGCGAGAACCTCGAAGCAGCTGTCAAGTCCGGACGTGCATTCATGGGATCGAAGGAAGCGCAGGCGGCGCTGGATCAGATAAAGCAGTCAGGCTAACGCGGCAGAGCCGCGTCTCGATCGAATCAACCAAGTCAACAAAGTAGGCGCGCGATGCGGTCGGCACGCGCGGAGGGAGTGATTGTGTTCACGAAAATCACCGCGATCGCGGCGCTCTGCGGCTGGGCGTTGCTGGCGGGTGCGACAGCGCGCGCCGCAACGATATTCGACGATACCGAGCTGGCTGGTGCAACCTCGGCGGAAGACGCGTCGTTGCCGCAGCCGCAGGACTTCCAGGTGGTTGCTGCCGGTAACTACCGGATCTCGCTGAACGATCTGCAGACACCGACCAGTCTGAAGTCGTTGCGGGCCATCGTCACTCGCGATCTGAGTGTCGTTGCGCAACTCAACGTCACCTATCCAGCGGCGCCTGCCGTGCCGGATACGGCAACGAAGGACTTCATGGCTACGCCGGGCACTTACCGCATTCACGTACTGGCAATTGCCAACGACGGCGAAGCGGGCGGCGGATTCGGCGTGAAGGTCGCCCCGGTTGCCGGCGGTGCCTCGTTGATCGATCACGTCGACGTGATTGCTGCGCAGTCGGCGCCGGCTATTGGTCAATCGGCATTGCAAACCAGCTTCACGATCACGCAGGCTGGAAGTTACACGCTGACTTCGTCGGATCATGCATTCCCTGTCGCGCTGGCCTCGTTGCAGACGTTGGTATTGCAGGAAACGGATAGTGGCCCGGTCATCGCGCTCAATGGTCCGGGTTCATTCAACGCCACCCCCGGAACTTACCAGCTGCTCGCCGTCGCCAGCGCTTCGGGTCCGGCTCTGGCCGGACTCTACGGAATTCGTATCGCAGACACGTCGACCGGCGCGATCGTTCCCTATCAGTCCACTCAGCCGGTGGGAAACATGTCACCGGCTACAACGGTGACCATCGCTGCTGCTGGTCAACACACGCTGACTCTGAGCGACGCGAACTTCCCCGCAACTCTCAGTTCGCTTACCGCCTGTCTGACGCAGGGCGATACGGTGCTGGGATTGCTGCACGCCGCCGGTACGACGAATGTCACTGCCGCGCAGGGCGTCGTGAACATCTATGCCCTCGCTAATCCGGCGGCGGCCGAAGGTGTGGGTTCTTACAGCCTGCAGTTGGCGAAGGGTGCTCAGGTCGTTTTCTCCGACATTCGTACCGCAGATGCTTCCGCCGATCCGTCCACTGCGGCGATTTACTCCTTTACTCCCAGCGCGGCGATCACGGCCGGCAGCTATCAGCTCAAGTTCGATGATCTGGCGTTCCCGGCTCCGTTCTCCTCGCTGCGTGCAGCGGTTGCACAAGGTGCCACGCTGGTCGGTTCACTCAATGCTCCGGGCACCAGCCAGCTCTCACTGCAATCCGGCGTGGTCAAGGTGCTCGTCGCCGCCAAGCCGCCCGTCGGTGCGGGCAATGCATTGTTCGGCATTACTCTGAGTGCGGCGGATGGCGGTGCGAACATAATCGAGAGCACGCAAGGCGTCGGCGGACTGTTCAGGACGAGTCCGGTCACGATTCCGAAGGACGGCTTGTACGATCTGGCGCTGCAGGACCTGGAGTTCCCCGAGCGGATGACAACGGCGCAGCTGGCTGTCACCCGCGGCACGACCCTCGTCGCACAGATCATCGGTGGTGGAGTTGTGCCGCGACAGCAGTTGACTGCCGGTACGTACGTACTCAACTTCCTGGGCCAGCCTGCACCCACTGCGCAATATGGAACTTACGGCATGAAGGTCGCCGAGTCATCGTTGCCGCCAACGGTTACGCTGACCGCAAGTTCGAGCACCATTACGGCGGGGCAGTCCGCGAACCTGCAATGGAGCTCGACCGATGCGACAACCTGCAGCGCATCCAACGGTTGGAGCGGCACGAAGGCGGCATCCGGTACCGAAGCAGTGGGACCGTTGAATGCCAGCGCGACCTTCGGCCTTAGTTGCACCGGCCCCGGCGGCACGGGCGCGGCGACTTTGACTGTCACAGTATCGCCGGCGGGTGCGAATGGCGGAGGTGGTGGCGGCGGCGCATTCAACCTTTACTGGCTGGCCGCATTGTCCCTGTTGCTCAGCGCTCGATCTCTGCGTCGCGTCTTCTGAGCAGTTGTCAGCAACTGATGGTCAAGTGTTTCGTTGCGGGAGCGGCAACGCACGCAACCACTGGATCGCATCGGCGACGCTGGACAGATGGTAGGTCGCCAGCGTCGGCCGTTCATCGCCAACCCGGATGGAGACGCCGCGCATTTCATTGACGATGGCGAAGCCGCTCTCGTCGGTGAGATCGTCACCAAGGAACACCGGCACCCGGTCGCGGAAGGGTGCCTGCCGCATGTAGCCCTCGATGGCGCTGCGTTTAGAGAATCCGGCCGGGCGGATTTCAAATACGAACTTTCCCGGTTGCAACTCGAATTCCCTGCCCATGCGCTGCGTCAGCGCCGTCAGGTGGTTGCGCACCGGCGCTTCCATGAACGGCACGCGACGGTAGTGCACCGCCAGCGAGTACGCCTTGTCCTCAAACAGCAGCCCCGGGGTTTGACCGGTCCACTGCAGCAGATCCTCCCGTGCCGCGGCAACCACGTTGAGATCCACCGTCGGCAAGCGGATGCATCCGCTGGGTTCTCGGCGTTCGCAGCCGTGAATGCCCGCGGCGATGAACTGAAACGGCGTAAACAGCCGGTCCAGCACCTGCAGGCTGCGCCCGCTGACCAGGGCCAGCGCGCCATCCAGTCGAATCGACAGTTCGTTGAGCAGCTTCTTGAGCGATTCGGGCACCACGACGGCGTCCGGCGAAGCGGCGATTTCCAATAGCGTGCCGTCGACATCCAGGAACAGGGCCAGGTTGTGGTCGGCCAGTCCGGGATGGGCGGGATGCAGGTCGGGGAGGGCGGGAATCGACATCGTCCATGCAAAGTACTGCGCTTTGATGTAACACTCAACTTTGGGCCCAGCTGATGGGTCCGAATTGGAGTGCAGCGGACAGCGTAGCGGATGGCCCAGAATCAACCAAAAAACCTCGCGTCCGTGCCGGATGCCGTGATCTCGCTCGACCGCGTCGCCAAGTCCTTCGATGGCGGCAAGAGTTTCGTGGTCCGCTCGGTCAGCCTCGAAGTGTCCAAGGGGACGCTGCTGGCGCTGGTCGGCGGCTCGGGCTCGGGCAAGACCACGACGCTCAAGACCATCAACCGGCTCATCGAAGCCGATTCCGGTTCGATTCATGTCGATGGCACTTCGGTGCAGGCATTCGCGCCCTATGCTTTGCGGCGACGGATCGGTTATGTGTTCCAGGGGATCGGGCTGTTTCCGCACCTGACTGTCGGTGAAAACATCGCAATCACGCCGCGCCTGCTCGACTGGAGCGCGGCCAGTATCGCGGCGCGAGTTGGTGAACTTCTCGACCTGGTCGATCTGCCTCGCGACTTCGAGCATCGCAGTCCGAAGGAACTCTCCGGTGGACAACAGCAACGGGTCGGCGTGGCCCGCGCGCTGGCGGCACGTCCTTCCATCATGCTCATGGACGAGCCGTTCGGTGCTCTCGACCCGCTCACGCGCGATGCGCTTGGGCGCGAGTATCGAAAACTCCACGAGCAGATGGGTCTGACGACTCTGCTCGTCACTCACGACGTACTCGAAGCGGTTCTGCTGGCCGACCGCATCGCCGTGATGCGCGCTGGAGAGATCGTGGCCAACGGCACGCCGCAGGAATTGCTGCGCGATCATTCCGATGCGGAAGTCGCCGCCCTTATGGACATGCCGCGCCGCCAGGCATTGCGGGTGCGTTCATTGCTCGAAGAGGTAGCGGCTCGTGAGTGAGCGCATCGCGGCGGCGTGGCGCGTTCTACCGGATTATCTCGGCCAGCATATCTTGTTGAGTGCAGCGGCGCTGCTGATGGGGTTGATCATCAGTCTGCCGCTTGCGATCCTGGCGATTCGCAGTCGTCGCGTTCGTTGGCTGGTGCTGGCGTTCGCTAGCCTGGTGCAGACGATTCCGAGTCTCGCGCTGCTTGCCTTGTTCTATCCGCTGCTGCTGGCCTTGGCCGCATTGTCGCAGAGCTTCTTCGGCTACAGCTTTTCGGCGCTTGGCTTCCTACCCTCGTTACTCGCCCTAACGCTGTATTCCATGCTGCCTATCATTCGCAACGCGGTGACTGGCGTGGTGAATATCGATCCCGCCATCCTCGAAGCCGCGCGTGGTGTCGGCATGACGCCGCGGCAACGGTTGTTGCGAGTCGAGTTGCCGCTGGCGGCGCCGATCATCATGGCTGGTGTGCGTACGGCTGCCGTGTGGGTCATCGGCGCAGCGACGTTATCGACACCGGTCGGGCAGACAAGTCTCGGCAACTACATCTTCTCCGGGCTGCAGGTCGAGAACTGGGTGTCGGTGCTGTTCGGTTGCGTTGCCGCTGCCGTGCTCGCGCTACTCGTCGACCAACTGCTCGGTCTGATCGAAGCCGGTACCGCAAAGCGTAGTCGCTGGCGTGTGCTGCTCGGGGCGGGCGCGTTACTCGCAGGCGTGATCATCGCAGTTGCACCGCGACTCACCGCGAGTTCGGCCGCTTACGTCGTGGGCGCGAAGAACTTCTCCGAGCAATACATCCTCGCCGACCTGATGGCCACCCGCATCGAGCAGCAGGGATCCTCGGTATCGCGCAGCGAAGGATTGGGATCGGTAATCGCTTTTCGCGCGCTGGCCAGGAACGACATCGATGCCTACGTCGACTATTCCGGCACGATCTGGGCGAACGTCATGCAACGGACCGATTCGCCGTCCCGCGAAGTAATGCTACGCGAGATGGGTGACTGGCTGCGTCGCGAACGCGGTGTAACGCTACTCGGCTCGCTGGGTTTCGAGAATGCCTATGCGCTCGCTATGCGTCGCGACCGGGCTGCGAGCCTCGGGATCCACAGCATTGCCGACCTGGCGCAACACGCGTCGCAACTCACCATGGGTGGCGACCTGGAGTTTTTTGTGCGACCCGAATGGCAATCGCTGCAGACTCACTATGGCCTGGCATTCAAGGCGCAGCGCCAGTTCCAGCCAACCTTCATGTACAAGGCGGTCGCCAGCGGGGATGTCGACGTGATCTCCGCATTCTCCAGCGACGGTCGCATTGCGGCAGAAGACCTGGTGGTTCTCGAAGATCCACAGCAAGCCATCCTTCCCTACGATGCGGTCGTGCTGCTGGCTCCGACCAGGGCGGCCGATGCCACTCTGCGGCAGGCCCTGCAACCCATGATCGGTGCTATTCCCATCGAAGCAATGCGCAAGGCCAACTTCATGGTCGACCGCGACACAGACAAGGCCAGCCCAGCTGCTGCCGCACAATGGCTAGCGGAGCAAGCGGGACTAACGCACGCGACGCAGTAAGGGTCCGTGTGCTCCTGTTTGTGGTCGAAGGTGAGAGGATGGATTCACGCCCCGATCTTCAGGAATGGGCTTCCACGTAGAAGATCCAGAGGCCTCCGGTGCCACTCCCTCCCGTCCCGTCCACTCCCACGCTCCATTCCTCCTGGCCGCAGTCGGGGGACGTTTTCGTCGAAGGGCTACAAGGACGTACTCGCCCCCTGGGTCCTGAAAAATGACTTTGACCGCAGCCGGGGTCGGCATGCTTCCGTTGCCGTTCCCTCATTTCCTCCTGGCTTCGGTCAGGGCACGTATTCCAGGATCGTCGAAAACAGGAAGTTTTCGTCGAAGGGCTACAGGGATGTATTCACGCCCGGTCCTGGAATACGTGCCCTGACCGAAGCCAGGATCCAATCCGTCGGTCCGACGCACGCACGCACACATATATATGTATGCCCGCGCCGCCCCCTCTCGTTAAACATAACGCCCCGATTGAACTTTCCTCGCCGCTATCCGTTATTTCCCTTCCTCATCCCTTTCTTGCCATCCCGACCCCACCCCCCGAGGAGCACCTTTCGATGCTGAATCCTTCATATGGCTGATCGCTGGAAACTTGCCGAATGCTGATCGATGGTCGCTCCGTCCCGGCCGGTTTCGAGCTGACCTGCGATCTTTGCATCGTGGGAGCGGGTCCGGCCGGAATCACGATTGCCACCGAGCTGCGCAATCAGAACCTGAAGATCGTCCTGCTGGAAAGTGGTGGCCTGCAGCCCGAGCTCGAAACGCAGGCGCTAGCGAAAGGTGAGGTCGCCGGGCTGGGATATGTGCCGTTGGAGACGGCCCGCGTTCGATGCTTCGGCGGTTCGACCGGTCACTGGCATGGCTGGTGCGGTCCGCTCGATGACATCGATTTCGAAACCCGGCCGTGGGTGCCTCACAGCGGCTGGCCCATTCGCCGCGCGGACCTGGTCCCGTATTACCCGCGTGCTCAGCAACTCTGCGAGTTGGGACCGTTCGACTACGATCCGGCCCATTGGAATCTTGGCGCTGCGCCCCTGTTGCCACTGAAAGGCGCGGCTGTGCGATCGACCATACTCCAGCTCAGTCCGCCGACGCGCTTTGGAATCCGCTATCGCACGCCGGTGTTGGCGGCTGAGAACATCGGTCTCTACATCTATTCGAACGTCACACGCCTCGATCCATCTGCCAACGGTGCGCTCATCGACAGGCTGCAGGTGGCGACGCTCGCTGGCAACCGCTTTACGGTGAAGGCCAAGCACTACGTTCTTGCGACAGGCGGTATCGAGAATCCCCGGCTGCTGCTCAGCTCCAACGACGTGATCAAAACCGGCATCGGCAATGCCTACGACAATGTCGGGCGCTATTTCGCCGATCACATACAGGTGGACACCGCCGGAATTTTTCCCTTGCGCAGCGATGTGTCGTTCAACCTGTACACCAAGGAAGATCGCGCCACCAAGTATCCGTTCAACCTGGCTGGCGGAGGTGCGGCAACGCTGCTGGGGAAACTGTGCCTGAGCGAACAGACGCAGCGCGCCGAGAAGACGCTGAACTACAGTGCGCGGATTTCTCCCACCTATCTCTCCGACTACTATCTGCATTCGCGCAGCCAGGAAATCACCTCGGCCTCATCGGTGACGAAGATGGCCGACAAGCTGCGAACGATTGCCAGCTCCGTGGATGAAGCGGCATCCATCGCCAGCGACCGGGCACTGGGCAGGGAACGGACTTTCTACAAACTGGTGACACTGCAGGAGCAGGCGCCAAATCCTTCGAGCCGCGTGACTTTGGGGACGCAGCGCGATGCCATGGGCATGCTGGAGCCGCGTCTGGAATGGCGACTGACCGACCTCGACCGGCACACGATCAAGGTCGCTGCCGCGCATATCGTCGAAGCTTTCAGCGCCTCCGGGGTCGCACGCCTGCAAATTCCTATCGACCTCGATGCCACCGAGTGGCCTTCGAACATGGGTTGCAGCTGGCACCATTGCGGTACAACTCGCATGCATGCGGATCCAAAGCGGGGAGTAGTGGACGCCAACTGCAAAGTCCATGGCATGCATAATTTCTTCATCGCCGGCTCTTCGGTCTTCGCGACCAATGGCCAGGGCAATCCAACCCTGAACATTGTTACGCTGAGCCTGCGATTGGCCGATCATCTGCGCAAGGTATTCGCCGCATGAACGTACAACGCCGCAGCTTCGTAGCCGCCGCTTCTGCAACTGCAGTGCTTGCGCTCGCAGGTGGGTTGTCGTCAGCCGGACCGGCGGGATCGAAGCTGGACGCGCTGCTGGCGCGGGTGCTGCAAGCTTTGAATCATCCTGCGCCCGGAAAGCCGGCGGGAGTCCTCGCAGGCGTCGATTCGTTACTCGCGCGCGTTCTGAATATTTCGCTAGGCGAGCTTGATGACTATGCACAGATGCCAAACGCGACGCTGCGGCGGCGCATTCAGGACAACATCGCGCTGGATTACGGGCAGCGACACCTGCGTGTGATCGACGGCTGGTGGCTGTCGAATACCGAGGCCGATTGCATGGAGTTGATCGAGCGCAGCTATCCCTTCTCGAATGCGTAAATTCGCCCGGTAAGATCAGCCGCATAGACGATGCCGTCCGCAATCAGCGGCCCCGCAGCGAATCCCCACTCCTGCTTTTTGTCGAGAACGTCCTGGCTCGGCGGGTTGACGTGCAGCCAGCGAATTGCACCGGAGCTTCGATCCATCGCTACCAGTGAGCCGCTACGCACGCCCGGGAACGTGCCGTAGCCTACTGTTCCTGCGACGACGGTGTTGTCGTCGATGGCAGTGCGCGCCCAGGCCCAGCCCGGTACGGTTGTCTTCCAGCGTAGCCCGCCGTCTTTTACATTGATGGCGAATACCCCAATCGCGTCGGAGGAGCCTGTGTAAACCACCTGGTCGCGCACCACCGGTGGGGCCTCGATCCACGAGAACCAGTAGTAGTGTTTCCAAAGCTCGCTGCCGTCGGCGGCATTCAGAGCGATCAGGTCATAGCTGCGACTGCCGATGAATACCCGGTCGTCGGCAACGACAAGATCTCCGGCGACAGGCAGCCTGGCATCGTAGGTCCAGCGCGGTTTGCCGTCGCGAGCCGTGACAGCCTGGACCTTGCCGTCGAACGACGCGAACAACAGCAGGTCCCGATACCGTACCGGCGTCGCGGTCATCATGTCGTTCGTCGCGACCAGCCAGCGCTGCTTACCTGTGGCGATATCGAGCGCGTATAGATTCTTATCGCGACTCGCGACGTAAAGTTGCGCGTCGTCCGCGACCACGCTCGATCCGTACCGATCCCAGCGCGATTTCTCCTCGGTGGTCGGAACTCGCTCCGGGCTGCCTGCGTCGATCTTGGCGCGCCAACGCTGCGTGCCCTTGAGCTTGTCCAGCTTGAAGAGATAGCCCGAATCGGAAGCAACGTACACGGCATCCCCGATCACCGCAGGTCGCGCCTTGATCGCCTTTCCGGTACGGAAGGTCCATGCAATCGAACCATCGCGGTCGATTGCATGCAGGACGCCATCGTCACCGCCTACGTACAGGCGGCCCGTTGCAGCGTCACGCTCCAGCCCCGCCCATACGGCGCTGCCCAAATCGAGACTCCATTTCACCTTGGGTTTCACCTGGTTCCAGGCGGGGAGCGCCGGCTTTGGTAGCGGTTCGCTGCGATGAAACTCCACAGGTATCCGGTAAACCGGCACCGCTGCTTCGGGCAACGTCCCCTTCAATGTGCCCTGGATTGCGTCGTAAGTAAGTGGAAACGGCGTTGGGTGCAGGTCAAGCGTGTTGCCGACCAACGCGACAGTGCCTATTGGTACTTCATAACCGCCGATCGCCAGCAGTGAAAGTCTTACGGATTGCTTGCCGTCCTCTTCAAGGAAGTGCAAGCCGACACGCGAGGACTCGCCGGCATATGTGGGCTCCGCGACCCACCATCCGGCGATGTCAGCAAACTTCAGGGGCTCTGCTGCGACTGCGCGCAACGACCAGGAAACCAGCAGGAGTGCGGCGACGATAGTCGCTCTACCTGATTGACACCGCTTCATAGGAGCTCCCTCGGTGCTGGTTATTGTCTGGCGATGCAGCTGAGACGGATGCGATTGCAAAAGGTTCTGTCGTAGGCGTCGTGCCATGATGTTTTTCATGCGCTGGTGGTGAAGTTCTCCAGGCGGACACATTGCCGCTGGCGGACACGCGGATAGAGCAGCGTGTGCCATTCACGGTTGCCGGCCGGAACTCTGCCTTTTGCCAGGCCGTTGAATCGGCTCAAGCGGATCATCCGTGTCGCACTCGATGACTGACCGTGGCAGAAAAATCGCCCCATGGCACTGCAGTGCCCGTCGTTCGCAAAGGGCAGGGCGCCGAGTCGCTATCGCGCGAGGAGTTCGAGCGGCGGGCCAGGCAACGCTACTACGACCCGAATTTTGCGGCCGAGGCGGACGCCGTCGAACGCGTTATCGAAGTGGCCTGGAGCAACTACCACGCTTCGCGAAAGTCGCCGCTCACCCGCCGCGCCGGTTCAGGCTTTGCCGATCCTGACTATCAGTTGTCAGTGGAATGGCTGGAGACTCGCGATAGGATTCAGGCTGCGGCCGGACAGCATGCCGATGTAAAGGCAAAGTCGCGCGTGCTGCTGATTTGCGCCGCGGCTCGTAACGACCAGACCTGTCCCGGCGAGATGTCGAAGAGCTTCCGCCTGGCGCAGATCGCGAAGGATGCGCTGGCGACGGCTCAGTGCGATGTCGATCTGCTGGATCTTAGTGCGCTTTCTTCGGAATACGGGCGCGTAATCCATCCCTGCAAGGCCTGTGTATCGACCGCGATGCCGCTGTGTCATTGGCCCTGCTCGTGTTATCCGAACCACTCTCTCGGCCAAGCGCCGGACTGGATGAATGAGCTCTATCCACGCTGGGTGGCAGCGCACGGTGTACTGATCGTCACGCCCGTGTATTGGTATCAGGCCCCGAGCGGCCTGAAGCTGATGCTGGATCGGCTAGTGTGTGCGGACGGCGGCAATCCGGATCCAAGCAGTACGCATGGCAAGGATCCGGCGAAGGCGAAAGCCCTTGAGCTGAAAGGCTGGTCCTATCCGCGACATCTCGCAGGTCGTGCCTTCGGGTTGGTCGTGCACGGTGATGCCGAAGGCACGGATGTACTGCGGCGTGCGTTATCGGATTGGTTGACGGACATGAAGCTCGTGCAGGCTGGCGGCACTTCGATCATCGATCGCTACATCGGATACTACAAGCCCTATGCAACCAGCCATGAGGCGCTGGATCTCGATACCGACATTCAGCAGGAAGTTCGTAATGTAGCCCGCAGCGTCGCGCAGGCGATCAAGCTGATCCGCGGCGGTCGGTGTGAGCCGGATGAGGGGCTGGAAGATCCGCGGCAGAAATAGCGAACGAAGTGGCAATGGCGAGCGCGAACGTTGGACGAGCCGAGCTTTCCGCGAGTGTGCCAGTGCCAGCGGCTCGCTAAGTTCCCACCACGATCCAGTACAGCAATCCGCCGAATATCAGCCATTTCAGGATGTAGTACACCGTCCGGTTCCAGGCCTTGACCCGTTTGCCCACCAGCCGGATCTGGTAGACATACGCGAACAGCTTGTTGAGGAAGCCGACCTTCTCCCCGGGTACATTCTGCGTCGCGGCGGCGCGCGCAAATGGCTGGCCGATCCAGTGGTTGATGGCGCGTGCCACCGAGTTGGTCAGAGGCCGCTCGACATCGCAGAACAGGATCAGTCGCTGCACATCCGTCTGGTTCTCGGCACGATGGATATAGGTCTCATCGAACACTACTGCTTCGCCGTCCTTCCAGTAGTACAACTCGCCATCGACGACGATGCGGCAGCGGTCCGAATTCGGCGTCTGCAGACCGAGGTGATAGCGCAGCGAGCCAGCGAAGGGGTCGCGATGCGATGGCAGGCGTGCGCCAGGCGGCAACAATGCGAACATTGCCGCATGCACTGTTGGGATGCTCGCAAGCAATTGGGTCGTGCGCGGGCAGAGTTCCGCCGCCGAGGGCAGGAAGTCGCCATACCATTTGAGGTAGAAGCGCTTCCAGCCGCACTTGAAGAACGAATTGAATCCCAGGTCGTTGTATTTGGCGGCGGCGCGGATATAGCCATCGTCGAACAACCGCAGCGCCTCGTCGTGAATGACGTGCCAGTTGTCCGTGAGCTTTTGCAGTTCGGGAAAGTGCTCCAGCTCGATGAACGGCCGCGCCGGAACTGCGGAGAACAGGTACATGAGCGCGTTGTAGGGCGCCATGAACGTGGAGTGGTCGGTCAGCTGGCGCGCGATGCCATGACGTACCTTGCCTCGGCGATGCACGTAGACCGCGGATGCGACAAAGGCCAGCAAGGCCAGGTATTTTGGAACTGAAGTCGGAGCAAGCATGAGCAAATCGCCAGTCGAATCGATCGTCCGTGTCCGAACCCGTGCCGGCCACGATCATCAAAGCGCGCCTTGCGGCAAAGATTCCTCTATGCCCCGCGATCTCGCCGTCTTGTGCATAATTGCCGGACGTTACGCGAACTGAGCAGAACTCAAAGACGCTTCACGACGGCTGAACGTTCCGTCGAGCGCGGATTGAATCACACAGTTTCGTGCCATGGTTTCAATACATAATTTCTCTGCGCGAACCAGATAGAGCAGTGCGGTCTCGCTAGCGCAGCGCTCGGCAACAACAACTCGACAGGCAAGGCAGCAATGAATCTACCTCTATCCGGTGCTCTCATTATTTTCCTGGTCACCATCGTCACCAGCCTCATTGGTCTGTTTGGCTCACCGCGGCTGATCGACCGCAGCCTGTTTCGCCCCTACTGGCTGTTGCGCCGCAAGCAGTACGCCACGGTGATCGCTAGCGCGTTCGTGCATGCCGATCTGATGCACCTGATCTTCAATATGATGACGTTCTATTTCTTTGCCTTTCCGCTGGAGGGTCGCATCGGAACCGCGCGCTTCCTGGTGCTGTACTTCGCCGGCCTGCTGGTCAGTCACGCGGGCACCTACATCAAGCAGCAGAAGAATCCGGAGTACGCCTGCCTCGGAGCCTCCGGTGCGATCTCGGCGGTGTTGTTCGCTGCGATCGTCTATTTTCCGTCGCAATCGTTGTTCATCATCCCGATCCCGGTACCCATTCCCGCTCCGTTGTTCGCGGTCTTGTACCTTGCTTACACGTACTACGCGTCCAAGCATCCGCACGGCCGGATCAATCATGACGCTCACTTGGGCGGCGCTGTTACTGGCCTGCTGTTTGTCGCGCTCACCGATCCCGGTGCCTATCGGTACCTGGCGCAATCGCTGTTCTGATGAGGTTGTGATGCGATTCTCGACATGAATATCCGCAGCGCAGCGATCCATCTGCTGCGCTGCGATCTGCGGGCATCGAGTCGCCTTTCTCGCCGTCTTTTTTTTCGCCTTCTTCCCCCTTGCCTCTCTTCGCACCTGTCGGATTAATCCCACTATCGTCGTTGGGTGATCGCGATACAGGTTGCTTGCATCGCTTCTGTTGACTTGTCACTGTTGCGAATTCAACAGAAAGCTTGGCAGCCTGTGGTGCAAGTGCTACGTTCGACGCACCATAAGAAGGGGGAGGCGCTCATGAACGTCAGGGCCGTAATTCGTGCTGCTGCGCGCAACGAAGCCGCTCAGCTCGCCGTCGGATGTCTTATATTCGCAACGTGTATGCAATCGCTGGCCGCTGCAGAGGGCGGTACTGAAGAAGTGATTGTGACCGGGTCGCGCATCGCCCGCGCCGGATCGGACTTCGATAGTCCTTCTCCTGTCATCACCGTCGACCGGGACGCCATCGAGAAATCCGGCTACAACAACCTGCAGCAGCTCATGGAGAAGATTCCCGCCAACGGCAATGGCGCGTTCTCCACCCGCGGCAACAACCAGGATTCGACCGCCAACGGGGCCGCTTCCATCAGTCTGCGCGGGCTCGGTGCGGATGCGACGCTGGTGCTGGTAAACGGCCGGCGTGTCGCAATCAGTGCGTTCGCAGAGAGCGTGACTACCAATTTCGTCGACATCAACTCCATTCCGGTGGCCGCCATCGAGCGCGTTGAAGTGCTGAAGGACGGATCCTCCGCCGTCTATGGTTCGGATGCCGTGGCTGGCGTGGTGAACATCATCCTGCGCAAGGATTTCCAGGGCCTGGAGCTATCCGCCAATTACGGCAGCGTGACCGACGGTCCGTACGATGAAACGGAGGTCTCCGCGGTCTGGGGTATGGGCACCGACACCTCCAATGTCACGATGATCTTCGACTACTTCAAGAACACGACGCTGAAGAACACGGACCGCGGCACGCTCGGCAGCGCGAACCAGACGGCGCGGGGCGGGCAGGATTTTCGCTCTTCGCGCGGCTATCCCGGCCGCTTTACCGTGACGGCTCCGCCAGCCGTCGCCGGCGGGCCCCCGGTGACGACTCGCAGGGACCCCGCCTGTCCGGCGGGAGACATCTCGGGCGAGACCTGCCTGTATGACTTCGGCATCTGGAATCTGTTGATACCCGAATCGGAGCGCACCGGCGCCATGATCCTGGCTCACCAGGAGATCGGTAGCGGTGTAGAGCTGTTCGCTGAGCTTGCGTTACAGCACAACACCTCAGTCGCACAGGGCGCGCCCACGCCGCTGGATGAAACGGCCAACATGACCGTGCCCATCACCAATCCGGGTAATCCCTTTCCCGATGCAACAGCCATCGCTATTGGCCGCTATCGCACGGTCGACGCCGGTGCGAGGCAGTGGGATATCGAAACCAACAACCTGCGCGGTGTGGTGGGACTGAGGGGCAACCTGTCCGGATGGGACTGGGAGGTTTCCGCCCAGCGTGCGCGCAGCAAATCCGAGCAGAGTGGCGATCGCTCCATGGGTTGGGTGCGCACCGACTTCCTGCAGAACGAGATCGATGCGGGCCGCTACAATCCATTCGGCGCCACGCAGAACCCGCAGTCGGTCATCGACTCCATCACCACCAGCCTGGTGCGTCGTGGCGTCTCCAACATGGAGGGCTACGAAGCGCAGATTTCCGGGCAACTGTTCGACATGCCGGCAGGTCCGGTGCGTATGGCCGCAGGCGGCGAATGGCGCGAGGAATCCATCTCCGATATTCCGGACGACCAGTTCCAGCGTGGACTGATCTTCGGTACGGAGGCTGTTTCCGCTGAGGCCTCGCGCCAGACTTACGCGGCGTTCGTCGAGTTCGCAATACCTATCCTCAAGAGCCTCGAGCTGTCGCTCGCCGGCCGCTACGATCACTACAGTGATTTCGGCGATACCACCAATCCGAAGGTGGCGTTGCGCTGGGCGCCGATCGACCAGCTGGCCTTCCGTGGTTCGTGGGGCAAAGGTTTCCGTGCGCCTTCGCTCGCGCAAATCGGCCTCGGCCCGTCCCAGGACTCGCTGTTCTTCACCGATACGTTCGGTTGCGCGGTGAACCCGACCTATTGCGCCAACACCGACTACAACCTGATCTTCTCGGGTAACCCGAACCTGAAGCCGGAGAAATCCAAGACCTACAACCTGGGTGTCTCGTGGAAGCCCACTCCCGCCCTCGAATTCTCGGTGGACTACTGGGATATCCGCGTCGAAGACAAGATCGACAGGGTCCCGTTCGGCTATCTCTACCAGACGTTCTGCCAGACGCAGGTCAGCGATGTTTGCGTGCGCGGTACGCCGCTGCCGGGCGAGGCGCTCGGGCAGTTGCAGACCATTGCGGTCAGCTTCCAGAACATCAGCGAACAGAAGGTGCGCGGTGTCGACTTCAGCGGGTACTACAGCATGGACCTCGGGCCCGGCAGGCTGACCACGAGCCTGAGCTACACGCACCTGATCGATTTCGATCGCGTCGAGCTCAACAACGCGGGTACGGGATTTGTCACGCGGCCGCTGGCGGGCGAGTACGAGTATCCCAAGGATCGTGCGGCGCTCACGGCGGATTGGGGCACGGAGCAGTGGGGAGCGTTCGTCGGCGTGAACTACGTCGGCCCGTTCCAGGATACGCCCGATGTCGATTTCGACGGCGTGCTGGACTACGACACGGTCAAGACACCGGACGTGGCTTCCTTCACGACCGTGAATCTGCAGCTGCGTTACACCGGCGTTGAAAATCTCAAGCTGCTGGTCGGCCTCGACAACGCATTCGACCGCAAGCCGCCGTTTGCCGTCGGCGACGGCGACACGGACCTGTATGGCTACGTGCAGAGCCAGCACAGTCCGCGCGGGCGGTTCTGGAATGCGAAGGCGATCTACAAGTTCCAATAGCCGGTTGCGCCGCGGCGAATCCGATGGTGGGCATGCACATGATGCTCACCATCGCTCGCCGAAAGTGAGCGCAGGCCTCCCGCTGGCCTGTCGCTCGACAGCTATCGTCAGGTCTGGCGCTGGAAAAAATCGCGAGGTTCGCAGGTAGCGCGCAGCAGTAATCCAACAACTGTCAGGGAATTACCAGGGGAGAACATCATGCAACGATGCTTATTTCTATTGGTGAGTATGCTAGTGCCAGCGTTGTCGTTCAGCGCTGCCAGCGGCAGTGAAGACATCATTCAGACAATCATCGTGACCGCGCAGAAACGCGCCACCGATCTGCAGGATGTGCCATTTTCGGTGGCCGCGAAAACCGACGAACAGATCCGCCAGTCCGGCGCCGGCAACGTCATCGAGCTGGCGCGCAACGTGCCCGGCCTCATCATGACGGACCTGGGACCGGGCCAGAGCCAGGTCGCCATTCGCGGCATCAGTGCCGGCCAGGTGGTTCGCGACCAGCCTGGCGTCAAGGAATCGGTGGGAATCTATCTGGACGAGTCGCCGATCTCGGTAGCGCTGTTCACGCCGGACCTGGATCTTTTCGACATGCAGCGCTTCGAAGTGCTGCGTGGTCCGCAGGGCACGCTGTTCGGTGCGGGGTCGTCTTCGGGTACGGTGCGTTACATCACGCAGCAGCCAGTGCTCGGCAAATTCGAAGGCGCCGTGGAAGCGAATGCATCCACCGGTACTCATTCGGAATTCGGCGGCGGTCTCAAGGCGGCGATGAACTTTCCGCTGGGCGAACGCACGGCACTGCGCGTCGTCGGTTACTACGATGAACTCGCCGGCTTCATCGACTCCTTCTATCCCGATCGTGCCGTGCACAGTGACGTCAACGGCGGCGACAAGAAGGGCGGCCGCATAGCGCTGTTGTTCCAGCCTTCGGAGAACATCTCCATTACGCCGCGACTGGTGTATCAGAAGCTGCAGACCGACGGCTATCCGCGTATCGACGACTACAACATTCTCGGCAATCCTTACACCACCACGCAGCCGCCGGTGACTCCCGGCGATCGCGGCCAGGTGACGCAACTGCGCGAAGGCATCGACGATGAATTCAGGCTGGCCGACCTGAAGATGGAGTTCGGTCTTGGCAGCCTGACCCTCACATCGGTGAGCTCATACACGGACCGCGATGTGGTGGTGTTGCGCGATGCAAGTCAGTTGTCGGGCAGCGTCACTTTCCAGCTGGGAGGTACGCCTGCCGACGTGCGCTTGAATTCGCCACTGTACGACACGACCGACCTGAAGGCTTTCAGCCAGGAACTGCGACTGCAATCCGATACCAGCGGTTCGCTGGAATGGCTGATTGGCGCCTTCTATCAGCACATCGACCGGGACTATGGGCAGAACTTGCCGACGCCGGGCTACGACGCTTTCCTCGCCAGCGTGAACCTGCCCCCCAGCTCGTCCTTCGGCGCTCCGCCCGATACGCCGTACTTCTCCGACCTGTCGTACAAGTTCCAACAGTTCGCCGCATTCGGCGAGGCGACCTTCCGCTTCTCCGAACAGTGGAGTGTGACGGGCGGTATCCGTTACTACGACTTCAAGGAAGACCGCGTGCTGACCTTCGCCGGGGTGTTCGCCGACCAGGGCTACACCAACCAGCCTGGCAAGACCGATTCGGACGGCTTCTCGCCGCGTGTCATCCTCTCCTTCAAGCCTGACAATGACGTGCTGTTGAGCGCGCAGGTCTCTAAGGGGTTCCGGCTCGGCGGCATCAACGATCCGTTGAACGTCACGTTGTGCACAGCCCAGGATCTTGTGACTTATTCGGGCCAGCCCAATTTCGGCGACGAGAAGGTCATCAACTACGAGCTCGATGCAAAGACGCGGCTGGCCGACGGTCGCGTCACCTTCAACGTCGCGGCGTTCTATTCGGATATCGACGACCTGCAGGTGATTGCCGATGCCGGCTCGTGCTCTTCCCGCATCGTCCTGAACGCCAAGGCTCAGGCGATCGGCGGCGAAATGGAATTGTTCGCACGTCCCAGCGACAACTGGGACCTCGGACTGTCCGCAACCTACGTGAAGGCTGAAATCACCAAGTCACGGCTGGCGGGCGATGGCACTCCGATTGCCGGTATCCGCGACGGCAACCGCCTGCCCACTTCACCGGAGTTCCAGGGCGCTGCAACCGCCACGTACAGCTGGCCGTTCTCCTCGCAGTTGAACGGGTTCGCCAATTTCACCTATCAGTACGTGGGTTCGTCGTGGACCCAGCTCGCGGACCAGGAACCGCCGTTCGGTTGCGTCGGGTGTCCTGGCGCGCCGGGATTTTTCGCATTCGGCGATCCCACCATCACCCAGTTCACCTTCCGCACCGAGCTGCCGGACTATCAGCTCGGCAATCTGCGCTTCGGCGTGAAGACGGAACGCTGGGAGGCGGCTGCGTACGTCAACAATCTGTGGGATGAGCAGGCACTGCTTTCAGTCGATCGGGAGCGCGGGACGCGCGCTCGTGTCGGCTATCTGACCAATCCGCCGCGCACCTATGGGGTGATGCTGAGAATGGGATTCTGAGGTTTCGGTGTACCGGCCTACGGCGGATGCCAGGATCCGCCGTAGGTAACACGGGGAAAAATCCATAGTCGTGGGCCGGATTGTGGTTGTCGCGCGCAGATCGACAGCCGCTATTGTTAGGTCAATGCATACAATCCTGACGGTCCCCGTGCGCCAACCCCCTGACGCGCCATGAGGATTGTGCGGCGCAGCCCGCTGCGCGAGTATGATCTGCGCGCGTCTCATAACTCATACTTTTCATGTTCGGGGGATTTCCTGTCATGGCGTATTCAAGTTCGCGATTCGCTCCATTGCCGCGCGTTGCAATGCTGGTCCTGCTGGTTGCCGCCCTTGCCGCTTGCGACCACTCACCGAAAACAACCTCGCCCGCCGCTGAAACCGCAGCCGCCACACCCAAAGCGCCTGCCGCCGCCGACTGGCCGAAGTACGTGGATGATTATCTCGAGGCCTACCTGAAGGCTAATCCTTCTTACGCTGCCGGCGCCGGTCGCCACGAGTTCGACGGCCAGCTCCCGGATTGGAGTGCCGCGGGCATGCAGAAGGAGATCGAGCGACTTAACGCTGCCCGCGATCATGCGGCCGCTTTCAACGATGCGATGATGGTTTCACAGGAGCAGCGTTTTCAGCGCGACTACCTGATCGCACGCATCGACAACGACCTATTCTGGCTGCGCGACGCGCGTTCTCCTTTCACGAACCCGGCCTACTACTTCGACAACGGGCTGGACCCCAGTACTTATGTGACCGTGCCGTACGCGCCGCTGGATCAGCGGCTGCGTGCCTTCATCAAGTACGCCAAAGCCATTCCGGAGGCAGTGGCGCAGATTCGCACTAACCTGCAGGCGCCGCTGCCGAAGACCTTCATCGACTACGGCATTGCCGGCTTCAACGGTTTTGCCGAGTTCTACACCAAGGATGTGCCGCAGGCGTACGCGGAAGTGAAAGACGATGCGCTGCAGAATGAACTGAAGACGGTGCTGGCGCCGGCGGCTCAGGCGATGACGGAGATGGCCCAGTGGCTGGAATCGCAGAAGGCGCAGGCCAACAATGCATATGCGCTCGGCCCAGAACGTTTCGCCGCGATGGTGAAAATGACGGAAGGCGTCACGACTCCGCTCGATGAACTGGAGAAGATCGGCCGTGCCGATCTCGATCGGAACCTGGCGGCACTGAATGCGGCGTGCAAGCAGTTCGCCGCCGGCAAGAGCATCAAGGCCTGCGTCGAGAAGATGAATTCCGACAAACCGGAGGGAGGCGCGGTAGAGGGCGCCCGCGGCCAGCTCGCGCAACTGCGCCAATACATTCTCGACCACAACATCGCCTCGATCCCCGGAACCGAACAGGCACTGGTAATGGAGGCGCCGGCATACAGGCGGCAGAACTTCGCCTATATCAATATTCCCGGGCCGTACGAAAAAGATCTGCCTTCGACGTACTACATCGCGCCACCGGATTCGACCTGGTCGAAGGCCGAACAGGACGCGTACACGCCGGGCAAGGGCGACTTGCTGTTCACCTCGGTGCATGAGGTATGGCCGGGCCATTTTCTGCAGTTCCTGCACTCAAACCGCTCGTCGTGGCGTTTCGGTCAGCTATTCGTGGGTTACGCTTTTGCTGAAGGCTGGGCTCACTACGGAGAGGAAATGATGGTCGAGCAGGGGCTCGCCAAGGACGCTCCTGAACTGCACATTGGCCAGCTTCTCAACGCACTGCTGCGCAATGTTCGTTACGTCTGCGCGATCGGACTGCACACCAAGGGAATGACGGTCGCCCAGTGCGAACAGATGTTCAAGGAAAAGGCGTTCCAGGATGCCGGTAACGCACGCCAGCAGGCATCGCGTGGCACCTACGATCCGGCTTATCTCAATTACACGATGGGCAAGCTGATGATCCGCAAGCTGCGAAGCGATTGGCAGGCGGCGAACCCGACCCGCTCGCTCAAGCAGTTCCACGATGAGTTCCTGTCGTACGGCGGTCCGCCGATTCCATTGGTGCGCGGTCAGATGCTCGCCTTTCCCCAAGGCGATCTGTTCGAGCAGCCTAAGTAACCGGCCGCATCCCGGGGATCATCTCTGCGGCCAGGGACGGCCGCAGAGAAAGCCGGCACTCGCTGCCGGTGTATTTTCGACGCACGTTCGTCATTACAACTTTTTCACGCGACGGCGCCTTCCCCATTCCCGCATGCTGCCGTCGTGTCCGCTGCAAATGCCATCGGTTACCCAGAAGTCCTGTGCAACGGGTAAAAAGAACAAGGCAGGCAAGAAATAAATCGCTTCACCTGTCGATTCAGGCCGTCTGGAACGTCGTTGGCGGCCAGGCGGTCGGTCGAACGTGACCGCCAAATCACCCAGACTTCAATCATCCCGAGGACTTATTCCATGGCTGAGCTTCAGATCATCGGCGCGCCGCAAAGCAACTACGTCTGGGTCACCAGGATTGTCTGCATGGAGAAAGGAGCGCCCTACACGCTGCTGGCGGCCATGCCGCATTCACCTGAGATCGATGCCATTCATCCGGCCGGAAAGATTCCCGCGCTGCGGCACGGGGAGGTCACGTTGGCTGAGTCCCGCGCCATCTGCCTGTACATCGACAGGGTGTTCGAGGGGCCATCCCTGATGCCTGCCGATCCGGTCGATGCCGCGCGCACCGAGCAGTGGATATCGATCGTCAACACCCACGTCGATCCGGTGCTGGTGCGCCAATATCTGGGCGGCTACTTCTTTCCGCAAACCCCCGACGGTTCCCCGGATCGCAAGCGCATCGATGCCACGCTGGGGAGCATGGAGAAGCAATTCAATATGCTCGAGACCGCCGTTGCGGATAAAGGCGGATTAGTCAGCGATGCGTTTACCCTGGCAGACGCGAACCTGTTGCCCATCCTGTTCTATCTGCAGAAGATGCCGGAGAGTGGTGCGATTTTCGGTCGCATGCGGCAACTCACCGCATACTTCGAGCGTCATATGCAGCGCGCGAGCGTCGTAGCGACCCTGCCGCCGCCGATGGTTGGTCGGGCCCAGAGTGCGACCCAGAGTACAACCCATAGCGCGGCTTGAGCGGGAAATAGGATGGCTCATGGAGTACGCAGGGCTCGAATCGGCAGAAGTGGTCATCTTCGAGCTGGCCCCTGCAAGCTCCATGTGCCTGTTGAGACACATGCTTTATCTGGAACCTAGACGAGAACGCCGATGCGCTACATGTTTTTGATCTACAGCCGTGAGCTGGAAATGTCCGCAGCTTCCGCAGCGGAGATGAATGCGATCTATGAGGGGCATGTCGCGCTCATGGCGGCTGCCAAAGCACAGGGGATTTTTCACGGGGCGGAACCATTGCAGCCGACGCGCACTGCCACCACGGTGCGGATCCAGGACGGCAAGCCGATGATCGTGGATGGTCCCTTTGCCGAAACCAAAGAGCAACTGGCCGGTTATTACATCCTGGATTGCAAAGATCTGGATGAAGCGATCAGTTGGGCAGCGCAGATTCCCACGGCGTGCCAGGGGCGTGCGGGCTCGGTAGAGATTCGACCCATCGCGACACCGTCATTGCGTTGACGTCGGGCGGGTCGCGGTGTCATCGCAAACCGCGGCTGCAGCGGCGCTGGAACGGGTGTTTCGCCATGAGCATGGAAGAATCATTGCCACCTTGATTCGTCTGTGCCGTTCGTTCGAGCTGGCAGAGGAGGCGATGCAGGACGCGTTCGCCGCGGCGGTGGCGCACTGGCAGGAACAGGGCGTACCACTCAATCCGGGTGCATGGATTACCGCGACCGCTCATCGAAAGCTGATCGATGCCGTGCGCCGCGATCGAACGCGCCGGTCCGCGCAAGATACCCTGCAATACGAAGCTGAGCTTGCCGAGTCGGAGGAATCCATGAACCCGGACGCTGAAGATGAATCGGCCGGCAACGACCGCCTGCGGCTGATCTTCACCTGCTGCCATCCGGCGTTGAACCAGGAGGCCCGGGTCGCATTGACCCTGCGCACTCTTGGTGGACTGCAGACTGCCGAAATCGCGCGCGCATTTCTCGTCCCGGAAGCGACCTTGGCGCAGCGACTGGTGCGTGCGCAGAGGAAAATTCGCGACGCCGGTATTCCTTACGCTATCCCTGGCGATCACGTTCTGCACGAGCGCCTGTCGTCCGTGCAGGCGGTGATCTACCTGATTTTCAATGAGGGCTACCTGGCGACAACGGGTGAGAATCTGCTTCGCAGCGAGTTGTGCACCGAGGCGCTGCGACTCGGCCAGATGTTGTGCGATCTGATGCCGCGCGAGCCGGAGAATATCGGCCTGCTTGCTCTGATGTTGCTGCATGACTCGCGACGCCTGGCACGCGTGGATGCGGCAGGCATGCTGGTCACGCTGGAGGATCAGGATCGGTCATTGTGGGATCAGCAGCAGATCCAGTCCGGCCGTGTGTTCGTGGCAGCAGCGCTAAGCGAGCATCGACTCGGGCCGTTTCAGTTGCAGGCAGCCATCGCCGCCGTGCATGCCGAAGCAGTGACTGCCTCTGACACGGACTGGCGCCAGATCGCTGCGCTCTACGGTGAGCTTACCGCGATCAATCCATCTCCCGTCGTGGAACTGAATCGGGCTGTAGCCGTTGGAATGCACGCCGGTCTTCAGCAGGGATTGGATCTGATCGATCGGTTGGCTGCCGCACTGACGCACTACCATCTTTTTCACGCTGCGCGCGCCGACCTGTTGCGCAGGCTTGGTCGCAAACAAGCCGCGCGAGAGGCCTATGAGCGCGCGCTCGAATTGACGGCGAACGCAATGGAGCGTGCCTACATGCAACAGCGGATCAAGTCGCTGTAGAAGTGAAGCAACCTCGAGAGTTGTCGTCAGCGGGGAAATTCTTCTCTCATTCCTGCAGCATCGAGATCAGTTCGCAAGCCGCAGCGGGCGCGCGTTCCTTGGCGCCATTGATGAAGAAGATGAAGACGTCGCGTGCCACGGGCTTGGCTTTGACCTTGGGTTCGACTCGCGGCAGGTCGGTTGGCTCCGCCCCTTTTGTCCATGCTCTCGCCCGTTCAGCCCAGGCGGACAAAGCTGTATGCGGGTAGCCGGTCGTCACGGACGCCACGCTCTGGCGCAGGCGGGCATAGACAAAATCCGACGTGAGATCGGAGCATCCGGGGTATTTCGCATCGTCCTCGAATACCACTGCCACGCCGTGTTTACGGGCAATCGCCAGGAATTCCGCATTCAGGAAGCTTTCGTGGCGTACTTCCAGTGCGTGCCGTAAAGGCAGGCCGCCCGTGGTGGCGGGCAGCAGTTCGAGAAATCGTTCCAGGTCGCCGGCGTCGAAATGTTGGGTCGGCGCCAATTGCCACAGGATCGGCCCGAGTCGGGTCTGCAGTTCGGCGATGCCGCTGTCGATGAATTTCTCGATGCCCGGCGCGGCATCGGCGAGCACCTTGCGCTGCATGATGAAGCGGGGCGCCTTGATCGAGAAGACGAAATTATCCGGAGTCGAGTCGCGCCACTTGGCGTAGACCGCGGGCTTCTGCAGTCGATAGAAGGTGCTGTTGATCTCGATCGCCGTCACCTGGCGACTGGCGTATTCGAGCTCACTCTTCTGCGGCACTTCGGGCGGATAGAACGTTTCACGCCAGGGGTCGTAGCTCCAGCCGCCGATACCAACGCGTATGTGACCGGATCTGGGCGTGGACATGAGTCGTTCCTGGATGGCGTAGAGACGCGCGCGTGAATTTTGGATGCAGATTACACCTTACGCATCGTTCTGCGTCCGTGAGATCATTGCCGACACAACAGCGAACGCGGTTGGTGGGCAACCGCTAACCGCTAACCGCTAACCGCCAACCGCCAAAAAAAGTGAGAGTGTCATGGGCCCATCAGGACCGATCTCTTTGAATTGGCTGGCCATCGTCAGCGCCGCGGCAACCGGTTTCATCATCGGCGGCATCTGGTACCGGCCATTGCTCGGCAAGGCGTGGATGCGCGTGTCGAACGTAACCGGAGAGGCTATGCAACGCAGCAACAAGGCGCGGACCTTCGGACTGACGGCATTGCTGAACCTGATAGCGGCTACGAGCCTTGCGATGTTCATCGGTCCGCAGGCCGATTGGTACTTCGGGTTGTTTGCCGGATTCATGACCGGCCTGACCTTTGTAAGTACGGCATTGGGTGTGACCTACCTGTTCGAGTTGCGCCCGTTGCGGCTGTTCCTGATCAATGCCGGCTATCAGACAGTGAACTTCAGTGCCATGGGCCTGATTCTCGGCGCCTGGCATTAGAGCGGGAGCGCTGCGAGCACGAGTCACAAGGTGATGACGATGAACGTCCAAAAGCCGGTGCGCGTGTCGCATACCTATACGCAGCAGCTGATTGCGGAGCCCGGGGCAGTATTTCCGCTGCTATGCCCGGTGCGTGAGGCGGATTGGATCGAAGGATGGGCCCCGCTGCAGGTATGCAGCGAGTCCGGGTTTGCCGAGGCGGATTGTGTTTTCGTCACGCCCGCCGAGCCGGCGAACGCCATCTGGTTCGTTACGCGTCACGAACCCGAGGATGGTTTCGTGGAGATGCTCAAGATCACTCCCGACGTCACAGCCTGCAGATTGCAGATCAAAGTCGTCGCGGCAGCCGGCGGATCGGAGGCAACGATCAGATACTCGCACACCAGTCTCGGCCCGCGTGGGGATGCCTTTGTAGCCGCATTCACCAGGGAACACTACGAGGAATTCATGCGCGACTGGCAGGCGCGGATGAATCACTATCTGCGCACGGGGCAGAAGTTGAAGCATGCATAGCAGCTGACCGTGCGCCGATGATTCAGAGCTGAAACGCGATCGTCAGTAACAGTCCTTCGGCGATATCGCGAAGAATGCCAGGAGGTTCCGCCACGAACGGCGTGCCGCTTACGGCCACAGTTTCGATCCAGCGTCCGAACCAGCGGATCTCCTCCACCCCGTAGAAAAGCACTGCTGCCTCGTGATTCAGCAGCAGGCTGCGCAGGTCGAGATTGATCGAGCCGCACAATGCCAGCGATTCATCGACGACTACCGCCTTGGCGTGCACCATTCGCGGCAGCATCTTGAATTCAACACCGGCCATCGCGAGATCGCGCATCGGCCGCGCGCGCACGAAGTCCGCAAGGCGATGATTGGATCTGCGTGGGATGGCGATGGTCACTCGCACGCCGCGACGGGCTGCCAGCCGCATCGCGGCGCGCAGGCTGTCGTCGGGCACGAAGTAGGGCGTGACAACCAGGATGCGCTTTCGAGCACGATAGCAGGCGTCGATGAGCAACGACTGCGCCGTGTCTTCCACCTGGTCCGGTCCGCTCGGAAGAAACTGCGTCAATACTCCGTCATGTACTTCGGTTGCAGCCGGTGCAGGTTCCGGTGGTTCGCGGCGCGCCGCCGCCCAGTCGAGGTGAAACTGATGGGCTGCGGCCGCCGCGACGGCTCCCTGCAGATCGAAAGACAGATCCAGCCAGGGCGGGTGGCGTTGGTCGCCAAGAAAATACTCTGCCGCCAGATTGCGACCGCCGCACCATAGCCACTGGTTGTCGGCAATGGCGAACTTGCGATGATTGCGCAGGTTACGGGGTCCCAGTCGGCGTGGACTGAGGAAGGGTCGAAACACCGTTACAGTCGCGCCGGCCGCACGCAGTTGTCTGAAGTATCTTCGCGGCAGCCAGAGCGCACCGAAGCCGTCGAGCAGCAGGCGCACATCGATTCCTGCACGTGCCCGTTGCACGAGAAGCTCTACAACTTCCCGTCCCAGTGCATCGTCACCGATGACGAAGGTACTGACGTCCAGGCGCGTTTGCGCCTTCTGGATCGTCTCTAGCAGTGCGACTCGTGCCGCCTCGCCATCTGCGTGCAACCGTACCTTGGACAGGGCGGGCGGCGCGAGCCCGAAGCTTTCGATCACTTCGGCTGCCCAATGCGGACCTTCGATGACAGTGCCTACGTGTGGCGTGATCGACGGACGCAGCTTGCGTTGCCCGAACAGCACGTACAGCGGCAGCATCAGATAGGGAATCAGCGCCAATCCCAGCACCCAGGCTATGGCAGCCGTCGGCGCGCGCCGTTCGTGCCGGGCCCGTGTCGTCAGTACATAGATGAGAAGCGCGACCGAACTGACCAGAAAGTGTTCTGAGGGAGTGGGGAGCCAGTCGACGATCACGCGGGGCGTTCTCCTTACTTATCCCCCGCAGCCTACCTTGCCGCACCGCCAGCGTCGATGAGCGGACCGTTTCAGGCGCTTTCGAGAATCGTCGCGACACCCTGGCCGCCGCCGATGCATTGCGTTGCCAGTGCATAACGCTTGCCCTCGCGATGCAGGATCTGTGCGGCCTTGCCGGTAATGCGCGCACCGGTCGCTCCCAGCGGATGCCCCAGCGCGATCGCTCCACCATCGAGGTTGGCCCGACGCCGATCGATATTCAGCTCGCGCATGCAGGCGATGGCCTGGCTCGAGAACGCCTCGTTGATCTCGATCACATCGATGTCCTCGATCTTCAATCCGGCGCGTGCCAGTGCCTTGCGGGTCGCGGGAACCGGGCCCATGCCCATGATCTCGGGCGGGCAACCTGCCGTCGCGACCGCACGAATGCGTGCGAGGATCTCAAGCTTATGGCGGCGGGCGAACTCCTCCGAGCACACCAGAACCGCCGCCGAACCATCGGTCAGGGGCGAGGCGGTGCCGGCGGTTACCGTGCCGGTTTCGAAGAAAGCCGGCTTCAGTTTTGCCAGCCCTTCAAGGGTCGTTTGCGGGCGCAGGCAGCCATCGGTATCGACGCTGCCCTCGGCTGTCGGTATCGCGATCAACTCACTGCGAACCTTGCCGGCGGTCATTGCGGCGGCGGCCTTCTGCTGCGATTCCAGCGCGAACTGTTCCTGCTCCGCCCGCGAAACCTTGAATTGTGCGGCGACATTCTCGGCCGTGCGCCCCATCGAGATATACGCTTCCGTCATGAACTCGACGTTCGGCAGTTCGGGGCTGCGAAAGCGCGGGTTGGGGGAATAGTTGAAGCCGCCTTGCGGCACGCGTGTCATCGACTCGATACCCGCACAGATGAACGCGTCGCCCGCGCCGATGGCGATCTGTCCGGCCGCGTAGTGGATCCCGGTCATCGAGGAGCCGCAGAAACGATTGATGGTGGCGCCGCTGACTTCTTGCGGCAGGCCGGCGAGCAGGGACGCTATCCGAGCAATGTTGTTGCCCTGCTCGGCTTCGGGATAGGCGCATCCCATCAGCACGTCTTCGATCAGCGCCGGGTCGATATCCAAGCGGTCGACCAGGCCTCTGAGCACCAGTGCGGCGAGGTCATCGGGTCGCACCGTGGTCAGCTTGCCCTTCTTGGCAAAGTGAAAGGGGCTGCGGGCGAATCCGGCGATGACGGCGTTCATGAATCTCTCCTCGACCGACTGAGTGGCGCTTCCCGCACAAGGCTGCCTGCGCAGACAGGCGGGGGGGCGGTAGTATTGTTATATGATGGGCGTCATAAAATCAATGTGGATGGTCGGTACTTGACGACATGCACTATTGAGCCTGCAAGTGAGCGCGGCAAGCGCTGACGCGCATCGTTTCGCCAACGTATCCCGCCTGCGGAACATGCTGGGGATGCGCAGTGCCCGTCCTTTCCGGGTAGGCAGTAGTCAGGTGTAACTAGGTGCCGGTCCCGAATGGAGTTACGATGCCACCTCTTGTGTGATGAGTATGCATCTGGAGATTTCAATGACTCGCATCGATAGCCTGACTGAAAACGACACCGAGAAGCAGGAGCGTCCGGGCAGCCTGGCCGAGCAGTTCTCGTTCCGTTCGCGCTTCGTCCTGATCTTCGGCGAGATCACCCACACGTTGGCCAAGGCGACCTGCGAGCGCCTGATTGCGTTGGCGCAGGAATCCAACGCTCCCATCAACGTGCTGGTCTCATCGCCGGGCGGGCACGTGGAATCCGGAGATGCCATCCACGACATGATCCGTTTCATCGATGCGCCGGTGACGACAGTGGGCTCGGGCTGGGTCGCCAGTGCCGGCACGCACATCTTTCTTGCGGCGGAAAAGCAGCGGCGCGTCTGCCTGCCCAATACCCGCTTCATGATTCATCAGCCCGGTGGCGGCGCCGGCGGTCCGGCGACGGATATCGCCATCCAGGCCAAGGAAATCCTGCGCACGCGCGATCGTATTGCAAGCGTGATCGCCAGGCAGACCGGGCATTCCAAGGAGAAGGTGCTGGCCGACATGGAACGGGATTTCTGGATGAGCGCGGACGAAGCCATCAAGTACGGCATCGTCGACCGCATCGTCGAGAAGCATCGGGATCTCTGAGCCCACAGGCGTCCGGGTGCTGCGGAATCCGGACGCCATCGCTGCGGTTGCGAGCTCGAACGATTCATCAACGATTTATCTGGCCATGCGCATCCTCGCACTCAACTGTGGCAGTTCGTCCATCAAGAGTGCGCTGATCGATACGCAGAGCGGCGCAAGGCTGCTCGACGTGCGCATCCTGGCCCTCGGCAGTCCGGATGCTCATCTGCAGATCGATGGCGCCGAGCAGAAATTATCCGCCGATATCGATCTTGCCGCGGCCGTACGGCGAATCGTCCAGGAGGTCGTCTCACGCGCCGCAGCCAGCGGTGCCATCGAGGCGGTGGTGCATCGAGTGGTCCACGGTGGACCCAGGTTCACCCAGCCGACGCTCATCGATGAATCGACGCTCACGGCACTTGCAGCGCTGAACTCACTGGCTCCGCTGCACAATCCGCCCGCGCTGGCTGCCATCGCGGAAGCACGTTCGCTGCTTTCGGACCTGCCGCATGTCGCAGTATTCGACACCGCCTTTCATTCCACATTACCGACGCGAGCCCGTGAATACGCATTGCCGCGCGATCTGGCGCAACAGATGCAGATTCGCCGCTACGGGTTTCACGGGACGAGCCACGCGCATGTAATGAACGCCGTGGCAGATTACTTGCGCCAGGAACCGCAACAGCTGCGAATCGTCTCCTGCCATCTGGGCAACGGCGCCAGCGTTGCCGCCATCGAATACGGCCGCAGCGTCGAGACCAGCATGGGAATGACGCCATTGGAAGGGCTCGTCATGGGCACACGATGCGGAGACATCGACCCGGGCATATTGCTCTTGCTGCAACAAAGCGCAGGAATGGACGTCAAGGCGTTAGACCGGTTGTTGAATAGCGAGTCCGGCTTGCAGGGGCTCACAGGTACCAACGAGATGCAGGTCATCGAGCGTCGCGCTGCGGAAGGCGACGAACCCTGTCGTCTCGCCATCACGCTCTACTCGCACCGGGTGCGCAAGTACATCGGTGCGTATGCGGCGGTGATGGGAGGGGTCGATGTCATTGCCTTCACCGGAGGGATCGGTGAGAACAGCGCATTGATGCGTCACCGTGTGTTGCAGCGGCTCGAGTTCCTCGGCGTGATGCTGGATGAAGATCGAAACCGCGATGCACGCGTCGATCACGGCGCGCCAATCGCCACGATCGCGGAGACCAGTTCGCGTGTCAAGGTTCTGGTGGTGCAAGCCGATGAGGAACTGGCGATGGCTGGCGAAGCCGCAGCTCTACTGGCAGCGCACGTTGGGCATCCTGCATCCGAACGTATTCCTGTCGCCATTTCCGCGCGTCACGCGCACTTGACGCAGGCAACTCTCGATCGGCTCTTCGGGCAAGGCTATCAACTGCGTTCGCGCACCGCGCTGTCCCAGCCAGGCCAGTTCTCGGCGCAGGAAGTCGTCTCGCTGATCGGTCCGCGTGGGCGGATCGACAATGTGCGGTTGATGGGGCCGCCTCGGGCCGAGGATCAGGTGGAGATTTCACGTACCGATGAGTTCACTCTTGGAGTCGATGCGCCAGTACGCGTGTCGGGTGACGTAACCAATACTCCTGGAATTACGATTGAAGGTCCGCAAGGGCGAGTGACGATTGTCCATGGAGTGATCGCCGCGCGCCGCCACATTCACATGAGTCCGCAGGATGCAGAACGCCTTGGCCTGCGCGATCACGATACCGTGTCAGTCAAGATCGACAGTGACGGCCGCGACCTCACCTTTGGCGATGTAGTAGTGCGCGTCTCACCGAAGTTCCGGCTGGAGATGCATCTGGATACGGACGAGGCGAACGCGGCAGGAATACAGCAGGGCGACAGCGCTGAACTTGTACGAACGAGCAACGTGCAGGCGACGATTGGTGAGCGAGGGCTGACCGGCCGCAAGTGAGGATGGCACAGGGCGCGTTGTACGCATCGCCGCGCGTCGCTGCGGCGGAAACATACAGGTACGTCAGCCGTGCCATTTCCATTTTTTGATTTCCGGCATGTCATCGCCATAGCGCGTGATGTATTCGCGATGTTCGATGAGCTTGTCGCGGATGCGTTGGCGCACGTGTGTCATGTGTTCGCCCAGGCCGGGTACAAAGCTGATCACGGCTTCGACCAGATGAAAGCGGTCCAGATCGTTCAGCACGGTCATATCGAAGGGCGTCGTAGTGGTACCTTCTTCCTTGTAGCCGCGCACATGCAGGTTGTCATGGCCACGCCTGCGATAAGTCAGGCGATGAATCAGCCACGGATAACCATGGTAGGCGAAGATGATCGGCTTACCGGTGGTGAAGATGGCGTCGAAATCGCTATCGGAGAGTCCATGTGGATGGCCGGACGTTGGCTGCAGCGTCATGAGATCGATCACGTTGACGACGCGGATCTTGAGCTTGGGCAGCCACTCGCGCAGCAGCGTCACCGCCGCCAACGTTTCCAGCGTCGGTACATCGCCCGCGCAAGCCATGATGACATCCGGATCGGACTCCAGGTCGTTGCAGGCCCAGGTCCACGCGCCGATGCCGGCGCTGCTGTGCTTGATCGCGGCATCCATCGACAACCACTGATGCTGTGGCTGCTTGCCGGCGACGATGACATTCACCAGGTTGCGGCTGCGCAGGCATTGATCGGTCACGCATAGCAACGTGTTCGCATCCGGTGGCAGGTAGACGCGGATGATTTCGGGTTTCTTGTTCATCACGTGATCGATGAATCCCGGGTCCTGATGGCTGAAGCCATTGTGGTCCTGGCGCCAGACGTGGGAAGTCAGCAGGTAGTTGAGCGAGGCGACCGGACGCCGCCACGGGATGTCATTGCAGGTCTTCAGCCACTTCGCGTGCTGGTTGAACATGGAATCCACGATGTGGATGAAAGCTTCGTAGCAGCTAAAGAAGCCGTGCCGGCCGGTGAGCAGGTAGCCTTCGAGCCAACCCTGGCATTGATGCTCGCTCAGCATTTCCATCACGCGCCCGTCGGCGGCCACATCCGAGTCGGTTGGGCGGATTTGGGCGACCGAAGTCCGGGCGGTGACTTCCAGCACGTCGTTCCATCGGTTCGACGTGGTTTCATCCGGACTGAAGACCCGGAAATTCCCATGCGCTGAGTTCATGCGCATGACGTCGCGGATGTAACCACCCTGTACGCGCGTGGCCTCGGCGATAGCTGAGCCCGGTGAGGACGTTTCAACTGCGTACTCACGGAAGTCAGGAAGGCGCAGTTCTCGCAACAGCAGGCCGCCATTCGCGTGAGGATTGTCTCCCATGCGGCGCTTTCCCTGCGGGGCCAGCGCGCGAAGCTCTTCTTGCAGTTGCCCTTCCGCAGTGAACAGTTCTTCGGGTCGATAGCCGCGCATCCACTGTTCGAGCATCTTCAGGTGAGCTGGATTTTCCGCCAGTTGCGCCAGGGGAACCTGATGCGAGCGCCAGTTGCCTTCAACGGGCAGGCCATCGACTTCATGCGGTCCGGTCCAGCCCTTGGGCGTGACCAGCACGATCATCGGCCAGGTCGGGCGTTGCTTGAAGCCGTTGCTGCGTGCGTCGGCCTGGATCGAACGGATCTTCGCGATAATCGTGTCCAGTGTGCCGGCCATGCGTCGATGCGTCAGTTCCATCGTGGCTTCGCACTCGACGAAATGCGGCTCATAGCCATAGCCAATTAGCAGCTGCGTGAGTTCTTGCCGCGGGATACGCGCGAGCACGGTCGGTCCGGCGATCTTGTAGCCGTTCAGATGCAGGATCGGGAGCACTGCGCCGTCGCGCGCCGGATTCAGGAATTTGTTCGAGTGCCAGCTCGTGGCGAGTGGGCCCGTTTCCGCTTCGCCATCCCCGATGACGCACGCGACGATCAGGTCGGGATTGTCGAATGCCGCCCCGTAGGCGTGTGACAGCGAATAGCCCAACTCGCCACCTTCGTGGATCGATCCGGGTGTTTCGGGCGCGACGTGGCTGGGGATGCCACCGGGAAACGAGAACTGCTTGAACAGTTTTTGCAGACCTTCCGTATCTTCAGAGATGTTCGGGTAATACTCGCTGTAGGTTCCCTCCAGGTAAGTATTGGCGACCAGCGCCGGTCCGCCGTGGCCCGGCCCGGTGACGTAGATCATGTTCAGATCGTGCTCGCGGATGACGCGATTCAGGTGCACGTAGAGGAAATTCAAACCTGGCGTTGTTCCCCAGTGACCCAGCAGTCGCGGCTTGATATGTTCCAGTCGCAGCGGTTCGCGCAGCAGGGGATTGGCGATCAGGTAGATCTGGCCGACGGAGATGTAGTTGGCGGCACGCCAGTAGGCGTCCATTCGCGCCAGTTGTTCATCGGTCAGCCGATCGCCGGTTGCCTTGAGCGGGACCGAAGCGGGAGTTGCGTTGGTCATGATGATCTCGGGTGATCCGGGAGGCCCGGGGAGAAATCAGATAGCCAAAGACGTTGTCGAGCGTGCCGGAATCCGCGCTGTGGCGGTATCCGCGAAAGGACTGCCAGTCCTGAGCTTGCCGAAGGGGGCCGATTGGCCACAGAAGTGCGCAACGGGCGCGGATGTTCCGGCTGAAAGGTATCACCAACTATCAGGTTTCGATGCTAGCGTCGTCAATGCCGTTTCCGCGCCGCAATGCCGGCTTCCATGCCGATCCAGGAACAGGACCGAACAAGCGAGGTGACACGATGAAACTGTATTTCAACCCGAAGAGCCGGGCGACGATTGCCAAATGGATGCTGGATGAATGCGGCGCACAGTACGAAATCGTGCCCATCGACTTCGAGAAGCGTGAGCACAAGGCGCCGGAGTTCCTGGCCATCAACCCCGCCGGCAAGTTGCCCGCGCTGGTCGATGAGCATGCCCGCATATTCGAGGGTGCAGCGATCGGTTTGTACCTGGGAGATAAATTTCCGGAAGCCAACCTGGCTCCGCCTATCGGGTCGCCCAACCGCGGCCGCTACCTGTCGCTGATGGTGTATTCCACTTCGCAGGTCGAGCCCGCCATGGGCGACATGCTGCTGAAGGAGAAAACGTCGCCGTCGCGTGGCTGGACCGATTTCGACACCGTCAAGGACGTGATCGAACGCGAGCTCGGCGAAGGTCCGTGGCTGTTTGGCGATCAGTTCACGCTTGCGGACATCATGGTGGGCTCAATGTTCATCTGGGCGCGTATGTGGGGCAACGCAACTGGCCGTCCAAAACTGGAGGCCTACATCGACCGGCTCTCGGCTCGTCCGAAGTCGTTCAAGATGTAGTTGCGGGCGTTCAGCTGAGATTGCGCCCAAACAGCGCCAGCAACCGCTCCCAGTGTCGCTCCGCGCTGGGCTTGTGATACGCGGCCTGGCGCTTGGGGAAGACGAAGCCGTGCATGCTGTCGGGATACCATTCGATCCGATATTTGAGAGTTGTCGTTTTGAGGTGGGCGTCGAGCGCAGCAATCATTTCCGGCGGCGCCCACGTATCGGTCTGGGCGCAGCCGACATACACCTCGGCCTCGATGCGATCTGCATAGCGATGCGGCGATTCCGGGTTGTCCGTGCACAAGCGCACACCGTGAAACGATGCGGCGGCTGCGACACGCTGCGGATATTCCGCGGCTGCCCAGAACACGAACGGTCCGCTCATGCAGTAACCGACCACACCTAGTTTGCCGGGCTTCGCTGCCGCATCGCGATCCATGAACTGAAGCACGGCCTCGGTATCGGTCAACACCTTGTCCCGCGTCAGCGAATCCATGTGCTCGAACATGATCCTGCGCGCTTCTTCATCGACACCAACGCGGAAGTTCCGGTCGCGACGGTAGTAGAGGTCGGGCAGGATGACGTAGTAGCCCACCGTGCCCAGGCGTCGCGCCATGTCGTGCAGCTCTTCGCGCTTGCCTGGCGCATCCATATAGAAGAGAACCACCGGATGCGGTCCACCTTCTTCAGGATGAGTGACGAAGGTATTCATCAACCCGTCGGCGGTGACGATATCCAGCTCGCGATCGATCATGTTCTTATCCGCTCACCTCAGCATCCAATCCGTTCGCACGCCACCCTCAATCCGTTCACCGTCAGCTTGTCGACGGGCCCTCACAGCTCGCAGCGAACCTCAGCGCTTCTGGCTGATCGCTATCCCGCCGAGAATCAGCGCCCCTGCGATCCCCATCGTGATGGTCAGCGGCTCACCCAGCAACAACCAGGCCCAGACCACCCCGAACAGCGGAATCAGGTAAGTGACCGTTGAAGCTCGCGGTGCGCCGATGCGATAGAGCAGCCGATAGTACAAGGTGTATGCCAGGCCGGTGCACAGTACCCCAAGCAGAATCGCACACAGCCACGAGAGCCCTGGAACAGGCGTGGTTGGCCAGGTCGCGACGGCGACCGGCGAGAGCAACAAGCTCGCGCACACCAGCGTCGCTGCAGCAACGGCACCCGCAGGCAGGCCTTTGAGCTGATGTCGGATGAGATTCGCACCGAATCCGTACAGCAACGCAGCGGCTGTACCGGCGAGCGCTGCCGGCCACACGCTGACGCCACCTGTCTTGCCGCTGGCGAGTACCGTGACGCCAACGAATCCGGCCAGCAGGCCGATTGCCCGTTTCATCCCGATCTGCTCGCCGTAGAAAATGAATGCGACCAATGCCGTGAACATCACTGCCATTGCATTGGTGATGGCGCCAATGCCCGCTGGCGCATGTTGCGCTGCCCAGGCAAACAGCGTGAATGGAATCGCAGAATTGATTGCAGCGATAAAGGCGACGCGATACCAGATCGCCGCAGTGAATTGCGTCCGGACGCGCCACAGCAATGGCAGTAGCACCAGCGCGCCCAGAACCAGCCGCACTTCCACCAGCGCGAATGGACCGAAGTCCTTGGCGGCAACGCGCATGAACAGGAACGAGGCTCCCCAGATCGCGCCGCGCGCAACCAGCTCGACCGGCGTCAGCCAGCGCGATTCAGTCGTGGGTGCTTCGAGCGGAGATTGCATACCGCCTCCGACGGGACTGGCCGAAGTGTACTGTGGGGTTGACATGGGACACGGTACTCGCGGGTTACGGGTGGCCATTGTGGCGGTTCGGCAAGTATCGACAAGCCGATACTTGCGGGTACGGTTAATCTAGCGCACGCGCGCGGGCGGTTGGCGAGGCTTCTCCGTTTTCGGGCAGGCGCCGCCCCGGTGTCCGTTGATTTTTCACTACCTCGCCCCTATGTCATCGCCTTCCAGGAGGCCCCATGAACGAAATCATCCGCAGCAACGAACGTGGCTACGCCGATCACGGCTGGCTGAAGTCCTTTCATTCCTTCTCCTTTGCCGATTACTTCAATCCCAAGCGCGTGGAATTCGGGCCGCTGCGGGTCATCAACGAGGATCGCGTTGCCGCCGGGCAGGGCTTCGGTACCCATGCGCACAGGGACATGGAGATCATCAGCTACGTGCTGAGCGGGGAACTTGCACACAAGGATTCCATGGGCAATGGATCGACCATTCGCCCCGGCGATGTGCAGCGCATGAGCGCGGGACACGGCGTACGGCACAGCGAGTTCAATCCTTCGGCCGATCAGCCTGTGCATTTCCTGCAGATATGGATTCAGCCTGCCGCCGCCGGCATAGCGCCCGGTTACGAAGAGAAGCGCTTCAGCGCCGAGGAAAAGCGGGGTCGCCTGCGCCTCATCGCGTCGCCCGACAGTACGGACGGTTCGGTTCTCATCCATCAGGATGCGAAGGTCTACGCGGGACTGTTCGACGCTGCGGAAACAGCAACTCTGGCGATAAAGCCCGGTCGTCGCGTCTATGTTCACCTTGCACGTGGTGCGTTGGTGGTAAACGGGAATGCCTTGGATGCGGGCGATGCCTTGCAACTCACCGACACATCGGCAGTGACGGTGCAGAGTGGACGCGAGGCGGAAGTGATTGTGTTCGATCTGCCCGGGTAAAGGTTCACGCCAACAGCGAGAGGGGACGCAACAGCGACAGGCGGCGCTCGATGACATCCGCGAAGCGCTGGGCTGCGGCTGCGTCCCCCTCGAAATACAGTGCCGGTTCGATCATTTCGACCTCCATGATCAAAAAGCGGCCGGCACTCAGCACGCCGTCGATCCGCGCATAACTACCATCTTCATAGCCCAGCTGGGCCACTGCCAACAACGAGCGCTGTGCCGCGGCGACAACAGTCGCGTCCGGTGTAACGATCTCAACGCTGCCGCCAAATTCGCTCTGCACACGATAGTCGTTGGCGGCCGGCCGTTTGCGTACCGCATGACTGAAGACGTTATCGAAGAACAATAGCGAGAGTTCGCCCTCGCGCTCGATCTCCGGCATGAACGGCTGGATGAGGTAGTCCATGTGTCGTGGCAATTCGCAGATTGCCGCATTCAATGTGGGGCTACCGGCCGTGCCGCGTACCGTGTGCCACGCGGTGCCGCTGACAGTAGGTTTGATCACGACATCGGTTCCCCGCATCGGCCCCAGTGCATTGGACAGTTCCGCGGCGCCCATGACCTGAGTCGGAATGATGTCCACGCCATGTTGACGGAGCTGCAGCAGGTAGCGCTTGTCGCTATTCCACCGCAGCAAGCGCAGCGGGTTGATCGTCGGTATTCCTAGCTGTTCGATCTGCGCCAGCCACGCAAGGAACTGAGCGTATTGCTGAAAGTAGTCCCAGGTGGTGCGGATCAGGATTGCATCGAACACCGACCAGTCGACCTGCGGGTCGTTCCAGTTCGCGGGTATAGGCTCAATGCCCTTATCCTGCAGGAACTGCATGAGGTGCACGTCGTCCGGATGGATGCCCGGCGACAGATTAGAGGCGGCAATGCCGAGGCGTCGTGCAGCGGGAACAACAGGCATTACGGGCTCCGCAAAGGACGGATGGCCATCGACAAGGTCGACAAGAGGCTATCCAGAACGATCTCGAACGCAGCAAGAGCGCTGCGTCCAGGCGAGCGGCAGAATATCAAACCTGGGCAGGACGGTGACAAAGCGACACGGTGACGAGCGACAAGAACTGCGATACTGCCCGCTGCCATCGCTCTAGCCACCGTTACCTTCGCTACTCATGAACTGGCTGGCCCACGTCTTCCTCTCCGAGCCCTCGGTCGAGTTCAGGCTCGGCAACCTGCTGGCGGATATCGTCAAAGGGTCCGCGCGTGAGGGAATGAATGAGGACTTCCTGCGCGGCATACGGCGCCATCAAGCCATCGATTCGTTCACGGATTCGCATCCGGTGGTGAGGCGCAGCCGGGCCAGGGTTGAAAGCGTGCAGCGGCGCTTCAGCGGGATTGTCGTCGATGTTTTCTACGACTACCTGCTCGCCACAAGCTGGGATCGGTATTCAAGTGAGCCGCTGGCGTCATTCACAGCCGCCTTCTATGCAGATATCGAGACCGCGCGCGTCGTTTTGCCGCAAGAGGCTCAGGCGACCGTCGAGCGAATGATTCGCCGCGACATGCTGGGGTCCTATACGCAGGTCGAAGCGGTACGACATGCCTTGCGAAGGGTGTCGATGCGCCTCGCGGCACGCTGGGAGCGGCCATTCGAATTGGAAGTCAGCGTGGTGGATCTGCAAAATCATCACGACGCATTTGCCGCCGACTTCGCCGAGTTCTTCCCGCAGCTGCAAGCCTATGTCGGGCAGCTCGGCAGTGACGCTTCCCGGCGTGGTGCCTGACAGGACTGGCTCTCGCTCCTTTCTCAATGGCTCCGATGGTCGATGTTGTGCCTGGTCCGGTGGAACAGAATCTCCTTTGCCGGAAAACACCGGCACTGTCAGCTCACGGAGATCCCGACATCATGACTGCCAAGCGCTGCCGGCCTGTATCAGCCCTGTTCCTTGTATTCACTTCGCTCGCCTTCGCTTCGGCTGCGTTCGCGCAAACGCAATGCTGGGCGCCCCGGGAGGTCCAGGATACGGCGACCAATCCGAAATGGGCGCCGCAGCTTCAGGCCATGGCGGAAGCGGAGAAGATAGTTCGTGCCACGCCGGCGTTCCTCGATACGCCGGAGCCGGTACGCATGCGAACGACAGTGGCGGCAGGACCGTACGACCCGGCGGGCGCGCGTCTTCTGATAAGGGCCTATCCCGAGAAGAGCACCGTCGGCATTCAGATCTGGACCGGCAAGTGCGAGGTGATTCCGCAGGCCGAACGCGTAGCCGCCTCGATCGGACAGATCGATGTGTTCTTCAACTATCCTGTGACGGATACATTCCTGCGCGACGGTGAAATACCGAAGCGGACCGGCGAGGTCGCGGGTTACCCCGAATACAACCATTGGATCGTCATCACCAAGAACGGTCGCTTGCCGTGGATTCCCCAGACGCTGGCGGAACGGCTCGATCGCATCGGAGTGCAGCGGGAGAAGGATCTCGTCGAATGGCGCAAGGACCTGGCGGGTATGAAAGCCCCCAACGAAACCGACATCCGCAAGACCTACGATATGTTCAAGAAGAGCGATCCAGCGAGTGCGGAAGGATATCGGGTCTCGATGCAGGATCTCGTTGCGGATGCCAAACACCAGCGTGAAGTGGTTGCCCCCGCTACGACCGCCTCGCTCGAAAAGGCAGTTGCCGACTACAAGCAGTATCGCGCGTCCTTCTCAGCTGACGTGCTACAGCAGCCCGCTGTCTGGGCGGATGTTTCGGGCGACGCCAAGCGCAAACTGGAGACCCGGATTCAGGAACTGCAGGCGCTCTCTTCGAGCGAACAGCAGGAGTACGACAGACTGACGCAAGAAAGTCGCGCACTGGATCGCCAGGCGCGGGCTGCGGACAAAACCAGCAAGGACGAAGCACAGGGTCTACGTGACCGCTCGAACGCTCTCGCCTTGCAAGCCAAGGCACTGCGCAACACGCACCAGGAGCAGGCTACGTCAAAGATTCAAGCCGCCAGGGACGAGTTCGATCTCTTCAATCTGAAGCCCGGCGCTGCCGACAAGGCATTGGGCTTCAAGCCGGATCCGAACTTCCCGGACCCAAAGTCTCCCACGCGAATTCAGCTAATCGCCGTCATGGTTCCCACAGTGGATACCCGCAACGGTCGCGATGCCTGGAGCAAGCGGACCAAGTCGACTCTCGACTACGCCGCTCTTGCTCGCCTTCTGGATTGATCGCAAGATTTAGACAATGACAGGAATTGTCTCGCAGAGCTCGCAAAGTTCGCGGAGACAAATATATTGCAGAGACAAAGATATTAGAGAGAAGCTGGTTTCTGAAGAAATACCTCTGCTCAGCGAACTCGGCGCGCTCTGCGAGAGACACTCTCACTCATAGGCTATCGAATTTGTCCCGCGCGGCCTTGAGACAGAAGGGCGCAACGAGGGTGGCGTGATAGGCCTCGGCAACTGCCTCGGCGCCGCCGTCGCTTGCACCGCCGGCGACTGCTGCTGCGGCGATGAGATCCTTGAAAGCAGCGAAGCCGGTTTTTAGATCGGCATAGGGATCGCCATCGGTCTTGGATGAATCGACATCCAGAACGGTCACCGGCGGGTTCACGCCAGCAGCGGCCCAGTATCCCTGCATCAGCTGGGTATTCATGTAGAACACGGTCGGATCTGCATCGCCACCGCATAGAAGCATCGGTGCTGTGGGCGTCCAGTTGCGCAGATCGTTGGTCTTCAATGCCTGTCGGAATGTGTTGCCGGGCGCGGCGGCGGGCAGGCCGTTAGTCGTCGTCGGAAATCCGCCATCGGGATTCGCCTGCGCGTCAGTGAGATAGGCGAGCCGGAAGTTGTTGGTGATCAGGTTGTCGGTACCGAAGCCCTGCGCGAACAGCGGCGCGAATGCAGCCGGCGTTGTTGGCGGCGTGTAAGCCGCGAAAGCGGCGCTCGGCGGCGTGCTGCTGAATAGTTGATCCTGCGGCAGCTTGCCTTGATCGTACAGCGTGCTGCGAGAGACGGTGCTCGGTAGCAGGGTGTCGATTCCCGGCGCGTATTTCGCCTCGAATACATCGGTCAGGCTGCCGTAGATATTCGAATAAGCATGCTGGTAGCTCGAGACCGTCATCGTCATCACGATAGGCGCACCGCCATTGACTTGGCCGTAGAAGATGGCATCTCCAAATGCCGCAAGAGCGTACGGACCGGAGAGCGGTGCCGAGGCCGTCACTGTCGAGCCTGCTGCCTGCAACGCGCGATGGGTGGCCATCGCGACATGGCCACCTTGCGAATACCCGGTTACAAACAACTTGCCATTGTCGGTCGTCCCTGGAACGAACGAAGTTGGCAAGGCGCTGCGCGCAGCTGCCAGTGCATCGACCATGTCCTTGGATGATTGATCTGCGTTGAGATACGGATGGTAGGGCAGCGTCGAGGTGTCATAGCCCGCATAGTTCGGTGCAACGACGATATAGCCATGAGCCGCAAAGGTTGCGGCAATCAATAGTCCTTCCGCGTTCTCGCTGTTGTTGAGGTCGGCAATGTTGTACGCACGGTCGGTGGTAGTGCCATGCGCATAAAGGAGGATCGGGCGTGGACCCTGACATTCGGCTGACGAGCCGCTGGGTACCATCAACGCGGCTGAAGCGATCGTGGCTTCACCGGCTCCTCCGACGGTGTTGTACTGCATCGAATGCACGTCGACTGTGCAACTCGGATTACCCACGAGCTGCACGATCTCCTTGACCGCATCGCCGCCTGCAAGCTTGCCCAACAGATCGGCGACCGTCAGCGATGACAATCGCGACGGCGGGGTCTGTGTGAGGGTACCTCTGACAGGGAGCGGAGGCGTCGTGTCGCCGCCACCATCCGGTGGGGTCATGTTGTCGTCGTCATTGTTGCAGCCTGCCAGCGATACGGCGGCGAGCAGAACGAGCAGCAGATATCGGAATCGGGGCATGGGCGTTCTCAGGTACGTGAGTAACACTCAATCCGTCAGCGCCGGCCCGGTTCCGCTTTTACGGAAGTTCCGCAGCATTGGCTCTCGAGTAGCGCTCAATGGCTCCGATGGTCGATGCTGATCCGTGCGCCCGTCAGCAGAATTCGCCGCGACGTTTACTTGGCGAGAGCAGAAATGGCAGAGAAGATTGCAGCTGGCAGACTAGGAGTTGGCGGTACGGAAGACAGCGCGGCAGGAGGCGGTGGCAGCGGGGCGGGTCAGGTCTCTGAGGTGACGCGATTGATGTCTTCGCCTTCCAGGATGCGTTTCGACGTGCCGTTCTTTGCAACCTTCAGCATCGCCAGTCCGACCTGTTCGGTACTGGTGATGTACTTGGGTAGTAACGGTTTCAGTGCCGAAAGGAGCGGGCCAATCACCACATAGATCGCCCGGTACAACGCGGTCTTCGATTTGATCCCATGCAGCGGCTGGATGACGCCGGGCCGGAACATATAAGCCGCTTTGAACGGCAATCGCAGCAGCGCATTTTCGGTCCTGCCTTTGACCCGCGCCCACATCGATCGCCCGTTCTCGGAGCTGTCAGTGCCGGCGCCGGATACATATACAAAGGTCATGGCCGGATTCAAGCGCACGAGAGTCGTTGCCACGGCCAGCGTGAGGTCATAGGTAATCCGCGAATAGTCTGCTTCGTTCATGCCTGCGGAGGAAACGCCGAGGCAGAAGAAGCACGCGTCGTATCCAGTCAGTTCCCCTTCAATCGAAGCGAGGTTGTAGAGATCGGCATGTGCGATCTGGCGGAGCTTTGCGTGCTGCTGCTCGATTCGGCTACGCCCGACGGTAGTCACCCGTTCAACGGCGGTATCCAGCAGGCATTCACGCAGGACCCCAAGCCCGACCATGCCGGACGCACCGAAGATGAGGATGTTCATAGATAGGCCATGTTAGTCGATCCGCTCCGCTATTCTCCGTTCGCCCTGAGCTAGTCGAAGGGAGCCTGTCGAAGGGCCTCTCCCACCACATCGATCACGAATACCGACTCATTCCGGTCGCGAGTACAGGTCGATGATGGTCCCGATCGCGTCCTGGCATACCTGGCAATACCGGTCGATGCGATTGAACATGACGCATTGCATCTCGGAGCGGTAATAGCCGGTTGCCTGGTAATCGGCGCCTTCGAAGGCGCCGATGGCGCTGCGGTTAGGTGCTTTGGAGAACAGGCCTTCGGTCGCGGCGCGTTCCTTGAGGAACAGCGCGTCCATCTCTGCCTCGGGGCGATTTTCGGCGCGTAACTTTGCTCGCTTGGCCTGGTAGTCGCGTTCGAACGCTTCAAACTCCGCCTTCGGCCAGGCAGTTGGCAGTGCGGTACCCGCTGTGACCTTATCGCGCCACTTCAGATGTGCCGCATCCTGCAACGAGGTGACATTCGGCTCCCATGGCTCCTGACGTTCTTCACCCGACTGATACGCCACAGGCGAGGTGTAATACTCATCGGCGAGCGCGGCGAAATGATGGCCGAACTCATGCACGAACAGATATTCCGCCCACTTGCTGCCGGCAGCGGCGGTGCTGAACTGGCCGAAGATCCCACCGCCGCCGTAGGTGTCGTTGTTCACCAGGATCTCGACGAACTCGTACGGTGCGTATTGGGCAATCTCACGGAAAGCACGATTGTCCAGCGTCAGTACATAGCGTTCGCTATCGAAGATGTCATAACGCGCTCCCAGCGCCGACCAGTGGTGGGTGCCGTTCGAAGGACGCGACACGCCGGATTCCTGCGTCGGCACTGTCATTGCCCACACGTTGAAATCGCGCGCCCGGCTGCGAAATGGCTCGACTGTAAAGAGGTGGTCGCTCAGGCGCCGCGCATCGGCTTCGAACTTTGCTGTCTCAGCCTGGGTGTAACCGTCGCCCAGAATCAGCAGATCCACCTTTTGTGCGGACGGGCCGTTGTCCCGTATAGCGATTGGCTTTGCCAGCGGCGGGGCCGCCACCCGCTGAATGTCGCCTGCGTTGGGGTTGACGTCCACGCTCCACACCACGGAGAAGAGATTGCGTTCATCGCGCGCGAGCACCCGCACCCGAACGGGACGGTCCGGCTTCGGAAAACGCAGGGATTCCTGGAAGCCTCGATTGACGTGCTGTGCTTCCTCGGTGGTGCGCCATTCGGCAAAGATTGTGCTGTAGCCGCGTGAGTACAGCACGGTATTGAATTTCGGATCGACGACCTCGAAATAGTTCTGGCCACGATTGCTGGTATCGATGGGCCGTGCCGGATTGCCCGGCCAGGGCAGCGGTTCGATCACGACCCGATCCAGTGCGTAGTGCTGTTCGAGCGCGTTGCCGCTGTGCAGATAGTCGACCCGCATCGTCTGCGGTGGATCGACCGTTGCGGCGTTCAGGTGCATGGACGTCACTGCCAGTGTTGCCAGGGCAACCACGGAGAGATATCGGCTCATGTCTGCTGGCTCTTGTTTGGAACGGTACAGGGCAGCGATTGACAGTAAATCGAGCGTTCGCCGGGCGACCCGGCTGCGGCCGCGGGGATGCCCGGAGGGCGATCTTTCGTTGCCGGGCGGGAACACGAATCTGCCGCGCGCGGCAAGGGCGGACGCCGCAACTGTAGCAAGTTTGAGACGAGCAGATGCCGCAGCGCGTCCGGGTAGCTTTTCGCAGCAATATTCGCCGCTTTGCCGGTGCACACGGTTCGGCGACGTGGGTAAAATGCTCCGACCCCGCGGTAGTCCGAGATCGATTCCATGAGCATGTCATTACGCGAGCAATTGCTGGCGGCCGGCCTGGTAAGCAAGAAACAGGCAAAGCAGGCCGATCAGCAGGAGCGCCAGCACCCGAAGAAGCGCCCATCTCCCGGCCCCTCGGAGGAGCAGAAAAGAGCGATGCAACAGGCGCAGGCGGCCAAGGCCGCACGCGACCAGGAGCTGAATCGCCAGCGCCAGCAGAATGCCGAGCTCAAGGCGCGCTTCGCCCAGATCCGGCAGATCATCGAACAGAACCGCCTGCCGAAGATCGAGGGCGACGACTACCTCACCTTCAATTTCATCGATCGGCAGAAAGTGCGTCGCATCGCCGTAGATGCAGCACGACGCGATCAGATCATTCGTGGCGAACTGGTGATTGCACGCTCGGAAGGCCGTTATTACCTGGTGCCCGCGGCCATTGGCGCCCAGATACGCGAACGTGATGAGCGCTCTGTCGTACGAATCGGCGACACGGAGCCCAAGGTCGAAGCCGACGCCGACGATCCTTACAAGGATCACGTGGTGCCGGACGATTTGATGTGGTGACCTTGCGCGCGGTCCGTCTCTAGTTTTCCCTCTTTCTTCGCTCCCCCACGCCCCCATTTCCGTTCGCCCTGAGCCTGTCGAAGGGAGCCTGTCGAAGGGAGCTTATCGAGGGGGTTTGTCGAAGCGACCCTGCCGAAGGGAGTCTGTCGAACGGGTCCCGTCTTCGCCGTTCGTGCTGAGCTTGTCGAAGCACTCCGAATCCACCGCGCGGCTTCCTTCGACTGGCTCCCTTCGACAGGCTCAGGGCGAACGGGAGATGAATGAGTAGTGCTTCCTTGCGATTCGCCTCAGGGCGATCCGGGGATAGGCGCTACTCCTTGTGATTCCTGGTCGCTCTTCTCTTCCTTCTTCGTTCTCCGCGATTTGCCGTGCGTGCTGACTTCATCCCCCGTTCGTGCTGAGCCCGTCGAAGCATCCGAAGATTCTTCGACAGGCTCGCTTCGACGAGCGGCAGATAGATATGTGCCGGCGATCCCGCCTATCCGCCGTCTCCCTTCCGGGTCTTCTCGATGAAGGCCGCCACATTGTCATGCAGGGCCTTCAGGTCCGGCTCGTGCGCGTACACCATGTGACCCGACTCATAGAAGTGCATTTCGATGTTCTTCTGCAGCGACGCCTGCATGGGTAGCTGCCGCAGTTCGTAGACGGCGGCGAAGTAGGGCGTTGCCAGGTCGAAGTACCCGCCGTTGAGCTGCACCTTGAGGTTGGGATTCTGTTTCATCGCTGCCGCGAGATCCGGCAGCACGTTGGGCGCACCCGGGATCTTGTATTGCGAGCCCGGCGGCTGATGCAGATAGTCCCAGGAGTTCCAGATATCGATGCCGGGCTTGTAGGTCTTGTGATCGCCGAACTGCAGGGTTCGACGCACGTAGTCGTTGAATGCCGATACATACGCCGAAGAGATGGCAGCAGATTGCGGATCGTATTCGGCTTCCTTGCTCATCGGATCGAGCGTCGGGCCGGAGAAGCGCGAGTCGAGCCGGCCCGAAGTGAGATCGCTGCCGAGCAGCGTTTTGTTGAACTCCCCGACGTTGACGCGCAGGTTGGCGCGCTCGATGTAATCGACCGGCAGACCGGTGTAGTCGTGGATTCTCGTTGCGATCTCATGCTTCTTTGCGTCGCTCAGCGTCACGCCAGCCTGTAAGGCCATGGCGTAGTCGTTGGTCGCGAACTGCTCGACTTCCCGCAGAAAGGGTTCGAGTTGCGCCGGCTGGTTCGGAACTTTCTTGTGATACCAGGCAGTCGCTGCGAAGGTGGGCAGAGTCAGGAAATACGGCTGATCGACGCCGGGATTGAACTGCGGCGTATCGGCGTTGTTGTCGAAGCTGAGAATCTGCGACAGCAGGATCACGCCATTCAGGTCCAGCGACTTGTCGTTCTGCAATACGTAAGCGAGCACCGCCGACCGGGTCGTACCGTAACTCTCGCCGAACAGGTACTTCGGCGAATTCCAGCGTCCGTGCCGCGAGAGAAATTCGACGATGAAGTTGGCGAACGTGTGCGCATCCTGGTCGACGCCATAGAAAGCCTTTTCCTTGTCCGCGCCACGCAGGTGGCTGAAGCCGGTACCGGGTGCATCGATGAACACCAGGTCGCTGCTGTCCAGCAGGCTGTATTCGTTATCGACGAAACGATAAGGCGCCGCCGGACCGTGCGAGTCGTTCAGTGTCAGCACGCGCTTGGGGCCGAAGGCTCCCATGTGCAGCCACACTGTCGAAGAGCCCGGTCCGCCGTTGTACAGGAAGGTGATCGGCCGGTGCGGGTCCTCCTTGTCGCCTTTGAAATACGCGACATAGGACATGCTGGCTTCCGGCGGCTGCGGTGGCGGCTTGTCGTTCTCGGCGAGCTGCGGTGGGTCGTCGTCCAGCGGATCCCTGAGATGCACCACCAGCAGGCCGGCTTCGGCGACGTAGGCGGTTTTCTTGCCGCCGATCGAAGCGGATCCTTGCGTCACCCGTACTTCATCGGACAGGTGCAAGGGCGATTCGCTTTGTGCGCTGGTGTCTTTCTTGTCCTTGTCATCGTCCTGTTTCTTGTCCGCCGCTTGCAGTGGCACCAGCCATGCGGCGAGGATCAGGGCGAGCAGCGAGCAGGCGGGCAATGTCCGGGCCGATCGGTGGTTCATCGATGACGCTCCGATTGATTTTAGACCGGCCGGATCATAATACGGAACGCGCCATTGTTCCGGGCGCGGCGGAGACGCCGACGATTCTTCATGCTGCCGGAGGCGCTTCTTGCCCCGGCCCGGACACAATGACATTCTGCTGGCCGCCCGCGGACACTTTTGCCTGAGGTTTCGATATGAGCGACGTGAACAATTCCGGCCCGGCCAAACCGCAGATCTGGCTCGCTGCCGGCGTGCGCACTCCCTTCGCGAAGGTCGATGGACCGCTCAGCAAGCTCGATGCCATTGGCCTTTCGGTGCCCGTGGTGCGTCACATGGTCGAGCAGCTCGGCGGTGCGACCCCGGATTTCGCGGTCTGGGGTGCCGTCGTCCCCAATCTCACCTGGAGCAATATCGCGCGGGAAGTGCTGATGGAATCCGGTGTTGCCCCTACGGTCACCGCCTTCTCGACCATCATGGCGTGCTCCACCAGCATGATCGGCACGATCGAGGCCGCTGGCATGCTCAACGACGACAATCGCACCCTGGCGCTGGTCGGCGGCGTGGAGAGCATGAGCCGCGTGCAACTCGGGCTGGGGCAGACGTTTTCCGACTGGATCCGGCAGTTCCAGCAGGCCCGTTCGCTCGGCCAGAAGGTCTCTCATTTCGCGGATCTGAAGCTCGGCGACGTGCGCCTGTACATTCCGTCGGTCACCAATCGCACCACTGGCAAGAGCATGGGCGAGCATACGGAAATCACCGCCAGGCAGTGGAGCATCGGGCGCGCGGACCAGGACCAGAATGCGTTGGATAGTCATCAGCGTGCGGTTGCCGCTTGGGATCGCGGCTTCTTCGACGACTTGGTGATCACGGTGGGCGATACACGTCGCGACACCATTCCCCGCAAGGACACCTCGCTGGAAAAGCTCGCCAAGCTGGCGCCGGCATTCGACCGGGTCAGCGGCCAGGGCACGCTCTCGGCCGGAAATTCCTCGCCACTGACCGACGGCGCCGCCAGCGTCTGGGTTGCGACCGAGTCGGGACTGAAGAAATTGCCGGTCGCTGTCCCGCGAGTGAAATTGGTGGACTGGGAAATCGCCTCCGTCGATTTTCGTGTCGAAGGCCTATTGATGGCGCCGGCTTTCGCGATACCCAAGTTGCTCGCGCGACACGGACTTGCATACAACGACATCGATCTGTGGGAGATCCACGAAGCGTTTGCAGCGCAGGTGCTGTTTCATATCAAGGCGCTCGAAGACGCGGACTTTGTGCGGACTAAGGCCGGCGTCGATCGAACCTTCGGCAGCTTCCCGCGCGAACGCGTCAACCCCAACGGCGGCAGCGTCGCCCTCGGCCACCCGTTCGGCGCCACCGGTGCAAGAATTCTCAGCCAGGCAGTAAAGGAACTGGCGTCCAAGCCCAAAGGCTCACGCGCCATCGTCAGCATCTGCGCGGATGGCGGCCAGGGAAGTGTCGCGCTGCTCGAAGCTGGCTGAGGAACGGATATTCCCTCGGCGCGATTGGGTGTTGAGTGCGCCCCATCGCGCGAGCCGATCTCCAATATCGTGTCGTGAATAGCGTGCTGAAGTCGGCCCCTTTTTCACGATCCTATCTTGGTTGGCATTGATCTCATCGCCGCTCGCACCGATCCTGTTCGCCTCTTGTTTGCTCGTTGTCTGTTTCTTGTTTACCGATCTTGTCCGCTCGTGCGGATCTTATTTCCGTTCGCGCTGAGCCCGTCGAAGCGCTCTTCTGCGGAATCTCGTGCCATCTTCGTAAGCGTCATTTCGAGGCCGCATTGACGTCGTCGCCAAGATTACAACTCGTAACGCACATCGGCTGATGCTTTGTTGATTTCGTCGATACGCACGCCGGTGGACTGAGCGGTGGCGATGGCGCGGTCGAGTCGAA
>DASYEW010000019.1:0-115674 GCA_036498785.1 Steroidobacteraceae bacterium | reverse complement strand
GTAAGCGTCATGCCGAGGCCGTCTGGCGCTAGGGTTCAGGAGGAGTAAGGCTGGTGTCCACTAACTGAGGAAGGTGGACACCATGTCAGAGAAGAGCGCCGAGATTGTGCCAGGCTTGCTGATGAGCCGCGGAGCGAAGGGACGCTGCAGGTATAGCGTGGAGGGCAAGCGTGCGCTGGTCCTGCTATGCACAGGTCCCGGGGTGTCGGTAGCGCGGATGGCGCTCAGCCATGGCGTCAATGCCAACCTGCTGCGCAAGTGGATATCGCAGTACGCGGATGCCAAGGCAACATTGACGGCGAGCCAGTCGCCGAAAGCGAGCGTTGCGGTGCTGCTGCCGGTCATGGCGCTGGCACCCCAGACGAAGAGCGCGCCGGTGAGCGCAGCGGATTCTTGCATCGAGATTATGTGTGCGGCCGCGATGGTGAGGATACGCGGAGCGGTGGATGCACGAGCGCTCGGTGTGGTGCTTGATTGCCTGGCGCAACGCGCATGATCGCGCCACCGGCGGGCACGCGCGTGTGGTTGGCGGCTGGCATCACCGATATGCGCCGCGGCATGCATGGTCTGGCCGCATTGGTACAGACCACATTGTCCGAGGATCCATTTTCCGGTCACGTGTTCGTCTTTCGTGGACGGCGCGGTGATTTGATCAAGCTGCTGTGGTGGTCAGGCGATGGCTTGTGCTTGTTTACGAAGCGACTCGAGCGCGGCCGTTTCGTCTGGACGCAGGCCACTTCGGGTAGCGTGTGCCTGAGCGGTGCGCAGTTATCGATGCTGCTCGAAGGGATCAACTGGAAGCGTCCCGAGCGCACGTGGCAACCGCAGCTCGCAGTGTAAATTTCTCTGTCGCGCGGTGCATGGTGATGCGCACCTGCAGTAAAATAAGGTCATGGCACTCGCCCCTGATCAACTGCCCGATGACGTTCAAGCGCTGAAGCAGCTGTTGATCGCACGAGAGGCGTTGATTGGCCGCCTGATCGAGGAGATCACACGACTTAAGCGCTGGCGCTTTGGCCGCTCGGCCGAGAAGATCGATGAGATTATCTGTCCGCAACTGCCGTTCGACGGGCTGACCGAGCCCGAGCGCGCGATCGCTGCCGCGCACGAGATGCTGCCAGCGCAAGAGTCCACCCGCTCAAGCCCCACCTCCCGTACGGGCAATGCCGATGCGCGACGTGCCTCACGTGCGTTGCCGCCGCAGTTGCCGCGTCAGATCGTGCGGCATGATCCGGCCAGTTGTCAGTGTCCCGAGTGCGGTTCAGCGCTGCGCCGATTGGGCGAAGATGTCTCGGAGATGCTCGACTTCGTGCCCGGCTACTTTCAGGTGATTCAGCACGTGCGGCCCAAGTTGTCCTGCGCGCACTGCTCGAACGTCATTCAGCTGCCCGCCCCGGCTCGACCGATCGAGCGCGCGCTGCCCACCGCGGGGCTGCTCGCGCAGGTGATTGTGAGCAAGTACGCCGATCACTGTCCGCTCTACCGTCAGCAAGGTATTTACCGGCGCGCAGGCGTCGAACTCGATCGCGCCACACTCGCCGCATGGGTAGGCGCGGCCTCTGCGCTGCTCGATCCACTGGTGCGTGCCTTGGGGCGCTACGTACGCTGCGCTGAGAAGCTGCACGCCGATGACACGCCGGTGCCGGTGCTCGATCCGGGTCGAGGCCGGACCAGGACGGCACGACTGTGGGCGTATGTGCGAGATGAGCGCAGCGCGGCGGGCGCTGACCCGCCGGCGGTGTGGTATCGCTATTCGTCCGATCGCAAGGGCGAGCATCCGCGTGCACACCTCAAGGATTTCCGCGGCATCCTGCAGGCCGATGGCTATGCGGGATTCAACGCTCTGTATGAGCGTGCCGAGTATCCGCTGACTGAGGCGGCGTGCTGGGCGCACGCGCGCAGAAAGTACTACGATCTGTACGCGGCGGAGCGCTCACCGATCGCTGCTGAGGCGATCCGACGCATCGGTGTGCTCTACGCCATCGAGCGCGAGATCCATGGCCACAGTGCACAACAACGCGCGGCCGTTCGGCAGATGCGTTCAGCGCCTATCCTCGAGCAGCTGCGCACGTGGCTGACTGCCACGCTGCACAGCGTGTCGGCCAAATCGCCTGTGGCCGGCGCCATCCACTACACGCTCGTACGGTGGAGCGCGTTGACGCGCTTTTGCCATGACGGCCGCATCGAGATCGACAACAACACCGCCGAACGCGCCATCCGCGCACTCGTGCTCGGCCGGAAAAATTATTTGTTCGTCGGCTCGCACGCCGGCGGTGAGCGCGCCGCCAACATCTACAGCCTGATCGGCACCTGCCTGCTCAACCGCATCGATCCGGAAGGCTACCTGCGCCACCTGCTCGAGTGCATCGGCGAGCATCCGGTCAATCGCATTGAGGCCCTGCTGCCATGGCACGTCGCCGCAAAGCTCCCGCCACTGCAACGCCAGGCGGCATGAGCGCCACGACGGCGGCCGGCCGTCTCACGCACATCGCCATGCTGATCGAGGCGGGCGGCCAGATCATGCTCGGTACGCTTAAACCGATCACGGGTGCGGCCATCGCCCATGATGGGCACAAAACAGTGGCCATGCTACGTCGCCAGCCCGGCGAGACCGTCGACGCACTTCTGCTTCGACTCGACCGCGCCATCGCCACCGCTCAGTCCACCGGCGTGCGTATCGACGAAATCAACAAAGCATCAGCCGATGTGCGTTACGAGTTGTAATCTTGGCGACGACGTCAATGCGGCCTCGAAATGACGCTTACCATTCTTGGGCAAGCGCGATGAGTTTACTTAGGAGCATTGGTGACTGGCTCGACAGCCTGTTTCACGCCAGCCCTGTCCAGCAGCAAGCACCCCAAGAGCAACGCGAACCGGAAGGCCCGGTTCTCTTCGCGCGTATCAGCGTCATCGATGCGCCCCCGCGGAACGAGCAGGTGGCAAGCGGGCAGATCTACTGCGTCGTTTCAGCCAACAAGCCGAAATGGTCGTTGTTTCGCTGTCCGTGCGGCTGTGGCGAGGTCATCACATTGTCCCTGCAATCTGCACACAATCCTCACTGGCGTATAACCAATTCGGGTTCGGGACGACCAACCCTCTACCCATCGGTTTGGCGGGACAAGGGCTGCCTCAGCCACTTCTGGCTCAAGGAGGGACGGGTTTCCTGGTGTTTGGATACGGGGACGCATCCAGACCTGCGACGGCACCGAGGGTGGGAAGCCTAACTGTCCCGTATTTAAGATACGCGTAGGTTAGAATTGCCTTGACTTGGTGATCAAAAAGTCTAACTTTTGCGTATGTTAAATACGCGAAAGTTATGAAATGACCCTTCTCCTCGTCGGCGAGACCATCGATAAAACCCGCAGCCACTATCTGGCTGAGACGGGAAAGATCGTCCAGCTCATGCGCGGCATCTATGTCGACGCCACCGACGACATCGACGCGACAGTGATCGCTCATGCCGTTCGTATATCGCGCTATCTCTACCCGCGCACCTACCTCTCGGCGGCCAGCGCGATCGCACTCGCGCCCACCCGCGACGGGCGTCTTTTTCTCAGCGGACGCCGCAATCTTCGCACCCGCATTCGTGGTCTGGAGATCATTCAGAATGTCGCACCGAATCACCCGTCGCTCGGCACGGCCATTGTCGCCGACAGCCTTGGCGAATTCCGCGTCGAAGCCTCGTCCATCCGCCAGCGCTTCCTCGAAGCCTTCCGTGTGCGCAGTGAACACGCGTCCTCCATCGACGACGCGGCACGGGAGGCCCTGTCCGCTCGCCTGATCGAAGAATACGGAACGCCCAAAGCCGCGTGCGATGCGATATGGGCCTTGGCCCGTGAAAACGAGTGGTATCGCGAAGGAGAGGCCGCTGAGCGGTTTCTCAATCGAAATCCAGTCGCCGCCCCACCGGCCAATGTGGCCGTCCTCAACCTCGTCGTAGCCTGGCACGGCACGCCTATCGGCCAGCTCAACCATGACGGCTTCGAATGGCGATGGGTGCCGATCCCCGGTGCCGGGCCTGCGCTGGTTCGCCAGACAACGCCCGGACAACTGCCGCCATTCATCGTCTCGCTGCTCCCGGAAGGGTGGCTCGAAGCCGTTCTGAATGATCGCGACGAGCGCGCGACGCTCCGCTCGGGCAGCCGCTATATGTCGAATATCACGATTGCGCAGAGCCGGGACGATCTCGCGCAGTTCCCCGCAGATATCCTTGTCACGCGCCTCGATCAGTTTGTCGCGGACAACGTGTTCACAGGAACCTATGCAGGTCCGGGCCGTACGGATCTCGAACACAGCTTTGAGCAGAATCTCGCACGTATCTACGAACGCGCCGATACGCCGCGACTCTCGGGTGTGCAGATCAAAGCGCCGATGCATCTCGATGCGAAAGGCAGCATCTCACCGGCCACAGGAATATCGTTCACGCATATTTTGAAGCCTGCCGGGACGAGCGGATTTGAAACGCTGCCCCTCATTGAATGGACTGCGCTTGCGCTGGGAAAAAGCGTGGGCTTCGATGTCCCGCCAACGGCGCTGATGGCGATGCCCGACGGCATGCCGCCCGCGCTCCTCGTCGAGCGGTTCGATATCCGGCAGGGCAGCGGCGATACGCGGCTGCTCGCAATGGAGGATCTGTGCTCTGTTCTCGATCTCCCGCCGGAAGCCAAATATGACGGGACAATGGAGCGCGTCGCCCGCAACGTTCGTCCTCTCTCGACTTCTGCCGATGAGGACATGCTGCTGATCGTGAAACGCGCGCTCTTTGCGTGGCTGATCGCGGACGGCGACATGCACCTGAAGAACATGGCGCTCTTGAAAATAGCCGATCCCGAAAGTGAGACCTTCCATACCGTTCGCGTCGCTCCGCTCTATGACGCCGTTACGACGCGCGTTTTCCCGAGGCTGGAGAAGGACCGGATGGCTCTCAAGGTCAACGGCAAGGACGAACGGCTGAAGCGTACGGATTTTCGGGCGCTGGCAAATATTGCCGGATTGCAGGCCGCTGCCACCGATGCGGCGATTGACGAAATGCTTGAACGCCTCACCGTCGCTCTGAAATCCGTCGCTCTCCCGAAAGGTCTCGTCTACGCGGCTGAAGGCGAGGCGGCGGTTGCCCGCATGATCGCGCTGTGCCGTGAGCGCGCGGAGTCGTTCGAGTGAGCCAGGCTGACCCGAACGGTCCGAACAGCTACTACAATGCGGCCACCGTCGGGCTGTGCCCGAAGTCCCAACAGTCCTTTTTTGTTTGTGTACATAGGCCTGACCAACTCGTGGGGTTCCGGGGTCGGCGCGAAAGCCCCCGGTCGCAATCCAACCGCCCTACATCGCATCCTGTCCACCATAGCCGATGAACACTTCATCTTCAGCATTTCCAGTGAGCGGCTGATTTCCCGAATAGCCTATGAGCAAGTCGTCCTGGGCTCCTCCCGTAAGATTGCCACTCGCGACCTGCACATTCGTTAGCGCTTCAATCGTCAATCCAAAGGGCAGGATTGCTTCAAGATCGTCATATGCGGGAGACGATAGGTTTCCGATGCCAATAATGTCGTCAATGATTCCTATGAGAAATCTTGCCGCGTCAACTTTGTTGTCCCACACGGCAACAGACGCGAACCAATCTTCTATCGCGTCATAGTCGAGAGCGGAAGCACTTCCGAACGTATCCGAAGCTGGATCGTACGCAGCTCCGCCATCAAACAGCTTGTCATTTCTGTTGCTGGCGCATCTAGCTTGCCTCGATACCACCTATAGTGCTCAGGCCGTCTGCATTCCGACGTATTCTTCCTTCGTCGGATTGCGACGAACATTGGCGATCATCACGTCAAATGAAGGACGCGGCGCTTCAGGTTCAATCAGCATGTGTGCAAAACGTCTTTCACGTTTTGCCTGCTCGTACTCCTACCGGAACCATCATGCTGCTGGCGTCGCTCACTAGCTCTGAGATCAACGATTCCTGCATAGTGCCTTCCTTCAGCATTTCCGTGGCGGGCAGCCGGGCTTTCGCAGTGATCTTTGTATACGGAATCGCCTCGGTCGGCAGGCTATAGTTTTGGCACTCCAATTCGTTGGGCGTCCAACGCAGGGCTCGCCGTGTATACCGATTGCAAATTCCCGTTGAAGCCATTGTTCAAAGTCGACGATGAACGCCTCGCTGAAGTCCCGCCGATGGCGCTGACCCCATTTTTCAAATGGGTGGGAGAGATGACGCGAGGGAATGCGCGAGATCTCGATGGCTTCCTTGCCGAAGTAATAGAACTCGCTTGAGATCAGCACGAAGCGACCGTCAGTCCGCTGCACCTCACCATACTGGTCCGCACGCCCAGAGAACAGCGTGTCATTCTGGTATCGACTGAGCGGAATCTTCCGCGTGACGCGCATCGCATAGATCAGCTTGCCGTTTCCGGCGGATTCTCGACTCCGACCGCCTGTGCCGGCGATCCAGTCACCTACTTCCGCCATCTCAATAACGTTCCTGCGGCTGGTCGGAAGCGGCTTGAACTTGCATTGAGCGAGCGTGCAGAGACCGCCGACCGGATTCGGATTGATCCCATAGTCATGGTCGACGACGTACGAAAAGAGGGACCGTGGGCGCATCTTGATTCCGCGATTCAGTGACCGTTTGGATGTCCGTATGCCTTTATCGCTCGATATAACTTGCGTAAGGCAGCGGACATCCAAGATCAACATCGAAATGCGTTGGTGGATTTTGTCCGGGAGAAGCGTCCGACAGCATAACCAAGCGCGTCTCGTGTTCATCACTGAAGTGGCTCGGCTTCTGCTTGAATGCCAAGGTCCAAGCCTCCGGATCATGGTCTCCGACCTCTCCCTTGTCGTATATGACCCTCACACATTGCACCGTCTGAGCGAATCGTTTGTCACTCGCCCAGCGGAAGTTGATCACGTCCTGTGTGAGCCGTTCTGCATCATCGATCTGCACAACGTACTTTCCGAACTTTTCTGGAACGTCCCGCAGGTTGTGAGAGTCTGGCGCGACGAAACTGCAGACGTAGATTGCGTTACGGTTGATGTATGTGTGATTCATCTCACCTGGTACCCGCTCCACGCGGCTGATCGAGTTCCCTTCTCGTTCGACGACGATCCTTTCGATCATGCCTCGGACGCGACGTTCTCCAACCCCCTCGGTCGCGTCGCGGCGAATTGCATCCTCCATTTCGACGTACTTGTTGAGATTGCCAAATCGAAACCGTCCGTGCTCCACCATGGACTTGGCGTACTCAGGATTGTCGAACACGCGAAACATCCGTTGGGGAAAATCACCCGACGCCTTCGGATTGTCCGAAATGAACTGTGCGGTCACGCTGCTCCCTCCATGCAAGTCTTTTTTCAGTATGTTGTTAGCAGTTCAGATCGTTGCCCAGCCGAAGATTGAAGGTTCCGCTGGCGATTGCTTCTCCGCTCGGGCTTTAGATCAATTGCCCCTGCGCCTGAATGGCGTCTGGTCCCTCGTTTGTACACAACAGCCTTGCCCAAGCAAGAGCCTGACCTCGCTACGCGCCAATGGACGTGTAACTACGCTGGATCGGCACAGTGCTGACCGCGTAGTAGCCGCAGCACACCCGCAGCGCGCTCGAACAATTCATCAAAGCCTATGACTTGAACACCGTGCAGATTCTCCCGGATGCGCTCGAAGCTGCGGCGCTTGGCGCGTGTTTCGAGCTGTTGCGAAACATTGCCAGCCAGCACCACGCAGCGCGGCATGTCGGCCTCAAGCTGTTCGTCGATATCCTCGCGCAATTGCAGGACGTCGCGCGCCATAGCGCTACGCTGATGAAGTACTTGACTGAGGGCGCCGCTGATGTCAGACGACCACGGATACACGTCTTGCCGGTACTCACTGGCGAGCAGGGCGGTACACGGCGTCTTGATCTCGATGAGCACGGCGGCGCCTGTCGTCTTTGTCTTCGCTAGGAAGTCCGCAACAGAGCCGTGGCGGTTATCAAGCAGTTTTCCCCCGACGTACGCTTTGTCGCGAATGAGGACAACGGGGTAGTGAAAAAGCTGCGACAGCAGAAACGGGCGCTGCTGCAGGCAGTCGTGCCAAAAGTTTTCGTCGTCGCAATCCTTGTTCGCATTCCATATCGTGACGGCTTCCTGAAGCGCTGCTGCGCCGATGGTTGCGTTCAGTGCCAGCATGCTGTCGGGATCATTCTGCAGCAATGCGGCGAGACTCTGGCTGGATGCTGCCCATCGGAGCGCTCCGTTCAGCGTCTTGACGGCGTCACCCTGATTCGCATCAAGCAATGCATTCAATTCGGGCTGGCTCAACGTGACCAGCGCCGCGAGCCGCTGCTCCAGCTTGACAAGTTCCATTCGCCGCGCGGGGATGCCCTGCCGTCGCCAGTAAAGGCGATACAGCGGGCCGAGCGACTTCATGAGGTGCAGCAGCTCGCCCGACTTGATGAGTAATTGATAGTTGTCACCCTTCTTTAGGGTGTTCAGGGACGCCGTTTCGACGTCGGTCCATTCGTCCTTCTTGCCGCGCTTCTGATAAATGAAAGTGCCGCGCAGGCAAGCCTCAGGATTCCCTTCGTTGTCGACCATCTCCGGACGGAAGACCAGCCGCGTGAGATCGCCATCGCGGAGCACAATATCGGAGACCGTCGCCGATGCCCGCGACGTCGAGCGAATCTCGACGGTTTCAGGTTCCCTGTCCTGCACAACGTTCTTCTTGTAAATGGTGCGCCCGGAGAGATTCGAACTCCCGACCACCGCGTTCGAAGCGCGGTACTCTATCCAACTGAGCTACGGGCGCACAGAAAAACATCAATCCAGCGTCGTGGTCACTCCCTGGTCACTCCACGTCCGCTGCAAAAACTCTCGTTCCCCTAAAGTCCTGATCCATCTACGCAATCCGCCGCCATTCGAACCAAGAGTTGACTTCTTCGAAGCCAGATGCTCTATCCAACTGAGCTACGGCCGCATCTTCTGGAAACAGTACTACGTGGGCGTCCCTGCGGCAGATTCCGGCCGGGCCATCCGTGCCCCGGCGTTCGCGCAGCGCGACGACACGTTAAGCGTCCTCGCGAAGGCATCCGTGCTCACTCAACTGAACTACGGCCGCCTTTTGCAGGGCGCGCAGTTTACCTGCTTTGACGGCGGACGCCACGGACAAAGTGTCCGGTAGTGTCCGCTGCCTGTCCGAAGGCCGCCGCCGGACACGGGTCTCGATGGCGGTCGAGGCCGACCTAGCTCGAGAAAAAGGCTCATTTCAAAGGCTATTCCCGGTGCCAAAGCCCCTGGCACGGTGCGTGCAAACCAATTCGTCGCGGACGGAGTCAGAGAGGCAAGGGGAGCTGACCATGCAATCGACAAGGTTGGGAGTTCGGGGATTGATCGGGGTGGCCTGGGCGATTGCCCTGACCGTGGCGGTGCTGCCGCTGTTGCCGACCGCTGCGCAGTCGCAGGTCCGGCCGGTCGAATCCGAGCATCTCCAGGCATTGTTCGGTCAGCATGACGTCCGCTACGTGCTGCGGGCGACCAGCCGCAACGTGACGGAGTGTCAGCACAGCGAGGCGGAGCGCAACCAATGATTTCAGCCGTTCCATCCGAAACCGGCAAAGTCACACCGATTCGCGATACGTCTGCGCAGGATCGCCCGGTCGATCCGGCGCCGCAGCTCAGGCAGCGCAGATACAAGCTGATTGCGGCCGGCGCGGGCGCATTGCTGTTGCTGGCGATTCTGGTCTTCCTCGTCAAGAGCTGGTTATCGGCGGAGGTCTCGATTCCTCTCGAACGGGTGCGGATCGCCGAGGTGACGCGCGGACATTTTGTGCGTGACGTTTCGGCACAAGGCACGGTAGTAGCGGCGGTCAGCCCGACCCTGTTCGCGGCGGCTGCGGGCACAGTGCACTTTCTCGTGCAGGCCGGCGATACGGTTACCAAAGGTCAGCCAATTGCCAGCGTCGAAAGCCCCGAGCTGCGCAACGAGCTGATGCGCGAGCAGGCTTCGCTAGCGGGACTCGAGCTTGCAGTGCAGCGTCAGAGCATCGATACCCGTCGGCAGATTCTCGCCAATCAGCAGGCCATTGACCTGGCCAACGTAAATATCCAGGCGGCACAACGCGAGCAGCGACGTGCTGAGGATTCGTGGGGCAAGCACCTCATCAGTGAGCGCGACTATGAGAAGGCTCGGGACGACGCCGCCGCTGCGGGTGTGAATCACAAGCATTCCATCGAGACCGCCAGCCTACAGAAGGAAAGCCTTGAATTTGAGCTGCGCGCCCGTCGCCTGGAAAGGGATCGGCAGCGCCTGGTTGTTCAAGATCTCGAACGTCGCGTCGGGGACCTGGAAGTAAAGTCTCCGGTCAACGGCGTGGTGGGCACACTGGCGGTTCCCGAGAGAACCTCGGTTCCTCTCAGCGCGGCGCTGCTGAGCGTCGTCGATCTCAGTGGGTTCGAAATCGAAGTGCAGGTGCCGGAAACCTATGCTGACGACCTCGGGCTGGGGATGGCCGCCGAAGTGACCTATGCCGGCAAGAAGTACGCGGCCAAGGTCAGCTCCGTGTCGCCCGAAGTGAAGCAGAACCAGGTGACCGGACGTTTGCGCTTCTCGGGCGAAGTGCCGCGGGGCCTGCGCCAGAACCAGCGGCTGTCTTCCCGCATCATCCTCGAAGCCCGCGACGACGTGCTGAAAGTTGCCCGCGGAGCATTCCTGGACAGCGGCGGCGGACGGATCGCGTTCGTGGTGCATGATGACATCGCAACGCAAGTCCCCATCAAGACAGGTGCCACCAGCATCTCGGAAGTAGAGATCACCGACGGCCTGGCTGCAGGCGATCGCATCATCGTTTCAAACCTCGGCGACTTCGAGCGCGTCGAAGCAGTGAGACTGACGAACTGAAGGAAAGCGGTTAGCGGTTGGCGGTTAGGGGTTGGTTCGGAACCCAGGCGCCAGCTTCGACACCAACCACTAACCCTAACCGCCAACCGCCAACCGCTAACCACCAACCGCTCTCTTCAAGGACCCTCCATGCTCAACATGCACGACATCAGCAAGGTGTATCGCACCGATCTCATCGAGACGCATGCGCTGCGCGAGTTCAGCCTGAATGTGCGGGAAGGCGAGTTCGTGGCAGTAACGGGGCCATCGGGTTCCGGGAAGACCACCTTCCTCAACATTGCCGGCCTGCTGGAGACTTTCAACACGGGCACTTACCGGCTGGACAACGAAGATGTCAGCCGCCTGTCGGATGACGCGCGTTCGCGGATTCGCAACCAGAAAATCGGCTTCATCTTCCAGAGCTTCAACCTGATTCCCGACCTCGATCTGTTCGACAACGTCGATGTGCCGCTGAGGTATCGCGGTTTCAGCGCCCCGGAGCGTAAGAAGCGCATCACTGAGGCACTGGAGCTGGTAGGCCTGGCTTCACGAATGAAGCACATTCCCGCGCAGCTCTCCGGTGGTCAGCAACAGCGCGTTGCCATCGCGCGTGCACTCGCGGGTACGCCACGCTTTTTGCTGGCGGACGAACCGACCGGAAATCTGGATTCGCTGATGGCGCGACAGGTCGTGGATCTGCTCGAGGACATCAATCGTCGTGGCACGACCATCGTCATGGTTACGCACGATCCGGAGCTGGCGCGGCGCGCGCATCGCAACGTGCATGTGATGGATGGCCAGGTCACCGATCTGCAGCCGTTCACGGCCAAACCCCTGGTGCGGCCCGATGCAGTTGCGGCGGGTGCGTGATGACTGCGATCCACGCAGCGCGTTGTGGAGTTTCTACGGCCACCACAGTGGGGTTCATCTGCTGCGACAGATGGATTCCGCTGCGGGGGCTCATCTGCAACCAATCTGACGGTCGTCATTCTCACCGCTGCCGCTCTCACGGTCGCCACTCTCACGGTTGTTAGTCACGAGACATCCCATGCTCGCCTACCATTTCCGTCTCGCACTGAAGAGTCTGCGTCGCACGCCGGTCGTTGCGGCGCTGATGGTCAGCGCAATCGCCCTGGGTGTCGGTATCTGCGTCACGACATTGACGGTGTACCGGCTGATGTCGGGGAATCCCATCGCGCACCGCAACGACGTGCTGTACTCCGTCACGATGGACAGTTGGGATCCAAGCCAGCCCTGGGACGAAAAACGGCCGGAACTGCCGCCGCCGGAGCTGACCTATCGCGATGCGATGGCGCTGCAGGCCTCGGATATTCCCAGCCGGCATGTGGCGATGCGCAAGGCGGGGTTCGTCGTGGAGCCGGCGCCAGGCCAGAGCGCGAAGCCGTTCCTGGTGGAGGCGCGCCTGACGACCAAAGATTTCTTCGCGATGTTCGACGTGCCTTTTCAGTACGGAGGCGGGTGGGACAAAGCGGCTGACGACGGTGCGCAGGGCATGGTGGTGCTGTCGCAAGAGACCAATCGCAAGGCGTTCGGCGGCGTCAATAGCGTTGGCCAAATCCTGCGTCTCGATGGCCGCGAGTACAAGGTGATCGGCGTGCTGTCCGAATGGAAGCCTTCACCGCTGGTTTACGATCTGAACAATGGCGCGTTCAACGAGCCCGAGGCGCTGTTCCTGCCCCTGAGCGTCGGTACGGCACTGGAACTGCCAAGCGCGGGCAACACGAATTGCTGGGCCAGCGAGGCTATCGATTCCTTTCGGGATTTTCTGAACAGCGATTGCACCTGGATTCAATACTGGGTCGAGCTGCGCAGTCGCGACCAGGTCGAGCAGTTTCGTACCTTCATCGACAACTACGTGCGCGACCAGAAGACGCTGGGCCGATTCCCACGTCCGCTCAACAATCATCTGCGACATCCGGATGAGTGGCTGAAGGTCAACCAGGTCGTGCGAGACGACAACCGGGTACTGGTCGGGCTGTCGTTCATGTTCCTGGCAGTGTGCCTGTTGAACATGATCGGCCTGCTATTGGCGAAATTTCTCGGCGCCGCGCCGCTGGTGGGATTGCGCCGTGCACTTGGCGCCAGCCGTGCAACGATCTTTCGCCAGCACATTGTCGAGGTCGCGGTGATCGGCCTGGGCGGCGGCGTACTCGGCATCGGCGTGGCTGCACTTGGTCTGCTCGGTGTGCGCCATCTCTATGACAAGTACGATTCCCTGACACGACTGGACATGCCGATGATCCTGATCGCCCTGGCGATCGCCATCGCGTCGGGCGTTCTGGCGGGACTGTATCCAACGTGGCGCGTGTGTCGGGTGCAGCCGGCGATGTATCTGAAAACGCAGTGAGGGAAGCCGGCCAGCGGGCCAACGGGCTACGGGTAAGTTGGCCAAAGTTCGGAGCGGTGCTTTGCTTTGACCGGTAGCCAATTGCTCCATGCGCTTGATCGTTTTCCGAGGTCCTCTTTTCTGGCCCGCAGCCAACTGACCCATTTGCCCATCGGCCAATTTCTCCCGGAGTCTTTTCCATGGAATTCCGTCCCATCCTCAGCGCGATGCTTCGCAACAAGACCGGTGTGATCCTGGTCGGCTTGCAGATTGCATTGACCCTGGCCGTGGTTGCCAATGCGGTGTTCATCATCGCGCAACGCGCGGAGAAGATCGGTCGCGATCCGGGCTTCGACAGCGCGAACACGTTCTTCGTGCAGAGCTACGGCTACGGGCCAAAGTACGATCAACGCGATACCATCCGGCGCGACCTGGATATGATCCGTGCGCTCCCCGGCATCGTAGCGGCTGCATCCATCAGTGGCATTCCGTTGTCCGGCGGTGGTTCGGCGTCGAACTACGGCATCACTGGGGAGAAGGACACGCAGAAGATCAATGCCAACTACTACGAGACCGACGAACAGGGGCTGGCGGCGTTGGGCGTCAAGCTGGCCGAAGGGCGCGCATTCACCGAGGCGGAAGTGCAGTACAACCCGAAATCCACTTCCGACTTCGTGCCTTCCGTGATCGTCACGCGAGATCTGGCACGCGCGCTGTACGGCGATCAACCTGCGTTGGGCAAGAACATCTATGACGGTCTCGGTCAATCGGCGGTGATCGTCGGCGTGATCGACCACATGCTGGGTGCGTGGGTGGATTGGGACAAATTGTCGCAGGTGATTTTCTACCCACGCCTGCATGAAGGCCCGACATCGCGGTATGTCGTGCGAGCCGAGCCCGGCAGGCGCGATGCATTGATCGCCGAGGTCGAGCGAAAGCTCTCGGAGGCCGATATCACGCGCGCCATCACCTGGGTGCGGCCGCACAGCTTCTACATGGACAAGAGTTACCGCGCCGACAGTCGCATGATCATTTTCCTGAGCGTCATGGCGGCACTGATTTTCATCGTAACGGCGCTGGGAATCGTCGGCCTGGCGAGTTTTCACGTCAACGTACGCACCAAGCAGATCGGTACCCGCCGCGCCGTGGGCGCGAGGCGCATCGACATCATTCGTTACTTCATGCTGGAGAACTGGCTGCTGACTACCGGAGGCGTCGTGGTCGGTACCTTGATGGCATTCGCTTTGGGCCATTGGTTGAGCACCGCCTACGCGCTGCCGCGCTTGCAGCCCATCTACGTGGGCGTGGGTGTCATCACTCTATGGATACTGGGTCAGCTCGCGGTATTCATTCCCGCTCGCCGCGCGGCAGCAATTCCCCCGGCGATGGCGACCAGAACGGTGTGAGCAAGTAGTCGGTTGATCGTTGACGGTGAGACACAGAGCAGAGGGTTGACATGAACAGTCACAAAGCCGAGAACTCCGTCGACAGCCTGCCATCGGCAGCAGCAAACGATCGAGCCGCCGACCGTCAAGCGCGAACCTTCAGCCGTCAAACAACCTTGTCCACCATCCTCATCATCGACGACAACGATGCGGTCCGTACCGCACTGGATGTGCTGTTGTCGTTGCAGAGCTATCGGGTGATCACCGCCAACGGCTCGGAGGAAGGACTGCGCCTGCTGGCCAGCCAGCCGATCGACCTGGTGCTCCAGGATATGAATTTCCGCAAGGAAGCGACCACCGGGGAGGAAGGAGTGCAGCTGTTCCGCACGATCCGTCAGCGCTTTCCGGCGGTGCCCATCGTGCTGCTGACTGCGTGGACGCACCTGGAAACCGCGGTCGAGCTCGTGAAGGCGGGTGCGGCGGACTATCTGGCGAAACCATGGGACGATGCGCGCCTGCTCACCACCGTGCGCAATCTTCTTGAGCTGCGGCAACTTGCCGCACGGCACGAGCGCGCTGTGCTACGCCGTGCGGAATCGCGAGCGGCGCTGGCGGCGAAGTTCGATCTTTGCGGACTGGTGTTCGAGAGCGAAGCGATGAGCGAGCTGGTCACCAAGGCTACACACGTGGCGCAGGCAGACATTCCCATGCTGCTGACCGGGCCCAACGGTTCGGGGAAAGAGATCGTCGCCGCCATCATCCAGGCAAATTCCTCGGTGAAGTCCGGTCCATTCATCAAGGTCAACGTCGGTGCGCTGCCGAAAGATCTGATGGAGGCCGAGCTGTTCGGCGCCGAAGCGGGCGCTTATACGGGCGCCACACGCGTGCGCCAGGGCCGTTTTGAAGCTGCCGACGGCGGCACCTTGTTCCTGGATGAGATCGGCAACCTGTCAATGGAGGGGCAGGCCAAGTTACTGCGAGTGCTGCAGACCGGCGAATACGAACGCCTGGGCAGCAGCACGACACGTCGCGTGAAGGTCCGGCTCATCAGTGCCACGAACGCCGATCTGCCTGCCGCGATTGCCGACGGTCGCTTTCGCGAGGACCTTTACTACCGCCTCAACGTCATCGAGCTCAAGGTGCCGCCGCTGGCAGAGCGCATGGATGATGTGATGCCGTTGGCGCAGCACTTCCTCGAAGGCGGCAAACCACTGAGTTCGCAAGCGCAGCGGGCAATGATGGCGCACAACTGGCCAGGCAACGTGCGTGAACTGATCAACACGATACGGCGGGCGTTGCTCCTGTCCACCGGCGATGAGATTACCCCTGCGGACCTGGGGCTGACGCCCCCCGCGACCGTCATGGAGATGGCTGCGGAGCGCGAACCGGATCGGTCCGAGATAGAGATGGCGCTTGCGAGGGCGCGCGGCGTCATTGCCCGGGCGGCGCGGGACCTCGGGCTGAGTCGCCAGGCGCTGTATAGGAGGATGGAGAAGCTGGGGTTGAAGGAGTGACGGGCAAGAGCGGGAGCGAGTGCCTCCGGCGTTCTTACTCGTCACCGGTCACTCGTCACTCTTGGTGCCTCATCTTCGCCAGCCGAGGTTGGATTGAAAGGGGTGAGAAGGTGACGTGTGACGAGTGACGGGCAAGAGCGGGCACTCCGACGTCTTGCTCGTCACCCGTCACCCGTCACGGCCTCATTCAGCGTTCCCGTCGCTACGTCTGACCTATAGCTGGCGCATGGACGGGGAAAAAGGCACGACAGCTATCTGCCAGCCGTCCGACCCTGCCCGTCACCCGTCACCCCTTCCCCTCGCCACACCCGACCCATTACTCTGCCTCGATGCGCTACTCCCTGGAGGGCAGATTCGCACTGGTGTGTGTCGGCCTGATCGCCTTGGCGATAGGGGTCGCCGCGAGCCTGTTTGCCTGGCTCGAATCCCTCCCACTTGTCGTCGTGATTGCGCTGCTCGTCGTCACGCCGCTTGCCGTGCTTGCGGCGCGCCAGTTCACACGTCCTGTTGTTCGCACAATGCAGGCGGTGAGCGACGGCATCACCAGCATGAAAGATCGCGACTTCAGCGTCAGCATCACCGCGCCAAAGCAGGTCGAGTTGCGCTCGTTGGTGGAAGGCTACAACGGCCTGGGCGATCTGCTGCGGGCCGAGCGGCAGGGCCTGTACCAGCGCGAATTGCTGCTCGATACCGTGATCCAGGCGACGCCGCTGGCGATGGTGCTCACCAATGCCAACGACCGGGTGGTCTACAGCAACGTGGCTGCCCGCCAGACATTTCTCGGCGGGCGCAAGCTTGAAGGCTTCACCTTCGGCGAGCTGTTGGAGTCTGCACCCGAGGCGTTGCGGCACGCGGTCGAAACCGGAGCGGACACACTATTCACCATAGAATCTGCCGACGAGTCGGAGATCTATCATCTCTCGCAGCGTGCCTTCCTGCTCAACAGCCAATCGCACCGCCTCTATCTGCTCAAACAATTGACTAGGGAACTGTCGCGCCAGGAAGTGGAGACCTGGAAAAAGGTCATCCGCGTGATCGCACACGAGCTGAACAATTCGCTCGCGCCGATCTCATCACTGGCACATTCGGGTCGGCAAACCGCCGATCATCCCCAGCCGGAACAGTTGGAGCGCATCTTCCGCACCATTGAAGATCGCGCGCGCCATCTGCATACGTTTATCGACGGCTATGCGCGCTTTGCCAAATTGCCGCGCCCGCAGCCCGAAGCCATTAATTGGTCCGCATTCCTGCATTCGCTGCAGGAAACGGCGCCGTTCAAGCTGACCGGGAACCCTCCGACGCGTCCGGGTGTGTTCGATCCGACGCAGATGGAGCAGGTGCTCATCAATCTCGTCAAGAACGCGCGCGAAGCGGGAGCTACGGCTGAGAGCATCGAGCTGGATGTGAACGAATTTGCCGGCGGCTGGCGCCTGCAGGTCTGCGACCGCGGCTCCGGCATGTCGGAGGATGTGCTGCGCAACGCGCTGCTGCCATTCTTCTCCACAAAACCCGCAGGCGCCGGGCTCGGCCTCACGGTGTGCCGCGAAGTGATCGAGGCGCACGGAGGGCGTGTCTCGCTCGCAAATCGTCACGGAGGCGGACTGGCGGTGAGTTTGTGGATTCCGGGGATCGGGGGTGACGAGAGTGGTGGGGAATGAGTGAGGGGGAATGGGTGACGGGTGACGGGTGATGGGTGAGGAGTGATGGGTGAGGGGGGTGATGGAAGTGATGGAAGTGATGGAAGTGATGGAAGTGATGGAAGTGATGGGGGTGAGGAGCGGAAGGAGAGGGAGGAAGGAGAGGGAGGAAGGGGAGGGGAGGATGATGGAGAGTGATGATGGAGGGGTGGCTCGGGGTGACTTTGTATTGGCTTTTCGAGTATTCGCACGTTCGTTTATTCCCGTTCGTGGTGAGCCTTCCTTGGTGTGCTTGTATCGCCCCGTTCCTGGTGAGCTTGTCGAACCATGAAATCTGGCCATCGATGGACGGGCGCGCGGAGGCTCGCAACGCATCAAATCCGGGCGCGTCCAGAAGTCGTTAACTAATTGAATTAAAACGCTATTCCCATGGTGCGTCACGGCTCTCACGGGCTGCCGAAACTTTCGTGAGCCAAAAGCTCCAGCTTTTGCGCGTTAGCCGTTGTCAGCCCACTGAGCGACCTCCGCGCCATGCCAGCCCACGCAGCACTCAACGCCTACGCAGGCAACGCCCTCGCCGGTTCTCCGGCGCTTCTCGATGTCGCCGGAATCCTTTCCGAGCTGAGCGACGTCGAGCAGCCGGACCCGACGGATCGTGTCGGCCCTGTCACGCGTACCATACCGCTGACGCGCTTTCGCGCGCCGCGGGTGCGTGGCGATGTCCTGTCGCGACCGGCATTGCTGCAGCGGCTCAACCGATCTATCGAGGACAACCCGGTAACACTGCTGAGTGCGCCAGGCGGTTCGGGAAAGACGACGCTGTTGGCGCAGTGGATAGCCAGCCACGCACCGGATCTGACGCCGCTCTGGATCACCATCGATGCCGAGGACAACGACAGCGATCGGTTGTTTGCATCGCTGCTGCAGGCGTTCCAGCCTCTCGGTCTCTCGTGGGAAGTCGAGCCACGCGCCCTGCTGTCGAACCTGACCGGTTCGCACACGCAGCTCCGGGCTGCAATCGCGACCATGGTCAATGCGCTGTGCACGTCCACTGCCCGCCGCATCGTGCTGATACTCGACGACCTGCACCGTATCGAGAAACCGGCGGCTTTCGAGCTGCTGGATTCGTTGATCGAGCGGCTGCCGGACCATGTGGCCGTCGTACTCGGCTCGCGCATCGAACCGCCATTGTCCCTGGCGCGCTGGCGTGCCTATGGCGAACTGGATTCCTTTACACCGACGGATCTGCAATTCTCCGCCGAAGAAGCCAAGTCTCTCGCTGCATCACGATTCGGCGAGACGCTGGATGAAAGCTCGATTCTCGGTGCGCTGGCTCGCACGCGCGGATGGGCGGCGGGTCTGACGCTGTTGCTACGTTCGCGCGCTGGGTTGGCAGGAGCGGGGGCTTCGGCTGCGAGCGATGGCGCCGAATCGAATCGTCATCTGTTCGCATACCTCGCGCAGGAAGTGCTCGAAGAGCTGCCCGCGGATCTGCAGGACTTCGTACTGCGCAGTTCAATCCTTATAGAACTGCAGCCGCGTTTGTGTGAAGCGTTGACGCAGCGTAGCGACGCACGTGGTGTCCTGGAATCGTTGTATCGCCGCAATCTGTTCCTGACGGCGATCGATGAGCTGACCCCGGTGCTGCGTTTTCATGACATGTTTCGCGAATTTCTCGAATCCGAACTGCAGCGGCGCGACCCTGCGCTCAAGCGGGAGTTGCACGAACGCGTAGCGCGGATCGAGACGATCGACTCTCGCGCGATCTACCACTTGCTGGCCGCGCAACGTTGGAATGAAGCTATGGAGCGAATCGGCGCAGCGGCAGAGGAGCGGGTCGCCAACGGTGGCATCGCGACCGTCGAGCGCTGGATTGACGCCATTCCCGAGGAAGTCCGGGCTCACAATCCGCAGCTCTCCTACTGGCGCGGCACCTGCGCATGGTTTCGATGGGATTGGCCGCGTGCGCGTCGCGAACTGACTCCGGCAGTCGAAGGCTTGCTGGCTCCTTCGCAGCAGTCAATGCGCGTACGTGCATTTTTTCACCTGATCGACTCGCTCAATTCATCCGGCGCGCGCGAAGCGGCACGGGAATACGTGGCGCAGGCGAGTCGCTTGCCATTGGATCTGCTCGGCAAGGCTGAGTTGTCGTTGCAGCAGGCATGGTGTGCAACTCCCACCGGAGACATGGAATCGGTTGCGTTGTACATGCGCGATTTCGTCGAGACAGTGGCGGTCGACCCGGCGAGCCTATGTCCCGCGACTGCGGATCGTGTCCACTGCGTACTCATCGGCATCCCCGGCGTGGTCGACAGCTTCGAAGGAATCTTCAATCTTTATCAGCAGGTTCGCGGCAGCGCTGCATTGCCGTGGCATGTCTCTGCTCTCACCATCGGCTCTTGGGCGCATCTGTGGCGCGGCCGGCGCGCCGAGTTGCAGGCCACGCTGGCCCAGGCCGAACTGCTCGAGCATCGGTGCGGCGGCGTCAATCTCGTGATCGAACGCCTCGGCCAATTGCAGGCGATCTCGCAACTCGTGCTTGGGGAACACGAGGCGGCGTTGGCGACGATGCATACCCGGATCGAGGGAATGCAGGCTAAGGCGCTGGCCGGCCACGGTGCGGTATGGCTACGTCCGTACAGGCATGCATTGGCTCGTGCTCATTGGATCATGGGAAATGCACAGGGCTTCCGTGAAGTGTTGCCACATCTGACTGCAACGGCGATGCCGGGAGAGTGGCCGTTCGTTGCGACAGCAAGTGCCACGGTACGCGGCCTGAATGCGATGTTCGATCAGGATTGGGCTGCGGCAGAGACGGCACTGCGCGAGGCATTGCAGACCTATTCACGCTGCCGGATGCCGATGATCTATGCGGATCCCCGCGTCAATCTCGCATATGTGTTGCTGATGCAAGGGCGCAAGGCTGACGCCTGGGCGCATTTCTCCCCAGTCTATGAGGAAGTGGTGCGCGAACATGCAATGGGATTGCTGTTGCTGGAGTCGCCCACGGTAGTCAACGCGTTGCTCGGCATCGTACCTGCCAGCATCAGCAAGGCCACATCGCACAGCTCGTTGCTGGAAGATTGGCGTCAATGGTCTTGCCCTTCGGCTGTGCCACTGGCGGCGGACAAGCAGGCGAAGCTTGGGCAATTGTCGGAGCGCGAATACGAGGTGCTGGCTGAAGTGGCGTCCGGCGCCAGCAACAAGCACATCGCTCGAAAACTGTCGCTGAGCCTGCATACTGTCAAACGGCACATTGCCAATATTCTCGACAAGCTCGACTGCGACTCGCGCGGCCAGGCGGCGGACAGGTTCCGGAGGCAATAGGCCTTTCGTCTGTGAGGCGTTCCTGCTTGCCGTTTCACCTTGCCCTTCAGGGCTGGTTCCGCTCCTTTCACGGGTGACGGCATCCGTAAGGGTGGAGGCTCAGAGGCGGACGGGGCCTGAAGTCCGCTCCTGCAGTTCGCTTCCCTCGCCGGGCACGCTTACAATCTGGCGGCCCTCCAGAGGTATTTCCATGGACAGAAGTTCTGCGCTCGCTCGTCTCGGGTTGACGGGTGCCGAAGATGGCACTGTGATAACTCGCGCATATGCCGAGCAGCTGGCAACTGTCCAGGAAAAGCTGGTATCTGCGGAGACGGATGCGGACCGCTTGCAGCATCAGACTAAATTGTCTGAGCTGGTTGAGGCCTACGAGTTCGTCACCGAATCCGGCCGCTTCACCAAAGGACGCGTTTCCGCCGACGCTGCAGCAACCGAAATGCGTGGCAGCGGTGAGCCAGGCGGGGCCGGCCCTCACGACACGTTCGTGCGCATGGAACCGGGCGCGGTGCTTTCAAGCAGGCTCGAGATAGGAGTTTTGCTTGGCCAGGGCGGCATGGGCAACGTGTACGCGGCACGCGATCGTCTCAAGGACGAAGACGTTGCCATCAAGGTGCTGCGCCAGGACCTTTTGTTCAGCACCGCGGCCAAGGATCGTTTCCTGGCCGAAGCCAAGGTGTCCTGCAACCTGTCGCATCCGAACATCGTGCGCGTGTATGACGTCGGCCTGAGCGGCAACTATTACTATTTTTCGATGGAGCGGCTCAAGGGACAGACGCTGCGGCAGCGCCTGGAAGCCTACAGCGCCGACAAACGCGATTTCGCGATCGCAGAAGTCAGCGATATCGCGCATCAGTTGATCGACGCGCTGCGTTACGCGCATCGCTATATCGTGCATCGGGATCTGAAGCCGGAGAACATCTGGCTTGCGGAAGATGGCACGGTGAAGCTGATGGACTTCGGCATCGCGCGTGCCTACAGCAGCTCGCAGCTTACGCAAACCGGCATGACGCTGGGCACTGCGTATTACATGGCGCCGGAACAGAGAATCGCGGCGAAAGAAGTCGATTGGCGCGCCGATCAGTATGCGTTAGGCGTGGTGCTCTACGAAATGCTGACCGGCACGATTCCAATGGGCGCGGTAAAGCCGCTCGACAAGGCGCGACGCGACCTGCCGACGCGCTATGCGAACGCGTTGATGCGTGCGATGTCGCCCAAGCCGGAAGATCGCTGGCCGTCGTTGAGCGACCTGCTCGCAGAAATGGAAGCGCCGGCGCGCAAACCGGTGAGCCTCGCTGCAGCACTGGTTGCTGCGCTGGGGTTTGCCGCGGTCGCTGGCGCGGGTGGATATTATTTTATACAAGGCCGGCAGCAAGGTGCTGAACCGGTTGCCGCTGCGACTCCTGTCGATGTGAAGCGGCAATCGACCGCAGAAGTCACTGCCGCACAATCGCAGCCGTCAGCTCAGCCTCCGGGCGAACCGCCAGTTCAGCCTCCAGGTGAAACGGCTCAGGCGACGTTGCCATCAGTGCAGATTCCGGAGTCGCAAGCCGCGCCACAACCGCAGATCGAATCGCAGCAGCAAGCTGTGGCTGCGACGCAGAAGCCCGTGCAGATCAAAAAGCCAGCGCTAATAGCGTCGGTCGACTCCTCAGGAGCGGCATCGCGGCGTCAGCAGTGCGTTACACAATGCGAACGCGACGATGGCGAGTGCCGCAGCATCAACAGGCGCGGTAAACAAGAGTGCATGCGCGCCGTCGCGTTCAACGGCACCGGCAACCGGATTGCACCGGCTGGTGCGGATTGTTCTTTTTACGGGGCCGATCGTTGCCAGTATTCAGGCAATCGCGATACCTGCATGAATCGCGTCACGACGCGATACACCCAGTGCCAGAGCACCCTGAACGGCTCGGTCGCCTCGCGCCGCCAGGACTGCGACGATCGTGGCCGCGAGTCCGATCGCATGTGCCTGGATCAGTTGCGGGATTGTCGCAGTGGGTGTGAGTGAAGATAGAAGTGAGATAGCGGATAGCGGATGGTGAATAGTCGGAGAGTGCACCGGACAGTCGGATAGTGTCCGCTCTGGCCATTCACCATCCGCCATCCAACTTCTCTCTTCTCACACCAACGTGTGATACACCTTCTGCACGTCGTCGTCCTGCTCCATCTTGTCGATGAGCTGCAGCGCTTCGTTGGCTTGTTCTTCCGGCAGCTCGGTAGGCGTGAGGCAGATGTACTCGTGTTCCGCGGATAGTGGCACGATGCCCTTGTCTTCCAGGCGCTTCTGCATCTGGCCGAAATCGGGGAAGTTGCAGCGGATCACCAGCTGCGGTTCGCCTTTCTCGCCGGTGCTTTCGCCCATCTCGTCCAGGCCGTAATCGATCAGGTCGAGTTCGAGGTCGTCCTGCACGATGCCTTCGGGGTTGAGGCGGAACACGCCCATCTTCTTGAACTGGAAACTGACGCTGCCGCTGCTGGCCAGGTTGCCGCCGTTGTTGTCGAAGACATTGCGGATGTTGGCGACGGTGCGGGTGGGATTGTCGGTGGCCGCTTCGACGAGCATCGCCACGCCGTGCGGTGCGTAGCCTTCGTAAATGACTTCGTGGTAGTTCGCGGCATCCTTACCGGAGGCACGCTTGATCGCCGAAATGACGTTGTCCTTCGGCATGTTGACCGCGCGTGCGTTCTGCATTGCCCGCCGCAGCGCCGGGTTCGACGCCGGATCCGCCCCGCCGGCCCGGACGGCAATCGCGATTTCCTTGCCCACACGCGCGAACTGCTTCGCCATGCGGTTCCAGCGCGCAAACATGGCGTGCTTTCTGACTTCGAATATGCGGCCCATGGGGGCTCCAGCGGCTGAGGTTAGGCCGCCGATTATGCCTTAGGGCGGGTGGGGTGACGAGATGAAGGGGTGCTTCAGTACCGGTGCTTTGTTACCACCACTGCATCGGTACCCGCTGGCGCTGATTACTTACCTTCCCACATCACTTCCGCGTTGGCGGCGGCCGCACGCTTCAGGAGGCTGATCAACGGAACGGCGCGGGTCGCAATGGCGATGGGCGGCTCCTTGTCTTTGTCATCCTGGTCCGGGTCGTTGTCATTCGCGCCCCAGTCCTCGTTCATGGCCGGTGGCGCTGCCGATTGGGCGTGCGTCTGGGCTTTCAGTTGCTCGATGCCGCTTTCCAGTTGCTGCAAGGCGCCCGGAACGTCCTGGGCTGCAAGCGCACCGGGGACGCGGCCGGAGGCGCCCATCATTTTCAGCAGCGGCGTCGCGGTGTCACCGAACATGGTGATGGACTCGGTCGCGGTCGAGCGGAAGGTAATCAGCATTTAGCTAGCCTCGGTTTTGCCCGGCGGGTTTGGCCTGGCCGGTGTGGTCCAATTTGAGCCTCAATCGTTGAGCCCCAGTTTGCGACTTGCAGAGGCAGAATATCGCGCTTCAGGTACAGCCACGCAGCAGGAACAGGACCAGCAGGATCGGAATGGGGATGCCGAGCAGCCACAACAGGATCCAGCCCACCTTACCTTGCTGGCGCTGCAGATGTTGCCGAAAACGGTTCATGTTGGGCCTCCCTTGCGAATGCTCTGGGATTTGCAGCGCGCCACTGAAGCCAGTTCTTCCAGGCCGCCATGTAAATAGTTCGTAACCTGTCTGGATAACGAACCCACGCAGCTGCCGGTTCCGGCCGCTTGGCTCAGCAGCTGACCCGATACCTAGCCGGATACTTAGCGTTGATAGGCGGTCGCGGCTTCCCACAAGGCCGGGGCCAGCTCATCCGTGACACCCTGCTCCTTGAGTATCGCTTTGGCGCCGTCCTCGGAGTGAACGTCGCGGACCGTGAGCAATGCGAGTGCGCCGCATATCTCGCCGTAGTAGATACATTGGCCGGCGGGGCTCATCCGCAGGGGAGAAACGCGGTCCTCGCGTTCCTGCAATGCGACCATCGAGGGATCGGAGAGCTGCCACGTCGTTGCGATCAGGTGAGCCATGCGGTCGCGGTGTGCCTGGATCGCTGCAATGAAAACCTCGGCGCGCGGCAATACATCGGGGTGTTCGCGATATTTGTCCATGGTCAGCCGGAACAACACGATGTTCGCGAGCATCACCAGCATGCCGAGCAATTGCGCCACGAACGGATCAGCCTCACCGGACTGGCGGGCATAGGTTTCCGCGGCATTGGCAGTGCGTTCGGCTTGCTCCCAGGTGCAATCCGCGAAGTTCTCGAAGTAGCCGCGCGGCACCCGGAACACCGGCTGCAGTATTGCGGCCGCCATCAGGCCGCGCAGCCCGTCGGTGCCGAGCAGAAACACGGCACGGTCCAGGTTTTCCACCGGTGCGGGTGAGACACGATAGAACGCGCTATTGGCCCGCTGCAGTACCGTGCCGGCGAGCGTCGGGTCTTCCAGGATCAGGCGAACCAGTTCCGCGCGTGTGCTGTCGCTATCGTTGATTGCCTGCAGCAGCTTCGGGAGCAGCATCGGCCGGCGCGGAAAGTAGTCGCGCTCGTGGACCGATTCGTCGAGCGCCTGTGCTACCGCGGTGAGGACTGCGGCGTGCTCACCCATGATGTGGTAGTCGATGCGGGTAACTGCGAAGGCGACTTTGAGGCATTCGGCGGCGATGCTTTGGGTCACTTCGCTCGCGTATGGGATGTCCTCGGCCTGCGCCTCGGGGTTGGCTGCGGCTGCTGCCGTCGATCGCTGCGGCGTCGGCGCCGCCGCTGTCCTGCCGCGCCGGACCAGTAGCACGACGACCGCGATCGCAACGACCAGCCCGACCATTCCTGCAATCCACATGCGCGTCAGTTCCCCGATCAGAGGCTGTCAGCGGTTGATTTTTCTACCCGCGCAAATAATAGCCGTTCGCGGTCCGCGTCGGTGTGAACAAAAAATGGGGGTGGATGTCTTGCTTCTCTCCCGCCGTTGCGACTGGTAAAACGGTGCCATGAGCACCCACCGCATGCCATCGTTATTCATCGGGCACGGCAGTCCGATGAACGCCCTTGAAGACAATCGCCACACGCGTGCATGGAAGGCCCTGGGCGAGTCCCTGCCGAAGCCCAAGGGCATCGTGGCCATATCCGCGCATTGGTACACCCGCGGCACGGGTGTCACTGCGATGGCCCAGCCGAAAACGATTCACGATTTTCATGGGTTCCCGCCGGCCTTGTTTGCGCAGACCTATGCGGCTCCCGGCGATCCGGTGCTTGCATCGCGAGTGCAGGAGGTGCTGCGACCGACGCCGGTTGCAGCGGATCAGCAATGGGGCCTCGATCACGGTACGTGGTCGGTACTGGTCCATCTCTATCCGCAGGCGGATGTTCCGGTCGTGCAGCTCAGTATCGATGCCACGCAGCCCGCTCAGTACCACTATGAGCTTGGCAAGAAGCTCGCAGCATTACGTGATGAAGGTGTCTTGATCGTTGGCAGCGGCAACGTCGTCCACAATCTTGGGGTGATCAGGTGGACGGCGGGAGCCGCTCCCTATCCCTGGGCGACATCGTTCGATGAACAGCTGCGCGTCGCGCTTGAACGCGGAGAGCATGATTTCGCGATCCACTACGAGCGTGCCGGGGAAGCGGCAGCGTTGTCGATTCCGACACCCGAACACTATCTGCCGTTGCTCTATGTCCTGGGCACACAGTCCTCGCAGGACGCGATTTCCTTTCCCACCGATGGTATTGAACTGGGCTCTATCAGTATGCTCGCGGTCCTGATTGGCGGTTGACGGTAACGTTCATGACGACAGCAGCGCTGGCATCGGGTCAGCTCGACCGGATCGCTCCCGCGGTGCAGCGTCTGGTTGCCAACAATCCAGGCTTCATGACCGGTCCCGGCACCAACACCTACTTGGTTGGCCGCGAGCGCTATCTCGTCATCGACCCCGGTCCGGACGATCCTGCCCACGTACGCAGGATTCTCGATGAAACCGGCGGCCGGATTGCGGCGGTGCTCGTTACGCATACCCATCGCGATCATTCGCCCGCGGCCAGCGCGATTGCTGCCGCTACCGGTGCCCGACTGTTGGGTCGAAGTCCGCCCGGCGATGGTCGCCAGGACCTGGGCTTCGTGCCGACGCAGGAGCTGCAGGACGGCGCAAAGGAGAGCATCGAGGACATCGTTATTCGCGCCGTGCATACACCGGGACACGCGTCGAATCATCTGTGCTACGTATTCGAAGGCAGCGGGTTGATCTTCACGGGCGATCACCTGATGCAGGGATCCACGGTCGTTATCGCGCCGCCCGACGGCGACATGGGGTTGTATCTGCAGTCGCTGCGACGGTTGCAACATGAGCCAGTGACGCGAATCGCGCCAGGTCACGGATTAGTGATCGAGGATGCGCAGGCGGAAATCGCACGCATCATTACGCATCGCCTGCAACGCGAGGCGAAGGTACTGCAGCGCTTGCAAGCGGCTGGCAGTGCGAGCGTCGATACGTTGGTCGCCAGGGTCTATGACGATGTGGATCCGCGCCTGCATCCGGTCGCCAAGTCTTCGTTACTGGCGCACCTGTTGAAGCTCGAATCGGACGGCCGTGTGCAGCGGGATCGGCGCGATGCCGATGCTGTGTGGAGTGCTGTGAGTTGAGCGGCATCGACTGGCCGATGCCCCGTCATGCCTCCGAGTGACAGTGAACACGACTGTCAAACCGCTGATCGAGCTGATCGACTGCTCACTGATTCTCGATGACCATCCGGTCCTCGATGAGGTGAGTTTCTCGCTGCGCCACGGCGAGCGCTGGGCCGTGGTCGGGCCCAATGGTTCGGGCAAGACGATGTTGCTGAAGATGTTGCGCGGCGACGTATGGCCGACACCCACAGGTAGAGAACGCCGCCAATATCGCTTCAATGGCGGCAGGAGTAATGACCTCGCCAGCAGCAAAGAAGCGATCGGCTACATCGGTCCGGAGCGCCAGGACAAGTACGTTCGTTACGATTGGAATCTCACGGTGCTGCAGGTCGTGACCACCGGCTTGTTCGACGAAGACATCCCGCTCACCACACCGACGCGGGCGCAACGCGACAAGGTCGATCGCGTGCTGCGCCGGTTCAGTTTATGGGGCCTGCGTAACCGGCACATTCTCAATTTGTCGTACGGGCAACGTCGCCTGGCGTTGGTCGCGCGCGCTTTTTCGAGCAAGGCGCGCGTGTTGTTGCTCGATGAGGTGTTCAACGGGCTCGACAAACGTGCGAGAGACAAACTCAAACGGGCCCTGGAACAGCCGCGCGGCGGACACGACTGGATAATTACTTCGCATCGGCCTGCGGAGCTGCCGAAGAACATTACTCATGTTGCGAGGATGGCCGCTGGAAAGATTGTCGAGGCACGCGACAGCAAGCGCGTGTTCGCAGCGGCGGCGCAAGTGCATGTCCAGAAATTGTCGGGACGCAAGCTCCGCGAGCCTCTATCGCGAAGGACGGCGAAGAATCCAGAAGGGGCGTGCCTTGTACAGATTCGCAATGCCACGGTGTATCGCGACTACCGGCCGGTTATCCGCGACCTCAACTGGACGCTGAATCGCGGTGAGCACTGGGCTGTGCTGGGCGCGAATGGCTCGGGCAAATCGACGCTGCTAAAGCTGGTCTATGGCGATCTGCATCCGGCATTAGGCGGAACGATTACCCGTGCGGGTATACCGGTCGGTACGCGTATCGAAGAATGGAAACAACGTGTCGGCTGGGTCTCCCCGGAATTGCAGGCCGACTACCACGCAGCCGCATCGATCGAGGAGATCGTCGTTTCCGGTCGCTATTCCAGTGTCGGCCTGAATCAACCGATGACACGCCGCGATCGTGCTGTTGCGGCTCGCTGGCTCGGCTTCTTCGGCATCGGGCAACTGCTCGATCGCAAGCCGCGGCAGGTTTCATACGGCCAGATGCGCCTGGCGCTGATCGCTCGCGCGATGGTGAACGATCCGGAACTGTTGTTGCTAGACGAACCCTGCACCGGCCTCGACGGCGAGGTACGCACTCACGTGCTGACGATACTGCAACGGCTCGCCGAAACCGGCACGCAGCTGGTCATGGCAGTCCATGACGCCAACGACATCGTGCCGGCGGTCGGGAAGGTAGGAAGAATAGAGAGAGGCGGTTGGACGACGGCGAATCGGCCAACCGGCTAACCGATCAACTGGCCAGAAATAAATTGGTAGGAAAACCGCAGTTCGCGCGACGCTGTCCTGCTCGCTTCTGGCTACTCCGCCAGTTGACCTCTTCAGTCTTCTCTTGCCACCTTACCGGTTGACCCACTTACCGGCTGGCCGCGCCGTCCGGCGCTTCACATCTGCACTTCCGCCTCGTAAACGATCACGGCATCGCCGGTGATGCGCACGCTTTGCGCCACCTTGCCGGAGGATTCGACGACGACGTCGACGATGCCGGGGCGGTGCACCCATTGGCCTTGCAGGCCGCGGAATTCCACCAGCCCGTCTTTCGGGGTCATGAGGCCGTGGTTGACCAGGTAGACGCCAAGCATGCCGTGCGCGTTGCCGCTGACCGGATCTTCCGGGACGCCCAGTGCCGGGCAGAACATGCGCGATGCCGTGCCCTGGCCGTGTTCGGTCAGCGCGAATACGAAGAAGCCATCGGCACCGACGTGCGGCGTGAGGCGCGTGAGCGCTTCGAAATCCGGCTTGAGCGAGTCGAGCAGATCGGGTGAGCGCAGGCAGATCAGCAAGCGTGAGGAGCCTTTCGAGAGAATCTGCAGCGGCGCATCGCTGTGCAGGTTCGGGCTGGAGATGCCCAGCGCGTCGAGCACCTGGCGACGGTGGTGGTCCGGAATGACCGGTCCCAGCGACGGCGGGCTCTGCGTGATCGCAATCCGCAGATCGCCCTCCGCTTCGGCGACCTCGATATCGAGTATTCCCGCGCCGCTGCGCTGGCGCAGCCTGCCGGCCTTCACGCCTTCGGTCTTGGCGCGCACGTATTGCGCTGCGATGGTCGCGTGCCCGACGAACGGCACCGGATGGTTCGGGGTGAAGAATTTCACCTGCATGTCGTGATCGCCGGATTCCGCTTCCAGCACGAAAGCCGTCTCACCATTCACTTCCGCCGCGATGGTCTGCATCTGCTCTTCGGTGAGGTGATCCGCATCCAGCACCACTATTGCGGGGTTGCCGCAAAAGCGCTGCCGCGTGAACGCATCGACATGAAACAGCCGGCAACGGCGATTGGCCATGAAACTGGAGCCTCGATTGAATTCCCCGGGCGGCCGTTATGGCGGAAGTAGGCGGGAAGGTCAATCGCGGCGGCGGCCAGCAGGGCAAATGAGCGAACGGCCAACCGGCTACTGGCAAGTCGGCCAGATGGAGGAGCGGAGAGCATCGCGGCTGCTCTGCTCTGGCCGGTTTACCGGTTGGCCCATCGACCGGTTGGCCGGCTTCCTCGATTCATGTAACAATCGCGCCCGCCTTAGGGGTGGCTCTGACTGGAGCCTGAGATGCCGGCTGCGATCCGATCGCCAAGCGGCAAACCCGTTGAACCTGATCCGGTTAGTACCGGCGTAGGGAGCAGGTATTGCGATCGCATCTCAGCCGATATTCGGGCCGATTTTCGCTCGCCCCCCCCCAATCTGGGTCTGCTTTCATTTCGCTGCGAACCGGTTCTTCTTACTCAAGAGGATCTGGCAATGCGCATTGGTCTTGGTTTTGTGTCCGCGAGTCTGGGGTTGTTCGCGGCGGTCGCCGCGGCGGCGCCCGATAGCGATGTGTTGGAAGAAGTGGTGGTGACGGCGACGCTGCGCAAGCAGCCGCTCGTCGAGGTGCCCGTAAGCATCACCGTGCTGGATGCCACTACGCTGCGCGATGCCGGCCGACAGCATTTCGAGGACGTGATGGCGACCGTACCCAATCTGAACTGGGCCGGCGGCACTTCCCGGCCGCGCTTCTTTCAGTTGCGCGGCATCGGCGAGCGTGAGCAGTATCAGGGCGCTCCCAATCCCTCCGTCGGCTTTCTGATCGACGAGATCGATTTCAGCGGTATCGGCATGCCTGCGACGCTGTTCGATGTGGATCGTGTCGAGGTCCTGCGCGGGCCGCAGGGAATGCGCTACGGCGCCAATGCGCTGGCGGGATTGATCGTGATGCGCAGCGCTGCCCCCGAAGATGAATTCGGCCTTTCGACCGAGGCGTCCATCGGCGACTACAACAGCCGGTCTATCGGCGCCGTTGCCACCGGTCCGGTCAGCTCGCTGGACTCCGCCTGGCGCATCGGCGTGCAGCGCTTCACCAGCGATGGCTTCCGTTCGGATCCGTATCTGCATCGCGACGACACTGACGGTCGTGACGAACTCACCGCGCGTGGAAAATGGCGTTGGCGTCCCTCGCAGGACACCACTGTCGACCTGACGTGGCTGCACGCCGATCTCGATAACGGTTACGACGGCTGGTCCATCGACAACACGCGTCGCTCGCAGGCCGATCACCCGGGCAAGGACGCGCAGAAGGCCGATGGCGGTTCGCTGCGTATCGAAACCCCCGCGGCTTCGATTGGAACGCTGACCGTCATTGCTACCTTGGCCAAGTCCGACAGCGATTACAGCTTCGATAGCGACTGGGGTAACCCGCAGGCGTGGGCGCCCTACACCTACGACTACTTCGACGAAGCACTCAGTACCCGCCGCACGCACAGCCTGGAAGTCCGGCTCGCATCCAACGCCGTTCCCGGCACGGACAGTGTGAATTGGCTGGTGGGCGCCTACACGCTGAACCTGAAGGAAAGGATTTATCAGACCAGCGCGGGCGTCTACATCGATCCGTTCGATGGCGACAACTCCGGCTCGCTGGACGATTTTCTGACCAGCCACTACGACGCGAGTAACGTAGCCGTGTTCGGCCAGTTGGACGGCCGTTTTACGCAGCGCTGGGGTTGGTCGTTCGGCCTGCGCAGCGAACAGCGCAGTGCGGATTATCGCGATGATGGCGTTCAGGACGGCGATCCGCGCACTACCGACAGTCACGAGAGCGACCATATGTGGGGCGGTCAGGCCACGCTGACTTTCGATCCCCGGCCGAACCTGCAGCTCTTTTCGACACTGTCGCGCGGCTACAAGGCCGGCGGCTTCAATCTCGGTCGCGCGGCTGCGATCCGCGAACGCTTCGCTCCGGAATATCTCTACAGCCTGGATGTCGGCGCTAAGGGCGAATGGCTCGATCATCGCCTGTATGCGGACATCACCGCGTTCTATATGAAGCGTGAAGACATGCAGGTGGCGACCGGCGTGCAGCTCGATCCGGTTGGCAATCCGAGCAGTTACCTGTTCTTCACCGACAATGCTGCGGGTGGTTACAACACTGGCATTGAAACGAGCCTGCGCTGGCGCGTTAATCGGCAGGTGGAGATTGGCGGTTCGCTCGGCCTGTTGCGCACTCGTTACTCCGGCTTCCGTCCGCAGGGCGTAGACCTGAGTGATCGCAGCCAGGCGCACGCACCGGACTATCAGTTGGCTCTGAACGCCACATGGCGTCATCCGCTGGGATGGATGGCGCGAGTGGATTTTTCCGCTATGGATAGTTTCTATTTCGATGTGCCCCCAAACGACACACGCTCAGGCGCGTATACGTTGACCAATATCAAAGCCGGCTACGAGGCCGACCATTGGAGCGTCTACCTGTGGGGTCGCAACATCTTCGACAAGAACTACGCCATTCGCGGCTTCAATTTCGGCAACGAACCGCCGAACTTCGACGACAAGCTCTACACCCAGCTCGGCGAACCGCGACAGGTAGGGGTGGGATTCAAGTGGTCGATGTAGTGAGCGAGGACGCGGCCAATCGGTCAACCGGCGAGCTGGCCATCGGGCCAGATCGTCGACCGGACGGCGTCCGAAGCTTGTGTTCTGTGTTCTCTTGTCTTTTTTCTGGCCGACTTACCGTTGGCCGGTTAACCCACAGCCGCGCCGGAGGCGCTCTCCCATGCTTTCCGCCATCGAAATCAGTCTCTATCCGCTCTCTGCCGATTTCATCCCGCCGATCCAGGGCTTCATCGATCGTCTCAATACTTATCCGGAGATTCGCGTGGTGACCAACGCGATGAGCACGCAGGTTTCCGGCGAGCATCAGCGGCTGTTCGAGATTCTGGCCAAGGAAACGGCGATCACGTTTGCCGAAGCAGGACGCAAGGTATTCGTGATGAAGGTGCTGGGCGGCGAGAGCGCGTAATGGAGTGAGGGGTGACGAGCAAATCCTCTGAGCAGTCATTTGCATCGCTCGCCCATCATCTTGCCCGTCACCCGTCACCCGTCACCGTTACTGATCATTCTTTCATGCACTCCATCCTCAATGAGCTAGCCCAGACCTCCGCCTGGGAAGCCACGGCTGCAGCTATCGGACTGGCTTATCTGTTGCTGGCTGTGCGCCGCAACCTGCTTTGCTGGTTGTGTGCATTCGTCAGCACTGCGATATATCTGGTGCTGTTTGCGCGCGCCTCGTTGTACATGCAGTCACTGCTGCAGATTTTCTATCTCGTCATGGCGGTGTACGGTTTTATCGATTGGCGCAAAGGACGCACCACCGAAGGCGAGGTCGAAATCCGTTCATGGACGCCGCGGCAGCACTTGCTTGCGGCGGCCTCGGTGGTCGTGGCGTCACTGATCAATGGCTGGTTGTTGACCGAAAACACCCATGCCGTGGCGCCCTACGTGGATTCGTTCGTCACCTGGGGCAGCGTCATCACGACATGGATGGTGGCGCGGCGCGTGATCGAGAACTGGCTGTACTGGATCGTGGTCGATGCGGTCGCCGCCTGGCTTTATTTCAGCCAGGGATTGCTGCTGACGACGCTGCTGTTCGTCATCTATCTGGGAATCGTAGTGCGCGGGTATTTCGCATGGCGCCGCGAACAGACAGCGCAGCGTGCGGCGGAGATCGCGAATGTCATCGATACCGTAACGACGGAATCCGCCGAACATGCACTGCGCTGAAGCAATCGCCGCACTATCCGGCATCGATGCCGACAGCGTGCAAAGTGTCGAACGCATCAAGCACGGACTGACCAACGAAAGTTGGCTGGTGAACTCGGCTGACGAAAGGCGCGTCGTGCGCATCAGCAACACCGAAGACGATTCGTTGCAGATCAATCGAGCGAGCGAAGCCATCGTGCTGGAGCTGGTTGGCCGCGCCGGTATCGGTCCGGAAGTGATCGCGTGCGATCCGCAAAGGCGTTTGCTCGTGACACGATACATGGGCGAGACGTGGTCGGACGCGGACACGCAGCAGCCTGAGAATATCGACCGCGTTGCTGCGTTGCTGCGCAGGTTGCATGATGTTGCGGCGCCGGCCGAGGTGCAGCGTGTCAACTTGCTGGCCGTGATCGACGGCTATCTGCGGACGCTGGATGCTCACGCAGTGGTGTGCGAGATGAGTACGCCTACGTTGCGCACTTATGCTCGCGAAACGGCGAGCGCGCTCTACCAGGACTCGACCGAACGGCTGTGCCACAACGACGTCCACGCGCTGAACATCGTCGGCAACGATGGCTCGCTGCGGCTGATCGATTGGGAATATGCCGGCGTGGGTGAGCCGTTCTTCGATCTCGCGGCGATCAGCATATACCACCGTTACGATCAGCCGCAGCGTGAGCGGCTACTTGCTGCTTATGGGCAACCCGGTGCGGCGAGCTGGCGTCGGCTCGAACTCGCCTGCTGGCTGTTCGACTACATCCGCGATTTATGGACGGCGGTACGCGAGCTTGGCGCACCGGGTGTACTGGGTGACGCTGCAGGGTGGAGTCCTGCGGGCACGTCGCCTACGGACACTTCAGCCGATTCTTCGACGTGATATCTACAACACCATCCACGCGCCACATGCGGACGCGTGGATGGCACCGGCCTATTTCTTCCCTTCCGTCTGTCGCGCTACGGCTTCGGCAGCGGCCTTGATCGCTTCGGGATCGCCGAGGAAACGCCGTGACTTCGGCTTCAGGTTGGCATCCAGTTCGTAGTGGATCGGTACGCCGGTCGGGATATTGAATTCGACGATATCGGCATCCGACATGCCATCGAGCATCTTCACCAGCGCGCGCAGGCTGTTGCCGTGTGCGACAACCAGTACGTTGCGACCCGCACGCAGTTCCGGTGCGAGGCGCGTATCCCAGTACGGCTTCACTCTCTCCAGCGTCGTTTTCAGCGACTCGGTCGCAGGCAGCTCATCGGGCTTCAGGCTGGCATAGCGACGGTCGAAGCGTGGGTGGCGGGAGTCATCAAGTGCCAGGGCGGGTGGCGGAATGTCATAGCTGCGCCGCCAGATCTTGACCTGATCGGCGCCGTGCTTCGCCACTGTCTGCGCCTTGTCGAGACCCTGCAGCGCGCCGTAGTGACGCTCATTGAGCTTCCATGAGCGCTCCACCGGCAACCACATCAGATCCATTTCATCGAGCACAAGCCACAACGTGCGAATGGCCCGCTTCAGCACCGAGGTAAATGCGAGGTCGAACTCGAATCCTTCGGCCTTGAGCAGCCGGCCCGCCGCCTGCGCTTCATTGCGGCCCTGCTGGGTCAGGTCGACATCGACCCAGCCGGTGAACAGATTGTCGAGATTCCATTGGCTTTGTCCGTGACGGACGAGAACGAGTTTGCCGGTCATATGAGATAGAAGGGAATGGTGAATGGCGGATGGTGAATAGAGTAGTGAATAGAGGATGGTGAACGGTGGCGGATCCGGAAGGCAGACGGCTTTATACCGTCACCAACCGCGAACCGCCAACCGCTTCTGCCTTTTTATCCTCCGGACGTTCCTCTCACTGCCTGTAGCGCGACCGAGAGTGTGGCGAAGTCCATTGCTGGAAGCGCGCGCATCTCGCTGAGCGTCTGGCGAATGTGGCTGACGGCGGCGTCCTTCTTCGCCAGCCAGGTTTCCACCGCGGAGGCCGGTGCCTGGCGACGCGATTCGGTGAGCAGTTGCAGGCACAGCTTGCGCTGCAAGTCGTAGATGTTGTCGCGCAAGGTGCTGCGTGCCACCGCTTGCCAATGACCATCCACCGCCAGGGTTTCGATCTGCTCGCGGATCCAGTCCAGCGACAGCGCGGTGCCGAGCTTGAAGTAAGCAGTCGCCACCGTTTCGATCGACAGCCCGGTGTGATCGGCGATGTCCACCAGGTCCGGTCCGGAACGCAGCGCCGCCAGGCTGGCCATGCGTTTGCTCAGCGCCTCCGGCACCTGCGCCTTGGCGTAGTGCTCGCGCCGGCTCTGGAACACGGCCAGGTCGGATCCCGACAACACTCGCGGCAATGCCTCATTGAGTTTCGCGAGGCCGGTGCGCAACCGCGTTACCTGCTGTTCGATATGCAATTCCTTGGCGTGGCGATGGATCAGCCAATAGGTGCTGAAGCGCAACAGGCGCGTGGTCTCGAACATCATCTCGTACTGCGTCGGCGCATTGATCTTCGCATCGAGGGCTTCGATATCGCTCCACGTCGCACGCATGTCGAACGCCTCGCGCGCAATGGCGTAGGCACGCACAACGGTTGCCGCGTTGGCGCCAGTGTCTTCCTGTGTGCGGCGGGCAAAAGTCGCCCCCATGCGATTGACCATGCTGTTAGTAGTCGCGGTTGCGATGATCTCGCGGCGCAGGCGATGCTGACGCAGATAACGGCCGAAACGCTGCTGAATGACCGGCGGGAAGTAACGCGCCAGTTCGGTGCTCAGGTACGGATCCTCCGGAACGTCGGAATCAACCAGTAGCACGTACAGAGCCATTTTCGCGTAGGAAAGCAGGATCGACAGCTCGGGACGCGTCAGTCCGCGGCCCAGCTTGTGGCGCTCGTCGATCTCTTCGCTGGAGGGCAGAAACTCCAGCGCCCGATCCAGATGGCCCGACAGCTCCAGCGAGCGGATCGTATGGACATGCTCGAGCAGGTCCTGCACCGAGCGCGCTTCGAGCATCGACAGTGCCTGGCTCTGCAGATAGTTGTCGCGCAACACCAGTGACGCGACCTCATCGGTCATGCCCACCAGCAGTTTGTCGCGCTTCGCCAGCGTAAGCCCGGCTCGCGGCGGCAGCGAGTTCAGCAGGATCTTGAGGTTGACCTCGTGGTCGGAACAGTCCACGCCGCCGGAGTTGTCGATGAAGTCGGTGTTGAGACGGCCGCCGTTGAGGGCGTACTCGATGCGTCCACGCTGCGACAGGCCGAGGTTGCCGCCTTCGCCGACGACCTTGCAGCGCAGCTCCTTGCCGTTCACGCGCACGCCGTCGTTGGCGCGATCGCCCACTTCCTGGTGGCTCTCGTCGCTGGCCTTGACGTAGGTGCCGATGCCGCCGTTCCAAAGCAGGTCTACCGGCATCCGCAGGATCGTGCGGATCAGTTCCTGCGGCGCGATCGTATCGCTGGACAGGCCGAGCAGTGTCTGCACCTGTGGCGAAAGACGGATGGATTTGGCGTTGCGCGGATAGATGCCGCCGCCTTTGGAAATGACTTTGCGGTTGTAGTCCTCCCAGCTGGAGCGCGGCAGGTTGAACAAGCGCTGCCGCTCGATGAAGCTCGCCGCCGCATCCGGCTCCGGATCGAGGAAGACATGCTGGTGGTTGAAGGCGGCCTGCAGGCGAATATGCTTCGAGAGCAACATGCCGTTGCCGAACACATCACCCGCCATGTCGCCGATGCCGATGGCCGTGAAATCCTGTGTCTGGGTGTCGACGCCGATTTCGCGGAAGTGTCGTTTCACCGATTCCCAGCCGCCACGCGCGGTGATGGCCATCTTCTTGTGGTCATAGCCGGCGGAACCGCCGGAGGCGAAGGCATCGCCCAGCCAGAAGTTGTATTCCGCAGCGATGCGATTGGCGATGTCGGAGAACGTCGCAGTGCCTTTGTCCGCAGCAACGACCAGGTAAGTGTCATCGCCGTCGCGTCGCACGACCTGCGCAGGCGCAACGACCTTGCTGCCGACGATATTGTCGGTGAGGTCGAGCAAGCCGCGGATGAAGGTGCGATAGCACTCGACGCCTTCGCGCTGCGTGTCTTCGCGGCTGGCGTTGGCGGGCAGGCGCTTAGGAACGAACCCTCCCTTGGCGCCGACCGGTACGATCACTGCATTCTTAACGTTCTGGGCCTTCATCAGGCCGAGAACTTCGGTGCGGAAGTCCTCGCGTCGATCCGACCAGCGGATGCCGCCACGAGCGACCGGACCCATGCGCAGATGCACGCCCTCGACGCGCGGGGAATAGACGAAGATTTCAAAGGCAGGGCGCGGCTGCGGCAGGTCGGTGATGCTGCGCGAGTCGAGCTTGAAGGACAGATAGGCCTTATGCGGATTCAGTGGATCGTGCGATCCCGCATCGACCTGGAAGTAATTCGTCCGCAGCGTCGCTGCGATCGCCCCAGCGAAACGCCTGAGGATACGGTCCTCATCCGCACTGGTCACTGCATCGAGCTGCTTTGCGAGCTGTTTCTGCAGGCGTGCGACTTCAGCTTCGCGACGCGTGCCGCGAGCCGGATCGAATTGCGCTTCGAAGATGGCGGACAAGGTGGCGGTGATGGCGCCGTTCGACGCCAGTACTGCTTCCATCGAGGCCTGGCTGAAGGCGACGCCGCCTTGCAGGATGAAGCGGCAATACGCGCGCAGCACCATGGCGCGCCGCCACGTCAGGCCGGCGGTTACAACCAGCCGGTTGAAGCCGTCGTTCTCGGCTCGGTCGGTCCAGATCGCAACGAAGGCTTCGGTAAAGCGTTCGCCCACCTGTTGCGGGTCGATCTTGCTGCCATCGCGGCGCTGCATCTCGAAATCCTGCAGCCAGATCTCGCGATTGCCCGCCACGGTGATGCGATAAGGCCGTTCGCTCATTACCGTGAAGCCGAGGTTTTCCAGGATGGGCAGTGCGCGCGACAGGGGGATTGGCGAGGCCGACCGGAACAACCGCAGGTGGATCGCTTTGCCCGCGCCGCTCTCCATGCGCATTGCGAGGCGATCCGAGTCGCGCAGGACTTCATTGAGCTGGTCGATATCCCGCAACGCCGTGGCGGCATCCACGTCTTCCTCATAGGCTGCGGGGAATGCGGTGGTGAAACGTTCTGCGAGCTCTACACCATTCTGTTCGCCGCGTTGCTTGAGCAGGGCCTCGCGCAGGCGATCGCCCCAGGTGCGCACTGCGTCTGCAAGCGCTACTTCAAGAGCTTCCACATCGACCGGCGCGCCGCGATCCTGCGGCATGCGCACGATCATGTGAACGCGTGCGAGCGCGGAGTCCGATAGCTGCACCTGGGATTCGATGGCGGTGGCGTGCAACCGCTCGCGAATCACCTGTTCGATCTTCAGTCGCACCTGCGTGTTGTAGCGATCGCGCGGTACGAAGATCAGTCCCGAATAGAAGCGGCCGAACTCGTCCATGCGCATGAATACGCGCACTCTCTGGCGGTCGTACAGATTGACGATGCCACGCGCGATGCGGATGAGGTCGGGGACGCGTGTCTGGAACAGCTCATCGCGCGGATAGGTTTCCAGCACGTGCGTGACGGCCTTGCCGTCGTGGCTGGCCGGATCCAGGTCGAAGTGTTCGAGGGTTTTTTCGATCTTGTGTCGCAGCAGGGGAATTTCCTTCGGGCTGCGGTTATAGACGGCAGAGGTGAACAATCCGAGAAAACGCTTTTCACCCGTTGCCCGGCCGGCCTTGTCGAAGGTCTTGATCGCGATGTAGTCCAGGTAATTGGCGCGATGGACGGTCGATACGGAGTTGGCCTTGGTGATGATGAGCAGTTCGGGCTCACGCGCGTGCTTGCGCAGGTCGCCGGTGAGCTTGGTGGGTGCGATGCGTTCGCCACGCCGTGGGCGCAGTATGCCCATGCCGCTATCGGCGATCGCTTCGAGCCGATCCTCGGAGCGACCGCGTTCCAGCCGATATTCGCGATAGCCCAGGAACGTGAAATTGCGATCTTCCATCCAGCGCAGCAACGCGGCGACTTCGCGGGCTTCGCCTGCTGCGATCGGTGGCGGATTCGTTTCGATCTGCTGCGCAATATCCAGCGCCCGCTGGCGCATGGCTCGCCAGTCGGTCACGGCCAGCCGCACGTCTTCCAGGGTCCGCAGAATCTTCTGCTCCAGGTCGCGCAGCCGCTGCGGATCGCTGATGCGATCGATCTCGATGTGCTGCCAGGATTCGGAGACGGACTTGTCGGAGTCCGGCGCGTCCTGGAGGAGTGCGACCAGCTGGCCGGCGCGATCGCGGCGCACAGCCAGGATCGGGTGCACCATCATATGAACCGTCAGGCCGGCCTGGGACAGCACCATGCCGAGTGAATCCACGAGGAAAGGCATGTCCTCGAAGGTCACTTCGACGCTGGTGTGGCTGGATGACCAGCCATCGCGCTCGGCGTCGGTGTTATAGACGCGCACCAGCGGGCGTCCGCGTTTGCGAACTGCTCCAAAACGCAGATGGGCCAGCGCTGCCGCGGCCAGGTCCGCGCTTGGATACTGGCTCAGGTCTTCTTCGGCGACACCCCGATAATACCCGGCGATGAATTGATCGGCGGGCACGGGCAGGCGTCGTGGCCGGGCGCGCCGTGCGACCGCCACGATACGTTCGATGAGTTTGCGTCTGGCTGCGGGAATAGTGCCGTGCATGATGATTGGTGATGACAGTGATGTGGATGATGAAGGTGTCGGGGCACAGCGGCGGCGAATCCGGTTCGCCGCAGGTTGTGCGCTGCCGGAAATTTGTGCCGTGAGGTGCTCTGCGTTCTGGTTCGGTCAGGATGATTTCGTGGCGAAACCGCTGTGCCCTGCGAGGGCATGCCTGGAAGTATCCGGCAAAGGGGTATTCGGCAAGTGGGGGTTGCAGCGACAAGTAACGAACATTCTGCTCATGACTTCATTCCGTATTCGCTGCGCTCGCATTGGCTCGAAATCTTCTGGGCTCGCTTGTGTCCAGGTTGTACATCCGTTACTCGGCCTGCGCTAGGTCGGCGATCACAGCTGCTAGAAAGCGACACGCTTCGCCACCGGTGATACAGCGGTGATCGAAAGTGAGCGACAGAGGCAACCTGGTGTGTATCTCAGGTGCCGTTTCACCTGCAACCACGTCCCGCTGCAGTTTACCCGCACCCAGGATCGCGACCGTCGGCGGTACGACCAGCGGGGTGGCGTATCGACCGGCCAGTGTGCCGAAGTTCGACAGCGTGAAGGTGTAATCGCGCATCTCCTCAGGTGTAACGCTGCGGTTGCGGGTGCGCTCTTTCAAATCCTCGATCGCAGCACGCAGTTGCGCAGCTGATCTGGTACCGGCATTGCGTAGAACCGGCACGATCAGCCCCTCGCTGGTATCGACCGCGATTGCAATATGGACTTCGTGCATGATCTTGCGCGCTGGAACCGAGGGGTCGAACCACGCATTCAGCCCCGGCTCCGCTTTTGCCCCAGCCACAATGGCTCGCAGCAGTCGCGGGGTGATATCGGTCCGGCCCTGCCATGACTGGATGTCTGCATCGTCGAAGACCGTGCACGTAGCGACCTCATCGCGCGATAGCGACATGCTGTGCCACATTGCTTTGCGCGCCCCACGCAAGCGGTCCGCATCGGTCAGGCCCGCAACGCTGGGGGTGGTGACTTTGCTTTGCGCTTTGTCGAGGTTTGCGGCGGCAAGCACATCATCGATGCTGATCAGTCCATGCCGACCCGTAGCGCGACACGAATTCAATGGCACTTCCAGTCGCCTGGCGAGCATGCGCACGGCGGGTGCGGCACGAGCACGGTCGCGATCCCGGTTCCCGCGCCGGCCACCAGCGATTGCACGATCTACGAATTCTTCGTCGCTCGAGGCCATGTGACCGACGACCATGCCTTGGCCGCCTTCGGCGGCGGACGATGGGCTACGGGCTATGGGCGACGGGTCGGAGGCGGGCGAATCGATATTCGGCAGGGTGAAGTCGATCAACGGCGTGCCGGTTTGCACGGTATCGCCGACCTTTGCATGCAGCTTCGCGACGGTGCCGGTGTATGGGCTGGGAACTTCGACCACGGCCTTCGCCGTTTCCACCGACAGCAGCGGCTGGTCGAGTTCGATGCGGTCGCCTTCCTTGACATGCCAGGCCACGATGTCGGCCTCGGGCAACCCTTCGCCGAGGTCGGGCAGATTGAAAGTGGTCATGGATGGGACGCGGGTGGCGACCGGCGAGCGGCTGGCGCAGAAGTGCCGATGCGGCTACGGGCTGGCGCCATCGGATTTCCCTCCAGGTATGTCGTGTTGTTCATGGTCTTTACCTGATCGTCCACCGCCAACCGCCAACCGCCAACCGCCAACCGCTGGCCGTTAGCCATCCACCGCCGTCATGGTTGCCTTCACGGCATCGACGATGCGCGCGATGCTCGGAATGTAGTCGTTCTCCAGCCGGTACAGCGGCACCACGGTATCGAAACCGGTTACTCGTCTGATCGGTGCAACCAGGTCGTACAACCCCTCCTCGGCGACCGTGGCGGCAATTTCTGCGCCGACACCGCAGTTGCGCGCCGCTTCATGCACGATGACCAGGCGGCCGGTGCGGGCGACGGAGGCAAGAATGGTGTCGTGGTCGATGGGACTGATCGAAGTCAGGTCGATCACCTCCGCGTCGATACCGTGCGCCGCGAGCTGCTCGGCTGCTTTCATCACTTCGGCCGTCATGGCTGCCCAAGTCACAATCGTAACGTCGTTGCCTTCGCGCAAGGTGTAGCAGACGTCCAGCGGTAGCGCGACGCCGTCGTCAGCAACTTCCTGCTTCACAAGTCGATAAATGCGCGTCGGTTCCAGGAACAGTACCGGATCCGGTTCGCGGATCGCTGCGAGCAGCAATCCATAAGCGCGCCCTGGTGAAGAAGGACAGACCACCCGAATGCCGGGGACGTGCGCGATCATCGACTCGACCGATTCCGAATGATGTTCGGGCGCGTGAATGCCGCCGCCATGCGGAGTGCGCAGCACCACCGGGCATGACAACCGCCCGCGCGTTCGATGCCTCATGCGACTCATGTGATTGACGATCTGGTCGATGGCCGGATAGAGGAAGCCCATGAACTGGATTTCGGCGACCGGCTTCAGTCCCTGTGCCGCCATTCCGACACACATGCCGGCAATCATGTTCTCTGCCAGTGGCGTGTCCTGAACGCGTTCTGCGCCAAAGCGTTCCATCAACCCGGCCGTGGCGCGGAATACACCGCCACTGCGGCCGACATCCTCACCCAGTACGACCACGCTCGGGTCATGCTCAAGCTCCCACGCCTGCGCCATCGCAATGGCTTCGATCATGGTTATCTTAGGCATGACGAGCACCTGACAGGCACGACGATACCCACGGTGGACGCTGGGGCGCATGCAGGAACGCACGACATTGCGATCGCTACAACCATGAGGTCAGTGCGACGGCCGGCCAGTGCCGGCAAAACGGCGTGCGATTCCTTTCTGCGCCTCGACGTAAGGAGGCGGATTCGCATACAGGCGGTCGAACATGGCGTCGGTGGACTGCTTTGGAACCTGCAGATACTCCTGGACCGCTGCCTCGACTTCCTGACTGAACTCAGTCTTCATGGCCTGCTCGCGCGCCTCATCGAGCAGCCCGCGCGCGTGCAGCAGTTTGCGCATCCGGACCAGCGGCTCGAGCTCCCAGGCTGCGGCAACTTCGGAATCAGGGCGATAACGTGTCGCATCGTCCGCCGTGGTGTGATCGCTCAATCGGTAACTGAGAGCTTCGATCACCATGGGACCGCCACCGCTGCGTGCCGTTGCGAGTGCGCGGGACACGCAATCGCGCACGGCGATCACGTCGTTACCGTCCACCTGGACGCCAGGAATGCCGGCCGCAATGGCCTTTTGCGCGAGAGTCTGCGCAGCCGTCTGTTCGGCGACGGGTACGGAAATCGCCCAGCGGTTGTTCACCACGACGAACACTACCGGCAGTTGTTTCGCGCCAGCAAGGTTGAGAGCTTCGTAGAAAGATCCTTCGGACGTGCCGCCGTCGCCGATGTAGCCAAGCGCACAACGCGGTTCCTTGCGAATCTTGAAGGCCATCGCCGCGCCGGCTGCGTGCAGCGCCTGAGTCGCGATCGGCACACACCAAGGGAAATCATGTCGCGGGCCGCTGAAATCGTTGCCGCGCTCGTCCCCGCCCCAATAGAGCAACATCTCCGCCATGCGCACTCCGCGCCACAGCAGGGTGCCGATCTCGCGGTACACGATTGCCGAGCAATCTTCCGGGCGCATGGCGGCGCCGACACCGACGTGAGTCGCTTCCTGGCCGAGGCACGGGGCATACGTACCGAGCTTGCCGGTGCGCTGCAGATTGATGGCTTTGTTATCGAAGATGCGGGCACGCAGCATGGCGGCGAACATCTTGACCAGTTCGGCATCGTCGCGCGCGAAGTCGGGCAACTCTCCCAGAACCCGTCCCTGCGCATCGATGTGCTGCAGATGTTGGATCCGGAACTCTGCCACTGTTCTCACGCGCTGCTCCTGATTTACCCAGGCGTACGGATTATAGCTACGGAAATTCGGGTTTGGCCGCTTGGCGCTGAACTTCGCGACTGCAAAGCCGTTCGCTCCTGCGTTGCCGATGGGTGGTCGTCGTGCCGAGCGCTGGTCCCGGTGTCATTCACTCAATGGCACGAGCACGTTCGAGAAGCCGGGAAATAAGCCGATCCAGGATGCGTCGCTCGGAACCGCTGAGGGTTTTCAGCAGCTGTTTCTCGTAGTTCAGCGCCAGCGGTGCGACACGCATGTATACAGCGTGGCCCTTTGCCGACAGACGCAACACGGATTTGCGTCGATCGTCGCGAGCCTGCCTGCGCAACACGCGGCCGGCTGCCAGCAGTCCCTGCACGGCGCGGCTGACGGCTACCTTGTCCATGGCGGTGCGTTCGGCGACTTCGATTGCCGACAGGTCCGGATACCTGGCCAGCACCGCGACCACCCGCCACTGGGGGATCGACAGGCCGAATTCACGTTCATAGGCGTGCGCGATGCTCATGCTGACCCTATTGGTCAGCACCGACAGCCGATAAGGCACGAAGCGATCCAGGTGCAATCGGTCGGTGCTGCTGTTGCTGGTGGTGCGGGCGGTAGGCATGGTTCGAGCGCCGCGGCGGGCCGGCAATCCTTGACTCATCGGGGGTGAATAGTTTCAATTGTAACCATCCATTGCGCCGCGCTCCACGCGACGCATCCACAGTATGCAATGCCGCAGGCGATGCGGGCATTACGACGACCGGCCGCAGCGCCTCACGCCATCCGGTCAGCGAGGTGAGCCATGAGTTCCGCCGCACAGGATCCGGAGAAGTTTGCCAATCCAGCCGGCACCGACGGCTTCGAGTTCGTCGAATACACCGCGCCCGACCCGGAGCTGTTGCGGACATTGTTCGAACGGCTGGGTTTCCCGGCGACCGCGCGGCATCGCAGCAAGAACGTCACCTTGCACGCGCAGGGCGACATCAACTTCATCATCAACGCCGAAGCGGATAGTTTCGGCCAGCGCTTCGCGCGCCTGCACGGCCCATCCGCCTGCGCTATGGCGTTTCGAGTGAACGACGCGGCGTATGCCTTGCGCCGGTGCGTCGACCTGGGCGCGCGACCCATCGAAACCCGCGTTGGTCCCATGGAACTGAATATCCCGGCCATCGAAGGCATCGGCGGCAGCCTCATCTATCTGGTGGATCGCTACGGCGAGCGCACTATCTACGATGTGGACTTCATTCCCGTGGCAGGCGCGTCGCCGCCGCAGCCCACCGGCCTGACCTATATCGATCACCTGACGCACAACGTGGCGCGCGGCAACATGAACAAATGGGCGAGCTTCTACGAGAAGCTGTTCAACTTCCGCGAGATCCGTTACTTCGATATCGAAGGCAAGAAGACCGGCCTGTTCAGCAAGGCCATGACCAGTCCGTGCGGCCGGATCCGCATCCCGATCAACGAGTCGCAGGACGACAAGTCGCAGATCGAGGAGTACCTGCGCGAGTATCACGGCGAAGGCATCCAGCATATCGCCCTGGGCACGGACGATATTTTTCGCACCGTCGATGCGCTGCGCAGTCACGGCGTACAGTTCCAGAGCACGCCGGACACTTACTACGAAGGAGTCGACGCGCGCGTCTCCGGGCATCGCGAGAAGCTCGACGAGTTGCAGCGGCGCGGCATACTCATCGATGGCAATCCCGACCAGGGCGACGGCCTGCTGCTGCAGATCTTCACCCAGAATGTCATCGGCCCGATCTTCTTCGAGATCATCCAGCGCAAGGGCAACGAAGGCTTCGGCGAAGGTAACTTCAAGGCCCTGTTCGAGTCGATCGAGCTGGATCAGATACGACGAGGCGTCGTATGAAGAAGCGGATGGCGGATAGCGGATGGCGGATGGCAAGATGGTGCGGAAGGTTGGATCCTGCACGCTCGGCGCCATGCTGGCTGCACGTCGCTGCCGTATGTGTTTCTATCCATTCACCATCCGCTATCCGCTAGTCACTTCCATGCGTCGTTACATTTCTCTCCCCCGGGTCGAAGGCAAAGCCTCGCGGCAGGCGCACGCCGACTTGCCGCAGGGAACTTATGAGCGTGAGATCAGCAAGGAGGGGTTCTTCGGGCCGGCGGCGTTGTTCCATCACAAGCATCCGCCGACCGCGTGGGTGGACTTCGAGGGGCCGCTGCGACCGCATGCGTTCGATCTGAATCGCCTGGCCGGTGACGTCGCGTCGCCCTGGCACGCAGCCGAGGTGCTACGCAACGCGAACGTGCGCGTGCGTTACTGGAATGCACCGACGGCGATGGATCATCTGGTGCGCAACGCGGATGGTGACGATCTGCTGTTCGTCCACCGCGGTGCCGCAGAATTCTTTTGCGACTATGGTCATCTCAGCGTGTGTGCCGGCGACTATGTGGTGGTGCCGCGCGGGACGATGTGGCGCGTTGAGGTGAGCGAGCCGCTGTCGGTGCTGCTGATCGAAGCCGTGAATGGCAGTTACCAGTTGCCCGACAAGGGTTTACTCGGCGGACATGCGATCTTCGATCCGGCCATGCTGGATGCGCCGGCGATGAATGCGCGGTTCGTCGCCCAGCAAAGCGATGACCGTCCGTGGCGGGTGCTGGTGAAGCGGCACAACGCCATCTCCACCGTGACCTATCCGTTCAACCCATTGGACGCGGTGGGCTGGCATGGAGACCTTTCGGTGGTGCGCATCAACGTGAAGGACATTCGGCCGATCGCAAGCCATCGCTACCACCTGCCGCCGTCCGCACATACGACCTTTGTCGGCAACCGGTTCGTGGTGTGCACGTTCGTGCCGCGGCCCTTCGAGACCGATCCAGGCGCGCTGAAGGTGCCGTTCTTCCACAACAACGACGACTACGATGAAGTCATCTTCTATCACGCCGGCAATTTCTTCTCGCGCGACAACATCGGCCCGGGAATGATGACGCTGCATCCCTGCGGCTTCACCCATGGACCGCACCCCAAGGCGCTGCAGAACATGCTGGTGCAGCCCAAGCCCGCGACGGATGAGTACGCCGTGATGATCGACGCGCGCGATTCGCTGGAGATCACTGGCGCCGCGACGCAGGTGGAATGGGGCGGCTACGTGGATTCGTGGAAGCCGAAGTAGCCGCTGGAAGTAGATGGCAATAGCTGGCGTCGGGTCCGGCACGCAGTGCGTGCCGTTCTCGGGCTAACAGCCGGTCGTTCGCTCCGCGCTTATTGCGGTGGCTCCGCTCCCGGATGCGTATCTTCCATGGGGTACGTCGTGAGCGATCCTTCCTGCGTCGCATGGGTCGCCGGTTGCGGGGCCGAAGCGGACGCCGGCGCGGATGTTGACCCAGATGTCGACGTTGATGCCTGGGTGGCTGTTGCCGCCCCCGACACCGATCGCTGTATCGCTGCCAGGAATCGCTGTGCCGGTTCCGGGGCGGTCGGGGCGTCGCTGCGGATGATCTCGCTGGCGAGGATGCCGGTGCGACCGTAGAACAGTTCGTTGGAACTGCTGTCGATGGTCAGTGCCGAGCCGTCGAGCGCCACGCCCGCGAATAATCCGCTGGCGCGCGAGTAGGAGTAGACCTGTGCCGTAAGGCCGATGTCGGTGGCCGCGGAACTTTGGCGTCCAACCGGACCGGCGGCGACCGAAGCGTCCGCGCCCAAAGTGATTTTACCGCCCACGATTCCCTCGATGCTCTGCCGCGAAGTGAATACCAGCACCACGTCGGTGGACTGGACTCCGATCTGGAAGCCGAAGCTGCCGCCGGTGAGATTTACGAACACCGGATTGCTCCAGCCACCGCTGTCCTTGCGTACCACCAGCACTCCCTTGCCGCGCCGGCCGCCGATTCCCAGGCCGACCTTGATGACGCTGGGCACGACGGCAACGGCATAAGCCCGTTCCAGCAACCACACCGGGATGTTCTGTTCCGGCATGTGCAGCAGGTCCTCGAGCACCTGCGTCGAGGTCAACAGCCGTCCATCTTGTCGCTCCGCGGCGACTGAAGTCGTAGCAACGCCGATCGTGACGATCAGCACCATGAACCGAACCAGAAGAGATCGTGCTCGCATCATACTTTGCACCTCGAATACCGGCAGCGGCTTGGCTGCACTTGAACGTGTAGGAGTCGGACGGGTTCCCATCGCGATGGCGGGCTCGACCGAACCTTGTGTTCGGACTCTAGCAGATGCAAAGGGTTCGTTGGATCGATGCGCGGAACGGCCGATGAACGCAGCGCGCGGTGCTTTCGTTCAGCATCGAGGCGGTAGTAAATCTTCGGGAGCCTACGGTCTTGAGTGCGTCGCAATCGTCGCAGCTAGTTGCCAGTCGTTGTCTGCCGCTCACCGATCACGAGTCGGCGGCAATCAGTTCGGCCGAACCCGCTTCGCTGCCGGATCGTCCTCGCTGCCGGCGAGTTGTAGTTCTTCGAGCTTCTGGCGCTGGTTGTGATCCGCATAAAAGTGTTCAAGGCGCGTACGGGCGTTGCGGATCGACTGCGGGTCGGCGCCATTGCTGGTGCCCTTGCTGGCGCTGAGGTCGCGGAATCCCTGTTCCAGGTATTTCTGCGCATCGTCTATCTTGTTTTGTCGCAACAGCGCTTCACCCAGCGCGCTGGCGGAACGTCCGGAGCGCCACGCGGACGAGTCGGTGCGCTTATAACGGTTCATGGACGCCGTCAGTATGGCTTCGGCATCGGCATAGCGGTGCGTTTGCAGCAGGATTTCACCCAGCACGTACTCTGCGGAGGCCACGTACATGTGATCGCTCGGCAGAGTGTGCTCGTAGATCGTCAGGGCCTGGCGCACTTCCTTTTCCGCGTCGCCATACTGACCCTGTCGCGACAGCGTGTAGGCCAGTGATGTGCGCAGGTAGCCGATCATGAACGTCGGTTCCTTGGCGGCTTCCACGTTGATCTTGAGCGCTTCGCGGGTCAGCGCTGCCGCTTCGCCAAGCTCGTTCTGGGCGAGACGGATGCGAGCCAGCGAGTCGAGCGTGTCGGCGTAGTGCTTGCTGGTGGGCCCATATAGAAAACGCTGGTCCTCCAGCACGCCCTGATACAGCTTGCCGGCTTCGTCCACTTTGCCCTTCAGGTACAGCACCTCCGCCAGGCGCGCGTTGGCCATCACCTTGTCGGGATGCCGGTCGGGAACGGTTTCATGGAAGATTTCGACGGCCAGGTGCGCGGCCTTCTCCGCCTCGGTGAGATTGTCGAGCCACGAATAGACACCCGCCAGGTCGGCAAGGACGGCTGCAACCTCTGAGGAGCGTGCTCCATGGACTTCACGGGCAATCGGCAGGGCGCTCATCAAGTACTTCTGCGCATCGGCAGCATGTCCCGCGGCGAGTTCCAGTCGCCCCAGCTCAACCAGCACCTGGGCGTACGCGGCGGATCTTTCGCCGTCGGTGTTGCGCACGATGTCCAGCGCTCGGGTGAGTTCGTTCTTGCCTTCCTCGAGCTTGCCGCCGTCACGCAACGCCACCCCCAGTTCGGTGTGCGTCTGCCACATCTGCGCCGCGGTCACCTCGTGATCCTGGTCCCCGATGCGCAGCGAGTCTTCGAGAAACGCGACAGCGTGATCCGGCAGGCCCTGCCGCCGGTAGGCACGGCCTATCGCATAGAGCAGGCGGGCGCGAACCGCCGGTTGCGTGTTCAGGCTCTCGATGTTGCGCGCCGCCCGGTCCAGCAGGTCCTTGGCGTTGGGTGGCAATCCCTGGTTCGCGAACGGATCGGCCTTCGCGAACATCTCGACCATGAACTCCGAGACCTGTTCGGCGCGCTCGCCTTCTTGCTTGGCATGGTCGCGTTCGTGCGCGATGCGTTCGCGTTGGACCGACATGACTATGCCGAAGGCCAGCACCACCGAGACGAAGACAGCGGACGCCGAAACGCCGAAGGCGTGTCGCCGCATGAAGCGCTGCGAGTAGTAAAGCCAGTTGCCCTGGCGCGCCAGGACCGGTTCACGGGTCAGGTATCGGCGGATATCCGCCGTGAGTTGTTCGACCGAGCTGTAGCGATGCTGCGGTTCCTTGCGCAGCGCCCGCATGATGATCGCGTCGATGTCCCCGGCCAGCCGCTTCTGCAGCCGGTCGGGGGTCAGGCTGCGGGCGCTGGCGATGGCGAGCATCGGTGGTTGGCCGTCGACGGGATCCGCATCGGCGCCGCGACGCACCGCCGCGCTGGGACGTTGCGGGTCGCTGACGCAGATGGAACGTTCCAGCTCGAGCTGGCTTGCCGAAGCCGGTACGACATAAGGCCGTAAACCGGTCAGCAACTCGTACAGCACGACACCGAGCGCATAGACGTCGCTGGCGGTGGTGACGGTACGGCCCAGGATCTGTTCGGGACTCGCGTATTCCGGCGTCAGCAACCGGTCGTTCATGCGGGTCAGCGCCAGCATGGCGGCGGAGTCGCCCACATCGAGCAGCTTGGCGATGCCGAAGTCGAGCAGTTTTGGCGAGCCTTCAGCCGTGACCAGGATATTCGCGGGCTTCAGATCGCGGTGCACGATCAGGTTCTGGTGGGCGTACTGGACCGCCGAGCAAATTTCCAGGAACAGGTCCAGCCGCCCGCGGACATCGAGCTGGGCGCGATCGCAATAACGATCGACCGGCTCGCCGTGCACGTATTCCATGACCAGATAGGGCTGGCCTTCGGTCGTCTCACCGGCATCCAGCAGGCGTGCGATGTTGGGATGGTTGAGGCTGGCGAGAATCTGTCGTTCGGCGCGAAAGCGCAGGCCGAGATCGCCTTGCACGGTGGCGCCATCGACGATCTTGACTGCTACCTGCGCCGAATATTGGCGATCGGAGCGTTCGCCCAGGTACACCGTGCCGGTACCGCCGTGCCCGAGCACGGACACCAGCTTGTAGTTGCCGACGGTCTTGCCGAGCAGGGCGCGCCGCCGATCGCGGGTGGTTGCGTCCAGTGCATTGCCAAGCGCGTGGGTCAGCGGGCCGGTGGATTTGCCGGTGTCGCACGCGACCAGGCCCAGCAGTTCTTCGCGCAGTTCCGGATCGTCGAGCGTTTCGCGTTCGACGAAAGCCTGTCGCTCAGCTTCGGGTAATTCGACCGCTGTCGAAAAGAGTTCCTGCAACCGTTGCCAGCGCCTGTCCGCCGTCTTCCCTGGAGTGGCGGTGGTCATGGGGCGTCGGGTTCACGCTGCCGCTGCGGGCGAATCTGTTTGAGGATCCAGGCCTTGGCCAGCCGCAATTCGCGGTCCACTGTCGCTTCGGACACCTTGAGGGTTTCGGCCAGCTCCTGGTAGGTGAGCCCGCCGAAGTAGTGCAGCTCGACGATTTCGGCCAGGCGCGGAATGTGCGTGGCCAGCCGCTGCAACGCCTCGTCGATTTCCAGTACGTCGATATCGCCGGCCGTAATCGGCCCTTCATCGGTGATCTGCAGGTCGGGCAGGGTGCCCCCGGTGGTGGTGCCGCCGCGTTTCACGCGATAGCGCGCCTTGGCATGGTCCACGAGGATCCGCCGCATCTGGCGCGCGGCCACTGCAAAGAAATGCGCCCGGTCCTGCCAGGACACGTTCATCTCCACGAGCTTCACGAAGGCTTCATGGACGACGGCGGTGGCTTGCAACGTATGGCCGGGACGCTCCTGCCGCATATAGCGACGCGCCCGATCGCGCAGCTCTTCATATATGAGCGGCGTGAGACGTTCCAGGGCATGCGAATCCCCCGATTGCCACGCGGACAGCAGCCGGGTAACGGCTTGCCGGTCCACTGCGGGGATTGCTGCGGCGATCGTATTACTCAGAAATTGTTCTCCGCACTGCCGCGAGCCCGGGCCCGCGTATGGGTCTGCAGCCGCATTCCGGCTGTGTTTCGCCTGCCCGACATTCTGTCACGACCCCGTCGGTACCAGCCCGAGTCGCAGCCCACATTCCCGCTACGACCTGCCCTGATTCCGCATTTTCAGTAGCCGTGAGGGAATTCCCGGCAGAACCTCTAAGCGATGTGCTGATTGTTGGCCTTTTCCAGCATTTGTCCAGTTGCGGCTGTGACGGCCGTCACATGGCAGCGTCGCTTATGGGGGTGAACCGACGGTGCTGTCGGACAGCATTTATCACTTTTTTGCGCCTCCGGGAGGGGTTTTGAGTCATGCGTTACATAACCACTGCTTCGTTGTTGATTGCTGGTGTCCTCAGTGTGAATGCGGCTTCGGCCGACGGTGTGATCAACGTTCCGCGTCCGCAGCTTCAGTTAGCGGATGGCGTGATCAATGTTCCGCGCCCGCAGCTTCAGTTAGCGGATGGCGTGATCAACGTTCCGCGCCCACAGTTTCAGTTGGCCGACGGCGTGATCAATGTGCCTCGCCCACAGCTCCAGTTGGCTGATGGTGTGATCAATGTTCCGCGCCCACAACTTCAGTTGGCGGACGGCGTGATCAACGTTCCGCGTCCGCAGCTGCAGTTAGCTGATGGTGTGATCAATGTTCCGCGCCCACAGCTTCAGTTAGCGGATGGCGTGATCAACGTTCCGCGTCCGCAGCTTCAGTTGGCAGATGGTGTGATCAATGTTCCGCGCCCGCAGCTTCAGTTGGCTGACGGTGTGATCAATGTTCCGCGTCCGCAGGCTCAGCTGGCGGATGGTGTGATCAACGTGCCACGCCCACAGTTTCAGTTGGCTGACGGTGTGATCAATGTTCCGCGTCCGCAGGCCCAGCTGGCTGACGGCGTGATCAACGTGCCGCGCCCGCAGATCGTGGCCTGATCCAGAATACCTAGGAGATTAATATGAAGACCCGAATTGCTGTAGGTGCAGGTTTGCTGCTCACTATTGGTTCCGCTGTCGCAGGCACGATGATGTATGGCCAGGGCCGCGTCGAGGCGGCTCATTCGTCCCAACGTGCCACGGTTGCACGCCAGGAGGTGACTGCGCAGACGATCGAGATGTGGAAGGAAACCGCGTCTTCCTCCGGCTATATCGCACCTCGCGTTCCGATCTGAGCTGCACTGACGATTGCGGATAGGAATTTGCCTGTCCGCATCGTTGCGAAATGCGGCCGGTGGTACGCACCGGCCGCAGCCGATAGCCGTATTGGTCCGAGCGCCGCCCGCGCGCCTTGTTTGGCGGAGGCCGGCTTGATAATACGGCACACCCCTCGTGCACCCGCTGAGGTGTCGTATCGCTGGCGTCGTCCGTCTCCAAATCGCCCTGCTGTCATCGTTTCTGTCTGCGTCCGCCGACAACGCATCGAAGTGTGCGCAACATCACAGGGCTCGGCGGATTTGCGCCGCTGCCATCACACTCCGTTCGTTGACATATTTGCGCTGCGTATAGCACCCTAACTGACGTGATTCAGAGGTTGCACCGCCGCCGCGGGCGTTGCTTCTGAAAGGCAAACTCACCGAAAGGTGGGGACGCAAAGCCACCGGTCTACGGGGAGTTTCCTTACGACAGCGGGGTTGCCAGCGTTGCGGACGCCCGAGCCTCGACTCGCGGGGCCGCCGGACGTCTGCCTCCCATGCCGTGCGGAATCCTCTCCCAGCCGTGGTCTGCGATTGTCCGGACCGTTCCGATCGCTCCATTCATTGACGTGCTGGCCAACGATTCGCTCGATGCTGCAATACAACCAAGCTGTTCACACCGTAGCTCGTCGTGCAACGCGCAGTCATGTGGCCGCGTTGGCGGCGGCAATGCTGGTCGCATTGCTGCTGATCCTGGTCGTGGCGCCTGCTGCCCAGTCTGCCACCACCCAGCTCATAGGCCAGCCTGCCCCCGATTTTGCGCTGCGTTCGCTGGGGAACGAGAACCTGCGGCTTTCCGAAAACCTGGGCGAAGTGGTGGTGATCAATTTCTGGGCCACCTGGTGCGGGCCCTGTCGCCAGGAAATGCCGCTGCTCGATGAGATCTACGGTAAGTACCGACGCGCCGGCCTGGTGCTACTGAGCGTGAACCTCGACGATGCCCAGGATCGCGCCATCGAGATGGCTGGAGCGTTGAAGGTGTCGTATCCGGTGCTGATGGATACGCGCAAGGAAGTGGCTCGCGCCTACCAGGTCGGCACGATGCCGGTCACTGTCCTGATTGATCGTGAGGGTGTGGTGCGCTATGTCTCCGAAGGCTACAAGCCCGGTTACGAGCGGCGCTATACCGACCAAGTGCGCGAACTGCTGAATCAATAACGCCCGGCGTTCCTTACTATTCTTTGCTGACCCTTGCGACATACGCATGAACCGAGCACGCATCACCATGTTCCGCAAATTCAGCCTGTTGTTTCTGGTCTCTTTGCTGTTTGCAGCGCCGCTGTACGCACAAGAACAGGTCGCAGCGGCGGTAGCTGCGCAGGCGGCGACAAGTGCAGCAACAGTGCCGACGGGGGCAACCGCGGCGCCCTCAGAGAACGCTGCTGGATCGACTGCGGCGCCGGGCGGTGAGTTCAAGAGCCTCGATCAGGAAGTGCAGTCGCTTAAAAAGGAAGTGCTCGACCTGAACCGCGAACTGTTCGTCCTCGAGGAAGATCTGCTGTTTCCCGCCAACACCCAGGTGGCGGTATTCGTTTCGATGGATGTCGGGGATTTTTTCGCGCTCGATTCGGTGACGCTCAAGCTCGACAACAAGGAAGTGGCTAACTACCTCTATACCGAGCGCGAGGCCCAGGCGTTGCTGAAGGGCGCGGTGCAGCGTGTCTTCATCGGTAACCTCAAGGCCGGCGACCACGAACTGGTTGCGCTGTTCACGGGCCAGGGCCCGCACACGCGCGATTACCGCCGTGGCGCGACACTGAAATTGCAGAAAGGCGTGGGTGCGAAGTACGTCGAGCTGAAGATCAGCGATCGCGCCAGCAAGGCACAGCCGGAATTCGTGGTGAAGGAGTGGGAGTGAGCGCAGAGGCTACGGGCAACCAGCCAGCCTTGACCCTGCCTCGCCTCGCAAGTGGCGGCGGGGTGGCGGGGAGCACCCGTGCGTCGGCAGCCATTGCCCGATTCTCGGCGGTGCTCGCGTGCTTGTGTGCGTTGGCCGCCGTGCCCGCATTCGCGAGCGACAAGCCAAAGCCCGAAACACGCCCGCTGATCGGCTCGCCGGAGGTCGTCAAAGACCTGCATTGGGGCGACGTCCTGTTCTATTTCTACCAGGGCGACTACATACAGGCGCTGACGCGGCTGGGCGCGGCGCAGGAATTCAACCGCATCCCCAATCACGCGGTCGAAGCGGAACTGCTCAAGGGCGGCTTGTACCTGTCGCTGGGCGAGCACGAAGAAGCCGGACGCATCTTCAAGGCCTTGCTGAACGACAACGTGCCGCTGGATGTGCGCAATCGCGCCTGGTTCTACCTGGCCAAGGTCTGGTACCAGCGCAACTACCTGCAGGATGCGTCGAACGCGCTTGATTCGATTCGCGGCGCGTTGCCCGGCGAACTCGAGCCCGAACGGCATCTGCTGGAAGCTCAGGTGCTGATGTACCTCAATCGTTATGACGATGCGATTCGTGCCTTGGAGCGCTGGCAGCCAGTCGGGGATCGCTCCGATGCCTGGTCCGCCTATGCGCGCTTCAATATAGGTGTCGCGTTGGTGCGCAAGGATCGCATCGAGGATGCGGCCAAGCTGCTGGATGCCGTCGGGCAGATTCCAGCGCCGACGGAGGAACTCGCGGCGCTGCGCGACAAGGCCAACCTGGCGTTGGGCTTCGCGTGGCTGAAGCAGAACAAGCCAGCCGACGCCAAACGTGTATTGCAGCGTGTGCGCCTGGAGGGCCCGCAATCGAACAAGGCATTGCTGGGTGCCGGCTGGGCGGACTCCGCCGAGCAGCAATACGCCAAGGCGCTGGTGCCGTGGACGGAATTGCGCGACCGCAACATGCTGGACGCGGCCGTGCAGGAATCGTATCTGGCCATTCCCTACGCGTACGCACAGCTTGAAGCGAACAAGCAGGCGGTCGAGCAGTACGCGCTCGCGGTGAAGGCATTCAGCGAAGAGTCGCAACGTATCGATCAGTCGATTGCAGCCATTCGCGGCGGCCGGCTGCTGGATGCCATCGCCGAGAACGACAAGGCCGATCAGGCCGGCTGGTACTGGCAACTGGAACACCTGCCGGACGCGCCGGAGACCCGCTACCTGTATCACCTGCTGGCCTCGAATGAATTCCAGGAAGGCCTGAAGAACTACCGCGACCTGCGTCTTATGCAGCGCAATCTGGCCGGCTGGCAGCTCAGCGTCGCCGCGTTCAACGATATGGTCGACACGCGTCGTCGTGCGTACGAGCAGCGCCAGCCCATGCTGCAAGACACGCTCGGCAAGGTCGATATGGATGCGCTGGAAGCGCGCAAGAGCGAACTTGAGTCGCGTGTTGCTGCGATCGAACGTGGCAACGACACAGCGGCATTGGCTACGGGTCGCGAGCTTGAGCAGTGGCGCAAGATCGAGCACATCGACAAGGTGCTGGAACGCGCCGACCCCAACGATCCGCTCGTACAGGAAATGCGCGAGAAGACCCGTTTGCTGCGTGGCACGCTGGCCTGGGATTTTTCTTCCAGTTACAAAGCGAGGCTGTGGAAGGCGCGTAAGGAATTGCGGGAACTCGACGTGGCATATACCGACGCGCGTCGCAGCTGGGTGCTTGTCGACCGTGCTCGCGTTGAGTATCCGGCACGAACCGAGCAGTTCGCGCAGCGGGTGAAGGGGCTCGAGCCGCGCATCGAACAGTTGAATCAGCGGCTCGCATCTGCAGCGATGTCCCAGAATCGATACCTCGCCTCCGTTGCCGTCAAGGAACTCGAATCGCAGAAGGAACGGCTTGCGGCGTATTCGCTGCAGGCACGCTTCGCACTGGCCTCCATCTATGACCGAGCATCGAACGCACGCGGAGCAGGTGAAGGTGTTCCTCCCGCCAAGAATTCCGGCAATGTTCCCGACGGCGCGCCAGGCGGTGCTCCGTGAGCTTGCGTAACCAGAGCGTTTCGCCGGCAGTGCTGCTGGCTCTCGCGCTGGTTTCGAGCGCGGTTGCACCGGTGGCCAGTGCAGACAAGCAGCCAAAGCGGACAGGCACCATCAAGGATCTGGAAAACCGCCAGATCGAGATCAATCGCGATCCGCCCACCGACGTGCAGTCGCAGCAGGCGATCGAGCAGTACCAGAAATTTCTTGAGCTGCAGGCGGGCGACGACAAGATGCGCGCCGAGGCCATGCGGCGCCTGGGCGACCTGCAGGTGGAAGCTGACGACGGAGTGCGTGCGTTCAGCGATCCCGGCATGAGCAGCGCCGAGGTCAAGGAAGCGGTCAAGTTATACGAAGGCCTGCTTGCCACCTACCCGAACTTCGAGCGTAACGACGCGGTGATGTACCAGTTGTCGCGAGCGTATGAGGCGCAGGCGCAGCCGGAGAAGGCGCTCGCGGTGCTCGACCAGCTGGTAAAGAAATATCCCAACAGCAAATGGACCATCGAGGCGCAGTTCCGTCGCGGTGAGATCCTGTTCAGTGCCACGCGCTATCGTGAGGCGGAAGGTGCGTATGCGGCTGTGGTCGCGGCCGGCCCGAATGGCAACTTCTACGAACAGGGGCTGTACAAACATGGCTGGTCGCTGTTCAAGCAGGGTCGCGGCGAAGACAGCGTTGTTTCGTTTCTGAAGGTCATCGATCGCGTGCTGGTCGACGGCGGCAAATTGCGCGATCGTAACTCGCTGGAGCGGCCAGACCGCGAGCTGACCGACGATGCGTTCCGCGCCATAGTGATCACTTACTACGATCTGGATGGACCGCAGTCCCTGGATGCGGCGCTCAAGCAGCGCGGCGATCCGGTGTATGCCCATCTGCTGTACGAGAACCTGGGCAATCTCTATATGGAGAAGGAGCGTTACCAGGACGCGGCGTTGGCTTACGAAGCGTTCGCCAAGCGTCGTCCGGACGATCGTTACGCGCCATCGCTGCAGGTGCGTGCAATCGAGGCCTACCAGAAAGGCGGTTTTGCCTCGCTGGTGCTCGATGGCAAACAGGCGTTCGTCGAGCGCTATGCTTTCGGTTCGGCATTCTGGGCGCAGCGTACGGTTGCAGACGCGCCGGAAGTCGCCGCGCAATTGAAGACAAACCAGAAAGATCTTGCCGCGTACTATCACGCGCAGGCGCAGAAAACGAAGAAGCCGGAGGACTACGCAGCGGCGGCGCGCTGGTATCGCGCACTGCTGGATTCGTTCCCCACGGATGCCGAAGCGCCGGCCACCCGCTATTTGCTCGCCGAGGCGCTGTTCGAGTCCGGACGCTTCGCGGAGGCAGCGAAGGAATACGAACGGACCGCGTACGACTATCCGCCGCACGCCAGATCCGCGGAAGCTGGTTACGCGGCGCTGATTGCTTATCAAAAGCACGAGCCGACCATCTCCGGGGAATCCCTCAAGCTGTGGCACCGCCAGGGAATCGAAAGCGCGTTGATGTTCGCGACCAGTTTTCCGGCACATGCAGAATCGGCGCGCGTGCTGACCAAGGCGGACGAGGAACTGTTCGCGCTCAACGATTTCGATCGCGTCATCGAGGTATCGCAGCAGATTCTGGAGCGCAAGCCGGCAGTCGACCCGAAGTACCAGCGCACGTCCGCGACGCTGCTGGCGCATTCGCTGTTCGATCGTGGCCGGTTCGGCGAGGCTGAAACGGCGTACGTTCGCGTGCAAAGCTATCTGCCCGCAAACGATCCGGATCGGGCGGCGATCGAGGAACGCGTCGCGGCATCGGTCTACAAACAAGGCGAAGCCAAGCAGGGCAGTGGCGATACGGCCGGCGCGGTCAACGATTTCCTGCGCGTGAGCGCATTGGCGCCCAACGCGAAAGCCAGCGCGAACGCCGAGTTCGACGCTGCGGGTCTGCTCATCAAGGACAAGCAATGGGAGCGCGCCACGCAGGTGCTGGAAGGCTTCCGCCGCAAGTATCCCAACAACGCGCTGGCGCCCGAGGTCAACCGGTCGCTGGCGGTCGCTTATCTTGAAACCGGACGGGCTGGCGATTCGGCAGGGGAATTCGAGCGCATCGCCGCGCGTGCTGAAGAACCCGCGGATGTTCGTCGCGAAGCCTTATGGCAGGCAGCAACGCTGTACGAAAAAGCCGGGTCGCAGCTCAACGCCGGACGCGCGTATGCCAACTATGTGAAGCAGTTTCCCGCGCCGCTCGATCCCGCCCAGAATGCACGGCAGAAGCTCGCCGATATGGCCAAGGCGCAAAACGATACGCGTACCCGGGCGCAATGGATCGCCGAGATCGTCGCAGCGGACAAGGCATCCGGTGCGGCCCGTACCGATCGCAGCAAGTATCTGGCGGCTCGCGGCACGCTTGAAACCATCGAGCCGCAGGTCGCTGCCTTCAATTCGATCAAGCTGGTGGTGCCGCTCGACAAATCGCTCAAGGCCAAGCGCGCCGCCATGGAAAAAGTCCTGGCGAGCTATGGCCAGGCGCTCGACTACGGTGTCGCCGAGGTCACCACCGCCTCGACCTTCGGCATGGCGGAGTTGTATCGACAGCTCGGCGCCGATCTCATCGCCTCCGAACGGCCGAAGAATCTCGATGCGGAAGCGCGCGAACAGTACGACGTGCTGCTCGAAGAGCAAGCCTTCCCGTTCGAGGAGAAGGCGATCCAGTTGCACGAGACCAACGCTGGCAGGACCGGCAGTGGTGTTTACGACGAGTGGGTACAGCGCAGCTTCGACGTACTGGCAAAGCTCAAGCCGGCGCGCTATGCGAAAGCGGAAATCAGTGAAGACTATGTGCACACGATCCGCTAGCGCCGCAGGCGTTGGTCCATCGACCATGAGCCGCGACTGGGGGCTCCAGATTGCTGCGCCCATTACGCGGGAAAGTTGGCGTCATGACTTGCGGCGCGTGGTAGTGATTGGCGCATGCATTGCGTCGCTTGCGAGTTTGGTAGCTTGCACTTCTGCTCCACCGCTACCGGACGCGGATGCGCCTCCGGCCAGTGACGCGCAGAGTAAGTCTGCAACCCAACCATCAACTGCTGGGTCGAACAAGGTATCGAAGTCGGGACCCGCCGAAGCCGCACCTGCGGCCACCGTGGCGGATGCACCGGTTCCTCCCGAAGCGGCGCAGCAATTTGAACAGGCCGTGGCACTGATGGGGTCGGGGAACACCGCTTCGGCCGAGCAGGCGTTCAGCTCGTTGGGTTCTGCGTATCCCGCTTATTCCGGCGCCCTGCTCAACCTGGGTATCCTGCAGGCGAAGGCCGGCAAGCTCGAGGCGGCGCAGCAGACATTGCAGAGTGCGATCGAGCGCAAGGCCGACAATGCTGCGGCATTCAATCAGCTCGGCATCGTGTATCGAAAGCTCGGGCGCTTCCAGGATGCAGATGCCGCGTATCAGAAGGCGCTGCAGATCGATCCGAACTATGCAAACGCTTATCTGAATCTCGGCGTGCTTTGCGATCTGTATTTGCAGCAGCCGCAGCGCGCGCTAGAAGCGTATGAGCGCTATCTGCAGCTCGCGACGACGCCGGATGCCAAGGTCAATAGCTGGGTGACCGAATTGAAATCGCGGCTTGGTAACGAGTCCCGCAGTGCGAGGACGCAGCAATGAACACTCTAACCCTGACGGCACTGATCTGTTTCGCCGCGTCCTCGGTCGCATCGGCAGCGCAGCCACCAGCAGCGGCTAACAAACCGCTGTCGGCGACTGCCGGGCCCGCCGTTAACACCGGCGATGCCAAGGACCCTGTGCCGTCGAGATCTGAGCCGATAACGGCGATGCCAAAGGCGTCAGTGACTGAGCCGGCCGCTGCTGCGTCTTCTGTCGCAGCGAAGGCCAATACGGCTCCCGATGCCGCCAAGGCCAACGTCACCAAGACCGCCAATGCCAAGACCGCCAAGTCGAATGACCGGCTCGATCTGGATACCACGGTCGTGACGGGCAATCGCGAACTGCCCAAGGTCCTGTACATCGTGCCCTGGAAACGAGCGGATATCGGCGACTTGCCCGCGCAGCCATTCAATACGCTGCTCGACGAAGTGCTCACACCGGTCGACCGTGACGTTTTTCGTCGGGAAGTGACGTACTACGGTGCTATCAGCAGCAGCGCCGCGCAGCCAGTCAATGCCCAGGACAGCGGTTCGGCCGCGCCGGGTGCGCAACCTCCCGGCTCTGAGAAGTAGATCGCAGCATTCGGGTTTTACCTAACGCATTTTGCGCAACGCACGGCACTTGAGGCCGCACAGGAGTTATGTCGATGGAGTTCTATCACTTCGTAGTGAATTTCTTCAGGGAAGGAGGAATTTTTCTATATCCGCTCGCCGCCATTTTCGTGGTCGGCGTGTCGATCGCGATCGAGCGGTTCATCTACCTCACGGTCGAGACGACCAACAATCGCCGCGTCTGGAGCCAGGTGGTGCCGTTGATCAACGCCGGCAACTTCAAGCAGGTGGTGGCCATCACCTCGAAGTCCAAAGCGGCCATCGCAACCGCGCTCAACTACGGCATCGCGCGGCTGGCCAGTGCGCGCCGGCGCGATGACGTCGAGAAGGCAATGGACGAAAGCCTGCTCGAAATCATTCCGCGCATGGAGAAGCGCACGCACTATCTGTCGGCCCTGGCCAACATCGGCATGCTCACCGGTCTGCTCGGCACGGTCATCGGCCTGATCTCGGCATTCGCCTCGATCGCGACCGCCAACCCGGCGGAAAAGGCCAGCCTGCTGGCTGCCAGTATCTCGGTCGCGATGAACAACACCGCGTCCGGCCTGATCGTGGCGATCACGCTGCTGCTCAGCCACATGTTCCTGGAAGCGAAGACCACCAAGCTGATCGACAGCCTGGAGATCGCCACCGTGAAATTCCTGAATTCGGTGGTGGAGCGTCGCACCGATGCGGACGATGAACCTGCGCCGGCACCGCGTGGCCGCGCAACCGCTCACGGCGTGGCCTGATTTATGGCGCAGTCCAAGGTCGGGCGGCGCGTAACGCGCAACCATGCCCGCTACCGTGGCCGGCACGACATCAATGTCGTGCCGATGATCGACATGATGATCATCCTGGTGTTCTTCCTGATCTTCACGGCGGTCTTCACCAAGACCAACGTGCTGGAACTCAACCTGCCATCCAACAGCTCCGTGCCGGATCTGCCGCAGGGATTGAACCTGGAGGTCATCATCCGCAAGGACGCGATAGAAGTTGCCGACCGCGGCACCGGTTTGCTGCGTAGCCTGCCGCTGGTTGCCGATAGCTCTGCCGCTGCGAATACCGCAGGTACGCACTACGATTTGAAAGCGTTGTCGGAGTACCTGCAGTCGGTGAAATCCAAATATCCGGACAAGCAGAACGCAACGATCCTGCTCGAACAGGATGTGCAGTACGACACGCTGGTGCAGGTGATGGACACGGTGCGTGTATTCGCCGTGCCTGGCTCGCAGTGGGCGGTCGCCGAACTGTTTCCGGATGTGTCCGTGGGAGACGCGCCGACATGACGCCGTATCGCATCAAGCGCCATCGCAAGCGCAAGCATTCCGCGGAAGGTGGCAGCCACATGACGCTGGTGCCTTTCATCGACATGCTCACGATCCTGGTCGTGTTCCTGCTCGTGCACACCTCCGATGTCGACGTGCTGCCGAATACCAAGAATATCTCCATCCCGGAATCGATCTCCGACAAGAAGCCGCGCCCGACGGTGGTGGTGATGATCACCAAGGACGACCTGCTGGTGGATGGCCGTTCGGTGGCCAGCGTCGCGTCGGTCATCGCCGCCAAGGAGGCGGTGATCGAGCCGCTGAAACAGGCCTTGCAGGCCCAGGCCGACACCGTGCTCAAGGACGCGGCAAAGCAGGATCAGGCCGAGCGCGAGGTGACGATCCTCGGGGATCGCACTACGCCGTACGCCGTCCTGCGCAAGGTGATGGCGACGTGTACCGACGCCGACTATGGCAAGGTCTCCCTCGCCGTGATCGAACGTGAGCAGCGCAGCGCCCGCACGGCGTCGCTGGGTACCTGATGGAACGCGGATCTATGACACTCGCGCCGTACTATCGTCTTTACGAACTGCCATGGTCGCCGACGGAGGAGGTGGAGCGCCGCTTTCGTCGCACGGTGCGCAATGCCTTCATCGTCTTCGCCGTGCTTGCCTTGCTGGTCCAGGTGCTGCCGGTGCCGGAGAAGACCAAGGTCAAGGCGCCGGCGATTCCGGATCGTATCGTCAAGCTACTGATCGAGAAGAAGGTTCCACCGCCGCCGCCGGTGCCGCCCAAAGTGGAACAGAAGGAACTGCCGAAGCCGGTGGAGAAGGTCGAGCCGACGCCGGTCAAGCCCGCTCCCAAGGTAGAGGACGCGCGTGAGAAGGCGCAGAAATCCGGCTTGCTGAAATTGCAGGACCAGCTTGCCGACCTGCGCGACAACACGGTGCTGGACAAGGCGGCGATGACCAAGAATCTCACCGGCAAAGTCGGCGAGAACACCAGTTCCGAACGCTCGCTGATTACCTCGAAAGTAGGGGCGAGCAGCGGCGGCATCAACACGGCGGCCCTGAGCCGCGGCTATGGCAGCGGGGCCGGTTCGCTGACCGGTCACAACACGACGCAGGTAACCTCGGCCGTGCTCGCGGCGAAAGCTGAAGACGGCGTCAAACGCGGCGCAGGTAGCACCAAGGCGGCGCGTAGCCGCGAAGAGATCGAGCTGATCTTCGATCGCAACAAGGGTGCAATCTACGCGCTGTACAGTCGTGCTCTGCGTGACAAGCCGGAGCTGAAAGGCAAGCTGGTGCTGGAGTTGACGATTGCACCTTCCGGCGACATTACCCGTTGCGAAGTGATTTCCAGCGAGCTGAACGATCCGGACCTGGAGCGCAAGCTCGTGGCCCGTGTCAAGCTGTTCAAGTTCGAAGCGCGCGACGTCGAGACCATCACCACGACGAAGCCGATCGATTTCTTCCCCGCATAACGGCGGAAGTAGTGGGTTAAGCGGCGAGCTGGCAGGCTCGCCAGAAACGAAGGAGACACTCGGCTGCACTAGCCCTTGCGATGTGCGTTACGAGCAGCATTGAAACGGCCACGCCGCCATCTGGCCAGTCGCCAGCTTGCCGGCCGGCCAGATGACCTCCTCAAGAGTACTCACTCATGAACATCGAGTCCGAGATTCGCAACTTCACGGACCTGTCGGCCAACGACAAGGCCCGCTTCATGTCGCGCTTCATGTACGAGCTCACGCTGGAAGCGCGCAACTACTACAGCCCCAACACCACACAGGACATCGACGCCCCCAAGCTGCGTTTCATCAACGAAATCCAGCACCGCCTGACACGCTTCATCGAACAGATCCTGATCGACGACCCGGCGCGCTCCGCCGACGATGTCATGCTGCGACTGTTGCTGGCGCCGCGCAGCGAGAAATCCATCGAAGCGCTGGTGCAGGGCGCGTACACGCGGACGATACAGGCGGTGGGGTGAGGGACAGGACGGGTGATGAAGGTGATGTGAGTGATGTCGGTGATGCGGGTGATGGAGGAGGCCGCGGCGGGCGTGGGCGGTGTTTTTTCCCGTTCGCCCTGAGCTTGCCGAAGGGCTTCTTCCGCCGGACCGTTCGACACGCTTCCTTCGACAAACTCAGGGCGAACGGAAAGAGAGCGCGAGATCAGACTTCAACCCGCCAATCTCCAACATCCCAATCCTCCAATTCTCCAACCCTCTACTCTCAACCCTCCATCACCCACATCACTCCCATCACCTTCATCTCACTCATCACTCGTTACCGCCTCCTTCCCCGCATCCGCCTCGAACAACTGCTCCAGTTCCCGCGAGGCAAGTCGCGCGTTCTGGATCAGTTTCTGTTCATCGTCGCGCACTTCGCGCTGCGACTGCAGTGTTTTCTGATCGTGCTCATCGAAGAGCTTGATGCTTTCGAGTGCTTCGGCGCGTGACATGCTGAGGGCTTCCAGTGCGTGCTGGGCCATGTTCAGGCTGGACAGGTAGGTTTCGCGGATGATGTAACGCACGTCCAGGTCCATCAGTCGCAACGCATGTTGCCGGTTGCGAGCCCGGGCCAGCACCTTGAGGTGGGGGAAGTGGCGGCGCACGAGTTCGGCTGCGCGCACCGAAGCCTCGATGTCGTCGATCGCCAGCACGAACACTTCGGCGCGCTCGGCGCCTGCAGCCTGCAGTAGTTCAAGTCGTGAGGCGTCCCCGTAATAGACCTTGTTGCCGAAGCGGCGTACGAAGTCCACTTGCGTAACGCTGTACTCCAGTGCCGTGAAACGGATTTTGCGCATGCGTAGCACGCGACCGATGATCTGGCCGAAGCGGCCGAAGCCGGCGATGATCACCCGACTGTCGTTGCTTTCGATGGTGTCGAACTCCCGCTGCACATGACTTGCCAGCCGGGGTTCGATGAAACCCTGCAGCATCATCAGCAGGGGGCTCGCGATCATTGAGATGGTGACTACCACCACCAGGGTATCGGCGGCCGACTGTTCCATCACGCCATAGGTAACCGCGAGCGAGAACAGCACGAAGCCGAATTCGCCTGCCTGCGGTAGTGCGAATGCTATGCCACGGGAGGCCTCGGCCGAGTGGCCGGTCAGTCGTCCAATTCCCCACAGCACGACGAACTTTATTGCCAACAGGCCGCACACCAGTGTGGCGACCAGCCCAGGTTGTGTGAGCAACAGCCCAAGATTGGCGCTCATGCCCACGGACATGAAGAACAGGCCAAGCAGCAGTCCCTTGAACGGTTCGATGTCGGCTTCCAGCTCGTGGCGGAATTCACTCTCCGCCAGCAGCAATCCGGCGACGAACGCGCCCAGCGCCATGGACAGGCCGACCAGGTCGAACAGCAGCGCCGTGCCGACCACGACCAGGAGCGCTGCGGCGGTAAAGGTTTCACTCAGTTTTGTTTCTGCGACCATGCGCAGCACGGGGCGCAGTACGTAACGTCCGCCAAACACGAGTAGCGCGAGCACCGCCAATCCCTTGGCTGCCATCAGCAAGCTGCTGGTGAGGTCCTGCTGGCCTCCCTGCGTCCCAAGCAGTGGCAGGATGGCCAGCATCGGCATGACGGCAATGTCCTGGAACAACAGGATGGAGAAGCTGGAACGACCCTGGTGAGTATTGAGCTGTTGCCGTTCCGCCAGCAGTTGCAGCACCAGCGGGGTCGACGACAGCGATAGGGCGAAGCCGGCGATGACGGAGGTGGCGATACCGAGTCCGAAGGCCCGCGCGATCAGCGCAAAGATGGTCGAGGTGACGACGACCTGGGCCACTCCGAGGCCGAAAACGCTCTTGCGCATCGCCCGCAGCCGCGAAGGCTGCAATTCCAGCCCGATGACGAACAGCAGCAGCACGACGCCGAATTCCGCCAGGTGCAGGACGCCGGTGGTGTCCTGAATGATGCGCAGCCCCCACGGGCCGATGACGATGCCGGCCGCGAGATACCCCAGCACCGAGCCCAGCCGCAGCATGCGAAACAGGGGAATCGCGAAGACGGTGGCTGCCAGGAAGACGGCAACTTGCGCTAGGAGGGTCATGACGATGGTTCGGCCTCAAGCGAAAACAGTTATGGCAAATAGCGCTGCAGAATAGCGACCCCTATAGCGACCCCCTATAACGACCAGGGGCTTCGAACGCGACGTTTCCGCCCCGGATCGCGGCGCCTGTCGGCAATATCCGGTGCAGTTGCCCGCCGTATCCGGCGCTTTTTCATGGCCCCAGCGTGGCTTAATCCGCGATGCCCCCGGCAATGGCGCTGCGGGATGTCCGGCCAATCAGGGTGAGCCTCATGGCTGCTGCCGGCCGGCGTGGTGATGATGCCGCATCCTTTCTGCACAGACGCCACAATCTTCTCGTAACGCCACCGGAAACCTCTCCGCTACGCTCATGATCAATCCAGCCGCCGATCCCCGCCCGATATACACCATCGACGATCTCGATCGCGTAGTGGGCGCCAATGCCGCGTGGATCGAGTTCATCAGCCACGAGACCCGCGCCGCCATCACCGCGCAATCGGTAATTGGCCGGTCGGTCTGGGACTTCGTCAGCGCAACCCAGGTACGCCAGCTGTGGGCGGTGCTATACGAGCGCGTGCGGGCAGTCGGTGCGCCGGTATTCGTGCCGATGCGCATGGATACCCCCAGCCTGCGGCGACTCATCGATCTGGAGCTGCACCCGATCGGGGAGCGGTCCATCCAGCATGTCTGCGAGTGTGTATGGACCGAGGCGCGCCCGGCCGTAGCCCTACTCGATCCCGCCTATCCGCGCGATGAACGGACTCTGCTGTCGTGTGCCTGGTGCAATCGCATCCAGGTCCGCATCGGCGCGTGGGAGGAGATCGAGGAAGCCCAGATGACCTTGCACATCGAAGCCACCGCGACGCTGCCAAGCGTGAAAACAGGGGTTTGCACCACGTGCAAGCAGTCGCTGTTGAAGACCTTCCCGGCGCGGGTGGCATAGCAACAGGAGGCCAGCTGGCCAACCGGTCACGGGTAATCTGGCCAGATTTCGAGCTTGAGCCTGCTCGCCTGCAGTGGGTAGGAGAGAGGAGGGACGGCAGGCTCTGATAGACTGTGTGGTAAATCCAGGATATCCACCACAGACCACTGGGCTGCACAACGTTGCTTCTGCCCTGGCCATGAGCCAGCTGGCCGGTGGCCGGTAGCCCCTTCCTCCCATGCCCCGTTCCGACATCTCCTTTCCACAGAAAGACACTGAGCTGCGCGAAGACGTGCACATGCTCGGTACGCTGGTGGGCGAAGTCATTCGCGAACAGGGTGGGGATGCGCTGTTTGAGGCGGTCGAAGGAGATCGTCAGGCGGCGATAGCGCGGCGTGAGGGCGATGCCACCGGTGCCGAACGATTGGTGCTGGATACGCGTGACATTCCGGCGGAGCAGGCGAGGGATCTGGTGCGGGCATTCTCGACGTGGTTCGAGATGCTCAACATGGCCGAGAAGGTTCACCGCATCCGCCGTCGCCGCCAGTACCTGAACGAAGGGACCACGCAACCCGGCGGCATCGAAGAGGCCATTGCCGGTCTGAAGGCCAAGGGCCTGGATCTGGCGGACATTCGCCACCTGATGCTGCAGCTGTGGATCGAGCCGGTGCTCACCGCGCATCCCACTGAATCGACGCGCCGTACCATCTTGCGCAAACAGCAGCGTATCGCGCAGTTGTTGCTCAGCCGGTTGGGGCTGGCGCGCAGCGCCGCCGAGACACGCACGATCTGGGAGCGGATCCGCACCGAGATCTCCTCAGGCTGGCAAACGGCGGACAATTCGCGCGACCGGTTGACCGTCGCCGATGAGCGCGAACACGTGCTGTTCTTCATCGTCGAGATCATTTATCAGATCGTGCCCATCTTCTACGAAGAGATCGCGGCAGCGCTGGAGAAAGTCTACGGACCGGCCGCGCGCGAGCTGGACCTTCCCGAGATACTGCGCTTCGGCTCCTGGGTGGGCGGCGACATGGACGGCAATCCGGACGTCAACGCCAAGACGATTCGCGAAACCATCGCCCGCCAGCAGCAACTGATCGTCAACCGGTACTTCGAGGAGTGCCGCGGCCTCACCGAGATTCTGTCGCAGAGCCTGACCCGGGTCGGAATATCCGCCGAACTGCAGGCTCGCATCGACTTGTATATGACTTTGCTGCCGGCCGCGCACACGCTGACTCCAGCACGGCACGATCGCATGCCGTATCGGGTTTTTCTCGGTCAGGTCATGGAGCGCCTGCGCGCAACCTACGAAGGGCGGCAGAACCACTACGAGAGCGCCAACGTTTTTCTCGACGATCTGAACCTGATCGTCGACAGCCTGCGGGCGAACAAGGGCGGGCACGCCGGGCTCTATCAGGTGCGGCGACTGGTGCGACGCGTCCGTACTTTCGGTTTCCATCTCGCCACGCTCGACATTCGACAGAGTTCGAACGTGCATCGTGCCGTGGTCGGTCAGGGCATTGGCGATCCGGCGTGGGAGACCCGCACGATCGAGGAGCGTACTGCGCGCGTGCGCGATCTGTTGGAGCGCGATGAAGCTCCGGCAATGGTGCTGGATGCAACTGGTAAGCGCAGCTTGTGGGTGTTCGAGGCGTTGTCGCATGCACGGCATCGCATCGGCCCCGATGCCATCGGTCCGTATGTGGTGAGCAGTACTCGCGGCGCCGACGACATTCTGTCCGTGCTGTTGCTGGCGCGCTGGGCGGACACGGCCGATCGTCGCTCGGGGGATGTGCCGGTCGATGTGGCGCCGCTATTCGAGTCCGCCGAGGCATTGGCACGTTGCGGCGATGTGATGACACAGCTGCTGAACGAACCGCTTTATCGCCGCCACCTGCTCGGTCGGGGCAATCACCAGTACGTGATGATCGGCTTTTCAGCGAGCAACAAGGACTGCGGCATAGGCATGTCGCGCTGGCTGGTGCGCAAGGCGCAGGAGGCATCGTTCCAGGCGGCGGCCCAGGCGGGAATCGATTTGACGCTGTTTTACGGTCAGGGTGGCGTGCTGGGGCGTGGCGGTGGTCGTACCGAGGTGCTGGTACGCAGCGGGCCCGACGGCGCGCGCCGTGGTCGCTTGCGCATCACCGAGGCGGGAGAACTTGTCAACGAGCGCTACGGCCTGCGCCCCATCGCATTGCGTATTTTCGAGCAGGCATTCAACGCGCTATCGCTCGCGAGCGCGGGAGCGCTGCCGGCGGAGCACGTCGAGCCGCGCTGGCGTGAAGCGATGGACGTGTTGAGCACCGAAAGTGCGCGCGTCTACCGGGCGACGGTGTACGAAGACCCTGAGTTCTACGATTTTTTCTGCCAGCTCACGCCCATCGACGTAATCGAGAGAATGCAGATCGGCTCGCGGCCGGTGACTCGTGTCGAGCGCACCGGTGCGGCAGCGCTGCGGTCGATTCCCTGGAGTCACGCCTGGTCGCAGTGCCGTTACATGTTTCCGGGCTGGTTCGGCGCGGGTTCGGGACTGCAAGGTGCAGTCAATGCGGTGGGCGTAGACCTGCTGTGCGAGATGTATCAGCACTGGTTCTTCTTCCAGAACCTGATCGACGATATCGAGCTGTCGCTGGGGCGCGCCGACCTGGAAATCGCCAGTTTCTACGATGCGCTGGTGGAAGAGCGCTATCGCCGCTTCATCCCGCGGTTACGCGCCGAATACGAGCTGGCGCGCGGCCTGGTACTGATTCTGAAGAAATGCGCCCGTCCGCTGGATAGCGAGCCCACCGTCGAGCGCTCGATCCGGTTGCGCAGCCCTTATATCGACCCGATGCACATGGTGCAGGTCGATCTGCTCCGGCGCTGGCGCGCTGGTGGCCGCCGCGACAGCGACATGCTCGCCGCGATCCTGGCTTCGGTCACGGGAATCAGTCAGGCGCTGCAGGGGGCGTGAAGGGGAAGTGACAGGGAAGTGACGGAAGTGACGGGAGTGACAAGAGGGACAGTAGTGACGGTCAGGAGTCGCACCAGTCGGGTCACGGCCGCTGCCGCCTCTTTGTCACCCCTGTGACTACTGTCACTCTTGTCACTAATTTCTCAACTCATCGCGCTTCCAGGCCTGCCAGATACGGCAGCAGCCAGCTCACGATGACGTCGTGACTGGCACCATGGTCGTTAGCAAACATATCTGCGCGTTCCCGGACCAATCGGTAAGCGAATGCCACAGCGTCAGTCGCATAGCGTCGACGCGATTCCGGCAGTCGTAACCATTCTTCCAGCACGCGCGCCTTGTCATCGGCTTGTGACATACCGCCCCCAGTAGCACTGCGCGGCGCGGAAAATAGCAAGGTAAGGCAGGTGTGTATATTATTTTTCGGCAACAGTCGCCGCGTCGCGCGGCGTTTTGCGCGCCGCCGTTGCATAATAGTCAGCAGTATCGCTGCTCTGCGTGCGCCTGCGTCGACCGCGATTCTCCAGTACGTAGTTTCCTCCGCACCGACAGCGGAATTAATTGGCGCTTAGCGCCATCCAATTGCCGTTTCTCCGCGCCTGGGTCTTGGAGCCCCCGGCTGTGTTACGCGGGCAGATTTATCGTTTCGCTATCCAGCGGCCGGGCCAGCAACCCGGCCAATCACCATCACCATCAACTGCGGGCATATCTCGCGAGGTACCTTTTGAAGAAACGAGCCACCAAGACGCCAGTGCGACGAGCAACGGCGAAAGTAACGGCGAAAGCAACGTGTCCGTGGATCACGTTGTCCCGCAATGGCAGCAACCTGCACATCGAGGATTTCCTCACCTTCCGCATCACGCGTCTCTCCAATGCGCTGCGTAACAATCTCACCAAGCGCTACCTGGAGGAATTCGACGTCAGCCTGCCGGAGTGGCGGCTGCTCGCGTTGATCACCCGGTTCTCGCCGTTGCGTTTTTCCGAGCTTACGGCGCGCAGCAGCATGGACAAGGGGCAGGTCAGCCGGACTCTGCAGGTCATGACGAAGCGCGGCTGGATCAAGATGAAAGCCGTCACGCAGCGTGGCTCGCGCTCTGCCGAAGCGCTGGCGGCGCCGGTGGTGGTGTCCGTCACGGCGAAGGGCAAGGCCTTTTACCAGGCGGTGCTGCCAGCAGCGCAGCGGCGTCAGGCGGAAGCGCTTGCAACACTGTCCAAACCTGAACGGGTGGCCCTGTACTCGACGCTGGGCAAGCTGTACACGTTCATCGGCGATGCCGAACAGGCTGGCGACGAAGCCATTTAGAGTAGATTCAGCGGAAAAATCCGGCGCGCCCAACCGCGGCGCGCCGGGCTTGAGCAGTGTGGTCGCGCTGAATTCAGCCGAGAAAATCCAGCATGCGACCTGAAACAGTGTAACGGTCCGCGCTCCCGCTGCTGGATTTGCCGTGGTTTTTTTAAGGATGCGAAGGAACCGCCGGGGCGAGTAAGCTTTGGTGATGACTTCATCCGCTGCTGCACGCAACGAACTCGATCCCGCTATCCGCGAGCAGGTTGATCGCGCACTGGCCCAATACCAGGGTCGTCAAGGTGCGCTTTTGCAGATCCTGCATGCGGTGCAGGCCTCTGTTGGCTACATTCCTGCGCAGTCCTTGCCGGTGATTGCCGAGTCGCTGAACCTGTCGCGAGCGGATGTGCATGGTGTGGTGAGTTTCTATCACTACTTCCGGCGGGAACCCGCGGGCCGGCACACGATTCAACTCTGCCAGGCCGAAGCCTGTCGTTCGATGCACTGCGAAGTGCTCGCCGATCATGTCCGCACGCGCCTGGGTATCGACTTTCATCACACCACCTCCGACGGGCGTTTCTCGCTTGAGCCGGTTTATTGCCTCGGCAATTGCGCCTGTGCGCCATCGCTGATGTTCGACGATGAGTTGCATGGACGCGTGACCGCGGATTCGTTCGATGCGCTGATTGATGAGAAGGCTGGGTCGCCATGAGCGTGAAGGTCTATATCCCGCGCGATGCAACCGCACTGGCAGTCGGTGCCGAGGCGGTGGCACGAGCGATTGCGTCAGCGGCCCAAGCGCGTGGCACGGATGTCGAGATCGTGCGCAACGGTTCGCGCGGCCTGTTCTGGCTTGAGCCGTTGGTCGAAATCGAAACATCTGAAGGCCGACACGCTTACGGCCCGGTGACCGCCAGGGAAGTCCCGGGATTGTTCGAGGCGGGCTTTCTCGCTGCGGGCAAGCATCCGTTGTACCTGGGATTGACCGAAGAGATTCCGGAGCTGCGTAGTCAACAGCGCTTGAGCTTCGCGCGCGTCGGCGTTATCGACCCCGTCAGCGTGAGTGACTACGTCGCACATGGCGGTTATGCGGGATTGCGTCGCGCGCTGACAATGTCGCCCTCCGAAATCGTCGCTGCCGTCACTGAATCCGGCCTGAGGGGACGCGGCGGCGCAGCATTTCCAACCGGTATCAAATGGAAGACGGTTCTGGATCAACCCCCGCAGCAGAAATATGTCACCTGCAACGCCGATGAAGGCGACTCCGGCACCTTCGCCGACCGGATGCTGATGGAAGGCGATCCGTTGCTGCTGATCGAAGGCATGACTATTGCGGGAGTCGCAGTCGGAGCGACGCAGGGATATATCTACCTACGCGTGGAGTATCCGCATGCGCTGCGTGTACTGAACGAGGCAATTGCTGCGACCTACGCTGCTGGTTATCTCGGTCGCAATCTCATGGGCAGCGACCGGCAGTTCGATCTGGAAGTCCGGGTCGGCGCCGGTGCCTACATCTGCGGCGAAGAGACCTCCATGCTGGAAAGCCTGGAAGGCCGGCGCGGTGACGTACGTGTGCGTCCGCCGCTGCCTGCGATCAAAGGGCTATTCGGCCAGCCGACGATCGTCAACAACGTTATCTCACTGGCGTCCGTGCCTGTGATCCTGGACAAGGGTGCTGAGTTCTACAAGAACTTCGGCACCGGCAAGTCGCGCGGCACGGTCCCGTTGCAACTCGCAGGTAATGTCAAACGCGGCGGGTTGTACGAACGGGCGTTCGGATTGACGCTGCGCGAACTGGTGTACGACTACGGCGGCGGCACCGCGAGCGGCCGGCCGGTCCGGGCGGTGCAGGTGGGCGGGCCACTGGGCGCGTACATCCCTGAATCGCAGTTCGACACGCCGATCGACTACGAGGCGTTGTCGGGCATCGGCGCGTTGCTTGGGCACGGCGGTGTAGTGGTGTTCGACGACACGGTCGACATGGCGGGAATGGCGCGCTATGCAATGGAGTTCTGTGCCAAGGAGTCATGCGGCAAGTGCACTCCGTGCCGCATCGGCTCGACGCGCGGCGTGGAATTGATGGATCGCGTCATCGCCAATGTCGATCGGGAACGCAATTTGCAGCTGGTAGAGGAATTGTGCGAGACCATGCTGCACGGCTCCCTGTGCGGATTGGGCGGCATGACACCTTTCCCGGTGCAGAGCGCGCTCAAGTATTTCCCCGAGGATTTTCGCAAGACGACGATGTAGCTCATAGCGACGGTATCCAGTCATGTACGCAATCGACTATCTCGATCCAGGCACTCCTGCAGTTGTTCCAACCGACGCCGATGAAGCACGCGGCGATACCAAGCCAGTCGCGCTCGAAATCGACGGCGTGGCGGTCAGTGTTCCGGCGGGTACGTCGATCATGCGCGCTGCCGCGACACTGGGAAACCAGATACCCAAGCTGTGCGCGACGGGCTCGCTGAAAGCATTCGGCTCCTGCCGGCTGTGTCTCGTGGAGATCGAGGGTCGCAAAGGTTATCCCGCTTCCTGCACGACGACAGTGACTGAGGGCATGAAGGTCCGCACCCAGACCGACAAGCTCGATCAGTTGCGACGCGGAGTGATCGAGCTCTACGTATCTGATCACCCGCTTGATTGCGATACGTGTCCTGCCAATGGACATTGCGAGCTGCAGGACATGGCCGACGTCGTTGGCGTTACCGACTCGCGCTACGGCAACGGGCGCAAGGGCAATGGCACCAAGGTTCACCAGGGTTCGGCGAAGGACCTGAGCAATCCCTATTTCGCATTCGATCCCGACCTGTGCATCGTGTGTTCGCGGTGCGTGCGCGCCTGCGATGAAACGCAAGGCACCTTCGCACTCACCATCGAAGGTCGTGGATTCGATTCGCGCGTCGCCGCCAGCCAGAGCGAATCTTTCGTCGACTCCGAATGCGTGTCTTGTGGCGCCTGTGTCGAAGCGTGTCCCACTGCCGCTCTGTCGGAGAAGTCCCTCATCAATCTCGGCAGGCCGGAGCGTGCTGCTACCACGACCTGTGCGTATTGCGGTGTCGGCTGTTCGCTCAAGGCCGAGATGCAGGGTGAACAGGTCATCCGCATGGTGCCGAATCGGGCCGGAGGTGCCAATCAAGGCCACGCCTGTGTGAAGGGGCGCTTTGCCTACGGCTACGCGACGCATCAGGACCGCGTCACGGCGCCGATGATCCGCGCCAAGATCACCGACCCGTGGCGCGAAGTGAGCTGGGACGAGGCGATCGACTATGCCGCCTCCGAGTTCAAGCGCATCCAGGCAAAGTACGGCCGTGACTCCGTCGGTGGCATCACCTCCTCGCGTTGCACCAACGAGGAAACATTCCTGGTGCAGAAACTGGTGCGTGCTGCCTTCGGCAATAACAACGTCGATACCTGTGCACGAGTTTGTCACTCGCCCACCGGTTATGGATTGAAGAACACGCTGGGAGAGTCGGCGGGAACCCAGGAATTCAGTTCCGTCATGAAGGCGGACGTCATCATGCTGATTGGCGCCAACCCTACCGAAGGACATCCGGTGTTCGCCTCGCAGATGAAGCGGCGCTTGCGCCAGGGCGCGCGGCTGATCGTGCTGGATCCACGCGAGATTGCGCTGGTGCGAACGCCGCACATAGAGGCGGATTACCACCTGCAATTGCGTCCGGGCACCAACGTTGCGCTGATCAATTCGATCGCGCACGTCGTGGTGACTGAAGGGCTGGTCAAACAGGCTTACATCGACGCTCGCTGCGAGCCCGAAGCCTGGCAGAAATGGCGGGCATTCATTACCGAGCCGAGGAATTCCCCCGAAGCCATGGAGGCGATCACGGGCGTCCCGGCCTCATCGGTGCGAAGCGCCGCACGGCTGTACGCGAATGCGCGCAACGGTGCGATCTACTACGGTCTCGGGGTGACCGAACATAGTCAGGGCACGACGATGGTGATGGGTATCGCCAATCTCGCCATGGCAACGGGTAATCTCGGTCGCGAAGGTGTCGGCGTAAACCCTCTGCGCGGCCAGAATAATGTGCAGGGCTCGTGCGACATGGGTTCGTTCCCACATGAGTTCAGCGGCTATCGGCACGTATCGGATGGCGCCGTACGCGCCACGTTCGAATCTGCCTGGGGCGTGCGCCTCGAGCCGGAGCCCGGCCTGCGCATTCCGAACATGTTCGAAGCCGCACTCGATGGCAGTTTCAAGGCGCTTTACGTGCAAGGCGAGGACATGGCGCAGTCCGATCCGAATACGCAGCATGTCCAGGCCGCGTTCTCGGCGATGGAATGTGTCGTCGTCCAGGATCTGTTCCTGAATGAGACCGCGAAGTACGCGCACGTTTTCTTCCCCGGTTCATCCTTCCTCGAGAAGGATGGCACGTTCACGAATGCCGAACGGCGCATCTCGCGTGTGCGCAAAGTCATGGAGCCGCTCGGCGGCCTGGCAGACTGGGAGGCGACGGTCCGCTTCGCCAATGCGCTGGGATACCCGATGCACTACGATCATCCATCGCAGATCATGGACGAGATCGCCGCGCTGACACCGACCTTTACCGGGGTGAGCTACGAGAAGATCGACCGGCTCGGCAGCATCCAATGGCCCTGCAACGCGGCAGCACCGGAGGGAACGCCGACGATGCATGTCGGGGAGTTCGTGCGCGGCAAGGGAAAGTTCTTCGTTACCGACTACGTGCCCACGCAGGAGCGCAGCACGAGCCGCTTCCCGCTCCTGCTTACGACAGGTCGAATCCTCACCCAGTACAACGTCGGCGCTCAGACGCGTCGCACGCAGAATGTCGTGTGGCATGACGAGGACCGGCTGGAGATTCATCCGCACGATGCCGATGTACGTGGCATCGCCGATGGCGACTGGGTCGGAATTGCCAGCCGGGCCGGTGAGACCGTGCTGCGCGCGTCGGTCACCGAGCGCATTCAGCCGGGCGTGGTCTATACGACTTTCCACTTTCCGGAATCGGGCGCGAATGTCGTAACCACGGATAATTCCGACTGGGCCACCAATTGCCCCGAATACAAGGTCACGGCGGTACAGGTCGTCAAGGTGAGCCAGCCTTCGCAATGGCAGCAACGCCATCGTGAGCAGACGCTGGAACAGAACAGCCTCTATGGCCGAACCAAAGCCAATCACGCCTGAAGATTTGCTCGAGCGGATCCCATCCGCTGCCGTCGCCGGAGACGCAGGCGCGCAGCTGTCAGCAGTACAGCATCCGGCGAGCGCGACCTTCCAGGAGGTCAGCGTGGAGCGCTGGCGTGACGGCAGGCTGCAGCATGCCGTCGATCACGTTGCCGAAGAGGTTCCGGTCGCGCTGACTTATCACGGTGTCCCGCACGTTGTCATGCTGGCCACGCCGGCCAACCTCGAAGATCTCGCGGTCGGGTTCACGCTGAGCGAGGAGATCGTCGCGCGGCGCGATGAGATCGTGTCAGTGGAGTCTGTGACACGGGACGATGGTGCGCTGGAAGTTCGCATAGGTATCGCGGCCGAGCGCTTTTCCGGTCTCCTGCGCCGGCAACGCAATATGACGGGACGAACAGGTTGTGGTCTGTGCGGCGCCGAGACGGTCGAAGACGCGATCCGCAATCCACAGGCGGTCGCACGCGGCCCGAATGTCAGCACGGGCGCTTTGCATGAGGCGCTTCAGGATCTGCGGCGCTGGCAGGAAATAAACTTGCTGACCGGTAGCGTACATGCGGCCGCATGGGTTCTGCCGGATCGCGGCATTCAACTCGTGCGCGAAGATGTGGGTCGCCACAACGCGCTCGACAAAGTCATTGGCGCGGTGGTCAGGGCCGGTGGCGATTTCTCGGCCGGCTATTTTCTGGTCACCAGTCGCGCCAGCTATGAGATGGTGCAGAAAACAGCGACCGTCGGTGCGTCGTTCCTCGCTGCCGTATCCGCACCGACCGCATTTGCTATTCGTCTCGCCGCGCAGACCGGTCTTACGCTGGTGGGATTCCTACGTGAACACCAGCATGTCGTTTATGCAAACCCGGCTCGCCTGCTGCCCTGACGCCCACATGAACTCCCAACCCGAGATCGATCGCCACGATGCACGCCGATAGCCTGGTTCGCATGGCCAACGACATCGGCGCGTTCTTCGCGTCGGAGCCAGACAAACACGAAGCCGCGCGCCTCGTGACGCTGCACATCAAGCGTTATTGGGATCCACGGATGCGCAAACAGATCGTCGCTCATTACGATGCTGGTGGCGAGGGTTTGGATGGCCATGTGCGCGAAGCAATCGAGATGCTGGCGTCGGAGCGATCCGGGTCGCAAACGAACAAACCCGCGACGGTCCCTGAGCCAGCGCAGCCGGATCGCACTCAAACGACGCAGGCGGGCTCGGGGCGCGCGAAGTAAACGGGAATGGAAGAGCCCTTCGAGGCTCCCTTCGACAAGTTCCCTTCGACAGGCTCAGGGCGAACGGAGGAGATAGGCACGAATGGATCGTGCTGCTCAGGGGGGACGGTAAGAGAGAGACGATCGTACCTGCGCCGAGCGCGTCAGATCGCATGTTGGCAAAAGCCAATCATCGAAGGCTAATCGAACTCAAGGGCGTTCTCCTCACTTCCCCGTTCGCCCTGAGTTTGTCGAAGGGAGCCTGTCGACGCGGGTCGTCGAAGGTTCGACAGCCGTGACATCAACGCGAGCCCCGGTTCAACTCGTCAACAACACCGCGGCCGCGCCGTCGCGAGAGCGAATCGCGGCGTTGACCGTATTCAGCAACAAGCAGGCGATAGTCATGGGGCCGACGCCGCCTGGGACCGGAGTGATGGCGCCGGCGCGCAATACGGCTGACGCGTAGTCGACATCGCCGACGACTTTCGATTTGCCGCTGCCGTCGTCGATACGATTGATCCCCACATCGATGACCACGGCACCTGGGCGAATCCAGTCGCCATGGATGGCTTTCGGACGCCCGATAGCCGCAATCAGAATCTCCGCCCGCGCGCATTCTTCGGGCAGGTTGCGGGTACGCGAGTGCGCGATCGTTACCGTACAGTCATTTCGGAGCAGCAACTGCGCCATCGGCTTGCCAACGATGTTGGAGCGACCAATGACAAGCGCGCGTTTGCCAGTGAGGTCGGGCAGTACCTCGCGAATCAGGATCAGGCAGCCAAGCGGTGTGCATGGGACCGTTGCATCCTCGCCGAGCGCCAGGCGGCCGGCGTTGATGGCGTGAAATCCGTCGACATCCTTGGCCGGATCCACAGCGGCAAGCACCGCAGCGCTGTCCACTGTGGTGGGCAATGGCAATTGGACGAGAATGCCATGCACCTCGGCGTTGGTATTGAGAGCCCTGACAAGGGCGACTAGCTCGGCGGTAGACGTGCTGGCCGGCAGACGATGATCGAAATGGCGCAGGCCTGCTTCATGCGCCTGGCGTGTCTTGCTACCGACGTAGATCTGGCTGGCCGGATCGTCGCCAACCAGCACGACCGCAAGTCCCGGTATCAGGCCCTGTTCCTTGAGAGTGGCCGTTCGCTGCGCAACGCGATGGCGCAGGCGTTCAGCAGCCGCGCGACCGTCGATGAGCGTCGCTGGCACTACTGCGTCACTCCGATCCTGCCAATCGTCGCCACGAGGTTGTAGAAGGCGTCCATGAGTGGCATCGAGAGCTGCAGCTCTTTCGCTTTGCGTGCGGCATAACCCAGTGTTTCTTCGACTTCCAGCGCACGGCCGGCAACCAGATCCTGCAGTGCCGACATGCGATGTTCCGGCGAATTGGTCTGATACTGGCGCCCGGTGTTTCTCACCAGCTCGATGCCCTCGGACTCCGAGACGTTCAACATGGTTGCAACCGGCAGGACCGACCGATCGGTGAGGGTCACTCCGGCCGCTTTCGCGAGCTGGCCCATTTCACGTATCAGGCGCACCAGCACGCTCGCGGAGCCAGGATCCTCAAGGTACTGCCAGGTTCGGGCGCGAGTCGTGGTCGCGAGCGCCATCATTCCGGCCCAGGCGACAAACTTCGACCATTCGAGGCTGAGGATGTCGGGTGCCGCGGTGGAGCGAACACCTGCCGCGTCGATGGTTGCGGCAATTTTCTGCGCGCGCACGGTGTCGCTACCGTCCAGTTCGCCGATCTGCAGGTTGACGTTGCGCGTGAACAGAACCTCGCCGGAGGGCAACAGCTCGCCGCTCGTGTTGGCCAGCGAGCCGAGGATGCGATCGGCGCCGAATGCCGCGGCAAGCAGATCGTTCTTCATCACGCCATTCTGGATCGAGAATGCCGCGTCGATTTGCGCGCCGCGTAGCGGTTCCAGCGCCGCAGCCGTGCCCGGGGTTTTCATTGCCAGGACGAATACCTGCGTGGGTGGGAGTTGTTTCGGGTCAGTCACCACCTGCACCGGCGTCGAGAATTCCACCAGGCCCTTGATCCTAAGGCCGTCGCTGCGAAGCTGTTCCGCGCGCCGCCCGCGAGCCAGCATGACTACAGAATGGCCGCTGCGTGCCAGGTGGGCTCCGAGGATGGAGCCAATGGCTCCGGCGCCGAGAATGGCGAATTCGACTTGTGGCATGGGGGGCGACATGGATGGTGCGGCTGCGATGTGAAACGGATAAGGAGTTTCACACAGAGAGCGCGCAGATCCCAGAGCGCGGCTGCCTCGCGAGCTCAGTGGGTCCTGTGGAAGGAACTCTCATCCATACAGTGTCCACGGGCGCAACGTCCGCGGGTTAGCGCGGTAGACTACCGTCCCGCTCAGCCAGCTCTCCAGTTCCCATGCCCGCCGAAGACTCCGCGCTCGAAACGCTGTTCCTGCCGTTCATTTCCGGACAATTGTCCTGGCCAGAGGAGGGAGCGCTGTTTCTGCGCGCCCGCGACGGTGCAGCCCTGCATCAGCGGCCGTTCCCCGGGCTGATCTGCGAACAAAGCTTCAAGCCGGACGCTGAAGCACTACAGCGTGCCGGGCTGACTCTCGGCGATGCGATGGCGAACGACGCGCGCACCTATCCACTGGTCCTTGTGTTGCCACCGCGGCAGCGTGACGAGGCCAGGGCGCTGATGGCACGCGCCATCTCATTAACCAAACCGGGCGGACGTGTCATCGCCAGCCTGAGCAACAACGAGGGCGCGCGTTCCGGCGAGGCGGATCTCGCACGGTTGGCCGGACCGGTGGAGACGCTGATCAAGAACAAATGCCGTGCGTTCTGGAGCGCGCCATTGCAGGGTGCGATCGATCCGGATCTGGCTTTGCAGTGGCAGACGCTCGATGCGGCACGCCCCATCGATGGGGGACGTTTCATCAGCCGTCCCGGTGTTTTCGCCTGGGACCGGATCGATCCTGCCTCGGCGCTGCTGGCCGCACATTTGCCTGGCGATCTTGCCGGCCGGGCCGCGGATCTCGGTGCGGGTTTCGGCTATCTATCGGCGGAGCTGCTGGCGCGTTGCCCGGGCATCACTTTGCTGGATGCATACGAAGCGGAAGCCCGCGCCCTGGATCTTGCGCGTCACAATCTTGCGGAGTTCGGATCGCGTACCGAAGTCCGCTACCAATGGCATGACGTCACCGCAGGCCTGCCGCATTCGTACGATGTGATCGTGACCAATCCGCCGTTTCACACCCAGAACCGGTTGGAGCGACCCGATATCGGGCGTCGCTTCATCGCCGTCGCAGCCGAGGCTTTGAATCCCGGTGGACGCCTGTGGCTGGTTGCCAATCGGCACCTGCCTTATGAGGCCGTGCTGACGAGCAGCTTCGGCCAGGTGCGTGCAGTCGCCCAGGAGCACGGTTTCAAGATCATCGAAGCAATCAAGGCTGCGGCGCCCAGGAAGTCCGCCGCAGCGGGGAAAGCGACGACCAAGGGTCGGCGATGAGACTGGTCAAGTTGATTGGGAATCTCGGCTACGGCAGCCGCAAGCAGGTTGCGGCGATGTTTCGCGAAGGCCGCATAACCGATCCTGCGGGCGAGGTGTTGTACGCCGACGACCAGGTCGGACACGCGCAGATCCGGATCGACGGCGAGCCGCTGGATCCGCCTCAGGGCATCGTGCTGATGCTGCACAAGCCGACCGGTTATACGTGCTCGACCAAAGACCCCGGCAGTGTGGTCTACGATTTATTTCCGCCGCGTTTCCGGTTGCGATCACCGGTGCTCGCAACCGTCGGTCGGCTCGACCGCGACACGAGCGGACTATTGCTGATGACTGACGACGGCAGCCTGCTGCACCGGATCGTCCATCCGAAGTCGCAGATCGCCAAGGTCTATGAGGCGACGCTCGCCCGCGACCTGCACGGTAAAGAGGTGGAGATTTTCGCCAGCGGCAAGTTGATGCTGGAATCGGAAAAGACGCCACTTGCGCCTGCGGTACTGGAAATCACCGGTCCGCGTCAGGCACTGCTCACCCTGACGGAAGGGCGTTACCACCAGGCGCGTCGCATGTTCGCGGCGGTCGGCAACCACGTCGAGGCCCTGCATCGCAGCCGGCTTGGCGGCCTGACATTGGGCGATCTGCCGGCAGGTCAGTGGCGCGTGCTGGACGCGGGGGATCTGGAGCGGCTGTTCGGGCACTGAGTCGGCGCGACGCAAGCAGCTGCTCTCACGATTCTTAATCCGGCGTCTCCGCGTCGCCGTGGCGATTTTCCGGCAATGGCGGTTACTATCGGTTGAGTCCGGCAAAGCAAAGAGAGTCCCCATGCACCGAGCAATTCGATCGTTGATGGTTCTCACTGGTTCTGCATTGCTGTCGTCGACGGCGGCGTGGAGCGCGCCACCTGCGGCTGCAGACACGATGTTGGGATTTCTGCCGGCCGAAGCGAGTACGCAGCGTTTCCTCGAGCAACGCTTCGATACGCAGCTCGATGCGGGCGACTTGCGCTCCTGGATGCAGCGCCTCGCAGCCGAACCGAATCAGGTCGGCGCCCCGCACAACAAGGCGAACGCCGAATTCGTGCAGCAGCAGATGCGCGACTGGGGCTGGGATGCGCAGATCGAGACCTTCAACGTGCTCTATCCGACGCTCAAGCAGCACAGCCTCGAGCTGGTGGCGCCGACGCATTTCGTCGCCAGCCTCAAGGAGCCGCCGATCGCCGGCGACAACACTTCGACCCGCGCCGATTCCATGGCGCCCTATAACACCTACGGCGCCGATGGCGATGTTACGGCGGATCTCGTCTACGTCAACTATGGAATGCCTGAGGACTACAAGGAACTCGCGCGTCGCAACGTGGATGTGAAAGGCAAGATCGTGATTGCCCGCTATGGCGGCGCATGGCGTGGGCTGAAGCCCAAGCTCGCCTATGAGCATGGCGCGGTCGGTTGCCTCATCTATTCTGATCCGCACGACGATGGCTATGCGGTGGGGGACGTCTATCCGAAGGGAGGCTGGCGTCCTGGCGAGGGTGTGCAGCGTGGCTCGGTGCTGGATATTCCGGTTGCCTCGGGCGATCCGCTGACGCCGGGAGTGGGCGCCACCAAGGACGCCAAGCGCCTGACGATCGCGCAGGCCAAGACCATTCTCAAGATTCCCGTGATGCCCATTTCATATGCCGACGCGCAGCCACTGCTCGCCGCGCTCGAAGGAGCGGTGGCGCCGGAAAGCTGGCGCGGTTCGCTGCCGATCACGTATCACGTCGGGCCCGGACCGGCGAAGGTGCATCTGTCGATCCAGTCGGATTGGAGCCTCAAGCCGGCCTACGACGTGATCGCCAAAGTTCCAGGCGTGGACAGCCCCGATGAGTGGGTGATTCGCGGCAATCATCGCGATGGCTGGGTGTTCGGTGCCTGGGATCCATTGTCCGGTACCGTTGCGATGCTGGCTGAGGCCAAGGCTATCGGCGCCCTGTTGAAAACAGGCTGGCGTCCGCGTCGTACGCTGGTTTACGCGAGCTGGGATGGAGAAGAGCCGGGACTGCTGGGCTCGACCGAGTGGGCGGAAGCGCATGCCGAAGAACTGCAGCGCAAGGCCGTGCTGTACCTCAATTCCGACACGAACTCGCGCGGCTTTTTATCTGCGGGAGGCAGCCATTCGCTGCAGCGGCTGGTGAATGAGGTTGCGCAGAGCGTGCGCGATCCGGAGACTTCGGTCAGCGTGCAGGATCGCCTGCGGGCACTGACCGCGGTGAGCGGTTACGAAGGCAGTGCTACTGCTGCGGAAAAAGAAGCGGCGAAGAAGGCGCTCGCGGGCGGGGATCTGCCCATCGAAGCGCTCGGTTCGGGTTCCGACTACACCCCCTTCATTCAGCATCTCGGGTTGGCATCGCTCGAAGTGTCCTACTCCGGAGAGGAAGACCAGGGCGGTGTGTATCACTCGATCTACGATTCGTTCGATCACTATGTCCGTTTCGGCGATCCGGGCTTCGCTTACGGGATTGCCGAAGCACAGACCGTCGGCCGGCTGGTTTTGCGAATGGCCAATGCCGGCGTTCTGCCGATGCAATTCACCGGCTTTGCGGAGACGGTCGATGGCTATTTGCAGGAGGTGCATAAACTCGCCGACGGCAAGCGTGAACAGTCCGAGCAACTGGCCAAGCTGATCGACAACAAGGCCTTCGCGCTGGCTGCAGATCCGACGCGTGTCGTTGCCGCGCCCGAACGCGAACCCGAAGTGCCTTACCTGGATTTCGCTGCGCTCGATAATGTCGTGGCTCGTCTGAAGAAGAGCGCCAAAGCATACGACGATGCATATAGCGCCCAGGTCGCTCGTGGTACGCAGTTGAGCAAGACGCAGCTCAGTCAGCTCAATGCATTGTTGCGCGGTCTGGAGCAGACCCTGACCACTCCGCAGGGGCTGCCCGGTCGGGATTGGTACAAGCATCTCATCTACGCACCGGGGTTGTTGACCGGGTATGGGGTCAAGACACTACCGGGTGTGCGTGAAGCGATTGAGTCCAATCGATGGGATGAGGCCAATCGATTCTCGGTGTTGACCGCCGGTGTGCTGACCAAATATTGCGATCGACTGGATCAGGCGACGGGAGTGATTGAGAGCCACCTGGCCGGTGGGTCAAGGTAAACGGGCCAATCCGTAAAAGTGGGTATCTGCAGGCGGGTGCGAGGGGCTCGCCTGTCAGTACAAGTCTTGGATTGCGGTAAGGACGCGGCTACCGTCTTTTTCCAGCAGCCAGCGGCGATTCAGCCGATGCAGCTCGTTGTCGGCGTCGTAGCGATTCAGGAACACCGTCACCGGCAGCGGTTTCAAGCATTCGAGCGTCAGGCGCACTGCGTTCAACGTACCGAGTCCGGCATCGGCGACCAGCAGCACTTCATCGACTGCCAGATGCTTGAGGATATCGACGCTGTCGGCATCGTGTGCGAGAGGTGCGCGGGCGCCGCCAACCGTTTCTACGCAGCCTACGTCGATATCCGCCGGCCAGAGTATTTCCCGCGCAAGCTCACTGAGTAGTATCGGCTCGCGTCCCAACACATCCGCTGCCATTGGCGGTGCCATCGCGACCGGATACCAGCGGTGACGAGGGCAAACGTCTTCCACGTTCTCACCAGTTGCTGCGGCGAGTAGTTCGGCGTCGGTGCCGTTTGCCGGCGGGTCGAAGGACTGCACGGGCTTGCGCGCGGCCACGCTCAAGCCGCGCGATTTCAGCAGTCGCAGCAAATGCGACGTTACCCAGGTCTTGCCGACCTCGGTGTTCGTACCGACGATTCCGATCAATCGTTTGGGACGCGTCGTGCGAGCGGGTGCACTCATGGGCCGGTGGCGGTGCCGAATCCGAGCGAAAGTTGGTCCAGTGTGCGACGTAGCTGCGCCACCATCTCGGGGGTATGTGACGCGGACAGCGCGACCCGCAAGCGAGAAGTGCCGATGGGGACGGTCGGAGGTCGGATCGCCGGAACGTGAATCCCTTCGCTGCGCAAGTGTACGGCCGCCTCCAGCGCGGCGGATTCGGTGCCGAGCACGATTGGCAGGATCGCGGAGGGGTGATGCGGTCGCAACGAATCTACGGAACTGCGCAACTGGCTGCGTAATGCCTCTCCCTCGGCGGCCATGCAGATCTCCACCGATGCCAGTGCTGCGGCCGTGTCGGCAGGCGACAGTCCGGTCGTGAAAATGAAAGTGCGTGCCCGATTGACCAGCAAGTCGATCATGGGTTGTGAGCCGGCCACGAAGCCGCCGAGCGCGCCCAGGGTTTTGGAGAGCGTGCCGACGTGCAATACCTCCAGGCCCTTTATCGGTTGTAGCTGCGGTCCGAACACATCGTGCGCCTCATCGAGTACCAGCAGCGCGTTGTGACGGATGCACAGTTCGGCAATGGTCTCGACGGCGACGCGGTCCCCATCCATCGAGAAAACCGTCTCGGTCACCACCAGTTTCTTGCCCGCAGACTGTGCCAGCAGCGCGCCAAGATGCTCGAGATCACCATGCCGGTAGATCACCGCTCGCGCCTTGGCGAGACGGCAGCCATCGATGATGGAAGCGTGGTTCAGGGCGTCGCTGAAGATGGTCACATCCTCGCGGCCGAGGGCGGACAGAACGCCGAGATTCGCCGCGTAGCCTGAGGAGAAAACCAATGCACGCTCGGTGTCTTTCCAGCGCGCCAGCGCCGTTTCGAGTTCCTGGTGGAGGCTGCGTGTTCCGACGATGAGCCTGGAGGCGAGTGCGCCGGTGCCGAATCGATCGATCGCGCGGTGTGCCGCCAGGCGCACCTGGGGATGAGAGGCCAGTCCGAGGTAATCGTTGGAAGCAAATGAGAGCACGCGTTGGCCATTCACCATGCCGGCGGGACCGTCGCCATCGAATGGCACGCAGGCTCGCGAGAGATTCAGTTCTTTCAACCGCTCCAGTTCGTTCGCAGCCCAGGTGCCCCAGCTCAACATGCCGCTTCCTCGATCGCCGCTGCCATGGTGAGAACGATGCGATCGATTTCCTCGGCCGTGATGGTGAGCGGCGGCACGATGGTAAGTACCGGTCCCATCGATCGGGACAGTACGCCGCGCCTGACCATTGCCGCTCCTGTGCGTCGCGCCAGCTTTGGATCTGCTGCGGTGTCCAGTTCCACTGCGCCCATCAGGCCGGTCAGCCTGATTTCTTTGACGGCACGATGCGGCCGGATGTGCGTGTCCAATGCCCGGGCAAGCTGCTCCGACCGTGCGCGCACGTTGTCGAGCACTTGCGCCGATTGCAGCAGCTGCAGATGTTTCAATCCTACGGCTGCGGCTAGCGCATTGCCGCCGTAGGAATGGCCGTGATAGAGCGTGCGCGTGCTCAGATCGGCACCCAGAAACGCTTCGTAGACGTGATGCGCGGCCACGGTCGCTGACATCGGCAGATACCCGCCCGTGATGCCTTTGCCGAGGCACATCAGATCTGGACGCAATTCGCAGCGCTGCGATGCGAACACCGCGCCAGTGCGGCCGAAGCCGGTAGCGACTTCATCGCAGATAAGCAGGACGCCGGTCTCGCGACAGGCGGCGGCAAGTTGCGCAAATTCACCGGCCTTCGCGATGAGCATGCCGGCCGCGCCCTGCACCAGCGGTTCGACGACGACGGCGGCCAACCGATGGCCCTGTTCACGTACCAGCCCGGCCGCCACCCGCAACGCGTCCGGATCGGCAAAGGAGGGCGCGCGAAGCACCGGAAAGCGCAACGGATCGAACACGTCAGTACCGAAGCCGCCGCCACCGAGCGACAACGACCCGATAGTGTCGCCGTGATACCCGGCACCGAAGGCGAGATAAGTCGTGCGGTCGCGAATGCCGCGATTGGTCCAGTATTGAAACGCGATCTTGAGTGCCTGTTCGACAGCGCACGCGCCGTCGGATGCAAACAGGAAGTGCGGACGATCCACTGGCACGACCTCTGCCAACGCTTCGGCGAACTCGATCACGACGCGGTTACCGTTGCCAAGCAGAGTCGAGTGCGCAACGCGGTCGATCTGGTCGCGCAGCGCCTGATCCAGCTCGGGCACACGGTGGCCGAGCGTGGTAACCCACAGCGAAGAAATTGCGTCGAGATAGCGGCGGCCGTCCGTGCCGATCAGCTCGCGACCTTCAGCACGCTCGACGACAACAGGTTCGTTGGCGCCATAGCAATCCATCTGCGTGAAGCCGTGCCAGACGACGGCAGCGTCGCGTTCGATCCAGTTCATGGGGTGAGAATCATCCAACGGCGGAAATGAAATTGCGGCGGCAGGCCGGTGCGAGTGACGGAGCGAGCGCATACGCGTCTTGCCGTCACCGCCCGCACCTCACTTGTCGGGTAGGGGAATGAATTCCGTTTCTCCCGGCACGCTCTTGAAGCGGCCTGCTTTCCAGTCTTCCTTGGCTTGCTCGATGCGTTCGCGGCTGGATGAAACGAAGTTCCACCAGATGTAGCGCGGCTCTGACATGCCGGCGCCACCCAGCAACATGAGACGCGTCTGCTGCGTTGCCTTGACCGTGATGCGATCGCCGGGACGGAAGACCAGCAGGTTCGGTGCGACGAACTGTTCGCCTGCAATGTCCACTGCGCCTTCGGCAACGTAGATGCCGCGCTCTTCGTGATCGGCATCGAACGGCATCTGTGCGCCTGCCGCCAACTGCACTTCCACGTATAGCCAGTCGGAGAGCGTGGCTACCGGTGCGGATTTGCCGAAAGCGGTGCCGGCGATGATGCGCGCCCGTACTGCGCCATCCTCGACGATCGGCAAGACGTGCGCATCGAAGTGTTGAAACGTCGGAGCAGTCTCTTCATGCGCGCGCGGCAGCGCGATCCAGCTCTGAATTCCGAAGAGTTCGGCACCTTGCTGGCGAACGGCGGCCGGCGTGCGCTCGGAATGCGCGATGCCGCGTCCCGCGGTCATCAGGTTCATGGCGCCGGGTGCGATTTCGAGAGTATTACCTTCAGTGTCGCGATGCATGATGCGACCCGCGAAAAGATAGGTGACGGTGGCGAGGCCGATGTGCGGATGCGGCCGCACGTCGATCCCCTGACCGGGGCCGAACTGTGCCGGTCCCATCTGATCGAAGAAAATGAACGGACCGATCATCTGGCGGCGCCGATGCGGCAGGGCACGGCGCACCTGAAAGCCGCCGAGATCGCGCACCGAGGGCACCAGGGCCAGTTCCAGAGCCTCGCAGGAATGCGCATCGCCGGGGACCGGATCGTTAGCCGGGTTATCGGATAGTACGCTCATGCGGCACTCCATTTGTCTGGACGGATTTCTGGGCGGATTGCGGGGACAGATTCGTTCACGGAAAATGTTCCGGGTAAATGTTCGGGACAAGTGTTCCCGACATGACTGGTCCGGGAGCAACTGTTACGGGAATAACTGTTCCGGACCGGAGGCTGCGCCGCTGCGACGCGGTTGTCGTGACGCAGTTGTAATGCGTCGGCGTTGCCGGCGGTCATCTGTTATGCCTTAACATCGGCACGATGGCATTGCAGTGCCGTAGTATGAAGCAACTTGAAGGGGAGCCAATGCGCAAGTTCGTCATGTCGATGCTGTCCATGGTGGTCCTGTCGGGCGCGGTCCTGGCGGGGATGTCCGTCGCCAACGGCGCGGAGTGGACCGAAGGCAAGCACTATTCCCAGATCCTGCCGCCGCAGCACACTTCCGTGCCGGCCGGCAAGGTCGAAGTCACCGAAGTATTTTCCTATGGATGCCCGGCGTGCAATCACTTTCAGCCGACAGCCGAGAAAATCAAGCGCAGCCTGCCCGCCAACGCGCAAATGAACTTCGTGCCGGCGTCCTTCAACCCGAGCGAGGACTGGCCGCTGTTCCAGCGCGCGTACTTCGCGGCCCAGGCGCTGGGCGTTGCAGAGAAGACCCACGCCGCCATGTTCAGCGCCATCTGGACGACCGGGGAACTGGCTGTCAGCGATCCGCGGACCAACCGGCTCAAGAACCCACTGCCCAACCTCGAGGATGTGGCCAAGTTCTATGCGCGCGTCGGCGGCGTGAAGCCGGAGCAGTTCGTGGCCACCGCCAAATCCTTCTCGGTCGAACTGGACATGAAGCGCGCCGATGACTGGATCAAGGCCAGCCGGGTGGACTCCACGCCCACGATCGTGGTCAACGGCAAGTATCGCGTGAATTCAGGATCGGTTGCCAATGAGCAGGAACTGATCGAACTGGTGCAGTGGCTGGTTGCGAAGGAAAGTGGGCGTTGAGAGAGGAGTGACAATAGTCACGCGCGGAGGTGACAGGAGTGACATGAGTGACAGTAGTCACACGGAGATCACGGGAGTCGCAGGAAGTCGCGACGCCCGTGTACCTCGGCACGCTCTGTCACTCCCCCCCCGTCCTTGTCACCCTTGTGACTCTTGTCACTACTGTGACTCTTTCCTCTCCCCATACAGCTCCCGATAGCGTTCGCGCAGTGCGCTTTTCTGCACCTTGCCCATCGTGTTACGTGGCAGCTCATCGATGAAGAGCGCGCGTTTCGGCAGTTTGAAGTTCGCCAGGCGCTGTTCGAGTTGCTGGCGCACTGCTGACTCGTCGAGCGTTGCGGAGGGGCTACGCACGATGATGGCTGTCACGGCTTCGCCGAAGTCCGCATGCGGTACACCGATGACTGCGCTCTCGATCACGCCGGGCAGCGCGTCGATTTCTGCTTCCACTTCGATCGGGTAGACGTTGTAACCGCCGGTGATGATGAGGTCCTTGCCGCGCCCGACGATGCGGACGTAGCCGCGTGCGTCGATCATGCCCAGGTCCCCGGTGATGAAAAAACCATCGGCGCGAAATTCCGCGGCGGTCTTTTCCGGCATGCGCCAGTAGCCGGCGAAAACATTGGGGCCGCGCACTTCGATCATGCCGATCGCACCCGGTGCGCTCAGTGGCTGGCCGCTTTCGGCATCGCTGATACGAATCTCGACAGCAGGCAGTGCCGGGCCAACCGATCCAGGTACGCGCTCGCCGTCGTACGGATTCGATGTGTTCATCAGGGTTTCGCTCATCCCGTAGCGTTCGAGAATCGCGTGGCCGGTGCGCCGCCGAAACTCACGATGGGTTTCCGCGAGCAGCGGTGCGGAGCCTGAAATGAACACTCGCACCCGGCTGGCAGCCTCTTCAGTCAGTCCCGGGTGCTGCAACAACCGCGTGTAGAACGTGGGTACGCCCATCATGACCGTAGCCTGCGGCAGCAAGCGCACGATCTCGTTGGCATCGAACTTCGGTAGAAACAGCATGGAGCTGCCGCTAGCCAGTGACAGATTGATGGCCACGAACAGGCCATGCACATGGAAAATCGGCAAGGCGTGCAGCAATACATCCGTCTCGCTGAACTGCCATGCATCGAACAGCGTCACGGCGTTGGATGCGAGATTGCCGCGCGTGAGCATTGCGCCCTTGGAACGTCCGGTAGTACCCGACGTGTATAGCAAAGCAGCCAACGCCGTAGCATCACCCGAGAACGGGGTGAATCCGAGATTGCCTGGATTCATGGCAAGCGTCAGTAACGAGCCGCCGCCTTGTTCATCCATGGTTTCGATGTGAGCGACGCCAGCAGCTCTGGCGACAGGGCTCGCACCGGTGAGCATTTGTGGCCTGACAATCGCTACCCGTGGTTGGCAATCGCGCAGGAAATATTCGAGCTCCGCAAGGGTGTACGCGCTATTGAGCGGCACAAACACTGCGCCGATGCGCAGACACGCGATATACAGGGCCACCGCCTCGACCGATTTCTCAACCTGCGCTGCTACGCGCTCGCCGCAGACGACGCCACATGTTGCCAGCGCTGTGGCGAGCGAGCCCGACAGCTCATGGAACTCCCGATAGCTGAGGTGACGGCCGTCCGGCGTTCGTAACAGCGTACGTTGCGGCTCGGATTGCAGCACCCGATCCAGCCATTGCAACGGATCGGTCGAAGAGGGTCGTGGAAGCGGCATCTTGCGGCTGAGGCTCTGCGATGGAGAGCCGGATGATAGCCAATCCGCGACTCCCAATGGTCGCGGCGGCATCTGCAGAATGACGGGTGACGGGTGACGAGCTACGGGCGACGCTTTTCCTCGTACATGGCGGCGTCGGCGCGTGCGATCAGCGTTTCGATGCTCTCGTCGGCGGTCCCGTCCACCAGCGCCGTGCCGACGCTGACTTCGATCCGATACGGCCGATTGCTCTGTGCGTTCAGCACCTTGAGGTGTTCGCGCAACCGGTCGCGCAGTGCGTGGCTGTCGCGGCTTACATGCGCCAGGGCGACGAACTCGTCGCCGCCGAAGCGCGCGATGATGTCGGATTCGCGGAAGGTTCGCCGCAACACTGCTGCCGTATCCCGCAGCGCCTGGTCTCCGGACAGGTGACCAAGTGTGTCGTTGATCTGCTTGAGTCCGTCGAGATCGACAAAGAACAAGCCCAGGGTGTAGCGCTCGCGGCGCGCCACCTTGAGTGCCTGCCCCGCCAGTTCGAAGAAACCTCGGCGGTTCTTCAGCTGGGTGAGTTCATCGACCAGCGACAGGCTGGTGAGCAGTTCGGAATTGCGTCGCAAAGCTTCTTCGCGCTCGCGCATGGCGACTTCGGCGCGATGCTTGTGCACCGCTACCTCGATGGCGCAACGCAATTCGACTTCCTGGAAGGGCTTGACCAGATAGCCAAGCGGGCCCGTGCTCACGGCACGTTTCAATGTCTGTTCGTCGCGGTGCGCGGTCAGGAAAATGACCGGGACGTGCGAGCGCTCCTGGATCATCTGCGCCGCCTGGATGCCGTCGATGTCGCCACGCAGGCCGACGTCCATCACGATGAGCTGCGGCTCGAGTTCCTGTGCCATGCAGACGGCTTGTACGCCCTCGCTGGCCACACCGACGACCCGGTAGCCGAAATGAACGATGACGTCCTCCAGGTACTGGGCCACGATGCCCTCGTCTTCCACCAACAAGATGGTCAACGCACTGTCGCTACTTGCAGTCAGCTGGTCGCTGGGATTTTGAGTCGGGGTCATCGAGGGACCTTCTGGCGGCCTGTCGGGTTGCATCTCGGATCCCATCTGCCGTCCCAGGGGCCGCATGACTGCGCGATCCGCGCTATTCAGTCTGTTGATCAATGCCTGGGTTCCTGAGCTTGGGAACTGGGCCTGAGTTCCTGACGGCAGGGGGCGTGGAGCAATGGGCCTCTAACGCATCAAATGCGTCGCAGGTTCAGCCAAACGGGCGGAAAAGTGTACCGGGCAAATACTGATCGCCGGCGGCGGGGGCCGTGGTACGGCGTCGCGGGATGAATATTCGAGGCAGTCGCGCCGCAAAAGTCCGTCGCATCGGGCTGTCCTGTTGCGAGATACGAAGGGCGCTCTTGCGCGTGAGTTGGGGGGCGCTGGCCGAGGCTCGGTGACACGGGGACGAATGAGTCGCGGTGGGCTAATTCGCAGCGGATTTCATGGCTGGGATCACGCAATTGGATTCCCGGTAATTGCCTCCATGCCCTACAATCGCGCGGCCGCGGCTGGGCTTGGTACGTTGGTTCTCACCCCCATATCGTCCGCTTCCGCCCGGCCACTGTTCCGTTCAGCCTGTTACTGCGTGGATATCTCCGACCCTTCATGACAACCCCCGGCAAACGCGCGTTGATCTGCGGCTCGATCGCCTTCGACACCATCATGGTGTTCCAGGATCGTTTCAAGAATCACATCCTGCCCGACAAGATCCACATGCTGAATGTGTCGTTCCTGGTGCCGCAGATGCGTCGCGAGTACGGCGGCTGTGCCGGCAACATCGCGTACAACCTGAAGCTGCTGGGCGACGTGGGTCTGCCAATGGCCACCGTGGGCCGCGATTTCGGCCTGTATGCCGACTGGATGAAGCAGACCGGGGTACCCACCGATTACGTCAGGCTGATCGAGAGCGAGCATACGGCGCAGGGATTCGTTACCACGGACCTGGACGACAACCAGATCTGGGCATTCCATCCCGGCGCCATGCAGCAATCGCATCTGAACCAGGTTGGCGACGCACAGAACATCCAGATCGGCATCGTTGCTCCGGATGGCCGCGAGGGCATGGTGCAACACGCGGCGCAGTTTGCCGCTGCCGGCATTCCGTTCATTTTCGATCCCGGCCAGGGCCTCCCCATGTTCGGCGGCGATGAGTTGCGGGCCTTCATCAAGCAGGCGACATGGGTCGCGGTGAACGACTACGAATGGCAGCTGGTCCAGGAGAAGACCGGAATGTCGGCGCACGAGATCGCGCAGCAGGTCAAGGCGCTGATCGTGACGCGCGGCGCTGAAGGCTCGGTGATCTATACGCAGGACAGTGAAATTGCCATTCCCACGGCCAAGCCCACCGCGGTCGTCGACCCTACCGGCTGTGGCGACGCCTACCGGGCCGGCCTGTTGCACGGCCTGTTGCATGGCCTGGATTGGGGAACCACCGGCCGTATCGCTTCATTGATGGGAGCGCTCAAGATCGAATCGCGCGGCACCCAGAATCACCGTTTCACACTGCCGGAATTTGAACAGCGCTACCGCGCGAGCTTCGGCAGCTCACTGACCCTGCGAGCGACGAGTTAACGCCAGCGCTGCCAACGCCCGATCACACAGTTTACGAATCAACTTCATATTCAGGATCACGCCCATGAGCTCCAGCTTCCTGTTCACCTCCGAGTCAGTGTCCGAGGGTCATCCGGACAAGGTCGCCGACCAGATCTCCGATGCCATCCTCGACGCGATCCTGGCGCAGGACAAATACTCGCGCGTCGCTGCGGAAACGCTGTGCAACACCGGCCTGGTGGTGCTCGCGGGAGAAATTACCTCGAACGCGACGGTCGACTATCAGAGCGTGGCGCGCGAAACGATCAAGCGCATCGGTTACGACAACACCGACTACGGCATCGACTACAAAGGCTGCGCCGTGCTCGTGGCGTACGACAAGCAGTCGCCCGATATCGCGCAGGGTGTCGATGAAGGTCGCGGCCTGAACCTGGACCAGGGTGCCGGCGATCAGGGCCTGATGTTCGGCTACGCCTGCGATGAAACACCGGACCTGATGCCGTTGCCGATCTACCTCGCGCATCGGCTGGTCGAGCGCCAAGCGCAATTGCGCAAGAGCGGCAAGCTGAACTGGTTGCGGCCGGATGCCAAATCGCAGGTCACCATCAAGTACGTCGATGGCCGGCCGAAGGAAATCGATACGGTGGTGTTGTCCACGCAGCATCATCCCGAGATCGAGCATGGGCCGCTGTCCGAGGCCGTGATCGAAGAGATCGTCAAGCCCGTGCTGCCCAAGGAGCTGCTGGGCAAGAAGATCAATTACCTGATCAACCCGACCGGGCGTTTCGTGGTCGGTGGCCCGCAGGGCGACTGCGGCCTGACCGGGCGCAAGATCATCGTCGACACCTACGGCGGCGCAGCTCCGCACGGCGGCGGTGCGTTCTCCGGCAAGGATCCTTCCAAGGTCGACCGTTCCGCTGCTTACGCAGCGCGTTACGTGGCGAAGAACATCGTTGCCGCTGGACTTGCGACCAAGGCCCAGGTGCAGGTGTCGTATGCGATCGGTGTCGCGAAACCCACCAGCATCATGGTGACGACGTTCGGCACCGGCAAGATCTCCGATGAGGCGCTCGAGGCGCTGGTCGCCAAGCACTTCGACCTGCGACCCAAAGGCATCGTGCAGATGCTCGACCTGCTGCGCCCGATCTATCAGAAGACCGCGGCTTACGGTCACTTCGGCCGCAGCGAGCCCGAGTTCAGCTGGGAACGTACCGACAAAGCGGAAGAACTGGCCGCGGATGCTGGCGTAAAGCGCGCGGCAAACGGTTAAAATATCGGCATTCTCGCGCACCGAGGGGCGCTGCAGCGGGGTAGGGAATTCTCCCGGACGCCTGCCAGGCTCGGTGCGCATTGCCTTTACGGCAACGGCGCCCTTCTGAATTTTTAATGGAGACGACCATGAGCGCAGTTGCCAAGCCTTCTAATGTTGATCTGTCGAAGGGCGATTACCACGTCGCCGACCTGTCGCTGGCGGATTGGGGCCGCAAGGAAATCCTGATCGCCGAAACCGAAATGCCGGGTCTGATGTCGATTCGCGCCGAATTCGCGAAGTCGCAGCCGCTGAAAGGCGCGCGTATCACCGGTTCGTTGCATATGACCATCCAGACCGCAGTGCTCATCGAAACGCTGCAGGCGTTGGGTGCGCAAGTGCGCTGGGCGTCGTGCAATGTGTTTTCGACTCAGGATCATGCTGCCGCCGCGATTGCGGTGCGCGGTACGCCGGTGTTCGCGTTCAAGGGCGAGTCGCTGGCGGAATATTGGGACTACACGCACCGCATTTTCGATTGGACGGATGGCGGCTACTCGAACATGATTCTCGATGACGGCGGCGATGCGACGTTGCTGCTGCACCTGGGCACCCGGGCGGAAAGCGACATCGGCGTGCTGGCGAAACCCGGCAGTGAGGAAGAGATAGCGCTGTTCGATTCCATCAAGGCGCAGCTCAAGAAAGATCCGCAGTGGTATTCCGTGCGCCTCAAGCAGATCAAGGGCGTGAGCGAGGAAACCACCACCGGTGTGAAGCGCCTCTATCAGATGGCGAAGGACGGCAAGCTCGCGTTCCCGGCCATCAACGTCAACGACTCCGTGACCAAGAGCAAGTTCGACAACCTGTATGGTTGCCGCGAATCGCTGCTCGACGGCATCAAGCGCGCCACCGACGTGATGATCGCGGGCAAGGTTGCCGTGATCGCCGGCTACGGCGATGTGGGCAAGGGTTCGGCGCAGGCGCTGCGCTCGTTGTCGGCGCAGGTATGGGTCACCGAGATCGATCCGATCTGTGCGCTGCAGGCTGCGATGGAAGGCTATCGCGTCGTAACCATGGACTATGCAGCCGACAAGGCCGATATCTTCGTCACCACGACCGGCAACTTCCATGTGATCACCCACGATCACATGCAGAAGATGAAGAACAACGCCATCGTCTGCAATATCGGCCACTTCGATAACGAGATCGACGTTGCCTCGCTGCGCCAGCACACCTGGGAGAACATCAAGCCGCAGGTCGATCACGTCATTTTCCCCGACGGCAAGCGGATCATCCTGCTGGCCGAAGGCCGCCTGGTGAACCTGGGCTGTGCGACCGGTCATCCTTCGTACGTGATGAGCTCTTCGTTCGCCAACCAGACGCTGGCGCAGATCGAGCTGTATGCAAACACCTCGAAGTATCCGATCGGTGTGTACGTACTGCCGAAGCACCTCGATGAAAAGGTGGCGCGGTTGCAGTTGGCCACGCTCAATGTGCAGCTCAGCGAGCTGACCAAGGAGCAGGCGGACTACATCGGCGTGTCGCAGCAGGGCCCGTACAAGCCCGATCATTATCGTTATTGAGCGCGTTACTTGCTGATGCAGTCGGGGATGTCCGTGTCCAATAGCGAAGGAATTCCCGGCACTGCCCGTGCCCCCGTCGATGGGGGCGCGGTGCAGGCGCAGGTGCCCGCAGCGAAAGCTCCAAGCGTCGTGTTGACGATGTCGTGCCCCGATACCACCGGTATAGTCGCGGCCGTATCCGGCTTCCTGGCCGCGAACAACGGGCTGATCACCGAAGCCCAGCATTACGACGATCCGTACAGCAACACGTCGTTCATGCGTACCGTGTTCCACGACAACGGCAAGGGAATGCTGCCGCTCGCCGAGCTGGACCGGGAGTTCGGCAGTACGGTGGGCGAGCGCCTGCGAATGAAATGGCGCTTTCACGAAGTGCAGCGCAAATGTCGTGCGGTGCTGGCGGTGTCCCAGCACGGTCATTGCCTCAACAGCATGCTGCATCGCTGGAGCACCGGAACGCTACCGATAGAGGTGGTGGCGGTGGTGTCCAATCACCAGGACATGCGCAGTCTCACCGAATGGCATGGGATTCCGTTTCACTACTTTCCCGTTATCGATGGCCGCAAGCGCGAGCAAGAGCAGCGCATCATGGACCTGTTCCAGAAGGTCGACGGCGAGTTACTGGTGCTGGCGCGTTACATGCAGATCCTGACCGACGAGGCCTGCACCTATTTCGCCGGCAAGGCGATCAACATCCATCATTCGTTTCTGCCCGGTTTCAAAGGCGCCAAGGCGTATCACCAGGCGCATGCCCGCGGCGTGAAGCTGATCGGCGCCACCGCGCATTACGTGACCACGGATCTGGATGAAGGTCCGATCATCGAGCAGGAAGTCGCGCGGGTTGACCACAACATGGCTCCCGAGGACCTGGTCGCGATAGGCGCGGACCTGGAGAGTGTCGTGTTGAATCGCGCGGTTAAATGGCACGCGGAGCGCCGTGTGATCGCCAATGGCGGCAAAACGGTGGTACTGCGCTAGAGCGGGCCGTTGAAAGCCGGCGCCTTGCCGCCACATGAGAAGATTCCGATCCCGATTCTGAACCCGTAGCCTGCAATCACTTCATGTCTGCCCACATCATCGACGGCAAAGCCATCGCGCAGAAGCTGCGTGCCCAGTATCACGAGCGCGTCGAACATCTGCGAACGCGGTTCGGTGTGACTCCCGGCCTTGCGGTGGTGCTGGTGGGTGACAATCCGGCATCGCGTTCCTATGTGCGCGGCAAGATCAGCGGCTGCAAGGAAGTCGGCATTCGCTCCGAGCTGATTGAATTGCCGGCGACCGCGACCGAAGAAGAATTGCTGGCGCGCATCGATACGTTGAACGCAGATGACGCTACGCACGGAATCCTGGTGCAGCTGCCACTGCCGCCGCATATCAAGGTGGCCAGCGTCGTGGAGCGCATCTCGGTAGAGAAGGATGTCGACGGGTTCCATCTGTACAACATGGGCGGCCTGGTCACGGGCAGCACTGTGTTCTCGCCCTGTACGCCGTATGGCGTGCAGAAAATTCTCGAGCACGAGAAGATTCCCGTCGAAGGCCGCAACGTCGTTGTGGTCGGAGCGAGCAATGTCGTCGGCAAGCCGACCGCGTTGATGCTCATGCAGCAGGATGCGACAGTTTGCATCTGCCACAAGAAGACGCGCGACCTCGGGCAGTTCACCTTGCTGGCGGACATCCTGGTGGTGGCCGCCGGCGTGCCGAATCTCATCGTCCCGCAGATGGTGAAGACCGGCGCAGTCGTCATCGACGTCGGATTCAACCGCCTCCCCGACGGCCGCATCGTCGGCGACGTGGATTTTGAAGGCGTCCGGCAGAAGGCCTCGTACATCACGCCCGTTCCCGGCGGCGTCGGTCAGCTCACAGTCACCATGTTGTTACACAACACGATTCTGTCGGCGGAGCGGTATTCGACGCGGGCAAGGCCCGCGAGGTGATGAGGGTGATGTAGGTGATGGAAGTGATGCCGTCCTTCCGGAGCCTCCATCACTTCCATCACTCCTTTCCCTCACTCCCCATTCCGCCTCCCGTCCACCCACGTCTCCACGACGTTCATTTTCTCGTCGACGGCGGCGAGGCAGGCGCGATAGCCCGGTTCGATGCGGCCTAGTTCGTGGTCCAGGCCGAGGAATGCCGCCGGATACTGACTCGCCATGCGCGTAGCCAGCGGCAGGTCGATGTCGAGCATCTGCACGGCGTTGCCGACCGCTTCCGCCATGTTGAGGTGCGAGCCTGCCAGGGTGCCGGCTTCGTCCAGGCACTTGCCGTCGACAACGCTGATGCGCCGGCCTTGCAGCATGAACGAATCGCCGTCGATGCCGACGCTGGGCATGGCGTCGGTGACCAGCATGAAGCGATCGTGCGGTTTGCTGCGTAAAGCGATTCGCAGTACGACCGGATCCACGTGCTGTCCGTCCAGGATGATGCCGCACCAGCTTGTCGGGTCGTCCAATGCGGCGCCGACCACTCCTGGTTCCCGGCCGGTGAGTTGCGACATCGCATTGAACAAGTGTGTGAATCCGGTGAGGCCGTTGTCCAGTGCCTGCCGCACCTCGCTGTACGTAGCATTGGTGTGCCCGGCGGAAACGATGACTCCCGCATCCGTCAGCTTGCGGATGATCTGCGGCGTCGTCATTTCCGGCGCCAGCGTGATCAGAGTTTTTCCGCCCCGTAACGAGGTGAGCAGCTTCAGCGCCGTCTCGTCGAGTTCGCGCAGCTTGGCTGCGTCGTGTACGCCTTTGCGCTGCACATTCAGGAACGGCCCCTCGATGTGAATGCCGAGTACGCCGGGGACGCCTGCTTCAATCGCCGCCTGAACGGCAGCCATCGCGCGCGCCACGACGTGCAGGTCGTCGCTGATGAGTGTGGGCAGAAATCCCGTCGTGCCGAAGCGCCGGTGTGCCGCGCCGATAGCCCGGATGGATTCGACGCCGGGGTTGTCGTTGAACAGTACGCCACCGCCGCCGTTCACCTGCACGTCGATGAATCCCGGCATCAGCAGGCAGCCGTGCAGATCGAAGCTCCGATAAGCACTGGATCGTGTTGCCGTCGCGTCGGTCACTGCCTCGATCCGGCCGTCCTTGACCAGAACGGTTTTGCCCGGGGCAAAGCCGGTCGGTGTCAGTACCTTGCCGTTGATGAGTGCGATCGACATCAGGTCGTCTCGGTTATTTTGCGCAGATGGGGTGGCACATCGGGATCGAAGCCGCGTGCGATCGCAAGCGTCGCGACCAGCCGATAGAAGCTCTGGATCATGAGCATGGGTTCGATGACCGGATGCGCAGCGATCGTTGGCAGGCCGATTGCGCCGGGGACGTGCGTGCCCGCCAGCAGCATCTTTGCACCGCGATCGACGAAATCGCGTGCCATGACCTCGATTCCATCGCGGGTTTCATCGGTCTGGGAGAAGGCGAGCACCGGGAATTCCCGGCCGACCAGCGCCATCGGTCCGTGGCGTACTTCCGCAGCGCTGAAAGCTTCGGCGTGCAGGCCGCAGGTTTCTTTGAGTTTGAGCGCCGCTTCCTGCGCGATTCCCAGGCCATAGCCGCGTCCAACGACGAACAGATTGACTGCCGGCTGCAGTATGGGAACAGCGTGGCTCCAGTCCAGTGCCCAGGACTGTTCGAGCTGTGCAGGGGCGTAAATCAATGCGTCCAGCAGCCGCTGATCCTCGGTCCAGCTTGCCAGTAGATGCACGATGGCACTGAGCGAGGCGATATAGGATTTCGTCGCAGCGACACTGGTCTCGATACCGGCACACAGATCGATTGTGTGATGTGCGGTTTGCGCAAGCGGTGAATCCGGTGAGTTGCACAGCGCCACGACGCGTGCGCCGGAGGCCTTCGCGTTCGCGACTGTGGCAAGCAGGTCGGGGCTCTTGCCCGATTGCGAAATTGCAAGGAACAGTACGCCGTGCAAATCCTGTCGAGCTTCGTAGACCGAGCTCAGCGAAGGCGCGGCGGAGGAGGTGAGCGCGCCAGCGCGCGTCTCGATCAGGTACTTGGCGAAGGTCGCCGCATGATCGGAGCTGCCGCGCGCCGATGTGACTACCGCACGCGGGGCCAGTTCGCGCAATACGGCACCGAGCTTTCGCATGGGTGCCGCATTGATCTCGAGTTGACGGCGTACCGTGCTTGCCGCTTGTGCGGCTTCACGATACATGCGGGTTTCAGCGCTCACGCAGGCTCACTGAGTTCGGCGACAAAGTCGTAGATGTCGCCGCGATAGAACGATTGCGAGAACTCCACGGCACGGCCGTCCTTGAGGAATCCAAGTCGTTCCACCAGCAAACCGGCGTCCTTCTCCTGTGCTTTGAGCAGATTGGCCTGTTCCGCGGTGAGCAGTACGGCGCGCAGGCGTTGCAGTGCGCGGGCGGGACGGCTGCCATTCTTCTCGAGAGCTTCGTACAGCGAGGTTTCCACAGCTTCAACCGAAGGCAGGCACGAAGCGAGCACCGTCGCGTATTCCAGCGCCATGGGCGCGTCATCGGCGTAGCGAATACGGTGAAAGCGATACACCGGCGTTCCCGGGCTCGAACGCAGGGTCAGTGCCTCTTCTGGCGTTACCGTGCCGGCAGCCCGATTGAGCCAGACGCTGCGCGGCTTGCGTCCACGCGCGCGCATGTCTTCGGAGAACGAGGTGAGCTTGGCGAAGTTCTTCTCGACCCGGGCGCAGACGAAAGTGCCCGAACCCTGGCGGCGCGCCAGCAATCCCTCTTCGACCAGCCCGTCGATGGCTTTGCGCACGGTGATGCGCGATACCGAAAGCTCATCGGCGAGATCGCGCTCTGGCGGTAGGGCGTCGTCCGGGCCGAGTACCCGCTTCTCGATGATCTCGCGCAAGGCGCGCTGGAGCTGCTGGTACAGCGGCAAAGTGCTCGCTTCGTCCAGTCGCGGCAGGTATTGGGACAGGTTGCTCAAGGCGGCTCCACGGCGTGTTGTTGTGCGGTTTCTGGGTACCAAGATGCCATTGGAACATTACCAATGCAATACCAATATAGTCCGGTACCTGATTATGTTTTCAGTTAACTAGCAGAAAAATAAGAATAAATTCGCTTTATCAATGAGTGGTATCTACCAGGCTTGGCAAATGTCGAATATTGGTACTATATTGGAGCCATAGTGGTCCGCTCAAAAACACAACACGGGGTAGCAGGTCATGAGCACGAGAAGTTCGACATTGATCGGAGCCGCGGTGGCACTGGCCCTGTCTTCGCACGCCGCACCAGCCTCGGCACAGGCAACCACGAGCGCAGTCGAGGAAGTCATTGTCACCGGCATTCGCGGTAGTATTCGTGAATCCATCGACACCAAGCGCGCGTCGGCTTCGATCGTCGACGCGATCTCGGCCGAAGACATGGGCAAGTTCCCGGACAAGAACGTCGCGGAGTCTTTGTCGCATGTGCCGGGTGTGACACTCGATCGCGATTTTGGCCAGGGCGAGCGCGTCAGTATTCGCGGCACGGATCCGGCGCTCAACCGCACGCTGCTGAATGGCCAGACGTTCGCGTCCGCCGATTGGTTCATCCTCGATTCGCCCGGCCGCACTTTCAACTATACGTTGCTCGCGCCGGAGATCGTGGAACAGGTCGAAGTCTTCAAGAGCCCCGAGGCCCGCATCTACGAGGGCAGCATCGGCGGCACCGTCATCCTGCGCACCCGCCGGCCTCTCGATCTGCCCTCGGGCACGCTGCGAGCCTCGGCCGACTACGCGTACAACGATCGCTCCGAAGACGGCTCACCCAACTACTCCGGGTTGTACAGCTGGAAGAACAATGCGCAGACCTTCGGTGTGATCGTCTCCGCGTTGCATTCGGAGGAAGACCTGCGCCGCGACGGACTGGAAATGTTCAGTTATCCGAGGGCGCTGGCCGCCGGCTTTCCGGCTGCGGTGGTGGGCAACGATCCGACGGTAGTGTTTCCGAATGCCATCAATGCGGCGTTGTTCACCCAGGACCGCAAGCGCACCACCGGCACTGTGGGACTGCAACTCAAGCCGAGCGACAGTTTCGAACTCAATCTCACGGGCGTGTACGTCGATGCGGAATACGACAACTACAACCAGAGTCGATATGCGTTCATCGGCCATGGCCTGACCGCGCCGAATGCCACGAGCGCCACAGTGAGTGATGGAGTCGTCACCAACGCCGACTTCTCCAACGGTCTTACTTTGCTCGATGCGATCGCCCGCAAATCGAAAGTGGAAACCTACTCCGTCAACCTGCAGGCCGACTGGAAAGGCGAGGGTTGGAGCGCCTCCGGAACCGTCGGGACCACCGAGGCCGACGGCGGTACCAAGCAGCAGTACTTCCTGGAATATGAAGGCCTTGGCGGCTACGACTACACGCTCGGCAAAGAGCGGGCGACAGTCAATTTCGACAACGATCCCAGCGATCCGGCGACGATGGGCGGCATCGGTTTCGGGCAGTCGCGACAGCAGCCCACGCACGACGAAGAGCAGTACGTCCAGGCGGAATTCAGCCACGATCTTGGCTGGGGGCCGATTCACCAGGCGCTAGTGGGCATCGACTACCGCAAACATGAAACTAATCAGGAGGCGCGCCTGGCAAATATCAACGGGGCCGCGTTTGCGGGGCAGTCGCTGGTGCAGTTCGACGGTGGCGCCACTCCCGGGGGCTATCTCGATGGCATCGATTCCAACTCCGGACTACAGGAGTGGGCGACGGCGAATCAAGGTGCAGTGGTGGGCTTCGTGCAGGGAGCGCCTCTGCGCAATCCATTTACAGGCGCCGCGGTGACCACGCTCCCGGACTTCCCGTCGGCCGCATTCAGCGTCGAAGAAGACATCGTCAGTGCCTTCACCCAGTTCGACTTCATCGGCCAGGGCTTTCGCGGCAACGTGGGTCTGCGTTACGTGCAGACCGATCAGAAGAGCAATGGCTCTACGGCGCAGGGCGATCCTGGGAATTTCGTGCCGAACTCGATCTCCAAGGACTACGACAGCTGGTTGCCGAGCTTCAATTTCTCATTCGATATCAGCGACGATTTCGTGCTGCGCCTGGCGGGCTCGCGGACTATCGCGCGTGCAAATTTCGCGGATCTCGCCTCGTTCCTTGAATTGCTGGATACAGTGAATTCCGGTAACGGCGGCAATCCCAATCTCGATCCGTACCAGTCCTCCAACTTCGATATCTCCGGGGAATGGTACCTGAGCAAGGATGGGCTGCTTGCGGTGGCGGCCTTCTACAAGGACGTTCGCTCCTTCATCATCAGGCAGGCTGCCGATGAGCAGCACTTCAACATCCTGACCGGCCAGGTCGAGACGTACAGCGTGACGAGACCGCGCAACGGTGCCGGCGGTGAGATTCGCGGTATGGAAGTCAGCTACCAGAACCGTCTCTTCGGCGACTTCGGTGTGCAGGCGAACTACACCTACGCGGATGGCGGCACCGATGACGGCCTGGAAATACCCTTCAGCTCCAAGCACACGGTCAACCTGACCCCTTACTACGATAACGGCAAAGTAAACGCACGCGTCACGTATGGATGGCGTTCCAAGTACTTCCGTGAAATCGGTCGCAACGGCGTTGCAGTGACGAACGATGCATACACTCAGCTGGACGCGGCCTTCGGCTGGCGGCTGACCGACAACATCGAGCTCACGGCGCAGGTGCAGAACCTGCTCGATGAAACCCAATACCAGTACGCCGGGGACGAGAATCTGCCATTGGCGATCTACAAGAACGGCCGGCGCTACTTCGCCGGCGTGCGCCTCTCGTTGTAGCCTTCGCAAAGTTTGTGAAGCAGCGTGGCCCGGATTGCCGGGCCCGCTCTTGCCACCAAAGGCATACGGACTCAGGATGAGCTTGCATCCTGATCGGGCGCACGCTGCCCGGCTTGAGGCCGACGCACGGGGCCGAGACTCCGTCAGGGCCGGGACTCCATGTTGCGACAGCGGCTCAAGAGACCACCGGATATGAATCGAAGGCAAACAGCAGCTGCGCTGGTCGCTACGCTCGCGAGCGCCGTCGTGCTGACTGCCGCCTGCGAGCCAGAATCGAAACTCGTTGTCGGCAGTGCGGCCACGGTGTCGATCATTCCCGCGCCGCGCGAAATTTCCCTCGGGCCCGGAGCATTCAGCGTTAAGGCGCACACGAGAGTCGTCTATTCCGCGGGAACCGCCGGCGCTCAGGTAGCCCGCTATTTCGTGGAGTTGCTACAGCGTACACAAGGCCTGTCGCTGCCTCTCGAGGCTGACACCGGAGCAGTTGCCAGCGGGGAGATCAATTTCAGACTGCTTGGCGATGAAACTCCGGCAGGTCCGGAAAGTTATTCGCTCGATGTCTCCAGCAATGAAATAGTCGTCGCTGCGCACGGTTACAGCGGTCTCCTCTACGGCGCCGTTACTCTGTGGCAACTGCTGGCCTCGCCGACAGCCGATGTCGCGGTAGTCCGTGTGCCGTCATTGAAAATCGTCGACTCGCCGCGCTTCGCATGGCGCGGATTGATGCTCGATTCGGCTCGCCACTACCAGTCGCCGCAGTTCATCAAGCGGTTCATCGATACGATGGCGTTGCATAAGCTCAACGTACTGCACTGGCATCTCACCGACGATCAGGCCTGGCGGATCGAGATAAAGAAATACCCACGGCTCACCAGTGTCGGAGCGTGGCGTGTGCCCGCGGGGCCAGCTGCTGCAGCCGATATCGACACTGCAACCGGAAGGCCGCGGCTCTACGGGGGGTTCTATTCCCAGGATGAAGTGCGCGACATCGTCGCCTACGCGAGCACACGCAACATAACAATCGTTCCGGAGATAGAGATGCCGGGACACGCCAGTGCTGCCATCGCAGCCTATCCGCAACTGGGCGTTACCCGCCACCCTCCCGTTGCGGTTCCGGCCGACTGGGGTGTCTACTCAGCGCTGTACAACGTGGACGAGTCGACGTTCGGCTTTCTCGAGGACGTGATGACCGAGGTCATGGCGCTGTTTCCGGGCGAGTACGTTCATGTCGGCGGGGATGAGGCCATCAAGGATGAATGGCGGTCCTCGCCCCAGGTGCAGGCTCGCATGCGGGAGCTGGGCATCAAGGATGAACACGCACTGCAGAGCTATTTCATTCAACGCATCGGCAAGTTCCTCAACGCCCATGGCCGGCGTCTCGTCGGCTGGGATGAAATTCTCGAAGGTGGGCTCGCGCCTGACGCGACGGTCATGTCGTGGCGCGGAATAGACGGTGCAGTAGCTGCTGCGGCTGCGGGCCACGATGCCGTGCTATCGCCCAATCCCACCCTGTATTTCGACAACCGGCCGCTCGACACTCCGAATCCGCCGGGGCGCGGTCGAGTCGTTACGATCGAAGATGTTTACCGCTTCGATCCGGCACCGGCTGCCATCGAAGCCCGGCAACGGCAACACATCATCGGCGTGCAGGCCAATCTCTGGACCGAGCATGTACGCACCGAAGAACGCGCCGAGTACATGACCTTTCCTCGCGCGGCGGCCCTGGCCGAAGTGGCGTGGTCGCCGGCCGATCGGATCGACTGGAACAGTTTATCCGCACGACTGCCTGCGCAGCTGCACCGTTACAAACTGCTCGGCATCAACTATTCACGTTTGCCGCCGCCACCACCGGACCCTGCGGCCGGCGTGCAACGGCGTACCAGCCATCAGCTCGGCATGTGCACCAACAAACTGGTCCTGTCGCTCGAAGATGATGCCCCGGTAAGCGGTAACCGGGCGGTATTCCTGGTCGACATCATGAACCCCTGCTGGATCTTCAAGGCAGCGGATCTGTCCGCGGTTGCCACGCTCGTCGCGGCGGTCGGGCAGGTGCCGTTCAACTTCCAGATCGGCAAGGATGTGAACGCGATTCCGCTGCCGAAGCCGCAGTCGCGCGAAGGCGAGCTCGAGGTTCGCCTGGATGATTGCAACGGCGAAAAAATCGCGTCGCTGTCGCTCGCGCCGGCACTTTCCAGTCAGGCTGTCACGGTGTTGCCGGCGGCCCAGCTCGAACCTCGCGACGGCCGGCACGATCTGTGTTTCATCTTTACTCGTCGCAGCGTTGATCCGACGTGGGTGATCGACAGTATCCAGTTGCAATAGCGAAGCAGGGGCCAGGTGACGAGCGCCGGGCTACCGACAGGGGAGAGGACGATGTCATTCGACGATTTCTCCAGCGATCGCCCGGCTCGCGCAGGTCGTACTTCGGCGGAGCCGGTATGCCTTCACTGACCCTGCATGCGCCGCTGAACGGGTGGAGTGCGCCGCTGGAGGAAGTGCCGGACGACGTATTCGCGCAGCGCATGCTCGGCGACGGGGTTGCTATCGATCCTACCGGCAATTCGCTTCACGCTCCGTGCGATGGCGAGGTCATCTCCATAGCAGCCGCGAAGCACGCCATCGCATTGCGTGCCGACAATGGGGCCGAAATCCTGATGCACGTGGGCGTCGACACGGTGGCATTGGGTGGGGCGGGATTCGAATTGCACGTCACCGCAGGGGCACGCGTACATCGCGGCGACCGGCTCTTGAGCTTCGACCTGGAGGTTCTGGTTCGATCCGCCAGAAGCCTGATCACGCCGATCCTCCTCACCAATGGCGATCGGTACAGCATCGTATCGGTGCAGCAGAATCGGGAAGTACGCGTCGGCGACGAGTTGATGATCGTAGAGGAAGTCGCGCAGAAGTCTGCGACGAACGCGTCGACAGTGGCGTCGCAGATCAGTGAGCGCGTGGTGGTGGAGCATGCGCATGGCATTCATGCTCGTCCAGCCGCGCTGATTGCCAACTATGCGAAAAGTATTCCTGCCGAGCTGAGTGTCCAGGCGCATGGGCGCGCCGCCAATCCCCGCAGCGCCGTTGCATTGATGTCGTTGGGCATTCGTGCTGGCGATGAGTTGACGATCATGGGCTCGGGTCCCGATGCCGCGACCGCAATTGCCGGGATTCGGCGCATCATCGCCAGCCTTGAGCCCGCTATAGCCACGCCGAAATCGCCTCCGCGGGCTAGTGTCGCTCCAGCTCCTCCGATACGGCGCAGCGAAGACAATCATCTGCGCGGAGTGATCGCGAGCAATGGGTTCACCGTAGGTCGCGCATTCTTCCTGCGGGCTGCCGAGATCGCTGTCACTGAGGGCGGTCAGGGCGTTGCACACGAGAGTGCCGAACTCGAACGCGGTCGTGCCGAGGTAAGGGCGCGATTGCAGGAGCTTGCCGGGCATTCAGACCGTACCGCGCGAGAAGTCATCAACGCGCATCTCGAGTTCGTAGATGACTGGGAATTGGTCGGAGCAGCGCGGCGCTCTATTGCGCGCGGCAAGAGCGCGGCGTATGCATGGCGTCGTGCGGTGCGCGACAGTGCCGACTCGCTCAAGGCCCTTGGCGATCCGCTGATCGCGGAGCGCATTGACGATTTGCTGGATCTGGAACATCAGGTACTGGTGGCGCTGCTGGGCCAGTCCCAGGTTACTCACATCGAAGTGCCGGAACGATCGGTCGTACTGGCCGAGGATCTGAAGCCGTCGCAGCTCATGACGTTCGCTGCGGACAAGGTCGCGGGCATCTGCCTGGCCGCGGGCGGGCCGACTTCACACGTGGCAATACTTGCTGCAGGGATGGGTATTCCAGCGCTGGTGGCGTTGGGTCCGGAGATCCTGGCCGTTGCCGATGACACCTGGATCGTGTTGGACGCCGAGCAGGGCGTTGCGACAATCGCGCCGCAGCCCGGCGAAATCACCGCCGCCGAACGAGTTCTCGCGACACGACGCCAGCGCGCACTGGCGCAGCGCGTGGCCGCCCAAAGCGATTGCCATACCGCCGACGGGCAGCGAATTGAGATGTTTGCCAATCTCGGCTCGCTTGCGGATGCTCAAACCGCTGTGCTCCAGGGCGCTGAAGGATGCGGCTTGCTGCGAACGGAGTTTCTGTTTCTGGAGCGCGAGTCCGCGCCAGATGAGGATGAACAACTGGCGCGCTACCAGGAGATAGCGGATGTACTGTCGGGTCGTCCCTTCGTTGTGCGCACATTGGACATCGGCGGCGACAAGCCCATCGCCTATCTGCCGCTGCCGGCTGAGGACAACCCTGCTCTAGGGTTGCGTGGCGTGCGTACCAGCCTGTGGCGACCGGATCTGCTGCGTATCCAGTTGCGTGCGTTGCTGCGGATCGAGCCGGCGGGTCAATGCCGCATTCTGCTGCCGATGATTACGGATCTCGAGGAAATTCGTGCGGTTCGGCGCATCCTGGATGAAGTGCGCAATGAGCTGGCGGTGACCTCGCCCACGCAGGTCGGCGCGATGATCGAGACACCGGCCGCCGCGGTGATCGCGGATCAGATTGCCAGCGAAGTCGACTTCGTCTCTATCGGCACTAACGACCTCACTCAGTACACGCTGGCCATGGATCGCGGCCACGCAGATCTTGCGGCGCGCATCGACGGGTTGCATCCGGCTGTCTTGCGCCTCATAGGGATGACCGCGGATGCGGCAAGCGGACATGCGCGGCCGGTAGCGGTGTGCGGTGGTCTTGCTTCCGATCCTGCGGCAGTTGCCATATTAATCGGACTTGGCGTCACGGAACTCTCCGTGGTGCCGGCGATGATTCCGCAGCTCAAGTACCTCATCGGCACGCTGACGATCACACAGTGCAGGTCGTTGTCGCAGCGGGCACTCGAACAGCAATCGGCCGCGGCCGTACGTGCGCTCGCGTTACGCGCGACGCCTGCCGAAATAAAGGTGGCGTTATGAAGCCGATACTTTCGGGGCTGCAGCGGATCGGCCGCGCGCTGATGTTGCCGATCGCGGTGTTGCCGGTGGCGGCACTGCTGTTGCGCCTGGGTCAGGCAGATTTGCTGAATATCGCGGCCATCGCGGCGGCGGGCAGTGCCATCTTTTCCAATCTCGGCCTGCTGTTCGCTATCGGCGTCGCCGTGGGGCTCGCGCGTGAGAACCACGGCGCGGCCGGGCTCGCCAGCGTGGTGGGTTACCTGGTCGCGACCAAAGGTGCGGAAGTGCTGATTCCGGTGCCACCGGAGGTCACGGCCAATCTTACGGCGCAGATGGCGGAACTGGCGACGGGCGCGTTCCGGGCCAGGGAACTCGGCAAGTTGAGCGTGCCCGTCGGCATCATTTCCGGGCTGATCGCCGGCCTTTTATACAATCGTTACAGCGATATTCGCCTGCCTGCCTATCTCGCCTTCTTCGGTGGCCGGCGGTTCGTGCCCATCGCCAGCGGCTTTGCCGGGATCGTGCTGGCGTTGCTGTTTGGATTCGGCTGGCCGGTGCTGGAGCAGGGCATGGACACCGTAAGCCAGGCGGTGTTGGGGTCCGGGTCAATCGGATTGTTCGTTTTCGGCGTGTTGAATCGCGTGCTCATCGTCACCGGCCTGCATCACATACTGAACAACATCGCGTGGTTCCTGCTGGGCGATTTCAGCGGCGTGACGGGGGACCTGAAGCGCTTCTTCGCGGGCGATCCGAGTGCCGGCGCGTTCATGAGCGGATTCTTCCCCGTGATCATGTTCGGCCTGCCGGCGGCGTGTCTCGCGATGTATCACGCAGCGCGGCCCGACAAGCGCAAGGCAGTCGGCGGGTTGCTGCTATCGATGGCGCTCACGTCGTTCCTGACTGGCGTGACGGAACCGATCGAGTTTACGTTCATGTTCCTGGCGCCGTTGTTGTATGCCGTTCATGCACTGCTGACAGGCGCCGCCATGGTGATCATGGATTGGTTCGGCGTGCGCCTCGGGTTCGGCTTCTCCGCTGGACTGTTCGACTATGCGCTCAACTATTCCCGCTCGACGCAACCGTTGATGCTGGTTCCGGTCGGCATCGTCTATGCCGGTCTTTACTACGGGCTGTTCCGATTCTTTATCGTCCGCTTCGATCTGAAGACTCCCGGCAGGGAAGCGGACGACGTTACTGCGTCAGTATCTGTCGAGGTAGCGCGCGGATCGCCCGCGCAGGCATGGGTTGCGGCGTTGGGTGGGGCGGGCAATCTGATTGCGGTGGACGCTTGTACTACTCGTCTGCGTCTGGTCGTTGCCGATCAGGGTTCGGTGGATGCGGCCGCACTGAAGCAGCTCGGTGCGCGCGGCATGATTCGCCCGTCGCAGGATACGCTGCAGGTGGTGGTCGGTCCGATTGCGGATCAGGTGGCGGGAGATATTCGTGCCGCACTTGGCACGGCAATGAGTACAGCGGCCCGCCAGGACAAACCATCGGACAGCCAATCGGCAGGCGCTCCAGCTGCCACGGTGCAGCCAACATCGAACAAAACGGTAAGCGTGGCGCTTGATGCCAGGGCTCTGGCTGCAGCGCTGGGCGGCAGTGAAAATATTGTAGAAGTCGAAGCGTACTGGAGTCGTCTGGCGGTGGCGCTAAAAGATACTGCGGTCGTGAATGTCGCAGCTGCACGTGCTGCCGGAGCGCGCTCGCTGGTGCAGGTCAATGTGTCGACGTGGCATGTGATCGTCGGTCCGAACGCGCCAGCGGCGGCGCAGGCGCTACAGCCGCTCTGATTCGCTCTCATCCTCTCTGTCCCCCTTACCGACTGACCCATGCCCGATGGCCGAGCGGGGCTCAATAGCGCCGACAACAATCGAGCGATCCGCTCGCGGCTGCGCGCCCTGTTCGCTGTACTCCGCATAGCCACAGCCCCGATCGGAGCCGCTAGAATCGGCATCGATGTGGCGCAGCGAAACGGTTGGCCATTTGCAAAACGCCGGATTGCCGTGCTATGACAACGTTGTCAGAAAAACAATCCTGCACCGCGCAGTCATCAATTTTCCGGGGGATTCACCGTGGCCGATTCGAATTCCGGCAGCCAGCCGAACTACACGCCCGCGCTCGTCGTCCTGACCTCGCTGTTCTTCATGTGGGGTTTGATCACCTCGCTCAACGACATCCTGATCCCGCATCTCAAGGCACTGTTCAGCCTGAGTTACGTGCAGGCCATGCTGGTGCAGTTCTGCTTTTTCGGCGCGTATTTCGTGATGTCCATTCCGTCGGGCTACCTGGTGGAGAAGGCGGGTTACCGCCGGGGCATCATCATCGGCCTGGCCACCGCGGGTGTCGGATGCCTGGGCTTCTATCCGGCGGCATCCAGCCAGTCATATCCGTTGTTCCTGGCATCGTTGTTCGTGCTCGCATCGGGCATCACGCTGCTGCAGGTGGCGGCCAATCCGTTCGTCGCGATCCTGGGCAGGCCGGAAACCTCCGCCAGTCGCCTGAATCTGACGCAGGCGTTCAATTCGCTGGGCACGACCATCGGTCCCTTTGTCGGCTCGACGCTCATCCTCTCGGCCGTCGCCATGACGACCGGTCCGATCGACGTGGCGACCGAGATCAAGACAGTGCAGGGTCCCTACATCGGCCTGGCGGTGGTGCTGTTCCTGATCGCCATCGTGTTCGCGCAGTTCAAGCTGCCGGCAGTGACGGGCGAGAGCGCATCCAGTGCGGACTCGGTCGGTAACAACGAGCGCAGTGTCTGGACGCACCGGCATCTGGTGCTCGGGGCCATCGCCATTTTCGTCTACGTCGGTGGTGAAGTGTCCATTGGCAGCTTCATGGTCAACTTCCTGTCGCAGCCCGACATCGGTGGTATGACCGAACGTCACGCGGGGCAATATTTCGTGCCGCTGTACTGGGGTGGCGCGATGATCGGCCGCTTCATCGGCGCGTACGTGTTGCGCAAAGCTCCGCCGCAGCGCGTACTGGCATTCAACGCAGTGGTCGCCATTGTGCTGCTGTTGGTGGCAATGGCGTCGGCCGGCAAGGTCGCGATGTATGCGGTGCTCGCCATCGGGCTCTTCAATTCGATCATGTTTCCCACGATCTTCACGCTGGCCATCGCCAGGCTCGGCAAGCACACCGGTGAGGGCTCCGGCGTGCTGGTCATGGCCATCGTGGGCGGCGCCATCGTTCCGGTCCTCATGGGCTACTTCGCCGATCATATCGGCGTACTCAAGGCATTCTTCGTTCCAGCCCTGTGCTACTGCTACATCGTGTTCTACGGCGCGAAGGGATATCAGGTGAAGGGGTAAGTCGACGCGAGCGCCGCAATTGATCCGGGAACCGTGATCCCGGTCCCAGACGGCGCCGGTCGGTGCGGCCAGCATGGATCCATGTTCAAGCTGCTGGCCGCATTGCTCGCGATTTATGTCGCACAGGGATTGGCGAGCGGTACCATTTACGGCAAGTCCGGTACCTGGGGGCGTGTCTATCGGCGCGCCGAGCAGCCGTCACAGTATTGGTGGACGATCGCCGCTTACTCGCTGCTGACGCTGGCGCTGTTTTTCATTTTCTGACCGTCGCCGCAATGAACAACAAGAAGAATCTGTCGCGCGGTCCGCATGCGTTACTGTGGGCGCTGATGCTCGGCGGTATTGGTTTTGCCGCGGGATTCTTTGGACCCATCGCGCTGAACCCGGAAGCGAACCAGGGACCGCTGCTCGGCATTTTTATTACTGGCCCCGCGGGCGCGCTGGCAGGCTACCTGCTCGGTGCGGCGTTGCGCTTCCTGCCGATTGCCAATGTCCATCGTTGGCAGAGTCTGTTGGTAGCGAGTATCGCGATGGGATTGGACACACTCAGTTTCTGCCTGCCAGATCCCAAGCTGCTCGGTTACGTCATCGAGGCCCAGCCGCAGAAATGCATTGCGGCAGCCGTTGCCGCAGGGCCGGCAATTGCTGGTTGGGAAGAACGGATTGCGAGCGTGACGTGGGCTCAGGCGCGTGCCGGATGGAGACAGGATGTCGAGCGAATGCTGCAGGCAGAGCCAGGGGTGGTTGTGGAAATGCACGTCGTACGCCGCAACGGCGTTTATGAGCAGCGCAAGCCGTGGAATCGAGGAGCGCTCGACGCGCATGGATGGGAGACAGCGAATACTGCTCAATCCTAATTCGCAGCGACCGCTGCAGGTTCATGCGAGGGGTTCGAGAACGGCGCGACGACGCAGTACTTTCCCACGGGTGCCGGCTCGAACGACTGGCCGCCGCGCGATCTGCCGAACTTTCTAGGACTGCAGACGCTCGCTGCGGTCCCGTCCGCTTACCGGGGATTGATGGAAAAGGGAATCGATTGAAATCAGCCGCAGCAGATTGCGTTCTCATCGTCGCCGCAAGATCGATGGCACACCGTTCATGACGGACGTGTTATCTCGTACGCGGTTCGCCGCAGCCCTGCTGTTTGTCAGTGGCATCGCGGCTGCGCATCCTGGCAACGTCGACGCGAATGGTTGTCACAGGGACGCAAAAAATCAGCAGGTTCATTGCCATCCAGTACGTGCCGAAAGAAGTGTTCATGCCGGGGCAGAGGTGCACCTGCCGCCGCAAGCGGGCGACGAGGGTGTTTTTCACGGCTCGATTCTCCGGATCAACGATGGCGATAGCCTGCACGTGCTGGTCCGCGGTCGCGACATGGAGTTTCGGCTCGCAGATATCGATGCTCCCGAGCACGATCAGCCTTACGGTCGCCGCGCCAAGCGCGAACTCGTCGAGCTCACTCGTGACCGCGACGTGATTCTGGTCCCTCGCGATACCGACAGGTATGGCCGCACCGTTGCGCGGCTGTGGGTCGGCGACGTCGATGTCAATCGCGAACTGGTGAAGCGCGGGGCGGCCTGGTTCTATGCGGCATTTGCCGAGGATCCTTCCCTGTACGATGTTGAGCAGGCGGCTCGCGAGGCCGGTCGCGGTTTGTGGGCCCTCCCGCTGGGGCAGCGTGTGGAGCCCTGGCAGTGGCGCAAACAAAAGAGAGAGTTGAAGAAGGCGGCCAGCGGTAAGGCGCCGGAGAAAATCGGCTAGATCCTGGTGCAGGCACCGCGTCCGCCCGGCTTACCCGGTTCTTGCTCCGTGACAACGTGTGCCGCGACCTTCATCATCCAACGATGTTCAACGATCAGCGCGACCGCCGGGATACCTATATTGCAGCCGTGCTGGTGGCAATTGTCTGCGCCGGTGTGTACTGGGTACGCAACGAGCCGCGGAAGGCCCCGGTTACAGTCGGTAGCGAGCCGGTGAATGTTGCGACTTTCAAGCTGACCGATCCTTTGCCCCAGGCACATGACGGCGCGCGCGAAGTCATCGGGCAGGTGTACGAGTGCGTGGTTGCAGGCAAGAAAATCTTCAGCAATCGACGCTGCGACGCGGGCAGTGAAGCGACGAAGTGACGGCTGACGCCGGGTGAGCCCGCGCTCACTGCGGCATCAGGTTTTCGTACCTGGCGGCACGAAGAATGCGTGATCGCTCCATCACGGAAGCGACCTGCCTACAGCAATCCTCCTAAGCCTAGGTTTACCGCTCGCGTCCCCTGTCACCCTTGACGTGGCCGACGGGAGTACCAACACTCGACACCCTGCCATGGCGTCGAGATTGCGCCGATGAATCACGGCTTGGCGAATGACGAGCGGGGCCGGCTGTCGCGAGCCCTGGTCGTCGACGATCACCCGATCATCACGGATGCGCTCAGCGCCGCGCTGCTCAGCCTGC
>DASYEW010000018.1:0-2159 GCA_036498785.1 Steroidobacteraceae bacterium | reverse complement strand
CGAACTACGATGTGCAATCGCACATCGGAGAATCTCGAGATTCCGGGTCTGGTCCTTCGGACCATCCCGGAATGACGGTGTCGGGATTGCTGGGTCTTCGCAACAACGATCGCGGTGGAATAATCGGATGGTCTGATGCCGCTACAAAACCGGGTCACGCCGCAAGGCGATATCATCGTCGATCCGCATCGCGGGCTGTTCACCGGCAACCGCGGCATTATCCACGATCCCGCCACCAAGACCCTGCTGAGAAAGCGCTGGTCGAGCCCGGCGTGGCTGACCTGCGTCTGCGAATTCAGGGGACGGCGGCGCGAGGTGATGGGCGGCCGGAGCTGGACCGAGCTGTTCTTTCTTGATGAGGCCACCGCGTTCGCGGCGGGTCATCGTCCCTGCTTCTACTGCCGCCGCGACGACGCCAACCGGTTTCGCGCCGCATGGGAGGCCGGCAACGGCGCCGCCGATCTTCTCGCGCCCGAGATCGACGCGGTGCTGCACCGGGAGCGGCTGGACCGCGGCAAGAAACGGCTGCATCCGCTGCCGATGTCGCTGGAGAGATTACCTGATGGCGCGATGGTGCAGGCCGGCGGGGAAAGCTATCTGATCGTGCAGGGCAGGCCGCTGCACTGGTCGACATCAGGCTATCGCGAGGCCGGCGTTGCAATGACCGATGCGATGCTGCTGACGCCGCCATCGACAGTGCGGGCGTTTTTAGCGGGATATCGGCCGGTGCTGCATGTGAGTGCGAAAGAGTTGGTGGTCTAGACTACGACGCATCCTATCGTTCGTCATGCCCGGGCAAAAGCGCGAAGCGCGTCTTCGCGCTAGATGTCCCGGGCATCCACGTCTTTCTTTTCTGACCAGAATGAAGAGGTGGATGGCCGGGACGAGCCCACGGCTGTCCGGTTTAGATTTAACATAGACTTAGGCTCATCTGCTGCTGATCTTGCGGTATTGGAGGTGGTTTGAGCAAATCGTCGATTGAACGACGGTGCATGAGGTTGGCGCGGATCAGCCTGCTAAAGACGATGGGACTTGGGATAGCTTTCTGTAGGGCCTGAGCCATGCGCAGCAGCAAGAAGGCGATCAGTGCGACGGCGATCTGGATGCGCACGGCATTTTCGGAGATGCCGACGAAGCGCGTGATCTTGAGGGTCTGCTTGACCCAACGGAAGAACAGCTCGATAGCCCAACGCCGGCGATAGAGGTCGGCGATTTCATCTGCGCTGGCGTCGAGGTCGTTCGACAAGATGCGCAGCACCGTTCCGCTCTCGGTCGCAACCCGCACCTCGCGCACCGGGGCCTGCATTGGATTACGGCTGTGCCTGGCCTGGCGTGCGGGGAGCAAGCCGATGCGGTCGGAGAGGATGTTGCTGCCTGTCGCGATCGATAGCTCCTCGATCAGGTCGAGAGGGGTATTGGACTTGAACCGGGTGACGATCCGGCAGCCGACGGCGTCCAGAGCGGCCCACCAGGCATAATCGTAATAACCGAGATCGAAGACATAGGTGGCGCCCGGCTCGATCGGCATTTGCTTGGCCATGGTGATGTCGTTGACCTTGGCCGCAGTGACTGCGGCATAGATCGGGCGATCGGCATCAGCATCGTAAATCACGTGCACTTTTGCGCCGCAAACCCCGGCCGAGAACCGTGCCCAGTCGGCGCTGCGCTCGTTCAAGCGCGCGCTCGTCGCATCGATCAGGTAAGTGGTCTCGGCGAGTTTGCGCCGCAGGCCGCGATGGGCTTGCTTCATCAGCATCGCCAACAAGTCGGTGAACACTGCAACAGGCCGCTGTGCGTTCGCATCCGAGAAGGTCGACCGCCGGACCGGACCGGCGCCCACATGGTAGAGCCGCACCGCGTGGCTCGAAAGTCCCGTCACGATCTCGCGCAAGCTCGCCGCTCCCGAAAGCTGGCCGTAGAGCAGCGCCACCAACTGGCTCTTGGTCGAAAGCCGGCGCACCCGCGCGTCGGCACCATGATCCTCCACAAGCCTTTCGAACCGATGCCACGGAACCTGCTTCAGAAGTCCATGAAATACGCTATTCTCGTGCCGCATGGCTTGATCCTTCTCCGTGTCCCAAAACGTCGCCAAACGCTTGGAATACAGAAGAATCAACGCCATGCGCCTTGTCCATAAAAATCCAACCGGACAGCCGTGG
>DASYEW010000017.1:0-70370 GCA_036498785.1 Steroidobacteraceae bacterium | reverse complement strand
ACGCAGCAGCTCAGGGTCGGGGTTGTTGTCGTAGTTCACGTCATGCACTCCGGACGCGGCGTGCACTAGCAAGCGGCGGCGGTCGCTGGCGTCGGTACCGACTTTTTTCGAAATTTCGATCAGACCGCGACGGAAGTCATGGCTACTGATGGTCTGGCCTGCTGCCTTTGATACAACCTCCATCGCGCCGGTTGGATTTCCCATCCACGGGGTTTTGGCATTCGCCTTCGGTGCCGGGAACACGTACTCGCGTGCGTTGGGGCCTTTGCGGGGTAGCGCGGCGCGCTCGCTGAGAATCGCATGCAGCACGTCGCTCATCGGTAGCGCGACATCCTGATGGGTCTTGCCTACGTCGCCGGACAGGTGGATGACCTTCTTGTCGAGATCGATTTGCGACCAGCGTAACGAACCAGATTCGCTCTTGCGAATCGCAGTGAGCATACGCAGGCACACAAGGTCCACGCGGGTGCGGTCCTGAGTGCGGTTGGTGGCGGCGCGCAGTCGCTTCAGCGCCAGCCATACGTGACCCACGCGGGCCAACTCAATGCGGCGCGTGCTCGCGCCCTCTTTGTTCAGCCCGCCCGCCTGCTTGAGTGCACGTGCTGCGGGATTTGTGGTCAGGATAGTGAAGTTGCCTTGCTCGTCGGCGTACTTCTCAGCGGCCATGTTCAAGATCGAACGCAGGTACACCATCGTGAGGTTGCTCGCGACGGGCGCGGTCTTAGACAGCTCCATGAATCGGGCGTAGCACATATCGCGAGTGAGGTTGGCGACCGGGAGTGATAACCACGCCTTGAGGTTCGTCTCAATGGAGCGGCGCATGTCGGTCTTGGTGGCGGGCCGCAGCGGCTTCTTTCTCTTGGTGCGCTTGTGCTCCAGATAGTGATCGAGCATTTGCTGGAGGGTCGCAGACTGCGCGTCGGTGAGCTTCGCCCGCTCCTGTCGCTCGGCTTCCTTCTGCTCGCGCTGCTCAACCGGATCGGTGCCTTCCTCCATCTGGGCTTTCAGCTTCAGCGCAATGGTGCGGGCCTGGTCCACCCGGTACGGCGCGTTGAATCGCCCGATAGAGATGTACCGCTCGCGCTTGCTGCCCTTCACGCGCCCGAGCAAGAAGAAAGTTTTCGTACCGCTCCGGCGTGAGAGCTTGACGCCGAAACCTCGAAGCTCACCACAGTAAAGCGCGTCTTGCTCGCGACCCTCGCGGCAGACGAATTTCTCTATGGCGGAATTGGTCAATTTAGAACGCTGCACTACACACCTCCCGAGCTGCAATTCAGCAACTATTCGGCAAGTAATATAGGACGTGCGTGAGCTGTAGGGTGCAACGGTTAGAAAATATTGTTCCCTAACTCGTTGACCTATCAAGGGAAAGTGAGGAGTCGTGAGCGAGCGTTAGTTATCGTTATAGTCGGCTCGTAGCGATTACAAATCAGGTGCACTACCAACTGTGCTAAGCCGGCAATCAAGAACCTAAATCGTCGTGCGACTGGCCATGTCGGCGCCCGTGTCGGTGGATTCGGCGGGCGGGGCCTTCCTGGCAGTGGCGGGATTCTACCCTAGAGCAACGTATTCGTAATGCGTGGGTCCCGCGTTCGGGTAACCGGGGCGGGAGACGTCGAGTAAGAGAGAAACCGAAGAGGGAACGAGAATGCGGTCAGGCCGCAGCCCGCGGACCCCTGCAACAAACGTTGCAGAGGTCCGTAGGCGATACGGGTTAGGCCTGTAAAGCTGCCTTCGCCTTGGCTACTTCAGCGATGACTTCGTCCGCCACCATGCGCGGTACTGGGTCGTAGTGCGAGAACTCCATCGTGTACGACGCGCGGCCGCTGGTCATGCCGCGGAGGTGCCCGATGTAGCCGAACATTTCCGACAGCGGTACCACAGCCACGACGGCGATGTTGGTGCCACGCTCCAGCTGGTCCTGAATCGTGCCGCGACGACGGTTGATGTCGCCGATGACGTCGCCGAGATAGTCGCCCGGGGTTACCGTTTCGACCTTCATCACCGGCTCGAGCAGGATCGGCGAAGCCTTGCGCAGCGCTTCGCGGAAAGCGGCCTTGGCGGCGATTTCGAACGTCAGCGCATTCGAGTCGACGTCATGGTAGCTGCCGTCGGTGAGCGTCGCGCGGAAGTCCACGGTGGGGAAGTGGGCGAGCACGCCATCTTCCTTCTGCATCTTCAGGCCTTTTTCCACCGCCGGTACGTATTCCTTCGGCACGGAGCCGCCGACGGTTTCGTCGACGAACTCGAAGCCGGCACCGCGCTCCAGCGGCTCGAAGGTGATCCACACTTCGGCGAACTGGCCCGAACCGCCGGTCTGCTTCTTATGGATGTACTGCTCTTCGATCTTCTTGGTGAAGGTTTCGCGATAGGCGACCTGCGGTTCGCCCATGGTGCCTTCGACGCCGAACTCGGTGCGCATGCGATCGAGCGTGACTTCGAGGTGCAACTCGCCCATGCCGCGCAGAATCGTCTGGCCGGTTTCGCGATCGGTTTCCAGGTGCAGCGAAGGATCGGCGCGAACCATCTTGCCGAGCGCTGCGCCGAACTTCTCCTGCTCGGTCTTGAGCTTGGACTTCACCGACACGCTGATCACGGGGTCGGGGAAGCGCATGCGCTCCAGGATCACCTGATTTGCGGAGTCGCACAGCGTGTCGCCGGTCTCGGTTTCCTGCATGGATACGAGCGCGATGATGTCGCCGGCGCGGGCTTCTTCGATGGGGTTGGCTTCCTTCGCGAACATTTCGACCATGCGGCCGATCTTTTCGCGCTTGCCACGAGTCGAGTTTTGTACCGATGCGCCCTTGGTCAGCACGCCGGAGTACACACGCACGAAGGTGAGTGCGCCGTAGGCGTCGTTGATGACCTTGAACGCGAGCGCCGAGAATGGCTCGTCATCGGAGCACTTGCGTTCGCCGTTCGGGATACCGTCGGCGTCGACCGTCTTGATGGAAGCAACGTCGGTCGGCGCAGGCAGGTAGTCCACCACCGCGTCGAGCACCTGCTGAACGCCCTTGTTCTTGTAGGACGAGCCGCAAAGCACTGGCGTGAATGCAGAAATGATCGTGCCCTTGCGCAATGCGCGGCGCAGCACTTCCGCCGAAGGAACGGTTTCGTGCGTGAGGTAGGCTTCCATGGCCTCATCGTCCTGCTCGAGGCAGGTATCGATCAGCTCGCTGCGATACTTGGCGATGTCGTCCAGGATCTTGCGATCGCTCGGGACATTGATATGCAGCTTGTCGGCGATGTCGGGGGTGATGTCGAGGACCTGCCATTCGGCGTCCTTGTCATCCGAATCCCAGACCAGCGCTTTCATCTCGACCAGGTCGATCATGCCCTTGAAGTTGTCTTCCGAGCCGATCGGAATCTGGATCGGCAGCGGGCGGGCGCCAAGGCGCTTCTTGATCATGTCCACGCAACGCACGAAGTTCGCGCCGCTGCGGTCCATCTTGTTGACGTAGCAAAGACGGGGGACGTCGTAGTTGTCGGCCAGGCGCCAGTTCGTTTCCGACTGCGGTTCCACGCCGGCCACGCCGTCGAATACCACCACGGCGCCGTCGAGGACGCGCAGCGAACGATTCACTTCGATGGTGAAGTCGACGTGTCCCGGCGTGTCGATGACGTTGATTTTCTTGTTGCGCCAGAAGGCGGACACGGCCGCGCTCTGGATGGTGATGCCGCGCTTCTGTTCCTGTTCCAGATAGTCGGTGGTCGTCGACGTCTTCAGATCCTTGGTATCGTGAATGTCGATGATCGTGTGCTTACGTCCCGTGTAATAAAGGATCCGCTCGGTGGTCGTCGTCTTCCCGGCGTCGACGTGGGCAATGATGCCGATATTGCGGATATCAGAAAGCGCTGTTGTACGGGGCATAGCAAAGTTCCATGACAGTTTCAGGTAATTTCAGTTAGGCAAATCGTTCGCAATCGAATAAAACAATCCAGCGGCTCGCGGCCAATCCTTCAGTGGCCGCCGCACCGGTCGCGCATGGTCCACCGGCACTGGCAAGATGCCAAGTGCTGCATAGGCTCATGAAGCATGGAGGTGCTACGCGAGTCCGGTACCGGGCAACCCGGCGCCAGCACTCCGAGTGTCCTTACGCTGGGCTGTCCCTGTGGCAAGCTCCTGCGCCGGCCAGCATCCAGGCCGCGACCGCCGTCGGATCCAGTGCCTGTTTTGCCCTGTTTTACGGGGCCTTGCGGGCCATCAGTCGCAGTCCACCCGACCGCTCCGTCATCCGGTTTCCCGGTTTTCGGTAGTGCGCGCCCTCGCACTCCCGGGTGTTGCTTATTGGCAAACCTGGTGGCAAATCCGGGGATTTGGGGCGGTGGAGGGGGTAAGGTGCCTAGATTACCAGTAACTTGCTGATATCACGAGTCCGTGTGAGCCCCGATGGCCCCTGATGTTGGGTCGGGAGCGGCGGATTGACGCCGCCTCAGTTACTACCTGACTTGATGGCCTGACTTATGACCGGACTTACTGCAATGCCCTGCTGCCGTTGTGCTCAAGGCATTGAGGGGAATGGCGGTTTCAGCGCAGCTGGCTGTCCTTGCTGCCGCGCCGGTTATAGCCGCTGAACCTTGCAGCTTCGCGGTCTTGCTCTTCCTGGCACGCCAGGCACAGGCGAACACCGGGAATGGCGGCTCTGCGGGCATCGGGAATGGCGTTTGCGCATTCCTCGCAATGGGTCAGGCCCGGTCCTTTGGGGAGCTGGCTTTGCGCACGGGTGATTCCATCCTTCACCGTGGCGTCGATCTGCTCCTGCACCGCCCCCTCAGCTGCCCAACCTGTTGCCATGCGTGTCTCCCGGAACGAGCCTGTTCATTACTATCGCCACAGGCTCGCTATGGTTCCGAAAAGGGCCATTTTCAAGGCAGTTGTACGCCTTCCAGCGGGGGCCTCGCAAATGCCGCGACGGGTCCGTAAGCACTTGGCTCTCAGGGATATTCCTTGCGATCTACCAGCGTGCCTCGCAGGTAGACGGACGCGATCCGCCGCGTATTGGTGATGTCCTCCACCGGGTTGGCATCCAGCACGATGAAGTCGGCGCTTTTGCCGGCTTCCAGAGTGCCCGCATCGCGGACTCCGATGAAGTCGGCGGCGTTGCGTGTTGCGGCCACGAGTACCTGCATCGGGGTCATCCCGGCGGTCACCATGTCTTCCATCTCCAGATGGGTGGCCCATGCCGCGCTGCCATCGGTATCCGTGCCAAGCACGATGCGTACTCCCGCCGCGTTCATTTTCATCAGGTTGCGTGCCTGGATCGCATAGCGAGCCTGGGCCTGCGGCTGGTCGGCATTGGCGGCTTCGAGTTTCGCGAAGTCCGCGGCCGGCAGGCTGCCCTTCAGCCAGGACAGATCGGTCTTCACGCCACGGGCGCCCATGTTGGGGTTGAGTACGAGGTTCGGATGCTGTTTGAGCAGCGCCATGAACTCATCGTCGATATCGCGATCGCGAACGCCGTGTGCGAACGCATCCACGCCGGCCCGTAGCAATCCCTTAGCATCTTCGAGGGCGAAGATGTGCGCCGTCACGCGCAGCCCGTTGCGATGCGCCTCATCGATGATGGCGCCGTATAGATCGGGCGTCAGCTTCTTGTATTTGCCGTTCCGGTCGTCCACCCAGATCTTGATGATGTTCACTTTCTCTGCCGCGTTGGCGCGCACTGCCTGGCGTGCTTCCGCTTCGGTAGTGACCCAGTACGGCGATGTATCGCGACCCGGCTCAGGCGCCGTGATTCCACGGCCGGCGAGGGCGAATCGTGCGGCTCCAGGAATAGGCGCGGCTCTCACCTCGAAGGGTGCTTCAGCCGGATCCAGGCCGAGGCTCATGGCAGCACCGACACCGAAGTACGCCATGCGCCGCAGATCCTGCGTGAGCGCTTCGCGGGTCTCGCTGGTATGGACGTGGGCGTCGACAAGCGCTGGCATGACGGTCTTGCCGGCCAGGTTCACCCGCTTCGCATTCGGGGGCACGCGCACATCTGCGGCTTTTCCGACCTGTACCAGCTTTGTCCCATCCATGACGAGCGTTGCGTTCTCGATCGGGGCGCGTCCATCGCCAGCGATCAGCCGTGCGCCTTCGAATACCGTGACGCCAGCGGTAGGCGCCTGCGCGCGTGCCGGAGCTGTGAAACCAGCCGCAAGACCCAGGGCCAGCAGCGTAGGGATGGCTGCATTCAATCGACGCATGGCAAACCTCTTCAGTGATTCAAAATGCGTTGCAATGCTGACAGAAGAGCGAATCGAACGGGGGCGATTTATCCGCTATTGATTTTGCTCACCCGGTTGCGGCACGCGGACGCCGCGCCGGTCGAATCAGAAGTGAACTTCGATGCTGAGCTTCAGCGTGTGGTCGGGAGTGTTGCCGTTGAGTCCTTCGAGCAAGCCGAAGCCAACGGTGAGGCTCGTGCCTTCACTTTCCTCATCCTCCTCAGAGAGCGACATGGGTTTGGCAGTCAGCGGGGCGGGCCGCGCGCCGTCGAAATCATAGGTGTAGTAGAGAATTGCCCCGGCACGATGCTGGTCGAAGTCGCCGAAGCGCTGCGCCGAATCCGAGGGATGGCCGGTATTTCCGATTCGCTCCACGGTCCCATAGCCTTCGAATGCGAGCGACCACGCAGCGGAGAATGTGTACATGAGCTGTGCCGCGTAGGCGAAGTCCCATTTGTTGTCGACCCGTTCGCCTGCTTCGGCGTCGCCCCCGAACGAGTGGACCACCATCGGGACGGCCGCCGCCAGCCAGGGTCCGGATTTGAATTCAACGATGGTGCCGAGAGTGAGATTGTTGGGCTCGTCCTGGTTCGGCGGTCCTTCGAGTTCCGCCACAACTCCCAAGCCCGCACCGTCGCCTTCTCGCGGTACGAAAATCGCGACGGCCTCGATGCCCACCTCCGCCAGCTTGAGTGCACCGAAGTCGTTGGCCCGTTCGATCGTAGCGGGGTCGTCGAGTCTTTCTTTTTCGAACTCGACTCCGACGCGCATCTTGAAAAAGCGGGTGAAACCACGCTCCAGTTCGAGGGCATAGCGCTCGCACGTGATCGAGTTTTCGTCGGCGGCGAAATCGTCCGGACCGTCAGCCTCGATCTGCCGTTGCGGCTGGTCCCATGACCACGCGTTCTGGCTCTGGAATTCGTAGGCGCCCGGCGCACTGTCCAGTGTCTTGAGCTCGAACTGGCCGATGACCGGCTCAGCTTTCAGCGGAGCGAAGGCGCAGCAGCCGGCTAGTGCAATCAGGTGTGCAGTGACGGGTACGTGTCGACGGTCGGGGAACCGTCGCGACATCACGCAGGCCACGCTAGTGGTTGGCACTATCTGCATTTCCCGTGACCAGATGCTGGCGCAACCATACTGCTTATGCGAATGCGTTGACAGAGCATCTGTCTGCTGAGGAGACGGCTCGGTGCTGGACGGGAGGCGCGGCAGTGTCGGAGGTGTCCATCTCGGATCGCCTCTGGGCCCGCTTGTGATTCCACAGCCTGAAGGTTAGTGTCGAATCCCACACTGGCGAGAACCAACCGTGGCGATCCAGCTCAATCACACCATCGTGCCGGCACGCGATCCGTTGGCCTCCGCGACGTTCCTGGCCGAGATTCTCGGCCGCGACGCGCCGGTGAGCTTCGGTCCTTTCTGGACCGTGGCGCTCGACAACGATGTGACGCTCGATTTTCAAGGTTCCGACAGGGAGATGCCCATTGAGCATTACGCCTTTCTGGTCGGTGAAGTCGAGTTCGATGCCATCTTCGAGCGCATCCGCGAGCGAGGATTGAGCTACTGGGCCGATCCGATGCATCGGCATCCGTTCGAGATCAATCGCAACGACGGCGGTCGTGGCCTGTACTGGAACGATCCGAGCGGTCACTATCTTGAGATCCTCACGCGTCCCTACGGCAGCGGTACCTGATGCGAATCACTGAAATGCTCCTCGGCCCGTCCATGCGCGGCCGCGCTCAAGTTGTGGGTCGCATGAAGACGTTGGCCCTCGCAGTCATGCTGGCCTTCGTCGCGTTAACTCCGTCGGCAACTTTCGCAGCCGAGACTCCCACTGATGCGACAGTTCTTTTGCGGCCTGCGCAGGTCTTCGACGGCACGACAATGCATGTCGGCTGGCGCGTGCTGGTGAAGGGCGATCGAATCGCCGCGGTGGGCGAGGACATAACGGTGCCGCCTGGAACGCGTGAAATCGAATTGCCTGGTGCGACGCTGATTCCCGGCCTGATAGAAGGCCACAGCCATCTGTTCCTGCATCCCTATAACGAGACGAGTTGGGATGCGCAGGTACTGCACGAATCGCTTGCACTCAGAACGGCACGCGCGGTGAATGCTGCGCGGCTGACGCTCATGGCGGGATTTACCAGCGAGCGAGATCTGGGTACTGAAGGCGCCGGCTTTGCGGATGTCGGCCTGAAACAGGCAATCGACGAGGGAATCGTGCCGGGCCCGCGGCTCCTTGTCGCTACTCGCGCGATTGTTGCGAGCGGTGCTTACGGGCCCAAGGGCTTTGAGCCCGGAGTGGAAGTGCCGCAAGGTGCGGAGGAGGCGACAGGCGAGGACGTGGTGCGTGCGGTTCGTCGTCAAATCGCCGCTGGTGCCGATGTGATCAAGCTCTACGGCGACTATCGCTGGCGCCCGGGCGAAAGCAGTCGACCTACGTTATCCGCAACTGAAGTACGCACCGCGACTAAAGCGGCCCACGATGCCGGACGTATCGTGGCTGTCCATACGAGTACTGAGGAAGGTATGCGCCGGGCGATTGCGGCTGGCGTGGAGACAATCGAACACGGGTATGGTGGAACCAAGGAAGTGTTCCGCGCGATGAAGGATCGCAACGTCGCATTGTGTCCCACACTCGCGGCTGCGGATGCAGTGGCACGCTATCAGGGATGGGACGGTCGCGAGCCCGCGCCACCGTCTGTCGCACTATCGCGGTCGAGTTTCAATGCTGCACGCGCGGCGCACGTAACGATTTGTGCGGGCGGAGATGTTGGCGTCTTTGCCCATGGCGATAACGCACGGGAACTGGAGCTGATGCAGGCCGCGGATATGCCCGCTCGCGAAGTGTTGATTGCGGCCACGTCGGTGAATGCCCGCATATTCCATATCGATGACAAGGTCGGCGCGGTGCGTCCTGGCCTGCTTGCAGACCTCGTTGCTGTTGCTGGCGATCCGTCTGTCGATATCAGCGCGTTGCGACAGGTCCGCATGGTGATGAAAGGCGGCAAGGTCGTTCGCCAATGACCATGCCGTGCGCGCTCAGCACCGGATCAGGCAGCATTTTTCGGATCGACGTCTAGCAATCCCAGTCGCACCAAGCTCTCCGCGGTGGCAACGATCGCCTCCTCGTTCGAGCGCGGTGTCCAGCCCAACAGGCGCCTGGCCTTCTCGCCGGTTGCGTTCTTGATCTTGCCAAGCTCTGGCACGATCTGCCGCACCGTTGGGCTACCCATTGCCGCGAGACGCACCAGCCAATTGGGGAGCTGTCTTGTCGGAACTCGACTGGCCGCTGCACCCATACGTGCCTTCAGCACTCTCGCTATCTCCAGTACAGACATGAAATCGCCGGCGACGGCGAGAAAGCGTTGGCCGTTGGCAGCGGGATTCGTCATAGCGCGGATGTGCAGGTCCGCGACATCGCGCACATCGACGACACCGAAGGACAGTCGTGGCGCGCCGGGGATGGCCCCGGCCATCAATCGTTGCACCAGGAAGATCGAGGCCGAATAGTCAGGTCCGAGGACCGGACCGAATACAACGGTGGGATTCACGACGGCGAGTTCGAGACTGCCACCGTCACTGGCGATGAAGTCCCATGCTGCTCGCTCTGCCAGGGTCTTCGACTTGGTGTAGGGACGCACGTCCCCACCGCTGAGATCTGTCCAGCTGGTCTCGTCGAACGGTTCCTGCCGCTGTGGATGGCCATAGCCGATTGCGGCGAACGAAGACGTCAGCACTACACGCTTGACTCCGGCGTCACGAGAGGCGCGCAGGACACGCAGTGTTCCCTCGCGAGCCGGAATAATCAATTCGTCTTCATGTCTCGGAGCGCCCGACGGAAGCGGCGACGCGACGTGCAGGACGTATTCGCAACCGGCGGCGGCTTGGGACCAGCCCGCATCGCTACCCAGGTCGGCCGCGACGAAGGAAAGGCGGTCGAAGTTATCGACGCCGCCTTGCTGCAACATCGCACGTACATCGCCTTCGCGTTTCAGGCTCCGCACGCTGGTGCGTACATGGTGGCCCGCGGCCAGCAGCTGCAGGATCGAATGACTGCCGATGAAGCCTGAGCCTCCGGTCACGAGAATGGTGCTCATCGGCTGCTTCCTGTTATTCGATGTCGGTCGGGCGATCCTGCAGACGAATATTACGAGCGCCGGCGTATCGCTGCCGATCCTTTTGAGGTGCTGCCGTGCGTGCGCAGTCCAGCGCCTGTTGCTAGGCGAGATGACGCTTCAGGCAGGCTTCCAGCGTTTGTCGATTGAGCGGCTTGGAAAGGTAATCGTCCATGCCGGCTTCCTCGCACGGCACGCGCGCGTCGTTCAGCGCATTCGCCGTCAATGCAACGATGGGAATGTGGACGCCGGCCGACTCGCTTTCACGGATGCGCCGGGTTGCCTCGTAACCGTCCATTTCAGGCATCTGGCAATCCATGAGGATCAGGTCGAAGGTTTCCGCTTCCCAGGCTGCGACCGCCTGCAGTCCATTGACGGCGACCGCAGTGGAGTATCCCAGTTTCTCCAGCAGGCGGCAGGTGACCTTCTGATTGATCTCCACGTCATCGACGACAAGCACACGCTTGCGCTCGGACTCGCGCAGCTTGCTCAGGTGCGTTCGAGTGACAATGGTCTGTGTGTGGCTATGCCATTGTTCGGCTTCCACCGTCATGACTGCCAGCAGGGTGTCTACAAGATCGCGTCGCGCGACCGGCTTCAGCAGGTACGCCGCGAAACCCAGCTCCGCGAAACGGGCGGCGCCTTCATGAAGACCGCCGGACGTGAGCAGGACGAGCCGTGTGGCTCTTAGTCGCTGGTCCGCAACGATCTGGCGTCCGAGCTCGGCTCCGTCGCACTCCGGCATCTGATGATCGACCAGGGCCACTGCAAAAGGCCGGCCTTCGAAGTCCGCCCGGCGCATGGCTTCGAGTGCGTCTCGCGCCGATTCGACGCAACACGGCTTCATACCGCAGCGTTCGAGTTCCTTCTTGAGCACCTTGCGATTGGTGGCATTGTCGTCGACGACCAGCACGTGTTGTCCCTGCAGCGCCTGGGGGACGACAAACCTCAGCTCGCCGCGCGGAGCGTCGGCGACACCGAACGAGGCAGTGAACCAGAATGTCGAGCCCTTGTCCGGAACGCTGCTGACGCCGACTTCTCCGTGCATTAGTTCTGCCAGGCGCTGCACGATGGAAAGCCCAAGCCCCGTTCCGCCGTAACGACGCGTTGTCGAGGTGTCGACCTGCGAGAACGGCTGGAATAGCAGCTCGGTCCGCTCCGGCGGAATGCCGATACCGGTGTCGGAGACCTCGAATCGAACCAGGGTACGGTCCGACCCGGCGTCAGCCAGCTTCACGTTGATCGTGACTTCCCCGGCAGACGTGAACTTCACTGCATTGCCGGCGAGATTCATCAACACCTGGCGGACACGTACCGGATCGCCAACGACGACCGCGGGCAGCGCCGGATCCATCTCCACGATCAGCTCCAGCTGCTTGTTGTGCGCTTGGATCGCCATGACCCTCGCGACATCTTCGACCGTGTCGCGCAGGTCCATCTCGATGTGCTCGAGCGCCAGCTTGCCTGCTTCCACCTTCGACAGGTCGAGGATGTCATTGATGATGGTCAGCAGTGCGTGGGCGCTGTCCCGGATTGTTTCTGAGCATTCGCGCTGTTCTTTGTCCAGGCGCGTGTCGAGCAGCAGCTCGGTCATGCCGATGACGCCGTTCATCGGTGTGCGGATCTCGTGGCTCATGTTCGCCAGGAATTCGCTCTTGGCGCGATTTGCCCGTTCCGCGAGTTCCTGAGCCTTCGCGTGTTCACCGATCTTGCGATCGAGTTCAGCGTTGAGGCTGACCAGTTCGGCAGACTGTCGCATCAATCGCTCGTGACTACTGATCGACGCCGCGCGCCAGCGATTCATGGCGAGCAGGGCAATCAGCCAGCAAACGGCTACGACCGGCAGCACGACGGCGCACAGCAGGGCGACCGTTCTCGCCTGCGATGCGTTGTGGATCATGGTCCGTTGCAGGGAGTTTTGTAGCGATGCGTCCAGGTCGACGACGCTGGACGAATAGGCTTCGCTTTGTCGCATGTAGCGTTGCGTGAACAGGATGCCGCGTGCTTCGGCCAGGCGCTGCTCCTGCGCGTACTGGAAGGCCCGATCTTCCATGAAGACCAACGCGGCGTTGGCGTCCTTTACGCGGGCAACGATATCGGAAGTGGTTTTGTCCGGTGCCAGCGCGAGCGCCTCGTCGATCGCCGCATCCAGTGCCGGTTGGGATTTTCTGAAACGCGCCTCCCATTGGCTCTCGCCGGTGATGGCCGCAAGCTTTGCCGAATTGCGCAGTACTTCGTCGAGACGGGCGATGTCGCCGCGCAGCTGCTCCACGCGCAGGTCGTGCTGATGACTATTGCCGGCCTCGGCGGCGGAGTGGACGGCATTCCAACCCAGCAACGTCAGCGTCAAAGCAGTCAGCGCAAGCGCAAGCCACAGGGCCTTGGTCGCGGGGGGAGAGATGGCTTCCGGTTTGTGCAGATCCATGAGCGTCGTGAAGTGCGGGTATCCGTCCGATGGTAGCGGCGCGATCGGCAGGTAAACGATGAGCCGCACAAGGCAAGCAGACAGGTATCCTTGGGAATTAGTGTTGCACTTCTGTTACAGCGGCCATCGTTGTTGCCGAAGTGCGGGGCCATACACAGTTAATTTGCGAATCGCCGCTGCAGTCCGTCGGTCAATCGACCGCACCATCATGCTGTCGCCGACACCATGGTCATTGTGGTGGCTGTGCAGATTGTTGTGGTCACTCTCCGCGCAGGCCCAAGCCCGGTCGTTGAGCCGGCTCGCCAAATTTAGTTTCTTGACGATGACTTGCGCGACAATGCGACCCGAGTCACACGACGCGTCCTTGTAAACGTTGGTGCAAACGTTGGCGCAGGGCGTCGGCGCGATCCGCATCTCAAATTGAAATAGCTGCTTCGACATACTCATATGAATGCAATACCCACCGTCCAGGTTGAAAACGATCGCGTCATTGTTACGGAATGGCGCTTCGCGCCCGGTGCTGAAACAGGGCATCACGTGCACGCGCGCGACTATGTTGTGGTCCCCATTACTTCCGGGACGCTGCGGCTGGTGGAGCCGACCGGGCCGCGCGATGTGCAGATGAAGGCTGGCGAGTCGTACGCACGCCTCACCGGTGTCACCCACAACGTGGTGAACATCAACGATTTCGAATTCCGCTTTGTAGAGATCGAGCTGAAGTGAGGCGGTGATCCATTGAGGCTGGAAAGGCGATGGCTGGGGTGACATAGGGCGTTTCCCCACGGAACTTTGTCGGCGGCGGTGGCTTGTTCAAGTAACACCCTGCCGGACAGCGCTCATGAGAAAGGAAACGATATTGCTGGCGCGCAGACAGACCCGAGCGCCGGGTCAGTCAAAGTCATCCTGGTCATTACTGGTTCTAACGGTTGTCTCGATGCTCATGGCAGCTGCATGCAGTTCGACGCCGCCGACGAAGTCCGGGACTGGCGCGGAAGGAAAATCTGCTGAGGCGGTCGATGTCAGCGGTGATTGGAAAATGACCGTCGAAAGTCCGATGGGTACTCGCGACGCCACTGCCAAGTTCAGTCAGAGCGGCGAACAATTGCACGGTAAGGTCGTCAGCCAGCGCGGCGAAGTGCCGATGAACGGCAGCATCAAGGATGGCAATGTGGCGTTCGACAGCAACGTCAGCATGCAAGGTGAATCGCTGCGGATCGCTTTCACCGGCAAGATCGCTGGTGATGCCATGGCTGGAACCGTCAGTTTCGGCGATTTCGGCAACGGCAAATGGATTGCGAAGAGAACTTCCCAAGCGGTCTATCCACAGGATCGAATTGCAGCGCGGTCGCCCACCGCCACCTCGGTGACGCCATGACCATTCAGAATGCATTTGCCAGCGTGGCCGTAAAGGATGTGAATGAGTCGGCCCGTTGGTACGAAAAATTGCTGGACCAGCCCGCATCGAAACCGATGCCGGAACTTGCGCAGTGGAGTTTCGAACGCGGCGGAGGGCTGCAGGTCTATCAACTTCCCGAGCGGGCCGGTGCAGGATCTCTCACGCTCGCTGTCGACGACATCGACGATCAAGTCGCGCGGCTGGAGAAGCTGCACATCGACACCAGTAATCGATCCAATAGCGAGCGGGTCAGGACCGTCATGATCACGGATCCCGACGGCAATCACATTGCATTTGCGCAGGCGATCGATCCCAAGCTCGCGCAGTAGCTCGCAGTAAAAAGTCCCTCCAGTTAACCTCAAGCAGTGCGGGGGCAGGGTGTTTCGCGCTGTCATCGCTGTAGCGACTGCTTCTCGCGGCCATTCGTCCCGGACTGCGACATAGTCCGCGGAGCCATCGACGGACTGAGTCCCTACCTGTGTTGGATCACGAGCTGGATTGCTGTTGACACGCCGCGCCAACGTTCATATATTCGTATCTGGCTATATAACCGAGTGGCACCGAAATGGCTTCAGCCCGCCTGGACAGGGCGTTTGCCGCGCTCGCCGATCCTACCCGCCGCGCCATCATTGCCCGACTCGCCAGTGGCGAGGCGACAGTCAATGAGCTCGCCGAACCGTTCGACATGACCCAGCCTTCGATCTCCAAGCACCTGAAAGTGCTGGAGCGTGCGGGGCTGATTTCCAGAGGTCGCGCTGCGCAGACGAGGCCTTGTCGCCTGGAGGCAGCTGCGTTGCAAGAGGTTGCAACCTGGGTGGCCGCGTATCGCCGTCTCTGGGAGGAAAGTTTCGACCGGCTCGATGGCTTGTTGCAATCAACCAAGTCAGTTCCAGCGAAGGGGAAGAGAAATGGCCGCAAACGATGACAAGACCGCAATGAATCCCGCGTTCGAAATGACACGCGTCTTCAAGGCGCCGCGCGAGCGTGTGTGGCAGGCCTGGAGCGAAGCCGACAAGCTCAAACACTGGTGGGGACCAAAGGGTTGTTCCATCGAAGTGCTCTGCCTCGAATTCAGGCCCGGCGGCTTCTTTCACTATTCCATGCAATTCGCGGGTGCGCCGACGATGTGGGGCCGGTTCAACTATCGCGAGATAGTCGCGTCCGAACGCATTGTCTGGCTCAATTCGTTCGCCAACGAAAGGTGCGGTATCGCACGGGCGCCGTTCAGTGAAGTCTGTCCGCTGGAGATCGAGAACTCCGTGAGTTTCGTTGAGCAAGCCGGCACGACCATAGTGAATCTGCGTGCCGAGCCATTCGGCGAAGTTGCAGCAGAGCGCAGGTACTTCGAGGAGCTGCGCCCATCCCTTGAGCTCGGCTACGGTGGCACATTCGAGCAGCTTGAGGATTTCATCTGTCGTTAGCGGGTGACACGAGTGACAGTAGTGACATGAGTGACGTACTGATAGAGAGTCGTGATGGCTCTGGCTCCCGGTCACTCCGTGTCACCCCTGTGACTCATGTGACTACTGTCACCTCCACTCTTTCTCTGTAGTCCTTTACCTTTCGGTGTTGGATTACGCAGCGCCTCTATGCGGCGCTGCTTCAATACGCATGGCGCGCTGCAGCGTTCTATCTTGGGGGAAATCGTCTTCGGCTCTCTTTTTATGCTGAACTCCACCGCGGCGCCAGTAGTTATCACAGTGACTACAACGCTACCCCAGGAGACGAGCATGAATCGCTATAGAAAATCAGCGCTATTGATGTTGATCGCTGTTGCGTCAGCAACAAGCGTCATCGCACAGACGCCGCCGGCCGACCCCACTGCGCCCAGCGCAGCATCGAGCCCGCATCAGCGTGACTCGACAGCGACCCCAGCAGCTGAAGGGCCGGCTGCGACCAATCCCGATCCTGCTGCCGCCGCGACTCCGCATCAGAAGCAGGTGACGGAAGGCGCCGATAAGAGCAAGCACAAGCAGATGATGAAGGATTGCATGGCGAAGGAGCAGGCGAAGAACTCGGCACTGTCGAAGGACGAAGTGAAGAAGGCGTGCATGGATCAGATGAAGATGCAGAGCAGTCAAGCAAAGTAGGCGCGACACATAGCGGTAGGACGCGGGCCGTGGGTGAGTCTGCACTGACTTCCCGGGCGCCGCGCCGCCGCTTCTGGAAGGAATTTAGGGACTGCTCCCTGCGCGCTCGCCGTAGACAGCAATGATCTTGCTCTCATTGACCTGCCCATAGCCCAGCTTACACAGCTGGCGTAGTGCATCTCGCGCCACGGTGCCAAACGGAGCGGCGATTCCCAGTTGTTGCGCCAACTGCAAGGCGTATTCCACATCCTTGAGTCGCAGCACTGGGGTGAAGGCGATGTTTCGATCATGGTCGTCTTCGGCCATGCGACGTACGTTGCGTACGACCTGCGGGCTCGCCGCCTGGCTGGTTGCAAGTGCGTCGGCGACAACATTCAGGTCCAGCCCGGCGCGTTCTGCCATGGCCAGTCCCTCGGCCGCCGAGGCAATCTGGACCGCACCGATCAGATTGACGATCAGTTTGTAAGTAGTACCTGCTCCGATCGGCCCGAAACGGATGACGTTGCGGGACAGCGGCGCCAATAGCGAATGTGCCGCCTCAAGTTCGACCGGGTTCGCGCCGATCAATAGTGTCAGGGCACCGGCCGCGGCGTCTTCTGGAAGTCCTGTGACCGGGGCGTCCAGATAGCGCAGGCGCCGTTCCGTGCATCGGGCGGCCAAATCCATGACCCAGTCGTAGGACAGCGTGGAGCACTCGATTGCGAAAGTGCCGGGTGCAGGGTCCGCCGTGAGTATTCCGTCGTCGCCGAGCCACATTGCGCGCGAGGAGCAATCATCGGCCGTCATCGAGAAAATCGCGTCGGCGTTCGCGCAGGCTTCCCGCGGCGTGGCGGCAAGCTGGGCGCCAGCCGATACGAGGGCGTCGGCCTTGGAAGGCGTTCGATTGTAGACGGTCAGTTGGTGGCCTGCCTGCAGCAGCCGGGTCGCCATTGCGCTTCCCATCTTTCCTAGTCCGACAAAGGCGATGCGCGACATGTTTCGATCTCTCAGCCGGCGTCGAGGAGGATGGTACTACGGTATCGCCGCTTTCTTGAGCGGACCCAGAATCGACCGTCGCTGAGTTGTCCATGAAGCCCACAGATTCGCACATGAGGAACTGCCGACGATTTTTCGCTGAACGCCAGCCGTTCCCGGAGGCCGGGTGCGGGTGTCCAGTAGCTGCGTGCACCGATCGCCGATTCGTTATTCGTCAGGTTCGTTATTCATCATGTCTGCGCTGATCGAGCTTCTGCCTGACCTGGTTTTTCTCATGCGACGCGATGGCAGCGTTGCCAGCCACGTCGGCGGACAGGGCGTTCCCGATCTACGGCTTGGCGGCGCCCGTGGCGAAGCAGCGTGGTCGGAATCCACCGCTGCGCTGATCAAGCAATTGGTACGCCGTAGCATTTCCCATCGCGGCCCGGTTGAATCGCGGTTCCAGGAGCAGGGGCGCGACTATGACATTCGCGTCACGCCCCAAGGGCCGGATCGTGCCATCTGCATCGTCCGCGCCACATTGCCGGGTTCACGCGACGATGTAGCCGAGGCTACTGGTGAACGTCCCCGGCCGGAACTCGATCGCAGAGGGTTTTTGCGTCGACTCCGGGAATCGATGTCGATAGCCGCGCTGCGCGAGCAACCACTGGCGGTTGCGATGCTGTACGTCAAAGACATCCAGGACATCGGCCAGATCATGGGATCGCGGATTTCCGAGCAGATCATGAGCGCGGCGATCCTGCGGCTCTCTGCGCAGGCCGGCGCCGCTGATGCGCAACCGAAATGGTATCTGGGCCAGCTGGGCGAAAACGTGCTCGCCATGGTGATGAACACAGCCGACCGGGACGCCATCGACGCGTGCGTTTCGCGCGTGTGCGCCAGCCTGCGTGAGCCGGTTGCCGTCGACGACGCCGAGTTCCGGCTGACTCCGTACGCAGGGGTGGGAATCCTTGGCCAGGATTCCTCCTCGCCCAAGGCTCTGCTCGATCATGCTCGCGCTGCAGCCACGGAAGCCCGACGTGCGGCGTCCAACCGGACCTTCTTTTACAGCGATACGTTGCAATTGCGCTCCCTGGCGCGGCTCGATCTTGCGAGAGAGTTGCGAGAAGCCATTGCGAACAGGGATATCCGCTTTCGTTACGTCGGGCGTCATGACCTGGCGACCGGCCGGCTCGTGGCGTGGGTGGGCTATCTGCGCTGGCAGCATCCGCTGCGAGGCGAGATTCCGCCTGCGGAGTTCCTGCGTGTCGCAGCGAGCACGGGCCTAGCTGTCGCGTTGTCGCGTGCGGCGCTCAAGTCGCTGTGCGAAGACTTTGCCGCCCTGAAGCGGCGCAGCGAGCCGGACGTGCGTATCTCCTTTGGCGCACTGCGCGACCACGTCTTTCACGAGGACTTTCTCAACGACGTGCAGCGCGTGCTTGTCGAGAAGGCTATCCCGGCCGAACGTCTTGAACTACGCATTTCGGAGAAGGCGTTCGTGACGCTCGATCGGGGTGATTTCCGCTCACTGCAAAAGCGTGCGGTTCAGCTCGTCGTCGATGAGGTCGGTCGTGGCATGAGTTCGCTGTCGCTGCTGGCGCGTTCGCCCATCTGGGGTTTGCAGCTCGATCGCGCATGGGTGACTGCCAGCAGCACGGATGATGTAGCACGCAGAGTGTGCTGCGCCGGTATCGGCATGGCGACGGCTCTGGGCATCACTCCCATAGCTGCCGGAGTCGACGACAAAGCACAACGCGACGCTCTACTGAAGATGGGATGCCGATACGGCAGCGGCGACCTATACGCTCCGCATTCACCGGACATAACGGCCGCAGACGGCCAGGCCTGAGACATAACGAAAAGCCGGCGCTTCCCCGCCGCCGATTTGACACCCCGTTATGAGAGACGCGTCGCAAGGGTCTCGGCTTTTGTGTCACTTGCTGCAACGCCGGTTCCTCCCCTCCGTAGTGAAATGCGCCCCGCACGGAACACAAGCGTTCCGAACTTCGAGAGAGAACCATGCGAGCTCATTTGATTCGTTCAGCGTTGTTGGCTTTGGCTGTTACAGGCGCAGCGGCGGGAATACCCGCAATCGCGTCTGAAGCCGCGGCGTCACCCGTTTCCGTGACAACACAGGCCGCACCGCTGTACATCGTGCAGGCGGCAACGCTGGATGCGGCGCTCAAGAATGTGCGCGGCGTCGGGGCTGAAGTGCAGCAGCAACTCGCCATCATCAATGCAGTGACGGCTTACCTTACGCCGGCACAGATCGAATCGCTGCGCGCCACCCCTGGCTCGCATTTGTTCGAAGATCGTTCACTCAAGGCCAGCGGCTTGCTGAGCTCGCTCAAGTCCGTGCTGAAGTCGACGACCAACTCGCTGAACTCCACGCTCGCAACCACCCCGGCTGTGCAGGTCGTAACCCAGATCGCGACCCCAGTCGTGTCGACGGTGGTAACCAACAAAGTGGTCAGCGCAGTGACCACGCCGGTGGTGAAGGCACTGAACTCGCAGACAGTGCTGAAGGACGGAACCGGCGTTGCCGGGCTGAACCTTACTTACGAGACCAACTACCCCGAACTCATTGGTGCGGATTCGCTGCAGAAATCCGGCATCACCGGCAAGGGCGTGACCATCGCCGTGCTCGATACCGGCTTGTGGCAGGACCTGAGCCAGAACTACGGCACGCGTGTCCTCGCGTCGATCGACGTCGTGAACGGCGGCTCGGGGCCGGTCAAAGGCGATCCGTATGGACATGGCACTCACGTGACTTCCATTGCGGCTAGCGGCGCGCAGAACCTGGCGGGCGGCTACCTCGGCATTGCTCCGAAAGCGAATCTCGTCGTCGTGCGTGCCTTCGACGGGCAGGGCGCGGCGCGTTATGCGGACGTGATCGCAGGCGTCAACTGGATCGTCGCCAATCGCGCCAAGTACAAGATTCGCGTGCTCAACCTGTCCTTCGGTGCGCCGCCGCAGTCGAACTACTGGGACGATCCGCTCAACCAGGCTGTCATGGCTGCGTGGCGTGCGGGCATCGTCGTCGTGGTCTCCGCGGGTAACGAAGGCCCGAAGCCAATGACGATCGACGTTCCGGGCAACGTTCCCTATGTCATCACCGTTGGTGCATTGACCGACAACAACACGCCTTGGGATGTGACGGACGACCGCCTTGCCTCGTTCTCCTCGACCGGTCCGACCTACGAAGGCTTCGTGAAGCCTGAGATCGTCGCGCCCGGCGGCCACATGGCCGCGTCGATGTCGAGCAGCAGCTACCTTGCGAACATCGACCCGGATTCTATGCAGCTGGGCGAGCAGCTCTTCACGATGTCGGGTACGTCGCAGGCGGCTGCGGTCACCACCGGTGTCGTCGCGCTGATGTTGCAGGCAGATCCGACGCTTACGCCGGATATGGTGAAGTGCCGCTTGCTCACTTCCGCGCGGCCCGCGATCTCCTCGAGCGGAACACTTGCCTACAGCGTGTTCCAGCAAGGTGCCGGCCTCATCAATGCGATTTCCGCTGTGTATGGCGCCGCTACAGATTGTGCTAACCGCGGTCTCGACATCGATGCGGACCTCAATGGCAGTGCGCACTTCGGTGGTCCCGCCAACGTGGATGCCAATGGCAACTACTACGTGATGGATATGGCCGGTTCGACGTGGGGTGACCCCCTGGGTGCGGACGGCTACACCTGGTCCAAGGGCTACACCTGGTCGAAGGGTTATGCCTGGAGCGAGGGCTACACCTGGAGCAAGGGTTACACCTGGTCGAAGGGTTATACCTGGAGCAAGGGCTACACCTGGTCGAAGGGCTATACGTGGAGCAAGGGCTACACCTGGAGCAAGACCGTCCCCTGGTGGAATGGCCAGCCGGCTGGTTCGTCCGCGGCGCGCCCGGCCTCGATTGACAGCTGGGTGCCGAACGAATAACCGGATCTGTGACGCAGTTCGTCCTGGCGGCGCGCGCCGCCAGGAAATTTCCGAAGCCGGTCCACGCGCGCACCCTTGTAAATCCGGCATGTTATGCGCGTGAGTGCCACAACACTGGCGGGCACAAGGCGTGCCCTGCCAACCCTACTGCTCGGATGGATTCTATGGACTCTGGGAGCATCGATCGCAGCCGCGGCCGATGCTCCTCCGCTTATTCTGGAACATCTCACCGCCGCTGACGGCCTGCCCCAGTCGACGGTCATGTCGACCCTGCAGGACTCGCAGGGCTTCGTCTGGTTCGGCACCGAAGATGGACTGGTGCGATTCGACGGCCATGAACTCTACCGCTACGCCTACTCGCGCACCGAACCCAATTCGCTGCCGGGAAACTTCATCTACGACATCGTTGAAGATGCGAACCACGACCTCTGGATCGCGGTAAAGGACCGGGGGTTGGTGCGCTGGAACCGCGCATCGGACACCTTCACCCTCTACAGCCACGATGCCGCTCAACCGACCTCACTCGCAAGCAACAGCGTGCGGTCCGTGCTGGTCGATGCGAGCGGCCGCGTGTGGGTAGGCACCAACGATGCAGGCCTCGACGTTCTCGATCCGAAATCAGGACGCTTCGAACACCTGCGTCATGACGCCAACGATGAGGCATCGCTAAGCAGCGATCGCATCTTCCGGCTGACCTCGGCGCAAGCCGGGGGAATCTGGATCGCGACGGACGCCGGGCTCGACCGGTGGCAGACAGCCCAGCGCAAACTGACTCATTTCGGGCCTCCTCCCGGCGCAGCGCATTCCTTGCGCGGAAAGGAGGTCTCGCGTGTCCTCGAGGAACGCAGCGGCGTCGTGTGGGTCGGGGGCTTCGAAGGAGGGCTGACGCGCTTCGATCGCGATGGCGCGGTCCTGGAATCTTTCCGCCATGACGAACATCGCGCGGACTCGCTCAGAAGCGATGACGTGCGTGCCATCCTCGAAGATCGCGGTGGGCGCTTGTGGGTCGGCACTGCCGATGGCCTCGACCTGCTCGATCGTTCCAACGGTCGCTTCAGTCACTATCGTCACGACGCGAACGACGCGGAGTCGCTGCGCGATTCGTACATCATGTCGCTGTACCAGGATCACAGCGGCCTGATGTGGATCGGTACGCGTGCCGGCGGAGTCAGTCGCTGGAATCCGCGCAGCTGGGAGCTTGGCGCCCATCGGCCGGAATGGCTGGGCAGCGAGCTGGTCAATGCGTTCGCTGACGCACCCGACAATCGGGTATGGATCGCTTCGTTCGCCGGCCTCGTGCAGTTCGATGCCGAAAAAGGCGAGATGACCTCGCTCGACACGCTGGTCGGTCATCCCAACGCTCTCGACGGCGCAGTCGTGATGTCGTTGCGGCACGACCCTCAGGGCACCCTGTGGATCGGAACCATGGCCAACGGTTTGAAGAAGTTCACTGCCGGCGGCCGCATCGAATCGATTGCCGTCAAGCCGGGCGATCCGCACGCGACCAGCGCGGCGGGCATCATGGCGATTACGCAGACGCGCAATGGCCAGATCTGGATCGGTACCTTCGGCGGGGGCGCGAATGTGCTCGATCCAGCCACCGGTACGATTCGCCAGCTTGCTTTCGGTTCGGCGCCCGGTGCAGTCAGCGCACCCAACGTCACGTCTATTGCGGAGGATGCGCGCGGCAATCTGTGGATCGGCACTGACGGCGGCGGCCTCAATCTGGCGCGCGCCGACGGCACAGTAGTCAAGGTGTTCCGGCACGATCCGCACAACGCGACATCGCTGTCCGCGAATTCGATCTACACGATCACTGTCGATTCCGGCGGCCGCGTGTGGGCGGGAACCGACGGTGGCGGACTGGTGCGCGTCATCGGCTCCGCCGATTCGCCCGACTCGATCCGATTCGAGGCTATCGGGCGTGCCGAAGGATTGAGCGACACTCTTTATGGCGTCGTCCCCGATATTGCCGGGAATCTCTGGCTCAGCGGCAGCACCGGCCTCATGCGCTTCAACCCCGACAGCCGCGCCGTCAAGACCTACCATCGCGAACATGGTTTGCAGGGCGAGGAGTTCGCCTTCGGCGCGTACTATCGCCTTCGCGATGGCCGTTTGTGTTTCGGCGGGCCGGGCGGATTCAATATATTCAATCCCGTGGCCCTCACTGAAAACCAGCAGCCACCGCGCCTGGCGCTCACCAGCGTCTCGGTGCTCGGGGTGCGACAGCAAAGTGCCACGCCGTTCTGGCTGCTCGACCATATCGCGCTGGACTACCGCGGCAGCATCGTCTCGCTCGATTTCGGTGTGCTCGACTTTGCCTCGCCGAAACACAATCGGCTCGCCTACCGGATGCCGGGCCTGACGGATCAGTGGATCGACCTGGGCGAGCAGCGCCGTATCACGCTCACCAACCTCGACGCCGGCGATCACAGGCTGGAAGTGCGGGCGGCCAGCCCGGATTCGCTCTGGAGCCCGCAGCCGCTCGCCGTCACCATTCATCGCGACGCCGCGCCCTGGAAATCGCGCTGGGCCTACGCCGCGTATGCACTGCTTGCGCTCGGCTTGATTCTCGACCGGATCCGCCGGCAGCGGCGTAAGTTCCAGGAGATGGCGCAGGCACGCGTTCGCCTTGAGTCCGAAGTGCAGCTGCGTACCCGCGAACTCGTGGAGAGCAATCGGCAACTCGCCGAGGCGGCGCAAGCGAAGAGCAACTTCCTCGATCGCATGAGTCACGAGCTGCGCACGCCGATGAACGGCGTAGTCGGCATGACCGAGCTGCTCTCGCGCACCGTGCTGTCGGCGACACAGACGCATCTCACCAAGACGATTCGCTCCTCTGCTCATATCCTGCTGCAGATCGTCAACGACCTGCTCGATCTGTCCAAGATCCGCGCCGGCAAGGTGGCGCTGGAAGCCCTGCCCATCGACCTGGGCCAGGTGCTGGAGGAGTGCACGAGTCTTTTCGCCGGCTCGGCAGAGAGCAAGGGCATCGAGCTCATCGTGTGTCCGCCGGCACGTACTACAAAGATTCTGTTGGGCGACCCGCTGCGCGTACGCCAGATCCTGATGAACCTGGTAGGCAATGCGGTCAAATTCACCTCGCAAGGTGAAGTGGTGGTAAGAGCAGACATCGAATCCATCGAAGCGGATCTCGCCACCGTGAAGATTGCCGTGACGGACACCGGCATCGGTATGGATGAGGTCGCCGTCAGCAGGATTTTCGAGCCGTTCTCGCAGGCCGACGAAACGACCACGCGCAAGTTCGGCGGCACCGGGCTGGGGCTTTCCATCTGTCGCGAACTGGCCGATCTCATGGGCGGCCGAATCTCGGTGACCAGCAAACCGCAGATCGGCTCGACCTTCAGCCTGTCGCTGCCGCTCAAGGTGGGAGTGGAAGGCTCTCCGGCCGAAACGCTGCAGTTGCCGGCCCGCCGTGTCCGGATTCTTACCCGGCGGCCTTCGTTGGAGGAAGCGCTGTCGCGTCATGTGTCGTCGCTCGGACTGGTTACGGCGACCGGTAGTGAGGAGCTTGGATCGACCGCAGCCGCAGACGACGTGGTCATCCTTGACGTCAGCAGTCATCGGAAGGATCTGCAGTTCCTGCTCGCCGCACCGCAGGCATCGCGGCCGGCGGTCATCGTCATCGCAACCGCTGCCGAGGTCGAGACGCATGACCTGCGCGTGCTCATCGATGAAAGAATGATCATTCTCAAGCCGGTGCACCGCATTGCGCTGCGCGAGGCGCTTGCGACGGCGATGGGCGTATCGATAGCGACGGCTCACGAGTCGCGATTTGCCGCATCCGATGCGCCGCCGCTCAAAGGACATGTGTTGCTGGTCGAGGACGAAGCGGTCAATGCAGCGGTTGCCGAGGGCTATCTCACGGCGCTCGGTTGCACCTCGGTCTGGGTCAAGAACGGAACGGACGCGGTGGCTCGCAGCGCTGCCGAGCGCTTCGATCTGATCCTCATGGACCTGAATATGCCGGACATGGATGGCTTCGCAGCCACTGCACTGATTCGCCAGCGCGAGGCCGGTGGCGTACGTGTTCCGGTTGTCGCGTTGACGGCGCACGACGCCGTCAACTATCGCGATAAATGCCTCAAGGCCGACATGGACGACATTCTCAGCAAGCCCTATGCGCTCGAGGACTGCACACGTCTGCTGCGTCGCTGGCTTGCGCGCAACGATGAACTTCCGACTGCGGCTCCAGCAAAGAAGGAGACACCAGCATTGCCGACGATGCCTGCCGACGTGCCGGCTGTCGCATCTCAGGGCAGTGCTCTCTGGAGTATCGACGCGGCTGCGGTAAGCACCCTGCGAAAGATGCGTTCCGACAAGCACTCGGATCTGTATTCGAAGCTCGTTGGCCTGTTCCGCAGCGGATCCACCGATTCGCTTGCACAGTTGCACACGGCGTTCAGCGCCGGAGATTTGCCGGCTTCAGCGGCTATCTGCCACAAGTTGTCTGCCAGCGCAGCCAACGTTGGCGCACTGGAGTATGCGAAGCAGATTCGCCGCCTTGAGCAATTGTGTATCGCCGGCGATCAGGCAAAAGCGGGCGAGTTGCACGACACATTACAAGCTGCTCATGCGCCGCTCATCGACGCACTGCTCGGCCTTATTTTGCGAGCCAGCGCATGAGCACGCCGACACCTCTTTCCTCCTTGGCCATCATCGCCGACGATGAGGAACTGGGACGCCTGTTGCTAGCAGAGTCCGCGGCCGAAGTCGGCCTGGAATCGCTGACGTTCGACAACGGCACCGATGCGCTCGCGGCGGCGCTCGCCCGCGAGGTCACGGTTGTATTGTTGGACGTAGACATGCCCGGAATGAACGGCTACGAGGTGTGCCGGCGTCTGCGCACCGAACCGCGCTTTGCAACCGTGCCGATCATCATGGTGACGGGTCACGAGGACTCCGAGGCGATCACGCTCGCATTCGAAGCGGGCGCCACGGACTTCATTTCGAAACCAGTGAACTGGGCGCTGTTGCCGCGAAGGCTCGAGTACATCCTGCGCAATGCCGCCTCTGCGCGCGCGCTCAATGAACGCATGGTAGAGGTAAAGACGCTGGTCGAAGCGCTGCCGGATACCTTGTGGGTGGTTGCAGCCGACGGCAACGTGCAATGGAGTCCGAATGCCCACGTTGCAGCAAGTACGGTGGCGTCGCCCGAATTGCTGACAGCGGCCGATGTCGCGATCCGGCAGACCGCACACGATGGTGTGCCGAGGACGCTTGAATATCGTGAAGATCGTAGCCCGGGCGTGTCGGCCGCGTACGAGTTGCGATTCAACCGCCGCGAAGGCGGCGATGTCGTGGTCGTGAGGCGTGATATCACCGAGCGCACCGCGGCAGCCGAGCGCATCGAGAAGCTGGCCTATTTCGATCCTCTGACCGGCCTGCCGAACCGGCAGCGATGCATGGAAACGGCGGCGGCAATGTTTGCCGAGAGCGAGCTTTGCAAGGAGTCTGTTGCCGTCCTCGTGCTCGACCTGAACAGCCTGAAGCGCGTCAACGATACCTTCGGTCATTCGATGGGAGATGCGGTGCTGCAGGCGTTTGCCACCCGCCTGATCCGGATGGTTGAACTGTTTGGCGTCGAGCCTGAACGCCTGACGATCTCGCGCTTCGGTGGCGACGAATTCGTGATCGTAGTGCGCGATTCGTCAGCGCGGTCTCTTGCGATCAGGATGGCGAATGCCTGTTGCGAGGCTTTCAAGCAGCCGCTAGTGCACGATGCGCTCGAGTTCTATTCATCGCCCAGCCTTGGCCTGGCGGTGTATCCGGATGACGGCGCTGATATCGCTACGGTGCTGAAGTATGCCGATACGGCCATGTACCAGGCGAAGGCCAGCGGCAAGAGCGCTGTCGCTACTTACACGCCGGCGATGAGCAGCCGCATGCGCGACTGGCTCGAACTGGAAGGTCGCCTGCGCCGCGCCGTTCACAACGATCTGCTACACCTGGTATATCAGCCGAAATTCCGACTGAAGGACAACAAGATCGTCGGCGTCGAAGCGCTGCTGCGCTGGCGCGACGCGGAGTTTGGCGATATCTCGCCGAATCGCTTCGTGGAGATCGCCGAGGATAGCGGTCTGATTCTCGACATGAGCGGCTGGGTTGTGCGCGCGGTCTGCCGGCAGCTGCGCAAGTGGCAGGATCGCGGCATAACGATTCCAGTGGCGGTCAATGTTTCAGGCAAGGAGCTGCTGCATGGAGACCCGGCGCGCCTGGTCGAGACGGAGGCGGCTGCGGCTAACATTCCAGCTTCGCTGATCGAGGTCGAACTCACCGAGTCGCTGCTCATCAAGGACTCGGCCACAGTGCAGAGCACGCTGACGCGGATCCGCCAACTGGGCTGCAGGATCGCGCTGGACGATTTCGGCACGGGCTATTCCTCGCTGGCCTACATCACCCGTTTTCCGCCGGACCGGATCAAGATCGACAAGGCGTTCGTGCGCGACGTGGACCGGTCGGCCGGCGATGCAGCGATTGCAAACGCGATATTGTCGCTGGCCCACAGCCTGAACCTGGTGGTAACGGCCGAAGGTGTCGAGCGTGCGGGGCAACTGGAGTGGTTGCGCGCGCGCGGATGTCACGAGGTGCAGGGTTTCCTGCTGTCGCGGCCAGTCTCTGCGGCCGATCTGGAGGCAAGATTCTTCTCCACCAACTCCGGCGACACAGATCTACAGCACTTTGAGCTGCCCGGTGCCTGAGCTATCGTAGGCGCCATTCCACCGGCTTCGGATGCGAGCCATGCGTGCCTTGCTCATTGGATCGATGGTCGCATTGCTCACACCCGCCGCGTACGGGCAGGTAACTACACTGACTCTCGGGACTGCAACGCCCGGTGGCGGGTTCGCGGTCTACGGTCAGGCCGTGGCGGAACAGATTGGTGCAGCGGATCGCTCACTGAAGATCGAGCTGCGGCCGACCAAAGGTAGCGGCGAGAACGTGCCGCTGGTGCAGGCCGGAAAGCTCGATCTCGCTCTCATCGAGGGCACCATCGCTTACCAGGTGTTCGAGGACATCGGACACAAGTCGAAGCTGACGGTGGTCGCTGCGATGTATCCGAGCGCGGGTATGTTCGTGGTTCGCGCCGGGACTCCCTATCGCAAGATTGCAGATCTGCGCGGCCGTCGTGTGGTCTTCGGTGCGGCCAACTCAGGCCTGGTCGTCTTGGCGCGCTACGTTGTCGATGGGCTGGGCATGGACATGCAGAAGGACTTCGACGCCGTATTGCTGGAGAGCGCCAAGGACGGTCCGCCAATGGTGCTGGATGGAACCGCGGCGGCGCTATGGGGCGGCGGGTTGGGGTGGCCCGGGTTCAATGCCGTTGCAAATGGTCCTGCAGGTGCGCATTTCATCGGTCTGGATGCCGCAGACATCGCTCGCATCCAGGCTAAACATCCATTTCTGAGGACGCTGACCGTTCCCGCAAATTCCTATCCCGGTCAGAGTAGCGACATCCTCACCGTGGGCGCCTGGAGCATGGTTCTCGCGCGTCCGGGCTTGCCGGACGACGTCGTCTATCGATTTGTGCATGCTTTGTATCGCGACAATGCCGTTGCGCAGCGATCCTCGCAGTTGCGGGAGACGACACCGGCAAATACGCGCACAACCGTGCCCGATATGAAATTGCTGCACTCCGGTGCGAGGCGCTATCTCGAAGAAGCTGCGAAATAGGAACAGTACGTCTACGCGTATCGTCGTCATGCGGTTCCCGTGACTCGGTCACGGTCGCCAGCCTGATCTGCGAATCGCATGCGATTGGCAATCCGTGATAGCCGGCAACCATCTCGCCTACGGGTGCGCTTGCGATAGTCACTCGCTTCTCACACTATTCGGCTTCCCGACAACGCTGCACTCATGGCCTGTGTGTCACAGGCTCAGGACGATTCCGCCATGCCACTGTTCAAGCGAGCACCAAAGCCACCCGCGTACGTGCCGAAGACCGGAGCCATTGTCATGGACCGGGGGCAGTTCTCGGTAGTGATGCGGACCCGTCCGGTGTTCCGGGACTACACCCGCTACGTCGGGCTTGCGGCCGCGGCCATCGCGCTCGATAACGCTTTTACCGAGAATCTGCGCTGTATCGGTCCGACCGGCTTCTGGACCTACGGCAGCACAGCGAATTTTGGCAATCCGCAGGCGCTGAAGTTCGCGGATGACGCCGGGCTGCAGATGTTCATGCAGGTCATCGAAGGCCTGTTCGCTTTCGATATCGATCGGATGGACAAGCGCGGCGTATATACGAACGGCTTGAAGGGCAAGGCGGGGGCCGGCTTGTTGCTGACGAGCCTGCGTGCCAATACCGAGCCGGAAGCCAACTACTACCAGGCACCGGTCTCTGTCCCGAAGCCGGGTGCTCCCGTCATACCGCCCAGGTCTCCCGATCAGGTGATTCAGTTGAAGGGCCTGGCCTGGCTGAAGCATGGCGTGCACGGGGACACGTCGGCGTTCACCCGCATGCTCCTGCGCAACGCGAAGTTCGACGGCTCCTTTCCACTGGGTGCGAATTCGACGCTACTGTTGCAGGCGTGGCAGGCGCTCGTGCCGCTCGCGCCTGCGTACCGGGGCTGGAACAACAGCGCCGGGATGCAGAAGTATCCTTCCAATATCGGCGGCATGAAGGTGCTGAATGACATCCTGGTCGACCTGTCGACCGCTGCCATGCCGCCGCGCGGCGACGATGCATGGTACGGACTCGCCCTGTACATGCTTGGATCGGTCATCACTACCCAGGCATTCACCGATGGCAACAAGCGGATGAGCCGCTACGCGTACGTGCTGATGCTGATGAGCGGTGGCGTGCCGATGGTCGTGCCGAATGCGACCTTGGGTGCAACTCTCGGGGATATGTAGCCCATGTCATACGACGCTGTTTAGCAGGTGATACGGTGCGATCATGCAGGAGCTGGACAATCCGATCTGGGCTTCGCTGACATCGCGCCATGAAGAATTTGCGCAGCGCGCCGCTGAGGTATTGCGCTATCCAAAGGAGATGGCGCCGTTCGTTGCAGTTGCATCACGCAATGCTGGGGTGGCCGTCGACTTATCCAGGGTCGTAGAGCCGGACGAACGTTTTTATCTGGTGGGTCCAGCCCCGACCTTGTCGTCCGCCTGGGAAATCGAGAAGCAATCCACAGTGCTGCAGATGATATGGGCGGGAGCGGTGAGTGCCCGCGCCACGTCACTTGAAATTCGAGTCCTTTCCGAACGCGACTCGGCAGCAATGGTGGAATTGACGACACTGGCGTTCCCGGGCTTCTTCCGTCCCCGCACGCCGCAGATGGGGCGTTATCTCGGCATCTTCGACGCCGATAGATTGGTTGCGATGGCTGGCGAGCGCATGCGGACACAGACGCATCAGGAGATCAGCGCCGTCTGTACCCATCCTCAGTTCACGGGGCGCGGATATGCACGTAGCTTGGTGAACCGACTCATCGATGAGAGCCTGCAGCGGGGTGACATTCCGTTCCTGCACGTCAGCGAGAGTAACGTCCATGCAAAGGAGCTCTACGAGCGCATGGGATTCGTGGTGCGTACGCGGCTACCGCTGCGGCTGGTACGTCGTATTGCCTGAGTGAAGCCGACGCGTCGGCAGTTCTCGCTACAAAAGCACGGTCCGCGTCGCTGCGATGCGGATTGCCGACGCTACGCTTGCGTACTTGGCCATAGCGGCATGGCCGAACTTTCGACGGATTGCGGTGGCAAGATGCTGCTGCCGTGACCGGATTGCAGCAGTTGAATCATTTCCTCGCCGCTGATCGGCTTGCTGTGCAGATAGCCCTGCGACTGATCGCAGCCCATGTCCCAGAGTATCCCGAGCTGTTCGACGGTCTCGACGCCCTCGGCCACCACGGTCATGTTGAACGTGCGCGCCAGGGAAATGATCGTGCGGACCAGGCTTTTGCCGGAACGATCGTCCGGTTGCAGGCGAGCGATGAACGAGCGGTCGATCTTCAGTGTGTCGATGGCGAGATCGGCAAGCCGGCTCAACGATGAATAGCCCGTACCGAAATCGTCGATAGCGACGCGCGCGCCAGCGGCACGCAACCGTTCGAGCTTCTTCAACGTGGCGTCCGAATCGTCGAGCAGCGTCCCTTCGGTGATCTCCACATCGAGGCCGCAGTCCGGTGTGCTCCAGCCGGCGATGAGCTTCACGAACCGGGTGAGGAAATCCGGCCGACGCAGCTGTACCGGTGAGATGTTGACGGCGATACGGATCGGCGGGAGGCCGAGTTGGCGCCAGTGCTGGCAGTCCTGGGCGGCGCGCTCGAGCACCCAATCGCCCACCTCGACGATGAATCCGGTCGACTCCAGCAGCGGAATGAAGGCGGCTGGAGATACCAGCCCGGCGTCGGGATCGCGCCAACGGATGAGCGCTTCGACACCTTCGATCCGGCGGGTTTTCACATTGACCTTGGGCTGGTAGTGCAGCTCGAACTGCTGCTGTTCCAGTGCGGCGCGCATCTTGTGTTCGAGCGTCAGCCGCGCAACGATCTTCGAGTGCCGTTCTGCGTCGAAGCACAGGTGCCGTTCCCCCGAGGTCTTGACGGTGCGCAACGCCGCCTCCGCATTCTGTACCAGCGTATTGGCGTCGGTCTTGCCGTCGGCGCGAACGGCAATGGCGGATTTGACCACCACCGGCAATTCGCATCCTTCGAGCTGAAACGGGCGTCCGAACACCGCTGCGATCGTCTCCTGCAGCGCGTCCGCGGTGTAGCCGGGCTGGGTCGGAATCGTCAGCACCATGGCGAATGTACCGCCGTCGAATTGCGCGAGCAGTTCGCCATTGTGAATCCGCTGTCGCAGTCGATCGGCGACGTGTTGCAGCAGCAAGTCTCCGGTGTGCCTGCCGAATGAGTCGTTGATGACGCTGAGCTGTTCGATGTCGACGATAGCTACTGCAATTTTGCTGTGACGGTCGGTCGAGCTGTCGAGCAAGCGTCCCAGCCGTTCGCAGAACAGCGAGCGCCGGGCCAAGCCGGTCTGCGGATTGAAATAGGAGAGGAAGCGTACCGTGCTGTCTTTCTGCAGGTATTGGAGCGCGAAAGATAGATTCGCCGCCATTTCGCGCAGCATGCGCAGCTCATGCTCGCTGACGACTTCTGCTTCACGCGCGCCCAGCAGCAAAATGCCAATCGGTGTCTTGTCGACGACGAGGGGCAGGGCAACCGCGGATCGGCATCCCGCGCGCAATAGTGCGGCGTGGGTAGCCGTGTCTGTGCCGGAGCGCGCGACGTCGTTACACACGAACACCGATCCGGCTTTCAACGTACGTTCCGTGATTTCATCGTCGCTACTGGAGATCTCGGCAATGGAGGTACACAGGGATTCGGTGATCCGATCGTCGACACCGGACCAGGCGAAGGGTTGCGTACCGGGCGTGCCGCTCTTTTGCAGCAGAACGATCGCATGGGCATACCCGCCAGTTTTGACACCGAAGCGACAGGCCTCCTGAAGCAGTTCCTTGCGATCCCGTATGCGTGGAACCAGGCTGTTGATGCCGCTCAGCATCTGCAGGACGCGTGTCAGGCGCGCGATGCGACCTTCCTGTTCGCGCCGCTCGGTTACATCCCGTTCGGCGCCGCGAAACCCGGTGACTCGCCCGCCATCGATCAGGGCAAGGGCGTTGCGTTCAAGCCAGCGATAGCTGCCGTTCGTATGCCGCCAGCGATATACGGCTCGCGGTGCGTGACGTTGGCACTCGCCCAGCCCGCCGAGGGACAGCTGGGCGGCGGCCCGATCTTCCTCGTGCAGATGATCCAGCAGGTGGGTGCCGACGATCTGTTGCGGTGAATAGCCGAGGATGGTGGCGACGGACTCGCTGCTGAAGGCGAAACGTCGATCCGCATCCAGCTCCCAGATCCAGTCCTGGGCGGTATCGACTATGTCGTGCAGGCGCTGCTCGATGGCGCGCCGTTCGTTACGCGCGGCGGCTTCGTTCACCGCACGGCTGACCGCGGGCCCGAGGCGTTTCAGGTTGGTCTTCAGGATGTAGTCCGAGGCGCCACGATGCAGCGCCTCGATCGCGCGCTCTTCGCCAATCGTTCCTGAAACGAAGATAAAAGGAGTCTCCGGTGCACACTCGCTGGCGATGCGCAGCGCCGCCAGGCCGTCGAATTGCGGCAGGCTGAAATCGGAGAGGATGATCGTGGGGTGGAAGTCGTTGAGTGCCGTGCGCAATGCCGATTCGGTTTCGACGCGCACCCAACAGAATGCTAAGCCGGCCTTGCGCAACTGATGGGCGACCAGTTCGGCTTCGACCTGCGCATCTTCGACCATCAGTACGCGCGCGAGACCCTGGGACGGGACCGGTCCCGGCTCGATATCCCGTTCGCCATGCGCTGCTGTCACCGAATTCATACCGTCTTCCCCGCCACCGCTCGTCCCATGATTGTTCCGCAGCAACGTAGCTTGGAACAAGCGGAAAACGTGTGACTTGCCCCGCACAATCCACCATGGGTTAGGGGAATACCTACTGGAAATGAGAGCGATGTCACCGCATTCTCGCGCCGCTGCAGCCATGGTCGAGCTGTTCCGGGGATTGTCGTTCGGGAATAAAAAGTGCGCAGGAAGCTTGTCGTCGTCGCGGTGTCTTGTCTGTTGTCAGCCATGAGCGCGGTCGCCCAATCGACCGGGTCGCTCAAACAGCTCTCCGTCGATCAACTGTTGGATATCCAGGTCACATCGGTGTCCAAGCGCAGCGAGTCGCTCGCCGACGCGCCGGCGTCGATATTCGTCATCAGCGCCGAGGATATCCACCGATCCGGCGCCACCACGCTTCCCGAGGCGCTGCGCCTGGCGCCCAATCTCCAGATCGCCCGTGCCGATTCCGTCCAGTACGCAATCAGTGCCCGCGGTTTCAACAATGCGGTTGGCAACAAGCTGCTGGTTCTGATCGATGGGCGCACCGTCTACACGCCATTGTTCTCGGGCGTCTTCTGGGACCAGCAGGAGGTCATGCTCGAGGACGTGGAGCGCATCGAGGTCATCAGCGGGCCTGGTGCTGCCTTGTGGGGTGCGAACGCGGTAAACGGCGTCATCAACGTCATCACCCGTCCTGCGACGGAGACGACCGGCACTCTGATGGCTGCGAGGGCGGGTAACAACGAACGTGGCGGTGACGTCCGCGTTGGCAGAGTGTTCAACTCGGGAGCGGTCCGCTTCTACGGCAAGTACTCACAATTCGATAACACCAGCCGTGCCGACGGCACCCCGATCCCCGACACCTGGAATCGCGGTCAGGTAGGCTTCCGGGCCGACTGGAAGGCGGACGCCGACGCTTTCACCTTGCAAGGCGATGCGTACAAGGGCGATTCGGAGGACCGCGGGTCCATCGGTGCTTTCGAACTTCCGGAAGTGACTGTCTCCGGCATGAATCTCCTCGGCCGCTGGCAACGTGAGCTGGCAAGCGGCTCACAGATTCAGCTGCAGGCGTATGTCGATCACACCGATCGCGACGACGCTCTGTTCTACAAGCCCAAGGCGGACATCGTCGATCTCGACTTCCAGTACGCGATCCCCGGTGTCAAACATCGCGTTCTGTGGGGCGCCGGATATCGCTACGCCAAGGACAACATCGATCCGGGGTTCGCCACCGTATTTGTGCCGTCAAGCCGTGCCCTGCAATGGGGCAATGTGTTCGTGCAGGATGAAATTCACCTGCGCGATCGCTTGGATGCAACGCTGGGCGTCAAGGCGGAAAGGAACGACTACACCGGCATGGAATATCTTCCCAGCGCGCGCCTTGCCTGGAAGGTTGCCGACGATAGCCTGCTGTGGGGTTCGCTATCTCGCGCGGTACGAGCACCGGCTCGCTACGATCGTGACGTTCGTTTCCCCGGGACCCCGCCGTATTACGTGGTCGGCGGTCCAAACTTCCAGTCCGAGGTGGCTAACGTGGTCGAACTGGGCTATCGCGTCCAGCGCCCCAGTTCGCTGACCTATTCGGTCACTGCATTCGCGCACCTGTGGGACAAGCTACGCAGCGGCACGGCAATTCCAGTCACGATAGAGAACAAGATCGACGGTACCGTCGCCGGCATCGAAGCGTGGACCAGCTACCGGCCGCTACGGTTCTGGTCGCTGACCGCGGGCGTTACCTATCTACATGAGGACCTGAAGCTCAAAGCGGGCAGCACCGATCCGGTCGGGGTCGACAACGCGACGTTGCGCAACGATCCGGACTATCAGTGGTCGCTGCGCTCCAGCTTCGATCTGCCGCGCGACTTCCAGCTGGATCTGGAGTTACGCCGCGTTGGCTCGCTGCCGCAGCCGGCGGTGCCGGCATATTCGGAGCTGGACGTGCGCTTGGCATGGCTGACGCTGGGCAATCTTGAGATCTCGATTGCCGGTCGCAACCTGCTGCACGCCACTCATGCGGAATATGGCGATGCCCAGGTCCGTAGCGAATACGAGCGCAATGTCTACGGTCAGGTGCGATGGGGGTTCTGAGAGTTCTGGCCGCTCTGGTCGCTGCGACGGTACTGCTCGCAGGAAGTGTGTGCGCAGCTCCGAGTGAGTACCAGGTCAAAGCCGTCTTTCTGTTCAATTTCTCCCGCTTCGTAGAATGGCCGCCGTCCGCTTTCGCCAGCTCCGACGCTCCGTTCGTGATTGGAGTCTTCGGTTACGATCCATTCGGTAACCAGCTGGATGAAACAACGCGCGGGGAGACGGTAAACGGCCGGCCGCTGCTGATCCGGCGCGTTCACAATGTCAGTGATGCCGCCGATTGCCAGATTCTGTTCGTGCATGCCTCCGAAGCTACGCGCCTGGACGGCATTCTTGCCGTGTTGAATCATCGCAGCACGCTTACCGTCAGCGATCTCGACGATGCCGCACGGCACGGTGTCATGATCGCGCTGGCGACGCAGGAGAAACGGATACGGTTGCGAGTCAACGTCGATTCCGCCCGCGCCGCGCACCTCACCATCAGTTCCAAGTTGTTGCGATCTGCGCAGATCGTCGACGCGCCGGTTAGTGGGGATTGACGCATGGCACCGGACATCGCCCCAATCCGCAAGAAACTGATGAAGATGCTGCTGCTCACCAGTGGCATCGTATTGCTGTTCACCTGCGCCTCGTTCTTTGCCTACGAGTTCCTGACATTCAGGCAGTCCGTGGTGCGGCAACTCGATACGCTCGCTCAAGCCATCGCCTCCAACAGTACGGCCGCGCTGGCGTTCGACAACCCAGATGACGCACGCAGCATCCTGGCCGCATTCAAGGCCGACCCGCACATCGTCGCGGCCGCGCTCTATGACCAGTCAGGTGCATTATTTGCTTCCTATCCCGAAGCACTGGCGACGAATTCACTACCGGCAACTCCGGAGATCACGGGCTACCGGTTCGAGGGATCGCACGTCGTCGGATTCGAACCCGTCAGGCAGGGGAACAAGCAACTGGGAACGCTGTTCGTGAAGTCCGACCTGAAGGCGATCCAGCAGCGCTTTCAGCTGTACGGCCTGATCATGACACTGGTCGTCGCGCTGTCCGCCGTGCTGGCGTATTTCGTTTCCTACCGGCAGCAGTCGCTGATCTCACGGCCCATTCTGCAGCTGGTCGAAACCGCGCGGGCCGTCTCCGACCGCCAAGATTACAGTGTGCGCGCCGGCCCTGCCGATACCTTCGAGATCGACCTGTTGACCGGCGCTTTCAATCACATGCTCACGCAGGTCCAGCAGTCCGAGGCGCGCCTGCGCGCCCAGATGAGCCGCATGAGCCTGCTGCAGCAGATCACCGTCGCCATCGGCGATCGCCAGGATTTGCCAAGTATCTTCCAGGTCGTCCTGCGCAGCGTAGAGGAAAATCTCCCGATTGACTTCGGCTGTATCTGTCTCTACAACGCCGCAACACAGACGCTCAGCGTGAGTACGATCGGCGCCGCGAGCCGCAGTCTTTCGGCTAGTCTGGATCTCATCGAACAGGCGGCACTCCCCGTCGATGGAAACGGGTTATCGCAATGCATCCAGGGACGGCTTGTCTACGAACCGGACGTCCGTGAGATTCAGTTTGCATTCCCGCAGCGTCTGGCGCGTGGCGGCCTGTATTCGCTGGTCATCGCGCCGCTCATGGTCGAGAGCAGTGTCTTCGGCGTGCTCATTGCGGCGCGAAGAGCGGCGCACGCTTTCACCAGTGGCGATTGCGAATTTCTCCAACAACTCAGCCAGCATGTCGCACTCGCATCCCATCAGGCACAGCTCAACAGCGCGTTACAGAATGCTTACGACGATCTTCGACAGTCGCAGAACACGGTGATGCAACAGGAGCGCCTGCGGGCGCTTGGGCAGATGGCAAGCGGTATTGCACATGACATCAACAATGCGATTTCACCGATCGCCTTGTACACGGAGTCGCTGTTGGAGCGAGAGCCGAATCTCAGCCAGCGGGCTCGCTCCTCGCTCACTACGATTCAGCGCGCGATCGACGATGTGGCCGGTACTGTTGCGCGCATGCGAGAGTTCTATCGCCAGCGCGAGCCGCAGCTGACGCTGGCGCTGGTCGATCTCAATCGAATCGTCGAACAGGTGCTCGAGCTCACTCATGCCAAGTGGTACGACCTGCCGCAACAACACGGAGTTGCAATCGAATTGCGCACCGAGTTCGCGACGGATTTGCCAGGCATCATGGGGGCGGAGGGCGAGATTCGCGATGCATTGACGAATCTCATCTTCAATGCCGTCGACGCCATGCCCGAAGGCGGCATCCTGACGTTGCGAACGCGGGCAACGCGAGCTTCTGGAGACGTGCAGTCTGCGAGGATAGAGATTACCGACACGGGAGTCGGCATGGACGAAGAGACACGCCGCCGCTGCCTGGAGCCGTTCTTCACGACCAAGGGTGAGCGCGGCACAGGTCTGGGTCTTGCCATGGTCTACGGCATGGTCCAGCGCCACAGTGCCGAGTTCGAGATCGACAGCCGCGTGGGTCACGGCACCACCATGCATATGATTTTCCCGGCATACACACAGGCATTCCTGGCCACGACACGTATGCCGGCGACGCAGTTCACGCAGCGGCGATTGCGCATGCTGCTCGTCGATGACGACCCCCTGATCATCAAGGCAATGCAGGATGCACTGGGAGCCGACGGGCACCTGATTACTGTGGCGGGCGGCGGACAGGAGGGTATCGATACATTTCTTCGTGTGCACGGAACCGAGGAAGCTTTCGCTGTCGTCTTTACCGATCTAGGCATGCCGCGCATCGATGGTCGCAGGGTGGCGGAGAGCGTCAAGCGCCTGTCTCCCGATACTCCAGTCATTCTTCTCACGGGATGGGGGCAGCGCATGCTTGCCGAAAACGATATTCCACCGCATGTCGATCGCGTGCTCAGCAAACCACCGCGCCTGCAGGAGATGCGCATCGCTATCAGGGAGTTGACCGAATGACCGCTGCGCTCGGACGGCTGCTGATCGTCGATGACGAAGCTGCGCAGATGAAAGCTCTGTGCGACACGCTGGAGATGGAGGGTTACGTCACTACTGGCTATAGCTCGGCCCGTCAGGCGCTCGCCACTCTGCGTGAGGGCGAAGTGGACATGCTGCTGACAGATCTCATGATGCCGGAGATGGACGGCATCAGCCTGCTCAATGCGGCCAGGCAAGTCGATGGCAATCTGGCCGGCGTGGTGATGACGGGTCATGGCACAGTCGATACGGCGGTCAGGGCCATGCAGGATGGCGCGCTCGACTACATCCTCAAGCCGTTCAATCTCAGTAACGTCCTGTCGGTAATCAGCAGGGCGCTTAACGTACGCAGGCTACGGCTGGAGAACATGGTGCTGCAGGAACGTGAGCGTAGATACATTGCCGAGCTGGAGGCGGCCAACAGCGACCTCGACGCTTTTTCCTGTTCGGTGTCGCACGACCTGCGCGCACCGCTGCGTGCGATCACTGGTTTCTGCGAGATGTATCTTGAGGACTATGGGCAGCAGGTGCCCGCGGCAGGACAGGCATTGCTGACGCGCGTGGTCCACGGTGCCGCGCGAATGGATCAATTGATCGAGGATTTGCTGAAGTTCTGCCGTTTCAGCCGGCAGCAGTTGTTACGGCGTACTGTCCAGCTCGATCAGGTCGTCCAGCAGGTACTCGCGGATCTGCAGGCTAAGGAGCCACAGCGCGCAATCGAACTGCACATCGGTAGATTGCCCGAATGCGATGGCGACTCGTCGCTGCTCACGCAGGTCTTCATCAATCTGCTATCCAATGCCTTCAAGTTCACGCGCGAACGCGCGCCGGCCGTAATCGAGGTGGGTTGCACCGAAGCGGACGGTGAGACGGTGCTGTTCGTCCGTGACAATGGTGCAGGGTTCAATATGCAGTACGCCGATAAATTGTTCGGCGTGTTCCAGCGCATGCATTCCGTGGCCGAATTCGAAGGCACCGGTGTCGGCTTATCGATCGTGCAGCGGATCATTCAGCGACATGGTGGCCGGATCTGGGCCCAGAGCGAGCCCGGCAAGGGCGCTACGTTCTACTTCACGTTGCCAGGCGCGCCCCCAGCGAACATTGCGGTCGTTTCTTGAGGTCGGTCGATCCGCTTACTCGGGCTGTACGGTTACTCGGAGCGGAAACGCCTCTGCTGCTCCAGCTCAGTGGGTCTCAATGCGGTCCCAGTGCTTCATTCAGTGTCTGCGCCGTCAGTAGCCGCTCACCTATCGCGTCCAGATCTGCGATGGTGGTTTGAGTAATTCGTGTCTTCACTGCTTCATCGATCACGCCAAAACGCACTGTCAGCTGTCGAATGACGAGAGCGGCGCGACCCTCCGCGTGACCTTGCTGCCGGCCCTCTTGCCTGCCTCGGGCGGTCATCTCCCTGGCGAAGTCGCTTTGGAATTCATAACCGGCTGGTTTCATGGTCTGCAACTCCCGGCAGGCGGCCTCGCTTAATGAGGCCAGAATGAGGTCAAGATACAGAATCGACCGATCAAGTACGATTCGGACTCATTGATTGCTCACGCATCGCACTCAGAACCGTGCCGCAGCCTCGCGTAACTCTGTAATCGGCGACGCTTCGAGCTGCGCCTTCATCCTGGCTCGAAATGGCGGCGTACAGGTTTCATTGCAGGCCGCGAGCCAAACCAAGGCGTCCCTGACCTGTCCTGCCTGGGCAAGCATGCGGGCGTGATTGAACTGGCCGCGAAAGTCGCCTCTTTCGGCGGCATCGCGATAGCACTCAGCCGCCTTGTTCATGTCTTGGGGCACGCAGCGGCCTTCTTCGAAAAAGCTGCCGACGAAATTGATCGATTTGGCATGCCCGAGTGCAGCAGCCTTCTGGAACCACGCCAGGGCAGCGGCGTCGTCCTTCGGCACACCAGCGCCAAGGCCCAGTGCGCCAGCGTAGTTGTACATTCCCCAATCCAGTCCGTCTTCCGCCGCAATCTGGTAGCAGCGGGTCGCGGCGTCTCTGTCGGCGGCAACGCCCCACCCTTTCTCGTAGCAGCGGCCGACCATGTTGATCGCCATGAGGTGACCTGAACTGGCTGCCTGCCGGAACCAGTGAAAGGCTTCAACAGGCGAGGTGTCGACACCCCGTCCATCAAGAAGAATCTGGCCGTAGAGTGCCTGCGCTTCCGGAAGACCGGCATGAGCACCGGCACGTAGCAGTTCGGCGGCGGGTTCTGGCGGCCCCGCCATGACGGCGCGCATCTCAGCCGCGGTGATCGACAGCGGATCGCGCTCTGTCTTTGAGGTCAAGAATCGATCTCCAATGTGGGGAGACGAGGCGATGGGCATTGGTCCGGTCGGCGCCGGAGTGTCGCTTCGTCTGGGGTGGCGACATCTTGCCGGCACGATCGAAAGCTCGCAAGAAAATGGCGGCGGAGATCCGGTGCGCTGAGGACTGTGACGTGCGTCTCACTTGGTCGCGAGCCCCGCCGTCGGTGATCTTTACGATGCGCTGCAAGGCTTCTGGTGCGGCGCCGCATCTAAATTGTAATTGCTTGATATATAAGGATTATTAGTCGATGGCCTGACAATTGCTTTATCTAGGTTGAAAGTACGGCAAACAGGCCGCGTATCAACGTCCATCTGAGTTCTGAGATCACTCCATGAATGTAAAGAAAGCTTCCCTGCTCGTGTCGAGCGTCCTGGCTCTGACTGCCGTGGCCGGCGCTGCAAACGCAATTCCCACCACGTGGAGCGACACATATAACGTGCCCCTTAGCCAGCAGCTGGTGAGCGGCGGCGAATCGATTACGTTCACCCAGGACATCACCGATGGTCCGAACGGCTACCGCCCTGGAATCGACTCGCTGACCAAGCTGGTGTTCAGCTTCGACGTGGCCGATGACAAGGAATCGCTGTTCACGTACGAGCTGGGCAACATCGCGATCGATGCAGTCAGCGATCTCGGCTTCACGACAACGACCTTCGTGTCGACGATTTTCGGCGGCCTCAATTCGGTCGATCCGCTCACCGTCAACACCCATCTGACACTGTGGGATACGGGTAAGTACGACATCACCGTAAGCTCGCTTCTCGGCGATTTCGTCGTCAAGAGCGCAACCCTGGAAGCCTACGGCGACCGCAGCGCAGTGGTTACCTCGGTTCCGGAACCGACGACTCTGGCGCTGATGGGCATCGGCCTGCTCGGTGTTGGCTTGACGGGTCGCCGTCGCCGCGCTCAGTAAGCATCGCCTCTTACGCCGCCAAGGCGTGACGAAGAACCCGCCCTCGAGGCGGGTTTTTTGTTTGTGGCGTTCTGCTTTTTTGCTGCGCCACCACACAACTCGCTTCGTGCGCACTGAAGGGATTGGACGCGCCTCAAGGAACGCTGCGGATCTCTCCTTGTATAACGATACTGGACGAGTCGATGGCGGAAGGAATAACGTCAACCGTCCGGCCCGGTAGATAACTACTCCCTTCCCAGCGAGAGGTCCGCAGATGATCACGCTGAAGATCAACGGCCAGTCGCGCAGTGTCGATGCGCCGGCCGACATGCCGTTGCTCTGGGTGCTTCGCGACATTCTCGGGCTCACAGGTACCAAGTTCGGATGTGGTATCGCGCAATGCGGTGCCTGCACTGTTCACCTGGATGGCGTACCCGTTCGTTCGTGCCTGTTGCCGGTCGGGTCGATCGGCGAACGGCCCATCACTACGATTGAAGGCGTCGGGGTAAGCGTAGTAGGGGCCAAGGTGCAACAAGCCTGGCTCGACCTGGAGGTCATCCAATGCGGCTACTGTCAGTCCGGACAGATCATGTCGGCGACCGCATTGCTGGAAACGACTCCCAATCCTGACGACGCTGACATCGACGCCGCGATGGCCGGCAACATCTGTCGTTGCGGCACGTATCTGCGCATTCGCGAAGCCATCAAGCAAGCGGCCAAAGCCCGATAGGTCCTCTGCTGCGGAGATCGATCATGTCCGAAGCTGCGACAGGTCCTTTCAGCGTCACATCGACATCGCGTCGAGCATTTCTACAGGCGGGAGTTGCAACGGGCGGTGCCTTGTTACTGGGCTTTCACATTCCCGCAGAGGCGTCGGCGAATGCGCAGGCGCACGGCGTGTTTGCGCCCAACGCATTTGTTCGCATCGACCCACAAGGGGTGGTCACGCTGATCATGCCGCAGGTGGAAATGGGGCAGGGGGTGTACACGTCGATCGCCATGATCCTGGCGGAGGAGCTCGACGTGAAATGGGAACAGGTGCAGGTGGAAACAGCGCCCCCCAATGATGCGCTGTACGGCAATCCCACCTTCGGCCTGCAGGTCACAGGCAACTCGAACTCTATTCGCGCCTTCTGGATGCCGCTGCGTAAAGCCGCCGCAAGTGCGCGTGCGATGCTGACTGAAGCAGCTGCAAAGCGCTGGAAAGTGGCTGCGAATACTTGTCGATGTGAAAACAGTGAAGTGGTCCACGCATCGAGCGGTCGCAGGCTTGCGTACACCGCACTGATCGAGGACGCGAGCCGTATCGCGCCGCCGAAAGATCCGCCGCTCAAAGCGGTGTCTGATTTCCAGATTGTCGGCAAGCCGCTCAAGCGGCTCGACACCCCGGACAAGGTCAATGGCAAGGCGGTGTACGGCATCGATGTCATGCCGCTAGGTGTGAAGTTCGCGACGCTGGCCGCGTGCCCGGTGTTCGGCGGCAAGATCAAGCATGTCGATGACAGCAAAGCGAAACAGGTTGCCGGCGTCCGCCAGGTTGTGGTGCTCGATGATCTGGTCGCGGTTGTCGGTGATCACATGTGGAGCGCGAAGCAGGGGCTCGCTGCTTTGGACATCACCTGGGATGAAGGCCCCAACGCGCAGGTCAACTCGGAAACCGTGTGGCGCCAGATCAGGACCGCAAGCGAGAAAGAAGGCGTTGTCGCTCGCAAAGTCGGTGACCTTGCAAAGGGATTGAGCAGCGGCGAGCGGCTTGACGCTGCCTACGAGATGCCCTTTCTTGCACACGCGGCAATGGAGCCGATGAACTGCACAGTGCATGTGAGGCCTGACGCGTGCGAGATCTGGATGGGTACGCAGGTGCTATCGCGCTGTCAGGCGATTGCTGCGAAGGTCACGGGCCTTCCATTGGAGAAAGTGACGGCGCACAACCATGTACTTGGCGGCGGTTTCGGTCGGAGGCTGGAAGTGGATGGCGTGGAGAAAGCTGTTCGCATCGCCAAGCAGGTCGACGGACCGGTCAAGGTGGTCTGGTCCCGCGAGGAGGATATCCAGCACGACGTCTATCGTCCGGTCTATCGGGATGTGTTATCGGCCAGCGTGGCCGATGGCAGGATTGTCGGGTGGAAGCATCGCATCGCCGGCTCGGCGATCCTTGCGCGCTGGCTGCCACCGGCATTCCAGAAAGGCATCGACATCGATGCCATTGATAGCGGTGCGGACATCCAGTACGACATTCCGCATCTGCAGGTCGAATATCTGCGCGATGAACCGCCTGCCGTTCCAACCGGCTTCTGGCGCGGGGTAGGCCCCAATAACAATGTGTTCGCCATCGAGAGCTTCATCGATGAGCTTGCGAGGAAGGCCGGCAAGGATCCCGTGACTTTTCGCCGCGACATGTTGGGCAAGTCGCCACGATTGCTGGCTGCCCTCGACCTGGCTGCGAGCAAGGCGGGGTGGGGCAGTCCGCTGCCTGCACGCACGGGGCGAGGTGTGGCGGCGCAGTTCGCGTTTGGAAGTTACATCGCAACCGTCGCCGAAGTGGAAGTGGATAAGAACGGCGACATTCGCATGCGCCGCATCGTCTCAGCGGTGGATACGGGCATCGTCGTGAATCCGGACACGGTCGTGGCGCAGTTGCAGGGCGGGATCATCTTCGGTCTGACCGCCGCGCTGTACGGGGAAATCACCATCGACAAGGGGCGCGTCCAGCAGAGCAACTTCAACGACTATCGGATGCTGCGTATCGACGAGGTACCGCCGATCGAGGTGCATCTCATCCGCAGCGACGAAGCGCCCGGCGGTATCGGAGAGACGGGAACGACGGCCGGACCGCCTGCTCTTGGCAACGCCATCTATGCCGCCACCGGTGTGCGACTGCGCCGCCTGCCGATCGATCGGAGGCTGCTGGCGCAAGGGAAATCAGCATGAGCTCTTCGGTTGCAAAGGGCGTCGGTGTCGTCATCGGTGCCGTAGCTGTGCTCGGACTCCTGGTGCTCGGCTGGTTTGCCACGCGCCCCGGACCGATGGCCTTCGTCGCGAAGAAAAGCGTCGCGTTGGCTGCCTACGACGGCAAGCCCAGTGGCGTTCCGCCAGACTTTCAAGAAACGGATCCTGTTGCGCGTGGCCGCTATCTCACCCTGGCCGCGGACTGCCAGGCTTGTCACACGGCGGTTGGTGGGACGGCGTTCGCCGGAGGACGCCCATTCAAGACCGAATTCGGCACTCTCTATTCCCCCAATATCACGCCGGATGCGCAAACCGGCATCGGTAAGTGGAGCGATACCGATTTTCTCACCGCGGTCCACAAGGGGATCAGCCGCGAGGGGAAAAAGCTGTACCCCGCATTTCCGTACGCGGCATACACCTACCTCACCGACGAAGATGTGCTTGCCATCAAGGCGTATCTCTTCACCCTGGCACCGGTGCAGAACGTTGCACCGGAGAATCGCCTGGCCTTTCCGTTCAACCAACGCTGGCTGATGTCCTTCTGGTCGCGACTATTCAATCCGGATAAGCGGTTTGAGCCCACGCCGGAACTCGGCGCGCAGTGGAATCGTGGCGCATATCTCGTCGAGGCGCTTGCTCATTGCGGTGACTGTCACACACCGCGCAACCTGCTGCAGGCCCTGGACAACAAGAACAAATTTTCCGGTGCTGTCTCCGATGGCTGGCGTGCGTACAACATCACGAGCGACCCGGCTTCGGGGGTGGGCGATTGGAGCGAAGCCGAGCTTGCCCAATATCTGTCGACCGGGCATGCGAAGGGTCGCGGTACCGCTTCCGGGCCCATGGCAGAGGCTGTGGATTTGAGCTTTGCTCAACTCACGCCTGGCGATATAGGCGCCATCGTCGCTTACCTGCGCAGCGTGCCGGCAATCAGGACTTCCGATCTACCGGCGACGAAAAATGAATCTGCTCCGCTGAATCCGAAAGAGGGCCTGGTCGCAAACGTCGATCCGCAGGGGAAGCGGGTATTCGCCGGGGCTTGCGCTGGTTGCCATAGCTGGACGGGCGTGAGTCCGTTGGCTTCGCACGCAACATTGACGGGCACGCGCGCAGTGAATGATCCGACTGCAACCAACGTTGTGCAGATTGTGCTGTCAGGCTCGACGCGGCAAACGCCGGGCGGTCCGCTCGCCATGCCGGCGTTCGGCAGCGCGTACAACGATCGTGAGATCGCGGCAGTAGCCAACTACGTTACCGGCCGCTTCGGTGCAAAGGCATCCACCATAACAGCCGAAGAGGTGGGAAAACTCCGCGAGACGCAAAAGCACGGCAGCGATTCTGACGGATGACTTGCTAGCGCCTTCCCTCGCTCTCTCTCGCGTCACTGTTCGCTTCTTTGGATCCTCACTCCGTTCGTCCTGAGCTAGTCGAAGGATGAGCTCCGCCTGCGAGCGGCTTTCGTTTTCGGAGGTGGTTCGACAGGCTCACCACGAACGGAGGTAGGCTGATGTTTGGCGAACGGAGGCCGGCTGGCGCCAGCGAACGGAGATAGGTTGACGCTAGGTGAGTAGAGCGAACTGAGATAGCGGAGGTCAGGCGGGGTAGAGCGAACTCGAGGCGGGTTTTGTCTGTTGTGGTCAGCGCGATGGCACTGAGGATGACTGCTCTCGCGTCACTCCGCGCTCCTCTGATACTTCACTCCGTTCGTCCTGAGTTAGTCGAAGGATGAACTCCGCAAGTCGGCGACTGCCCGTGTCCAGGGATGGTTCGACAAGCTCACCACGAACGGACACCGGCAAACGGAGATAGGCTGCGCCAACGAACGGAGCGTCGGGTGGGTGGAGCGAACGGAGGCAGCTGAGGCCGGCGGGTAGAACGAAGACGAGGTTGTACCGACCGCCAACACAGCTAGTCACAGAAAATTCAATTGACGCGAATGCATGTGCGACAGCAATTTACGCGCAAAGAACAACTCTGCATTCACGCGGGGTTCCTGGCCGAGAAATCTAGATTACTCATGCGTGGCGCAAGCAAGTTAGATCCAATTCCGGACTGTAGTTCGCAGGGCTCTGCCGCCGTCCAAGGTCCGGCGCTCGAGGGTTTCTCACAGTTCTCCTTTGCTGCGGGAGATTGGACGCATTGCGTGTACTACGCTGGCGACCGCAGCGATCCTCCGCTGCTTCTCATGCCGGAGATCGCCGGTTTCTCTCCTGGCCTGCTCCTGTTTGCTCGACGCCTGATCGACGCGAGGTTCCAGGTTTACGCGCCTTGGCTCTTCGGTCCGTTCGGCGCACGCGCACCGTTACGCAATGTCATGAAGCTTTGCATATCCAGGGAGTTTGCAAATCTGCGCGCCGGAATATCCGCACCCGTCACGATCTGGTTGCGCTCGCTCGCGTCGTACATCAGCTTTCACAATGGCGGCGGTCGTGTTGGTGCGATCGGCATGTGTCTCACCGGAGCGTTTGCGATTCCGTTGGTCATTGATCCGAGTGTCGTTGCCGCGGTCGCAGCGCAACCGTCGGTACCGCTCTCGCCATTGTTTGCAGCGTTTGGCGTCGGACGTGGCAAATGGATGAGTCGACTCAATGTGAGTGAAGCCGATATCGCCGCCGCGCGCGACAGATTGGCCCAAGGCGACGCAAACATACTGGCCGTTCGCTGTATTGCCGATCGCATTTGCCCCCACGAGAAACTAGAGCGGCTGCGGGAGGAGTTTCCGGTGGGACTGGAGATTCGGGAATATGGCGCAACGGATTCGCGTAATCGTCTTGGCGACCGGCCCCATGCAACGTTCACCAAGGAATATCGCCTGGAGCCGGATGCCACCGCCGAGCATCTGTCGCGCCGCGCATTCGCCGATCTGATTGCGTTCTTCGATGGACACCTGCGCGACTGAAGAGAATGTGAGTGCCTGCGTCGGTACGCTGCTGCGTTTCACGTCGTTACTACATAAGCGCTGCATCGTGCGTGCGGTGTGACGATGACGTGGGCGTTCTATAACGAAAGTCCTAGGACTAAATATCTACGTGACATCCCGGCGCGAATCGCCGGCGGTCGGCAGCTCGATGCCGCTATGAATCTCCTGTAAAACAAGCACGAAACTGCGTGCAAACTCACAGACTGCCGTGAGGAATTTTTCAGCGGCCTGCTAGAATCGATGCTCCATCCGCACGCACGCTTGCGAGGTTGAACACGATGTCGAGACTCAGGCAGCTGAACGATCTGGTGACTGGCATCGATAGCGAAGCCAAGGGGATTGCGCTCGTGAAGAGTGTCCTGCCGAACATGACCGAGGTGATCGACAGCTCGGCCTTCGGTGAGGCGGGGGTGAGGAACTGCTCCATCGCTGCGCAGTTCATCATTACTTACTTCACGCGCGGCAAGGTCGACTACAGCAAACTGGTGAACAGCGCCACTCAGCTCAATGAGACCGCCAAAGCCGTCGACTTCGACCTGAAGGGTTACCTGAAGAAGGATCCGCAGGCGCTGCTATGCGAGTTCGGCGGCCACAACATCGCCATCCTGCGCGAGGGCAATCTTTACGGGTTGTACCAGGCGTGGGACGGCAAGTATCACGTGTTCCCGCGCCTGAACGAGGACGGCGAATCGCACAATATTTTTGGCGCCGGCGATGACACCGTTGCGCTCATCGACAGTGAGGTCAACTACGCGCAGCGGAAGACCCAGACCGCGGCCAAGGTGACGGTGGTGCCATAAGGCGTCTTGTGACCGCCGGGACCTAGGCCGCAGGCGGGATCCCCAAGACTGCCGCGACCGATTCCTCAGGATTGACCTGGGCCACAGCTCATGGGCCGCCAGATACTGCCCAGGGCCTCACCCCTGCATCCACCCCCTGCGTCCACCAATGACGGAGCCAGGTGGGGACGATTCGAGCCATTTGGCCCACGCCGTGAGGCGGGGCAGATGGTTAGCTTCGAGCGGTAGGTTTATGATCCGGTCCGGCTGCGACGCGTCGCCACGGAGCGACGGGACATCAGAACTCCAAACGCCGCACCGCCCGTCCGACCTCCATCAGCAAGAGTTGCGGCCAAATATGAACTGGTTTCCTGGGAGCGTGCTGCCTGCGGCTCGCCGTGACGGCGGCGAATGAGTCAGTTTCGCCCCGCACTCGAGTCCTTTATAGACGGTCGCACGGATCTGCCGGCGCTCGAGCGTGAGCTGCGGTCCGATCTCGCCCGCGAACCGGCGCAGGCACCGGTACTGACCACGCTGATCGAAACCAGTTACCGTTCCGGGCGCATCGCGGGGACCGCGTACCTGGCGCTCGTCGATGTAGTTCGCTCCACCCTGCCGCCTGTCTCACCAGCGCCCGCTCCGGCGGTCGACCTGACATCCCATTCTGAAGAGACACGGCTGAGCCCTGCTTTACGCTCGGCCGGTGACGATGACGAAACGCACTACCGCCCTGTAGCGCGCGACCAGCCTTCGGCCGACGCGCCAACGGCCTATGCGCCGGTTGCTCACACTCCGGCAGCTCACACGGTCGAACCTGCCCATTGGGCGGGAACCAGCTCTCGGGTACCGCAGCCGGGCGACATCATCAAGGACCGCTTCGTTCTCGAAGACGTGATCGGCAAGGGCGGCATGGGCGTCGTCTTTCGCGCCCGCGACAAGCGCAAAGAGGAAGCGCAGGACCGGCATCCCTACGCGGCGCTCAAGGTACTGAATGAGGACTTCAAGCGTCATCCGGAGTCCCTGAAGGCACTGCAGCGCGAAGCGCGTAAGGCACAGAACCTGGCGCATCCGAACATCGTGACTGTGTACGACTTCGATCGCGACGGCGCGAACGTGTTCATGGTCATGGAGCTGCTGGAAGGCGAGCCACTGGATCGTTATGTCCGGCAGCAGAGCGGCGTCGGTCTGCCGATCCTCAAGGCCATGCCGATCATCCGTGCACTCTGCAGCGCGTTGGCCTATGCGCACGAACACGGAGTCGTGCATTCGGACTTCAAGCCCGCAAATGCCTTCCTGACTCGCAGCGGTGCGATCAAGGTGTTCGATTTCGGCATCGCGCGGGCGGCCAAGCATCAAGGCCAGGACGACACCGGTACGCAGACGTTGTTCGATCCAGGCACGCTGGGCGCGCTCACGCCGGCGTATGCCAGCTGCGAAATGCTGGAAGGCGGCGAGCCGGATCCACGCGACGATGTTTACGCGCTCGGTTGCGTCGCATACGAGCTACTGACGGGAGTTCACCCGTTTGCCGGCAAGTCGGCGACGCACGCGCGCGAATCGAAACTGAAGCCGAAGCCGATACGCGGGCTGACGAGCCGGCAATGGCGTGCGCTGCGGCGCTCTCTGGCTTTCGATCGGGCTGCGCGGACGGTGAGCGTCAACAAGTTCCTGGAAGAGATCTCGCCCGAACAACGTTCGCCCGGTCGGTGGATCACCGCTGCTGTCATTCTGATTGTGCTCGGTGTCGCCGCCGCGTACCTGGTGCCGGACTACATACAGCGTCGCAGCGCCGAGGCGCTCGCGGCTACGATCCGTAGCGGTACGGCTGGTTCGATCGAACAGGCGCTGCCGAAAATCGAGGCACTCGCGCCCAAGGTGCGCGCCACGATGTTGCTCGACGAGAACTTGCGCAACACGCTCATCAAGGATTTCAACGATCGGATCGAGGCTGCCACCGACAGCAGCAAGCAGCGGTACGACTATCCCCGTGCTGCTGGACTCATCACCCAGCTGACGCACCTTTTCCCCGATTCGCAAGCCGTCGCCCGCATCGGCGAGCGGCTGACGACGCGCAAGAACGATCAGATCAAGCAGCTGAGCGATCGCTTCGACCAGTATCTGCAACAAGGCTGGCTGGTTGCCGCCCAGCACACCGAGAATGTTTCCAGTGTTCTGGCCGTCCTCGCGCAGATCGATCCGCAGCATCCCCTACTTGCCGATCCCCGGCTGCCTTCCGCGTACGCGGAGCAGGCGCAAGTTGCCCTACGCCAATCCGACGCGGCGCTGGCGCAGTTGCTGGTCCAGGCAGGCATGGCGATAGCGCCGTCCGACAGCACTTTGAAGGATCTGAGCGACCGCGTCAGTCGCGAACTCGACGCCCAAAGTCGCGCTACCCGGGTGGCCGACCTGCGGCGCAAATTGACACAGGAGTTCTCGCGCACGGCGACGCTCGCCGAGTTCGACGCGGTGCACGCCGACTTGTCGCTACTGCAATCGCAGGCTCCGCAGGACCCGGATCTGAATCGAGTGCAGCGGCGCCTGCAGGAGCTGCTCGACCAGCAGGTGCAGTCGCTGGTCGCACAGAAATCGTATGACGGCGCACAGGAATTGCTCTCGCGCTATGCGGATCTGACATCGCCGCAGTTCGTGGAAGGCAAGCGCCTTGCCATTGTGGGCGACCGTGACAAGTCAGGTGTTGCGGCGTCTTCCCAGCAGCAGGCCGCCATTGCCGGCTTGAAAGGTGAGCTGGACGCGCTGTTGAAGGCACCCGGCTCGGGCGATGACTGGGATGCTCGCGTCAATGCACAGCTCGCGAAATTGTCGGCTTACCTGGCACCTGCCGATGCCTATCTGAACGACGCCAAGAATGAAGCCGCGACCAGTCATCTCGCCGCTGCAACGGCCCTGCGCTCACAAGGCAGGCTCAGCGAAGCGGAACGATCGTTGCAACGGGCCCGGGCATTCTCTCCGACACTGCCGGCAATGGCACAAGAGGAACAGCAGCTCGCACAGATGCGTGCGGATCAGGATGTCCGCGACAAGCAGGAGAAGCGGGCCGCGGAACTGGTGGCGCTGCGGCAGAAGTTGCTGGATCAGGCGAAGGCGAACGAAGTCGTGGAGGCGGCAGCGTCGCTGCGTGAGCTGCGAACGAGTCTCCCGGCAGGGGATTCGTTCCTGACTACGACCGCGCCGCAGGCGATCGCGAGTGCCTATGTGCGACTTGCAACTGTGGCCGATCGCGATAATCACCCTGACGCGGCAATCACACTGATCGATCGCGCGCTGGAGCTCGATCGCAACAACGCGCAGATCGCTGCCCTGCGCGCGCAATATCAGCAGCGCCTCACTGCGGCCCAGAATGCCAAGTCTGCCAAGACCGAGTCCGTACCGTCCGGGCCCGCTTCTGCGGCAACTGTTTCGTCGGCACCCAAGGCCGAGCCGACAACCCAGGCAGCACCGCAGTCGACGCCACAGGTTGCCGCGCAACCCGCAACATCGACGCCTGGTTCAGGCACGACGTGTACCGCCGCCCTCGCTGGCTACGGCACTCGCAGCCGCGGAGTTTGTTTCGACACGCTGCCTTCAGGGCGTGGACCTGAACTCGTAGTCGTTCCGGCAGGTGGCGGTATCGCCAAGCCTTTCGCAGTCGGACGCTTTGAAGTCTCCGCGGCAGACTATGCGCAGTTCTGTAAGCAGTCGGGTAAGTGCCAGAGCGCAGGCGCGCAGGCTGACCTGCCGCTGACGGATGTGCCCGTTGCTGACGCACAGCGCTATGTCGAGTGGTTGAGTGCAACCACGGGCTTCGTCTATCGGCTCCCCACCGATGCGGAATGGACATATATCGCCAACGCTCCCGGCGGCAGCACCGAGCGCGATTTCAATTGCGTCGTGGAGATCAACGGCCAGCAGATCCGCGGCTTCGCGCTCGGCAGCGTGCGTTCGGGCAAGCCCAACGGGTGGGGTCTCTACAACCTGGTCGGCAATGCGCAGGAATGGGTGAAGACCGCGAGTGGTTGGAGCGCCCGCGGCGGAGCTTTCAACGATCCCGTATCCCAATGCAGTCCGGCATTGACCAGAAGCAGTACCGGCGATGCGGCCGCCAATACCGGTTTCCGTGTGTTGCGTGAGCTGCGATGAGCCGGCAGCCAAGAAATACAGAGGAAGAAAAACAGGTGAACGCCGCTCCGGCTCGCACGACGACCTCGATCGTGTGCAAGGCAGTCTTTGTCTTTCTATTTGCGACGACTTGCTGGGCGCAACAGGGCATTCCGCCAGCGGCCACACCCGGAGGCGCGCAGCCACGGCAATCGCCGGTGCCGCTTTCGGATGCGAATTCTGCTCCGTTTGTGGTCCCACGCGTTCCCGAACGGCCTCTCGGATTGGACGAAGGACCAAGGGTTCGCGTAACGAAGTTCGAATTGCTGGGAGCTGCCACCCAGCCTGATGTCCCGAAAGCAGAGGTCGATTCAATACTCTCTGCTGCAGTCGGTGCACAGCCCGCCGACGGATACAGCGTCAATCAGCTGCAGGAGATTGCGAATCGCGTTGCTGACAGCTATCGCGGGCACGGACTGATTCTGGCGCAAGCGGTGGTTCCCGCGCAGGACGTGATGCACGGCGTGGTGAACATCCTGATCCTGGACGGCGCCCTCAGCGATGTGCGCTTCGAGGGGCAGAAGATGTACTCCGCCAGAACGCTGGCGCGACCGTTCAAGCCGTTGCTCTCGCGTCCGGTGCGCAAGGACGACATGGAAAGCGCGCTGCTGTATCTCACCGATTACCCGGGATTGTCGGCGTTCGGAGTTTTCCAAGCGGGCGACAGGATCGGCACCACCGACTTGGTGGTGAAGACGCAGCACGAGGAGCGTCTGGTCCTGGATACGACACTGGATAACCAGGGATCACAGTACAGCGGCGAGTACCGCGCCAACGTCGGGCTCACCGTCAACAATCCGCTGGGACAGGCGGACAAGCTCAACATCTATGGCCTGTACGCATTCGATCCAAGCGACAGTGATTCCAAGGGAGTCTACGGCGGTGTGGACTATCGCTTGCCGATTCTCGGGCCGAAGAACGAACTGCAGGTAGGGTATTCGCACAATCTGTTCGAAGTCGGCCAACTGCTGCGCGAACTGGGTATCAAGGGCACCACGGATATCGAACAGCTCGGCTATACACGGATGCTGTCGAAGACGCGTCTCGGCGATGCCTCGTTTCAAGTTTCGCTCGCACGCAAGGATGCTGAGTTCGAACAGCAGGGTGCCATTACTGCCCGCGACATTCTCTCGGTTGGCAGTCTGGGATTCCATTGGGGCCAGATCGGTGTGCGCAGCCGCGGCATCACGCAGGTGAACGTAACGTACAGCCACGGCTTCGACGACCTGTTCGGATCGCTGACGGATTACGACTCGCAGCAGGGAGTGCGCGCAAGCCGCCTCGATGCCGGCGGCAATTTCGACAAGGTCGTGGGGCAGATACAGCGCTTCCAGCGCATCACCCAGAACAACGCGTTGCTGCTGCGGGCATCGGGTCAATACTCCGATGACATCCTGGTGTCGCTCGAACAATTTTCGATTGGCGGCCCGGACACGGTGCGAGCCTATCCCTCGGCCGAATTCCTGGCCGATAGCGCCGGCTTTGCATCCCTGGAATGGGTGGTGAACGCACCCGGCTTCGCATCGCGCCCGGCATTCGGCGGACATACCTGGGGCCAGATCCTGCAGGCCTCGCTGTTCGTCGACTACGCCGCAGGCCGGCTGAACCAGGCGCTGCCCGGAGAACAGGACCATATAGATCTGTCCGGATACGGAGTGGCGTTGCAACTGAGTGTTCCCAATCAGTTCTTCGCGCGTATCGATATCGCGACTCCGATCAGTTCGGCGGACCCTTCCAATGGCCGCGATCCTCAGTATTTCTTCCGCCTGGGTTTCACGCTGTAACCGCACGCCCGGCAGCTCAAGGACCATCGCCATGAACATCCAGAAGTCGCAGCTGCTCTCAAGTGGCAGATCCCGCTATCTGTCGGCTGCGGTCTCGGCAATCCTCTCGCTGGCGGCGGCAGGCGCACATGCCGATCCGCACAACGGCACCGTCACCAATGGCAGCGCGACTATCAGCACTCCGCAGGCCAATCTGACGCAGATCGATCAGAGCAGCCACAGCGCGAGCATCGACTGGCAATCGTTCGACGTCTCAGCGCAGGAGCGCGTGATCTTCAACCAGCCGTCGGCCAGCGCCGTCGCCCTGAACCGCATCCAGTCACAAAATCCCAGCCAGATCCTCGGCAGCATCGATGCCAACGGTCGCATCTTCCTGATCAATCCGAACGGCATCGTCTTCGGCGCTTCGGCACGCATCAACGTGGGCTCGCTGGTGGCGAGTTCACTCGACCTCACTTCCGCCGATGCCGAATCCGGTCACTACGCGTTTGCCACCGCAGCGGCCCAGAGTGGCGCGATTATCAACAACGGCCAGATCACCGCAGCCAGCGGCGGCGCGGTTGCATTGCTCGGCGGATCGGTCCTCAACAACGGTCTCATCGTCGCGAACTACGGTTCGGTGAATCTCGGGGCAGGGCGAGCGGCAACGCTGGATTTCACCGGCGACGGCTTGGCTCGGTTCCAGGTCGACGCAGGACTGCTCTCGAACTCAAGTGGTTCGGCTGTGAACAATACGGGCGAGATCGTGGCTGACGGTGGGCAGGTATTGCTCACGGCGAAGCAGGCGAACGACGTGATTGCCCGTGCCGTGAACAACGATGGTGTCATTCGTGCTGCTCGGGTCGAGAACGTCGGCGGCCGCATCCGTCTGCTCGGTCCAGAAGGCAGCGTGGTCAACAGCGGCACCCTGGATGCCGCCGGAGTTGGAGCGAGCAGCACCGGCGGCGACGTGCAAGTGAGCGGTGCCGAGGTTGCGCTGACGGGAACGTCGGTCATCGACGTCAGCGGCAATGCTGGTGGTGGTAGCGCATCCATCGGCGGCGGTTTCCATGGCGCGGATGCCTCCATTCTCAATGCTCAGCAGACTGACGTTCAGTCCGGTGCGGTGCTCCGCGCCGATTCGCTGACGAGCGGCGATGCGGGAAAGGTTGTTGTCTGGTCCGACGGAGCCACCACGTTCAACGGCGAAATATCCGCGCAGGCAAAAGGTGCAGCCGGCAACGGCGGTCAGGCTGAAGTTTCCGGCCGCGAGCAATTGAGCATCGGCGGGCACGCGTGGTTGCAGAGCGAGCACGGCATTGCCGGAACTCTATTGCTCGATCCCGGCTCCATCACCATCGTCGATGGTAACAACACGGCTGCGACGACGCCGTTCAACAGTATCAACGACGGCTGGATCATCAATCAGCTGAGCGGCTCGAGTGTGGTGGTCCAGACCAGTACCTCCGGCGACAATGCGACCCAGGACCTGCTCGTCGATGGCGCTGCCAACATCGCCTGGGCGAACGCCAATACGCTGACATTGCTGGGCACCAACTCCGTCATGCTGGCGGTCGGCAGCAAGATCGCGAATACCGGCACCGGGTCGCTGACCCTGCAATCGGGAGGCGCGGTCACTATCAATGGGACGATCACGCTTGCCGGCGGACTCTCGGTGACTGCCGGCGGGGACATCGTGCAGAGTGCCCCTATCTCAGCCGATGGAGTAGCGAGCTTTACCGCTGGCGCTGGGAAATCAGTGTTGCTGGGCAATGTCGCCAACTCGTTCGGATCGACGGTAGCCATCGGCGCGAGCAGTGGCAGCCTGTTGAATGTGACGCTGCAGGATTTAACGGCAATCGACCTGCAGCCACTAACGATCACCGGCAACCTCAATGTTGCGGCCGGGGGTGACATCACCCAGTCAGGCACTCTCGATATCGGCGGTACGTCCGTCTTCACCGCGGCCGGCGGTCAGTCGGTGATCCTCGGTGACACCAGCAATGTGTTCACTGGCATTGTCACTTTCGCTGCCAGCGGTACCGGGAATCTGCAGAACGTCACATTGCAGGATTCCACTGCACTTGATCTGCGAGCGCTGACCATTGATGGGAACCTCACGGTTGGTGCTAACGCGCTGACGCAATCGGGTGCGTTGAGTGTGCAGGGGAATTCCAGTTTCACTGCAGCAGGCGGACAGTCGATTGCACTAGGTAATGCCAATAACCTATTTACCGGCACGGTCACCCTCGCTGCCAACGGCGGTGGCAATCTCCAGAACGTTACTCTGGCCGACACGACGGCGCTCGATCTGCGAACGCTGACGATCGGCGGCTTCTTTACGGCCTCCTCAGACGGCGCGCTGACTCAATCCGGGGCGCTGGTTGTCGGCGGCAACTCGAATTTCACTGCGGGCAACGGCCGCTCGATCACCCTGAGCAACAGCGGCAATGCGTTCACCGGCACCGTGAGTCTGGGTGCAGCGACAGGTAACCTTCAGAACGTTACCGTCAACGACTCCACTGCGCTTGACCTGCAGGCGCTGACCATCGGAGGCGACCTCACCATCGACGCCAGCGCGATCACGCAGTCGGGTGCGCTCAACGTCACGGGAAATTCGAGTTTCACCGCGGCCAGTGGCCAATCCGTATCGCTGAACAACACCAGTAATAATTTTGTCGGCACTGTAGGCCTCGCCGCCAGCGGTGGCGGACATCTGCAGAACGTCACCGTCAACAATGCCGTTGGACTGGATATGCAGGCGCTGACCATCGATGGCAATCTGATTGTGGGCGCGAGTTCGGTGACACAGTCGGGAGCGTTGGTAGTGGGCGGCACTTCCAGCTTCACCGCCGCCAGCGGTCAATCGATCTTGCTGGGAGATGCCTCAAACGCGTTCACGGGTACGGTGACTCTCGCAGTCAACGGCGCTGGCAATCTGCAGAACGTCACGGTGCACGATTCCACGGCACTAGATCTGCAGGCGCTTGCTATCGACGGGAATCTTGATGTTGCCGCAACGGCGATCACGCAGTCGGGCGCTCTCAACGTGGCCGGATCGTCCAGCTTCGCGGCAAATGCGGGCCAATCGATCCTGCTGATGAATGCCAGCAACCTGCTGACCGGTGCCGTGAGCTTCGCGGCAAACACATCGGGAAATCTGCAGAACGTAACATTGCAGAACTCTACGGCTATCGATCTGCAAGGGCTGACGCTGAGCGGCAATCTCATTGCAACTGCGACTGGCGGCATAAGCCAATCGGGTGCCCTTATCGTAGGCGGAACTGCCAGCTTCACTGCGACGAATGGCCAGTCGATTGTGCTGGGTAACGCCGGTAATCAGTTCACTGGGGCAGTCAGTTTCGCGGCGAGCAGTGGCAACCTGCAGAATGTTACGGTGACCGACGGCAATGCGCTGCAACTGCAGGCCCTGGCGATTAGCGGCAATCTTACGGCTACCTCGGGCGGGTCGCTGACACAATCCGGCGCACTCATCATTGGCGGCAACTCAGCATTCACGGCGGACGCTGGACAATCCATCATCCTCAACAGCGCAGGCAACTCCTTTGCAGGCACGGTGAACTTCGCGTCCGGAGGCCCGGGTAATCTTCAGAACGTTACCGTCAGCGACTCGAATGCGTTGGATCTGCGAGCACTCACGATCGACGGCGCTTTGACTGTCACGGCAGGCGGTGCGCTTTCTCAGTCCGGCGGCCTGAGTATCGGCGGCGCGGCGCAATTCAAGACGCTGAACGATGCCGGCGCGGCAATCACGATAAACGGCACTAACAGTTTTGGTTCAGTGCAAGCGGCTGTTCGAAACGCCGCCGATACGACCAATGCCGCTGCCAGCGTTGTCATTAACGAGAGCAACAGCACCGTGCTCGGCAATATGCAGACTGCGGCGGGTCAGAGCGTCTCCGTAACTTCGGGCGGCGCGATTTCGGCACTGGCGAGTACGGCTGTGACTACCGGATCGCTGTCATTGATTGCCGGAGGCGACATCGGCTCGGCAGGAACCGCGATCGCCGTGGTTGCGCCGAACGGAAGCATCAGCGCTTCAAGTTCTGGCAACGTACATATCGCGTACACGGGGGGCGTCGGATCCACCGTCGCATTCACACAGGTCGTCGCTGGTACTGGCGGCGATGTCGACCTGGTCAGCGACGGCAATATCCGCGTGGCAGATGTTCGCGCCGGCGGTTCAGTGTCGCTTACATCAAGCGGCGGCAGCATTCTTGACGACAGCGTCGGCGGTGCCGGCTCGCAACTCGTTGCGAACGTCGTGTCGCTGCACGCGGCGGGATCGATTGGAGAGGCCGCAGGCGTCGGTGCCGGAATGCTCGATCTGCAGGCGGGATCGGTGTCGGCCAGCGCACAAGGTGGCGGAATCTATCTCGACCAGGCCCAGGGTGACTTGGGAATAGGACAGCTCAGTGCGACAGGACCTGTATCAGTTCAGGCGACGGCAGGGTCGATTGTGGATGATCCGACTGATGCGACCGTTGCGTCTATCGAGAGCAGTGCTGGCGGCGTGCAGCTGCGCGCGTTGAACAACATCGGCACGGTCACCGATCTATCTACGCGGCAGGGCGCTCCGATCGGTATCAACACGCATGGTGGTCCGATCAGTGCGCAGGTCACCAGCGCGGCGGGGCAGATCAATCTCGGCATTGCAGGGGGCAGTAGCCTCACGGCCGGTGCCGGTGCTATTTCCGCGGGAGGGGCGGGCCGATTGCTGATTCAGTCGACCGGTGACCTGTCCCTCAGCACGTTCGACAATGCGTTGAGCGGATTCAGCGAGGTAGGCTTCAGTTCAGACGCGACACTGCGCCTGCCGGACTCATCGACGGGACTGCTGGCCGGCTCACTGACCACCTTGTTTGTGCGCGGTGCAACCGACGTCGTTCGTACTGGGCGTGTTTTCGACCTGGGTGCAGGGCACCTGGTGTTCGAGTCCGGCGGACTCGGCGGCGATGCCACATTGAATACCAACGTCAATACGCTGGATGCGACTATTGGCAATGGCGCCAGCCTGTCGGTTGTACAGGCAGCTGGCACACTCGCGCTTGGCAGCATCAGTGCCGGTGGCAATGTCTCGATTCGTGCTACGACGATCGCAGACGACGGCGATCTCAACTCAATCACACGCGTTACTGCTGGCAACATCATCTCGCTGCAAGCCAGCAACGGCGTTGGCGCGGAGGACGGCACGGCGGGTGGCCGGATCGATACAGCTGGCAACACAGTCACTGTAGCCGCCGACGCAGGCCCGGTCTTCATTTCTCATCTGGGCGATCTGCAGATCAGCGGCACCGTGGGTGGAGGACTGATCGATGTCAGCGCGCCAACCGGTAGCATTACGGTCAACTCCACATTGCGGTCAACGGGTCCGATGACCCTCACCGCAGGCACTGACGCGGGCGGTGCGGGTTCGATAGTGACGGGCAACATCACTTTGGCCGGTGTCGCACAGACAGATGGCACGATGACACTGACCGCTCGTGGCGGCGGAGCTATCGCCGATGCGGCCGACACATCGACGCATCTGATAGCAAAGGACACGAATCTCTCCGCGACATCGATTGGCGCGCAGGGGAACGCTCTTAATATCGATACAGGATTGCTCAATGCGAGTGTTTCGGGCGGCTTGTACGCGAGCGCAGCCAATTCCGTGCAGTTGGGCTCGGTCACTGCTGGGGATGCAGCAATTAGCGCCAACGGCAGCATCACCGATGACGGCGACGCTCAGACCCGAGTCGTCGCCGACAGTCTCGCTCTGTCCGCAGCGTCGATAGGCGCAGCGGGCGCAGGCAACGAAATCGGTACCACCGTCAACCGATTGTCTGCCAACGCCTCGAACGGCGGCATCTACATCGGCCAGAACGGCGGCATCGAGCTCGGGACGGTGAGCGCCGCAGGTACAGGCAACGACATCGCCATCACGGCGAGCGGCGCCATTACAGACGACGGCGACAACGCAACGCGTGTCAGCGGTGGCAATCTGACGCTGAGCGCGACTTCAATTGGCTCTGCTGCCGCGGGTGGGGAGATCGACACCCAGGTTTCATCGCTGACTGCGACTGCGTCCGGCGGTGGTATCTATATCGGCGACGCGGCCAACCTCCAGTTGAACACCGTCACCGCTGCTGGGAACGATGTCGTTCTGTCTGCTGCGGGCACGTTGACTGATGACGGGACCGACACAACCAAGGTAACCGGCTCCAACGTTTCACTCACCGCAGGTGCAGTGGGCACGACGGATAGCCACATCGATACCGCGGCGGACGTACTCTCTGTCAATGCCAGTAGCGGCGGTGTCTATATAGACGAGACGGATAGCGTCACTCTCGCTGACGTTCGTTCGTCCGGTAGCGGCAATACTGTCAATCTGCGAACAGCCAACAACGGTAATGTCATCGTCCAGAGCCTGGTGACGCAGGGCGGGGCAGTGAATCTGACCGCAGGTGGTACTGGTTCACTGAATGTAACAGGGACGCTGGAATCCAATAACGGCGTCGTTAACCTGACGTCGGGCGATGCTCTTGCCGTACCCGGCCTCGATACCGGTACTGGCTCCGCAGTGCTGCACACCGTCAACGACGTAAATGTCGGTACGATCACGGCGAGCTCGATATCCATCACCAGCGATACTGGCAGCGTGATCCTTGGAACTGCGAATGCAGGCACCGGCACAGTCGTCATCACCGCAAACAATGGAACGATCACCGATAACACTGCAACCAGCGTGACTGCCGGACAGGCAACCCTGACAGCCAAGTCCATCGGTAGCGCCGATAACCCGCTCGACGTTGCCATTGACACGCTCACAGCTAACACCAGCGCAGGCGGAATATTCATCGCCGATACAGTCGGGCTGACAGTAAACGCGCTCAGCGCCACCGGTCCTGTCAGTCTTGCAACCACTGGCGCCTTTAATCAGGTCGGCAACATCACGAGCAGCGGCAATGAAATCTCCGTGCTCGCCGGAAGCATCGACATGGACCCGGTTGCGACAACGGTTTCTAGTGGCGCGGACATCACCTACATAGCGAACGGCGGCGACGCCAATATCGCGGTGCTGGATGCCGCCGCCGGGCGCGTGCTCGTGATTGCGGCAGACAATGTCTTCAGTTCGCTGGACTCAGCTTCTTCCACAACTAACGTTCTAGGATCCGCAGTTGAAGTCAGGGCCGGAGGCCTGGGCGCTGCGTCCGGGGAGATCGGTGCCGCGGGCAGCCCGTTCGCGATAGCGACACCCGGCGGCGCAGGACAAAACGTCTTCCTGATCGTCCCTGCGGTGAACGGCATTCAGACGACCACGCCGAGCATCAACTACGCAGGCTCGGCAGCCTCGGTGCTGCTGAAGGGCTACAGTGGATCGATCGGCGCGCTGCTGTTCGACAAAGCCAGCGCGTTTACGCCCGATACGGTGCTGCTCAACGGCGAAAGCATCGTGCCTCTGCAGAATGGCCGCGTCGCGGTCAACACCGACAGCCTCGGCGCAGCCAAGCAGGCTTTGTCATCCGGCGTGATCAGCAGGGTGAACATCGACTGGGCTGCCTTCGATCCCAACGTCAGTCTGTTCGGAACGCTGGATCCCGCGTTGAAGCTACCCTCCGACCAGGTCGACGACGTTGTTCCCGAGGCGAATCTTTTCCCGGAGGGGAGCGGATTGGTCGTGGCGGAGGATCGTTCGCGTTGAGGTGCCGAGGTGTCGTCGGAGAGGCCGAAGAGTCGTGCGTGAGCTTCGTGAACGGTTTGGTGCTCCATATGAGCGACAAGATTGATCTTGATCTTCGGTGCCGGGCCGCGGGTTCGTGGGTTTGGTCAGGGATAGTTGAAGTGGTGCTTGACGCTCTCGCGAAGACTGGATTCGGTGCGGTGGGATTGACGGGCGACTTCGCACAGCGAAGCGATATTTGATGGAATCAGCGAGAAACCACGAACCCGCGGCCCGGCACGAGGGGATCCAAACGCCATTCTGTACTGATCCAGAGTAGTTACGACTTGATGGGCCGCCTGGAGTGCAAGGCCGTTCGGATGAACCCCGCTGTTTTCAGTTCGCTTGTGGCCTCAGCTGCGAACAGCCAGGCCGCTTGTGCTCTCAGCGCAGCAGGCCCAGAGGATTACGGTTCGGATCGAATCACCAAGTACTACCACTACGATGACGGTCGGCTGAGCCGTGAGCAGCGCGCTGTCGGCACTGGCTTGGTACAGGACTATGCGACGTATTCGTACACTCTGAACGGTCGAATCGACTGGGTTGACGACGCCAAAGGAAATCGCAGCAAGTTCGCGTACGACGGTTTCGACCGTACCCTCCGCTTGTATTTCCCGAAAACGACGGCTGGCGCACACAATTACAACAGTTCCGACTACGAAGGGTATGGTTACGATGAGAACGGCAATCGAATCAGCCTGAGATTGCGCAGCGGCGAGACGATCGGCTACCAGTTCGATGGGCTGAACCGCGCGACCAAGAAAACGATCCCGGGCAGTGGCGGCGGAGATGTGGTCTATGGCTACACGCTGCAAGGTCAGAGCACCTTCGCCCGGTTCGGCTCGGCATCGGGTTATGGCGTGCAGAATGGATACGACGGTTTTGGACGGCTGACATCGAGCCAGTCCATTGCGGCCATAGGCACGTTGCAACCACTAACCTATAGGTATGACGAGGATGGCGACCGAACGCGTGTGACCTGGCCGGACGGCGTGTACGTTGACTACACATACGACGGCCGGGATCACATGAACCAGGTGCGTGAGAATGGGGTGGCTACCGGTCCCGGCCTGCTCGCCGACTATGACGAGGACGCGATCAGCCGTCGCTCGTACCTCAACCGAGGAAATGGCACGACTACTGACTATCACTACGATGGTATCTCCCGACTGTCGGGCCTTGATCAGGGTCTCGCCTCGACTAGCAGGGATTTGTCTCTAGGCTTTGGATATAACCCGGCTAGCCAAGTGATTCAGCGTACCGTCTCGAACGATGCGTATTCTTACTATTCGCTTGTACAAGACCGCGGTTATGTGGCCGATGGCCTGAATCGCTACTCCAGCGTCGGCGGGGTGACCTACGGCTACGACGGAAGAGGTAACTTGCTCTCGGATGGCTCACGTAGCTTTTCTTATGATCTAGAGAATCATCTTCTGAGCGTTACCGGGTCCGGCGTCACGGCAGTGAACCTGACCTACGATCCGATGGGCCGCTTGTTGACGAGCGCCAGTGGCGGGACGACTACGCGTTACCTTTACGATGGCGACAAGCTGGTCGCCGAATACAATGGCTCGATGATCATGCGTCGCTACGTCCATGGTGCGGGTGTGGATGAACCCTTGGTCTGGTACGAGGGCACTGGACTCAACGACCGCCGTTGGCTTCATACGGATCACCAGGGTAGTGTTGTTGCCACGAGCGACGGCGCAGGAGCGGGTACCGTCTATGCTTACAGTGCGTATGGCGAGCCGGCCTATGACAACTGGGGCGGCAGTCGCTTCCGCTACACCGGCAGATCATGCTGCCGGAGGCCAAGCTTTACCACTATAAGGCGCGCGTGTATGACCCGATACTAGGGCGGTTTCTTCAGACGGATCCTGTGGGGTATAAGGATGACTTCAATCTCTATGCCTACGTCGGAAACGATCCGTTCGATAAGACAGATCCAAGCGGGTTATGTGGTGAGCAAGAGGATCCTTGTCCGGGAGAAGGTGGTGGAGATTACGATCAGGAGGTAGCTAATCAGAGCGCCTGGATGACGGGGGGGCAGAGGCGGCGCCGTTAGTGGCCGGGACGACAGCGGTCCTTGGTGCTGTGGCGTGCGTTGCTGGCGGTTGCGAAGCCGCTGCCGCTGCCGCTGGATATCGCGCGTGGCGTTTTGAGAAACGGTTGGATCAGGTTCGCGAACGACTTAAGGATTGGACGGAAACTCCCAACAATAAGGGAGAAGGAAGTCGATTCCAAGATCCTGCCAACAAAGGCAACAGAGTCCGAGTCGATAAAGGCAATCCGCAGCATAAATTTTCATCTCAACGACCGGATCACGTTGTAGAACAACAAAATGGAAAGACAGTTGATGCCGGTGGGAAGCCTATCGACGCGCCCCGCCCGGCCAAGACCCCGGAGGCGCACACTCCTTTAACGGATTGGCTAAAGAAATGGAAATAGAAGATAACTCTTCATCTGATTCGCCAGGTGTCTCTTTGCCAAGCAGGCGCGAGGAGCTTCGTCACTTGCTAGCGGAGCTTTCCGATGAGGAAGTGCAATACCGGCTTTGGGTTCTACATGAAGACTATCCCAACTATTCAGGGATAGACGACGTTTTTCATTTCATATTCGATGACACAGATTTGGGAGAAGATGCGTATTCGGAGATCGGCAGAATTCTAAGGAATCGATTGGAAGCTGATCGATTGCAAGAATTATCTCTAGTGCTGGAAAAAATGCTTGGGCGGTTAGGCGATCAAGATTCCGATATATTTATGCGCGATACTGAATGGGCATCAGTTGTTGCGCTTGCTCGATCTGCTCTCGCGGAAATGTCCAATTGATGAAAGGTGAGGACAATCGGTGAGCCAATCGGTGTTGGCGCAGACAGAGGGGTATGGCAGTGAGTCTAGTCTTTACAGTTGACCTTCGTGCCGGGCCGCGGGTTCGCGGGTTTGATCAGGGATAGTTGAAGTGGTGCTTGACGCTCTCGCGAAGACTGGATTCGGTGCGGTGAAACTGACGGGCGACTTCGCACAGCGAACCGATTCGTAAAGTCAACGCCTGATGGGCGATCCAGGCACGAGTCCGGGTGAGATGGCGTTGACGGCTGGCGGAGCACAGCGCTTCGGGGGAAACAGAGAATTGCTGGCAAATCTTATCTTCGGTGCCGGGCCGCGGGTTCGTGGGTTGGTCAGAGATAGTTGAAGTGTCGCTTGACGCTCTCGCGCAGACTGGATTCGGTGCGGTGAAACTGACGGGCGACTTCGCACAGCGAAGCGATATTTGATGGAATCAGCGAGAAACCGCGGCCAGGCACCGATATCCGATCAACCGCATCGAGGAGCTACTGCCGTGGCGCGTCGCCCCATCAATCAACCTCCCGCGACCTCTCGCCGCCGCGTGAGAGGCGACTTCACTCCATCGTCGGGGTGGCCACACATTGAGGCGTTTGTCGAAGCTGGTGGGAACATCAGCATTGGGCGTATCGCGCCGATCGAATGCGCCGCGGTTGCGGCCGACGATCATGGCATGCTCGCTGCGCTCGTGCGTCGCAACGACGAAACCTTCGCCGCGCTGATGCAGCGACTTGATGACGCGGTGGACAAGGCCATGAACCACGATGCGTTTACTGACGAAATCAATGCCAGATAGCGCGTCAATGCGGTAGTGACTACGCGCTTACCTCAAAGCTGAGAAGATGCGCACATCACGGAGGCAGTCGACGATCCGATAGCACTGGGCGCTACGATTAATTCGCCGCTCTTATGGCAAGTACGTCGTCATTCTCAGACGGACGTCTCAGCGGCGAGTGGCGTGCGCGTGATACGTTGTCCATCGAAGCACACTGTTGTCCTGGCTGGATATTGGGTCGACACACGTGTGCCGCGAATCGAATGGCCTACGCAGGATAAGTATTAAAACGTGTCGCAGAAAAAACGGGTTACGCTGGCGTTGCTGGCTCTGAGTCAAAGCGCCTTTGCAGTAGAACTGCCCTCCGCAGGCAGCCAACTCCAACAGATTCCTTCGGTTTCCGCTCCCGACAAGCCCGCGCCGCAATTCCGGATCGAGCAAGGTGCTGCGCCCGCCGCCATGGCAGGGGACGGCGCCACGATGACTGTCAGTAGTCTGCATGTCGTCAATGCCCATGTGTTCTCCGAGGCGGAGCTGATCGCAGCAACGCAGTTCAAACCCGGCAGCGAGCTGAGTCTGTCCGGGTTGCGCGCGCTCGCCGCGAAAATAGCGGCTTATTATCACGAGCGCGGTTACTTCCTTGCGCAAGCCGCTTTGCCGGCTCAGGACGTCGTCGACGGCGCGGTCACGATCGCCGTCGTCGAGGGTCAATACGGGAAAGTCACCCTGCGCAATCAGAGCAATCTGTCGGACGGACTGGCACAGCGGCTGCTAGGCGGCCTGAATGCGGGCGACACGGTCACCATCGCGCCTCTCGAAAGCCGGTTGTTGCAGTTGTCCGATCTGCCGGGTGTGAACGTCAAGTCGACGCTGGTGCCCGGCGCCTCTGTCGGTGCCTCGGACCTGATCGTCGATGTCACCCCTGGCAAGCGCCTGAGCGGCAGCATCGATGCCGATAACTCCGGTAGCCGATATACCGGCGCGACTCGGGTCGGCGGGACGCTGAACATCAACAATCCTCTCGGCCAGGGCGATGTCGCGACGCTGCGCGCGCTCACTTCGTGGGATGGCCTGAACTATGGACGCGCTGCCTATCAATTGCAGCTCGGCAAGTCGGAGGTGGGAGTCGCCTACACCGCACTGGATTACGAGTTGGGCCGTGAGTTCGACAGTCTGGATGCACACGGCACGGCGCAGATCGCCAGCCTCTTCGGTCGCTATCCCTTGCTGCGTTCCCGTAATACCAATCTGTACGCACAGCTCGGCCTGGATGCCAAGACATTCCAGGACAAGGTCGGTGCCACTACTCCTGCAACGGTCACCGACAAGAAGGCCAAGGTGGCGATGCTGAGTTTGGTCGGCGATCACCGCGACGACTTTGGCGGTGGCGGATTGAGTACGTTCTCGCTGACCTGGAGCTCCGGAAGCCTCGACCTGGAAACACCGGAGGCCTTGGTTGCGGACGCCGCTACAGCGCGAAGCGACGGCCACTACGACAAGCTCGGCCTCAGCGTCATGCGGCTGCAAAGGATGACGGAATCGCTTTCGCTATACGCCGCGTTGCAAGGTCAGGTGGCCTCGCAGAATCTCGATGTCTCGGAGAAATTAGGGTTGGGCGGCGCAAGCGGAGTACGTGCCTATCCCGAAGGCGAGGCATACGCCGATCAAGGTTACCTGCTGAATGTGGAGGCACGCATGGCGTTGCCGGAATTTGCTATCCCGGGGCAACTACAAGTGATTGGCTTCGTCGATACCGGCACGGGCAATTTGAGTCGTGATCCCTGGGGCACGGGCAGAAATCGTCGCACCTTGAGCGGTGGTGGGCTTGGCCTCAACTGGTACGAGGCAACTGGTTTCACGGTGAAGGCGTACTACGCCCACAAATTGGGCAATGCAGTCGCGACTTCGGCGCCGGATGCGGATGGCCGCTTCTGGATCAATGCCGTCAAGTATTTCTGACCTATTTCGATTGACGGCGCGCCGCCGAACCCGACTCGAACAACGCTTCCAGGATTACGAGCAGCCATCATGAATCACATCTACCGCTCGATCTGGAACGAAAGCACGGGCACCGTCGTTGCAGTGTCCGAGCACGCCAAGCGTGGTGGCAAGAAGACCTCTCGCGGCAGAAATGCCGTGGTCAGTTCGGGATTCATCCTGAAGTCGCTGGCAAGCATCGTTGCACTGACCTCCGCGTCGGCAAGTTATGCGTCGCCCACAGGCGGAACGGTAGTGGCAGGCAACGCCAGCATCACGACGGCGCCGGGTAACACGACCATCAATCAGACGACGCAGAACGTCTCGATCAACTGGCAGACCTTTGATATCGGCGTTGGCGAAGCCGTGAAATTCGTGCAACCCAACAGCAGCGCGGTTGCATTGAATCGCGTTCTGGGCGCGGATCCGTCCCGCATTCTTGGCAACCTCTCTGCCAACGGCAAAGTATTCCTGGTGAATCCTAACGGAGTGCTGTTCGGCACAGGCGCACAGGTCAATGTCGGCGGGCTGGTGGCGTCCACCCGCAACATCACCGACAGCGACTTCATGGCGGGTCGATACGCATTCAGTGGCACGAGCAATGGCAGTGTCGTGAATCAGGGCTCGATCAATGCCGATGGTGGCTACGTTGCCTTGCTGGGTGCAAACGTCAGCAATCAAGGTGTCATTGCTGCAAGGCTCGGCACGGTAGCGCTCGCGGCAGGCGATGCTCTTACGCTCGATGTGGCAGGCGACGGACTGTTGAACGTTGCGGTGAATACCGGCTCCGTCAATGCACTTGTACAGAATGGCGGTCTCATTCAGGCCAATGGCGGACAGGTGCTACTGACCGCTCAGTCCGCGGGCACTCTGTTACAGAGCGCCGTGAACAACACCGGGATGATTCAGGCACAGACTATTTCCAACCACAACGGTGTTATCAAGCTACTGGGCGATATGCGCAACGGCGCCGTCAATGTTGGCGGAACGCTCGATGCGAGTGCACCGGACGGTGGTAATGGCGGTTTCGTAGATACATCAGCAGCGCATGTCAGGGTTGGCAGCGATGCAAAGATCACAACTGCGGCGGCACGAGGGCTGACTGGTAGCTGGCTGATCGACCCGACCGATTACACCATTGCGGCCAGCGGCGGCGACATCAGTGGCGCCGCTTTGTCCAGCAATCTGGCGAACACTGACATCACCATTCTCAGCACCTCAGGCGGCTCAGGCACCCTCGGCAGCATCAACGTCAACGATACGGTTGATTGGTCGGCGAACAAGCTGACGCTGAATGCGCAGAACGACATCAACATCAACACCGCAATGAATGCCTCCGGCAGCGCCAGCCTGGCTTTGCTGTATGGGCAGGGCGCGGTTGCTGCGGGTAACACCAGCACGGTCAACGTCAATGCACCGGTCAATCTTCCTGCCGGCAACAACTTCAGCACCCGTCAAGGTAGCGACGGCAGCACGGTCAACTACACCGTGATTACGAGCCTGGGCGCGCCAGGCAGCACCACGGCAACAGACTTGCAGGGAATGAACGGCAACATGGCGGGCAACTATGTGCTCGGTGCGAGCATCGACGCGAGCACAACGTCCGGCTGGAATGCGGGCGCAGGCTTTTCTCCGGTCGTAGCTTCTGAACAGGTGACCGAGAGTGGAGAGGGCGAGCCCTACACCTATACACGGTTTCTGCCGTTCACCGGTACCTTCGATGGCTTGGGCCACACCATCAATGGCCTAACCATCAATCAGCCAACCACATCCAACGCCGGGCTGTTCGGGCTCATTGGCCAGGCCAGTACAGTACGCAACGTCGGGTTGGTGGGCGGAGCTGTGACGGGGTCCACCTATACAGGAATGCTCGCCGGTCGAAACGACGGCAGCATCAGCAACAGTTACGCCACAGCGGTAGTGACGTCTAGCCAGGACGGCGCCCGATACGTGGGTGGACTGGTGGGGCGTAACACCGGCGCGATCACCAATAGTTACGCTACGGGCGCAGTGACTTCCGACCAGGACAACAACCTGTTTACGGGTGGGCTGGTGGGGAGTAACGCAGGTGCGATCAGCAACAGCTACGCCACAGGGGCGGTAAACGGCCGACGCAGCGTGGGCGGCCTGGCTGGAGAAAACGTTTCAACTGGCTCCATCAGCAGAAGCCATGCCACTGGAGCGGTCACCGCAGGTACCTATAACTCTGGCGGACTGGTCGGCAGCAATGATGCCGGTGGCACGGTCAGCGAGAGCTATGCAACAGGTTCGGTATCGGGTGGGAAGAATGTCAGCGGCGGACTGGTGGGGCAAAACTACGGCAGCGTCAGCACCAGCTACGCGACCGGTTCTGTGATGAATTCTGAAGACTATGTTGGCGGCCTGGTCGGGATAAATGGCTACACGACTGGCACCATCGCGCTGTCCTATTCGCAAGGGGCTGTATCCGGCGGCGACATATATGTCGGTGGGCTGGTCGGACGCAACCTGGGTCAGGCCATCACCAGCAGTTACTGGGACACGGACACATCCGGGCAAGCAGGCAGCGCAGGTGGAACTGGCCTCACCACCGTGCAGATGCGGACAGCAGCGAATTTTGCCGGCTTCAATTTCACCACCACGCTTGGCGCGAGCAGCAACAACTGGGTGATGGTCGATGCCAACGGAACATTGAACAACGCCGGTGGCGCAGTCGGCGCGACTCGTCCGATGCTCGCCTCCGAATATTCGACGACCATCA
>DASYEW010000016.1:0-54164 GCA_036498785.1 Steroidobacteraceae bacterium | reverse complement strand
GATCGTCGACGATAGCAACACTCACCGTCATCTATCGCTCCTCGAAGGCAGCCGCGCTGCCTGCCAAGCCATGGGGCATCGTATGTGCGCGAAAGTTCTTCTCGTCATCGTCGCTCCGTTTGCAATCGACCAGTCGTAATCTCCGTGAACGCACGGCACACGCAGCAGCAGGCAACTACTCGGTGGTGATCTCTGGCGTGGCTTTCCAGCGGAGCCGACTTGCTGATGCGTGTCGGGTGCCTTCGAAAACAACTTACTCAGGTGAAGCCTGAGGGGACATTGGCGCTTGTCCCGATGTCGATGGTCATGCGGCGATGACGATGGTCATCGTGCCGATGGTCAGTCCATGTCGAAGACTGCGGCGTAGAGATCAATGGGAAGGAGAGGGGGAGTGCAGCTGACGCGCGATAGCGGCCATACGGGCGCACGCACTGCGGGAGGCAATAGCGGATGAGTAGGGAAAGTGCAGAACCGCGAAGCATGCATGTCGCATGCGAACCTGAAGAGCGCTACAGCGCGCTCACTTCATCTGCACATTATTCGGCAGTGGTGCCCCTGGTCGGACTCGAACCAACACATCCGTTAGGATTTCGCATTTTGAGTGCGACGCGTCTACCAATTTCGCCACAGGGGCCGGGTACAAAGCCGTTACGCCGGACGCGGAATCTTGCCAGAAAAAAGCCCCAGCCTCTACTTTTCTGACTGCCCAGGCTCCAATCTGCCAACCCGTCACCCGTCACCCGTCACCCGTCACCCGCCACTGGCCGTCTGGCCGGTTCACGCATTGATCCCCGCGCTGCGACCTTTTGCGCTCCAGCCGCATCTATATAGCCACGATGTCGCAGTTCCAGAGCATAGAGGTGGTCCCCGAGGTCATTCGCGCCGCCGCGGAAGGGCTGGATGCCGCTCAAGAAATCATCTACCGCGCCTGCGAACGGACCGTCCACACCCTGATCCGGCGGCTCATACCGAATGCTGCGGTTGCCGAGGACCTGTTCCAGGAAGTCTGCATCGAGATCCTGCGCAGCACCGCCGCCTTTAGCGGGGAGGGTTCGTTCGGTGGCTGGGTACGCGCCATCGCTGTCAACAAATGCCTGGGATACCTGCGTTCGCCATGGCATCGCAGCTTGCTATGGCTGGACGCCGACGAGGATATGTCGCTCGCGATAGTCGATGCGGCGCAGCGGCCGGATGTCCAGGTGGCTGCGCGCTGCGATCTCGAACGCGCCCTGGATCGATTGGCGCCGCTGACCCGCAGCGTGGTCTGGTTGCACGACGTCGAGGGCTATACCCACCAGGAAATCGGCCGGTTGCTGGGTCGTACGCCAAGTTTTTCCAAATCCCAACTGGCTCGCGCGCATACGCGCCTGCGCGAGTTGCTGGATCCGTCAGACGAGTCTTTGCCATGCACGCCCATATCCACCAGTTACTGAGTTTGCGCGACGGCGAGCCCGTCGAAGCAGCGGTTGCCTGCCACGTGGGGCAATGCTCGACGTGTGCGGATCAGGTCGCCCGGTTGTTGCGCATACAGCGGGACCTGCGTTCGCTGCCGACAATCGACGCGCCTGCGGCAGGGTGGGATGCGATCCAGGACCGGTTGCGCTGCCGTTTGCCAGATCGGCGACCCGATGGCTTGGCGGACCTTCGACCGGATCGCCTGCAACAGGGTCCGCAAGAGGGTGCCCAAGATCAGCCCGATACTGCACGCGTGCAGTGGAGCTTGGTCGCGGGACTAGCCGGCATCGCAGTGCTCGTCGTCATTGTCAGCGTGTGGGCCGTTCAAAGTCGCCAGCGCCTGGAAGTCGCCGCGACAGACGTGCCGACGAGCCCCGCTGTCGGCGTAATCCCGGATCCCGTCGTCGTACCGACCGTGGATCAGCTCATGGCCCAGTCGCGCCAGCTCGATGATCTGCTGCAGGACCTGCCGCAGCGTCCAAGCGTCGAGCGGATTGCCATGGCGGCGACGCTGGATTCCATCGAACAACGCATTCAATGGCTCGACGTGCAATTGTCGTTTGCGTCGACCGCCGACCTGAACGAAGTGCAGTCGCAGCGATTGTGGAGCGAGCGGGTCGACCTGATGGATTCGCTGGTGAAGGTGCGCTACGCGGAATCCAGCAGTTTGCAGTTCTAGATGACGGAGAGGGCGATGAAAACAGGCGTTCACAGTTCATTGGTTGCGAAGCCGACGGCGTTCAGCACAGCGGCGCTATGTCTGATGCTATTGGCGACACCGGGGATGCAGGTCGTGGCTGCGGAAGCACAGCCGGATGCATCCCGCACGGAAATGCAACGCAAGCTGGAAGCAGCACAGAAGCGGCTGGATTCCGCCGCCAGGGAGGTCGCCGATCTGAGCATGTCGATGTCCGACGAAATCGCACCGCGGATTGAGGCATTCATGGGGACGATGGGCAGGCCACGGGCCGTGCTCGGGTTGAATATGGGCTCTGCGCGCGACGGCGACCGAGCCGATGGCGTCGAAGTCGCCAGCGTCAGTCCCGGCGGCGCGGCTGAAGCTGCTGGTATCAAGGCCGGCGACGTGTTGACCGAGGTGGCGGGGAAGTCGTTGCAACGCGATGGCGAGGACGCACCGCGCGACAAGTTGCTGGCCGCCATGCGCGAGGTCAAGCCAGAACAGAAGGTGAAGGTGAAGTATCTACGTGCCGGCAAAGTCGCCAGCGCGGAGGTGATCGCACATCCGCTGGAGGATCGATTCTTCAGATTCCCGGGGCCGCTTCCGGGTGGCCCGGGCGGGCTTCCGGGGTATCCGAAATTCGCCTTCGGACGTGCGGAAGGGGTCTTCGGCAGCGCCGAGCTGGTGCCGCTGACGGCCAAGCTGGGTCAATATTTCGGGGTCGACAAGGGACTGCTGGTGGTGCGTGCGCCGGAGGATTCGCGGCTGCAACTTGAGGATGGCGACGTCATTCTGGATGTGGATGGCCGCGTGCCGTCCAGCCCGTCGCATGCGCTGCGCATCCTCGGTTCGTATCAGGCAGGCGAGAAGCTCAAGCTGAACGTGCTGCGCATGAAGAAGCGGTTGTCGTTCGACATCACCATTCCCGAGGGCATCCGGGGCGATGGAGAAGGGCCTTTCGAGCGTTCTAACTTCACTCCCAGCCAGCGTATTGAAACGACCGGCCCCGCGCCGTTCGTCATGCCATTGCCGCCGACGAGTGCGGTGCCGGTGGTCGTGCCGCTGTACGACCGGCCGGTGTAGCGGGGCCTGAGGCGGGGTGAACGGAATCAGCGGCGGAGGTGGGATCGGTAGCGCAGGTGCCAGACCGCTCGCCCCCGGCCTCGGAGCCTGATACCGTGCGCGCCCCATGCGGCGCAGCGACTTTGCCTACGACCTTCCGACTGAACTGATCGCGCAACACCCGGCCGGGGAGCGCTCTGGCAGCCGCCTGCTTGAAGTGGGTGAGTCCGGGGTAGTGAACGATCGGAAGTTCGTTGACCTGCCGTCCCTGCTGCGCCCGGACGACTTGCTGGTATTCAACGATACCCGCGTCATTCCGGCGCGCGTGCTGGGCTCCAAGCCGACTGGCGGACAGGTCGAAATCCTGCTCGAACGCATCCTGGCGGATCGGCGGATCCTGGCGCACGTCCATGCCAGCAAGTCGCTGAAGCCGTCGGTGCCCATCGCATTACCCGGTGGCGCGGCGGCGTACTTTGTGAAGCGTCACGACGACTTGTTCGAGCTTGAATTGAGCGTCGAACCGCTCGCCTATTTCGAGCAGTTCGGCTCGATGCCATTGCCACCATATATAGAGCGTGGATCGGAGCGTGAGGACGCAACGCGCTACCAGACCGTTTACGCGCGGGAGTCCGGTGCAGTGGCAGCTCCCACGGCGGGCCTGCATTTCGACAAGCAAATGCTGGAGCGCTGCGCAGCGACAGGCATCCGCACCGCATACGTCACGCTGCATGTGGGTGCCGGCACGTTTCAGTCCATTCGCGTGGAAAATCTCGATGAACATCGGATGCACTCCGAGCGTGCCCAGGTGAGCGAGCAGGTATGCGCGGAGATCTCCGCAACGCGCCAACGTGGCGGACGGGTTGTCGCAGTTGGCACCACGGTAGTGCGTAGCCTGGAAGCGGCGGCAGCATCGAGTACCCTGCAGCCCTTCGCTGGCGAAACATCCATCTTCATTCGGCCCGGTTACCGGTTTCGCGTCGTCGACGCGTTGCTGACGAACTTTCATCTGCCCGAATCCACGCTGTTGATGCTGGTCTGCGCATTTGCAGGCTACGATCGGGCGATGCAGGCGTACCGGCATGCCGTAGAGCAGCGGTATCGTTTTTTCAGCTATGGGGACGCGATGTTTCTGACACGCGCCGACGCCAGTGATCGGGGCTGAAATCCAGCGCCGCGGCCCCATGAAGAGCTTCCCCCGGGTCCGGGCGGTCCACTAACTCATCCCGCGTCACTATTAAATGTCCCTGCACTTCTCCCTTCTTTCGACCGACGGTCGCGCACGCCGCGGGCGGCTGACTTTTGCGCGTGGCGTTGTCGAAACTCCAGCCTTCATGCCGGTGGGCACTTACGGCACCGTAAAAGCGATGACGCCCGAGGAGTTGACGGGCCTGGGCGCGCAGATCGTGCTGGGCAATACCTTTCACCTGATGCTGCGGCCGGGAATGGAAGTGATCCGAGCGCACCAAGGTCTGCATCGCTTCATGCATTGGGAGCGCCCCATCCTGACGGATTCCGGCGGTTTCCAGGTGTTCAGCCTGGCGACCATGCGCAAGATCACCGAGGAGGGCGTCAATTTCCGTTCGCCCGTGAACGGCGATGCAATCATGCTGACACCGGAGCGTTCGATGCAGGTGCAACGCGACTTGGACTCCGACATCGCCATGATCTTCGACGAATGCACACCGTATCCGGCCGATGAAAACGTGGCACGACGCTCGATGGAATTGTCCATGCGCTGGGCCGCGCGTAGTCGCGCCGAGTTCAATCGTCTCGAGAACCCGAACTCGCTGTTCGGCATCGTGCAGGGTGGCATGCATGACAACTTGCGCGCGCAGTCCATTGCCGGACTCACGCAGATCGGTTTCGATGGTTACGCCATTGGCGGATTGGCTGTCGGTGAGCCAAAGGAAGAACGCGAGCGCGTCATGGAGGCGCTCGAACCGCTGCTGCCAGTGGATCGTCCGCGTTACCTGATGGGCGTCGGCACACCCGAGGATCTGGTGGAAGCGGTGAGTCGTGGTGTTGACATGTTCGATTGCGTGATGCCAACGCGCCACGGGCGCAACGGTCACCTGTTCACGTCGACCGGCGTGCTGAAAATCCGCAACGCGCAATATGAGACGGACACCCGGCCGGTGGATGAGAATTGCGGCTGCTATACGTGCGCGAACTACACGCGAGCCTATCTGCGGCACCTGGATCGTTGTGGAGAGATGCTCGCGGGTCGCTTGGCGACGACCCACAATCTCTTCTATTACCAGTCGCTGATGCGGTCGATGCGCGAGGCGTTGGAGCAGGGGCGATTCAGCGAATTTCGCGCTAGCTTCTACTCCAACTGCACCGCTGCGTAACCGCCTGCCGGACGAGCTGGCGCAGCGCTGGGCGAACGCTCATCGATTGCTTATTGGACGGGCTTGTTGGAAGACGCCGGGGTCGCAAGTCAATCCTTGCGAGTGTTGCGAGCGCCATCCTCTCAATTAAGTAGCCCCATTCCTGCTAAGGTTGCCGCACTATGCTTGCCGATCTTCCCACCGCTCCCTGGTTTCGCCGCCTGCTTGTAGCGGGCTTGATTCTCGGCATAGTGCTGCTCACTTTTACCGTGTTGCAGCCCTTCATCGTGCCGCTGATCTGGGGCGCGATCCTGGCGTACGTGAGCTGGCCATTGCATCTGCGAATGCTGCGGCTGGTGAAGGGGCGCGTCTTCGTGGCATCGGTGTTGACGACCCTCATCGTTACACTGGCGATCATCGTGCCGCTGGTATGGCTGGTGCTGTTGCTGCGGCATGAAGCCATGTTGGCCTACGTGGAGGTGCAAGCTTTCCTTGCATCGAAGCCTGTATTGCCACAGTCATTGCAGGACCTGCCGTGGGTCGGGCAATGGCTGCAGGATCTGCTGAACCGGCTGTCGGCTGACCCCAATGCGATCCGTCAGCAATTCGTGCTGTCGATGGAGCAGTCTTCGCTCGAGGTGACGCGGCTTATCGGCGGTGTCGGTCGCAATGCCGCCAAGCTTTTCTTCGCCGTGCTGTCGATGTTCTTTCTATTGCGCGATGGACAGCGCCTGTTCGCAGAAGCCCGCGCAATCCTCGAAGGCATTCTCGGTCCGCGCGTACGCGACTATCTCGATGCTATTGGCTCCACCACTCAGGCAGTGGTGTATGCGCTGATCCTTGGCGCACTCGCACAAGGCGCGGTTGCAGGTATCGGTTACTGGATCTTCGGAGTGAAAGCGCCGGTGCTGATGGGTGCGCTCACCGTGCTGATCGCGCTGATTCCGTTCGGCGCGCCGGTGGTGTGGGGTTGCCTATCGATCTGGCTCATGCTGACCAGTCATGTCTGGCGCGGAACCGGGTTGTTCATATGGGGACTGGTGCTGGTGAGCTGGGTGGATAACGTGGTGCGGCCGCTGGTCATATCCAACGCAACGCGCATGCCCTTCCTGCTGGTCGTGTTCGGTGTGCTCGGCGGCGTGCTTTCGTTCGGCCTGGTCGGCCTGTTCATCGGCCCGGTACTGCTGGCGGTTTCGCTGGCGATCTGGCGCGAATGGCTGGAAGAACATCAGAAACCCGAAGAAGCGCTGCGCTTTTCCGGTGAAATGAGCGCCGGTCCCAGGGCTGACAAGGGTCGCAGAGGTGGTCGCAAGGCTGACGAGGCTGACAGGGCGACAAAGTAGGTAAGGGCGAAATGGCAGGCAGCTTGCGCGGTGCTTCCTGTCACTTGTTGAGTCAGCCGATTTTCAGCAGCACCTTGTCGATCCTGACTCCGTCCATGTCCATGATCTCGATCTTCACATCCCGCCAGGTCAGCGTGTCGCCGGCCTTGGGAATGCGACCGAGGCGTGCAAGCACGAAGCCGGCGACCGTCTGGTAATCGCGGCCCACCATGTCGCGCCGGCCCAGCCGTCGCTGCAGTTCTTCTATCGACAGATGACCGTCGACCAACCATGACCCATCCGCGCGTTGCAATGCTTCGGAGCGCTCGCGGCTGCCGAGCTCGGGCAGCTCCCCCGCGATGGCTTTGAGAATATCGATCGGCGTGGTGATGCCTTCGATCTCGCCGTACTCGTCGGTGACGATGGCCAGGTGAGTGCTGGATTTCTGGAACTGATCCAGCAGCTGCAGCACCGAGATTGAGTCGGGGATGTGCAGCGGCGGCTGCAGGTCGCGTTCGGAGTCGAGCCGGCCCCGATGCACCACCTCGCTCAGATCCGCCAGTGAGATCATGCCCAGCAGGTTGTCGAGCTTCTCGCGCGCCACCAGAAAGCGTGCGTGACCGCTTTCCTTTGCCTGCTGCCACAGCGCTTCCAGCGGTTCGTCCAGGTCGAGCCAGATGATGTCCTGGCGCGGAATCATGATCGAACCGACCTTGCGGTCCGCCAGCGCCAGCACGCCTTCCAGCAAACGGCGCTCCGAGGCGAGAAACACGCCGGAGTGAGTGCCTTCGGCCACCAGCGCGCGAACGTCGTCTTCGGTAACCGCTCCCTGCGGCGAGGATGACAGCGGTAAGACCCTGAGTATCGCGTTTACGGTGGAGCGCAGCAGCCACACAAACGGCGCCATGCTTTTGGCGAACACCCGCATGATCGGCGCAACCCAGATCGCGATGGTTTCGGCGTGCGACATCGCGACGCGCTTGGGTACCAGCTCCCCGACGATGAGCGAGACATAGGTGACGATGACCACGACGATGCCGAAGGCGAGTTCCTGCACATAGCGACCGGTAACCCCGTTACGGACCAGGATGTCGGCCAGGTAGGAGGCGAGGGTGGCGCCGCTGTATACGCCGGTCAGGATGCCGATCAGGGTGATGCCGATCTGGGTGGCCGACAGAAAGGTGGTGGGATCTTCCAGTAGCGCCAGGGCCGACCTCGCCCCGGACTTGCCATGTTCGGCCGCGGCCTGCAGGCGGGTGCGCCGGGCGGATACCAGCGCCATCTCGGACAGGACGAAGAAAGCATTGATCAGGATCAGAACCAGAATGACGACTATTTCGCCGGAAGGCATGGGCGTACCTGGGGTGCAAGGGTTTGACAACTTCGACGCAGCCCCGGATTCCGGCCGGGCCATGCTCGCGGCCCCTGCGGCCACGCCGGTGGCAGGTCGATCCGCTGCGCTGCGCTCGGACCGCAGCTTCCCTCAAGGGCTCGCGACCGACCGGCAGTGTACTGAAGACAGCGCCTTCTGATAGCGCATGGAGAGGGATTTGGCGTGTGTATAATGCGCCGCTCGTTGGGCTCGCCCCCGGCGCGGGTCACTGCTCGTGGTCATTGCTCCCGGGCAGTCGTTGTCGGCATTACGTAGGGGATTACTTAAGATGGATTGGCTGATTTCCACCGCCTCCGCGCAGGCGCAGGGCGCTGCGGCGACGGGCAACCCGCTCATGCAGTTCCTGCCCCTGGTGCTGATTTTCGTCGTTTTCTACTTCCTGCTGATCCGTCCGCAGACCAAAAGGGCCAAGGAACACACCGCGATGGTCGCGACGCTGGAGGTCGGCGCGGAAGTTGCCACCAACGGCGGCATCCTCGGCAAGGTGGTTGAGCTGGGCGATAGCTACATCACCCTTGAGATTGCCGATGGCGTCAACGTCAAGGTGCAGCGCAGTACCATCTCGCAGGTGTTGCCCAAGGGCACCCTGAAAAGCGCCTGAAGAGCGCTTTTCCCAAGAGCCATAGCGCCCATCCGATCGAGTCCCAGACCCTAGTACTGAGCGCGGCCCCCGCCGTCGAGATTTGTCATGTATCAGTTCCCCACGTGGAAGTACTGGTTGGTCATCACTGTGCTGGTGCTCGGTACGCTGTTTGCGTTACCGAACGTGTTCGGCTGGGGTGATTCGCTGCAGCTGTCGCGCAACGACCGGCAGCCCCTCAATGCGGCCGGCATGGAGCGGGTGCAGGGCATCCTCAAGGCACAGCAGCTCTCGCCCGAGGTTGCCTACCTGCAGAACGATCGGCTGGTGCTGCGGTTCGATACTGCCGAGCACCAGGTAAAAGCACGGGATGAGATTGCCAAAGCCGCTCCCGGGGAATATCTGATCGCACTGGCCAAAGCGCCGCGCATGCCGGAGTTTCTGCGCAAGCTGGGTCTCAAACCGATGAGCCTCGGCCTGGATCTGCGCGGTGGCGTGCACTTTGTATACGAAGTGGATGTCGACGCTGCCGTTGCGCAATCGCTGGAGCGGTTGGACCGCGACGCGCGGATCACCTTGCGCGACAAGGGCATCCCTTACACCACGGTCACCACGACCAACGACGTGATCCGCATTGCATTGCGTAGCAACGACGATCTGTCCAAGGCATCGCAGGAGCTGGCGTCGCCGGATGGCAGCCTGCAGATCACCTCCGAGCAGACCGAAGCGGGTCCGGTCATCGAGATGCGGATGACGCCGGCGGAGATCAAACGCCGCCAGGACATGGCGGTCCAGCAGAACATCACGACTCTGCGTAAACGCGTCGATGAGCTCGGTGTGTCCGAGCCGATCATCACGCGCCAGGCGATCAAGCGCATCGTGGTGCAGCTGCCGGGCGTGCAGGATCCGAACGAAGCGATCCGCGTGCTGGATGCCACGGCGACGGTGGAATTCCGGCTGGTCGACATGAACAACGATCCCTATGCCGCGGACCGGACCAAGCGCGTGCCGATCGGCTCGAAGCTCTACAAGATGGCTCCCGACCAGGGCGGCGCACCGATTCTGCTGAAGCGCGAGATCATTGCCACCGGTGAGCAGCTCAGCGATGCGACTTCCGGTTTCTCGCAGGGCGAGCCCGAGGTCAACCTGGTGCTCGATGCACGCGGCGGCCAGGAAATGTTCAAGGCCACCCGCGAGAACGTCGGCAAGCGCATGGCGGTGGTCTACATCGAGAAGAAGCACCTCGCGAAGGACGCGCGTTGCGAAGGCGTTCGCACCGGCGATGTCTGTACCGATGAGAAGGTGATCAACGCTGCGACCATTCAGAGCGTGCTGTCCTCGCGTTTCCGCATTACTGGCCTGCAAGCCACCGAAGCGCGCGAACTCGCGCTGCTGCTACGTTCGGGCGCGTTGGCCGCTCCGCAGACGATCGTGGAGCAGCGCTCCGTCGGTCCGAGCCTCGGTCAGGACAACATCGATCGCGGCGTGCATGCATTGGTGATCGGACTGATCCTCACCTTCATCTTCATGGCGATCTACTACCGCGCGTTCGGCTGGGTCGCCAACGCGGTGCTGACGGCGAACCTGATCCTGACGGTGGGACTGCTGTCGATATTGCCGACTTCGTTGTCGCTGCCGGGTATCGCCGCCGTGGTGTTCCACCTGGGTATCGCGGTTGACGCCAACATCCTTATCTATGAGCGCATCCGCGAGGAGCTGCGCGCCGGCAACTCGCCGCTGGCATCGATCAATTCCGGCTTCGAGAAAGCGTTCGCCACCATCGCCGACTCCAACGTGACGACGCTGATCGCCGGTGTCGTGCTGTTCGCGTTCGGTACCGGCACCATCCGTAGTTTTGCCATCGTCATGACGCTCGGCATCCTGACGTCGCTGTTCACCTCGGTGGTGGGTAGCCGCGCGCTCGTGCACTGGATCTGGGGCCGCCGCCGGCGTCTCGAGCATCTGTCGATCTAGACCGGAAGAAGGCCCATGGAATTTTTCCACAAGGTTTCCACCTTTCCCTTCATGCACACGCGCCGTATGTGGTACGGCGTGTCGACGGTTGCGCTGATCGCCTCGGTGGTCCTGCTGTTCTGGCACGGCCTGAACCTGGGCATCGATTTCACCGGCGGCGTGGTGCTGGAGTTCGGCTTCCCCAAGACCGCCGATATCGAACGCACTCGCGAGGCGCTGCAAAAGGAAGGCTACGGCGAAGCGCAGGTACAGAATTTCGGTGACGAGCGCGGCGTGCTGATCCGGCTGCTGCCGCATGAGAAGCAGGACATCAACGCGGTCAGTCGGCACATCACGGAGTCGCTGAAGAGCTTCGAGCCGGGAGTCGAGCTGCGGCGCGCTGAGGTCATCGGTGCGCAGGTGGGCGAGGAGCTCACCAATCAGGGCGGTCTTGCCGTCATGTTCACGTTCGTGCTGATCGGCATCTACACCTGGTTCCGTTTCCAATGGAAGATGGGTGTCAGCGCCGTTATCGCGACGCTGCACGATCCGCTGCTCATTCTCGGATTCTTCGCCGTCACCGGGATCACTTTCGACCTGTCGGTGCTGGCCGCGATCCTGGCGGTCATCGGCTATTCGCTCAACGACACGGTGGTGGTGTTCGACCGCGTGCGTGAAAACTTCCATACGATGCGACGCGCATCGGCGGAAGAGATCATGGATGCATCGATCAACCAGACCCTCTCGCGTACCATCATCACCAGCGGCGCGACCTTGCTGGTCGTTGTGGTGTTGCTGCTGCTGGGCGGTGAGACGCTGCGCGGCTTTTCATGGGCACTGACAATCGGCATCGTGGTGGGCACTTACTCGTCGATCTACGTCGCCGGCGCACTGGCGCTGGAGATGAAGTTGTCGGCGCAGGATCTCATGCCGGCCCAGGACAAGGCGGCCGAGATCGATTCGATGCCTTGAAGGAGCCCGGCTTCGCCAGGCTCATCCTCTGCCGCTTGCGGCGGAGGCAAAGGGGACTACGTCAATAACAAGGCTGCAACCGCCTGGTCCTTGCGCGCCTCGCCTTTCATCTGGGCGGCGAGAGGCCGAGCGGCGAGGGCGTCTATGAGAGCGTCTGGGAGAATGTCTGGTCGACTGTCCGGGCGACCGTCTGGACCAACGATTGCGCGAGGACGGCGAACCGCGGGCGGAACAAGGAACTGCCGCTGGCATTCCTTATCGAACCGTCCACCAGTCACCCTGTCGCCAGCCACTAACGTCCTGTCATGAATCTCATCGTCTGGGCCGGGTTCTTCGTCATCTTTCTGAGCGTGTTGGTGCTGGATCTCGCGGTCCTGCATCGCGAGTCGCGCACGATGGAGGTTCGCCAGGCGCTGGTATGGACGGTGGTGTGGATCTGCGTCGCGATGTCCTTCGCCGGTCTCGTCTACGGGCTCTACGATCAGCATTGGCTGGGCTGGCGGGTTGCGCCGGGCGATCCCGATGGCACGGAAGCGACTCTGCAGTATGTGACGGGCTACCTGCTGGAGTGGTCGCTTTCCGTCGACAACATCTTCGTGATTGCGGTGATCTTCAACTTCATGAAGATCCCCGCGCAGTTCCAGTATCGGGTGCTGTTCTGGGGCATCGTCGGCGCGATCCTGCTGCGCGGTGCCATGATCGGGATGGGCGCGGCGCTGATCCATCGTTTCGACTGGATGTTCTACGTCTTCGGCGCGATCCTGCTGGTGTCCGCGGCGCGCATGCTGAAGAGCGACGAGGAGCAGTTCGATCCCGGCAAGAGCGTTCTGGTGCGAATTGCGCGACGCGTCTATCCGGTCACCGATCAATTGCACGGCGAACGCTTCTTCGCCATCGTCAACGGCGCTCGTGCCGCGACGCCGCTATTCGTTACGCTGCTGCTGGTCGATCTGGCCGATGTGGTGTTTGCCGTGGACTCGATTCCGGCGATCTTCGCGGTGACGCAGGACCCTTTCATTGTCTTCACGTCCAATGCCTTTGCGATCCTCGGCCTGCGCTCGCTGTATTTTGCGATCGCGGGTTTGATGACGATGTTCCGCTACATCAAGATCAGCCTGGTGTTCATTCTCGGCTTTGTCGGCGTGAAGATGATGCTGCATCATCACTTGGAAATTCCGCACCTGGTCTCCCTCGGCGTGATCGTGGGATTGCTGGCAATGGGAGTGCTGGCATCGCTATGGGTGACGGGCAGAGAGAAGAAGAGATGATGGGGTGATGAAGGTGATGTAAGTGATGCAGGGTCGGATCTCTCATCCTCGACCTGCATCACTTACATCACCTGCATCACTTCCATCACTATCAGGCATCACAACGGAGACCACGATGATCGAAATGCTCGCTGATCCTCAGGTGTGGCTAGCGTTCGCCACGCTGACGGCACTTGAGATCGTGCTGGGAATCGACAACATCATCTTCATCGCCATCCTGGTCGCCCGGTTGCCGAAGGAACAGCAGCCACGCGGCCGTACCATCGGCCTGGGGCTGGCGATGCTGACGCGCATCGCGCTGCTGCTATCGATCACCTGGGTGATGAGCCTGTCCTCCGATCTGATTTCCTTGCCGGGCAAGGGGTTCTCGGGCCGCGACCTGATCCTCATCGGCGGCGGTCTGTTCCTGCTCACGAAAAGTACACTGGAGATTCATACCGGCCTGGAGGGAACGGAGCACGAGCGCGCCGTCAAAGGTGGCGCGACGTTCCTGGCGACGATCGTGCAGATTGCGATCATCGATATCGTGTTCTCGCTGGACTCGGTCATCACGGCGGTCGGCATGGTCGACCACGTGGAAGTCATGATTGCCGCCGTGGTGGCGGCCGTGCTGGTGATGATGTTTCTGGCGGGGCCCATCAGCAACTTCGTGGACCGTCATCCGACGATCAAGATGCTGGCGCTGTCGTTCCTGATCCTGATCGGCGTGGCGCTGATCGGCGAAGGCTTCGACTTCCACATTCCGAAAGGCTACATCTACTTCGCGATGGCCTTCTCGGTGGCGGTGGAGGTATTGAATATCAGGGTGAGAAAGAAGCGGATGGCGGATGCCGGATAGCGGATGGTCCAGAGCAGATAGACCAGAACAGAAAGGTGTTCGACGCCGGCGCGTCGAACAATCGGTGATGTCCAACCGATCCGCTATCCGCTATTTGCTACACGCTTCCTGCTCTTCCCATCCAGATACAGGTTGTACAGGGCTACGAACAGCGGGAACAGGTTGGACAGGATGCCGACCGAGTCGTTCTTGCCGAACGTGAAGTAGCTCAGCAGCATGACGCTGCCGACGCTGCTCATGTACCAGAACGCTCGCGGCAGCACCGGTTTGCCGGACATCTTGGAAGCGGCCAGTTGCACGAACCAGCGACCGGCGAAGAGCGTCACGCCCAGATAGCCGACGATCTTCCAGGGCGTCACCGTGACGCCGAACATCACGATCAACACCTGATTCATGGCACTCGTCCTCTCATCGTCTTGCAGGGCGCGCCGTGCGGCTACGCCCTGCCAATCGAAACTATAACGTTACGGAGACGGCGGCTTTTACTGCACGCTCTTGTTGCGCAGCGCGCTGTGGTGATAGCCGTACGAAAAATAGATGGCGATGCCGATCACGGTCCAGATGATGAGCCGCAACCAGGTGTCGCCCGGCAGGAATGCTGCCATGCCGCCGCAGAACACCACGCCGCCCAGGCAGGTAAACCACGGCCATGGCACGCGGAACGGGCGGGGCAGGTCGGGGCGTGTCTTACGCAGCACCAGCACACCGATGCAGACGGTGACGAACGCAGTGAGTGTGCCGATGGACACCAGCTCGCCCAGGATGCCGATCGGAAAGATGCCGCCGACCAGGCCGGCGACGACGCCCGTCAGTACCGTCGAAAACACCGGGGTCTTCCATTCCGGGTGGCAGGCGCGGAACGCATGGGGGAGCAGCCCGTCACGCGACATCGAATAGAAGATGCGCGATTGCGCCAGCATCATGACCAGGATCACCGAGGTGAGACCCGCAATGGCGCCGATGATGACCGGAATGGTCAGCCACAACAGTGCGGGATGCGCCTCGAGTGCAGTCGCTACCGGTGCCGCGTCATTCAGCAGCTTGAACGGCAGCATGCCGGTCAATACGCCTGACATCAGCACATACAGCACCGTGCAGATCAGCAGGCTGGCCAGGATGCCGTAAGGAACGTCGCGCTGCGGGTCCTTGGCCTCTTGTGCCGCGGTTGAGACCGCATCGAATCCGATATAGGCGAAGAAGATGATGCCGGCCGCGCGCACGATGCCGCTCCAACCGTAAACGCCCCAGACGCCTTCATTGGGAGGAATGAACGGATGCCAGTTGGCAGGCGTCACGTAGAACGCGCCGAAGCCGATGACCAGCACCACGATCGCGACCTTGATCGTGACGATGATGGAGTTCACGGTCGAGGACTGCTGGATACCGACGATCAGGATCGCGGTGACAACTGCGATCACGAACACCGCCGGCAGGTTCATCACCGCGCCGGTGTGGATCAGGGATCCTGGGGTGCAGGCCGTCGTGCCGAATACTCCTGCGGCAGGGCACAGGTCCACCGGGGCATTGGTCAGCGTCGCCGGTATGAAATTGATATGCAGCGTATCCAGCAGCTTCACGAAGTAGCGTGACCATCCGACCGCGACGGTCGAGGCTGCAAACAGATATTCCAGCACCAGGTTCCAGCCGATGAACCAGGCGATGAACTCGCCGAGTGTCGCGTACGAGTAAGCGTAGGCGCTGCCGGAGACGGGAATCATCGAGGCGAATTCCGCGTAGCAAAGGCCGGCGAAGATGCAGCCGATGCCCGCGATGATGAAGGCCAGCACGATGGCGGGCCCGGCGTGATTCGCGGCCGCCACGCCGGTGAGGACGAAAATGCCGGTGCCGATGATGCCGCCGACGCCGATTGCGGTGAGGGCTCCTCGCCCCAGGGTTCGTCGCAGCTCGCCGCTTTCCAGCGCCGATGCCATGTCCTGAACAGGTTTCGTCGCGAGCAGGTTCTTCAGCATAGTTATTAGACCCCTATGTTCGACGTTTGCATTCGACGTTTGCGCGGCACTCTATCGGGATAGCGGATGAGATGGAAGCGCACCGCAAAATAGTTCGGAATGCACTGGCGCAGGGCTATTCGCAAGCAGTCTGCACCGAATCTTTTGCGAGGATGGGGCGCGACGCACGTTGCCGGTCGTGCGCCGCCCTTAAGTTTTAGTTAGCTTTAGTGGCTTTCAGTCAGGAAGCTCAGTTTGGAGTTGCGATGAGTTGCAGGCCATTTCAGGCCCGCATCGACGCCGGCAGGTGCGGCGCCAGCGCTTCCAGCAACGGTGCATACACCTTAGGCGTCCCCGCGAGAATGTGCCCACCCTGCATGTATTCGGCGCCTCCCAACGTGCCCACCATTCCGCCGGCTTCCGTGATCAGCAGCGAGCCTGCCGCGGTATCCCAGGGGGACAAGCCAAATTCCCAGAAGCCGTCCAGGCGACCTGCCGCGACATAAGCCAGATCCAGTGCGGCGGCTCCCGGACGGCGGATGCCGGCGGTCTGCTGCATCACCGTCTTCATCATGGCCATGTAGTTGTCGAGCCACTGGATGTTGGAGCGATAGGGAAAGCCCGTGCCGATCAGCGCACCTTCCAGGCCGACGTGGTTGCTGACGCGAATTCTCCTGCCGTCCAGTTGTGCGCCTTCGCCACGTGAAGTGGTGAAGAGCTCCTGCCGCAGCGGATCGTATACGACGCCATGTTCGATGCGACCGCGCCGCTCCACACCGATGGATACGGCGAACTGGGGGAAGCCATGCAGGTAATTGGTGGTGCCGTCCAGCGGATCGATGATCCACACGAATTCGCTGTCGCCGTGCTGGCCGCTTTCCTCGGCAAGGATGGCGTGATCGGGGTAATGCTTGCGGATGGTCTCGATGATGTCGCGTTCGGCCGCCAGGTCGATTTCGGTAACGAAGTCGTTCTGCCCCTTGCTGCGGATATCCAGGCGATGCACCCGATTCATTCCGCGGGTGATGATTTCACCGGCGCGGCGTGCGGCACGAATAGCAATATTAAGCAGGGGCTGCATACAGACCTCATCGGGGCAGGAATTGAGAAAGAGCGGGAGGCGGCGCGCGCCTCAGGGAGAGGTATGATAGCTGATGAGCGATGGTGACGAGTGACGGGTGACTGGCAAGTGTTGTGCGTCATCCGGTTTTGCACGTCACCCCTCACCCCTCACCGTTCGTGCGCTGCCAATCCATGCCCATTCGCATCGTTCTTGTCGAACCTGCCCATCCCGGCAATATCGGGGCCGCTGCCCGGGCCATGAAGAACATGGGGCTGCACGAATTGCATCTGGTGCGGCCGCGATCCTTCCCGAGTGAGGAAGCGACAGCACGGGCTTCGGGTGCCGATGACGTGCTCGCAACGGCGCAGGTTCACCAGGATTTCGAGAGCGCGATCGCCGATTGCGGCCTGGTAGTGGGTACCAGCTCCAGGCAGCGGCACATGCCATGGGAGCTGGCGGAGCCGCGCGACTGCGTGCCGCAGATCGTCGAGGCTGCGAATTCCGGTAACGCGGCGGTGGTCTTCGGGGCGGAGCGCATGGGCCTGACAAATGTCGAGCTCGCGCGCTGCAATCTGCTGGTCACTATTCCCACCAGCCTCGAATACAGCTCGTTGAATCTCGCCATGGCCGTGCAGGTCATGGCCTACGAAATCTGGCTTGCAACCCGTCCGGGAACCCCGCCACCACAGGCGCGCGAAGTGCCGCTGGCAACAGCGGAGGAAGTGCACCGGCTGTACGCCCACATCGAGCAGGTACTGGCGGAAATCGATTTCCAGGACCGGACCGGCGGCGGCCACCTGATGGCGCGGATCCGCCGGCTGTTCAATCGGGCGCAGGTGGATCAGAACGAGATGAATATCCTGCGCGGCATCCTTACAGCCGTGCAGGCGCGTCGCCGTCAAGCCGGACAGCGCCCTGCCGGGCAGGAGCAGGGTGCTGAAAAGCAGGAGGCGAAAATCCCGGCGGGGAAGACCGGATGAGCGGATCTGCGGAGATTCCGCTGGCAACGATCCGGGGCGGGTTTATGCTTGCTGTCATAGCTCTGCCGCATAAAACCGTGCTTTCCTTGTTCCCCATGGGAATCTTTCCTCCTCGGCGCTCATGAAGACTGTCTCGATCTACCTGGACAACGCCGCCACGACGCCGGTCGATCCGCGCGTCGCGCAGTGCATGATCGAATGTCTGCTGCCCACGGGCCCGTATGGCAATCCCTCCTCGGCGGGCCATGAATTCGGACGCAGTGCGCGTGCGCTGGTCGAGAAGGCGAGGGCGCAGGTCGCCGCGTCGATCGGCGCGCGGCCCGAATGCATTGTCTGGACATCCGGCGCCACTGAGTCGGACAACCTGGCAATACTCGGTGTGGCGCGCTTCCATGCCGACAAGGGCCGCCACATTGTTTCGTCCCGCACCGAACACAAGGCGGTTCTCGATGCGCTCAAGCAGCTCGAGCGCGAGGGTTTCGAAGTCACCTATCTGACGCCCGACAGTTACGGCATCGTGCACCCCGAGCAGGTGGTGGCGGCGTTACGCAGCGATACTCAGCTTGTGTCGCTGATGCACGCCAATAACGAAACCGGTGTTATCCAGGACGTGGGTGCGGTGGGCAGGCTGTGTCGTGAACGCGGTGTGCCGTTCCATGTCGACGGCGCGCAGAGCGCTGGAAAATTACCCATCGATGTCGATGCCCTGGGCATCGATCTGCTGTCTCTCACGGCGCACAAAGTCTATGGGCCGAAGGGTGTGGGTGCGCTCTACGTGCGTCGCAAGCCGCCACTGGGATTACGTCCGATCATGCATGGCGGCGGCCAGGAGGGCGGGCTGCGCTCGGGCACTCTGGCGACTCATCAGGTCGTTGGAATGGGCCTCGCATTCGAGATCGCCACGGCCCAGCGCGAGGACGAAACCCGTCGCATCGCCGCTTTGCGCGACACGCTGTGGCAAGGAATCGCTGAGCTCGGCGATGTGGAATTGAACGGCCATCCGCAACATCGCGTCGCAAATCTGCTCAACGTCAGTTTTCACGGCGTCGAGGGCGAGAGCCTGCAATTCGCGCTGCGCGAACTCGCGGTGTCAGCCGGTTCGGCATGCTCCTCAGCGTCCGAGGAAGCTTCGTACGTGCTGCGCGCATTGGGTCGCAGCGACCAGCTCGCACAGAGCTCGCTGCGTTTCAGTCTCGGTCGATTTACTACGGAGGCAGACGTCGCGACGGCCATCGCTGCGGTACAACGCGAGGTGAAGCGGCTGCGCGGTCTGGTTGTGGGAAGGGTGACAAAGTGACAGGAGTGACAATAGTCATAGCAGTCACAGGGACGACAAACGCAGCCGTGCCTTCCGCGTCGCCCCTGTGACTATTGTCACCCCTGTCACTCATGTGACTACCTCCCCAAGACCATGCCCGACCCCAACTACTCCGACCTCGTTGTCGACCACTTCGAAAATCCCCGCCACGCTGGGCGGTTTGCCGCTGCGAGCGATGTGATCGAAGGACAGGGCGGGACGCCGGAGCGCGGCGCTGCCTTCAGCCTGACCGCGCGGGTCATGGGCGAGGTAATCCAGTCGGTGCGATTCGAGGTATATGGCTGCCCGCACTGCGTCGCCGCCGGTTCCTGGCTGTCCGAGCGCCTGGTTGGCTGTACCTCGACTGACCTGGAGCGGTGGAGCTGGCGTGAGGTTGCCGATGTACTGCAGGTGCCGCTGGAGAAGCGGGGTAAGCTACTGATGCTCGAAGACGCCGTACGGGCAATGGCGGCGGACTGGAAGCGCAGCAATTGACCTGCGCGGTTCAGGGGTATCCTGCCGTCACCCGTCACCCGTCACCCGTTGCGCTATGCTCAGCCTTGACACTTGTGGATTGCGCCACAACTTTGATTCTCCGGATAGGTCACATTAGCCGCCATGTCCATCTCGCTGACGAATACCGCCGCCGACAGAGTCCGTAATTTCCTGAGCCGCCGTGGCCATGGGGTAGGGCTGCGCCTGGGGGTGAAGAAGACCGGCTGTTCCGGGTTCGCCTACGTGGTCAACTACGCCGACGATGTTGGCGCGAACGACATCGTGTTCGACCAGCAGGGGGTCAAGGTCATCGTCGACCGCGACAGCCTGAGCCTGATCGATGGCACCGAGGTCGACTTCGTCAAACAGGGCCTCAATGAGGCGTTCCGCTTCCGCAACCCGAATGTGAAAGGCGAGTGCGGGTGTGGGGAGAGCTTTACGGTTTGAAGCAGGGATACAGGCTGGCGACAGGACAGGCGACAGGCTACAGCCCGAGAGTCCGAGGCAGCAGTCCTGCTGACTGTAGCCAGTAACCTGTAGCCGTCTTCCAGCTCGGTTCCTCCGGCTGATCCGCCCCTCCGCCGCCTTCCTCTAACTCCCCGTCTCGCTTGGTTTTTCTTGCCGCCTCCCAGCCTCCGCAGTTAGACTGCGCCGCGCGCAAATTGGCTGGTGGCGCTGCGCGCGTAACCCGCCCGTTCCCCAGTTTCCTGCCAAACCCCTGTAAGGGTTGGCTCTAATTCATTGTTTCAGCGGCTGATTTCAGCCTTAGAGGATGACGATTCCATGGCGCTCGAACGCACTCTTTCCATTGTCAAACCCGACGGCGTGCAGAAAAACGTGATCGGCGAGGTCTATCGCCGCTTCGAACAGGCCGGTCTGAAGATCATTGCGGCCCGCATGACGCAGCTCACCCAGGCGCAGGCCGAGGGTTTTTATGCCGTGCACAGCGCCCGTCCGTTCTTCAAGGACCTGGTCAAGTACATGAGCTCGGGTCCGGTCATCGTTCAGGTTCTGGAAGGCGAGAACGCCGTCGCCAAGAACCGCGAGCTGATGGGCGCCACCGACCCTAAGAAGGCGGACAAGGGCACGATCCGCGCCGACCTGGCAACGAGCATCGAAGAGAATGTGGTACACGGCTCGGATAGCGCCGAGAATGCCAACATCGAAATTGCCTACTTCTTCGCCGCGGCGGACCTGCTACCCCGGAGTCGGTAACGCTCTGAGGCGGTCGCTCGCCGACCGCCGCAGTCACTAAATCGCCATGACCGAGATCGCCGCTCCCGCCACCGCCGTCGCCAAGACGAACCTGCTCGGCCTTACCAGGACCGAGCTGGATGCGTTCATTGCGGGGATGGGGGAGAAGCCATTTCGCGCCCGGCAGTTGATGAAGTGGCTGTACAAGCGCGCGGTCAGCGACTTCGACCAGATGACGGATCTGGCGAAGTCGTTTCGCGAGCGCCTGCGCGAGGTCGCCGAAGTCCGCACTCCCGAGATCAAGTTGACGCAGGTGTCGAGCGATGGCACCCGCAAGTGGCTGCTGGCCATGGGTGGGCGCACCGACGCGGACATGTCGCAAGCCATCGAGATGGTGTTCATTCCCGAACCCGGTCGCGGCACGCTGTGCATTTCCAGCCAGGTGGGCTGTGCGATGGATTGCAGCTTCTGCTCGACCGCGCAGCAGGGTTTCAACCGCAACCTGAGCACCGCCGAGATCGTCGGCCAGGTGTGGCTGGCGAATCGCGAACTGGGCTATGAAGCGGGCGGCAACCGCGTCATCACCAATATTGTGTTCATGGGCATGGGCGAGCCGCTTGCCAACTATCGCAACGTCGTACCGGCCACCGAAATCTTCATGGACGATCTCGGCTTCGATATTTCCCGTCGCCGCGTGACCGTCAGCACGTCCGGCCTGGTGCCGCAGATGCTGCGGCTGGCGGAGGAAACCAATTGCGCGCTTGCCGTCTCGCTGCATGCGCCGAACGATCGGCTGCGCGATGAGCTCGTGCCGATCAACCGTAAACATCCGATCGCCGAACTTCTCGACGCCTGCTGGCAGTGCGCCGAGAAGCAGAACGCACGCAACATCACGTTCGAGTACGTCATGCTGGACGGCGTGAACGATCAGCCGGAACACGCCTTCGAGCTGGTAGATCTGCTGCGCGGCCGCCCCGCGAAGGTCAACCTGATCCCGTTCAATGCCTTTCCGGGGACCGGCTACAAGCGTTCCACCGCAGCGGCTATCGAACGCTTCCGCGACATCTGCAACTCGCACGGCGTCATTGCCACCACGCGACGCACGCGCGGCGACGACATCGATGCGGCATGCGGTCAACTGGTGGGTCGCGTACGCGATCGCACCACGGTACGGCTGGGTTCGAAGCTCATTTCGGTGGCGGTGCAATCGTGATTCAACGCGCGCTGATCCTGCTGGTGCTGGCTTGCAGCCTCATTGCCTGCGCCAACAATAAATCGCAGCCGATGAGCAAGCCGCAGCCGGAGCGCGCGTCGGACATCAATCTGGAACTGGCCTCCGACTACTATCGCAAGGGCAAGCTGAGCGAGGCCAAGGAAAAGCTCGATCGGGCCATCGAGCAGAATCCGAAGAATGCGCAGGCACAGGCGCTGGCCGGACTGCTGTACGACCGGCTCGGTGAGGAAAAAAAAGCCGATTCCTTCTTCGAACGAGCGCTGTCGCTGACGCCGAAGGATCCGCAGATCCTGAACAACTACGCGACCTTCCTGTGCCAGAAGAAACATTTTGAGCGCGGCGAGAAGCTGGCATTGCAGGCCGCTGGCGACCCGCTCTACAAGACTCCCGAAATGGCCTTTACCAATGCGGGAAATTGCGCGCGGGGCAGTGGCGATCTGCCAGGTGCGGAAGAGAATTATCGGCGTGCACTGGTGCTGCGGCCGCGCTACGGCGAGGCGTTGTATCAGATGGCGGATCTGGAATTCCGCATGAAGAATTATTTGCTGGCGCGCGCTTTCCTGGAACGCTACGTGGAAACCCGCCAGACCAACGCGTCCAGCCTGTGGCTGGGATGGCGCATCGAGAAGAATCTGGGCAACGACGCTGCTGTGAAAACCTACAGCGAGCGGCTGAAGTCCGAGTATCCGCGCTCGCCTGAAACCAGCGAGTTGCTCGCCTCCGAGAAGAACCCTGGATGAGCGCCGAGTCGAGCGCCACCACGGACGTCATCGAGCCGGTCGCAACTTCAACAGGAACGCCGGGCGAATTGCTGCGCGAGCAGCGTGAGCTGCGCCAGCTCTCAGTACAGCAGGCCGCTGAGGACCTGCATCTCGATGTGAGACTGGTGGAGGCGATCGAGGCGAACAATTTTCAGGCGCTCGGGCCGCCGGTGTATGCCAAGGGCCATCTGCGCAAGTACGCAGCGTTGCTTGGCCTCGTGCCGGACAGAGTGATCGAGCTGTATCACCAGCTCCCCGACGTGCCGCCGGCGCCAGCCCCGATTCCCGTTACCACGACGATGTCACGGCCGAGGTATCGAGGCTCGTCGGCACCGAAATCCAGGCGCTGGCTGTTCATCCTGATCGCACTGTTGGTCGCAGCTGGGATCGTGTTGGTGGCGAAATCGCTGTTGTCGGCACCTCACGTCCAGGTGCCGACGGCCGTTCCGGCGGCGCAGGAGTCGAACAACGCTGAACCTGTTGCGATACCACCTCAGAGTGTGAGCACGACGGTCACTCCGGAAGCGGACGTGCCGACTGCTGCAGCGGTTACCAACGCTGTGGGAACACAGCCCGCACCTGCCGCTACGGGAAATGCCACCGCGGGCAACAACAGTGTCACCCTGCGACTGGAATTTACGGCGGCATCATGGAGCGAGATCTACGATGCCAGCGGCAAGCGCCTGATGTTCGAGGTCGGGCAGCCCGGCCAGGTTCGCACCGTAGCGGGCCAGGCGCCGTTGAAAGTCATCCTCGGAGTCGCCGCGGCGGCGAAGATCGCCGTCAACGATCGTTCCGTCGCCGTGCCGCGCCAGCCGGGCAAGGATGCGACGCGATTCATGGTGGCGGCGGACGGTTCGGTGCGTTGACGCCTGGTCGCCTGCGGGCGGCACAGCGATGACGACTGCGATGTTGAAGATCCTGAGTGAGCAATGAGTTCCGATAAATCCAGTTCGATGACTGCTGCACCAGCCACTGCCGCCATTCAGCCGGTACGTGGCATGAACGATGTGCTGCCGACGGAAGTTGCTGCGTGGCATCGGCTGGAGACGCTCGCGCGGCAATTGTTCGCTGCGTACGGTTACCAGGAAATCCGCGTCCCGATCGTAGAACAGACCGCGCTGTTCAAGCGTTCGATCGGTGAGTTCACCGACATCGTGCAGAAGGAGATGTTCACGTTCCAGGATCCGGGCGGGGAATCCCTGACGCTGCGGCCTGAAGCAACTGCGGGCATCGTGCGAGCCATGATCAGCAACGGCTTGCTGCACAACCAGCGCCAGCGTGTCTGGTGTTCCGGTCCGATGTTCAGGCACGAAAAGCCGCAGCGTGGCCGATTCCGACAGTTCTACCAGCTCGATGTCGAGGCCTTCGGCTACCCGGGGCCGGATATCGACGCCGAAATGATCATGCTGAGTGCACGCCTGCTGCGCGAGGCTGGCGTGCAGCGCCTCGAGCTGAACCTGAACTCGCTGGGTACGCCCGAGTCGCGCAAGCTTTATCGCGAGCAACTGGTCAGCTATTTCTCGGGACACAAGTCCCGGCTCGATAGCGACAGCCTGCGGCGCCTGGAAGGCAATCCGCTGCGTATTCTGGACAGCAAGAATCCGGAGTTGCAGGAGATCATCGCTGCCGCGCCGCTGCTCACCGAATACCTGGATGCACCCTCGCGCCAGCATTTCTCCGGCCTGTGCCGGCATCTGGATGCCGTCGGCATCAAATATGTGGTCAATCCGCGCCTGGTGCGAGGCCTGGACTACTACACCCACACCGTGTTCGAGTGGCTGACAACCGAACTGGGCTCGCAAGGCGCCGTCTGCTCGGGCGGACGCTATGATGGGTTGGTGACGCAGCTGGGTGGCGAACCGACCCCTGGCATCGGCTGGGCGATGGGGCAGGAGCGCATCGTCGAGCTGCTGCGAGTGCAGCACGGCGATTCCCCGGCAGCGGCTCCGGACGTGTATTTTGTCGTCGCCGGCGAACGAGCCGAGGCGGAAGGCCTCGCGTTGGCCGAAAGGTTGCGCGACGCGGTGCCCGGCGTGCGTATCGAGACGAACTGCGGCGGCGGCAGCTTCAAGTCCCAGCTCAAGCGGGCGGACAAGAGCGGCGCGCGTTTCGCATTAATTCTGGGCGATACGGAAACCGAACGCCGCGTGGTAGGTCTGAAATCCCTGCGCATCGAGGCCCCGCAAGCCGACCTCGGCTGGGACCAGGTGGCTGCAGAGCTGGCAGTGAGGTTGCAGCGGTGAGCCGGGGAGATAGCAGGGGTGACAAGAGTGACATCAGTCACAGGGGTGACAAAGATGCGTGTTGTCTTCCCATTCCTTCCCCTGTGACCCTGCCGCTCCTGTGACTCTTGTGACTTCTGTAAATCGCGTGACCTCTCGCTGACCTCCATCACTTCCATCACCGTCATCACTTACATCACCCTTTATGGTCGAAGACTACTTATCTGATCGCGAACAGGAAGAAGCGCTGCGCAGCTGGTGGAAGGAGAACTGGCGCTGGATCTTCGGCGGTGTAGCGCTCGGCCTGGCATTGCTTGCCGGCTGGAACTACTGGCAGACGTATCGCGACAAGCGCGCGGCGGATGCGGCGCAGATGTACTCGCAGATCGAGACGGTGCTCAAGGATCGCAATATCGACAAGGCGGGCACGCTGCTTACCGGCCTGACTGCCGATTTCGATTCTTCCGCCTATGCGCAGGAAGCCCGCTTGCTGATCGCCAAGGCCGACATGGACAGCGGCAAGTTCGATGACGCTGCCAAACTGTTGCGTGAAGTCAGCGACAAATCCAAGGACAAGGAGATGGCGCGGGTGGCGGAATTGCGTCTGGCCCGCGTGCTGGTACAGCAGGCCAAGTACGACGAAGCGGTCAAGTTGCTGGAGTCGCAGACCAGCGGCGCTTACGCCAGCCAGGCACGCGAAATCCGTGGCGATGCGCTGACGGCAAAAGGCGATAAGGAAGGCGCGCGGGCCGAATATGCCGCTGCGCTGGCGGGTGGGGACACGCAGATCGATCGTAACTTGCTCGAACTGAAACTGCAGGAAGTCGGTGGAGCTACCGCGACCAAGGCCGCGTTGGAGATTCCCGGACTCACGACACCCCCGGCCGCTCAGCCCGCTCAGGAGCAGAAGCAGTGATGATGAACTCCAGATCATTCGCCGTTGCAGTGCTCGCGGCGGCGGCGCTCGTTGGCGTTGCAGGGTGCAGCAAAGACAAAGACGTCGAACCGCCAGCAGAACTGGTGAAGCTCGTTGCCAAGCGCGACGTGCATCGGTTGTGGAGCGAGGGTCTGGGGGGAGACTCCGAGAGCCTGCGCCTGGCGCTGCGGCCCGCGGTGGCCGGCGGTGTCGTATACGCGGCGTCGCATGATGGCGAGGTCGTTGCGGTGGACGCTCAGTCCGGTCGCCGCAAATGGTCGGTCAAAACCAAGCTGGCCCTGTCGGCGGGTCCGGAAGTATCGGGCGACGCGGTTGCACTCGGTTCCAGCGATGGCGAGGTGATCCTGCTCGATACCGCCAGCGGCGCAAAACGCTGGCAGCAGTCCATCAAGAGTGAAATTCTGGCTCGCCCGCTGATCGCCAACGACATGGTGATCGTGCGTACGGTTGATGGTCACCTCGAAGGTCTTGCGCTCGCCGATGGTGCTACGCGCTGGGCCGTCGACGAACAGGTGCCTCGCCTGACATTGCGTGGTACCGCACCACCGGTGCTAGCTGGCGACAAAGTCATTGCCGGGTTCGATAACGGCCGTGTGAAAGCCATCGATCTGCGTAAGGGCGATGTGCTGTGGGACACCATCGTCAACGCGCCGCACGGCCGGACCGAACTTGAACGGTTGGCGGATATCGATTCGCCTGCACGGGTTGCCGGCGACGATGTGTTCGTCGTCGGTTTCAACGGCCGGGTGGCCATGCTGGCGCTGGATTCAGGCCAGATCTGGTGGGCGCGCGACGCATCGAGCTATCGCGGCTTCGCGATGGATGATGAGAATATCTATCTGACCAACGCAGACAGCGTCGTGGTCGCCATGCGTCGTAACGACGGCTCGGTGCTGTGGGAACAGGCTGCCATGAAGCGCCGCGGACTGACTGCGCCCGCCATCGATGGCGATGCACTGGTGGTCGGAGACTTCCAGGGCTACGTCCACTGGCTCAACAAGGCGACCGGCGAGATCGTCGCCCGCGAAAAGAGCGATGGTGAGCGGATTACGAACGCTGCGATCACCGACGAGGGTCGCACATTCATCCAGACCGATTCGGGAAAGCTGCTGGCGTTCGTCAGCAAGGCGATCCCAGGTCGCAGTGGGGCGGATAGTGCACCCGCTGCCAGTCCGGAATCCGGTTCGGCCGCTCCCGATGCCGCCGCACCTGCTCCCGCTCCGTCTCCTCCCAGTCCTTAATCGCCCGCTTTAGTCGCTAATAAACCCCGTGTTACCAGTCATCGCGCTCGTCGGCCGGCCGAACGTCGGCAAGTCGACGCTGTTCAACGTTCTTACGCGTACGCGCGATGCGCTGGTCGCGTCCCTGCCGGGGCTGACTCGCGATCGCAACTATGGGTACGGACGAATCGGTGCGATTCCGTACCTGGTGGTCGACACGGGCGGACTCGTCGCAGGCGCTGAAGGCATCGAAGAATTGATGGCGCAGCAGACCCTGCGTGCGATCCAGGAAGCCGACCGCGTGCTGTTCTTGCTCGATTCGCGCGAAGGTCGTACCCCCGCGGACCAGTTCGTCGCGCAAATGCTGCGCAAGCTTGGCAAAGACGTGATTGTCGTGGCCAACAAGGCGGAGGGCGTCGAAGGCCACGATGCTGGGGCGGATTTCCACCAGCTCGGACTGGGCATGCCCCAGGCTATTTCCGCGGCTCATAACGGTGGCATCCAGGCACTGATGGAACGGGCGCTGGAAGGGTTCACGGTGGCCCAGGGCACCGCCGCTGAAGAAGAACTGGGCATCAAGGTAGCGGTAATCGGCCGCCCCAATGTGGGCAAGTCGACGCTGATCAACCGGCTGATTGGCGAGGAACGGCTGATCGCGTTCGATCAGCCCGGTACCACGCGCGACGCCGTGTTCGTGCCCTTCGAGCGCGATGGACGCAAGTACACGTTGATCGACACCGCGGGCGTGCGCCGCCGCGCGCGGGTCGAAGAAGCTATCGAGAAATTCAGCGTCATCAAGACGCTGCAGGCAGTGGATTCCGCGAACGTGGTGATCGGCGTGATCGACGCCCACGAAACCGTGGTCGAGCAGGACGCGACGCTATTCGGCATGGTTGCGGAACGCGGCCGCGGCCTGATCATCGCGGTCAACAAATGGGATGGCATTCCCATGAACAAACGCGACGAGATCCGCGCCGGCCTGGATCTACGTCTGCCATTTCTGGACTTTGCGCCGACGCACTTCATCTCCGCGCTGCATGGCAGCGGCGTCGGCGACCTGATGAGCATGGTGAACACCGCGTACGACGCGTCGATGCGCGACCTGCAGACTCCCGAGCTGACACGCGTTCTGGAAACAGCCATGCAGCAGCATCAGCCGCCGCTGGTTCGTGGACGCCGCATCAAACTGCGTTATGCCCATCAGGGCGGCCGCAATCCGCCCATCATCATCGTGCACGGCAATCAGGTGCAGCACGTGCCCGAGGCGTATCGACGCTATCTGGCCAATGTTTTCCGCAAGAATTTCCGGCTCGAAGGTACCCCGGTGCGCGTCGAGTTCCGGTCGGATGAAAATCCGTTCAAAGGCAAACGCAATGTGCTGACACCGCGGCAAGTGCAGAAGCGCAAGCGCCTGATGCAGCGCGTGAAGAAGTAAGGGATGGGCTGCGATGGCGGGTGTGGAATCTGAGCATTCCCCGCCGGCATGGGCTCACGGCAGTTGAAGTATTAGACTGGCGCGCGTTGCGTGCCGCTCAGGATCCACGACGGTTGGTTTCTGTGGCGGCCATTCCCACTCCCGAGCAGGCGCCATGGCAGCAGCAAGAAAAATCCTGAAGCTGGACCGACCCTTCGCAATGCAGCGCGGCGGAGCGTTGCAGGATGTCGAGATCGCCTACGAAACCTGGGGCGACATGGCGTTCTGCTACGACAACGCTGTGCTGGTTTTCACCGGACTATCTCCCTCGGCGCACGCTGCCTCATCCACCGAAGATCCAGCGCCCGGCTGGTGGGAAGACATGATCGGGCCAGGCCGGCCAATCGACACCCGTCGCTTCTTCGTCATCTGCGTCAATTCCCTGGGCAGCCCGTTCGGTTCCACTTCGCCCGCATCGATCAACCCGGCCACCGGCAAGCCGTATCGGCTGACATTTCCGGTGCTGACGGTTGAGGACATCGCCCGTGCTGGCCATGAGGTCGCGCGCTCTCTCGGTGTTGGCAAGTTGGCCGCAGTGGTTGGATCGTCGCTCGGCGGAATGACGGTACTGGCGTATTGCGCGCTCTTCCCCGATCAGGCACGCAGTGTCGTCAGCATTTCGGCTGCCGCGCGTTCCCGGCCATTCGCGATTGCCCTGCGCTCCCTGCAGCGCGAGATCATTCGTCGCGATCCGCAATGGCAGGAAGGTAACTACGAAACGCAGTCGATGCCGGTCACTGGAATGCGCCTCGCACGCAAGCTTGGCATGATCACCTATCGGTCCGCGCAGGAATGGACGATGCGCTTCGGTCGCGAGCGCGCCGGTGCCGAACGCCATCCCGGGGATCCTTTTGGAATCGATTTCGAGGTCGAGTCCTACCTGGAGAATCACGCCGCGAAGTTCACCGGCCAGTTCGATCCCAACTGCTACCTGTATATCTCGCGTGCGATGGATCTATTCGACCTAGCCGATCATGGCGGCTCCGTGGCGGCCGCGCTGGCGCGCTTTGAAGTGAATAGCGCGCTGGTGATCGGCGTGGAAACCGATTTGCTGTTCCCGATCGAGCAGCAGGAAGAACTCGCCGAAGGCCTGGCCAGCGGTGGCCGCGAAGTCACCTTCCATCGTATGCCCTCACTGCAGGGACACGATTCGTTCCTGGTGGATATGGATCGGTTCCGGCCGGCGGTGGGGGATTTTTTGAACGCGCTGTGAGCAGCAGGTGACGAGTGACGGGTGACGAGCAAGATCCGCAAGGTCTTCCTCGTCATCCGTCACCCGTCACCTGCTATTACTTGTCCTCCAGAAACAACGCCGGATCCACCATCGCCCGGTTGAGAGCCACTCCAAAATGCAGGTGCGGGCCGGTGACGCGGCCAGTGGCGCCGACTTCGCCGAGCAGGTCGCCGGTGGCCACGGTGTCGCCGACTTTGACTGCGACCTTGCTGAGATGACAGTACATTGTCACCAGTCCGTAGCCGTGATCGATGTAAAGAGTGTTGCCGTTGAAGAAGAAGTTGCCGGCTTCGACCACCTTGCCGGCGGCCGGAGCGTGAATGGGCGTACCGGTGGGAGCGGCGATATCCATGCCGGTGTGGGGATTGCGCGGCTGGCCGTTGAAGATGCGGCGTGAACCGAACGAATCCGAGCGTATGCCTTCAACCGGCGATGCCAGCGACAATCCGAAAGCCCCTAGTGTCGTGAAGCGTGACAGGGCGGCGTTGGAGCGAGCCTGCTCCTCGCCGATGCGTACGAGGTCCGTCTTTTCCGGTTCTACCTGGCGCTGATTCTTGATGGTCAGGCGCTGGGTTCGATATTGCTTGTCCACAAGGTCGAAGCCGACTTCTGTCTTGCCGCCGCGAGTCGTTATCTGCAATTTCTGCGGGCCGACTTTGGCCGCGAGCGGAATGCCCACTACGGCGACCCAATGATCCTGCTGTCGCAGCACTGCGGCACGATGGCCGTCGTACACAACGGTTGGAGCGAGGGTGGCAGTCTCTTGTCCGCCGGGAAGGGTAACAAACGCTATGCCGCCAGGAACGCGGCTCTCATGCGGCAGATTCGCAGCAAGCAGCAGGCGAGGGCTCGCGAGCGCGAACAGCAACAATGCAAGAGTGAAGTGCTTTCGGCGGGCTATACGTGCGCAACTCATCATTCGGCTTTGTCTTCGCTCTTATCTGTACTGAAGGTATTCACGACGCGCGCTTCGATGCGGCCACGTGCGACGCGTGCATGGAACAGTTCGCCGGCGGGCAGGCGGGCGGCGTCCGTCACGACCCGTCCACTGGCATCGGTCACGATCGCGTAGCCGCGCTGCAGAGTCGCGAGCGGACTGAAGGCATCGAGTTTGCCGGCTGCCAGGGCGAGCCCGGAACGCTCAGATTCCAGGCGCTTGCGAAGCGCCACCGCAATTGCGGCGCGCGCCAGATTCAACCGGCCGCGTGCTGCTGCGAGCTTGAGAGCGGGCGATTCGTGGCGCAGCCGAGCTGAATATTGCGTTATCGCTATGTGGCGGTCGCGGAGCTGCTGCCGCATCGTGCGAATCAGGCGCTGTTCAGTTTCATCGAGACGCTGCGCGCGTTGGCGTAACTCCACGCCGGGGTGCACCTGGGCCAGCCGCCGCTGCAGCCATACGAAGCGCTGCATTCTCGCGGCTTGGCCGCGTTGCAGGGCTTGCGCCAGCCTTCGTCCCAGAACCGAAATGCTGCGTAACCATTCGTTGCAGTCGGGCACGACGAGCTCAGCGGCGCCCGAAGGAGTAGGGGCCCGCACGTCGGCAACGAAATCGGCGATGGTGAAGTCGACTTCGTGCCCGACCCCGCTCACCAAGGGGATCGTGCACTCGGCAATGGCGCGCGCGACGATTTCTTCATTGAACGACCACAAGTCCTCGAGCGAACCGCCGCCCCGGGCCAGGATCAGCACATCGCATTCCGCCCGCGCGCAGGCCAGGCGAATCGCTGCAGCAATTTGCGCTGCCGCTGCCGCTCCTTGTACGGGCACCGGATAGATCAGAACGGGAATCGTGCAGAAGCGTCGGCGCAATATGTTGAGTACGTCGCGGATCGCTGCGCCGGTGGGCGAGGTGATAACGCCGATCCGGCGTGGCAGCTTCGGCAGGGCCTGCTTGCGTTCGGTGCTGAAAAGCCCTTCGGCGGCGAGCTTTGCCTTGAGCAGCTCGAAGCGGCGACGTAGCGCGCCTTCGCCGGCTTCCTCGATGTGATCCACCAGGAATTGGTAGTCGCCGCGCGGCTCGTAGACGCTGACCCGGCCGCGCAGCTGCACCAGCATGCCGTCCTTGGGCGTGAACTTCGCCAGCAGATTGCGCTGGCGGAACATTGCACAACGCAATTGGGCGGACTCGTCCTTGATCGAAAAGTACCAGTGGCCCGAGGACGGCCGCGACAGGTTGGAGATCTCACCCTCGATCCACAAGGCCGAGAAACCCCGCTCCAGCAATATGCGGGCTTCGCGGTTGAGGCGGGAAGGGGTGTAGACATCGCGCTCGGGCACCGCGCTGACGGGCGCAGGAGCGGCGAGATCGGAGAAAAGATCGGGGGACATATGCATAAGGCTACAGGCTACGGGCGACAGGCAACAGTCGGCGCGCCTCTGCTGCCGCGTTCTGGCGGACGACTAGCGCCCGCGGCCTGCATATTTTTTGTTTCTCCACCGTCTTCAGCGTACAATGGCGCGCTTTCATCGACAGGCCGTGGGGCAAAGCACCATGCGTATTCTCGAGGAAGCACTCACCTTCGACGACGTTCTGCTCGTCCCCGCGTTCTCAGATTTTCTGCCGCGCGACGCAGACCTGAGCACGCAGTTGACGCGCTCTATCCGGCTGAATCTGCCGGTATTGTCGGCGGCCATGGACACGGTCACCGAAGCGCGGCTCGCGATCACCATCGCCCAGGAAGGCGGCATGGGCATCGTGCACAAGAACATGACCATCGAAGCTCAGGCGCGCGAAGTGCTGCGCGTGAAGAAATTCGAAAGCGGCGTGATCCACGACCCGATCACGGTAACCCCGGAAAAGACCATTCGCGAAGTACTGGAGCTGACACGCTCCAAGAACATCTCCGGCGTTCCGGTGGTGGTCGGTTCGCGCGCCGTCGGCATCGTCACGCACCGCGACCTGCGTTTCGAGACTCAGCTCGATGCCCCGGTTTCCAAGATCATGACGCCGCAGGAGCGTCTGATCACGGTGCGTGAGAACGCCCCCAAAGATGAAGTGCTGGCGTTGCTACACCGGCATCGCATCGAGAAGGTGCTGGTCATCGATCAGAGCTTCAACCTGAAGGGCATGATCACGGTCAAGGACTTCCAGAAAGCCACCGAATTCCCACGTGCCTCGAAGGACGAGCGCGGCGCCCTGCGCGTCGGCGCGGCGGTTGGAACCGGCGCAGACACGCTCAAGAGAGCTGAAGCGCTACGCGAGGCAGGTGTCGACGTCATTGTCGTGGATACCGCACACGGCCACTCTGATGGCGTGCTGCAGATGATCCGTAAGATAAAGAGCGCTTGGCCCGATCAGCAGATCATCGGCGGCAACATCGTCACGGCGGATGCGGCCCGGGCGCTGGTTGCGGCGGGAGCCGACGGAGTAAAGGTCGGTATCGGTCCCGGTTCGATCTGCACCACGCGCATCGTAGCGGGCGTCGGTGTTCCACAGATCAGCGCCGTTGCGAACGTTGAAGAAGCGTTGCGCGGTTCCGGTGTGCCGTTGATCGCCGATGGCGGTATCCGCTTCTCCGGTGACATCGCCAAGGCCCTGGTGGCTGGCGCGCATTGCGTAATGATCGGCGGGTTGTTTGCGGGTACTGAAGAGTCCCCTGGCGACGTGGAGCTGTATCAGGGCGCGTCTTACAAGTCCTACCGTGGCATGGGATCGCTCGGCGCCATGGCGCAAGGCTCCAAGGACCGCTATTTCCAGGATGCGATCGAAGAGCTCGAGAAGCTCGTGCCGGAAGGTGTCGAAGGCCGCGTGCCGTACAAAGGCTCGCTGGTTTCGATCCTGCACCAGTTGGCAGGCGGTTTGCGTGCCGCGATGGGTTACACCGGCAGCCGTACCATCGAGGAGATGCGAACCCGTCCTTCGTTCGTTCGCATCACGAATGCCGGCGTGCGTGAGAGCCACGTGCATGACGTGTCGATCACCAAGGAAGCGCCGAATTATAGAGTCGGGTGACGAGTGACAAGTGACGAGTGACAGGCAAGGGAGAGTCCGGCTCTTGCGCGTCACCCGTCACCGGTTCGCCTTGATCGCACTTAATCCCAGAGGCTTTTCGTGAACGCAGCGTCGACGCTTTCTCCTGCTTCCTCTCCTTCCTCCGACATCCACGCGCATCGAATCCTGATTCTCGATTTCGGTGCGCAATACACCCAGCTGATTGCGCGTCGGGTCCGCGAGAGCGGTGTCTATTGCGAAATCCATCCTTGGGACATGCCGGATGCAGAAGTCCGTGCGTTCGGGGCTCGCGGCATCATCCTCTCCGGCGGCCCCGAATCCGTTACGGACAGCACGCCGCCCGTTGCGCCGCAGGCGGTGTTCGAACTGAATGTTCCAGTGCTGGGCATCTGCTATGGCATGCAGACCATGGCGCAGCAACTCGGTGGTGGTGTCACCGCGGGCACACATCGTGAATTCGGCTATGCGCAGGTAACGGCGTCCACTCCGTGCCGCCTCACCGACGGTTTGCGCGATCACAGCGACCAGCAGGGCAGAGCGCTGCTCGATGTCTGGATGAGTCATGGCGATCGCGTCGATCAGTTACCGCCGGGCTTCGTGGCGACGGGATTTACCAATAACGTGCCGTTGGCAGCCATGGCGGATGAGTCGCGCAATTACTACGGCGTGCAATTTCATCCTGAAGTGACTCACACGCTGCAGGGTACCGCGCTGCTCGAACGCTTCGTGCGCGAGATATGCGCGTGTGAAAGCCGCTGGGATGCGAGCAACATCATTGCGGATTCGATCGCACGAGTGCGCGAACAGGTTGGCAGCGATCACGTGCTGCTGGGCTTGTCTGGCGGTGTCGACTCATCGGTAGTCGGCGCGTTGCTGCATCGGGCTATCGGCAAGCAGTTGACCTGCGTCTTCGTCGACCACGGCCTGTTGCGCCTGAACGAAGGCGATCAGGTCATGGAGACTTTCGCGAAGCACATGGGCGTGCGCGTGATCAGAGTCAACGCCGAAGAGCGGTTCCTCAATGCGCTCAAGGGTGAGACGGATCCGGAGCGCAAGCGCAAGATCATCGGGCGCCTGTTCGTGGAAGTATTCGAGGAAGAATCGACCAGGCTCTCCGGCATTCGCTGGCTTGCACAGGGCACGATCTATCCCGACGTGATCGAGTCGGCCGGCGCCAAGAGCGGCAAGGCGCACGTCATCAAGAGCCATCACAACGTCGGCGGGCTGCCGGAGAAGATGAACCTGCGCCTGCTTGAGCCGTTGCGCGAGCTGTTCAAGGACGAAGTCCGCCGGCTTGGCGTGGAGCTCGGTTTGCCGCGCGAGATGGTGTTCCGTCACCCATTCCCCGGTCCCGGCCTGAGCGTGCGTATTCTCGGTGAGGTCACGAAGCAATACGCTGACCTGCTGCGCAAGGCCGATGCCATTTTTCTCGAAGAGCTCTACAAGCACGACCTCTACGATCGCACCAGCCAAGCGTTCGCTGTGTTCCTGCCGGTACGCTCGGTCGCCGTGATGGGCGATGGTCGCCGCTACGACTACGTCATCGCACTGCGCGCAGTAGAAACCATCGACTTCATGACCGCCCGCTGGTCGCGGCTGCCCTATGAATTCCTCGAGATCGTTTCCAGCCGGATCATCAACGAAGTGCACGGCATCTCGCGCGTCACCTACGACATTTCCAGCAAGCCCCCCGCGACGATCGAGTGGGAGTGAGAGCGCAGGGGCATACGTCCGTGACGGGGTGATACCGGTGATGCGGGTGATGGACGTAAAAGACGTCACCCGGGTCTACCTGCATCACCGCTTCACGTTCATCACTTGCATCACTCTGTCTTATGACCACCGACGCCTCCTTCATGTCCCACGCCCTGCAACTCGCGCGTGCTGCCGAGGCGGCGGGCGAAGTTCCGGTTGGGGCGGTGGTCGTCAAGGATGGCGTCATCGTGGGAGAGGGCTGGAATCGTCCGATCAGCACCAGCGATCCGACCGCCCATGCAGAGATTGTCGCCCTGCGCGCAGCGGCTGAACGGCTCGGAACTTACCGATTACTCGATACCACGCTCTACGTAACGCTCGAGCCCTGTGCTATGTGCGCCGGTGCGATGGTCCACGCGCGTGTAAAGCGCCTCGTGTATGCGAACACGGATCTACGCGCGGGCGCGGCCGGTACGATTTTCAATATCGTGCAGCACAGCGCGCTGAATCATCGCCTCGAGGTGACGGGCGGCGTGATGGAGCACGAGTGCCGCGAGATGCTGCGCGGATTTTTCCTGGCGAGAAGGTGAGGAGCGCTACGGGCGCTGCCGAGTCGAAGGAAGTCGTGAGTAGCAGGTCGTGCCGCTGGCGCTTGGCAGTGTCTGTAGATCGTAGGCATGGGTAGCTGTCGAGGGCAGCTTCGCTCCGATGTTATCTGACACAGCTTGTGTTATCCGCCATCAAGCGCTGGGGACATGTTTCCGGCTCGGGACGCAAGCGGGTCGTCGGAGTTTGCATCGACGCAACCACAGAGCTGGAACTAAGCCCGCGCGTAATCGCGGTATCTCTCGCGATCCGGAGTTCACGGCAAGGCACAACATGTTGAGCGCACAAGACAGCGCGCCGACTGACATGATCGTGCCGATGTAATACGCCTTCTAAGGAGGGTGTTGGCGGTAGATCGCGCCTCCGGTCGGGGCGGCGAAGAGGTTCGGCCAAACGAAAGGGGCCGAACGGACCTTCGGTGTTTTGCGGCGGCCGGCTCGTTGCGACCATTCGACAACGCTGTCGAGCTGGCATAGTTGCGGCTGGCTCTAGGCGGAGCGCGAGAAGGACGCTGCACCGCTACATATCCAACAGGCGGGTCTGGTCACCCGGGTGATCCAAAGGCACGGGCTGGAGTGCATTGCATACAAGACCAGGTATCTAGTGATGTCACTCGGATTCATATTGCCGGCAAGCGAGGCTTCCGGATACGGCGCGCGGTTTGTGCTGCGGTCAAGTCTTCGAGCTCGAGATCATCGCGCATAGTCACGATCATCTGTAACCCGTGGATGCATTGCGTCGAGCGTTGACATAACATCGGTACGTCGCCGAACGCGTCAGGGTGCCCGAGACATGATCGCAAGCGAGTCCGATACGCCCCGTACCGCCGATGTCACGGTACCCCTGCGTGAGAACTATATCGACGGAAAGTTCGTCGACAGCGGCGAGTATTTCGACAGGCGGAGCCCCGTCAATGGTGTCGTTGTTGCGCGCGTGGCGCTGGCCAACGAGAGCCTGGTGACTCGCGCGGTGCGGGCCGCACGCGCTGCCATGTCGGGGGACTGGGGCAGGATGCCGGTCAGCGAGCGCAGTATCCTTCTGCATCGTGTGGCGGATCGGGTTGAACGCCGCTTCGATGACTTTGTTGCCGCCGAGATCGCAGATACCGGCAAACCACTTACGCAGGCCTGCTCCTTGGACGTGCCTCGCGCGGCCGCCAATTTCCGTGCTTTCGCCGATCTCGCGAAGGTTGTTCCAACCGAGTGTTTCGAAACATCGACCGATGACGGGCGCGGCGCACTCAACTACGCGGTGCGCAAACCGCTCGGCGTAGTGGCGGTGATCTCGCCGTGGAATCTTCCACTCCTGCTCATGACCTGGAAAGTGGCGCCGGCGATGGCGATGGGTAATGCGATAGTTGCAAAGCCCTCGGAGGAGACACCCTCCAGTGCGACGCTGCTCGCAGAGGTCATGCATGATGCCGGAGTGCCTCCCGGTGCGTTCAATCTGGTTCACGGCTTCGGGGCAGGCTCTGCAGGAGAGTTCCTCACCACGCATCCGGACATTGACGCGATTACTTTTACAGGCGAGTCGAAGACCGGCTCTGCCATCATGCGCGCCGCCGCCGATACCGTGAAATCCCTTTCCTTCGAGCTCGGAGGTAAGAACGCGGCAGTCGTGTTCGCCGACGCGGAGTTCGATGCGGCGGTTGCGGGCACGGCGCGTTCCGTGTTCTCTAACTGCGGACAGGTCTGCCTGTGTACAGAGCGGGTTTATGTCGAGCGATCCATCTACGATCGTTTCGTCGCGGCATTGAAGGAACGCGCTCAGGCGCTGCGCATCGGCTGGCCGAACGATCCGGCGACGGAAATGGGCCCGCTGATTTCCCGTCAGCACCGCGAGAAAGTCCTGTCCTACTATTTGCTTGCCCGTACCGAGGGCGCAACCGTCGTCACCGGCGGGGGAGTGCCTCACTTTGGCGACGAGCGCGACGCCGGCGCCTACATCGAGCCAACGATTCTGACCGGACTGCCCGCGACCTCCGCCTGTATACGCGAGGAGATTTTCGGTCCGATATGCCACGTTGCTCCCTTCGATACCGAAGAGCAGGCGATTGCGCTCGCCAATGACAGCTCGTATGGGCTCGCGGCGGCGATCTGGACGACCAACCTGTCGCGTGCGCATCGAGTTGCACGACGTATGGAGGTCGGACTGGTGTGGGTGAATACCTGGTTTCTGCGAGATCTGCGCACGCCTTTCGGCGGTGTGAAGCTGTCCGGCATCGGTCGCGAAGGCGGTTTGCATTCGCTTGCGTTCTATTCGGAGCCGAGCAACATCTGCATCAAGCTCTGAGAGCCCATGGACTTCGACACAGAGCCATACCGCATTCGCGTTAAGACGTCAGCGCCGCTGACGCCGTAGATGATCGTGAGCCAATGACCACCAATAACGTCGTCAGCCAGGTGCTCGCCGATCGTGCGAAACCGCGCGGCTGCTTCCCCCATGTCAAACGAGCCGGCGACTTCATATTCGTTTCCGGTACCAGCTCGCGGCGTGCGGATGACACGTTCGCCGGGGTGTATCTGGAGGAGAACGGAGTTGTCAGGCTCGACATCGCCGCTCAGACGCGCGCCGTCATCGAGAACATCGGCGCGATTCTTCGCAGCATGGACGCCAGTCTCGCCGACCTGGTGAGTCTCACGACATACCTGGTCGACATGAGCGATTTCGATGCCTACAACAACGTGTATTCGCAGTACTTCGATTACACCGGACCCACGCGCACGACTGTGGCTGTTCGACAGTTGCCGCACCCGCACTTACTCATCGAGATGCAGGCAGTGGCGTACAAGCCTGCGCATGCCACGTAGCGCAGCACGGGGAGTTCGAATGACCACAATAGACATGCATACCCATTTCTTTCCCGAAAATTGGCCAGACCTGGCGGCCAGGTTCGGCACGCCGGATTGGCCTTGGATAAAGCATGTGGGCGACGGGGAGGCGATGGTCATGGTCGGGAAGCGCGAGTTCCGAAAAATCTCCCAGGTATGCTGGAACGTCGAGGCGCGCCTGGTGGAGATGGATCGTGACGGCGTCGACGTGCAGATCTTCTGTGCAACGCCAGTGTTGTTCGCATACGGTCGGCCCGCCGAGCATGCGCTGGCTTGTGCACAGATGTTCAACGATTCCGCGCTGGAACTTTGCTCGCGGGGCCGCGGCCGGCTGTATGCATTGTGTCAGGTGCCGTTGCAGGACGTAGACGCAGCCTCGAAGGAGCTCACGCGGTGCATGCGTGCTGGACATCTGGGAGTGCAGATCGGTAACCATGTTGGCAACCGCGATCTGGACGACGAAGGGTTGATTACGTTCCTGCAACACTGCGCGAGTGAGGGAGCTGCGGTGGTGGTGCATCCGTGGGACATGATGGAGCCGGAACGAATGGCCAAATACATGATGGGCTGGACAGTGGGTATGCCGGCCGAGACCCAGCTATCGATCGTCTCGATGATTCTCGGTGGAGCATTCGAGCGCCTGCCTCGCGACCTGCGCCTTTGTTTCACGCATGGCGGCGGAAGCTTCGCGTTTCTGCTCGGTCGACTGGAGAACGCGTGGCATCGGCGCGATGTGGCGCGCGGTAAATCCACCCAGCCACCGAGCCGTTACCTCGACCGGTTCTATGTCGATTCGGCGGTATTCGATGGCGCATGCTTGAGGTTTCTGCTCGATGTCATGGGAGAGGATCGCGTGATGCTTGGCTCGGACTATCCGTTTCCGCTGGGCGAGGATCGACCGGGCACGCTCGTGCGTACGTCACCTGGGCTCGCGCCGGCAACTCGCGAGAAAGTGCTGTCCGGCAATGCGGTCCGTTTCTTCGGACTTGACGAACGTTTGAGAGGTGCTACTAATGTCTAGTGGATGAGCCATTTGCGCTACGTACTCTGAGAAGCTGGCGCGGCGGCACAGCGTTGGCGTTGGGCTCCAAACAAAGAAGAACATTGCCTCGTTCGAACTACATCTACATCGAGAACCCAGGGAGAAGCAGCGTGAGCACAAAATCACTCGCATCAATTGTTTTCGGTACGTTGTCATTGGCGCTTTTGGCATCTGGACCAGCGCGGGCGGAGCAGGTCATAAATGCACACTACGAGATCAATGTGAATGACGGTGGTTCAAAGAGCTCCGTCAGGTCCACCTTCCACGTAAAGCCCGGTCAAAGTGAACGCCTCGAGCTGAACCCGAATGTTGTGGAATTCACGGTCCGGCCAGCTTCGGATCGAGAGTACGACCTGGTAGTCGCGGTTAGAAGGAAGGATCAGGCTGCGTCGGCTGTGCGACTGAGCAAGAAGTTCCGAGGCACGTTCGGAGTGCCTCTCGAGCTGAACGCAGACGCAGATGCAATTGAACTCGACGGTGCGATCTCGGTGGTAGTGCTGGAAGATAAGCCAGTTTAGGAACAAGGGACGGAAGTATCCGGAATGCCGAATGCTGTGCTCCAGCAGACGCGCGAAGACCCCCGCTGCTGAGCGCAGCGTGGGGCGACAACAACACGGGGTATCTCTTTGACTCAGAGTTTCGACGCACTCATCGAGCGCGAGCGAGGCTTGAAACACAGTCTCTCGACAGGTCAGCTGTCGATGATCGCGATCGGCGGTGCCATTGGCACAGGCTTGTTTCTCGGCAGCGCCTTCGCCATCGGCTTTGCCGGTCCGAGTGTGCTCGTCAGCTACGCCATCGGCGGGGTCATCAGTTTGCTGCTCATGGGTTGTCTCGCGGAGATGACGGTGGGTCATCCAACCTCGGGCGCCTTTGGCGCCTACGCAGAGTTCTATATCGGGCCTCTTGCCGGGTTCCTCGTGCGGTACGCATATTGGTCGTCAATCGTGCTGGCGGTCGGCACCGAGGTCAGCGCGATCGCCTTGTACATGCAGTACTGGTTTGCGCATGTGCCGGGGTGGTTCTGGATCTTGGGGTTCTCATCCGGACTCATCGCGGTAAACGCGGTGAGTGTGAACACATTCGGTTCCGTCGAGTACGGGTTCTCAGTGTTCAAGATCGCAGCCATCTTGGCTTTCATCTTGTTGGGTGCGTACTTCGTGATGACTGCACCCCCGGCTTCCGGCGTCGGCTTTCAGAACTACACAGCGCACGGCGGCTTCTTTCCGCGGGGTATCTGGGGCACCTGGGTTGCGGTGATCGTCGCCATCTTCAGCTATCTGTCCATCGAGATGATTGCCGTTGCGGCAGGTGAAGCGAAAGACCCACAAAGAGCGATTACGCGCGCATTCCGTGCCACTATGTTCCGGCTGCTCTTCTTCTATCTCCTGACGCTGGCGCTAGTAATTGCGATCGTCCCGTGGGAAGCGGCGGGCACGATGGGTAGCCCATTCGTGAAAGTAATGTCAGCGACGCATGTGCCGGGCGCGGCCGGCCTGATCAACCTGGTTATTCTGGTCGCAGCGCTTTCGGCCATGAATAGCCAGCTCTATATCACCACCCGCATGATGTTCAGCTTGTCGCGCGCCGGTTACGCGCCACGGCGATTTGGTGCAGTGAACGCCCGCGGCGTGCCGCTCGCCGCTTTGCTGCTGTCGAGTATCGGGATCGCGGTGGCCGGGGCACTCAACCTGTTGATGCCGGCTGCTTCGTTCACATTGATGATCTCGGTTTCGATGTTCGGTGCACTGTTCACCTGGCTGATGATCTTCGTGACTCACCTGTTCTTCCGTCGCAAGCATTCCACACCGTCAGCGTTCCGCATGTGGGGCTATCCGTACACCAGTGCGCTAGGTGCGACGGCGATGGTGGCGATCCTGATTACTTCCGCTTTCACCAGGGAATTCCGCATGACGCTGGTCTACGGTCTTCCCTTCATTGCCGTGCTGGTGCTGGCGTATTACTTCTGGTTTCGCGGAACGCCGATCACATCGCGCGTTCTCGCTCAAGAGGCGGTTCCAGGGGACGCTCCCGCTGCGCGGAGGGTCGCCGGAGCTGAGCGTTCCCCATCTTCCCGAGCGCTGTCTTAATCTTCAGCCCGCGGCTCGCTCGTAGTTCGCGAGGCTGAGATATCCGAGCGTCGAGTACCGTGGACGAATTCCGGCCACGGTACTCGCTACAGTCAGCGACCGAGCTGCTGAGCCAGCGCGGCGATCAAACGATCGTTCTCTTGCGGCAACCCGATCGATGCGCGCATGTAGTGCTCGTAACCGGGCTCATTCCATGGTTTTACGATGATCCCTTCTTTCACGAGGTCGGCGGACAACTTGGAGCTGGCGGTGCCGCAATCGAAGAATAGGAAATTGCCTTGCGATGGCGCGACCCGCAGACCAAGGGCGGTTAGTGCGAGGCGGACGCGCTCTCGTTCCACGCGGATACGCGCCACAGTGTCGTGCATCCAGGGCTCGTCTTCGAGCGCGGCGACTGCGGCGAGCTGCGCGGCTGCGTTGACGTTGAACGGTGTCTTCGCAGCCGTGATCACCCGCGCAATCTCAGCGTCCGAGCACACGGCGTAGCCGACACGCAGTCCGGCCAGCCCCCAGGCTTTCGAGAACGTTCGGAGCGAGACATGCGGTATGCCGACGCTCCGCAACACTTCGATGCCGTCCGGTGCACTCTGATCCGCGAATTCGCGATAGGCTTCGTCCAGCACGAACAACGTGGATGAGGGAGCAGCCCGCGCCAGTCGCTCCAACGAAGCTCGATCCAGGGCCGGACCCACGGGATTCCATGGTGAGGGCAGGAAAAAGATTTGCGGTGCGTCGGCAAGCGCGTGCTCGAGCGCCTCGACGTCGAAGTCGAGCGCCGCATTCATCGGAACCTTGCGTACGACGGCTCCTGTGGCGAGGGGCTCGATCTCGTGCAGGCCGAAGCTCGGCACGACGGTGAGCGCGGTCGCGCCGGGCACCAGGAAGGCACGGGAGATCGCGGCAATCAGTTCTTCGGAACCGTTGCCAATCACGATTTCTTCGAAAGCGGCTCCGACGCGGTCGCTGAGTGCCGTGCGCAGCGCGCGGCAGGCTGGATCGGCGTAGCGCCACGGCTCTAATGCTGAAGTACCCAGCGCGCGCATGACCGAGGGCGAGCAGCCGTACGGGTTCTCGTTGCTGCCCAGGCGCGCGATGTCTTCGCGCCCGCTTATGGAGCGGGCGACCGCTACGTTCAAGCCTGCGTTATAGACCGGCAATGCGGCCACGTTCGGGTTGAAGGACAAGGCAGACCCTTGTGCTCGCCTCGATGGATTACTCGACATTCATTTCCTCCCTAGCCTGTGTGTCAAATTACTCATTCTGCTGCGCGACGCCTGCTAGCGTCGACCTGTTCATTCCCTCGGCGCACTTCTGCTCGGTGGCGATCATCTGCGCCAGACGACGAGCCTCAATGTCCGCGGATCATTGTGGATTGCCACGGCCGCAAGACAAGCCATCTTTGCTTGCGCCATTTTTTAGGAAAACTGATTTTCTGCCGCGAGCCGGACCTTGCGTGACCTGGCCCTTACCGCGGCTGTGCGTCGATCTGCTCGATCTGCACGATGAAGACGACGGCGGGAGACAGAGCCACGAGCGACCAGGCGTCCGGCGACTTTCTGTCGATGGCGCAGTCCAGCGGAGCCAGCGTGGCTTGCCTGTTCGAGTTCTCGATCAGCACATGACCTGAATGACAGAACACCGCGACGACATCGGCTTCGGTCATCAGGCGCTCCGCCGCGTGCACATGAATGCGACGCACGCCATGAGCATGGGTTCGACGTCGAGTCATCACATTGAGATCCGTGACGGACTTGCCGAGCAGGCTGGCATGTACCCGCACGTCCGCGGGAAATGCGAACGGTGCGGATGCCGTCGTCAACTCCACCGCAGGGGCGCCGTCGATCTCCAGCCGCAGGCCGTCTCCTTCGAGGAGGCTCAAGGTTCGATCGATGCCGGGGAAGCTGGAAAAGGGACCGGCTGTGGAAACCCCGGCCATACTGATGCGCCACTCGAAATCCTCCAGGCCGGCCGCCGCTGGCGAGACCGCGATCTCGATCGTCTCGCCAGCGCCGTTCTTCCATGGCATGCGCCGGTATTCGCTGGAACGCAGAATCTGCATGTGATTTCAGCCCAAGATGCCCGGCAGATCCAGCTCGCGCTCGCGGGCACAAGCGATGGCGGATTCGTAGCCGGCATCGGCGTGGCGCATGACTCCGCTCGCTGGGTCGTTCCACAGCACCCGCGCTACACGCTTCGACGCCTCGGGCGTACCGTCGCACACCACGACCATGCCGGCATGCTGTGAATATCCCATGCCGACGCCGCCGCCATGATGCAACGATACCCAGGTTGCGCCCGACGCCGTGTTGAGCAGCGCATTGAGCAGAGGCCAGTCAGATACCGCATCCGAACCGTCGCGCATGGCTTCGGTTTCGCGATTGGGCGAGGCGACCGATCCCGAGTCCAGGTGGTCGCGGCCGATGACGATCGGCGCGCTCAGCTTGCCGCTGGCGACCATTTCGTTGAAGGCGACGCCGAGCCGATGGCGGTCCCCCAGGCCCACCCAGCATATGCGTGCAGGCAATCCCTGGAAGCTGATGCGCTTCTGCGCCATGTCGAGCCAGTTGTGCAGATGTTTGTCGTGGGGAAGGATCTCCTTGACCATCTCGTCCGTCTTGCGAATGTCCTCTGGATCTCCGGACAGCGCGGCCCAGCGGAACGGGCCGACGCCGCGACAGAACAGCGGTCGGATATAAGCCGGCACGAAGCCGGGGAAGGCGAATGCATCGCTGACGCCGACATCCTGTGCCATCTGACGAATGTTGTTGCCGTAGTCGAATGTCGGCACGCCCATCTTATGGAAGGCGAGCATGGCTTTCACATGTATCGCCATCGACTGCTTGGCGGCCGCAACGACCGCCGCAGGGTCACTCTCGCGCCGGGATTCCCATTCCGCCACCGTCCAGCCCTGTGGCAGATAGCCGTTGACCGGATCGTGCGCCGAGGTCTGATCGGTGACCGCGTCGGGACGGACGCCACGTCGGACCAGTTCCGGGAACACATCCGCGGCGTTGCCGAGCAGCGCGACGGAGATCGCTTTTTTGTCCTGGCGGGAGCGATCGAGAATGGCGAGTGCTTCGTCGAGATCCTTGGCCTGTACGTCCACATAGCGCGTGCGCAGGCGGAAGTCGATGCTGCTCTGGCGGCATTCGACCGCGAGGCAGGACGCGCCTGCCATTGTCGCTGCAAGCGGCTGCGCACCACCCATGCCGCCGAGACCAGCTGTCAGTATCCACCGGCCACCCAGGTTGCCGCCGTAGTGCTGTCTCCCCATCTCGACGAATGTTTCGTAGGTCCCTTGGACGATGCCCTGCGAGCCGATGTAGATCCACGAGCCTGCGGTCATCTGGCCGAACATCATCAAGCCTTTGCGATCGAGCTCGTTGAAATGGTCCCAGGTCGCCCAGTGCGGCACGAGGTTCGAATTGGCGATCAGCACTCGCGGCGCATCCGCGTGAGTGCGGAAAATGCCGACCGGCTTTCCGGATTGCACCAGCAGCGTCTGGTCGGCCTCGAGTCGTTTGAGGGATGCGACGATGCGATCGTAGCTTTCCCAGTCGCGGGCGGCGCGGCCGATGCCGCCATACACGACCAGTTCCTGCGGCCGTTCGGCGACTTCGGGATCCAGGTTGTTCATGAGCATGCGCAGAGGGGCTTCCGTAAGCCAGCTCTTTGCGGAAAGAGTTCTGCCGCGCGGCGCGCGGATCACGCGCGTAGTGTCGATGCGGGTCATGATGATCCTCGATTCGAGAACGAGTGAGTGGCGAAGCTCAGGCAAGCTTCGAAAATGTGGACGAGCGCGGCGCGCAGGGGTGCGGCGTGCGCGGAGTCGTAAGGCAGCGGCCAGAGCGCTTCGATTGCGGGTCCAGGCGTTTCGCGCAGGTAGCCGCGGCAGGCCAGTTCCATTTGTATCGCGTGAACACCCTGATCGGGCTTGCCGTAGCGTCGCGTGATGTAGCCGCCTTTGAAGCGACCGTTGACGACACGGCTGAACTTGGTTTGGGCACATACGCCTTCGACGGCGTTGGTGAGGATGGGGTCACTCGCTTTGCCGTCGTTCGTGCCGATGTTGAAGTGTGGCAATTCGCCCGCGAAGAGGCGGGGAATCATCGAGCGAATAGCGTGCGCGTCGTACACGACGACGCGCGGGTGGCGCTGCCGTAGCCGTTCTATTTCGCCCACCACAGCCGCGTGGTAGGGATCGAAGTACAGGCGTCGCCGTTCTGCAATCTCCTCCGCCGTCGGTTCCTGGCCAGTCAGGTAGAACGCTTCGCCGTCGAAGCTCAGCGTCGGACACAGTTCGGTGGTGGCTTGGCCCGGATACAGTGAGACACCAGTGGGATCGCGGTTCACGTCGATTACCGTGCGCGAGATCGTCGTGCGAATCACCGTCGCGCCCAGGTCGCCAGCAAAGTCATACAGCATCTCAATCCACCAGTCCGCGTCCTTGCGGGCCAGCCACGGAGAGACCAGGCGCGGCACGAGCCCGCACAGGTCCAGCCCGGTATGCGGAATGCTCAGCAGCAGCGGCGCATCGCCGCGCACCACGTTCAGCCAGGGAGTGCTCGTCGTCATGATCGATGCCTGTTTCGCAGCGTATGCCACCGCATGCGCAGATACGACTGTTGTTTGATGAGGGTCATGTCGTCGGTACAGCGAGCGAGGCGCCGACTCCGGGGAGACGCACACCTGCCACCTCGGCAAGGGTGCCGCTGCGCACGAGACCGATAGCCTGCTCGATATCCGGGTGGAAATAACGATCCTCGTCGAGTCGAGGCACTTTTGCTCGCAGCGCGGCGCGCACTGCTTCCAGAGCAGCGCTCGAAGTGAGCGGCGCATGGAAGTCACAGGCTTGCGCGGCGCTCAGTAGCTCGATCGCGATCACGGCCATGGCGTTCTCCGCCATCGGCAGCAGCCGGCGGGCGCCGTGAGCCGCCATCGACACGTGATCCTCCTGGTTCGCGGAGGTCGGAATGGAGTCGACACTGGCTGGGTAAGCGCGCTGCTTGTTCTCCGAGACCAGCGCTGCCGCGGTGACCTGCGGCAGCATGAATCCGGAATTCAGTCCGGGGCTGGGCGTCAGGAATGCCGGCAGGCCGGAGAGCGCCGGATCGATCAGCATGGCGACGCGGCGTTCGGCGATCGAGCCGATCTCGCACATCGCGATGGCGATCATGTCGGCGGCGAAAGCAACCGGCTCGGCGTGGAAGTTGCCGCCGGACAGTGCTTCGTCCGTGTCCGCGAAGATCAGCGGATTGTCGGAGACACCGTTGGCCTCGATCTGCAGGAAAGACCCGGCGTGTCGCAGCATGTCGAGGCACGCCCCCATGACCTGTGGCTGGCAACGCAGACAATAAGGATCTTGCACGCGCTCATCATTTACGAGGTGCGATGCGCGCAGTGGGCTTCCAGCCATGAGCAGGCGCAAAGCTTCTGCTGTCTCGATCTGACCGCCATGCTTGCGCAGCCGATGGATGCGCGGATCGAAGGGCGTATCGGTGCCGCGCGCAGCGTCGGTCGCGAGCGCGCCCGTGACCAATGCAGCTTGATACAACGTCTCGGCCTCGAACAGTCCCGCGAGCGCCATTGCGGTCGAGAATTGTGTGCCGTTGAGCAGGGCGAGGCCCTCCTTGGGGCCGAGCACGATCGGCTCGAGTCCCGCCTGGGCCAGCGCATCCTGCGCCGGCATTCTTCCCTGCTTGGTGAATGCTTCTCCCACGCCGATCATCACGGCCGTCATCTGCGCGAGCGGTGCGAGGTCGCCGGACGCACCCACGGAACCTTGCGCAGGCACGACGGGCACCACTGACTTTACCAGCATGGCTTCGAGCAGCTCGAGTGTTCGCGGCTGGACCCCAGAGGCACCCTGGCCGAGGCTGGCGAGTTTGAGAGCCATCATCAGGCGCGCCACGTTCACCGGCATCGGCTCGCCGACGCCGGCAGAATGCGAAAGTACGATGTTGCGCTGAAGCTTCGCCAGATCAGCCGTGTCGATGCGGACGCTCGCAAGCTTGCCGAAGCCGGTGTTGATGCCATACACAGGCTCACCCTTGGCGACGATGCGGGCTACTGCGTCGGCACTCTTCGCAACTACCGCCGCGCAGGCCGGATCGAGCCGCGGGGTCGCACCGCGATAGATCGCGCGCCAATGCTCAAGAGTCGTGGCGCCAGGGCTGAACGTGATTACGGTCATTGACCTCTCCAGATTCGACGATAAAGCGGGTTGAAGCCCATGCGGTAGACGAGTTCGGCCGGAGTGTCGATGTCCCAGATGGCGAGATTCGCCCACTTGCCGCGCTCCAGAGTGCCGACCTCGTTCGCCAGTCCGAGCGCACGGGCGGCCTCACGGGTTACGCCAGCGAGACATTCCTCGACGGTCATGTTGAACAGAGTTGCGCCCATGTTCATCGTCAGCAGCAACGAGGTCATTGGCGACGTGCCGGGATTCATGTCGGTCGCAAGGGCCATCGGCACTGCGTATTGCCGCAGCAATGCGATTGGGGGACGTCTCGTCTCGCGAAGGAAATAGAACGCACCTGGCAGTACCACCGCGACGGTGCCCGCCTTGGCGAGAGCGGCGACTCCGGCTTCGTCGCTGTGTTCGAGGTGATCTGCGGACAACGCCTGGTAGCGAGCCGCGAGCGCTGCACCGTGAAGATTGGACAATTGATCGGCATGCAACTTCGTTGGCAGCCCATGCGCGCGAGCGGCGTCAAACACCCGTGAGATTTCCTCGGGTGAGAACGCAATTCCCTCGCAGAAGCCATCGACCGCATCCACGAGTCCTTCACCTGCGAGCGCTGGCAGAATCTCGTCGATCACTTTATCCACGTAGGCGCTCTTGTCGCCGCGTGCTTCGGGCGGCACTGCATGTGCACCCAGGAAAGTCGTGCGCACGCTGATCATTCGTTCGCTCTCCAGGCGACGTGCCGCGCGTAGTGACTTGCGCTCGTTGTCGAGATCCAGGCCGTAGCCCGACTTTATCTCGACGAGCGTTACACCCTCCGCAATCAACGCATCCAGTCTGGGCAGTGATTGCCGGACCAATTCGTCTTCACTGGCGGCTCGCGTTGCTTTGAGTGAGGCAACGATGCCGCCGCCGGCCCGGGCGATGTCTTCGTAACTCGCGCCCTTCAGGCGCAGCTCGAACTCATGCGCGCGATTCCCTGCATGGACGAGATGCGTGTGGCAGTCGATCAAGCCTGGCGTGATCCAGCGCCCGTCGCAATCGACGCTCTGTGAATGCGTGAGCGCGGATGTTGGCAGTTGTCCTTCGGGGCCGGCATAGACGATACGGCCGGCGCGAACAGCCACCGCACCGTGCTCGACGATGCCGAGGCCCGCGCTGTCTGCGGCCATGGTGAGGAGACGCGCGTTGCGCCAGATGCAATCGCACTGCGATGAATCTTCCCGCGGCGGTGAGCTCATCGAGGTTTCCGTTCTCGTTTCCAGGGTCGTTGTGCTTTAATGTATATACATATTAACTGTAAATGCAAGGTTGCAAGATCGTCATGATGCGTACCGATCATGTTCGTGGCGCGCGTATTCACGCCGCCAGGGCCTTCACGCGGCAGGGCTGGCGCTCGAACGTGCGCCTGAGCGTTGAGGCAGGTCGGATCGCCCGGGTGCAATGCGATGTCGCGCCCGAGGCGGGCGATGACCGGCAGGCGATCGTGCTACCGGCGTTGGCCAACGTGCACAGCCATGCTTTTCAGCGCGGCATGGCGGGGCTGACCGAGCGACGCGGGCCGTCTGCCGACGATTTCTGGAGTTGGCGTGAGGTCATGTACCGCTTTGCCCTGTCAATGAATCCGGAACAGGTCGAAGCTGTCGCGTGCCAGGTTTATGTCGAAATGCTGGAGGCCGGTTTCTGTCGAGTCGGTGAGTTCCATTATCTGCATCATGACCTGGACGGACGGCCATACCAGGACCTCGGAGAAATGGCCGGTCGCATTGCTGCCGCGGCTGAGCTGACCGGGATTGGACTGACCTTGCTGCCGGTGTTCTATGCGCACGCGAGCTTCGGTGGCGTGGCGCCGCGCGAGAATCAGCGGCGCTTCATCAACACGGTCGATAGCTATTCCCGCCTGCTCGAGCGCTGTCGGGCTGCGGTCGCGGCGCTGGATACGGCTGTGGTCGGCGTGGCCCCGCACAGTTTGCGGGCAGTGACGCCAGCGCAGCTTGCCGCGGTGACGGGAATGGCGCGTGGCGCGCCGATCCACATTCACATTGCCGAGCAGGTGAAGGAGGTCGAGGACTGTATCGCCTGGTCGGGGCGGCGCCCGGTGCAATGGCTGCTTGAAAATGCCGAAATAGACGGGCGCTGGTGCCTGGTCCACGCGACGCATGTCGATGCGGCCGAAAAAGCGTCTATGATTCGCAGCGGTGCTGTTGCCGGCCTGTGTCCGATTACCGAAGCGAACCTCGGCGACGGCATTTTCGATGCCGCCGGTTTCCTGGGCTGCGGCGGGCGTTTCGGCATCGGCAGCGATTCAAACGTACAGGTAGGCGTTGCGGACGAGCTGCGCCTGCTCGAATATTCACAACGGCTGCTGAATCGCGCCCGCAATGTACTGGGTGACGCAGAATTCTCGACCGGGCGCGTCCTGTTGCAGGGCGCACTGCAAGGTGGCGGGGCAGCCGTCGGCACCGCCGCTGCCGATCTTGCGGTGGGTGCGCCCGCCGATTTCGTCAGTCTGGATGCGTATCACCCCGCCTTGGTTTGCAGGGATGGCGATGCGATCGTGGACGCATGGTTATTCAGCGCGGGCAACGCGGCGGTGGATTGCGTGTGGGTAGGTGGGGAGAAAGTCGTCGAACAGGGCCGGCACGTCCGCCGCGACGAGATACGCGCCAGATTCATCGCCACGATGCAGGCACTAGGCTAGCGTGGCAGGGCCGCTGGCGGCTTCGTGCCGGGTTCCGCCATATCAGTAGCGATATCAGTAGAGGGAGCGACCTTGAACAGTGAGGTGATCGGAGTGACTGTGAATGTCAGTGCGTAAGTTGCCGATCAAGGCGGCCACCAAGTCAATGGCGAAGTCACCGCCGAAGTCACCCGTGAAATTACCCGCAAAATTACCCAGGTCGAGCGTCACGGCAGCGCAACGGGCGTCTGCCAGATCGGCTCCCAAATCCGTGCGCAGCCCGGTCATCAGCGACCAGGCGCCGATCTCGCTGCACCGGCGCATCCTGACCGATATCCAGGATCGCATCATCTCCGGTGAATGGCTGCCAGGCCATCGCATACCTTTCGAGCACGAGTTGATGGCCCAGTATGGCTGCTCGCGCATGACGGTAAGCAAGGTGCTGACGCAGCTCGCCAGCGCAAGAATGATCGAGCGTCGGCGCAAGGCGGGCAGCTTCGTCAGCCGGCCGCACTCGCAATCGGCGGTGCTGGATATTCCGGACATCAAGGCCGAGGTCTCGGCGCTCGGGCTGCCCTACAATTTCGAGATCCTCGGTCGCAACAAGCGTCGCAGCAATCGCGAGGATCGCGAACTTCTCAACGCATCCTCACCGGTACCGGTGCTGGAGTTGACCTGCCGTCACTTTGCCGGCACAGAGCCGTTTTGTTTCGAGGAGCGGATCATCAACCTGGCCGCGGTGCCGGAAGCAGAGCAGGTTGCTTTCAGCGATGTCGCACCGGGCTCCTGGCTGCTAAGGCGGGTTCCATGGACCATGGCGGAGCACAGGATCCGGGCGACTGCGGCGCTGGGTGCGGCGGCCAAGGCGCTCGGGGTCCGTCAGGGGTTGCCATGCCTGGTGATCGAGCGCAAGACATGGAGCGCCAACCACGCAGTCACCTTTGTCCGGCTCACGTATGCCGGCGACGCACATGAGCTGGTTGCGAGCTTCGCACCCGAGACGCCGAAAACCCCAAGCGCGCGTTGAGGTGAGCGCCGGTCGCGTCGCTGCCAATCCCAATTGCTGTGAGACTACGAGTACGGGAAATCCTCTGCATCGCCCGCCGTGATCGGTGGCTTGCCGAGGGATAGATCCACCTGCCGGCGGGCGGCAGCGATGATGAAAGTGCGGAAATCGGCACCGAACGGCCGATCGAGCGCGTCCCGGTCCCAGGCCAGGAAATAGGGATCGGGCAGGCTCAGCCTGCGGTCGATCGGAATGACCAGCCGGCCGCTTTTCAGGTCTTGGGCGATCATGGCAATCGGCCCGAGTACGAAGCCACCGCCGTCGGCTGCTGCGTCCAGGGCGACGCTGGACTGCGAGAAGGTCAGCTCGCTCGCAACTGTCGGCGCCTGCAGGCCGGCGGCCCGAGCCCAGTCGGTCCAGGAGGGCTGCGGGCGATGCCGCAGCTCCCAGTCAATGTCGATCAGTGGTCCCTTGAGGATGTCAGCCTCCGAACTGACGGGATGTGAGCGCAGAAAATCCGGCGAGCAGACCGGCACGACGGCATCGACGAACAATTCGGCGAAGCGGTCGTACTTGCGCGCGTCCGCGCCATAAGACAATCGGAAATCGATGCGCTCGTCCTGCAATACCGCTTCGTCGTCGGTCCCGATGAGCCGGACCGAAGCCCCCGCGTGCTCCGAGCGCCACTGCAGAAGCAGGGGACGCAGCCAAGCGGCCATCGACGGTAGCGCGCTCAGCGCGATGCCCTGTTTCGCACGCGCGAGCTGCAATACGTGCTGGGCCCGACGCAGCTGATCGAACGCGATGCGGACGTTCTCGTAGTACACGCGACCCCATGAGGTCAGTGCCAGCGAGCGTCCGTTGCGCTCGAACAGGCGTACGTGCAGTGCCTCTTCGATCTTGCGTAGCTGCTGACTGACGGCTCCCGGGGAAACACCCAGCTCTTCCGCTGCCGCGGCGACTCCGCCACAGCGAGCAACTGCCTCGAATGCCTGTATCGCGCGCATGACAGGAAGTGGACTCACAACTCGAGCTCCCGACTTAAGCGGCACCCGGGGCGATGCCGGCAATGCGTGATATCCGCACGGGCCCGATCGTGCGTGGGTCCGCAGTGATGCCCACCCCATGTTTTCGCGCGACGCCGGTTCAGACCGGTTCATCTGACCTGCCCGGTTGGGCGGACTACCATTATTTCGATACGGCTCCAGGACGTCGTGCATGCAGCCAGGGGTCCAGAGCCTTGCATTTTGTTTCTATTATGTCTATACATTAAAAAATCAGGGTAGGCGCGAAGTCGTCAACACGCACGCAATGGAACAAGAGCAAATGAGACGGGGCGCCCGTAATTCAGTCTCAGATTCGAGCGCGCGGAAGGCGAGTGCACTTGGCGCTGCGTTGTCGAGTCGTGTTGATCGAGCCACTTGATTGAGCTAGTGGTGAGACGCGAATTGGCTTACGCGTAGCGCTTGCAGACCGCGGTTGAGGCGTGCGGGAGAGTTTGCGGCACTCTTTTGGTGCCCGGCTTCACGAGGTAGTGCGATTCCGGCGCGGCTTTTAGTGTGTCTAAAGTTGATCACAGGGCAGCTCATTGACTCGCTCCGAGGTGAAGGTGCTTAGTCGCAGATGCCGGGGTTGCGAGGTCAAGCAAGAGCCGGTACTTCAAGGCTCATGGGTACGTACGACGTGTTGTCGTTCTATCGGCGGACAATTCATCGCGAGCGGGATATGACCTCCAGCACTCATTTTGCGTTAGTTGATGGGACGGCAGTGTCAGCGGATGGGATGGCCGGCACGGAAGCGATAGCAGCGGGCCGGATGGTTCGCCGGCTTGGCTCACGTGCGCGGCGTGCAGGCGCGGTCGCCTGCATCGCCTTCGCTCTTGCCTCCTGTTCCCTTGGCACCGGTGAACCCGAAAACAGCAGCTCGCCCTTGCGGGTGCGGCTGATGACGGGCAAGCAGTATTCCCAGACCATCGCATACCTTTTCGGCTCGGACATCAGCGAAGCCGTACCGGCACCGTTGCCGCCGCTGACCCGCACCGACGGATTGCTCGCCTCGGGTTCCGCCACCATCGGCGTGACCTCGGACCAGCTGCAGCAGATCCAGCAGGCGGCCTCTTCGGTGGCGGCCAAGGTGGTCGATGAGTCGCACCGCGACTTC
>DASYEW010000015.1:0-139996 GCA_036498785.1 Steroidobacteraceae bacterium | reverse complement strand
CACAACTGTTCGGGCTTCTGGAAAAGATCTCGCGTAACGACCAAGCTGGAGGACGGGCTCTAAGGCACCAGGGACGGACGATCTGCTACGCGAGGGTCAAACGTAGCGCAAATCTAAGATACAAGGGACGGATTTACGGCGCTCCCGAAAATAATCTCCGACAGGAGGCGCGATCGTTACCCACCAGCTTACCCAGCGTCTTGCACCGACCGGTTAAGATCACCGGATGTTTTCGTTCGAGCCCTACAGGGACGTACTCGTGGGCGGTCCTGAAAACAATCTTCGACGGAAGACGCGACACCCGGCACACGCTCCCCATCATGCGAGAGCCCTGCAGCCCTCGCCGCTACTCGCCCGGATGATAAGTCCGCTCCGTGTGTCCTTTGAGTTGCTCCGGATAGAAATACACCTCTCGCAAATCACCATTTACATAACGCGCCGCCTGGTCACTGAAGTGCCGTGACTTCGGATCGCCGCTTTCGCCTCCCGCGGTAATCGCTTTCGCGCTGACCTTGTCGCCGAACTCGACGATGGCGAGGAAGCTGTTGCCGCTGGTGCCGTAGAGCTTCTTCGAACCCTTGTAGTAATTCGCGCCGAAACTGGCGAGCGATCCCCAGCGACCCGTGGCGAATGGCACCGCGATACTCGGCGCTGCGTCGTCGAACGGCTGCTCGATGGCGCCGCTGATGCGCTGGAAGCGATTGATCTCGCCCCACGGAACCTGCCACTTGCCAAAATCTGCGATCAGTTTGTCGGTGACAGTGGCGAGCGCATCGAGACGATGCTGGGCGCTCGCGCGATTCTCCACGTACTCGTAGATGGGAGTTTCCGCAGCATCCTCATCGGTGCTCGCGAGACGCCACAATGCGTCGCCCCACAGAACCCCAAGCGTGGTTGCCACCGAGTCCGCCGCCCAGCGAAAGTCCCAGCCTTTCAGTACGGCAATCGGTTCAGCGAGTTTGGCATGCAAGGGATTATCGGCATCCAAGGCCGCGTAAGCCTTGATGAGCGACGGAATCACTTTTTCAAGCTCGGGCATCTGTGTGTCGAATGCGGCTGCGATGACGGAGTCCGGTGTGAAGTCCTTCTTCCTGCTCAGCACGCGAACGGCATGCACGCCTCGGGGATTCTCGCCGGCGCGATCCACGTAAGATGGATAGTCGCGTTGTTTCGGGCTGTCCGGTCCGGACGCGCTCCATGGTGCATTGTTGGTGTTGTAGAGCCAGCCGCTGCCGGGATTGAACACGTTGGGAGAATCCTCCACCGAATACACTCCCTGCCATTCCGTCGCCGGATCGCTGCCATCGACGGGCTTGCTCCAGTCGAACTTCGGATCGCGTTTGGGAATGAAATTCGCATGGAAATAGGCGATGTTGCCCTGCGAGTCGGCAAAGACGGTGTTGTTCGATGAGTTGGTGTGCAGATTCATGATCTGCCTGAACTCCTTGAGATTCTGCGCCTTGGTGCGCGAATACGACTGGGTCAGTGCGTCCACCGGGGCTTCCATCAAACGTACGCTCACCCATTTGTCATCCAGCTTACGAACGATCGGTCCGTGATGGCTGCGATACGTAGTGAACTCGCGTTGCGCCATGCCTGTATCCGTCTTGTAGCGAATGACGACCTTGCGCACGGCCAGCGGACGCTTTTCCTTGCCGTATACATAAGAGTAACCGTCGTCGTCCTGTGTCACCGTCTCCAGGTATTCGTCGATGTTGTCCACGCCGCTGGAAGTGTGCATCCAGCCGGCATGCTCGTTGAATCCCTGGTAGATGAAGAATTGACCCCAGGTGATGGCACCGTAGACATTCAATCCTTCCTCGCTGGTGGCCTGCGCCTCGGCGCGAAAGAAGAATGAAGTGTGTGGATTGATCCACAGCAGGGCGTGCTTGGACGCTGAGTTGGTTGGCGCGATGGCAAATCCGTTCGAGCCGGTGGGCTCGGCCAGCGACGCGTCGGCAATATTGGCAGCAGTCTGTCGCACTGGCGGTACGCCAGTGTAGAAGGCCTGCAATTCAGCAAGCGCAATGTGTTCGATATCTCCGCCGATGCTACCTTCGCTGAAGGTCAACGCCATCCACGGTTCGAAGTGTGTAATCACGCGCGGCTTCACCTGCGGATGCGTCTGCAGGTAATAGTTCAGCCCGTCAGCCCAGGCATCCATCAACTCCCGCAGCCACTGCGGGCTCGCCGCGTACTTTGCCTGCATATCTTCGGGGTCGATGAAGAGCCGCATGCGCAGATCGCGCCAGATCTCCTTCTCGCCCTCCGCTTCCGCCAGCCGGCCCTGCGAGAGCAGGAAATTGGTTTCGATCCGGTTGAAATCGTCCTCGGCCTGGGCATAGATCAAGCCGAAAACCGCGTCGGCGTCGGTCTTGCCGTGCACGTGCGGAATGCCCCAGTCGTCCCTCACGATGGTTATGTTCTGCGCCCTCGCCCGCCACGCAGCGACCTGCTCCTGGCCGGCCTGGTCGACCATCGAAGGAGCGGCAGCGACTTGTACCGACCACGCACAGGCGTAGCCGACGACCAGGGCCAAGGCGAATTTCTTCATACGTCTCCCATACATCTATATGGAGGATGCCATCGTGGGCGACCGGCGCTTGTCCGGACGCGGATTGTCGAGCAGCCCGGCAGGCCGGCCACAGCGCCATCGGCCCAACGCCGGCGGGCGATGCGATGTCGCGCAGGGTAGTAAGATGACTGCATCGCGGTCAAATCCGAGGTTCCGACGATGTGCTTCACCCGCTCACGTATTGCCGCCGCCCTCACCGGTTGCCTGGTCACCGCAATGGTGACAGCGGCTGAGAATCCACCCGCTCCGGACGCCGCGCAGCTTGCTGCCATGGAAGCGCGATTGGCGCCGGTAGATGTGCGGGCCGATCTTTCGCAACTGCCGCCGGAAGAGCGAGCCGCGCTCGCACGACTCATCCAGGCGTCGCGCTACGTGGATACTCTGTTCCTGCGGCAGCGTTCGCCTTCCAACGAGACTTTGCTGCTCAGCCTGCTGACCGACTCGACGCCGCTCGGACGGGCACGCCAGAATTATTTTCTGACCAATCGTGGCCCGTGGTCGGAACTGGATAACGATCGCCCCTTCCTGCCCGGTGTCGGCAACAAGCCGGCGGGTGCCAACTTCTATCCGGCCGATGCCACGCCGGCAGAGGTCGATACCTGGATGAAGTCGTTGCCGGATGCCCAGCGCACAGCAGCCACCGGCTTCTTCACCACGATTCGCCGTACTCCCGACGGTCGGCTCACGGCGGTTCCCTACTCGCAGGAATATCAGGGTGAGCTGACACAAATGGCTCGCCTGTTGCGCGAGGCGGCAGCGCTCACCAAGCAGCCAACCCTGAAGGATTTCCTGGAGAAGCGCGCGGCGGCATTCATCAGCAACGATTACTACGAAAGCGATCTCGCCTGGATGGAGCTCAACGCATCCATAGAGCCAACCATCGGGCCATACGAGGTGTACGAGGACGAATGGTTCAACTTCAAGGCCGCCTTCGAGGCATTCATCACGATCGTCGATGCGCAGGAAACGGGCAAACTCGAGCGCTTCAGCAAGGAGCTGCAAGGCCTTGAGAATCATCTGCCGATCGACCAGCAGTTCCGCCGGCCCAAACTCGGCGGTTATTCGCCGATCCGCGTCGTCAACGTGGTCTTCGCCGCTGGCGACGGCAACCACGGCGTACAGACCGCGGCCTTCAACCTGCCCAACGATGAAAAGGTCGTGGCGGAGAAGGGCTCCAAACGCGTGCTGTTGAAGAACTACCAGGAAGCGAAGTTCGAGAAGGTGCTGGTGCCGACCGCGAATATCGCGCTGGCGCCGGAAGACCGCAAACTGGTCGCTTTCGAACCGTTCTTCACGCACATCCTGATGCATGAGTTGATGCATGGACTGGGTCCCCAGACCATTCACGTCGACGGTCGGGAAACCACCGTGCGCCAGGAACTGAAGGAACTGAACGGCCAGCTAGAGGAGGCCAAGGCGGACATTTCCGGTCTCTGGGCGCTACAGCAACTGATGGACAAGGGCGTGATCGACAAGAAACAGGAACGCAGCATGTACGTCACGTTCCTGGCCTCGACGTTTCGTACCTTGCGCTTCGGTTTGAACGACGCGCATGCGAAGGGTATGGCGCTACAAGTGAACTATCTGCTCGACCACGGCGCCATTCGCCTCGGCGAGAACGGGCAGCTCTCGGTCGATCTGCCCAAGACCAAGAAGGCCGTGGCCGGGCTGACTCACGACATCATGACGCTGCAGGCTCACGGCGACTATGCGGGTGTAAAGCAACTGCTCGAACGCATGGTTGTCATTCGACCTGAAGTGCAAGCCATGATCGACCGGCTGACGCAGGGGCCCATCGACATCGCACCGCGATTCGTGACGGCGGAAGAACTGCTGCGGGAGAAGTAAGCCGCCGCCGAGAATACGAATTCGTTCTGCAGGTGCACTCGGGGCGAGCACCGGCAGAGGCCACGGATAAAACAGGAAGCGGATAAACACAAACGGTCAGTGCGTACACGAGCTACGCACCGACCAAGGCCCGGATCTGGAGTGGGGATGCCTTCAGGCCCGGTATCGAATCATCGCGCCGACCGGGCTGCGGGTGTTTGCATACCCGCAGCCCAGCGGCTAGTGCGATCAGGTATCCCAGCCGCGATTCGCGTGCGGCACGGTCCAGTTGTCGATCTTGCGAGGACCCGGATTCGCCGCGCCCAGTGCCGGGCAGGACAAGGCGAACGTACCGGCAGGACCGCTCAACCAGATGATGTTGCGATCCCATTCGACGAACGCGGTCTCCGACTCCGAACGACGCCAGGTCTCGTACTCTTCGATCTTGCCCACGTGCGGCGGGATGAAGTACGCCACTTCGCGCGGCTGTGTCGGATCGGAAATGTCCCATACCTGCACGCCGGCGTTGAAGCAGGCGAGGACGATGAGTTCCGGACGCGCCGTGCCCGGTGCGACCCACGAGCCGGTGTTGTGCGTGCCGAAGCGGCCACGCGCGAGGCAGAAATCCTCATACGGTGCATCTTTCGGTGGTACAGCGCGCGGGAACAACCCGACGAGGAACGGCTTGGAAGGATCCTTTACGTTGATCACCTGCACCGGCTTGAACGGCTCGCGACAGTCCGGTTCGATAGTCTCCGCCGTTGCGACGATGAGATTCTGCAACTTCGGATTATTGCCAGCGTGCACCGGAAAGATCGTGTGGAACGGAATGCCGCCCATGGTTTCGTGAGAGGGCCGGTACTGCGTGATCACCTTCGGGTTCTTCGGATCGCTCAGATCCATGATCTCCATGCCGAAGTGGCCGAAGCCGCAGTAGGCAATCTTGCCGCCTTCTTCCAGGCGCTTCGGAATCAGGCCGCCGTGCGAGGAGGTCCACGAGGACTGATCGCCAGCGAACCAGTACTTCTTGTACTCGGTCTCTTCGCTGTAGAGCTGTCCCGGAACGTGCCAGCGGCTGACTTCCTTGACGTTGGACGGATCAGCCAGGTCGAGCAGCATGAAGCCGTTGCCATTCGGGCGCTGCGCATTCTCCATGCGGAATTCCTTGCTCCAGCCCGCATCCGTGAGTGCATAACGGCCGCCGTCGTAGAAATTCATGTGCGTGCCGCTGCCGTCCTTGCCGGTGCTGAACTCGCACATCAGCTTCGGCTCTTCCGGCTTGGTAATGTCGAACGTGCGCACGCCGCGCAGACCGCTATAGGCTTCCACCTGCTTGCGATAACCATCGTCCCAGCGGCCATGCGGATGTTCGGGATTTGCCGATGAGAGCGGCTGCGCCGCCGTGCTCATCATGATCCACTTCTTCAGCTTCTCGTTGTAAGCGATGCAACCGCCGGTCTTCTCCTTGGTTTCGATCATGACCGGCTTCTTGGCGTCGGTGACGTCGAGCCAGCCACCCTGCGCCTGCAACAAGCGGCGCTGGCCCTTGGCCCACATCGTCATCTGCGGCTCGCCGCCGGAGATACGCGCCTTCTCCACGTGGCTGATCAGTTCCATGTTGCTGATGTACTGCTTGCGATCGAGGTACGTCAGCGCACCCATCGGCAAGCGGAATGGCACCGTGCCGCCACCGGGCATGATGCCTGTCACCTGCGAGCGGGCTGCCCCAGCGGCGGCGAGTGTCGCAGCGACGGCAGCGCCTCCGGAGATCAGTGTGCGCCGGCTGATGCCGGCACGCTGGCGTTCCTGATCAGAAAGATTGTCCTCGGCGGGGCCGGAGTCGTTGCGATCCTTAGACATCTCTCACCTCATTATTTGGCGTACTAATATTTTCATCATTTACCGCGGAACGATTCCGCTGCCCCCTGAACGGGCATCAACGCGCGCCACGGCGATGCCGTGGCGTCGAAGCCAATATAACAATCAACCCCGCGCGGTGCGCAGCGGGGCTGCTGCCGCAATCAACCTCCGGACAGCCCGTCGTTCACCTGGGCGTTCTCGGACTTCAGCTCCAGACCCGATGCCTTCGCCTGCTCCAGCAGTAGTACCGCGAAGTCGCGCTCCTGCAGCCCGGCGTCGATGGTCTTCTGCACGTACTCGCGGGTGAGCGAGGTCAGCGGCAGCGGCACACCGAGCTGCTTGCCGGCTTTGAGGCCGAGGTCGAGATCCTTGCGCAACAGGACTGGCGTGAACGTCGGCGTCAGCTCGAGATTCACGAAAGCCGGCATTTTATAGCGCGCGAAGGTCGAGCCCATGATGCTGCGATTCAGGAACTCGAGGAAATCGTGACGCGCCACGCCGCCCTTCTGCGCCAGCACCGTGATCTCGGCCAGCGCCTGCGTGACGATGCCCAGATACAGGTTGTGACAGATCTTGACGATACGCGCGACTTCACCTTCACCTACGTACGTGACGCCCTGCCCGAGCGCAACGAGATAGGGTTCGGCTACTTCGAACGCCGCGCGCGGACCGGATGCGACCACGGTCAGCTTGCCGGCCTTGACAACTTTCGCGTTACCGCTGACCGGCGCTGCGAGCATTGCAATGCCGACTGCCAGTGCCTGCGCGCGCACGAAGGACGAGTCATCTTCAGAGACGCTGGAGCAGTCGACCAGCAGCTTGGGCCGCGCCGTGCCGGCGAGGACGCCGTTGGGGCCGGTAATGACTTCACGAAGGTCCACGCCTTCCGACACCATGCTGAACACGATGTCGCAGGTAGCGAGCTCCTTCGGGGAGTCCACTACCGTCGCGCCGTACTCGATCAGCGGCTCCGCCTTGCTGCGCGTGCGGTTGTAGACCGCGACCTTACAGCCCGCCTGAAGCAATCGCTTGGCCATTGCGAAGCCCATTCGCCCCGCGCCGATCCAACCGATTGACCGCGTTTTCAATACACCTTCAGAGATTCCCGTCACGACTTAGCGCTCCCCACTTGCTGCCCAGATTCTTGAAACCATGCCAGATGCGGCTCTTGCAAACGATTGCATAAATGGACTGTAACTAAAAGAGGCCCCGGACGCAAATGCATTAAAAACGCTGTTGCGACATGCCGAAGCCGGAAATTCCCGTGCGGCGCAAGCACCGCGCATCGATTTTGAGTATGTGCATCCCGCGAGAACTACCGCGCACGCTGCCGCTTGCAACGCGCACCGCAATGGGCACGCAACATGCTTTGCGTGCGTACCGACCATGCGGAGCCGTCCTCACGAATCTCGCTCACATGCCTTGATATGCGGAGATGAAACTCTCCACGTCGGCGCTGAACAGCTTCGGGTGTTCGCGATACGGGAAATGCCCCGCCTCGTTCATGATCACCAGCTGCACACGCCCCTTGTTGGAGCCCAGGATGTCGTACATCGCCAGCTCCGACCGCATCATTGCGTACGGATCGCCAACCTCCCACGACAGCGTGTCCTGCTTACCCATGACGATCAGCACCGGCATGCGCAGTCCGTTCTTGCGTACGGAATCCCACATCTGCTGGCGATATGCCGTCGTGAGCGGACCGCTGGGCAACGCTGCCGCACGCGCGCCTGAATACTTGTCGCGTGCGACCTTCGACTTCGGCTGATCGGCCATCCACGCATCGGCGATGAGCGAGGGTTCGTCCCATGTCTTCGGCGTGTGCCCGAGCAATTTCAGGCGGCAGGCACGGCCCGCGTAAGTGAGCTGCGAATCCTTGCACTCGGTTTTCTCGGCAGCGTCATGCTTGGTGCCGCTGACGAGCGGCGGCATTTCCGGGCCGTGCGCGACGATCGTGAGTGTCTTCACCACATCAGGATGTTCGACGGCCAGGTACAACGCCACAGCGCCGCCGGATGAATGTCCGATCACATGCACCGGACCGAGCTTCAGCGCCTGGATCAGGTTGTAGGCGTGCTTTACCTCGCCCGCATAGCTGAGGTCGTTATCGTCCTTCGGGTTGTCGGTCATGCCCGCCGCGCTCTTGTCGAACGCGATCACCCGGTAGTGCTTGGCCAGCAGCGGAATCACGGGCGAGAAATTGTTCGCCGATGAAGTCGTGCCGCGACCGCCGCCATGAATCAGGATCATGGGCTCGCCCTGGCCATAATCGTAGTAGCGCGTGCGCTGACCGCCGACATCGATGAACTTGGCCTTGAGGCCGTCCACTTCGGCGTTCGGCGCCGGGTTGTAGGCCGCATCGGCAACGCACACTGATGTGAGCCCAGTCAGCCCGAATGCCGCGACCGACATTGCTCTGATCACCCAACGACGAATTCTCGATCTGCTCATGACCTGCCCTTTGAAGCGCGACTGCGCTTTGCCATTGTTCTATTCACCAGCCGCTCAGGCCGGCGACCTGTTCCGCTACTTCGATATCGGAGCCCTGTGGCACTGATCGCATGTTTCCGTAAGCGCCCGCATGGTCGCGACATCGCGCGCTGGGGTCTGCGGGACCAGTGCCGAATGACACTCGTTGCAGGGCAGCTCACGTTGCAACACGCTCTTGTGAACCTGTTCGAAATGCCAGTAGCCGTCTCGAGGCGTGCGCACGAGTTCCTGCAACTGTGCAGCGTTCATCGTCGGAAACCATCCGACCGCCGGAGCGTTGCCTGCTGGCGCGGGATCCACGGCAGATTGCGGCGCTACGCGTGCACGCGAGCCCTTCTGACCGATGATCTGGGCCGCAGCGGATTGCCCTGCAACCCGCCCGACAAGGATCGAAGGTCCGGTGAAGGTGCCATCGAGTCCCGCCATGCCGTTGATGCCAGCTGAGCCGGTAATTTCGCCGCCCGCGTAAAGCCCCGGGATCGGCTTGCGCTGCTTATCCAGAACCTGCGCATGGATGTCGATTGCCACGCCGCCCATATTCTTGTGAGCCATGGGATAGAACTGCACGGCGTAGAACGGCGCCACTGCGATGGGCGCCGGCCGGCTCTTGCTTGATTGCGTAAACGAGCCGAACTCGGAATCTTCGCCGGCAGCAACAAGCTCGTTATAGCGACGCACGGTCTGTTCCAGCGCCGCAGCAGGCAGATGGGTGAGCTGAGCCAGCTGCGCCAGCGAGGCGGCTGTCTTTACCAAGTCGGCGTTCTCCAGAACCTGCGCCGCGAGTATCGGCCGATCGTTCCAGTCGGCATTGCCCACCTTGAATTCGGACTTGGTCTGCGAATCGAAGATCGCCCAGTACGTGCTGCCGGTTTGCTGCAGCACTTTCGGATACACGTCCTTGTCGAAGCCGTCGGGATTGACGAAGCGGCGTCCTTCCGCGTTGACCCAGATCGACTTCGCGTTACCCGCGCTCAGTCCCAGTGCGCCGGTCGGATCGCGGGGATCGGGGATGGCGGAATAGTTGTTGTACTGACGATCGATCCGGTAGTCGGCCGCGCCGACCGCCTCGGCCATGTCGAGCCCGATGCCCAGAGAATATTTGCCGGAGCCCGTCAGCAATCGTGGCGGAACTGGCATGTCGGCAGGCCAGTGCTTGCGAACCTTGTCGATGTTGCGCTGAAAGCCGCCGGTACCAAGAACTACCGCGCTCGATACCAGCGTCAGCTCCTGCTGCGCACGCAGATCGGTAGCACGTACGCCGGAGATCTTGCCGTCCTTCATCAGCAGGGCAGTGGCCTCGGTGTTCCAGCGGAACTTCACATTCGGATACCGCAATGCTTCGCGAAACAGCGGACGCACCAGATTCAGCCCGCGACGGTGCGTCATGTGGAAGCGTGGGATGCTGTTGCCGTGACTCGCGGCAACACGGTCGAAGGTAACGCCGATGGACGTCAGAAAATCGTAGATGTCGGTGCGCGAGTGCGTCACGTAGTAGCGGATCCATTCTTCGTTCGGATCCGTGGTCCACGCTGACCAGTCGCGATACGCCTGCTCCGGCGTGTCATGGAAACCCATTGCCTCCTGCATCGGCGAGCCGATCACGGCGACGCCGCCGGTCTGGATGGCGTGTCCGCCGAATACGGAGTTCATGTCGATCACGAGGACGTGCACGCCGCTGCGCGCGAGATCGATGGTTGCAGACAAACCAGCTAGGCTGGCGCCGACGACGATCACTTCCGGATCAGGTTCGGCTTTCGGTTTGCTATCTGCGAATGCGGGGGCGATGCACGCTAGTGAAGCGGCGAATGCGACGATCAGCGCCATCACGGGTGCGAGAGCCGCTACGCCGGGATTCGCCATCGGGACGCCGGCGCGCTGCCACAGTTTCATTTTCCCCTCCGCGACACGACAACCGCGACCTTCCGGGCGAAGACGATGAGGTTCCGGTGCGCTTTTCTTATGCTTTTGAATGAATGCCCAGCGGTTGCCGGGGGCAGCGGTGGCCTGCGCTAGCAGCGCAGGCCACCAAAGGTCACTACCCTTTTCCCTGCTATGCGATCAGTTACGGAACTTGTAGCTGGCCTCAAGTGCCCAGGTACGTTCGTCCTGATAGATCGGGTGCCACACACCGCGTGTTGCAACGGACAGAGAGCAGGCATCCAGAACGTCCGTATCACCCAAGTTGCGGCCCGACAGGGCGATCGTCAGCTTGTCGCTCGCATCCGTCCAACCGAAGCGCGCGTTGGTGGTGTTGTAGGACTTCTGATAGCACTGAGTGCGCTCACCCGATGCAATCTGCGTAGCAGTAGTCACGCCACGGTCCGTCTCGGACTGCCAGTACATACCGACACGTGCATTGAACGAGGAGTTGTTCGGCAGCACGTAATCCCAGCTCACGTTGCCGGTGAACGTGTTCTTCGGCTGGGTGTTGAGCGGGTTGCCTGTCAGGTCCTCGAGATCGCCGGTTTCAGGATTGAACACGCTGTAGTTCGTGTACTTCGGTTCCTGCTGGGCCAAACCGCCGTCGATGCCGAAGCCGGCGCCCAGGCGCGCCTGGAACTCCAGTTCGTAACCGCGAATGCGAGCTTTCGCTGCGTTCTGGATGACTTCGATAGCCGCGTTCGGACCGAAACGACCGTCCGCGTTGTCGATGTCGATCGACTCCTGCTTGTCCTCGTAGTTCATCTGGAAGACCGCCAGGTTGACGCGCAGGCGATGGTCCAGCATCGTGGTCTTGATACCGACTTCGTAGTTGTCGAGCGTCTCTGGCTTGTAGATCAGCAGCGGTGCGAGCTGCGGAATCCGCGACACCTCGAGCTCAGTGTTGAAGCCGCCGCTCTGGAAGCCGCGCGAATACAGCAGGTACACCAGGCCCTCGTCGATGACGCCCATGGCGTTGGGCAACATGAAGTTCAACGACGCCGTCGGTGTCGTCTTGGTGAACTCAGTGCTGCCGGCACCGAACAGGTCCACGGTGCTGTCATTCAGAACCCAAGTGAAGCCGCGATAATCGTTGGTCGGCGTTACCGCACCTTCGATGTTGTAGAAGTCCCTCTTTTCCTTGGTATAGCGTGCACCTGCTTCCAGCCGGAACCAGTCGGTGAACTGCCACTTGGTGTGCGTGAAGAAGCCGTTCGTCTGCGCCGAGCCGCTCTCGTGCGTGACGAATGGCGAAGCGCCCGAACCAGTGGTGTTGAGTGGGTTGTTACCGAAGTAGAAGCCGAACGCGCCATCGCAGGTAACGCTCTGGCCGGTTCCCTTCACTGCGTTGTAGGCAGCCCAGCACTGGCTCTTCGGACCGCCCTCGTGGCCTTCTTCGTCGACATAGTTCCAGCCGAGGATGATGTCGCCGATACCGATCGTGGTGTGCCCCAGCAGTTCGGTGGTGAGCGACTTGCCGCCTTGCGGATAGGACACATTGCCGAAGTGACCGCGCGTTTCGACCGGCAGCCCGGTCATATCCGTATCGGTGTTGAATGCATAGCCATAGGTCCGCTGGCCGACGTTGCCGGTGACCGACAGCGTGTCGAAGATTCCGACCTTACCCGGCGCAGCCCACTCGAACTCACCGGTGATGGCGTCCACCTTGGAGCGGTTGAACGTACGTACGTCGGCGTAGAAGTTGTACTTGCCGGCCGCTTCGCTCTGTCGACAGGCAGCTTCGAAATTCTCGCCGCTGACCTGGTTGAACTTGGTCGCGAAGGAGGAGCCCTGCACGTAGCGGCAATCGCCGCCGCGATTGTTCTCGTCCTGGTCCATGTGGCTCCAGCCGAGATCGAAAGTCCACTGATCGTCCGGCACCCAGCGCAGCGATGCCTGGTACGTCTTGACGTTGCGGTCGTTCGCCTTGCTGTTATAGAACAGGTTCTTGTAGTAACCGTCGTCCTTGTCCTGGCCGACCGCGACGCGGCCGAACAGCGTCTCGGTAATAGGCGTATTCAGGATCAGGCGGGCGTCCTGGCGATTGTGACTGCCGGTGCGGAACATCACTTCGCCTTCCTGTTCCTTGGTCGGGCGCTTGGTCACGATATTGACCGCGCCTGCCGTCGTGTTCTTGCCGAACAGGGTGCCCTGCGGGCCGCGCAGCACTTCAATGCGCTCGACGTCGAGCGTCGACATCACGTTGACGATACGGGAACCGACGTAGATACCGTTCACGTACTGGCCGACGGCCGGATTCGTGGTCGGTGAACCGCCCGAGCCCTGTGCCGTGACGCCGCGAATCGAGAAATCGGCATTGACCGAACGCGCACCGATATCGATACGCAGATTCGGTGTGAATTCCGCGAGATCCTGTGTGCTGGTGAGCTGATGCTTCTCCAGGTCCTGTGGCGTGAAAGCGGTGATCGAGGTCGGGATGTCCTGCACCGACTCCAGTTCACGGCGTGCCGACACCACTACTTCGCCGAGGACGTCTGCTTTCGCTTCTGGAGTCGCTTCCTGCGCCTGTGCTGCGGTCATTGCATCGAACCCCATCATGAGACCGGAAGCCATGACGGCGCCGGTAATGACAGAGACGGCTTTCTTTTTGCGCTTCATCAACTTATCCCCCATTTTCACTGCAGGCATGAATGATTGGACTTCAAGCAGGAATCCGTAACAGACGGGCGAGATTGCCGCCGAGTATGGCGACCTTGTCGGCGTCCTTGAGCGAGTGCGCGTTAGCGATGATGTCGATCGTGTCGGGCCACTCGTATGGCATGTCCGAGCCATAGACGATCCGTGACGCGCCAACCTCAGCGACGAGGTGACGGATTCCTTCCTCGGAAAACACCATGGAATCGACGGTGATCTGATTGTGGAAATAATCGCTCGGCGCTTTCTTGTTCGCGCACGCCGCGTTCTTGCGGTACTGACAGGCGACTTCGCTGCGACCGAGGTAGGACGGCAGATAGCCACCGGCATGAGCGGCGCCGATCTGCAGTTTCGGAAAGCGGTCGAGCGTGCCTTCGAAAATCAGGCGCGACAGGAAGTTGGTGGTCTCCAGAGGATTGCCGATGACGTTGCCAAGATCGCCTTTGCCGGCCAATGCATTGTCGCGCAGGATATTTTCGGCACCGCCGGGATGCATGAACACCGGCACGCCGAGCTCTTCCGCCTTGGCCCAGAATGGGTCGTACTTGGCGGAGGACGGGACCTCACCGTTGACATGGCCACCGACCGATGCACCGCGCAAGCCGAGGTTACGCACCGCGTGCTCTAGCTGCGCCGCGGCAAGATCCGGGAATTGCAGGGCGACCGAGCTCAATGCGACAAAACGGTCCGGATATGCCTTGCACCAAGCCGACAGGCCTTCGTCGTGTACACGCACGATCTTTTCGGCAAGATCGCGGCCTGCGGCATACCACCAGTACTGATTGACGCTCAGGGCCTGTACGTCGATGCCGCGCCCATCCATTCCAGCGATGCGCTCGGCGCCAAGCAGCATGGATTTGGGAATCTCGCGTGCAAGCGGTGAGCCTGCAAGCAGCGGAGTTACTTCGGAGAAAGCGCAATGTGCATGCAAGTCGATGACTTTCGCACGCTTGCCGGCAACCTGAACTTCGCGACGTCCGGCCGCGTGGGCCCGGCTGGCAAACCCGGCGAGAACTGCCGCGGCACCGACGCCGGCGAGGAAATCGCGCCGTGTACGCACCGGACGTTCATGAGATGGCTGTATCGCGGACACAAGTGTACGCGCAGGCGCAAGCCCGTCAGGCAATCGACGCATTGACTCCCCCTACCGATCTTTCATTTAGAACTTGATGCGCCGGCGCCACGCTGCGGCCCGCGACAACTGTCGTCGGGGCGCTTCACAGTGCAAGCCCACCTACCTATTCCTGGTAACGATGGAGACTACACCTGTATTTTGCGGACTGCAATCGTTTGCATATTTTGTCATTCGGACGCCCGTCTCAAGCTACAGTGTCCGGGGCCGGTGCGTATGCGCGCCGCCACTACAAAAAACATCAACCCGATCTTACGCAGGGGTCTTTATGCATCGAGCAAAATTGACGGCAGTCGCACTGCTGACATTCACGGCCGCAGCCGCGTCGGCACAGGAGGTTCCGTACGGTCCGCCGACTGTCACCGCACCTTACGATTCGATCATCATGACCGAGCCGGTCGCGGGCTCGGACATTCCCGTTGACATCATGTTGGTCGAGACAGTCGACGGCCTGCTCACGCCAATCGGCATGCGCAAGCCGAAAGGTCATGGTCCGTTTCCTCTGGTGCTGCTGTTCAGCGGCAACGGCGGCGCCGGCATTCAGCACATCCGCAACTACGTGCATGGCCCGGCGGGCTATACGATGAACAAATTCCTCGAAGCAGGCTACGCCGTCGCGTGGTGCACCTATCGCGCCGAAGCGTGGTTTGCCTACGAAACAGCACAACCGCTCAAGGTCTCGCATCACGAAGCCAACCAGGTATTGAATCGCCCCGCGCTGGAATACAACGATCTGATCAGCATCATCGAAGACGTGCGCCGCCTGCCATACATCGACGCAAAGAAGATCGGTTTGATTGGCAACAGCCACGGCGGTGGAATGATCCTGAAGTCGGGTGCGGAAGGGCTCGACGTTGCAGCGGCGATCGTTTCCGAACCTGACGCCAGCGAGTTCCTACAGCTCGATCCCAAGGTGTTCGATGTCGAAGAAGCACAGCTGCAGACCATGAAGCTGGTCGAGCCGCACATCAACAAGAAGCTCGCGCTCGAGCGCATGCGCCGCATCAAGGTGCCTCTGATGTTCATGAATCGCGATCATGACCACATGCAGGGTCTGTTCGAAACGGCCTACGAGTATGCGAAGGAAGCCGGCTTGAACCCGGAACACGTCTCTTACGATCATGACGTCCACGGCTATGTGCTGCGCACCAAGCAGGATGCGAAGGGCGAATACTTGCCCGACCCGATCCAGCTGAAGGCCATTCCGCAAGCCATCGATTTCTTCAATCGCCACATGGCGCCAGCGCATTAAGCATCTCGGCATCTGCAGTGAGCGGGCATTTTCTGCCCGCTCACTGCCTGTCTCGCGCATTGCTGTGCCAACGAAGTCCTGGCAGTAACACGTTATGCGACTTCAAAGAGCGCCCGCTTCCACTCCGTTCTGCTCAGCTCCACTCAGGTCCGTTTCGCCCTGAAAAACCAGCCCATCTTGAGCTCCGCTCTGCCCGGGTTCCGTTCGCCCTGTGCCCGTCGAAGGGGGCTTGTCGAACGGATCTTTCCGAAGGGCTCTCTTCCGCTCCCAACGTTATTGCGAATGGGCAACGCCCGTGGCTTCCCCCGCAGATGGCTTTCAGGGACGCCGTGAATCCGTCCCCGGAGGCTCGAACGAAAACTCCTGTCTTCGATCGCCCTGAAAGCCATCTGCGGGGGAAGCCACGTCAGTAGCTACGAGTGACCTGGAGCGTGGAGAAGACTGGAATGCCACGTAGCTGCCGCTCACCCCAGATCCCTACCTGTGCCATGGCTATCGGTTGATCTGGCAACAGACTAGGAGCCTGACGGCATTCTCTATGCTGAGATGGTGAGTTCTTCGTCTCGATCCAGCGCCCTCAGATCGCCACACTCCTGACGACCGAGCGGGTGTTCAGGTGAACGATCGATCATTCCGTCCGCCACCGGCAATCAGAGTTGCTGACGCGCCTGCCGGCGGAGATTCTTTCCGGGGCGATCGAGAACAGGACGTTCTCGTTCGAGTCTACAGGGACGGATTCACGGCGGCCCCGGAAAGAATCTCCGCTGGCAGGCGCGGACCGTTACGCCAACGCAGCGTTTGCAGATCGTCGGACCGACTGAAACGATCGCCAGCGCAATCGCCAGCGCAATCGCCAGCGCAATCGTTTGACATCCTTGCTTTGCAGGGGTTTGGCGTCGGGCGCTGCAAGTGGATTACATCGCCGCATACCGCTTGTTCGACACACGGCATAGCCCGTATCATTCGCAAATGAGGAAGACCCTGATAACAATTAAGGACGTTGCGGCGGCTTCAGGCGTTCATGCTTCGACCGTTTCGCGGGCATTGAATGACGAAACGCGCGACATGGTCTCCAAGCCGGTCGCGGACAAAGTGCTCGCGGTGGCCCGCAAGCTGGGGTATCTGCGCAATCCGCTGGCGTCCGGCCTGCGTACGCGACGCAGCCATACGATCGGCGTGCTCATTCCCGATCTGACCAATCCAGTGTTCCCACCGATCATTCGTGGCATCGAGCGGACGCTCGCTGCGGCGGGTTACGTGGCGGTGCTGGCCGATTCCGACAGCGATGAGCGCAATGCGCACGCCATCGTCGAGAACCTGCTTGGCCGGCAGGTGGATGGACTCATCCTCGCGACTGCCTATCGTAAGGATCCAGTCGTCGACAAATGCATCGAGCACGGAATTCCGTTGGTGCTCATCAACCGCGTCGTGGACAAGGTGCGCGTCGCCGCCGTGGTCAACGACGACGATTTCGGCATCCGCCTCGCACTGGAACACCTGCTGGAACTGGGACATCGCCAGATCGCCTTCGTCGGCGGCCCGCAGAACACGTCGACCGGTTATTACCGCTATCTCGCCTTTCTGGCGGCGACCAAGGAACACGGACTCAAGATCGATCGCAGCATGATCGTCAACGGCAAATCGTTTTCCGAAGCGGAGGGCAAGAACTGCCTGTCCAGGATCATCGACGAGCATGGCAATCGCTTTACCGCGGTGGTCGCTGCCAATGACCTGCTCGCCCTCGGCTGCTTCGATGCGTTGACGGCGCGAGGCATGCGCTGCCCCGACGATATCTCGGTGAGCGGCTTCAACCACATGCCGTTCGTCGATCGCTTCAGCCCGTCGCTGACGACCGTCCACATCCCGCACGACGAACTTGGCGTGCAGGCGGCGAAGCTGCTGCTGGAGCGCATTCGCAATCCTGAAGATCCGCCGCGAACCATCCGGCTCAAGCCGAGCATGGTGCTGGGCGGCTCGACCCGCGCACTATCGACCCGTGATGCGCGGTCGGCGAAATCAACGGCACCCGCCAAACCACGGACCCGCGTGGCGTCGTAAGTGACGGGTGACGGGTGACGGGTGACGGGTGACGGGTGACGGGTGACGGGTGACGGGTGACGGCCTTCAGCTTGAACCAGTGTTCCGAGCTGTCAACCGTCAACCGCCCACAGTCAACCTTTCCTCACCACTCGACGGCGACGTACTTCTTCTCCAGGTATTCGATCATTCCTTCGTGCGCGCCCTCGCGCCCGAGGCCGCTCTGCTTCACGCCGCCGAAGGGCGCGCTCGGATCGGATACCACGCCGCGATTCAGACCGATCATGCCGGCCTCAAGCTGCTCGGATACGCGCATGCCTCGACGCAAGTCGCGCGTATAGAGATACGACACCAGGCCGTACTCCGTCGCATTGGCCAGCTCGATGCCTTCGTCTTCGTCACCGAACTCGACGATCGGCGCTACCGGGCCGAAGACTTCCTCCTTGAGGATGCGCGCACCGGCCGGAATGCGATCGATCACGGTTGGCGGGTAGAAGTACCCCGGCCCATCGATACGCTTTCCGCCCGTTAATACACGCGCACCGCCGCCGGTGGCGTCATCGACCAGTTCCTGAACGGTGTTGCATGCGGCGGCATTGATCAGCGGACCGAGGCCCACCTTCGTATCGAGGCCATTGCCGATCTTTACGTTCGCCATCGCCTGCGTGAAGCGCTCTTTGAACGCGGTCGCGATGCCCTTCTGCACCAGGAATCGATTTGCCGCGGTGCATGCCTGGCCGCCATTGCGCATCTTGGCAATCATCGCGCCCTGCACGGCCGCATCGAGATCGGCGTCGTCGAACACCAGGAACGGTGCGTTGCCACCCAGCTCCATCGAGCTGTTCACAATGCAATCCGCCGCCTGCGCCAGCAACACGCGCCCGACTTCAGTCGAACCAGTGAACGAGAGCTTGCGCACACGCGGATCGTGCAGCATTGCGCCCACCACTTTGCCGGAACGCGATGACGGGACGACATTGACCACGCCCGGGGGCACACCCGCCTCCTCGAGGATCGCCGCGATCGCCAGAGCCGTCAGCGGCGTGTCAGAAGCCGGCTTGAGCACCACCGTGCAACCGGCCGCTAGTGCAGGGCCGATCTTTCGCGTTGCCATGGCCGCCGGAAAATTCCACGGCGTTACCAGCACCGCCACACCGACAGGCTGCAGCAAGACGACGATACGATTGCTACCGCTGGGCGCAAGCGACACTTCGCCGATGGCGCGCACCGCCTCTTCCGCGTACCAGCGGAAGAACTCCGCCGCATAGCGGGCTTCGCTGACGGCATCGTTCATCGCCTTGCCGTTCTCACGCACGATAAGTTCGGCAAGGGCCGCCTCGCGCTGCGTCATGATTTCAAATGCTCGACGCAGAATCTCCGCTCGTGCGCGTGGAGCTTTCTTGCTCCACGCCGGCAGGGCCTCTGCTGCGCTTGCGACTGCGGTCAAGCCATCTTCAACACCGGCACTCGCCACTTCGGCGAAGACCTGGCCGGTGGCCGGATCGATGACAGGAATCCGGTCGCCGCTGGTCGACTTGCGCCAGCTTCCGCCGATGTACAGATCGGTATGCATGCTCACTCTCCTGGAAGCGGCTGACCGCTAGGCCAGCGACTTCTTACTCTCAATACGCATTGGCTATCGGCAACTCGGCGGCAGGGAATAGCGTGATGATTTCGCAACCCTTGTCCGTGACCACCAGTTCTTCCTCGATGCGCGCCGCCGAACGGCCGTCGGTAGCAGGGCAGTACGTCTCAAGCGCGAACACCATGCCCGACCTGATCTCATACGGTTTGTCGAAGGACACGAGGCGGCTGATGATGGGGCGCTCGTGCAACGCAACGCCAAGTCCATGGCCGAACTGCAGCGCGAAGGCTTCCATCTCATCCGAGAAGCCGTATTCCTGTGCTTTGGGGAACACAGCGGCGATCTCATCGGTGCCGACACCGGGCCGCACCTTCTCGATCGCGGCATCCATCCACTCGCGCGCTTTCTTGTAAGCCGTCCGCTGAGCGCCAGTAGCGCTACCGACGCTGAAGGTGCGGTAGTAGCAAGTGCGATAGCCCATGTACGACTGAATGATGTCGAAGAAGGCCTGATCGCCCGGGCGGATCAGCCTGTCGGTGAAATTATGCGGATGCGGGCTGCAGCGCTCGCCGGCTACGGCATTGACGGCTTCCACGTCGTCGGAGCCCATCGAATACAGCATCTTGTTCACGTTCGCGACGATGTCCGACTCGCGCACGCCAGGCTTGAGCTCCTCGTAGATCATGTGGTAAGCGCCATCCACCATCGAGGCAGCGGTATTGAGCAGCATGATCTCGTCGCGGCTCTTGATCTCGCGTGCATCCAGCAACGTCTGCTGGCCGTCGCGGACTTCGATGCCGAGCTTCTGCAGTTCGAACAACATCGGCGGTTCGACCACGTCCACGCCGAGCGGCATGTTGCCGACGCCGTTCTCGTCCAGCACCGCCTTGATTTCGAGAGCGGCGCGGCGCACCAGGCCAGCGTCGGGCGGCACGGTTCCACGCAATCCGACCATGCCGGCATGACAGCAAATAGGCTGCAGCCACGGTGCATAGATTCTGTGATGAGCGGCGGCTGAGCCGAAGTCCCACAGATGCGGCTCGCCATCGCCGGCCAGCACCGCGAAGCGACACATCTTGTCGCGCGCCCACTCGCCGATCGCCGTGCTCGTCATGTAGCGGATGTTGTTGTTGTCGAACACCAGCAATGCGCCGAGATCCGACTTCTGCAAGGCCTGCCGGGTGCGACCGAGGCGATAGCGGTGCAGGCGGCGGAAATCCACCCGCTCCTCGAAGTCCACCGCCATCACGCCCGGCGCGGCGAGCGGACGTTTCCAATCGTGCCGTGGATCGATGTCCTCGGGAGCGATTACTTTTCTCTCAGATACTCGGGCGACCATGTGAGCCTCGCTAAATTTTGGAAGTGACTAGGCACTGGGCACTAGGCACTGGGCGCTCATCCGCTGTGGAGAATGCCCAGTCGCTAATCACCAGCTACTTCGGTGCCTGCAACATGCGCTGCAGCTTCTCTTGATCCAGTTCTTTCTCCCACTTGGAGATGACCACGGTGGCAACGCCGTTGCCGATCATGTTGGTCAGCGCACGAGCCTCGCTCATGAAGCGGTCGATACCCAGGATCAACGCCATACCGGCGACCGGTATGGTGGGAATGACATGCAACGTCGCCACCAGTGCGACGAACGATGCGCCGCTGACGCCGCTGGCACCTTTCGAGGTCACCATCGCCACGGTGAGAATCACGATCTGCTGCATCAGCGTCAGATGGATATTCGTGGCTTGCGCGACAAACAGTGCCGCCATGGTCATGTAGATGCTGGTGCCATCTGTGTTGAAGGTATAGCCAGTTGGCACCACCAGGCCGACGACGGGCTTGGAGCACCCGAGCTGCTCGAGCTTCAGCATCAGCGAGGGCAGCGCGCTGTCAGATGAACTAGTGCCCAGCACGATCAGGATCTCTTCGCGGATGTACGCCAGGAAGCGGAAGATGCTGAACCCGGCCCAGCGCGCGATCACCCCGAGCACGAGCACGATGAACAGGATCGAGGTCGCATAGAACGTGAGAATCAGTTTTCCAAGCGGCACCAGCGACATGAATCCGTAGCGACCGATAGTGAAGGCCATGGCGCCGAACGCGCCGATAGGCGCGAGTTTCAACAGGATGTTGACGACCTGGAATACGGCCGCCGTCAGCGAGTCGACCAGCCCCATCAGCGGCTTGGCGCGCTCGCCCAATGCCGTGAGCACGAAACCAAACAGCACCGACACCAGCAGCACCTGCAGGATATTGCCCTCGGCGAAACCGCTGAACAGGGTCGTCGGAATGATATCGAGCATGAATTCCGGCACGCTCTGCTCGCTGGCCTTGCCCGCGTAGGCGGCGACAGCCTTGCTGTCAAGCGTCGCCGGATCGGCATTGAAGCCATCGCCGGGGCGCACGACGTTGGCGACGATCAGGCCGATGACCAGCGCGAAGGTCGACACGATCTCGAAATACAGCAGCGATTTCGCTCCCACGCGGCCGACTTTCTTCATGTCCTTCATGCCGGCGATGCCCGACACGACGGTGCAGAAGATGATCAGCGTGATCACCATCTTGATCAGCTTGATGAAGCCGTCGCCGAACGGCTTCATGTCGACGGCGGCCTTCGGCCACAGCACGCCCATGAAGATACCGATGGCGATGCCGATCAGCACCTGCACGTAGAGCACGCGGTACCACGGCTTGCGCGGCTTTACGCCGGAAGCTGCGTGAATGGACGTATCTGCTGGCGTCGGGTGATTCATTGACATTTTTTTACGTACTTCTCTTGACCGACTCTGCTACCGACCCCTGATGCCGATCCGGCGACGTACCGTCACGGTTGCACCGGTGGGATTACGTACCGCATGCCCGAACACTGCGGGCAATCGTGCAAGCACTCGCGTTTCGTAGCCGAAAGCAGAATCGCGCTGGATTATGCGATGCAACCGGATTTATGCAAACGATTGCGCGGCGGTCGTCACCTTACAGCGATGCGCTCACACTGGCAAGCGTAGAGCGCGCGCCGCGCGTTGACAGGAACCGCGCCGGGGTGATGTAATCTCCGCAATGCAATCGTTTGCATTGATTCGCCATCCTCGGGGGAGAATGGTTCGATGGATAACTACACTGCGGGCAATACCGCCAGTTCCAATCGCTGGGCACGCGTAGCGCAGTTGCGCGGCGACGTGCACGCGGACCTGTTGCGTTACCTGGTGACCCGGATGCCCGGACAGGACGCGGACGACGTGGCGCAGGAATGTTATTTGCGCATTCACCGTTGCGAACACTTGCTGACCCTGGAGAATCCGAAGGCGTTCCTGTTCCGGATCGCCACCAACCTGCTGACCGATCGCGCCCGCCAGAGGGTTCGTCATACGCGCAGCCAGCAACTGATGGGCATTGCGCCCGGCATGGATGACGATTTCGCAGAGGCCGCCACTTCACAGCCGGCGCTGGAGGACTCGATAGTGGCAGCGGAGGAGTTGCAGCGGGTGGCTGACGCCATCGACGTGCTGCCACCCAAGTGCCGCCAGGCGTTCCTCATGCAGCGTCTGGAGGGCAGCAGTCACGAGCATATCGCTCGCGCGCTGAACGTTTCGAAGAGCATGGTCGAGAAGTACATCGCGAAAGCGCTGTACGCGCTGCACGCCGCGCTCGACTGAGCGGGCCACCGAACCTAAAAGATTCTTTCAAGGGCACGGGTAGCACCCGTGCTACCCGGACCTGGGCTTGGGCCTGCGCCGCCTCAGGTCAGCGTCAAGATCCCGAATCCCGCGCTGCGCCGCTCCACCGCCTGGTTGCTGTCGTGGAAGAATATCTTGCGGATCTCGTTTGCGAGTGCAATGAGCCGGCGCGTGCAGTGCTCGTACTCGGAGCCCTTCACCGTCACTGCAAGCACCAACCCGGCACTATCCGGCAGCAGTTGTATTTCGCCCTTGCAGGGATCGACCCGCAGCGTCAGCGATGCCTGGGCTGTTGCAAGAGACCGCAGGAGGTTCTTCAGTTCCTTGAACACTGGCGAGCGCTCGCTGACAGCCGGCAGCATGCCTTCCAGCTTGAGCGTGCCCGCATCCACGTCGAGCAGCAGTCGATAGCGACGCCCGGTGCCGCCCGTCACCTCGAACGTCATTCTGCCCAGGCGCAGCTTGCCGGCACTGAAGTCGGATACCACGCCGCGCTGCTCGAAATGCACCAGCGCATCCCGAATGCCGCGCGCTTCCTTCGAACGCCAGATACGGCTGCGCTGAGCCGGCTCCAGATTGATCTCATCGATGACTGCGGACACCCTGCTTTCCTCGGCCTATGTATTCACTACTGCGATCGTCACTACACCGACCACGATCGCCCCAATCACCCCATCATCTGGTCCGTTACCACTCGCTCGCCAGCAATCGCCGAGCCGGCCGCCTGGCGATTGCCGTTCAGCTTATTGAGCAGCCGCCATCGCGGCCGTGTTGTGGAGGTGCTGATCGAAGAAGCCCATCCACTGGTCGAACGACTTCGACTGCATCGCGTCGGGCGTATAGGTGCCGTCTTCGTTGCGATAGAGCAGCCCGTAACCGTGAGTTGCGTGATCTGCCGATACCCAGACGGAGTCCTTCACACCCGCCTCCACCATCCAGTCGTACAGGGTGCGGAACACGCCTTGCAGGTGGTCCTGATCGCGGCCGAGATGCAGGAACGGCGTCTTCATGCGATGAATTCGTTCCATGGCCCTGGGCTTGTCGGCAAGCGACTTGACCAGAGCGGGATCCTCGAGGTTCATCACCCCATCCTTGCGCGGCGCCTTGTCGGTGCTCACGGCGAGGAATTCGTAGGACGCCCCTTCGATCAGCACGCCGGCACCCCAGGTGATCTGCGCGGCTGCCTTCGCCTGCAGCTCGCCCGCGTGCGAGACCCCGATCGTGCCGACATCCTGCTTGCGCACATACGGCAGTCCCTGCAGGTGCTCGATCAGGGCAATGTAGTCATCCGAATCCAGTGTCGCGTTGGACTTGAGCACACGTGCGCCGCCGCTGATCGTGTCCTCGAGATTCTTGGATCTCTCCAGGCTGTTATAGGCCTGCGGAATCTCGTTGCGATAGTTGGCATACGCTACGACATAGCCGCGCTTGAGCATCTGATCCATCATCGGCTCGATGCGATACAGCGCGGTCTCGATCTTGGTGTAACCGCCGATTCCATTGCCGGACGCGACCAGCACTGCGGGGAACGGCCCCTTACCGGCGGGCTTGCGTATGGCGACCGGTGTGTAGATCTCATCGCGCGTCTCTACGAGATGCAATTCGTAGGGCGTACCGGATGTAGGAATCTTGCGCGGCACCACCAGAAAAGCTTTGTCCTTCTGGGCCTTCAGTGTTGCGACGTGCGTCGACGGCCGGCAACTACCGGTATGTACGTCGTAGGTCTCATCCCCATGACAACTGGGTTTATTGGTAGCAGGCGCGGCTGCGAACGCCGGACCATAGACGGTGCAGGCAGCAAGGATTGTGGCAGCAGCGGCAACGACGCCCCTGGCTATGTCCTTACCGGCGGCATCCATCATTACGACGCCCGCAGTGCTGAACCCGGGCAAGCTTCTTATTGAGAGCATTTGAGCCTCGCGTGTTGTTGTTCCACAAACGCGACGCCAGACCTGGCGAGCCACGCGCAACCGCGCGCTCATGTGGCGGGCGGTGTTTCGGCGCGGACGAACAGGCGGTCCCCCGACGTCACGCAGCGAAGACTACACCGCGTAAATCGGCAATGCAAACGATTGCATTATCCCGCTGCGCGGTCGGCGGCAATCCTGAGCGCGGCAGCGTCGCGTCGCCTGTGGAAGAGCCGGTCCAGCGACAGATAGATCACCGGCGTGGTGAACAACGTAAGTAGCTGACTCAATATCAATCCACCGACGATGGCGATGCCTAACGGTTGACGTAATTCGGCGCCGGTTCCGAAGCCGAGCATCAACGGTACTGCGCCGAACAGCGCGGCCAGGGTCGTCATGATGATAGGACGGAAGCGCGTCAGGCAGGCCTCGTGAATTGCAGCCTGCGGCGACAGCCCGCGCTGACGCTGCGCGTCGAGCGCGAAATCGATCAACAGGATGCCGTTCTTCTTCACGATACCGATCAGCAAGATGACGCCGATGAGCGCCATGATCGAAAAATCCAGGCCGCACAGCCACAAAAATAGGATTGCGCCGGTACCCGCCGATGGCAGGGTAGAGAGAATTGTCAGCGGATGCACGAAGCTCTCGTACAGCACACCGAGGATGATGTAGACCGCCATCAGTGCCGACAGGATCAGCAATGGCTGCGACGCCAGCGATTGCTCGAAAGCCTGCGCCGCACCCTGGAAGGTGCCGCTCACCGAGGACGGCACGCCGATCTCCGCCTTCAGTGCATTGAGCTTGTTGACCGCATCGCCCAGTGCAACCCCACGTGCGAGGTTGAACGACACAATCGCGGCGGGCTGCATGCCGTCGTGACCGATGGACAAAGGACCGGTACTGGGTGGCGCGATGGTCGCGATCGCAGACAGAGGCACCATTTCGCCGGTGGTTGGCGAGCGCAGCTGGAAGTACGCGAGACTCCCCGCGTTGCCACGCTGTCCATTGTTGAGCTCGAGGATCACTTTGTATTGATTGGTCTGGGTCTGATACTCGTTGATCTGCCGCTGACCGAATGCGTCGTACAGCGCGTTGTCGATATCGCTCGCACTCAGTCCCAGGCGCGCAGCGGCGGTACGGTCGATGTTCAGTCGTGTAACGCTGGCACCGAGCAGCAGATCGTTCGAGACGTCGGTGTAAAGCGGCGTCTGCTTCAGACGCTCGGTCAGGCGTTGTGTCCATTCGTTCAGCTCATCGCTGTTCTGGGAACGCAGCACGTAAAGGTACTGCGCACGCGGCGAATTCGCGGTGAGATTGATGTCCTGCTGCGCTTTCATGAACACCTGGATGCCGGGTATCGCTGCGAGCTTGGGACGCAGGCGATCGATGACCTCGCTGGCCGACGCGTCGCGATCGGCGGGGTCGCTCAGGATCAGCCAGATCCTGCCGCTGGCCGTGACCTGATTGCCCGCGGTGGCGCCGACCGAATTGCTGTGCGCGATGACGGCCGGATCCGCACCGATAATCTGCTCGATCTGGCGGTGCTTCTCGACCATTTCATCGAAAGAGACGTCCGCACGCGCCTGGGTACTGCCCTGGATGAACCCGATGTCCTGGAGCGGAAAGAAGCCTTTGGCGATCAGCACGAAGCTCGCAGCACTCAACGTGACCGTCAGCGCGAAGATCCCCAGCATCGTGCGCTGATGCGCGAGCGCCCACTGCAGGCCGCGATCGTAGCTCGCGAGCAGGCGGGCAGCGAATCCATGCCCCGACCTGTCGTGGTGCTTCGGTGCCTTCATGAAGATTGCTGCAAGTGTCGGCGCGAGCGTCAGCGATACCAACGCAGAGATGACGATGGCGGCGGTCGCCGTTAGCGCGAACTCGCGGAACAGGCGGCCTACGAAGCCCCCCATGAAGGTCAGGGGAATGAAGGCGGCAATCAGCGAGATGCCGATGGACAGCACGGTAAAGCCGATTTCGCTGACCCCCTTCAAAGCCGCCTCACGCATTCCATCGCCCGCTTCCAGGTGTCGATGGATGTTCTCCACCACGACAATGGCGTCATCCACGATGAAGCCCACCGAGATCACGATAGCGACCAGGGTCAGATTGTTGAGAGTGAAGCCCGCGAGATACATCGCTGCGCAGACCGACACCAGCGTTACGCCCAGCACTGCCGTAACGATCAACGTTGCCGAAAGCTGGCGCAGGAACAGCGCCATCACACCGATGACCAGTACGACGGCGATCAGCAGCGTTATCTCCACTTCGTGAAGCGATGCGCGGATGGTGCGGGTACGGTCGTTGAAGACTTGCAAGTCGACGGTGGCCGGCAACGCCTCACGCAACGCTGGAAGCGCTTTGAGCAGACGGTCACCGGTCGCGACGATGTTCGCCCCGGGCTCGCGCTGCACGTTGACCTGGACGCCGGATTTCCCCATCGGGAATGCGCGTACGTAGTCATTCTCGGCGCCGAACTGCACGCTCGCCACGTCCTTGAGATAGACGGGCGCGCCGTCCCGATAGGTCACGATCAGATCGCCATAGTCCCGCGGGTCGAACAACTGATCGTTCGCCTCCAGGGTGGACACGCGACTCTGGCCGTACAACGCACCCTTCGGCATGTTGACGCTCGCACGCTGCACAGCGCCGCGGATGTCGGCCAATGTCAGCCCGGCAGCCGCCAGCGTCTGCGGCGAAGCCTTGATCCGGATTGCCGGGCGCTGCTGGCCAATGATGTTGACCTGGCCGACGCCATCGATCTGGCTGAGTTGCCGGACCAGCAGCGTTTCCGCGTAGTCGCTCAACGTGGTCAGCGGCAAAGTATCGGAAGTCAGCGAGAGCATCAGCACCGGCGTGTCGGTCGGGTTGACCTTGCGCCACGTCGGCAGGCTGGGCATGTCTTTGGGCAAGCGCGCGGACGCTGTATTGATCGCCGCCTGGACTTCCTGGACTGCTGTATTGATGTCCTTGTCCAGTTCGAACTGCAGCGTCACGCTCACCGAGCCGAGCGCACTGGTCGAAGTCATCTGCGTCACACCGGGCACCGAGCTGAACTGCACTTCGAGCGGCGTCGCAACCGAAGAGGCCATGGTCTCGGCGCTGGCGCCGGGGAGATTGGCGGAGATCTGGATGGTGGGGAAATCGGCTGCCGGCAGCGGTGCAACGGCCAATTGGGGAAACGCCAGCGCGCCCAGCAGCACCAGCGCCATCGCCAGCAGCACCGTACCGATGGGATGGGCCATGCACCACGAATAGACTCCGCGGCCGGTCATCAGGATGCGCTCCGTTTCGCCTTGACAGCATCGAGCACGCGCACCTTTGCTCCTGGCCGCAGTCGCGATTGACCATCCAGGACCACGCGGTCGCCAGCGTTCACGCCGGTGACAACAGCGATGTCGCTGTCCGAGTAAGCAAGCTGCACCGGCACGACTTCGGCCTTGTCATCCTGCACGCGATAGATGAAATTGCCGTCGAGACCGCGCTGCACGACAGTTTGCGGCACCACCAGCGCGTCGCGCAGCAACTGGGATTGCACCGACACCGCTACCGACTGATCGGGCCAGAGCTTGCCCTGCTTGTTGGAGAATTCCGCTTTGACGCGAATCGTGCCGGTTGCGCTGGTCACGCGATTGTCGATCAATGCCAGGTGGCCTTCGCCGAGCACCTCGCCGCCGTCGCTGTCATACGCGAGCACGGGTGTCGCACTACCCGCGGCGTCGTGGAGCAAGGCCTGCAGCTTGGGCAGCATTGCCTGCGGCAGCGAGACCTCCACGCTGATCGGATCCATCTGGGTGACTGAGAATAGGCCGACCGTGTCCGCCGCCCGCAGCAAGCTGCCGGGATCGTAGTTACGAATGCCGACGCGACCATCGGTCGGTGAATAGATTCGCGTATACGACAACTGCACCTGGCGTGCGGCGATGGCCGCCTGGTTGGTGCGAACGGTCGCGGCAAGCTGATCCACCTGCGCGCCCTGCTGGTCCAGCACCTGCACCGAAATCACGTGATCCTTTTGCAGGCTGCGATAGCGCTCCAGGTCGAGCGTGGCCGATTTAAGTTGCGCCTCGCTCACGGCGAGCTGCGCCTTGGCCTGGTCGAGCGCGGCCACGATGGCGCGATCGTCGATGCGGACCAGCAGATCGCCGCGTTTGACCTGCTGTCCTTCCTGCACCAGCAATTCAAGCAATTCGCCATCGACCTGCGGACGGATCACCACGCTGCGTTGCGAACGGACCGTGCCCACGGCGCGAATCACGTCGGATACATCCCGGCGTATCACCTCGACGACCTGTACTGGAACCGCACCCGGCGCAGCCACGACCGTGTGCGAACGTGACGACCACCACCACAGGCCGGCAGCAGCAACAATCAGGACCGCTCCAGCGACCAGCGGCTTAGGCGAAACGCTCGACATGCGACGTGAACTCCAATAGGACCTCCAAGCGAGGTCCGGCACAACGGGCAACGACGACGACCAGGACGCGCTCCGGCAATTTCGGCGGGCACCAAAAGGGTACATCCTGACGACGCCTCGAGAACCGAACCCCGAACCGGCACGGCACCGGCAGGACCCGATCGGGCCGGATGATATTCCTGTCGGAACCCAACGCAGGAGCACACCGCACTGAATCAGGGTGCGGATGATTATGGCTGTTGACTAGTCACGGCATGGCAATCCCGCCAGGCTCAGGATCAGGCGACCGCAACTCCCCCCGAGTATGACGCTGGTGGCGGGCACAACCTCAGTGGTGGGAGGGGGATGGATGGATGGGAGTGACGGGTGACGGGTGACGGGTGATCGAGGGTAGGGGCGAATGGCGACAGGCAACGGGCCACGGCCAGAATTAATCCGTCCATCGGACGCTGAGGCAATGCTGTCGCCGGTCGTCTTGTTCTCTGGTGCCCCTGCGCCGCTGCGGCCCACGCCAGCGCCGCCGACCGCCAATCCGTAGCAGCCCTGCAATCCTGACAGCGACTCCGCCGTTCCCGATGATCGTGAAATCTATGAGCCAACGTGTTGCGCATGCCCTTACGGCCTTGGTCTGCATTCCGCTAGCGCTGTTGACGATGTCGGCCGCGAGCGCCGCCACTGCCGGTGCACCGAAGATCGAGGTGGATCCGTGGTGGCCGAAGCCACTGCCTGAGGATTGGATCACCGGTCGGCTAGGCGGAGTTTGCGTCGACTCCCATGACAACGTGATCGTCACCAACCGGCGCGACATCACCGATGAGGAAGCGGAAACCTCGAAGCAGGCGCCTTCGGTGCTGATCTTCGATCAGGCCGGCAACCTGATCTCTTCCTGGAGCGGCGATTGGGATGCCTTGCCGGGCACCATCCATGGCTGTTACGTCGACGGCGATGACAATATCTGGATTACCGGCCACCGCGACGGCATCGTTCAGAAGTATTCCCACGACGGCAAACTGTTGCTGCAGATCGGCCAGCGCGGGGTGGTGGACACCAGCGACGGCTCGCAGAAAGGCAAACCGCTGAACGCGAGCCGCACCGGCTTCTTCAATCCGGCGGGCATCGTCATCGATCCAGCCAATGGCGATGTGTACGTCGCCGACGGTTACGGTAATCGTCGCGTTGCGGTCTTCGACAAGAACGGCCAGTTCCTGCGGCAGTGGGGGCACCAGGCGACGGCGGAAGAAACGCAACGAGGCGACCCCGCGGCGTTCGCTGAAGTGGTGCATTGCATTGCCATGAGCAACGCCGGACTGCTCTACGTCTGCGACCGGCAGGGCGATCGCGTGCAGGTGTTCGACAAGATGGGCAAGTTCCAGCGCAACATCTGGATCAGGACCGGCACACCAACGCTGCCGGATGACCGCGGCACCGCCTGGTGGGTCGATTTCTCACACGATCCCGAACAGAAATACCTGTACGTGATGAATGGGCGTAACGAACAGGTGCACATCCTCGATCACGCTAGCGGCAGGATCCTCACGACGTTCGGCCGTCCCGGCCATCAGCTCGGTAACTTCACGCACGGCCACACGCTGGCGGTGGATTCCAAGGGCGACATCTACGTTGCCGAGACCGATACGGGACGCAGAATCCAGAAATTCCGGCCGGTGAAGTAGCCGTCGCAGCAAATCGGCACGCAAAAAGCAGGACGGCCTGCGGTCTTTGACGCGTCTTGGTAGTTCAGCTGCGTGGCTCAGCTGCGGCCGGCGTTCCCGAGAAGTGACGTCAACTGCGCCTCCTGCACAAGATTCTCCTCTCCCAGCAGGTCTATCACTCCTGCACGCTGCAGCTTGAAGCGCACGTTAGGCTGCACATCGCACAGCACCACCCGGACTTTGCGCTTCTGAAAACGTTCGACGATTCCGGCCAGCGTCTCAAGGCCGGTGCCGTCCATGAACGGCACATGGTCCATGCGCAGCACGACCACGCTGATGTGCGCCTGCACCCGCTCCAGTACGCTCGCAAGCTTTTCGGCGGCACCGAAGAAGAACGGGCCGTCGATGCGATAGACCATGACGTTGGCCGGAATCTGCCGCTCTGCCGCTGGGCTTGCACGATTCTCGTGCTGTGCACCGGCAGTGGCACCGTCATCGATACCCGCATTGGCTGATGGATTCTCGGCTTCGATATTTACGGCACTCGCCATGCGTCGCATGAAGAACAGGGTCGCGACAACCACTCCGACGTTCACGGCGACCACCAGATCCACGAACACCGTCAGCCCGAAGGTGATGAGCAGCACGGCGCGATCGGCACTCGGGAAGTGCAACAGCACCCGCTTGAAATGTTTTACGTCGCTCATGTTCCAAGCGACGTAAAACAGAATTGCAGCCAGTGCCGCTAGCGGAATGCTCGCGGCCCACGGAGCGAGCAGCACGATCACCAGAATCAGGAAGCAGCCGTGCACCACACCGGCGATCGGGCTCGTTGCGCCGTTGCGTATGTTGGTCGCTGTACGCGCTATCGCGCCCGTCGCGGCGAAACCGCCGAACAGCGGCGCGAGAATGTTGGCGACACCCTGCCCCATCAACTCCTGATTGGAGTCATGCCGGGTACCGGCCATGCCGTCGGCAACGACCGCTGCCAGCAGCGATTCGATGGCGCCCAGCAGTGCAATCGTGAACGCCGGACCGACCAACGAAAGTATCTGCGCGACGGTCAGGTCCGGCAGGTGCAGATGGGGCAACGTGCGGGGCAATCCGCCGAAGGCCGAACCAATGGTAGCGACACTCGGGAACTTGCCGATGGCCTGGATAGCGGTGGCTGCCAGCATCGCGATCAACGGCGCAGGCACGCGGCGCAACCCCGGTATGCGCTCCAGCACGCGATTGCCTATCAGCAATAGCGACAGCGCGACGAATGCAATGACCGTCGTAGGTACATCGACGTGATGGAACGCTTTGAGCAGCACCCACACCTTCTCGTGGAAGTGCAGCCCCGAGGCTTCGGGCTGCAGCCCGAAGAAATCCTTCCACTGCCCCACCCAGATGATCACGCCGATGCCTGAAGTGAAGCCGACAATCACCGGATCGGGGATGAACTTGATCACCGCTCCGAGTTGCGCGAGGCCCATGGCGAGCAAGATGAATCCGGCCATCAGGGTGGCGACCTGCAAGCCATCGATCCCGTACTGCGCGGTAATGCCGGAGAGCACGACGATGAAGGCCCCGGTGGGACCGGAGATCTGGACCCGCGTTCCACCCAATAGCGAAGTCGCGAAGCCGGCCACGATGGCGGTGTACAGACCCTGTTCGGGTTTGGCGCCGGATGCGATCGCGAATGCCATCGCCAACGGCAGGGCGACCACGCCGACGATCACGCCGGCGAGGATGTTGTTCCACAGATGGGATCGGCTCAGCAATCCCGCACGCTTCGCCTCAAGCAGGGCGATCACGCGAGTACCGTGCCGATGCGATTCATGACTTGTTGCGATCCCGCCGTGCAGTGGCTGCTACGCTCGCCGTAGTAAAGCAGAACCACTATGGACAGTCGCTGCCTCACACGGCGTATTGACGGCAAAAATCCAACGTCATTGACGAAACCAACCGACGCGATTCGCGAAGCGTCAGTCGGCCCCCGCTGCGGCAGCCGCAGCGATCATTTCTTGATGTCGAGCTCCTTGCCGTGCGCCTCTTCCCCGGCCTTCTTGTTTCCTGCTGCAGGGATGACGGGCAGTAACACGTATGACGCGTGTTCCCCACCCGTATAGATGGTGTTGTTCTTGAGGTGGTACGCCGAGAAATAGTGCTGGCCGTCGTGCGGCTGAACGTCGAGGCGAATCCGCGTGCCCTTCTCGTAGACCATGCTGGTGGGCCAGATCTCCACCTCGACCTGCACCACCTCGCCCGGATGCAGCTTCTGCTCCTCGTCGTGGCTATGGTAAGGCCGCTGCGGCGTCGACAGCTTCGGATCGAGCTTGCGATGCGACACCTTGAGAATTCCCCGCGTCGCCGTCTGCACCGTGCCATCCGGCAGCGTCTTCTTCAGGAACGCGAACAGGTCCATGTCGTCGGTATCGGATGAAACCCACATGACCAGATTGATCGGCCCCGTGATCTCGGTGTCCTGCGCCAGCGGATCGGTAGAGAAAGAAACCGTAGGCAGGTCGCGATCGGCACGGCCGCTGGATGCCGGACCTGCGTCATAGGTAAGTTCGCCCGCGGCAGATGGGGCAGAGGCAGCGAGCTTGACGTCATGGATGGCGCCCTTGACCGCGCCGGCCTTATCCGCCGTCAGATAGAACTTGGTGTATTGCGTGCGCTTGAGGGGCCATTCGTTTTCGAAGCGCCAGACACAATCGTGGGTCGAAGTGCGAATGCACAGCTTCACCGGCGGCTCCTCCATGATCCCGGTCTGTATGCCCTTCAGCCAGTAGTCGTACCAGCGCAGCTGTTCGTTCTTGCCTTCCTCGTCGTAGAAGTAATCGGTGTGGCCGCCGATATGCACCTGCAGCTTCTTGTGCTGCGACGCTGCGCGGGTGAATGCTTCGAGGTTGCCGCGTAGATGATGATTCCATCCGCCCCAGTTCGCGGAGCTGTAGAACGGCACGGTCAGCTTGTCCATCTGCGCGCGTGCTTTATTCTCATCCCACCATTTGCTGTCCATCTGATGCTGCATGTAGTTCAGTATCAGATTCTCGTTCTGACCGTCCGGACCGTCGGCAACCGTGTTCTCCAGCAATTGCTTGCCCATGACGTCGAGCCACCAGTTACCGTAGAACGCCTGGTTGAACAAGCCGCCATGGAACACCGAATCCCGATACAGGTCGGCCCAGCCCTCCCACGGCAGGATGGCGGTGAGATGCGGCGGCTGCAGGCTGGCCACATTCCATTGAGTGATGGCGTAGTACGAAACCCCGCTCAGGCCGACCTTGCCGGTGGACCAGCCCTGTTGTCCCGCCCATTCGATGGCGTCGTAATAATCGCGAGCTTCCTGCATCGACCAGATATCGGTCTTGCCAGGCGATTTGCCGGTGCCGCGCGAATCGACGAATACGAGAATGTAGCCGCGCGCCACCCACCAGTCGGGCTCGGGACGTTCCTGGTGCGTGAAGGGCGCGCCATGGGGCAGGTGCTGCAGCTCCTTCAGATAAGCACTCAAGCTCATCAACACCGGAAACTTCTCATTGGGTGCGCCGGCGGGCCTATATACATCAGCCATCAGGTAGGAACCGTCGCGCATCGGAATGCGCACGTCCTTGACGACCGTGACCGAATACTTCGGCTGCGAGAGCTGCGCCGGTTTCGCGACTTTGGCGGCCATGGCAGGAGCCACGACGTCGTTACTGCAAACGATTGCAATCGCCGTCAAAAAAATAGCGCCGGCAAGGCGCAGCAAACGACTCCGATTGCAGGAGCGACTAGTCATCGACATTGGATTCCCCCATCGCATCAGGGCACCACGTGGCAATGGCGCCAGGCTGAACATGGCGGACGACCATAGCTGCGACCGGCCTGGATGGGAAGCATCTAGAGGGGCCAACCGGTAAGTGGGCTATGGGCAAGGTGGCCAGAGTACGGAAGGAGGGAGCCGTCCGGTCTGGCCGGTTGACCGTTGAGCCCATTTACCGTTGGCCCTACTCGGTCAGCTTTGTCCGATTTTGGCAAGTCTGGCCGACTGACCGTTGGCCCACTCACCGGTTGCCCCCTACAAATCTTCCCCGTCTGGAACAAAGAACTGGCCCTGCAACTTCAGCAGCTCGCTGCGATGCAATTCCGCGAGTCGCTCCAGGCAGCGCTCCCCTTTCGCGGTAAGAAATACGTGGACGACGCGGCGGTCGTCCTCGCTGGGGCGGCGTGCGACCAGCCCGGCCCGCTCGCAACGGGTTACCAGCGACACCGCTCCGTGATGTTTTGCCTGCAGGCGTTCCGCCAGCTCGCCCACAGTTGCATATTCCCGTTGGGGGTAGCCTTTGATCTGCAACAGCAACTGATACTGCAACGGCGTCACGCCGTGGCGGCGCGTGATCTCCTCGCTGTAACGCATGTAGCGGCGCAGTTCGTAGCGAAAACGAGCCAGCGATTCGTATTGCCGTTTGGAGACGGCCGGACCTGTGGACTTAGCGGTCGCCTTAGCGGCGGACTTTGCGGTGGACTTCATAGGGTAAGTATCCTCGAAGCCCAGCATGGTACCTAGCCGGCATGCCAGCCAGGCATCCGCCATAGCAAAAACGCATGTTCTCAAAGCCAACGGTTCATTTACATCACATTGTGAGATGTTATCGTGGCTCTCGATCCGTTTGCGCCTACAAAATGTATGGAGAACAAGTCATGACTCTGCAGCTCGGCGATATCGCCCCGGACTTCACCGCCGCCACCACGGCCGGCACCATCCGTTTTCACGAATGGCTGGGTAATTCCTGGGGTGTGCTGTTTTCGCATCCGCGCGACTTCACGCCCGTGTGCACCACGGAGCTTGGCTACACGGAAAAGTTGCGGCCTGCGTTCGAACAGCGCGGCGTCAAAGTCATTGCGCTGTCGGTGGACTCCATCGAGGATCACGCGCGCTGGTCCGAGGACATCGCTGCCACGCAGGGATCGCGCCCGCTGTTCCCGATCATCGGCGATGGCGACCGCACCGTCTCGGGCCTGTACGGCATGATTCATCCCAAGGCGGACAACACCTTCACCGTGCGTTCGGTGTTCATCATCGATCCGACCAAGAAGATCCGCGCCACGATTACCTATCCGGCCAGCACCGGCCGCAACTTCGATGAGATCGTGCGGGTCATCGACTCGCTGCAGCTCACCGACAAACACAAGGTGGCCACACCCGTGAACTGGAAGCCTGGCGACGACGTCATCATCGTGCCGTCCATTTCCAACGAAGAAGCACGCAAGCTGTATCCGCAGGGATGGAACGAGCAGCGTCCTTACCTGCGACTGGTCAAGCAGCCCCGCTAGGCGGATCGGACGACTCAATGCAAACGCGCGGGCATTCTCCAACGCCCGCGCGTCTGCGCGCAGATCCAACGCATCCCAATGAGCAGCATCAGTCCGTCACCCATGATGGAGCCTTCGAATGAAACGGATACGGCCGCCTGGGCTGTAACGCCCCTGCCCCCGACACTGGCTGCCGAGGCGCGCCAGCTCATTGCACGGCTCGATCAAGGACAACGGCTCTGGCTCAGCGGCTTTCTGGCCGGCGCCAGCAATCGAACCGCACCGCTGTCGTCCGCCCCCGGACAACCCAAGCAATCCGCCGTAACTATTCTGTACGGCTCGCAAAGCGGCAACTCCGAACGACTTGCGCAACGCATTGGTGCAGCACTCACGCAGCGGGGTGTCGCATTCACGTCGCTCGACATGATCGACTGCCGCAAGAATCACCTTGAGGAAGCCCGTGCGGTATTGATGGTGGTGAGCACGCACGGAGAAGGAGACCCGCCTGATCGTGCACTGCCGCTGCATGAACTTCTGCATGGCCGCAAGGCACCGAAACTCAGCCACCTCAAGTATTCGGTCCTGGCGCTGGGGGATTCGAGCTACGAGAGATATTGCGAAACTGGACGGCAGTTCGATGCGAGGCTTGCTGCGCTCGGCGCCGAGCGGCTGCACGAACGCGTCGACTGCGATGTCGATTTCGATGCGGCCGCGCAGCGCTGGATCGATGCCGTCGTCGGCCAGGTTGCAAAGTCCTACACCACCAGTTCGGCGTTCGAATCCATCGAAACCGGCATAGCCAGCCGCCCCATGGCGTCCGTGTCCAATGCTTACACGCGCAAGAACCCGTTTCACGCACCGGTGTTGTCCAACCAACGACTGACGGCTCGTCATTCCAGCAAGGACGTCCGCCATATCGAGCTGTCGTTGGAAGGATCGAGCATCCACTACGAGCCCGGGGACGCGATCGGCGTCGTTCCCGCCAACCGCAGCAGCGATGTGAACGCATTGCTCAATGCATTGCGCTTCGACCCGGAGCTGCCGGTTCAGGTGGAAGAGCGATCGGTTCCGTTGCGCGAGGCTCTGACCGATCGTTACGACATCGGGCTAGTCAACAAGGGACTGCTTAGTCGCTATGCCGCAGCCATCACCGTAGATTCGCTCACCGAGCTTTTGCGACCGGAGCGCGCAGATGAGCTGCGGCCGTATCTGCACGGGCGTCACCTGATCGACATCGTTCGCGAACATCCATCCGTCGGCCTCGAAGCCGCGGCATTCATTCAGATCCTGCGCCCGCTCGCGCCACGGCTGTACTCGATCGCTTCGAGCCAGCGCGCGACACCCGATGAAGCCCACCTCACCGTCAGCCTGGTGCAGTACCAGTCTCTCGGCCTGGATCGCGTCGGCGTCGTGTCGGGGCAATTGTCCGACCTGACGGCAGAAGACGCGCTCGCGCCGATCTACCTGCATCGCAATCCGAACTTCCGCTTGCCCGCCGAACGCGAGCGGCCGGTCATCATGATCGGGCCGGGCACCGGCGTTGCGCCGTTTCGCAGCTTCCTGGCCGAACGCGAGGCAGTCGGCGCAACGAGCCGCAACTGGCTGTTCTTCGGCGATCGTTCCTTCAACGCGGACTTCCTGTATCAGACCGACTGGCTGGACTGGCGCAAACGCGGAATTCTGCAGCGTATCGACGCGGCTTTCTCGCGCGATTCAGCAGAGAAGTTCTATGTGCAGCATCGAATGCATGAGCGCGGCCAAGAGCTGTTCAACTGGCTCGAAGATGGCGCCAGTCTCTATGTATGCGGTGACGCTGAATACATGGCACCCGATGTGCACCGCGCCCTGCTCGACATCATTGTCCGCCACGGCGCGCGCTCGCAGGACGACGCGGCGGAATACCTCGTTCAGCTGCAACGCGAACGACGCTATCAGAGAGATGTGTATTGATGGCCACCGAACGGCGTTTCGATCTTTCCAGCCCCCTCTCACAGCTGCACTCGAACGAACAGGTCAAGCACGACAGCCGCTACCTGCGTGGCACGCTGCAGGACAGCTTTGCGGATGGGATTACCGGCTCCATCGACGAAACCGACACGCTGCTGACGAAATTCTTCGGCATTTACCAGCAGGACGACCGCGACCTGCGCGATGAGCGGCGGCGCTCGAAGCTGGAGCCGGACTATCAGTTCATGGTGCGGGTACGCATGCCGGGCGGAGTGTGCACAGCCGCACAATGGCTCGCACTGGACAAGCTCGCAACGGAATACACCAGCGGATCGCTGCGGCTCACGACGCGTCAGACCTTTCAATTCCACGGCATACGTAAGAACAACCTGCGCCGGCACATCCAGGGGATCGTGGCGAGCGGTCTCGACACGATTGCTGCCTGCGGCGATGACAATCGCAACGTCATCTGCACTGCCAATCCACTGTTGTCTGCGGCACATGCCGAGGTCAGCGAAACTGCACGCCAGCTCGGCGCGCATCTGCTGCCGCGGACCGGCGCTTACCGCGAGATATTCCTGCAACAGGATGGCGAGGTTCCCGCAGGTACGCAGGAGGAACCGCTGTACGGCCCCACCTACCTGCCTCGCAAGTTCAAGATTGCTCTCGCGGTTCCACCGCAGAATGACATCGACGTGTTCGCCCATGACCTGGGTTTCATCGCCATCGTCGTGAACGGCAGCATCGTCGGTTACAACGTCACCGTAGGCGGCGGAATGGGCATGACTCATAAAGCGGCGGCAACTTTCCCCCGCCTGGGCGATATCGTCGGCTTCTGTTCGCCGCAGGACGTCATCGCAGTGGCCGAGCAGACCATGTGTATCCAGCGCGACTACGGCGATCGCAAGGATCGCGCGCACGCACGCTTCAAATACACAATCGACGATCGCGGCACCGACTGGTTTCGCGACGAGCTTGCCCAGCGCGTCGGAAAAACGCTGCAGCCGGCGCGTGCCTTTCACTTCGAAACTTCGGGCGACCGCTTCGGCTGGCACCAGGGCCAGGACAGACGCTGGCATTACACACTATTCGTCGAGAACGGCCGCGTCAGCGATTTCCCAGGCCGGTCGGTCCAGAGCGGCTTGCGCGCCATCGCGGCGATGCACGGCTCGCTCTTCGCGTTGACGACCAATCAGAACGTCACCATCGCCGGGGTTGCAGCGGCGGACAAACCCGCAATCGACGCGTTGCTGCGCGAACACGGGATCGCGAACGATGCTAACGGCACTGCGCTGCGCCAGCATTCGATTGCCTGCGTCGCCTTCCCCACCTGCGGACTCGCCATGGCGGAAAGCGAACGCTACCTGCCAAAGTTGCTCGACCAGCTAGATGTCGTCATTCGCGAAGCTGGCCTGGAGCGGGAGCGTATTTCCATCCGCATGAGCGGCTGCCCGAACGGCTGTTCGCGGCCCTACGTTGCCGAGATCGGCCTGGTCGGCAAGGCGCCGGGCAAGTACAACCTGTACCTCGGCGCCAGTGCCAGCGGCGATCGCCTCAACGCCCTGCATCGCGAGAACATCGGTGAGCAGCAAATCCTCGATACGCTGCGGCCGCTGCTATTTGACTACGCCAAGCACCGCCAGTCCGGCGAATCTTTTGGCGATTTCCTGGTACGCACTGCCGTTGTCCGCGCCATGCGCGCCGGCCGGGACTTCCAGAAAGAGCCCGCCTGAACGACCCGTTCGAACGACGCCTTTGAACGGCTCTGGGCCGGATTCGGGATTTCGCCGCCCCGGTCCTGTCGCATAATCTCCTCCAACCCGCTGAGGTAATGACCTCGCGCAGCGTCTATGCCTTAATGCAGGGCAGAGGGAGGACGAGCAGCGAATGATTGCCTTGACCGTCAATGGCCAGTCCCACGAGATCGACGACGATCCGGGCACGCCGCTGCTTTATGTGTTGCGCAATACGCTGGAGCTCAATGCCGCGAAGTTCGGCTGCGGGCTGGGTCAGTGCGGCGCCTGCACCGTCCTCATGGACGACCAGCCGATCTTCTCGTGCCTGTTTCCCATCGCCGCGCTGCGGGGCCGGAAAATCACCACGCTGGAGGGACTCGGCACGATCGCCGACCCCGGTCCGCTGCAACGCGCTTTCATCGAGGAGCAGGCGGCGCAATGCGGTTATTGCATCCCCGGAATGATGATGCGGGCGCAGGCGCTCCTGCAAAGTAACCCCGCACCTTCCGATGCGCAGATACGCGCGCACATGGAAACGAATCTGTGTCGATGCGGCACACATATGCGAATCCTGCGGGCAGTGCGTCGGGCTAGTGACGCGATACAGAAGGCCGCTGCTCACAGCAAGCCAGCGATAAAGCCATGAGTGCGGCCGACAGCAGGATTTCCCGTCGCGCCATGCTCAAGGGCAGCGCTGCCCTGGTAGTGAGCTTCTCATTATTCGACCTCCGCAAACTCAGCGCACAACAGGTGCCTGCCCACGCCAAGCTACCTGGCAGCCTCGACGATGAGCCGATGCTGGACGCCTGGATACGCATCGACGCGCAGGGAAAAATCACGCTCTTTACCGGCAAGGCCGAGCTGGGACAGGGCGTCAAGACGTCGCTTGTCCAGGTCGCGGCTGAAGAACTTGCCGTGGCCGCTCATAGTGTCGAACTCATCACCGCGGATACCCAGCGCACGCCGGACGAGGGCTATACCGCTGGCAGTCACTCAATGCAGGACAGCGGCACGGCACTGCTCAACGCTGCCGCGCAGGTCCGTGAAATCCTGCTGAGCACCGCGGCCGCAAAATGGTCGCTACCCAAGCAGCGGCTCACAGCCGACAACGGCTTCGTGGTAAGCGACGACGGTAAGCGCATCGGTTACGGAGATCTCGTCACCGACGAACTGCTGCATACGCAGGCAACTGTCGAGTCGAAACTGACAGACCCGCGCAAGTACCGGCTGATCGGCCAATCCCTGCCCCGCTTCGACATACCGGCGAAAGTAACCGGCGGTGTCGCATACGTTCACGACATGCGCATGCCGGGAATGGCGCACGCGCGAGTCGTCCGTCCGCCCAGCTACTCGGCGCGCCTGCGCGAAGTGAAGACCGATGATGTCGAGAAGTTGCCGGGGGTAGTTAAAATCGTCCGCAATGGCAACTACCTTGCGGTGGTAGCCGAGCGCGAGTATCAGGCGGTCATGGCCATGTATGCCCTCGAGCAGGCCGCTACCTGGGAAGAGTCGGCAACGCTTCCCGAACCGGCGGAGTTGTTCTCGTTCCTGGATAAACAGCCGGCACAGACCACGACCATTCTCGATCGCCATGGGCCGGCCGATGCGCCGACACGCCAGCTTGAAGCGAGCTATCGCCGCTCCTACCAGATGCATGGCGCCATCGGCCCTGCCTGCGCTGTCGCACTTTTCAAGGACGGCGCGGTCACCGTCTGGACGCACAGCCAGGGCGTGTATCCATTGCGCAGCGCCGTCGCAAAGATGCTCGCGCTGCCCGAAGATCACGTCCATTGCATTCATCGCGAAGGGTCCGGCTGCTACGGTCACAACGCCGCCGACGATGCAGCCGCAGATGCCTGCCTGATCGCCAGAGCCTTGCCTGGAAGGCATGTACGCGTGCAGTGGATGCGAGAGCAGGAGCACACATGGGAGCCTTTCGGCGCGGCGATGATCACCAAGGTCCGCGCTTCTCTCGATCGCAAAGGCAACATTGCGTCGTGGGAGTACGAAGTTCGCAGCAACACGCATTCGACACGCCCCAACCGCGGCGGCAACCTGATGCCGTCGTGGCATCTCGATCCTCCGCAAGCCCGGCCGCCACCAAGAGCATTGCCGCTGCCCGACGGCGGCGGCGATCGCAACGCCATTCCCTGGTACAACTTCGCGAATGCGCGCGTCGACCATCACTTCGTCACGAATACTCCGCTGCGAGTCTCGGCGCTACGCTCGTTGGGTGCGTACGCCAATATTTTCTCCATCGAAAGCTTCATGGATGAACTGGCGACACTCGCGAATATCGATCCGGTGGAATTCCGACTGCGACACCTCGACGACGACCGCGCCAAGGAGGTCATTCGCACGGCGGCACAGAAGTTCGGTTGGAGCAAGCGGCCGAAGGCATCGGGACGTGGCTGCGGGCTCGCCTTCGCCCGCTACAAGAACCAGGGCGGCTATGCGGCAATCGCGATAGAAGTTAGCGTCGACAAACAGACGGGACAGATCCAGATACTGCGCGCGGTCGCAGCTTTCGACGGCGGACAGGCGATCAATCCCGACGGTATCCGCAACCAGATCGAAGGCGGCATCGTGCAGTCTTCCAGCTGGACGCTGCACGAGGCAGTGACCTTCGATCGTACTCGCATTACCAGCCGTGACTGGAGCGGCTATCCGATCATGCGTTTCTCCTCGGTGCCGCACAGCATCGAAGTCCACATCATCGACCGCCCCGGCATGCCCTTTCTCGGTGCGGGCGAAGTTGCCCAGGCTCCGACGCCAGCTGCGATTGCGAACGCCGTCGCCGCGGCAACCGGACGGCGGCTGCGCGAACTACCGTTGCGGTTGGAGCCTGGCGCAGCGGGTAAGGAATAAGCCCAGCACCCGTTGCCGAGAACAGCGCCCGTAGAACCTTCGCTCACGCTTGCGTCTCAGAACTCAATAAGCCGACTCTTACGACCGGACAGCTAGTGTCCGGTTGCGGTCGACCATTCTCCCGGCTGGCCCCATCGGGCACACTACCCAGATGGACCGCGGCCGCGGAGGCAGCATGAATCGAATAATTTTCTGCATTGTTGCCCAGCTTGGCTTGATTGCGCATGCGAGCGCGGCGGCTCCCGTACCGGACGAGCCGACTTACACGTTCACCGATCTGACGGGCGATTACACGCGCTTCTTCGATCGCACCACCCAGCTCAATGCCGACCAGCGTGTAGCCGCATTCAAATCCGATTTCATTCCAGTGTTCCCGGATTTCTATGGAGCCGCCCGCTTTCCGCAGATGACCGCTGAACGATTCGATGCACGCATCGCCAAATCCTTCGGCGGCTTTCCCGCCATCCGCGACCGCTATTCCGCAACTGCGGCGACGTTCACGAAGATGCTGCGCCCGGCACTAGAGACTTTTCGGCGAGCATTCCCGGATGTGCAGGCATTACCGCCGGTCTATCTGCTGCACAGCCTCGGAGAGATGGACGGTGGCACGCGCAAATTGGGCGGCAAGCTCGTGCTCATCTTCGGCGCCGATGTGATGGTCACGGCGCATGACTTCAAGGATGAACAGCCGTTCCTGCACCACGAACTCTTTCACGTCTATCACCAACACTATTTTCCCGAATGCACGCAGGTCTGGTGCGGCCTGTGGCTTGAGGGTCTCGCCGTCTACGTCGCACAGCAATTGAACCCGCAGTCGTCCGACTCGCAGTTGCTGCTGATGCAGCCCGAGCCGATTCGGGCGCAAGTGGATGCTCATTTGCAAGACGCCATCTGCGCTGCGCGAGCGCGGCTCTCTTCAAGCGACGACGCCGATATGGACGCGCTCTTTAGTTTCAAACGACTGAATGCAGATGTTCCGCCGCGCGCCGGCTACTACATCGGTTACCTCGCAGCGAAACAAGCCGGGAAGACCCGATCGCTCTCTGAGCTGGCCCACCTTTCACAGGCAGAGGCACGTCCGGTGCTGGAGCGAGCGTTGGCTCAGATTGCGAAATGTCAGTGAGTGATGAAGGTGATGCAGGTGATGTAAGTGATGGAGGTCAGAACTCCGAGCCTTCATCACCTTCATCACTTACATCACTGCCTCATCACCCTCTCATCATTCCCCTTACCCCCGGTTTCGACCATGTAGTCGCCTGCCCACAGGCTTCATGACGAATACGTCACGTCGCGGAAGAGCGACGTAAATGTGACGGACTCGACTCAACCCGATCGCATCCTCGCGCGTTACATACGTAACACGGGAAACACGAGGACTCGTCGAATATGAACATGAAGCTGCAAGCGGTGACTGGATTATGTTGTGCCTTCTCCCTCGTCGGGTGCATCAGCGTGCCCGGAACGCATGTGCTGGCGACACCCTTCGGAGTGGCAGGCGTGCATTCATTTGCGCCGCGCGCTACCCCGGACAATATCTACGCCCAATCGCATACGCTGGATCGAATGACGGCGGCGAAATCGCCCGCGGTCGCTGACAGGCCAGCTGACGGTACGGCGGTGAACTCAAATGCCCAATAGACAATTCATTCCGGCCGTTGAGGCCATTCAAGCCTGACGCCGGCGCTATCGCTCACTTGCCGCCGACAACGGCAAGCATCTCCTTGCAGATGGTTTGCGTCTGCTTCGGCGTCATCGCCGAAAAGACTCCCTGCCACGCCGACGAAGCAGTGCTGTAAGGCCGTTCGCCCCATACGGCTCCATTCTTCAGGTCCATGAATCTGGCCTTGGCGTCGATGAAGGCATTGCCAGTCATGATGCCCAGGCCGATGCGCGCGCCGGTGGACACATAGTGGAAATCGTTCACATAGATCGCAACCAGGGTGCCGTCCTCACCGGTGGAGTGGGGAGAGCCGTCCTGGAACGAGAGAGCCACACCGGCATTCTTCGCTTCCTCGGTGCATCCCTCCTGCCATGTTTCCTTCAGCGATGACCAGGAGTCCGCATCCGTAGCCACTTTACCGCCGTCGAAATCCACCACGATTTTCTTGCTGGCAGCCGCGCCGACCACAATCGGTTTCTGATCTTCCGCCGTCTGCAGGCGAGTTGCACAACCGGATAGCCCGAGCACGCAGCCTGCTGCAACCAGTGCAACTGACTTCATCAAAATTCCTCGCATACGTAACAAATCGTTCATTGCCCACTTCAATCACCTGGCAAGCGCCGGGCAATCATCGGCCAGTCTTCACGGCCAGCACGCCATCGCCCTCCAGCTTTGTCTCGAATCCGGCCTGCCGCAAACGCTTGGCAACTTCGTTTGGCACATCGCGCCCGCTGGTCAGCCGGTTCGGTGCACCGGTGTAATGAAACAGCTTGCCTCTGCGCTTCACTACTCGGGCGAGGTGATCATAAAAGACTTGTGAGTAAAGTTCTCCCGCGATGCCGAATCGTGGCGGGTCGTGCAGGATCGCATCGACGGATTGATCGGGAAGCGTGGCAATCTGTACGACAATATCACCGAGCGTCAGCGTCAGCCGCTGATCTGCTGATATGGGATCGATCTGCGGCGACCAAGGATTCAATCCGCGCAGCCAAATCACATCGGGATTCTTTTCGTACGAACACACCTGCGCGGCCTGCCCCTGCAGGCACCAAGCAGCGAAGTAGCCAAGGCCGCCGCAGGTATCCAGAATTGTCTTGCCGCGCGGCTGGATCAGTCCGACTTTTCGCTCGGCGTCCGCATAGGGAGACACCTTCGCTGTCGGCAGCATCTTGATGCCGTCGATCTCGAACGTCGGCGGACCCCACTGCGTTGGTACCAACTTGATCAGCGATGCGGTGTAACGCGCCACCGGCTGAAAGCTCTCGCCGGTCCAATGATAGATCGTTCTGTCCTTACAACTTTCCAGATAGGGAAAGCGCTGTCCTTGCACAGTCCAGTGCGCGACATCGAGTTCGACCGTTGCTTTCGAACGATCCAGATCCAGCGAGCACTCGAGAGTCGCGGACCCAGCGCGCAGTGCGGCGCGCATGGCTTCATGCACATTCAGAGTAAGCAGCGGCCCCATGTCTTCCTGCAGCGATCGATACCGGGCCGAAAATGGCCGATGTCGAATCTTGGCAGAAAAGAAGTGACAGGAGTGACAAGAGTCACAAGGGTGACAGCGCCGAAGCCGCTGAGTGCATCACTCTACTGTCACTACCGTCACAATTGTCACTCCTGTCACTCGTGTGACTCCTGTGACTATTGCCCCCTCGACTCACAACGACTTCAAATACTCGACCAGGTCGGCCATCTGAGCATCGCCCAGTCCCAGAATCTGCCGGGAGTTGTAGGTCTTCACCACGTCTTCAAGTGTGGCTGCCGAACCGTTGTGGAAGTACGGCGGATGCTGCCAGAGCCCGCGCAATGGTGCCGTTCGATACTGCCTGGTCGCGCTGCGCGAAGCGTAACTCGGCGCTCCGTTGGGCTCCGGCTCGCTGACGACTTCATCCGGTGCGTGCAGGCGTGAATTCGCATCCGTGAAATCGGGGCCGCTGTGACATGAGGCACATCTGCCCGGCCCTTCGAACACCGCTTTGCCTCGCGCCGCTGCAGCGGCATCGAAACTGCCCGCCGGCGCAGCGGGAGCAGTAAGAGTCAGTTGATAGGCCTGCAGCGCTGGCAGCTTGTTGCTGATCAGGTCGTCCGATCCGTTCGTCACCATCACGCCCGTGCGCGGCTCGGAGAATGTACCGTGCCCGCCCATCTGGGTGACGCCGACATATCGATTCCAATATGCGATGTCATCGCCATCGCCGGTGGAGGTAATTCGATGGATGCCTTCCAGACCGAATGCCGGGGGAATCACCTGCGGTCCGTTGAAGCCATCCTGGCTGTAGCGCGGATCGTATTTGCCCTTGCCCCAGGAGTTGTAGACCGCTTTCTGCTGCGCGCTCAATGCCGGCGACAAGGCGATGATGGCTCCTGGATTGAGGTCGCGGTTCGGCCAGCCATCGAGACGCTTGCCGATGCCCGGCGCAAACGAATCATCGACAGTCGAGTGGCACAGCGCACAGGTAATGCCGACGCGTGTCAGGGTGTCCTGCCCGCTGATATTCTCGACTGTGCCCTTGATGCCCACGACCGCATTCAGCTTCAGCAGTGCCACCGTGGTCGCCGGACTGGTCAGGCTGATGGTTCCGTCCTTGATTCCCTGCACGACCGACGCCGGTAAAGCTTCTGCATCGACCTTCAGGCCTACCGACAGGGCCGTGGTCGGATCGACTGCCACGCTGATGACCTCGTGCATGCGCAGTACGTCGGTCCATTGAGTCTCGTCGCCGAACGTGTCGGATCTGAAAATCTCTTTTCCCTGCGCGATGACCGCCGGATCCGGCGCAGTGCTGGCCACCGGCGAATCGCCATCGTCGCCGCAGCCGGCAACCATGAACGCAGTCGCGCACGCGATGCCCACTATCCTCAATCTGCTCACGCTCGACGGCGAGCTTGCGATAGATTCATGTCGCAGCGCATACAGCCTGCGACGCACAAGCGTGATTGGATCGGTCATTGCTGTTCCCGTAGATAACGTGTCGTACGGGGCAATAGATGACGCGAAGAGGACTGGCGTTCCCGCTTGGCGGGCCAGTCGTCAACTCAACAGTGGATGGTCCTTCGGCAACTGCTTCGAATACCAGATCGCGAGCTTGTGACGCATGGTGCTTTCCGCTACCTGATCTTCGGGCAGGGGTTGGATGATCTTGTCGTGGACCAGCAAACGATAGATATAGAGCAGCTTCTGACTGGCCGAATCGGTAGGTTCGAACTCCACTGCGCCGCGTCCTTCCGCGTACTTGACGCCCGCCAGCAGCGCTTCCTTGAACAGCTGCGCTTCATGTTTCAATTTCTTCATCGCCTGCTCCTGAACGTCCTGGCTCCCGAGTGAGCTACCTCCGCAGCGTGTACTCAAGGAGCAATCAACGCAATGACCTCACCCAGGTCATCATCAGGTCATTGCATCGGGGTCATTTGCATCAGGTCTTTGCGTTGGGCGCTCGCACAACCGCTCTCGAACGATGACTCCGCGAGCATGCGACCTGCGCCGCCTCCCATCACCCCACATCATCCAATGCCGCCCGCCTTTACGGACTTAATCACCGCGACTGCATCGGATACCGTAAAATTGTGCGGTTTGTACTCACACCCACCCCGTTCAATGGAGTCCTCATGGCCGTCTCGCTCTACGATTTCTCCGCGCCCGCCTTCACCCTCGCGTTGACCAACCTCTCCAAGCAGATGGAGAAGGCCAGCGCCTACGCGGAAAGCAGGAAGTTCGATACCAAGCTGCTGGCCGAGTCGCGCCTGATCGCCGACATGCTGCCCTTCGTCCGCCAGGTGCAGATCGCATGCGACAACGCCAAGGGTGCCGTAGCGCGCCTGGCTGGAATCGACAATCCGAAACACGAGGACAACGAGACGACCTTTGCCGAACTGCAGGCCCGCATCGCGAAGACCCTGGCCTTCATCAAGACCGCCAAGCCGGAGCAGTTTGCGGGCGCAGAGAATCGGGACGTCGTGTTGCAGTTCCCTTCGATGACGCTGAAGTTCGTTGGCCAGGACTACCTCACCAAGTTCGCGCTCCCGAACTTCTACTTCCACGTCACAATGGCCTACGCGCTGCTGCGACAGAGCGGCGTCGATGTCGGCAAGCCGGACTTCATGGGCAGCATCCAGTAAGCACGCATCGATATCGCATCCTCCGTCCGCAATGGCGGAGGATGCTTCCAACCGTTCCCTGCGCCGACGTCGTAAGTTCGCCGTAGCAGGTTACTTCGCAGCGCAGGGCCTATGAACGGCCCTGCTCAGATGTGAATCGCGTGGCCTAGCGCCTTCAGCGAGGCTTCGTGAAACGCTTCGCTCAGCGTCGGATGCGCGTGAATCGTTCCGGCGATATCTTCCAGCACCGAGCCCATTTCAATCGCGTGCGCGAATTCTGCCGAGAGTTCCGAGACATGCTGACCGACCGCCTGCACGCCCAGAATGAGGTGATCGTGCTTGCGTGCGATTACGCGCACGAAGCCACCGTCCTCACCGGCCTGCATCGACAGTGCCCTGCCGTTTGCCTGGAACGGGAACACCGAGACGATGGTGTCCGCTTCGACAACGTCCTGCAGGCCGAGGCCAACGCTGACGATCTCCGGCTCGGTGAAGCAGACAGCAGGAATGGCGCGCGGATCGAAGCGACGGCGCTTGCCTGCAATGATCTCGGCAACCATTTCGCCCTGCGCCGACGCTTTATGCGCCAGCATGGGCTCACCCACCAGATCGCCAATTGCCCAGACGTTGGTCGTTGAAGTAGCGCAGCGCTCGTCGACCCGCACGAAGCGACCGTTCATTGCGACAGCCATTTCCTCCAGGCCCCAGCCCTCGACCAGCGGTTGCCGCCCGACCGTGACCAGTACGCGATCGGCGGGTAACGCCAGCCGCTTGCCGTCCTTGCCTTCAATCTCCAGTGCATTGCCCGACTTGTCGAGCCCGAGCACGCGCGATTCCAGATGCAGCGTGACGCCATTGCGATCCAGCCAGCGCCGGACGGGCTCGACCAGCTTCGCATCGTAGAGCGGCAGGATCTGCGACTTCGCCTCGACGACGGTCACCTCGACGCCCATCTTGCGCAACGCGATGCCCAGCTCTAAACCGATATATCCCGCACCGACCACCGCCAGACGCTTCGGCAGCTCATTGAGCGACAGTGCTTCCGCAGAAGAAATCACCCGGCCGCCGAAACGCAGGAACGGCAGCTCGGTCGGCACCGATCCAGTAGCGAGGATCACATGTTCGGTCGAGATGAGGACTTCGCCATCCGCCGTGGCCACGCGACAGTTCTTGGCATCGGTGAACTTCGCCCAACCGGATACAACACGCACCTTCGCGCGATTCAGCAATGCGCGAACACCGCCGTTCAGCCGGTCGACCACCGACTCCTTCCAGCTCACGGTGCCCGCGATGTCCAGGCGTGGCGGTGCATCGAGCTTGATGCCGAAATGCGGCGCGCGTGCAGCGGCAGCCATTGCCTCGAACTGCCCGGCCGCATGAATGATCGCCTTGGAGGGGATACAGCCACGGATGAGGCAAGTGCCGCCCAACCGATCGCTTTCCACCAGCACGGTATCGAGCCCGAGCTGGCCACAACGAATCGCCGCGACGTAGCCGCCGGGGCCGCCCCCGATCACGAGGACGGTGGTCTTGATCAATTGACTCATGAGCGATCCATGAAGAGGTGGGCCGGCCGTTCGATCAGACGCTTCAAAGCCTGGACGAACCGGGCGGCGTCGTGGCCGTCGATGATGCGGTGATCGAAAGCGCAGGAGACATTCATCAGCGTGCGAATGGCGATCTGCCCGTTCAGCACCACCGGTCGTTCCACCAGCTTGTTCGGTCCGAGGATGGCCACTTCCGGATGATTGATGACCGGGGTGGCGGAGATGCCGCCAAGCGTACCGAGGCTGGTCAACGTGATCGTCGATCCGCTCAATTCGTCCCGGGTGGCTTTGCCTTCACGCGCCGCGGTCGTAACGCGGATCAATTCGCGCGCGCAACCCCACACGTCAAGCGCTTCGCAATGACGAACGACCGGTACCATCAGCCCCGTGTTCGACTGGGTGGCGATGCCGATGTGCACGCCATCGAAGCTGTGCAGCACGCCCGCTTCGTCGTCGTAACGCGCATTGAAATGCGGGAACTGGGGTACGAGCGTGACTACCGCGCGCATGAAGAACGGCAACAACGTCAGCTTCGGCTGGTGCGCGGCACGCTCTTCATTCAGGTCGCGACGGAAAGCCTCGAGCTCCGTCATGTCGAACTCTTCCACATAGCCGAAATGCGGAATGCGGCGCTTGGCCTCCTGCATCTTCTCGGCGATCTTGCGGCGCAGCCCGATCAGCTTGGTTTCGTGCACTGCCGTGCGCTTTGCAAAACGATTGTCCGCGACGTTCGTGTTGGCGTTGGCACCGCCGCTGGCGATGTAGTTGTCCAGGTCCTGTTCGGTGATCCGACCGGCAGCGGCCGAGCCTGGAACGAACTGCAGTGGGATACCCAGTTCATAGGCGCGATGTCGAACAGCCGGCGATGCCAGCGGCGCCTCGTTGGGAGCCCGGGTCGTAAACGCCGGCGCAGTTGCAGCCGGTCGTGACGTCGGCTCGGCTTTCGCTGCAGCTACGGGTGCAGCGGTCGGTGCCGCAGCTTTCGCGGCAACAGGAGGAGCCGGTTGTGCCGGCTTCGTCGCAGGCTTGGGTGCTGCGGCTGGCGCGGCCGCCTGGCCCTCGCCTTCCATCTCGAACTCGACCAAGGACGCACCGACTGCAATCAGTGCCCCGGCTTCGCCGTGAGTCGCGACGACGACACCCGTCACCGGGGAGGTCATGTCGACTGTGGCCTTGTCGGTCATGACATCGACCAGCGATTGGTCCTCGGCGACGCGATCGCCCACCTTGACGTGCCAGCCGACGATCTCTGCCTGGGCAATGCCTTCGCCGATGTCGGGAAGACGAAATACAAAACGCGCCATGACTCAGGCCTCCATCGTACGTTGCAAAGCCGCGGTGACGCGGGCGGGGCCGGGAAAGTAGTCCCACTCGAAAGCATGCGGATAAGGCGTGTCCCAGCCGGCAACGCGTGCGATCGGCGAGCGCAGGTAATGGAAGCAGCGTTCCTGCACGAGAGCGGAAAGCTCGCCGCCGAAGCCGGCAAAGCGAGATGCTTCGTGAACGATCAGGCAGCGTCCGGTGCGACGCACCGAAGCGACAATACTGTCGATGTCCAGCGGCACGATGCTGCGCAGGTCGATCAGCTCGGCGTCGATGCCGCTATCCTCGATGCCAGCGAGTGCGACGTGCACCATCGTTCCATACGCCAGCACCGTCACCGCGGATCCCTCACGCACGGTTGCAGCCTTGCCCAGCGGCACGGTGTAGTGACCCTCCGGCACTTCGCCCATGGGATGATCCGCCCAGGTCTTGAGTGCCTGGTCGTGACGTCCGTCGAACGGGCCGTTGTAGAGACGCTTGGGCTCAAGAAAGATCACCGGATCGTCGTCCTCGATCGCTGTGAGCAGCAGGCCCTTGGCATCGTAAGGGTTGGAGGGAATCACGGTCTTGAGTCCGCTGATATGCGCGAACAATGCCTCCGGGCTTTGACTGTGAGTCTGCCCGCCGAAAATACCGCCACCGTAGGGCGTGCGCACGGTGATGGGCGCCCAGAACTCGCCGCCGGAGCGATAACGCAGGCGCGCGGCTTCGGACACGAGTTGGTCGAACGCCGGCAGGATGTAGTCGGCGAACTGAATCTCCACGATCGGCCGCAAGCCGTAAGCACCCATGCCGATGGCGGTCGCAACGATGCCACCCTCGGCAATCGGCGCATCGAAACAGCGTCTCGCGCCGTGTTTCTGCTGCAGCTTGTCGGTGACGCGGAACACGCCACCGAAGTAACCAACGTCCTGGCCGAAGACGAGCGTATCGGGATCGCGCTGCATGGCGACATCGAGCGCCGAGTTCAGCGCCTGAACCATGGTCATGTTGGTCATGCTCAGACTCCCAGCTCGCGGCGCTGTTCGATGAGTCGCCAGTCCGGCTCTTTGTAGACACCCTCGAACATCTCGCGCGTGCTCGGCCTGGACTTGCCGAAGGTGCCGATGGCCTCTCCTTCCTTCGCCGCGCTGCGCACGGCTTCGGTCAGCTCGGCAACCAGCGCTTCGTGGCGCTGCTCCGACCATTCACCGATGAGGATGAGGTGCTGCTTCAGCCGCTCGATGGGATCGCCCAGCGGCCAGGATTTCGGCTCATCCGCGGGACGATACTTGGTCGGATCGTCGCTGGTGGAATGGCCGGCAGCGCGGTACGTAAACATCTCGATGAGCGTCGCACCGCCATTGGCGCGCGCGCGTCTTGCAGCCCAGTCGGTTGCCGCGTGAACGGCCAGGAAGTCGTTGCCATCCACACGCAGGCCGGGGATGCCGAAGCCCAGCGCCTTCGCGGCAAACGTAGTGGCTTCACCGCCAGCAATACCCTGGAACGTCGAGATGGCCCACTGATTGTTGGTGACGCACAGAATCACAGGTGCGCGATAGACCGACGCGAACGTCAACGCTTCGTGGAAATCGCCCTCCGCCGTCGTGCCTTCCCCGATGTAGCCGAGCGCGATCTTGTCGTCTTCCTTGTACGCCGACGCCATCGCCCATCCCACGGCGTGGCCGATGCGCGTGCCGACGTTGCCCGACAGCGAATAGAAACCGTAAGCGCGCGCCGAATACAGAATCGGCAATTGCCGGCCCTTCAGCGGATCCTTCTCATTGGAGAATATCTGGTTGACGAGATCGATCAACGGGTAGTTGCGGGCCATCAGCCAGCTCAGCACCCGGTAGGTGGGAAAGCACATGTCCGTGGCATTGAGCGCGAGGGACTGCGCGGCGCCGATGGCCTCCTCGCCGGTGGACTTCATGTAGAAAGTCGTCTTGCCCTGGCGATGCGCACGGAACAACCGATCGTCGAACAGGCGGGTGAGCAGCATTGCGCGCAAGCCGCGTCGCAGGTGGTCCGGATCCAGGCTTGGATTCCACGGACCGACAGCGCGTCCTTCCGCATCGAGCACGCGAATGAGACCGAAGGGCAGATCGCGCAGTTGCGATTCCGGCGTCGCAATATCAGGGCAGCGCAATTCGCCCGCGGCAGGAATGACCAGGTGATCGAAGTTCACGGGATCGCCCGGCCGCGCATGCGGGGCAGGAACGTGCAGGCTCAACTTGGTCGGGTTGGACACGGTGGTGCTCACTGGATCGGGGGCGTGAGAAGAAATATTGGCACTACGAAAGGGGAATATTTGACTTATTTGTAACTATTAACTGCTAGGCACTAGGATTTTATCCTATGCTATAGGGCATCCCTAGGACAAGTTTCCATGCCACCCCCAGGAGTCGCTGCGTGGATGAGGTCGATCTGAAGATCCTGCGCTTGCTGCAGCGCTCGGCAACGATGCCGGTAGCGGAGATCGGCGAGCAAGTCGGACTGTCGCATACGCCATGCTGGCGGCGGATCCGTCGGTTGGAAGAAAGTGGCGTCATCCTGCGCAGTGTCGCGATCCTCAATCCGGCCGGCGTGGGGTTGGCCGTGAGCGTCTTCGCCAACGTGACGATGGCCTCACACCAGAAGGCGGCGCTCACGTCCTTCGAGCGTGCCGTGCAGAAGGAAAACGAAATTGCTGACTGCCACTCGGTGACGGGAACGTCCGACTATCTGCTACGGATTGTGGTTCCCGATGTAGCAGCCTACGAACGCTATCTGAAGGAACACCTGGTGCATTTGCCCAATGTGCACCAAGTGCATTCGAGCTTCGCCCTGCGCGAGATCAAGCACACGACCGAATTACCGATCTGAGGGACATCTTGCGCCGCATGTCACTGCGTCACGCCGACGTTCGGCGACGCGGTGTGAAGCGCATTCGCGCTGACAATCTGGTGAACGGTAGTTCCTCGGGATCGGCAACCCAAGGATGGCAGGCGGTGGCCAGAACGATAGCCAGCCGGGAAACCGCTGCAATGTGAGATGCGCCGCGGAGTACCCCGCGGCGCCGATTCAAGACTGGATCTGTCCTACGATCGAGGCGATTGCCTCAGCAGCAACGCTTGACGCCGGTCCACTTGCGAGTCTGCTCATCCAGGTAGAAGGCGCGCCGGTCGAGCACCGGCGCGTCAGGATGTGCTTTGCAGTGAGCCGCAAGGTAGCGCTCGTAGGCATCGTCGGTCGCAAGCTCCCGGATGAAACTCCACAATCTGCGCATTGCGTTCTTCATGGGTGCACCTTCAGGTCAATGAGCTGAGCACACGGCTCAGCTCTGCGCTACCGCAATTGCCGGGGTTTCGGAATCCGGCGGAACCGGCAATCCCTTCACGACCCGCATGCAAACCCGTGCTGTGTCGATGATGACGATCCACAGAATCGCCGTCAGCAATACCACCAGCGCCGCATCGAGGCGTTGATTGAAGATCAGCTGCGGCGCGACGGCAGCCTGTGCCGCCGGCAGCGTTCCAGCAGCGAGCTGTTGTGCAGTGTGATTAGCAGCCGCCAGGAAGCCCATGTGCACGTCATCCGAAACGACCTTCTGCCAGGCTGCAGCGGTAGTCACGATGGTGAGCCATGCCAAGGGAGCACCGGTAACCCACGCATAACGCAGCTTGCCCTGCTTCACGAGGATGCCGGTGCAAACGCACAGGGCAATGCCCGCCAGGAGCTGGTTGGAAATACCGAACAGCGGCCACAGGATGTTGATGCCGCCGTTGGGATCCACGACGCCGATGTACAGGAAGTAGCCCCAGCCTGCGACGATCAGTCCGCTGGAGATCAGGATCGAGGGATACCACGAGGTCCTGCCGGCGGCGGGCCAGATGTGCGACAACGCGTCCTGCAGCATGAAGCGCCCGACGCGCGTGCCGGCGTCGAGGGTCGTCAGAATGAAGACCGCCTCGAACATGATCGCGAAGTGGTACCACAGCGCCATCATGCCCTGACCGAACACGGAACCGAAAATGCTGGACATGCCCACCGCGAGCGAAGGCGCGCCGCCGGTACGGGCGAACAACGTGGTCTCGCCCATCTGTGCCGCCAGGGCATGCATCTGTTCCACCGAGACCGGGAATCCCCAGCTCGATATCGTCTCCACGGCCGCCTGTGCCGTAGTACCGACGCTGCCAGGAGAGCTGTTGATCGCGAAAAATACGCCCGGCTCGAGCATGGTCGCCGCGATCATGGCCATGATGGCGACGCCCGACTCCAGCATCATGCTGCCGTAGCCGATCATGCGCACATCGCCTTCATCGGTGAGCAGCTTCGGCGTCGTGCCGCTGGATACCAGCGCATGGAAGCCCGATATGGCGCCGCAGGCAATCGTGATGAATGCGAACGGAAACAGCGCGCCGCTGAAGATCGGCCCGGTGCCATCGATGAATTGCGTGATCGCCGGCATGCGGATTTCCGGACGCATCACCAGGACCGCAACCGCCAGCAGCGTCACGGTGCCCAGTTTCAGGAACGTCGACAAATAGTCGCGTGGCGCAAGCAGCATCCACACCGGCAGCACCGCGGCAACAAAGCCGTAACCGATCACAAGCCAGGCGAGAGTGACGCTGTCGAGATCGAAGAACGTACGCAGTACTTCGTGCGAGTCCACCGCGCCGCCACCGACCACGGCCAGCAGCAACAGCGCGATGCCGATCAACGAGGCTTCAAGCACACGCCCCGGGCGGATGTTGCGCATGTACAGCCCGATGATGATCGCGATCGGAACGGTGGCGAACACCGTGGAGGTGCCCCAAGGGCTGTGTTTCATCGCGTTGACGACCACCAGGCCGAGCACCGCGATCAGGATGATCATGATCACGAGCGTGCCGAGCATCGCAGCGTAGCCGCCGACGGGTCCGAGCTCATCGCGGGCCATCTGGCCGAGACTGCGACCGTTGCGACGCGTGGAGAAGAACAGGACCGTCATGTCCTGTACGCAGCCGCCAAGCACCGCACCCACGAGAATCCACAACGTACCGGGCAGGTAACCGAATTGCGCAGCAAGCGTCGGTCCAACCAGCGGCCCCGGTCCCGCGATCGCGGCGAAGTGGTGACCGAACACCACCCAGCGATTCGTCGGCATGAAGTCGCGGCCGTTGTTGAGCCGTACGGCGGGGGTGACGCGCGTTGAATCCAGCACCAGCACCTTGGCGGCGATCCAGGCGCTGTAAAGGCGGTAGCCGATCGCGTAGACGCATGCGGATGCAACGATGATCCACATCGCGTTGATGGACTCGCCTCGGTGCAGCGCGAGCCCGCCGATGGCGAATGCGCCGATGATGGCGACCAGTAACCAAGCCAGTTTCTTCATCGAATCCCCCGTAACCTCGTCAGGCGCTCGATCCCGGCAAGACCGGAATTCCGCAAGTTTTCTTTCGGCCGCTTTACCCGCGGCAAGACTTCATGTTCGTTCTACTGATGGCTCCGCATCGACAGTCCTGCGCGCAGCATCGACGCAGCCGCAAAGGCTGTCATCGACGCTGCCCGAGACTCAGGAGCATGCAGAGAATCGACGCCTAGCGGTGCTTGGCGATCTGTTCGGCAGTCACCTTGCTGCCGACATTACCCCAGGCGTTGCGGACGTAGGTCAACAGCGCTGCCGCATCTTCGTCGGTCAGGTTCTCGCCGTACGCCTCCATGACCTTCCACTTCTTCGAGCGCCATTGTTCCGCAGCAGGCAACTGGGCGCCATACAGAGTGATGTTGATCAACGAAGCCGGATCGGGTGCCAGCGCCACCACGCTGCCTACCAGCGCAGGCCCGGTGTCGTGAGAGCCCAGGCCCGTGGGCAGATGGCAGGTGCCGCAATGGATATCGTATTGCAACGATCCGGCGTGCAGCGTCTCCTCATCCGGTGCCGATACGCTCGGCGGGGGGCTTGCAGGCAAACTCTTCAGGTACACCGCAACCGCTTTCGCGTCCTCCGGCGACAGATGACTGGTGCTATTGACCACCACCTCGTTCATCGGGCCGAACACGCCGGCGCGATCGCTGTAGCCCTCTTTCAGGTAGCCCGCCAGCTCATCGACCGACCACTGCTTGAGGCCATGACCCGCCGAGGTCAGATCCGGGGCAGCCCAGTCCAGCAGCTTGTCTTCGATCTTGTCCTGGTAGACACCGCCGTGGAAAGCGCGTGAATCGTCTTCGGCGCCGAGGAAATTCCGCGGGGTATGGCACGCGCCGCAGTGGCCCAGGCCTTTGACCAGGTAAGCGCCGCGATTCCATTCATCCGACTGCGTCTTGTCGGGCGTATAGCGGCCATCCTTGAAATACATCGCCTTCCAGATACCCAGCGCCCAGCGCTGGTTGTACGGGAATTTCAGCTCATTGGCGGGTGCGGTGTAGCTCACCGGCGTCAGCGTCTTCAGATAGGCATACAGCGCGGCGACGTCAGCATCGCTGGTGTTCGTGAATGCCGTATAGGGAAACGCGGGATACAGATGTTCGCCGTTGGGGCGCACGCCCTCGCGAAAGGCGCGGGCGAATTGCTCCTCGGTCCATTTGCCGATGCCGGTGTCCGGATCCGGCGTGATGTTGGTCGAATACATCGTGCCGAACGGCGTCGTAAATGCGAGTCCGCCAGAGAATGCTTCGCCGCCCTCGCGCGTGTGGCAGCTGGTGCAGTTTCCGGCTGTCGCCAGATAAGCACCGCGCTCTGCGGGTGAGCCGCCCGATTCGTCGGCGAGAACCGCGGAGCTTGCAGCGAGTGCAACGACTGCCGCCGTTGCGGCGAGAATCTGCCTGGAAACCCTGCGAGAGCTGGAGCGCAACCCGCTGGAGAACCCCTTGGCGCGGCGCGCGGCGCCAGCGTCGATTTCACCTTCAACCATTTCTGCCGTCATCCCCATTGCTACCGTCATCTTGTGTCCGCCCATCTGTTCGCTCGTTATTCGCGTCGTTGACTGCTGGATTCGATTGCTAGTTTTCCGAATGCTTGCCGACATTGTATGTGCCGACCTCGATGTCTCGGTCTTACTTGGATGACGGCGGCCCTGCTCCCGCTCGCAGCGCTGCACGCCAGTCCGGGCTCGCCTCAGGTCTTCGCACTCCAGGAATTACAATGCCCGTGGCTGTTCACCGGTCCGCCGGACATCATGTCGCACGTACCGCAGTCTCCGCCCTCGGCGGCGGCGTGGAAAAATGCGCAGCCGGCGCAGGTCTGTGCCGGATTCGGCGATTTCTCGGCGTAGCCAAGGCTGGTGCGAGTGCTGTGCTCGGCATCCGTCATGGCGCTGGGATCGGCGCAGACGGTGCCTCCCACCGCGGCGGCAGTCGTCCCTCCGCTCGCGCTTGGACCGCCCTTGCTACAGGCGCCGAGCGCCAGCACCAACGCACCGCCAACCGGAAGCTGCAAACCACGCCACAGGAGCGCGCGACGCGAAATCTTGTCAGTCATGTTTCTCTCCCTTCGGTGGATCGAGAATGAAGCCAAGCCAAGACAGGTTCCATGGACGACAAGCAACCTTGCCTCACATCTGCACCTGCGTCGAATGCGGCGGGAGAGACTGACCGCGACTGAAAGGATCCAGAAGCGCTCGAAGTCGTCGGCAGGTCTCGCACTGTGCGGGGTTGGGCATTGCCAACCGCACGAAAGTTCGGAGATCCCACTGCGCTCAGACACCCCCTGCTGCGCGATTCTCGCCTGCGCTGCGCACTTTTTTCATCGTGAGAAGCACGCAGCCAGCCTATCTTCGCGCGAAAGCCTACACCCGCCCTGCGGCAGGATTTTTCCTGAAATACCCACCTTGTTGGCGGCTCGCGCATGATGTATGCGCCAACGGCGTTTTGGTGGATGGCCTGTGCAGCGCGCGCATTGTTCATGCACAGGCCCGCCAGCGCTTCCCAGCCCCTCTCAGGGTCGCAAGGGTAGCGAAGTAGTGGACTTGACCTCCGAGGCCGCGACGAACGAATTCACTTCGCGGATGTTCGGCACGCCGGAGAGCTTGGTGAAATAGAATTTCTCGTAAGCCTGCATGTCGCGCACCACCACCCGCAGCAGGAAGTCGTAGACGCCGAGGATGACGTGGCATTCCAGCACTTCGTGGAAGCTGCGGATCGCATCGGTGAACTGCGCGAGGCTGGCCTTGTCATTGCGGATGACTTTCACCTGCACGAACAGCTGAGTCGACAGATCGAGCTTGCGGCGATCGAGCACCGCCACGATCTTGGAGATGTAGCCTTCGTCCTTGAGGCGCTGGATGCGGCGCCAGCAGGGCGATTGCGACAGGCCCACCGCATCGGCGATCTCCGCCGCGGAATGGGAGGCATCTTCCTGCAGCTCATGCAGGATTTTTAAATCAATCTTGTCCAGACCAGCCATCGAGACGTCCTCCGTCTGTAATTGATCTTCCGCACCGGAGGTCGTTCCGTGGTACCGGCTTCTTTGCATGAGCGGATCTATGGTCATCGAAGACCTGGGGCCAGGCTTTCGAGGTCGGCTATCTAGTCGGTTATCGGGCCCGTCATCCGAACACTCTGTTTCACCCCCGATGAGGGTGTGACTGAAGAGAATTTGAGCCGGGTTCGACAATGTGAGGCTTATAGAGCGCTACGGTTGCGAGGGGAATATAGACCAACCGCAGCCTTCTACAGCCGGCTGGTGCATTAATCTCGCGTTATCCAGCCCCTTAAGCGCAGTAAAAAAGCGCACCCCAGGGAAATCATGATGTGCTTTTCAGGCAAAAGCTGTAGCGCTGGGGAGTGAATGCCGTAGCCGCTAAGGTTCACCACGGTCTGTGCAGTCACTAACTCGCGGTGGAGTGAGCGGCACTCGGTGACGGGTGACGGGTGACGGGTGACGGGTGACGGGCAAAATGTGCGGCCGGCAATTCCTACCGTCAACTTCTTCCCCGTCACCCGTCACTCGTCACATTTCCTTTTCCTCTCGCCGCCGCTGCGTTCCCTCAATGCCGTAGCGGCAAAGCGGTTGTCGATTTGATTTCCGAGGCGGCGACGAATGAATTGACCTCGCGGATATTCGGGACGCGCGACAGCCGCTCGAAGTAGAACTTCTCATAGGCATCCATGTCCTTGGCGACCACCCGCAGCAGGAAGTCGAACACGCCGAGGATGACGTGACACTCGATGACTTCGGGAAATTCGCGGATGGCCTGCGAGAACTCGGCGAGACTGGCCTGATCGTTGCGGCTCACCTTGATCTGCACGAACAGCTGCGCGTGCAGCGCGACCTTGCTACGGTCCAGCAAGGCGACGACCTTCGATATATAGCCTTCATCCTTCAGCCGCTGGATCCGCCGCCAGCAGGGTGACTGCGATAAGCCGACCGCTTCGGCTATTTCAGCAGCCGAGCGTGAAGCGTCCTCTTGCAGGGCTGCCAGAATCTTCAGGTCGATTCTGTCGAGTCCGTTAACCGCCATAATGCATTTCCCCCTATCGATGCGGAAGCGCGCACCCGGGCGAACGGAACATCGTCAGTAGCCACCGCTATTCGCGGCCACCTACTGCGAGGATCTCGGTCGCCTTCGCACCGAAGCGCGAAGCAAACGGGTGTAGTGCAACGCGCGCTCATTCTTATATGTGTATCGCGTGTCCCAAACCGGACAGAGACGCTTCGAAAAATGCTTCGGACAATGTCGGGTGCGCGTGGATGATGCCTGCCACATCCTCCAGCGTTGCACCCATCTCCAGCGCCATCGAAAACTCACCGGAGAGTTCCGAGACGTGCCGTCCCACAGCCTGGATTCCCAGGATGCGGTGATCGCTCTTGCGTGCCAGTACCCGCACGAAGCCGCCGCTATCGCCGGCCTCCATGGAAAGTGCCCGTCCGTTGGCAGCGAATGGAAACAGGCTGGTGATTACTTCTGCGCCGCCGTCCTCGCCGGGGCCGATGCCGACGCTGACGATCTCCGGTTCGGTGAAGCACACCGCCGGTATCGCAACCGGATCGAACCGCCGGCGATGGCCCGCGATGATCTCGGCAACCATTTCGCCCTGCGCGGTGGCCTTGTGCTCGAGCATGGGTTCGCCGACCAGGTCGCCGATCGCCCACACGTTCTTCATCGAGGTTCGGCACTGGTCATCGACGCGCACGAAACGACCGTCCATATCCACGCCCATCGACTCCAGGCCCCAGCCTTGCGTCCGCGGCCGACGGCCAACAGTGACGAGCACGGTATCGGCGGTAACTTCCAGCGGCTTACCGTCCTTGGCTTCGATGCTGAGGACGCCGGATTTGAATGCGTTGAGCTTGGAACCCAGATGCACGACGACACCAGCGCGCTCCAGCCAGCGAGCTACCGGCTTGACGAGTTGCTGGTCGTACAGTGGCAGGATGCGATCGCGCGCTTCGATCACGGTGACGTCGACGCCGAGTTTGCGGAACGCCGAGCCCAGCTCAAGGCCGATATATCCGGCGCCCACCACCGCCAGCTTGCGCGGCAACTGCTGCAGGGACAGCGCTTCGGTCGACGAAATGATAGGACCGCCAAAAGGCAGGTTCGGCAGTTCTACCGCCTCGGATCCATTGGCGAGCACCACATGTTCGGCCGTAATCGTGACCGGCCCTTCGGCGCTCTCGACGACGCAGGTCTTGCCGTCGGAGAAGGTTGCCCAACCGGAAACCACGCGCACCTTGGCACGCTTCAGCAGACCGGCAACGCCTTCGTTGAGGCGATTGACGATGCCGTCCTTCCAGCGGACAGTCTCGCTCAGCTCGAGCTGCGGTGTGCCGCTGACGGAAATTCCGAGCTTGCCCTTGCCCGACGCCGCGCTGACGGTCTCGAAAGTCTCCGCAGCGTGAATCAGGGCCTTGGAGGGAATGCAGCCACGGATCAGGCAGGTGCCGCCCAGCCGATCGCATTCCACCAAAGTCACATCCACGCCCAGCTGGCCGGCGCGAATTGCCGTGACGTAGCCGCCGGGTCCGCCGCCGACCACCAGCATCCGTGTCCTGATCGCACTTGCCATAAATTAACGAACCTTGGAACTGAGGCTAGAGCTGAAGCTGGAACTGCGAGCAGGCATCAGGGAATGAACAGGGTGGCCGGATGTTCGAGCACCGCACGAACCTTCTGGATGAATTCGGCAGCATCCGCTCCGTCGACGACACGATGGTCGAAGGAAGAGGACAGATTCATCATCTTGCGCACCACGATCTGGCCGTCGCGCACGATGGCTCGCTCGACGATCTTGTTCGGACCAACGATGGCGACTTCCGGACGATTGATCACCGGCGTGGTCACGATGCCGCCGAGCGGACCGAGACTGGTGAGAGTGATGGTCGAGCCGGTGAGCTCCTCACGCGTCGCCTTGCCGTCTCGCGCCGCAATTGCGAGGCGGCTGATTTCGGCAGCGGTATTCCACAGGTCGCGGGCCTCTGCATGGCGCACTACTGCAACTAGCAATCCTCTGGGCGTCTGTGCGGCCATGCCAATGTGCACCGGTGCGTGTCGGCGGACGATGCCTGCTTCGTCGTCGTAGGTTGCATTGATCTGCGGAAACTGCGGCAGCACGCGCACCATGGCGCGCATGAGGAACGGCAGCAGGGTCAGCTTCGGCTGATCGGCAGTCTTGGTGGCGTTGAGATGGGCGCGCAGGTCCTCGAGCTCGGTAACGTCCACTTCCTCGACATACGAGAAATGCGGTATCTGGCGCTTGGCCAGCTGCATGCGTTCAGCGATCTGTCGACGCAGGCCGATAACCGGAACTTCCTCGAACCCCGAGCGCTTCGCGTACCCCGCGGCGGGCGTCGCGCCGCTGGCCGCAGGGCCATTGGCAAGATACGTATCCAGGTCGGAGTGGTTGATTCTTCCGGCCGGCCCCGAGCCCTGGACGAACTGCAGCTTGACGCCAAGTTCTTCGGCTCGGCGACGCACTGCCGGAGATGCCGATGCGCGAGCGGGTCGTACACTGGCAACCGCAGAGAGATGAGTCACGTGAGCCGCAGATGCAGGCTCGACACGTTCGTTCGTTTGAGACGACGAAGCAGCACTCGTTGTTGGCTGCTCTCGCACTGGCGCCACTGCCTTCGGTGCAGGTTTGGGCGCTGCAGACTGCGACGGTACGGACAGGGGCTTCGCCGCCGGTGCGCTGGACTCATCGCCACCTTCGACTTCCAGCACAACCAGCACCGAACCGACTGCCGCCTTCTCGCCGGCCTGTGCAGCAACGCTCTGGACGATGCCGGCAACCGGCGATGTCAGCTCGACCGTCGCCTTGTCGGTCATCATGTCGACCAGCGGCTGGTCTTCCTCGACGCGATCGCCGACCTTGACGCGCCAGGCGGCGATTTCCGCCTCCGCCGTGCCTTCGCCGACATCCGGAAGTTTGAAACTGTACTGCCCCATCGATCAGCTCCCCATCACCTGACGCATCGCATCCGCCACGCGGGCAGGACCTGGAAAGTATTGCCACTCGAAGGCGTGCGGATACGGCGTATCCCATCCGGTGACGCGTTCGATCGGCGCTTCCAGGTCGAAGAAACATTGCTGCTGTACCAGCGCCGCAAGCTCCGCACCGAAGCCCGATGTGCGCGTGGCCTCATGCACGATGACGCAGCGCCCGGTCTTGTTGACCGATTTCGCGATCGTCTCGATATCCAGCGGAATCAGGCTGCGCAGGTCGATCACTTCAGCGTCCAATGCAGACTCTCGCGCCGCCGCAAGCGCTACATGGACCATCGTCCCGTAGGCAAGCACTGTTACATCGGCGCCTTCGCGCACGACGGATGCCTGGCCGAGCGGCACGTTGTAGTAGCCCTCGGGAACGTCGCTTGCCGGATGTGTCGACCACGGCTTCACCGCGCCATCGCTATGACCTTCGAACGGGCCGGTGTAGAGCCGCTTCGGCTCAAGGAAGATCACCGGATCGTCATCCTCGATGGAGCTGATCAGCAGGCCCTTGGCGTCATACGGCGTCGAGGGGATCACGACCTTCAGTCCCGCCACATGCGTGAACAGGCTCTCCGGACTTTGGCTGTGGGTCTGGCCGCCGAAGATGCCGCCGCCGTAGGGCGACCGCACGGTGATCGGCGCCGTGAAATCACCGGCCGAGCGATAGCGGATGCGGGCGGCTTCCGAGACGATCTGGTCGTAAGCCGGATAGATGTAATCGGCGAACTGGATCTCGACCACGGGGCGCAAGCCGTACGCGCCCATGCCGATCGCCGCGCCGACGATGCCGCCCTCGCAGATCGGAGTATCGAAACAGCGGTTCTTGCCGTAGGTGCGCTGCAGGCCCTCGGTGGCGCGAAACACGCCGCCGAAATAACCCACGTCCTCACCGAAGACCACGACCTTGGGATCGCGCGCCAGCATCACCGACATGGCCGAGTTCAAGGCCTGAATCATGTTCATGGTAGGCATGAGTCAGAAACCCGCTTCTTGTCGCTGCCGGCGCAAGCGCCAATCCATATCCTTGTAGACGTCCTCGAACATCGTCTTGGGGCTATGCGTCTGGTTTGCGCCGAGCGTGCCGTTCGCCTCGGCTTCGCGCTGGATCGCACGAACTTCCTTGGTCAGTTCGTCTTGCAGTGCCTGGTGCTGTTCCTGCGACCATTCGCCACGCCGGATCAAGTGCTGCTTGAGGCGTTCGATCGGATCGCCCAGCGGCCACTTGCTCGCTTCATCAGCCGCGCGGTAGCGGCTCGGATCGTCGCTGGTGGAGTGGCCTTCGGCGCGATACGTGACATGCTCGATCAATGTGCCGCCGAGATTGGCGCGAGCACGTTGTGCCGCCCACTGCGTAGCGGCGTAGACCGCGAGAAAATCGTTGCCGTCGACTCGCAGCGACGGCAGGCCATAACCGATGGCGCGTGCAGCGAACGGAGCCTGCTCGCCTCCCGCGATTCCCTGGAAGGAAGAGATGGCCCACTGGTTGTTGACGACGTTGAGAATGACCGGGGCGCGATACACCGAAGCGAATGTCAGCGCGTAATGGAAGTCGCCTTCCGCAGTCGTGCCATCGCCGACCCAGGTCGATGCAATCCGGTTGTCGCCGCTCAGGGCAGACGCCATGGCCCAACCCACCGCCTGGATGGACTGCGTGCCGAGATTGCCTGAGACCGTGAAGAAACCGTGCGCGCGACTGGAGTACATCACCGGCATCTGCCGGCCCATCAGCGGGTCGAGCGTGTTGGAGTAGACCTGCCCCATCATCTTCAGGATGGGATAGTTGCGCGCGATCAGCAGCCCCTGCTGCCGGTAGCTGGCAAAACACATGTCGCCATCTTCCAGGGCCAATGCCTGGGCCGCGGCAACTGCCTCTTCGCCGGTGCACTTCACATAGAAGGAAGCCTTACCCTGGCGCTGTGCGCGATACATGCGCTCATCGTAGGCGCGCGTGAGCAGCATCGAACGCAGCCCCGCCTTCAGCGTCGCTGCAGGCAAATCGGGAACCCACGGTCCGACCGCGTCGCCGTTGTCGTTCAACACCCGGATCAACTCGTACGCGAGATCGTGCGTCGAATCGGCCGCGTCATCCACTGCGGGCCGACGCACTGCGCCGGGTTTGGAAAGCTTCAGCTTGCTGAAGTCGACCGGCTCACCCGGACGGGCCGGAGGCTCCGGAATACGCAGCTCGAGCACTACGCCGTTGGCGTCTTGCTCCGCCGTCGTACGATCGGCCTGGTCGAGGCGACTAGAATCCAGCATGCAGCAGCTCCCCCCTTCACAGTAATCGTTCTATTCGTATGGTTGTGCTGGGAGTCTAGCCATGCACCTGCGGTCTTTTTTTGCCAAATACGCGCCAACGCGGCGCTTCTGTGCATGATCGTTTCAAAGCCCACCCAACTCACGGGTTGAGTTCTGCGTCGGACGAGCATTCCTCGCAGTGGCGGAGAGTCGGTTTCGTTGCGTCGTTTTTGGCCTGCATTGCAGGACTCGCAGCGCTATCTTTTCTGGGATTTGATCCTCGGATTCAACGATCCGTGGAGTTAGCAACGCGTGTCAGGCGTAAGGAATGTTCCAGTCACGACAGCCAATTGCGGCGTGCACCAAGCAGGGCACCGGCCCGGTGGTCGGTACTGTGCAGAGTAGGAATGAACCGGAAGAAAAGTTGCGGCTGCGGTCGGGGCGGCTTTCGACTTGTACCGCATCAGGACTGATCAGCGAATCGCAGACAACAGTTACCAAACAGAAAGCAGCACCCCATAACGCAACATGCCCAGGAGCGACCTGGGCATGTTGCATCGAGGCTGATTGCGTTGTGTCCTAGTTCTTCGACACGATCGTCTTCGGCTCGGTGTTCGGGCGCTCGATGTACACCTGCGTGAACTTCACCGTCACAGCCGAAGAGATGGCCGTGTTGGCACCGGTCTTCGGATCGGGATAGCCATCCGCCAAACGGCGCATCGCGCGATACTCCGACTGCGAAGAAAGCTGGCCGTAGCTGTGGTGATGGGTCGACCACGACGTGTTCAGGTGATGGGTGAAATCGTCGACATCGACGTAACCCGCCATCACACCTTCCGCACCCTGCGGCGTGAGCTTCAACTGGAAGCGCATGCCGCGAAACACCTGATAGCCGCTGGTGTTGAACGTCACGCCCCACGGCACTTCGGCCCGGTCGATCGGCTCGGTGGTCAGGACGCCATCGACGATCTTGCCTTTCAGCGTCGCGATGTAGTCCTTGCCCCAACGCATGTCGATGCGCTGCGTGCCGCCCGGAATGAAGGAATTGCCGGTGGCGTCGGTGACCAGCGGGTCGAGGCCGCGATAAGTGGTCACGGTGACGTCATTGTCGTTCGTGAGGTTGTCCACACCCGACAGCTCGATCACGACGCGGGTATTGTCATACCGACGCATGAACTCGTTCTCGAAGTGATAGATGGTGCCCGAGGAACGGTAATTGGCAATGCAGCCGATCACGCGATAGAGCTGGTTGTCGATGCCCTTCTGGCCATCCGGAGTCTGGAAGTCATTCGGCCCGACCTTGCCGTCGAGATTCATGCCGTAAGAGAGGTCGCCCTTGGCTTCCTTGAACGTGAACTGTTCGGGTGAAGTGGACGGGTGCCACTGGTCGCCCTCGCGCTTGAGCTGGGTTTCCAGGACGGTCCGCTTGGTGCCGTTGTCGGGGAACAGTATCTTGAACTGCTCGCGCGGGCCGTCATTCATGCCCTGAGGACATTCCGTCTTGCTGTCCTTGGTCTCGTAGACCGCCCAGTAGCGGTCGGTCAGCACGTAGCCGATCCGGCCATCCTTGAGTGGCGATACTGCTTCGCTGGCAATCGCCGCGCTCGCAGTGCCCGAACCGAACATGGCCATGGTGGTCGCGGCAGCAAGCGCCAACGATGCCACTGACGATTTCCGCACGCTTGTTGTCGTACTACGTTTCATCTGTGTAACTCCTGACTGTGCCGGTGATGACGTCGCCTTGCGTAGCCGGCATCACCCTGGATGCATCACAGGGATGCGTTATCCAAAAAATCGTCTCGCAACCAGAAAGCCTTGAAACCGTCGCGATAGCCGTTGAACTCGCCGAATGCGTCGCCGTCGGCATCCCCGGGGCGGCGATCCGGTCCGTACGTATAGACCGGCCGGTCGCGGTATGCCCATACGTGCATTGCACCGGGCTGGCCTTCGGTGGCGAGGTGGCCAGTATTCGGATCGATCGTCATCACGGTCCAGAAGCGGCTCTCGGCTTTGGCGTCGGCTGCAGCAGGAACGTACGGGAACGTCTCCTGGCACACTTTGGGGTCGCCATTGCCGCAAATTGCCATGCGATAGACCTGCGTCGTCGTCGGGTTGTCGCAGGCAAGCTGATCGAGCGCGTCGTCCGTGCAGCTATAGATATAAATCGTCTTGCCATGCGAGTCGGCGAGAACCTGGCCGATGCGTGAGTCCTGAACGGTGAATTCCTTCGGCGGAGGCAACGCGCGCTGCGTGTATGCGTTGTGCCAACCCGGCACATCGCTGCCGCTGAGGCTGTGGATGCGCGAGTCCTGGATGTACGTGTAGAGCGGCTGCTTCCTGAAGGCCCACTGCTTGACGCCTGGGGAACGCTCGATCACGGTCCACTCGCCCTGCTCTTTCGCAGTCTCAGGGGCAATGATCGGGCTCCACTGCGTCAGGCACTTGGCATCGCAATTGGACTTGCCAGGTGCATCTTTGTCCGAGACATAGACCGAGTAACCTTTGTGATTCACCAGCATGTGGCCAGTTACCGTCGGCTCCATCGCGAGCTCTGGCGGAATATCAGGCGTAGGGCCGGCAGGTATGCGCACCACACCCGAACCGCCGCCGCGCCCAACACCTCTGGTGCCGCCCAGCACATCGCCGGGCTTGTGGTCCATGCTGGAGATGTACAGCGGCAGGCCGTCATAGGCCCACTGCTTGGTCCCATCCTTGCGATCGATGATGGTCCACTTCTTACCAACCGGCTTGGCGTCCGCTGCGGCAACAACCGGTGGCCACACCTGCTGACAGCTCGGACGTTTGTCGAGCTCCGGCAGCAACAGGCCAGGCGGGTACGGGCTCATGTAGCCCGAGGTTTCCTGGTAGACCTTGTCATCGCAGGTTGAGACGCCGCTCTTCTTGCGATCGCCGGTGGCACCGTTACGCAGATTCTTGAGCGGCCAGGTGTAAAGAGTGCGGCCCTTGGCGTCCGCGAATACCGGACCTTCCAGCTCGGTGGCGATGACCTGGAAGCCCGGCGGCATCGGTGCACGCACGTAGTCTTCTTTGTCAGTGCTGGTCGGGGATTGCCAATACTCACCGGTCGCCGCTTGTACGGAGGCACCGGCCAGGGCGCACAGCGTCGCGCTCAACAGAACCGGGGCCAAACTACGCAGTCGTCGCATGCTTTGTCTCTTAACCAATAGCGGATTCATAAAACGAAAATGGGCGCAGTGGTCCGATCGACCGTCCCCGCGCCCACGTGAAGCTCGTCGCACCGGCTTTGCCGCCGGTGCGATCACCACCCATCAGGCCAGGATCTCTCCGAACTCCTGATTGGTGTTGTTGCTGTTGACGCCCCACGACGAGCGGTCCACGCCCATCAGACGCATGGCGGTGTAGCCGACGCGCGTTCCGGCAGTGGCCTTACCGTCGATGTGCAAGCCGGTCTTGGCCTTGCCACCGGCACGTCCTGCGGTGAACGCCGGCATGCCGTCCAACGAGTGGGTGCGTGCATAGCCGTGGTCGGTGCTGCCGTAGATGAAGACGTTGTCGAGCAACGTTCCATCGCCTTCCTTGATCTTCGTGAAGGCATCGACGAAGTAGCCCCACGACTCCATGGAGTGGCGGATGAACCAGGAAGCGGTCGGCTGGTAGCCGAGCTTCGGGTCGACCGGCTCTTCGTGGGTGGTCGTGTGGTGCGGCTTCTCGTAGGCCGGCTTGATGGTCGAAGCCGACGCATTCGAGTAGGCCATGTTGAAGACGCGGGTCTGATCGCAGGCTACGGCCATGACCAGCAGGTCGGTCATCATGCGATGGCGCAGGGCGACGTTCTCCGCTTCCAGGCCCATGTTCGGGTCCTTATCCAGCGCGCCGATGCGATGGCAGGCAGCAATCGGCTCGGGCTTCTCAAGACGCTGCTGGAACTGCTGTTCCAGATGGCGCAGGCCGGTGAAGTACTGATCCAGGCGCGCGCGATCGTCGGCACCCACGACCTTCATCAGGCCGTTGGTCTGCTCCATGACGCCCGACAGGACGCTCTTGCGCACCATGACCTTCGGGTCAGGCGTGAAGGAGGTCGCGTTCGGATCGGGGAATTCAGGTCCGAACAGGCGGGTATAGAACTGCAGCGGCGACCATTCCGGTGCATTGGGAGTGTTGGCGTTATCGTAGCTGTAGGTGCTGCGAACGTCGCCGGTGGCGGTGGCCGTCAACGACTTGAAGCGCGTGGAAGTGCCGATCTGGTTGGCAATGGTGACGTCGATGGTCTCGCCCGGGATATCCCGGTTGTCCTTCGGCGCTGAGCCAGTTCGGTTGATCACCCAGCCGGTGTAGTGGCAAAGGTTCTGGTAGTTGTCCCGGAACGCCTGCAGGTTGGTGATCAGGTTGAAGTGCTGGCGCACTGGAGCCAGCACCGACATTTCCTCAGGCAGCTCGTAGCCCGCGCCGAACTTGGCGGGCACGAAAATCTTCGAAGTCATTCCCAGGCCCCAGGCCCAGGTTCCGAAGCGCACCGGCATCGGCGCGCCGGACGCCAAAGCAGTTCCGTTTTCGTTCAGAAAACAGTTCAGGAGAGGAAGTGCCACTGTCACCGCAGTGCCACCCAACATACCGCGTAACACACGACGTCTGCTTAGCTTGCTCATGTTTTTACTCTCCGCACCTTCACGGTGACTCCGAACTTCAATTCTGGTTCAACGTAATCTGCTGTGGCTTTGTTTCAACCGCTTTCCCGTCAGCCGGAGCCGGGACCGGGCCTTTCTTGACCGGAGCAACCCGCGAGAACGAATCGCCCACGGCAATCGTTCGCATCAGATCCGGCATACGGTAGCCTTCTTCCGCAAAACGAGTATTCAAGTACTGCAGCAGGGGACGATCGGCCGTACCGGCAGGCGAGCCCGAGCCATAGCTATAAACCCGATTCACGAAGCAGGTCGGCAATCCTGGGTTGTCATGCAGCGCCTGCGACAGTCCGATCACGTCGGCGAACTTCTTGCCGTCGAGGTTGCCGCTGGTGTCGATCGGAGCGCCGCCTTCGGTAGCACGGTACCGGCCGGCACCGTCGAAGCTTTCCAGCGCCAGACCCATCGGGTCGGTGATCTTGTGGCAGCCGGCACAGACCGGATTCTTGAGGTGCACGGCGACACGCTCACGCTGTGTCTTGTAGTGCGCGTCCGGGTTCTCCAGCGCCGAGAAGTCCACGTTCGGCGGCGGTGGCGGGACGGTCTGGCACAACAGCAACTCACGCAGGGCCTTGCCACGCCGCGTCGGCGAGCTGCGTCCCGGATGGGAATGCACGGCCAGGAAGCTGATCTGCGTCAGCACACCGGCACGCGGGCTGTCCGGCGGAAACTCGTAAGGCGTCCAGCCCGGAGGGGCAGGCATTTCATACAGCGCCGCCAGCGACGGGGAGATGAAGGTCGAACGCGTCGTGTACAGATCGCGATAGTCGCCCTTCTTGGTGATCAGGTGATCCACCACCGTGCGCAACGTCTGCTCTCGGGCATCGGCCACCGTGACACCCGTGAAGAACGGGTAGACGGTCGGATCCTTGGACAGCGTATCGAAATCGTCGAACGCGAACATGTCGTCGAAGAAGGCGCGTACGCCCGACTGTAACCGCGGGCTCGCCAGCATCATGTCGACGACGCGTGCGCGACCTTTCTTGGTGTACAGATCGCCGCTCTCGGCAGCCTTCAGCGTCTCATCGTCGGGACCGGCGTCCCACATGAAGAAGCTCAGGCGTGATGCCAGCGAGTAGGCATCCAGACGCTGCTGGCCGGAATGATCCGGGTCGGGCTCGCCCTTCTCCACGACGAACAGCACGTCGGGGCTGATCAGCATGCCTTCCAGCGACACGGCCAGGCCGGCGTAGAAATCCTTCAGCTTGTCAGCGGCCGCATCGGCCTGGTTGACATAGCCATTGAGCTCGACCTCGGTCAGTGCACGCCGATTCAACAGGCGGCCGGTCCTCTTCAGGAACTGGGTGGCACAGGCCTGATCCGCCTTCTCATCGGCGGCCGGTTTGCACGGAATCAGATAGTCGCGGTGGTCGGTGTCCACCACTTGGGCGGCCACATTGGCAGCGGCGTGCTGGAACTGCTCGAGCTGGCTGGCGGTGATGCCCGCCCGCGCTGCGCCGTTGGCGAGCAAGCCACTGGTACGCTGCAGCGGTGGGAACTTCACGTCCAGGTTGATGCTGGGCCCGAAGATATACGCGAGCGAATTGCGGTACTGCTGGGTGGTGATCAACCGCAGATGCGGCGGCGATCCGGGGACTGGGGGTTCCGGGGTGCCTGAACAACCTGCAAGCGCGAGTGCCGCCAGCACCGTCGTGGCGCCTGCGCGCAATGCGCACGCAAGTCGCGGCAGATGCGCCGGGGCCAAATGACTAATATTCGAATTCACTACTCTCTACCCCCTAACCCGACAACTTTAACCTTCCGGCACAAGCCGTAAAACTGAGTCTAGTCCGAGTCTACGACGAGCTCGCTAGATGAACTTCCCGATTTTTACGGCAAAAATAGAACATTCTTCATCTGCTCTGGCGCCGGCACCGAGCCCCAAGGCTCTTGAGTCCGCTCGCTTCATTACATCTTTTTAAGCTGGCTTCTTTAACCTGAAATTGACTACTACCTGGACTTAAGTTGGGTCATCGATCCGGCGCCTTCAAGGCCCGCTCACCGATCCCTTACTTAAGGAAGCTTGCCTTCCACTTCCTGATAGACCTTCCAGATCGCAATTGGTGCCTGCGAACTTCGCAATGCCCAATCGCTGTACGGTCCCCAGTTCGCTTTCTGCGCAGCCGGGCAATTCTTCGGCGATTCGCAGGCCTCCCCGGCAGCATGCAACCGCTTGGCCTCGTCGATGACATAAGCGGTCGCCTTCAGGGCATCGCCCAGATGGCTCTTCAAGGTCGCGGCGTCATCGACAAAACCATGACCCGGCACGTACCACTTCGCGTCGATCGCCTGCGCCTTCTTGATGGTCGCAACCCATTCGGTCGGATACGCCGAACGCATCGCGGGGAATACGTCATGCAGATAGATCTCACTCAGGAACAGCACCTTGCTCTTGGGCAAATAGACGGCGAGATCGCCGCCGGTATGGGCGCGTCCCAGGTTGAGGATCTGGATATCGGTCTTGCCCATGCGGATCGTGCGCTTGTCAGCGACCGTCTGCGTCGGCGGATTGGGATTATTAGCGAGATTCCGCTGCGACACAGGTGAAGAAATGAAAACGACGTTGGGATAGGCGGCCTTGAAAGCCGCGTTACCGCCGACGTGATCGCCGTGCTCGGATGCGATCACGACATATTTGACTGGCTGCGACGTGAGCTTCTTGATGGTATCGACCATCTGCTGCGCCTGGGGAACATCGCCCTGGCCATCGACCACCGTGACGCCATCCGTCGTGATGACGATCAGGCTTACCGTGGAGATGTAGGTGCCGTCGGCATCGGGCGCATGCAGGCCCTCGTAGGCATACACGCCCGGCGCGAGTTCCTGCTTCTGCGGGAAGTCGCTGGGCTTCAGGTTTCGTTTGGAGATATCGGCGGAACGCGCCGCTTCCGCGCCGAAGGCCGGCAAGGACAAGCTGGACGCACAGATGAGCGTAGCGACGAAGCAATGCCAAGGTTTCATGTAGCCCCCCTCCAATCTGGAACGGACGACTCACGACAAGCGGATCTGCGAGCGCGTCACGAACACCGCCCGTTACCGGACTCTGCGCGCAAACCCGTTGGTCGGCGCGATGTTCCAAATCGCGTTGCCTCGTCAGCTCACCGATTTGACCCGTAGCGTGCAGCAGCAGAAGGCGGACAGCGAGTCCGCCTTCTGCGCCTTGGCTACAGACCTGACTTCAAGTCTTAGAACTTGAAGCGGACGCCAGCGTGGTACATGGTGCCGAAACGATCGTACAACGACACGTTCGACTGCCCCTGGTAGAAACCAGCGCCAGTACCACCCGCCACCTTGGCCGGATCCTCATTGGTCAGGTTCTCGACCACGAAGTACACCTCGCCCATATCCTCAAGCTTGTAGTTGAGTCCCAGGTCGAAGTAATGGGCGGACGCGATGTGGTTGTCGTTGATCGAGTTGCTGTAACCCATGCTGGTCAGCTCGGCTTGCGTCGGACAGCTGCCCTGCTGGCACTCATAGAAGGCGTTGTTGTACACGCCCGAGCTGATACCGCGCATCGTCAACGTCACCTCCACCGGGTTCAAGTCGTAACCCGCCGAGAGCAGGTAGCGATACTTCGGTCCCCAGAGGTTGGCGCCCAGGCCGATGCCGGCATCGTCAGAGTTCACACCCCTGCCGTCGACCTTCTTGCCTGCAGCGGTGGTCGTGTCCAGCTTGGTCACGATCGTACCCATTGCACGCAACGTCAAGTCGCCAGGACCGACCGGCAGGCGGTAGGTGGCGTCGATGTCTACGCCGCTCGCCTCTTCGCCGACGATGTTCTCTGGGGAGCTGGTGATCACGTCGATGAAACCAGCGTCATTGCGATGGATCTGCGAGCACAGTTGCTGATCGTTATTGAGGTAGCAACCTTCGATGATCTCACGCGAGCTGCGCACGTAGATCGTGCCGTCGACCTTGATATCGTAGTAGTCCACGGACATGGTGAAGCCCGGCAGGAACCGCGGCGTCAGCACCACGCCAAGACCCGTCGTATCGGCCTCTTCCGGCTTGAGGTTGCGATTGCCGATGGTCTGGCTCTGCATGAAATACGAAGGGCTGCCCGGCAGGCCCAGATCGGTGTTGTTACCCGTGCCACCAGCGCCCTGGTTGAACAACTCGCCCAGGCCAGGCGCGCGAATGTCGCGCGACCTGGTGAAGCGGAAGCGCATGTCCTCGATAGGCGACCAGACCAAGCCCGCCTTCCAGGTCGTGACCCCGCCGGACTCGCTGTAGTCCGTGTAACGAACGGCGCCGTTGAAGTCCAACATGTCCGCACCAGGCACGTCCTTCAACAACGGGAACACGGTTTCTACGAAACCTTCCGTCACGTTGTAGCTGCCGACCGTGGCCTTGTAGTTGCCCGCGAAGAATGCACTGGCCTGATCCAGAGCGCTCACGTCGCCTTCCGAGGACTCTTTGCGATGTTCAGCACCGGCCGCAAGCGACACAGGACCTGCCCAGTTGTCGAACATGTCGCCACTTACGCTGGCAGCGGCGACTTCCTGTTTCAGGGTCAAGTCTGAGTGACCCGTGGCGGTGATGTAGTTGAGAGATGACGGCGAGTTCACGCCGAGACCCATCGGATTGTAGGGTTTGCACGCCGGATCGACGTTTACGGTCTGCAGGTTCGCGCTACGAGTGCCGCAGACGATCTGGCCGGTGGCCGGATCGACTACCGCATTGATCGCTTCGGCGTAGTTCGCGTTGACGCGGTTGGTCGGCGTCCAGGACTCGATTTCCTGCTCGCCGTACACATAGGACGCGTCCCACTTCCATGCCCTGCTGCCGAGATCGAAGTTGCCTTGGAAGCCGACCACGCCGCGCTTCATCTCACGCTCGTTGATACCCTGCAGATAGTGCATGTCGCCGTTGAACGTGCCGATTTCGAGGGCATCGACGTTGTTCGCAACCATCGAATTCTTGATTGCAGGCGAAAGGAAGGCGTTGTCCTGGTAAACGAAGACGCTGCCGCCGTTGTTCAGGATGGGTACAACCTGCTCGTTCTGCGACGAAGTCTTGCCATACTGCAACTCGACGTAGCCGTTGACGTTATCGGTGATGTCATAGCTGGCGCGGCCGAACAGCGTGTGACGCTCCAACGGCAGCCCGACGCTCGTGGCACGATCGATACGGGAGTCTTCCGAGTCGCCGCCCGACATGGTCGGACCGCTCAACGGGTTGCCGAACTGGAACGGCATCGCCACGCCGCCCTGACCGAACTGAATGCCACGCAGGCCGCAGGCTCCCGCCTTCGGCGCGAGCTTGATGCTGGGCCCCTTGACGATGTCGACGTACGGTGTGATGGCCTGACAGCTCAGGGTCAGACCGCCGAAAGTGCCGTTCGCGACGCCGGCGTTGTGAACCGTGAGGAGCGTCGACTGGCCAGGCTGCGCCTTGTTCGGGTTGGCCATCATCTGGAACGAATCATCAGCCCAGCTGCGATCGTTGCCGATGATGCCCTGGTCGTCGGCGTATTCGCCGCTGAACAACAGGTGGCCACGGCCACCGGCGAAGGCAGTGCCGGCCGTCAGCGAGATCTTGTAGTTCTCACCATCGCCAGCCGAGGTGATGCCGCCATCGACATTGCCCTTAACACCGGTGAAATCCTTGTCCAGGATGAAGTTGACGACGCCCGCGAGCGCGTCCGAGCCGTACACGGCCGAAGCGCCGCCCGTCACCACGTCCACTCGCTGCACCAGGCCGCTCGGAATCATGTTGACGTCGACCGCTCCCGAGAGCGAGCCCGTGGCAATCGACGAACCGACCATGCGCTTGCCGTCCTGGAGCACCAGAGTGCGGTTGGCACCGAGGCCGCGCAGGTTCAGCAGGTTCGTGCCGGCGGTGCCGGAGCTGATGTTCGAGGAACGATTACGCGGAGTCTGGCTGCCAGCAAACGCCGGCAAGCGGTTCACGGAGTCGGCGATCGTGCTGGTCGCCATCTTGTTGAGGTCGTCCGCGCCGAGCACGGAAACCGGCGTCGGTGCCTCGTAACCGTCTGCGCGCTGAATGCGCGAACCAGTGACCGTAACTTCCTGGAGAACAGCCTGACCGTCAGCCGGGGCTGCAGCTGGAGTGGCCTGCTGGGCGCCCGCTGTACCGGCGGCAAGCGATGCCGCGAGAATAAGTAGTGTAGTACCGGTGGTGCCCAAGGCACGGTGGACAGCAGCAGCGACTGAGGACTTGGGTCCACGAACCGCGCTTGAATGGATCATCGTCATCTGAATCCCCCAAAAGTTATTTTCACCGCCAGGTGAGCAACGCACTGGCTGGGCATGTATGAAGTAAACGACCTTCGGTCTTGCCCAGCGTCGAATTTCGTCAGAAAGCGTACATGGGTCCCGCGGCAAAATTTTCCCGAAAGCATGCCCGGCTGCGCGGGGTCTCAGCATGATTCATTTGTCAAAGGGGCCCTGCGCGGAAGTAGTTTGCGCCCTGGCTGGCCGCCAGATTTGCCCGCTCAAGCTGTGTGCTGCACGCAACATCGAGCCGGATGTCGCTCGCAAGCGGCGCGAATTTTGCGGCGCGCGCTTCTTCTCAGAGAGTCGGCGGCAAGCGTCTCATCGAGAAATCAGGGATTGGATGCATCTGCATGGCGCATGCACGGCGCGCATCCAGGGGGCGTGCCATTTCCAGTCGTCGTACGCGTTTGGAATGCGCAGTGCGCGCACAACGCATGCGGAATGCAGATTGTCGAAGCAGGCATTTCCACAAGCCGCCCTGTTGCAACGCCTGCGCGATAAACAAGAACGCCGGCGTCATGGGCACGCCGGCGTTCCAGAGCAAACCGGCCATCGGACCGGTCGCACGAGGCTCAATCGTTAGTGGCCGGACGGTTGGCCGCTTTGCGACCCATTTCCGCCGCCTTGAAGCCGGTATCGCCCCAACCCATCACGAACACGCTGAAGCCCTGCTTCATGCGCATCTCGATGTCATCCGGGGTAGCTGGGAAGCCGCACGGTACATGGAACTCCTTGCATGCGGAGAGCACCTGCTGGATGGCATTTTCCCAAGCGGCCTGGTCGACCACGCGCTTGCCATCGGGACCGACGGTCGAGAACACCTGGCGCAGCGTGCCGGCACCCGGCCACAGAACGCCGATACCCTTGACCGCAGCGATCTCACGGACGTGCTTCAAGCCTTCCTTGCTCTCCACGATCGTCCAGTTGATGAGTTCGCCCTTCGGATTGAGCGGCCATACATCCGCTTTCTGACGGTATTCCTTCTCGGACAGACCCCAGAACGCAGGCGCGGTGCCTACGGCATCCGGACGCGTGCCGCCGTTGGACTTGAAGCGCATCGCTGCGAGGCCCTGCTTGACCTCATCCGCACTCTCCACGCCGACGAACATCACGCCGCTGACGCCAAGATTGAGCTGCTGGCTGATATGGGTCACGGCCTTGGCCGGATCCTTGGCGATCAGCGGGATCTTGGTGACCATCGGATGCGCGATGTGCGGATACGGCTTGGAGCTAAGCGGACCAGCCTGCTTGAGTGCGGCCGCAAACTCGGCGAAATCGGTGAACGCCGTGTCGAAGTTACCTTCCATGCTGCCGTCGAATACGAAGTCGCTGGACTTGTTGGCGACCGTCTCCTGGGCCAGCTCCAGCTGCGACTTCTGCGCCCCCGGGTTGGGCATGCCGTTGTGCCCGCGATTGCTCGGCCGGTACAGGCCCATCACAGGCTGTCCCTGCTCGAGCAGTCCGATCACCGGATTCAGGTGCTGCTGCTTCGGCGTTTCGGCGAACGCCGCGCTACCCAGGGTTGCGACGCTCAACGTCGCAACGCCCAACATCGAAACCATCAATCGAGACCGCATAAGTGAATCCCCTGGTGAATCTTGATGAGTCTTGGCGAGAACGCCCCGCGGATTTCTCGATTGCTCGAGCCGATGAGACGCCCATCGGTCGAGCTTACTAGCACAGCCATCCAATTTCTTGGCGAAAGCGACGCGCCTGGGGGGACATCCTTGCAAGTTCACGGCGCCGCAACCGGCCCACGGGGAAAGTTCTTGCATCTGCGCTGCTGCAGCAACTTCAGAACTTCTGATGCACCCCCGCCATGAAACTGCGGCCAGGTTGCGGGAAAGCTCCCGGACCGTAGCTGGCGCTCGCCCGGTTTGCCGTCGACGGCGTTGCCGCAAAGCACTGGCCAACCGGATCCAGCGGCGATCAATCGGCAGGCGGCTCCGACTTTCGCAACAAGTACGTATCCATGATCCATCCTTTGCGCAGGCGCGCCTGCGCACGCACCTCGGCAATCTTCTGCGCCATTTGCTGCAACTTTCCCGACAGCAATATCTCATCGTCCGTACCCAGGTACGCGCCCCAGTAGATATCGACATCCTCGTTGGTGACAGTCTGGAACGCGCATTCACCATCGAGCATCACGACCACGTCGCTGTCGCTAACGGTCGATGCCGCGGCGAGTTGTCGTCCCGTGGTGATCTGCACGGCCTCGCCGATACGGTTCAACGGAATCTTGTGACGAGCGGTAAGCGCCTGAATGCTGCTGATGCCCGGGATGATTTCATAGTCGAACCCCACGATCCCGCGCGCGTCGATCTGCTCGACGATGCGGATGATGCTGTCGTAGAGAGACGGATCACCCCACACCAGGAACGCACCGCACTCATCCTCGTCGAGTTCCTCAACGATCAAACGCTCATAGATTGCGCGTCGCTGCTCGTGCCACGTCTGAACTGCGGCGCGATAGCTGTGCGGCGATCGGTCGCGTTCGGGATCCTGGATCTGGACCACCCGATAAGACCGGTCACTGAGATGGCGCTCGCAGATATCGGTGCGGACACGCAGCAGATCCTCTTTCGCTTCGCCTTTGTCGGTGACGAAGAAAATATCCACCTGTTGCATCGCCTTGATGGCCTGCACGGTGATGTAGTCGGGATTGCCGGCACCAATACCGATGATCATGATCTTCCGCACTATTCCTCCTCGCGAGCAACATCGGCAGACCCGGCGTTCGTGGACGTTGCATCATTCAGGAGATTGGCGGCGAGCAGCAGCTGACGGTTTCGCACCACCTCTCCAACGACCACGATGGCGGGCGCCGCAACTTCCGCTGCACGTGCATCGACGGCGAGGCGTCCCAACGTCGATTCGAGTACCGACTGTTGCGGTAACGTCGCGGACGCAATGATCGCCGCAGGAGTGTCGGGGCTGAGCCCACCCGACAGCAGCGATGCCACGATATTCTCCAAAGTGCGCATCGCCATATATAGAACGATGGGCTGTCGTGTGCGCGCCAGCGCCTGCCAATCGACACCATCTTCATTCTCACCGTGTGCGGTGGCGAGAATGATGGCCTGATTCACGCCACGCACCATCGCAGGAATACCAGCCGCAGTAAGACCGCCGAGGCCGGCGGTAATGCCCGGAATGACACGAAAAGGAATTCCCGCTGTCGCGAGTGTGAGCATCTCCTCGCCGCCACGGCCGAAGACAAAAGGGTCGCCGCCCTTGAGCCGCAGGACACGTAGCCCACTTCTTGCGAGCACTACCAATCGCTCGCTGATGCTGTTCTGTGAAACCGACGGCCGGCCGCCACGCTTGCCCGCGAATTCGAGCTGCACACCTTTCCTCGCCAGAGCCAGCACTCGCGAATCGACGAGTGCGTCATGAACGATCACATCGGCCTGCAACAGGCCAGCCAGTGCATCGAGCGTCAGCAAGCCGGGATCCCCAGGACCGGCACCCACCAGCCACACTTCACCGGGCGCAAGCGTCGGATAGCGACCGCGCAGTTCACGCAACATGCCCGCGGCTTCCGCATCCGCCGCACTCGTGGGCATTTGTGCTGGCATGGACTCAGTATCAAACGACATCGGCGCCACGATACCGGCGATGGTAATCGGGGGAATACAACGCGCTCTCCTGGAAATCCTCTGCAGCCAGCGCAGGGCCAACCATGACCAATGCTGTTCGCTCCATCGGCTCAGCCGCCAACTTGTCGCGGATATCGCCTAACGTGCCACGCAACACCCGCTCGTCGGGCCAACTGGCGCGCATGACCAGCGCGACCGCACAGTCCTCACCGTAGTGCGGCACAAGATCCTCGACGATGGCATCGATAGCGTGGATCGCCAGATGAATGGCTAGCGTCGCGCCGGTCGCCGCGAATGTCGCCAGCTGTTCCCTCGCCGGCATACGCGACGCGCGTCCCGACACTCTGGTCAGGACAACACTCTGCGTAACACCCGGCACAGTCAGTTCGCGACCAAGCAGAGCTGCGGCAGCAGCAAACGCCGGTACTCCGGGCGTCAACGTGTACTCGATGCCGTGTCGCTCCAGGCGTCGCAATTGCTCGGCGAGAGCGCTGTAGATCGACAGATCGCCCGAATGCAGACGTGCGACATCTTCCCCCGCGGCGTCTGCAGCCACGCACTCTGCCTCGATTTGATCGAGAGTCAGTGGCGCACTATCGATCAGCCGCGCTCCCGGCGGACAATGGGCCAACAATTCTGTCGGCACCAGCGACCCGGCAAACATGCAGACCGGGCAGCGCGCGAGCAGGTCGCGTCCGCGTACGGTGATGAGATCGGCGGCGCCCGGACCGGCGCCGATGAAATGAACGGTCATTGCGTGATACTGCCTTTGGCCAACGCACAAGTGACGGGACCCACCACTGTCCGCGGCCCCAGCAAACGCGCTCCCGGACCCGCGCCTGCAAGAGCGGCCGCTTCGGCAACCGAATGGACATTCATGGCAGCCATGGCGCGAGCGGAGCGAGTAACGGTTCCCGAATCTGCATCTTCAAGCTCATGCTGCGAGATCCATCGGATCGCCACGCCCCGAGCGTAAGCCGCTTCGACAATCCCAGTCTCATTCGCCTTGGCAGCGGGAGCTGCCATCAGGTTCAAAGTTGCGCCTGCTCCGGCTGTCGCCAGCGCCGCAGCAATTGCAGCCTCGATCTGCGCGGCGTCGATGCCGGCTCGGCAGCCAATGCCCGCTACGATCACGGCTTCACCCAATGCCATTGCACGACAGGCAAAGCCGGACGCCATGCCGACATGCGTGCCTGCTCACCGCCGATCGGGCCGGCACGGGAAACTTCGATTCGCATCAGACTTCCGCCGAATTGCGCCTGCTGATGCACGATCAGCGCTTCGGTCTCCAGCGTGACGGCATTGACCACCAGACGGCCATTCGGACGCAACGCGCCACGTACGAAGTCGATGAGACCTGGCGTATTCGCGCCTCCTCCGATGAACGCAACATCTGGCATCGGCAATTGCTCGAGAGCTGTCGGTGCGGGTCCTTCGATCACCTCCAGGTGAGGAACACCGAAGGCTGCAGCATTGCGCCGAATTCGCGCCGCTCGCTCAGGCTGCACTTCGATGGCGACGCTCCGCAACGAGGGATCGGACAACAGCCATTCAATCGCAATGGAACCGGCACCCGCACCGACATCCCACAGCAATTCGCCACGCCGTGGCGCCAGTGCCGAGAGAGTCAGCGCCCGAACCTCTCGCTTGGTGATCTGCCCATCGTGCTCGAACAGCTCGTCATTCAGGCCGACAGCACGCGGCAGAATGCGTGCACCAGGCTCCGCGGCCACTTCGATCGCCAGCGTATGCAGAGGATCGATCCCATCGAGATCGAAAGCACTGGCACTCGACTCGCGAATGCGCTCGCGTGGACCGCCCAGCGCTTCAAGCACGAAAATCCGCGACGCACCGAAACCAAGACTGGAGAGCAGACACGCCAGCGATGCCGGTGTTTTGTCGTCGGAAGTAAGCACTAATAGTCGCGCTGCGTTATGAAGATGAGGACGAACCAGATCGATAGGACGGCCGCAAAGCGACAACAGAATGGTCTGCGGCAACGACCAGAGCAGCCGCGATGCGGCCAAGCTGAACGCGGATGGACCCGGCACGACCGTCGTCTCTTCGGCCGCAACGTGTGCAGACAACACGCTTCCCACGCCGTATTGAAACGGATCGCCGGATGCGAGCACGCAAACCGCCTGGCCTCGATGCGCCACGATTTCGCCGACATTCCGTTGGAACGGACTAGCCCAAGGCCGTGCGGCACCGCGAATCAGCGGAGCCACCAACGCCAGGTGACGTGCACCGCCGAAGACAACGGCAGCAGATTGAATCGATTCACGCGCCGTCGTGTTCAATCCGTCGATGCCATCTTCACCGACGCCGACGATGGACAGCCAGCGCCGCGTTGTTGCAGTCTGCGCGGCAGTTGAATCAGTGAGCGACATGACAAGACGATCGATTTTGATTCTGGGGGGAACCACCGAGTCGCGGCAGATGGCGCTGAATCTTGCCAATCGCTCCGAGCTTGAAGTGACCGTGTCCCTGGCCGGGCGCACCACATCTGCGCTGGCGCATCCCGTGCCGGTTCGAAGTGGCGGCTTCGGCGGCGTATCCGGGCTTGTGCAGTACGTGCGCGACAATCGCGTTCATGCATTGATCGACGCCACGCATCCGTACGCAGCCATCATCTCCGCCAACGCAAGGCAAGCAGCCGCCGACACCGGCACGCCGTTGCTGACCCTGGTTCGACCGGCATGGCAACCGATGAACGGCGATAACTGGACTGAGGTCGCCGACGCTACTGACGCCGTCAGAGTGCTGGGCGCTAGATCGCAGCGCGTCTTTCTTGCAATGGGCCGCCAGGAAATCGCGGCCTTCGCGCTGGAACCCCAGCATCACTACCTGGTGCGCAGTGTCGAGCCTGTGGATCCGCCCCTGCCGGTCCCGCACGCGCGCTACATTCTCGCCCGCGGACCGTTTGCGGAAGCGGACGATCGGGCATTGCTTGAGTCGAACGCCATCGACGTGATCGTTGCGAAAAACAGTGGCGGTACCGCGACCTACGGCAAGATTGCCGCGGCGCGCGCATTGGGAATTCGCGTGCTGATGTTGCGACGTCCCGCCACTCCTACCGGCCCGACGGTTTCGACGGTTGCCGAAGCGGTGTCGTGGCTCGATCATTTGCTCACACTCGACACGCCACGTGGCGTATAGATCAGCGGCTCTCTTCCGGGTCGTTCGATCACCCGCGTCTCAGCCGATCCAACGATGACGCACGTAGCCATGTCCGCCGACGATGCATCCGCCGTTGCCAGAGTGCTGAACGTCACACGTTCATCGGGTCGTCCGACGGCACGACCGAAGATAACCGGCGTTTGACCGGTCAGGCAGCCGCGCAGCGTCACGAACGCGGACTCAAGCTGCCACGGTCGTGTACGCGACATGGGGTTGTACAGCGCGATGACAAAACCAGCACTCGCCGCTGCCCCCAGACGCCGCTCGATCAACGGCCACGGTTTCAGGTTGTCCGAGAGCGATATCGCGCAGAAGTCGTGACCTAACGGCGCGCCGATCCGTGCTGCTACCGCGAGCATCGCAGTGATACCCGGCACGACTGCCACATCCAGATCGCGCCACGCCGCAGGTCCGTGCTCGATGGCTTCGCACACCGCAGCCGCCATTGCGAAGACGCCGGGATCGCCACCGGAAACCATCGCTACGTTGGCTCCGTCCACGGCTGCTGTTAACGCCTGCCCGGCACGGTCGATCTCTTGTCTATTGTCCGAAACATAGCGACGCTGACCAGCACGCTCCGGTATCCGGTCCACGTAAGGACCGTAGCCGAACAGGCTGTCCGCCGCATCCAGCGCAGCGCGCGCCTGAGGCGTCATCTGGTCTGCGTTTCCCGGGCCAAGACCGACAATGGTTATGCGCCCGATCGTACGATTGCTCATGGCCGCCACCAGCCACCGGCAACCAGCACGATGGCGAAATAGGGCGCGCTGTCATCCTGCTTTTCGGCCAGTGGCATCAACCGTTCGTTCTGCATCGTGCCGCGCTCGACATAGATCGCGCTGCTCAACCGCCCGGTTTCGATCAGTGCCTGGCGAACCTTCGGAAGATTGCGACCGAGCTTCATCACCACCGTAGGATCGTTCTGCCTCAGTCGCTGGACGAGCTGGGCGAAGTCCAACGTTCCGGGCAACACCGTAAGCACATCGTCGCCCTGCGTAATAGGCAATCCCGCGGCGGACCAACAGCCAGACATGGCAGTGATGCCTGGCACGACCTCGGTAGAGAATCGTTTGCTGAGGCGAACGTGGATATGCATATACGAACCGAAGAACAGCGGATCGCCTTCGGACAACACCGCCACTGCGCGACCGGCTTCGATATGCGCGGCGATACTCAGCGCTGCCGCGTCGAAGAATTCCCGAGTCATCTGCTGGTAGCCGTTCTCCGCCTTGGGCACCTCGGTGGTCACCGGGTACAACAACGGCAGCTCTATCGTGCCGGACCGCAGAAACTTCGCCGCGATGTTACGAGCGTTGCTCGAGTTGCCCGCCTTGGCGAAATAAGCCACCACGTCAGCGCCTTCCAGCGCCCGCACAGCCTTGAGCGTCAGCAGCTCCGGATCGCCGGGACCGACACCGACGCCGATCAATCGCCCTGCTGTATTCACAAGCCCGCCCGTGCCAATGCATTCACCGCCGCTGCAACCATGGCGCTACCGCCCATGCGCCCACGCACCGCAAGGAACGGCACTCCGCGCGAGTTGGCGATCAATGCCTCTTTCGACTCGATTGCGCCGACGAATCCGACCGGAATACCCAGGATGGCGGCCGGGCGCGGTGCACCTGCATCGAGCAATTCAAGCAGGCGAAACAGCGCAGTCGGCGCATTGCCGATAGCTACGACAGCTCCGTCGAGCCGATCGAGCCATAAATCCAGAGCCGCAGCCGAACGGGTGGTGCCCAGCTTCTCCGCCAACGCCGGTACCGAGGCATTCTTCAGCGTGCAGATCACAGCATTTTCCTTAGGTAGTCGCGCCCGTGTGATGCCGTGCGCGACCATCTCCGCATCACAGAGGATTGGCGCACCATTCAGCAGCGCCTCGCGAGCCGCGCCGACCAACCCTGTGCCGAACACGAATTGCCTGCTCGCTTCCACCAGGCCGCACGCATGAATCATTCGCACCGCCACGTCCGCCTCGTCTTCCGAAAAGCGCGTCAGGTCCGCCTCCGCACGAATGATCGCGAAAGAGCGTCGGTAGATAGCCGAACCCTCGCGCAGATAGTCAGCCACCCGCAGTCACTCCTGTAAAACACTCGACAACGCGAGAGACACCAAGACGCGACAACAACGCGGCGCCATTCGTATGGAATTGCGCAGCGGATAGCGCGGCACTCAAGCGCTCGAACCCGGCAAGCGGACCTTGCGATGCAACCGTCCCGTCCGGCGTGTCACCCGCTCGTCCTGAAAGCACCAGTCGATCCGGCCCAACCACTGTGAGTGCAGCAACGCCGGGATGCGCGCAGCCCTTGGTACAGCCGGACAGGTGCACCGTCGTTGAGGCATCGAGCCATGACTTCGCAGCCTGTGCGATCACCGGCGCAAGATCGCGGGTAGACAACGTCGCCGAAGAACAGGCTGGTGAGCCGGCGCACGCGACGACATGGCGACGTGGGTCATCCGCCTCGACAATGAATCCGGCATCGCGTGCTATCGCGATCAATTCGTCCGCCGCTGCGTGCGACAGACCGATCAGCAGAAGAGCGCGCGCGAACACCGGCTGAATCGATCTGACACCACGGGTCGCCGCGGCTCGAACAAAGCGCTCGAGAACCGAGGCATTCGTGTGGCCAAAGGCGAGACCGATTCCCACGGCCAATTCTCCGTTCTGCAGCGGATGTCGACCGATCGGCTCTGCCCGCGAGCGCACTGGCGGCGGATCGCCATCTTGAATCCGATCAGCCAGCAAGTCGCGAATGGCATCGATGCTGTGCGCATCGACCAAGTCTTTCGCACGAGCATTGGTGCCTTGCGCCGCAATCCGCGCCAACAGCTCATCGATTGTCTCCACAACGTTCGGCGCGCTCACCCAACCAAGCCCAATCGCTGTATCCGCGTTGCCGCCCATCGACAGGTAAAACCCGGATGACGCGACCGCGCGCAGTCGTATATCCGCAGGAATCGAATCCAGGTGCAATGAGCCCGCACCGTCCACGAGTAACGAGACTTTAGGCCCCAGTGAAGCGAGATACGGGCTATGCACCAGCTTCAGTCGTAGTTGCGCGATGAGCGCCCGTGAATCGAAATCTTCTGTCGTCAGTCCCGCCAACGCCGGAGCGAGGATCTGCGGCCTGCTATCGCCGCCCAGTTCGAGCAGCTCGACACTGCGGGCGAAAGCGGGAGCGGACGCGTCGGTCAGGCCGCGCACCTGAATACTGCCGCGCTGTGTTACCTCCATGATGCCGTTGCCATGCCTGCGGCTCGCGGCACAAAGCGCGATGAAATCGTCCACGGGAATCGGCAGGCCAGGAATGAGGCGCGCAAGCAACCCATCGCCCGTGCGAATCGGATTGGTTGTTCCAGGACACACGCCGCGACGCAGCGAGCCCGTGTTCGTCACGGGCGCATTCATTTCGGTACTTCGGGAGAATCGAGCGGCGGAATGCGAGCAATGAGTCCGCGCTTCAGCGGTTCGGGCCGGCCACGCCAGGGCATCAAGCCGTCGTCGGCACTTGCCAGCAAACGCGCGCCCACAACAAGCGCTGCCCCGTCGCGATCGGCCTCCAGTCCACCAAACACGTAGGTCCACGCGTGCCTGCAGCGAATCGCCGCACTCAAACCGCGGCTGCAATTGCCGAGACAGCGCACGCGCTCCACCTCGACATCCGTAGCGTCGCCGACAGCAACATCCGTCGCATCGGCAAGCGCGACGCCGCCGCGCGCCGCTTCTTCCAGATCACTGGAAGAACGGCAGGTGACACAAACCAGAACGGTGGTACGCCCGATGGCGTCGATCTCGGTCACCCGCAGTGCTCCCGTTGGAATTACGCTGGGGTGTGATACCGGGCGCGAGCCGGCAACGCCGACACGCACACAGCCGAGATGAACTCGACCGTCGCCGAGGCACCCCGCCCGGCACGCGATTAGATGAATGAATGGCAGGTTTCCTGGCTCGCGGGTCGTTGCGCCCTGCCGCCTTCCCGAGCTGTTCGCGCTGGAACAGACATCAGTGGCATCAGGCAGGCGCTCGCCGCTCACAGTTGCGGGGGCAGCCGTGGCATTGGAGCGCAGGTCGTGCGACCCACTTTCCGTACCACATTCCCTCTTCGCTCTCTCGTTCGAGAGAGGCCATCAATCCACATCAGTACACCGTCGGCCCGGCAGGTTGTCAATGAAAAAGTGAACGCTGCCGGCTGCGACGCACGCAGTGCACGGGCGATTCGCGGATCGCGCATCTATTGTTGTGCGTATCGATATGCCTTAACCTGATCGCGTTGTCAGGTGCTCGGCGCAGCTTGCAGAAAGCGCTCCGAGTGAAACGGGAAGCCGGTGCGAGCGCTGTCACAGCACTTCATTCCGGCACTGCCCCCGCAACGGTAAGCGAATCCAAAACGAATCGATCCAGCCACTGCGCCGTACGGCGTGGGAAGGCATTCGTCGGCAATCAGTGCCATTCGCGAGTCCGGAGACCGGCCTGGCATCGACTTAGCAGATACTTTCGCGGCGGGCGAATGCAGCTATGTGCCAGGTGCGGACAATCGTCCCGCACCAGCGGCCCAGCGTTGAGCGGGCGTGCACGTCTCTGATTCAGCTGACCTGTGGTCTTCGTGCGCACGAAGCGAATGTATCCGTTCCTCGGACATAAACGCGTGCAACAGGTTGGCTCCCATGACCGATTCGGATTCCCCCGCCGCAGGCAATGAACCCGGCTCGACGGAAGCTGCGTATGCGCAACGCATGCAGCGTCGCAAAGCGATTCAGGACCGTAGGATCGCCGAGACCGTCACCGATCGTGGGCTGGTAATCGTTCACACCGGCGCGGGCAAAGGTAAGACCACCGCTGCACTGGGGATGGTGTTGCGCTCGCTCGGCCACGGCTATCGCGTTGCCATCGTGCAATTCATCAAGGGCGCGTGGGAGCCAGCGGAAAAACAGGCTTTTGCCCACTGGGGCGACCAGCTCGAATTCCATGCCACCGGCGGCGGCTTCACCTGGGAAACGCAAGATAAGGCGCGCGACAAGGCGATGGCGCAAGCCGGCTGGGAAGTCGCCTGTCGCTACCTGGCAGGCCCCCAGTACCACCTCGTCATGCTGGACGAGATCAACATCGCGTTACGCAACGACTATCTGTCGATCGAGCAAGTGCTTGCCGGCATCGGGCAGCGGCCACCCAAGACCCACGTGGTGCTGACCGGGCGCAGCGCGCCGGATGAACTGATCGAGCGCGCCGACCTCGTGACGGAAATGCGGCTCATCAAACACCCCTTCAAGCAGCAACGCATCCGGGCGCAAGCAGGCATCGAGTTTTGATATTGCCGCGGACTCACGCAAGACAATGGCGATGACATCGACAGGTCCGCGCGTCCGCGTCCTGGTCTCGGCCGACGCGGCCGATGAAGCTGCGCTGGCGCAATGGCAAGACCTGCGGGATGCCAGCCCGCATGACGGTCGTGTGGTGCTGCAACGAGTTGCGCGAGACTCTCAGCGCGGTCCCGATCATGCCGTTGGATTGGGATATGGCGAAACGCTGCGCTGGTTTGCTCCGGTTGCCGATACGAACGCACGCCGCCAGGTCATCGCTTACGCCGCCGCGATATTGGAGGCTGGAGAGTTTCCGACCCCCACCGCCGAGCTGGTTCAACTCGCATGGCCGCGGAGTGCTGGTGTCGCAACGGATACAGCAAGCGAACACGATTCACCGCTCACGCAAGGCATCGTGCTGCTCTCGCATGCAGAAACAGATTTGCTGGCTCTTGAGCGTGCACGTGCCGACCTGCCGGGCAATTTTCCGCGCGTGTGCGGGTACTCATTGAATGCCGTCGATAGCCCCGAACGGTTGCTGGCTTTGCTCGGCACGCGACGCTCGACACAACTGGTCGCAATCATACGGGTGCATGGCGCGGCTGCGGCGGTGCCCGGGCTTGCCGGACTACTCGCGCAGGCCCACGAGGAAGGCTGGTCGCTCGTCGTCATCAGCGGCATCGGTGGCAGCGCAGAAATTCAGCCGCGCACCTCGAACGTCGCACCTGAACTTGCCGCAAACCTGACTGCGTATTTCATGGCTGGTGGCGTACGCAACGTTGCGCAAGCACTGCGTTGTACTGCGCATGATCAGCTCGGTTACTCGACAGCCTTCGAACCGCCACAATCTATGCCGGCGCATGGGTTGTACCACCCCGATCTGTTGGTGACGGATCTCCAGGAGTGGAACAGCCACCGCGCAGCCAATCTGCCTGTTGCAGCAATGCTGTTCTATCGCGCTCACGTGCTGAGCGGCAATCTGCAGTTCGTGGACCAGATGCTTCGCGCTCTGGATGCACGCGGCTTCACCACAATCGGTGTCTTTACCAGCTCGTTGCGCGATCGCGATGCGACCGGCTCGCCGCTTGCACTGACGCAGCTCGGTTCCTTGCCCGAAGTCATCGTTAACACGGTGAGTTATCCGGTGCTGACGCTGAGCTCCGTCGAGCAACCACCTGAAGACGCTCGACATACTTCGTTCGAAGCACTCGGCGCCCCATTGCTGCAGGCGATCTGCTGCGGCACACCGCGCGCAACCTGGACGGAATCATCGCGCGGTCTCGGGCCAGTAGAGGCCGCCATGAACATCGCGCTGCCGGAGTGCGACGGTCGCGTCATAACCGTACCAGTCTCCTTCAAGGAGCAGCATCGTTACGTGCCCGATGCCGAGCGCCTCGAACGAGTGGCCGACCTGGCGCGACGACTGGCGATCCTTCGCCGTAAAGCTAACGCGGACAAACGTATCGTTGTCGTGCTCACCAATTCCGGTGGCAAGGCGCAAAAGATCGGCGGCGCGATTGGACTGGATACGCCTGCATCCTTGTTGCAATGGCTCGCGGCGATGCGAACGGCAGGCTATGACACGGGAACTGCGTTTGAATCCGCCGACGCACTGATGGCGGCGCTGTTGGCACAGGGAACCTACGACGAGAAGTACCCGCTGAACCCGCACTGCGCGTGTCGCATGCCGCGATTAAATTACGTCGACTGGTTTCGCAGCCAATCCTTTGGCTTCCAGCAATCGTTGCGGGACATGTGGGGCGAGCCCACGACAACAGGCCCAACCATCGCGCCTCCATTCTGGCGAAGCAACAAGCAGTCTGCGCGACGCGCACCTCTTGTGACGCTGCACGAGCCGCATACCGATCACGACGACTATCTGTTCGGCGGCCTGCAGCTGGGCAACATCTTCATCACTATCCAGCCGCCGCGCGGCTTCGGCGTCGATCCCGAGGCGATCTACCACGCACCTGATTTACCGCCGTGCCATCACTATGCGGCGTTCTATCGCTGGATTGCAGACGGTTGGAAAGCCGACGCGGTCGTGCATTTCGGTACGCATGGCACGCTTGAATGGCTGCCAGGCAAGAGTCTCGGCATGTCGGCGGACTGTGCTCCGGATGCGCTACTCGGCGACATGCCGCTGTTCTATCCGTTCGTGGTGAACAATCCTGGCGAAGGAGCGCAGGCGAAACGCCGTACGCATGCGGTGATCATCGATCACCTTGTGCCGCCTTTGACCCACGCGGACACCTACGGCCCGCTCGCAACGCTGTCGCGATTTGTCGAAGAGTACTATCGCGCCGAAGTGCTGGATCCGAGCAAGCTTCCGGTACTACGCACCCAGATATGGGATCTGGTGCGTAACGCCCAGCTCGAAGACGACCTGAAGCAGATCCGTCGCCAGAAGCATGGCGATCACGAACATCCGTGGGACGAGCGGCTGACCGAACAGGGCATTCCGCGCGCACTGGATCAGCTCTCGGGCCGCGGCTTCGCACACCTGCTGGAAGACCTCGACGCGTATCTTTGCGATCTGGGTCGTGCACAGATTCGCGGCGGCCTGCACGTCTTCGGTTCACCCCCCATGGGCGCGGCACTCATCGATCTGGCTTTTGCCATCTTGCGCAGCCCGAACGGCAACGTGCCTGCGCTTGTCGACGCAGTTACCCGCGCCAGCGATATCGATCCCCGTGAACTGCGTGATCACGTGGGCCTGTGGCCGTATCCCTTACCGCCCGCGATCGCACCGACGTCAGACTTCATCGCATCTGTGAGTCAGCTGCGCACCCGTATCGATCACTTGGCGCGCGAGTTGCTGCGGGAGCTGGCCGAGCGCAACTTCGCAATCGAGTCGGTGCAAAGCGTGATCGAACTCCATTTCGTGCCATCGAGCGATCAGGCAAGCACCGGAATCCGGGATCTCGAGCACACGCTCAAATTCGCGTGCGAAGTGCTGATTCCCAACCTGCGGCTCACCACCGACGAGACTCGTCATTTGATGGCTGCGCTAAGCGGCGCGTATGTGCCGGCGGGCCCATCCGGCTCGCCCAGCCGGGGCATGGCACACGTGCTGCCGACGGGGCGCAATTTCTACACCGTCGATCCACGAGGGCTGCCGACGCCTGCAGCCTGGGCCACCGGTTCGTCGCTCGCTGAAGCATCGCTCGCACGGCATTTCGCCGAGACTCAACGCTGGCCGGAAAGCATTGCCTTGAGTGTGTGGGGCACCCCGGCCATGCGAACGGGCGGCGATGACATCGCGCAGGCGCTGGCGCTGCTGGGTGTACGGCCGACATGGGAGCCCGAGACGCGTCGCACCAGCGGGCTTGAAGTCGTGCCATTGTTGGAGTTGGGACGTCCACGTATCGATGTCACCCTGCGCGTCAGCGGCTTCTTTCGCGATGCGTTTCCGGCGTTGATGCACCTGTTCGATGCAGCCGTGCAGCGAGTCATCATGCTCGATGAGCCGGTCGAGCAGAACTTCGTTCGCAAACACTGGCTGGCCGAAACCGCGACGCTGATGGATCAGGGCCATGAGAGCAGCGTCGCAGCGCGGCGCGCGTCCTACCGCGTTTTCAGCTCAAAGCCCGGCGCTTACGGCACGGGACTACTGGAACTCATGGATGAGCGCTCATGGCGAGACACACGCGATCTCGCCGACGCAGTACTGCTGTGGGGCGGCTGGGCCTACACACCAGAAACAAGCGACGGAATCGAAGCTACGGAAGCCTTTCGCCGGCAACTGGCTGGAGTCGACCTCGCCCTGCACACGCAGGACAGCCGCGAGCAGGACTTGTTCGACGCGAGCGACTACTTCGAATTTCACGGCGGACTGGTGGCGGCGATCACGTCGCTGGCCAATCGCAACCCGCGTGCTTACTGCGGCGATTCCTCCGATCCCGTTCAGCCCCAGGTACGCACCCTGCAAGGCGAAGCCCTGCGGGTGTACCGCTCGCGAGTCGTGAATCCCAAGTGGCTTAGCGCCATTCAGCACCACGGCTATCGCGGCGGAATGGAAATGGCAGCAACGGTCGACTGTCTGTTCGGCTTCGCCGCGACTACCGGCATCGTCACGGATTGGATGTTCGAAGGCGTCGCGGAACATTTTGCAGCCGGTGAGGCACGCCAATTCCTGCAACGCTCGAACCCCTGGGCGCTGAACGCCATCGCCGAACGGTTGCTGGAAGCCGAGCAGCGGCAGCTATGGAATGCGCAGGAGCAAACCCTCGCGGCCTTGCGTGAAACGTTGCTGGAGAGCGAGGCGAACATCGAAGGCCGCGTGGAAGACTCCCCATGAGATTGCAGTACCCGTTTTCGGATGTCATCGGCCAGGAAGATCTCAAGCTCGCGCTACTGCTGGTCGCCGTGGATCCCGGCATCGGTGGGGTGCTGATCAGAGGCGAACGTGGCACGGCAAAGAGTACCGTTGCTCGCGGCCTGGCTACCTTGCTGCCGCCAAAGGACAACGGCCAACCTGCACCGTTCGTCGAGCTGCCCATGGGCGCCACCGAGGACCGTGTCGTTGGCTCGCTCGACCTCACCAAGGCACTGCGCGAAGGACAGACACAGCTGCGTCCCGGCGTGCTCTCTCGCGCCGATGGCGGAGTGCTGTACGTCGATGAAGTGAATCTGTTGCCGGATCATCTGGTCGACCTGCTGTTGGATGCGGCCGCCAGCGGCTGGGTAACGATAGAACGCGACGGGATCTCAGCCAGCGAGTCGGCTCGATTCGTCCTTGTCGGCACAATGAATCCGGAAGAAGGCAATCTGCGGCCGCAGTTCCTCGATCGCTTCGGCCTGTGCGTCGACGTGCAGGGTCTGGCCACTACGGCGTTGCGGATGGCTGCGGTCGGCAGTCGGCTCGCCTTCGACGAAAATCCGGCAGGGATCGTCGCAGCGGCGCAGCCGGAACAGGAGCGCTTGCAGCAGTCCATCGTCAGGGCGCGGGCGCGATTACCTGGGTTATCGGTGTCCAGCGAGCATCTATCTCTTGTCGCTGCCATCGCGAACGAACAGCGACTCGACGGCATCCGCGGCGACATCGCAATTATCAAGGCAGCGCGTGCGCTTGCAGCCTGGGACGAGGCTAACGAGATTACTTCGGACCATATTCGGCGTGCTTCGCAATTCGCGTTACCTCATCGGGCCAAGCGTCGACGAAACCCCGGGGCCACACGCAACGCAACCAATCTCAATTCGCCCGACCTTCCGAGCGAGCTACCAGACAGTGCGCAGCGTCACACCGACAGTGCCACCGACTCGCCGCTGCAACCTGCACCAACGGCGCAGAACTCTGGTTCGCTGGAATTATTGACAGACATCATCGATCTGCACAGTACCGGCCGCCGCAAATCGGATGCTGTTGCTTCAGGCCATGCCATGCACACAACGGCATTCGACCACTCCGCAGCGCTGGCGATCAACGAGACGCTGATCTCTGCGGCAACACGCGGGGTTCGCGTCGGTGCGCAAGGCATTGCCTTGGCCGCCACCGATCTTCGGCACCATGAACGGTGCGGCCCGGGACACGCGAGCATTCTCTTCCTGGTGGACGCCAGCGGCTCGATGGCAACACGTCGTCGCCTTGAAATTGCCAAGGGCGCCGCACTGGCATTGCTCGATTCCAGCTATCGGCGTCGCGATGCAGTCGCACTGATGGTATTTCGTGGCGACGGCACCGACCTGGTCCTGCCATTTACAGATCACACAGCGAACATCGGGCGCGCACTGGACGACGTCCCCAGCGGCGGGCGCACGCCCCTCGCACGCGCCTTGATCGATGCCGCGCAGTTGCTGCAAAAACGTGCGCTTGCGTTGTTGGTGGTCTTCACCGATGGACGAGCAAACGTAAGCATCGGCCAAGCAGACCCATGGGAAGAAGCCCTGGCCGCTTGTGGTCCGCTGCGTGAAGCATGTGCCGGAGCATTGGTCGTCGACTGTGAATCCGGCCCGATCGTCCTCGGGCGAGCCCGTCAACTGTCGGTCGCCCTGAATGCGGAGTGCGTTTCCCTGAATGCGCTGGAAGCGACGGACCTGACGGTGCGCATCCAGCGACGGATTGAAGCGCTGTGAGCTGCATCGTCCTCGCGTACGTCACAGACGGAAATACAACATGAGCGGGGAGACGACCCAGGCCAGAGCCATTCCAAGGATCGTGGTCGCCGGCGCGGCTTCCAATGTCGGCAAGACGACGATTGCCGCCGGGCTCATCGCCGCACTGCGCCAGTCGGGACTGGTCGTGCAGCCGTTCAAATGCGGACCCGACTACATCGATCCGAGTTACCACGAACGCGCCGCGCGACGACCATGTCGCAACCTCGATACCTGGATGTTGAATGACCAGCAATTGCTGGAAGGCTTTTCGCGAGCCTGTCATGACGCCGACATCGCGGTCATCGAAGGCGTGATGGGATTGTTCGACGGCAGCAGTTGGCAGGATGAGCGAGGCTCGACGGCGCAGATCGCCAAACTGCTCGACGCACCCGTGCTGCTGGTCGTCGACATTGCGGGAGCAGCCCGCAGCGCGGCAGTCTCAGTGCTTGGCTGTCAGCACTTCGATCCCGCGGTCTGTTTGTGCGCGGTTGCGTTGAACTTCGCCGGCTCGGAAACGCACGCGCAAGGCTGCGCAGGCGCCATCGAAAAGGCTACCGGCCTGCCAATGCTCGGCTGGCTGCCACGCCACATCCGGCTGCGTGTTCCCGAGCGGCATCTGGGACTGGTGCCAGGAGGCGAACACCTCGACACGGACGCGCTGATAGCGGAGCTTGCATCGGAGGTGACTCAACGCTTCGATCTTGCCGCCGTCACTCGCTTTGCTAAGACGGCGGGTTCACTACCGCTTCCGACGCCCGTTGCCGAGCCAGTCGCAACGACCGCTCCGCGTCGAATGACGTTGCGACCGGTACTCTCGGTCGCCCGCGATCGCGCATTCTGCTTCTACTATCCGGAGAATCTGGAGCTGCTGGAGCAGTCGGGCGCCGAGATTGAGTTCTTCAGTCCGCTGCGAGGCGAGCAACCCTCCACCAAAGCAGCGGGCGTGTATCTGGGTGGCGGCTATCCGGAGCTACATGGTGCCGAGCTCGCCGCGAACACCGAGCTATGGAGTCGCCTGAAAGAGCTGCATGCACGCGACGCACCCATCTATGCGGAGTGCGGCGGATTCATGGTGCTCGCTCAGGAACTCATCGATCACGAAGGTCGCCGTTGGCCAATGGCAGGTTTGCTGCCAGGCACAGCACGTATGACAGATCGCCTGGCCGCACTGGGTTATCGGCATGCAACGGCTTTGCGCGCGAACCTGATAGCAGAACAAGGAGAAGCGCTTCGCTGCCACGAGTTTCACTACAGTCGCTGGGAGTGCGACAAAGCTATCGACGACGTAGCCGCATGGAATGTCTCAAGCAGTAGAAATACCGCAGTGATGGAGCCTGTCGGCTACAGCGAAGGCAACCTGCTGGCGAGCTACCTGCATGTTCACTTCGGGCAGCGCGCAGCGATGGCGAGCCGTTTCGTGGAGAAGCTATCGCGGACCTGACACGCCACCAGAACAGCCACCGCTTCAAGCGCAGGCTTCGATCTGTACATGCTGCCTGACCTGCCGCAAACGGTCGCGAATCGAACCGCGCACCAGTTCGACCAACTGCAACCCGCAATCGGCGTAGGCAGTGCGAATCTGTGCGCTCAATGCCACGGCTTCCGCATAGCTTTGCGGCCGCTCGGTATCGTTCACATAGATTTCAGGCCATGGCGGCGCGAAAAATACGATCGGCGAATAGGCCACTGAGGCCGCATACAGCTCGCGTGGCGCCATCAGTCCGCCATGGCGCAGATAGCCGATGACATCCGGCAGCCCCCGGTCGAAAAAGGCGCGCCGATGGCGAACGCTGTCTGACAATTGCATGCGCATCCGCGTCACACACTCTTTTGCGAAGCCAGCCAGATTCATCCATGGCAGCAGATCGCCGCCCACAATCTTCTGTTCGCGAATCAGGAGCCTTGAAACCTCCTCGTAGCAAACCTCGCCCGCTTCGGCCAATGCCCGCAACAGCGTGCTCTTGCCGCTTCCCGGACCGCCTGTAATCACAATGCGTTGCGTCGTAGCAGAAGCAACCGCCGTATTGGAACTCATCGCAGACATAGATAGCGTCGTACCGGATGCGGGACTCATGTATCGGTAAAGATTATCTCTCACCAACGTGTGTGTTTGCTCGGTGTCGCGGCTTGCCAAGGTCCGGTACGGCAGTTAGCATCGTTGTTGAAGTTGTCAGGTGCTGAGTAGTCGTCCGCTTGTGTAGCGAACGACTGCCAGTGAAACGGGAAGCCGGTGAAGCGTCTTGCTCAGCAAGACTCCCATTCCGGCACTGCCCCCGCAACGGTAAACGAGAACGACGGATCCATGGCCACTGCGTTGTCTGCAACGTGGGAAGGCGATTCGTCGGCATCAGCGGATGCACTCGTGAGTCCGGAGACCGGCCTGATGACAGCGTTTGCGAACATCGCGGTGGGCGATAGGTGCATTGCTGCAGGTTTGCGGCCGTTTTCGGCGGGGCATTGATGCTCACCGGACGGCGCGCGGCCTCCTGCGATCGATCCCTTATTGTTCCCTCGTCTCGTTCATCGCCGTTGCTTTCGCAGCGCGCGCTGGCGTGCCGTGATGTCGCGCATATCGACAAATCGGCCAGCGGAGCAGCGGATCGTGAGCGAAGCCAATCGAATTCCGGTAACCGTCCTGACCGGATTCCTCGGATCCGGCAAGACCACCCTCCTCAATCGCATCCTGACCGAGAGTCACGGCCAGCGCATCGCGGTCATCGAGAACGAGTTCGGCGAGATCGGCGTCGACCAGGAACTGGTGATCGACGCCGAAGAAGAAATCTTCGAGATGAACAACGGCTGCATCTGCTGCACCGTGCGCGGCGACCTGATCCGCATTCTCGGCAACCTGATGACGCGCCGGGACAAGTTCGACCGCATCGTGCTGGAGACCACCGGTCTCGCCAATCCCGGACCCGTTGCGCAGACGTTCTTCGTCGATGACAGCGTGCGCGAGAAATTCGCACTGGACGGCATCGTCACGATGGTGGACGCCCGGCACTTCGAGCAGCAACTGCTCGACAGCGAAGAAACGCATACGCAGATCGCCTTCGCCGACGTCATCGTTCTGAACAAATCCGACCTGGTCAGCACCGAAGCTCTCGACGCCCTCGAACGCCGCGTGCGATCGATCAATGCGCTGGCGCGGATCGTTCGCAGCGATCCGCGCGGGCGTGCACTGGTTCCGATGAGCGCCGTGCTCGGCATCGGCGGTTTCGATCTGGCACGTGCGCTGGAATACAAGCCGTCGTTTCTCGAGCCCGAATATCCCTTCGAATGGGCCGGCGCGTTCAACCTTGCAGCAGGCGACCATTCCCTGATCCTGCACGAGGGCCCGGACCCGACGATGCAGGTCGCGCTGTGCCCCGTGCTTGAATCCGATGCGCTGGACGTGAGCAATGCGGCGGAGCGCGTATTCACTCTTTTCTCAGAAAGCATCCCGACGGATGAGCCCGATGCGGTGATCGAGCCGCAGCTTCGCGCCCGGTTGCTCAACCTGCCGCACGCACCGGCCAGGTTCGTTTTGCGGATCGCGCGTGATGGCGCTTATTGGCTGTTCACCCAGCATCTGCCCGCAGAGTTCAACCTGAAACTACTGGATGCGACGGGCACCGAACTCACGCCGATCGCCCAGCGCGCGTTCGATCCCGGCCATTCTCACGACGAACGCGTCGCCTCCTTCAGCCTCGAAGCGGATCGCCCGCTCGACGCACAGCGCTTCGAATCGTGGTTGTCCGAGGCGCTCAAACAACAAGGCACGCTGCTGTATCGGATGAAAGGCTTTCTTCACTTCGCCGGCAGCGAAGATCGAATCGTCATCCAGGGCGTGCACATGGTGGTGGATACCAGTGTGCTCGGAGCATGGGGCAATCGACCGCAGCGCACCCAGCTTGTGCTCATCGGGCGCGAGCTGGATCGCGAATGGCTGACGGCGGGATTCCAGGCCTGCTTGACCTGACTGCGCTCACCGCACCGACGCAACCTGCCGACAACGCTAGATCTGGACACGTCATGAGTGTAACCACCATCAAGCCGCGCCTGTTCGCCCTGTACGCGCTGCTACTAACCGCGAACGCGGCGGTGCTTTGCTGGGCTTTCGTGCTGGTCTCCGACGATATCGTCAAACTGGGCACTGCCATGCTGGCGTACAGCCTTGGGCTGCGCCACGCCGTCGATGCCGACCACATCGCCGCAATCGACAACGTTACGCGCAAACTGATGCAGGACGGCAAACGACCGATCGCGGTCGGCTTCTTCTTTGCGGCCGGGCATTCGACCATCGTGCTGATCGCCGCCGTTGGCATCGCCTTCACCGTCGGCGCGCTGGCGCAATTCGAAGCGTTCTCGCGTATCGGCGGTGTCGTCGCTACCGTAACGTCGGCAGTGTTCCTATTCGTGATCGCCGCCATGAACCTGGTGATATTCCGCTCCGTGTGGAGCCGCTTCAGGCATGTGCGCGCGGGTGGAACGGTTGCCGCGGACGATCTCGACATCCTGCTTTCCGGACGCGGGCCGCTGTCGCGATTGTTCCGGCCGCTATTCGGCCTGATACGCCATAGCTGGCAGATGGCGCCGCTGGGTTTCCTGTTCGGCCTGGGCTTCGACACGGCAACCGAGGTCACGCTGCTGGGACTTGCCGGTGCGCAGGCTAGCTATGGCTTGTCCATGTCGACCATTCTGGTATTCCCCGCGCTGTTCGCGGCCGGCATGGCCCTGATCGATACGACCGACGGAGTGCTGATGCTGGGTGCGTACGAATGGGCCTTCATCAAGCCGATTCGCAAGTTGTACTACAACATGATCATCACTGCCTTGTCAGCCGCGGTTGCCATCGTCATCGGCGGCATCGAGACCACCGCACTGATCGCCAACAAGCTGGAACTGGAAGGCGGCGGATGGGCGACCGCGAAGGCCCTCGCCGAGAACTTCAACGCCTTGGGCTTTGCCATCGTGGGACTGTTCGCCGCAGCGTGGGCGATCTCCTATGTGGTGTATCGTTGGAAGCGCTTCGATGAAATCGAGTCCAATGGCACTGCCGCGGCTGTCCCCATCGACTGATCGGCAATGAACTTCTTATCGGCACTGCACCGACCGGGCGTACTGGCCGCATTGACCGCGGCGCTGCTGTTCGGCTGCAGTACGCCGTTAGCCAAATGGCTGCTCGCCACCCTCGATCCATGGTTGCTTGCCGGCTTGCTGTATCTAGGCTCCGGCCTTGGCTTGACGCTGTATAGGTCGATCATCGGCGCGCCGGCCGTTCGCCTGCCCCGCAACGAATGGGGCTGGTTGATCGGCGCGATCCTCGTGGGCGGCATTGCCGGTCCAGTCCTGCTCATGATGGGGCTGCGGGAAATCCCCGCCTCACAGGCTTCACTGCTATTGAATGCCGAGGGTGTCTTTACCGTACTGCTGGCCTGGCTCGTCTTCGGGGAGCACTTCGACCGACGCATTGCATTGGGCGTCGCCGCCATAGTCGCGGGCGCACTGGTATTGAGTTGGCCGACCGATCTCCACCTCGGCGCACTGTGGGCCACGGCCGCTGTGCTGGGTGCCTGCCTGTGCTGGGCAATCGATAACAACCTCACCCGCAAGGTGTCGCTCACCGATGCCACGTGGATCGCCGCGACCAAGGGACTGGTTGCCGGGACCGTCAACCTCGCGCTGGCCATATCGCATGCAGCACACTGGCCCAACCCGCTATCGATCGCCGCCGCATTGGGCATCGGGTGGGCGGCCTATGGTGTAAGCCTGTCGTTGTTCGTGGTCGGTCTTCGCCACTTGGGCAGCGCCCGTACCGGCGCGTATTTCTCCATTGCCCCTTTCTTTGGCGCAGCGCTCGCCGTCCTGGCGTTCAACGAGGCACTCACCGCGAATCTGGCGGTTGCCGGCGCACTCATGGGACTAGGCGTGTGGCTGCACCTGACCGAAAAGCATAGCCACCCGCACACCCATTCCCCTCTGGAGCATGAGCACGAACATGTTCATGACGAGCATCATCAACATGTGCACGATGAACCGGTGCCACCGCACGCCCGCCATTCGCATCGTCACTGGCACGAGCCCCTGACTCACACGCACGCTCACTTTCCGGATAGCCATCATCAACACGGCCACGGCGGGTAACCCATCGCCGACCCGGCCGTATCCACCGGGGTATTCACCCTGGCACTCATCAGACCGGACCTGATTCGCAGGATTGAACCATCACAGACGCTCGACGCCCGCGTGCCTGTGTATAAATGTGTAAATCAGGCCATTGAGGTGAAGTTGCCGACACCGATATGACTGCCGCGATCACGTGGCGTGTCATGTTCTGCGTCCGGCTGCGTATATAGCGATACCAGCCACAGGCGGCGCATAACTATTGGAAACCCTTATCGTGCTCATCGGGCGACTGCCGCCACGTCGAAATAAAGACACTGCATGACGTCCAGCGATACCTCGACCCACGAGGCGGACTCTTGCAGGTCCGCGGATTCCGGCGCTGCAGGCGATCCGGTCACCCAGTCCCAAAGCGCCTATGTAACGCTTCTGTTCAACAAGTATCGTGGCCAGCTCCACAAATACCTTACCCGCTTCGTTTCCACCGAAGATGCGGGCGACCTGGTGCAGGAAACGTATTTCCGGGTCGTACGACAGGGAAACACGGTGCAGCTCGAAGCCTTGGCGCGCGCCCTGCTGTTCCGCACTGCCACGAACCTGGCGCGCGATCTGCGCCGTCGCCGAACCTCGCACCTGGCCGACCGGCACATACCGCTTGAGAACGAGGACCTGGCCGTGTGTTCCATCGGCCCGGGCGAACACCTGGCTGGCGAACAGGTGCTGGACGTGCTGGAGCAGGCCCTTGCGCAGATGCCGCCAGACGTGCGGCGCGTATTCATCTTGTGTCGATTCCAGGAACTCAACTACAGCGAAGTGGGCGCAGCAATGGGCCTCAGTACGCGTACCGTGGCAAGGAAAATGGCGGACGCTATCGAACGACTGGGTGCAGCCATGAGGGCCTTCCTATGAAATGGCGTGTCCCATGGCGCCACCGCGAAGCCGACGCTTCGCACTGGTTCGAACGCATTCAATCCGGTCGCGTGGATGAGAAGGCGGACAAGGAATTCGTCACCTGGATAGAAGCCGATAGGCAACATGCGCAGGAATACGAAGCACGTGAACTCGCATGGGAATTGACGACACAGCTGCGCGGCCGCAGCGCAGTCGAGAAACTCATAAGAGATGCGGTTCAGCCGGTTCCGGAAGCAGCCAAGACCAAGGGCTGGCGCAGCGCCACCGTTGGCAATCTTACGCGGCACTGGGTCGCAGTCGCTGTTCCGGTGGCTGTCGTTGCGATTGCGGTGATTTTATTCTCATTCTTGCGGCCGACGGTCGCTGAGTACGCCACGGCCGTCGGCGAACAGCGACTTATCAACCTCGCGGACGGTTCGACGATCACGCTGAATACCGCAACGACAGTCCACGTGATCTACTCGCATTCCGCCCGCGACATCGAATTGAAGCAAGGCGAAGCGCTCTTCTCAGTGGTACACGACACGTCCCGCCCGTTTGAAGTATTTACAGCCAACGGTTTCGCGCGGGCGGTCGGAACGCAGTTTGCGGTGCACGTCCGCGCCGCCAGCACTGAAGTTTCGGTGCTTGAAGGAACCGTGGTGGTCGGATCGGCGACGAAGGGTTCCGGATCGCAAGGCATGCGGGTGACGGCAGGGCAAGCGATCGACTGCATGCCGCAGGGGACCCTGTCCGAGATGCGGGCAGCCGATCTCAATCGGATCGATGGCTGGAGATCCCAGAGAATCGTCCTGGACGACGTGCCGCTGGCAGCCGCGATCGATGAATACAACCGCTACGCCAGGATCCCGATCGTGCTGGCGGATGAGCAACTGGCCAAGCGCAGAATTCACGGAGTGTTCCGGATCGGCGAAGAACAGAACTTCGTGCGGACGCTGGAACGAGGGCTGCCGCTGCGGGCCATGCAGACCGATACCCAGATCGTGCTGTTGCCCCGTACCGAGCCGGACTGAAACTGCCGGCATACTCAGCTACTACGCCGACTCCTCGCGGGGCGGCTGACTGCATTTATTCACCGCGCGACAATACACCGACAGCCCACGCGAACTGTGAGCTCGCAACTCAAGGCTGGCGCCTAGCTCGCGCGCCCGAAAATGCATGAGGGAAATGCCAACGCCTTCGGAGTGCTGCGAATCTGGCGGTAGTCCCTGGCCATCGTCCGACACTTCCAGCGTGATAGTGCTGCCTCTCTCTTCATACGAGATTGTGATGTGATCACAAGCGGCATGGCGTGCGGCATTCGCCACAGCCTCGTACGCGATCTGCAGCAATCCTTGCGATAGCGACCGGTCGGCAATGTAGGCCCGGCCTTTCCAATCGACCGTGCAGGCGATGCCGGTGCTGGCCCGGGTAACCGCAGCGACACGTTCGAGCGCATCGCGCAACCCGCAATCCCCGAAGACGACATGCCCGCGAGCCAACGCGGTGCACTGTTTGACCATTGCGCGTACCAGTTTCTGAACATCGTGCAATTCGCCGACTGTCTTTGAGTCATGGCATTTCGTCTGCATCCCCTGAACGATATAAGCCAGCCCTGCCAGGTCCTGCGCGAGTCCGTCGCGTAGCACCACCGTCCAGCGCAGCTGCTCTTCGTGTCGCGCCAGCCGATATTGCTGTCCGAGTCGATACTGCTGCTCCCACAGGTGGGCCATTTCCGTCCGTGCCTTGCGCAGTTCCAGGTTGGCGACAACCTGGCGCGCGAGAACTCCCAGCGTTTCGCTGTGGCCTTTCTCCCACGATCTCGGTTCGGTATCGAAAACGCACAGCGTTCCCAGGATCGCGCCTGCCTCGCACTCCAACGGAACGCCGAGATAGGACTGGATATCCAGATGCCCCAGACCGCCGTAGCTGATATTGAAGCGTGCTGCGTCGGGAACGGCGAGCATTTTTCTGGTGGTGACGACGATGTCGCAGAACGATCCGCGCCGGGTGCGCTGGTTCACGTTGAATCCGACGCGAGCCTTGAACCAAAGCCGGTCGATATCGACGAGACTGACGGCGGCTGCAGGCGCGTTACACAATCGTGCGGCCAGATTCGCAATCTCATCGAAGGGCTGCTCGGGTGGCGTGTCCAGCACGTCGAAGGCTTTCAACTGTGCCAGGCGCGCATGTTCGATGGGCAGGTAGGAAGCTATATCCACGGCGCAATTCCGCAATGGGATCCGTAGTGGGGACGAGGAACGTTGTCCATCTCGATGTGTGTACTCAGCGAACCTCGCTTTGAGGCGCAGCAGTACCCGCAGGCGGCACTGCCTTGGATCCACTCGATGGTGCGATGGGCGGCACGATGGCTGCCACGGGGGGCAGGAACCGACGCACCGAAGCGATAGCCAATACCGACACCGCAGATGAGCGGATCCATTCGCAGCGTCGAAACCTCGGTGCCGAGGAGACGGAAGTCCGGTCGGATGCGAGCCCACTTGATGTCGGCATTGAGGAACCAGCGATCGTTGAGACGTACGTCGATGCCCGCCTGCAAGGCCGGGCCCACCGAAATGGACTTCAAACCGTATGGGTTGGTGTCCTGGTCGGAAAACACGGTGGCACTGATGCCCGCGCCCACGTAAGGCCGCCATGTTGAATCGGGCGCAAAGTTGTACTTGAACGTCCAGGTGACCGGCATCTGTTTGAACGTGCCGACGACGCCGGGCCCGGCTGGACGCGCCGAATTGCGTACCTGCAGATCGAAGCTGCGCGGCAGGTCCAGCGCGAGTTCGCTCGACCAGTGGCCGTTCAGGAGGTACTCGAGATCGACCTCGGCGAACCAACGATCGGTGGTCGTAATGTCGTTCGGCCGCACCGTCTGCCGCCGCGGACCGGTCGTCGCAAACGCGTCCGACTCGTTGGCAGGATGAAAATAGGCGCTGCGAAAGCGGGCAATCCAGTTGCCTGCTTCGATTCGTGCCGGCTCGGCCGCAACGACCGGCTGCGCCACAGGCGGGTCGACGACAGCAGCCACGGCAGGCTCGGGCGCTTTGCGCGGCGCATGCTTCACGTTAGTTGACGGACGCGAAACTCTGCGGCGAACGATGATCGCGCCGCTGTCATCCTCGACGAATTCAAGGGAGGTTCCGGTCAGCAGCTTGCGCAGCGCGGCTTCTGCCGACATCAGGCCGACCACGGCCGGCGCGACCAGATCTGCGACCGTATCGGCCTCGAACAGCATTTCGCGATTGGCCTGCAAAGCCAGTCGGTGCAACGCCGCCGAGAGCGACTGCTGCGGAATGTTGAACTGCACCGGCGGCGTATCCGGCATTGCGATCGATCGCACCTGCCACGACGCCATGATCATCAGCAATGCCCCTACATATCTCGACCTGTTCGCGTCCCGCGCTGCCATCGCCCGCCGTTGCATAGACATCAATATGAAATCCCCGAATCCGCCATTAGGTCACCACCAATGTGCCTGCGAGAGTGCCTGTGGAATGATACGCAGCAGCCGCGCAGACATGACACGCGGGGAGCGGCGGTGAAACGCAAGAGAGGCGAAATCGCCCGATCGGGCTCCGGTCCAGTTTTGACCTGGTCCCGACTTAGCTAAGTCAACACAGATATAGGGTGGTTGGTGCCAACGCGCCCATCGTCCCGGATGAGTGACCTGCACCGTTGGCGCCATACGTCGATACGTCGCTACCGATCATTACGTTTTCGACACCGGCCGCGATACTTGTCCTGCCAACGGTAGCCGCTACTTGTGTGCCAATCGCCAATGGTTAGACTTCGTGACGCTGTGCTGAGGTGTCCGGCCACGCGGAAATTTCTCACACGCAGGGCTCCAACGAATTCGATTCAAACGCTAGCACCAGTCCTGTGGAGGACGTTTATGGAAAATGAAGAAATTGTCATCGACCTGCTCAGCCAGTTCGAACGCGGCAAGATATCCCGTCGCAACCTCATCCAGGGCCTTGTGACCGGCATCGCAGCGGCTTCTGCGGTTGCGTCCGTGCCCGCGTTTGCCGCAGCCCCGGCACACAAGGGCTTCAAGGCGGTCGCGGTCAATCACATCTCCTACGGCGTTGCCGACTATGGCCGCACCCGCGACTTCTACGCAGAATTGCTTGGCATGCGCGTGAGCGAGGACAACGGCAAGCAGTGCGCGCTTTCGTTCGGGGATTCCTTCCTGATCCCGCGCCATACGCGCCAACCGGACAACAAGCCCTTCGTCGACCACATCGCCTACACCATCGACAACTGGAACAAGGACGAGGTCGAGGCGGAACTGCGCAGCCGCGGTTTCGAGCCCCGCAAGGACACCGAAGACAGCTTCCACATCAAGGATCCGGATGGCTTCGATCTGCAGATCTCGGGTAAGAACATGAAGGCTGCTCCGTAAGGAGAGCTTTCGCATCCGCGAGTGACAGGCGGGTGGAGGCGTGAGCCTCCACCCGCTTTTTTGTTGTCAGCGGCTTGGAAACGGCGTATTTGCTCGGGTTGAGATAGCTCCAACACCCAACAGCCGGTGGCACCGGCGGTAGTTGAAACACCCGGAGAACCGATGTCGACGCAGACCCTGTTTCGCAATGCACGCGTATTCAACGGCAGCGATGCGGAATGCCCCGAGGGCGTCGACGTCCTGGTCGAGGACGGGCTGATCCGCGAGGTCTCCGACGTGCCGCTGCAGGCTGCCGCCGCAACGGTCATCGACGCCAAAGGCCGGACGCTGATGCCGGGCATGATCGACGCGCATGTCCACGCCTATGCGTGCGACGTCAACGTGCAGCGACTCGAAGCTCTTGGAGCGACCTACCGCGCCGCTCATGCGACCAGGATGCTCGGCCATGCGCTCGATAGCGGTTTCACGACTGTGCGCGATGTTGGTGGCGGCGACTACAGCCTGGCGCAGACGCTGGCGGACGGATTGATTCGCGGACCACGTTACTTCTATTCCGGTCGCATCCTGTCGATGACCGGCGGCCACGGAGACTTTCGTCCCGCGCACGAAGCCGATGCGGTCTGCGGATGCAGGGCCACTAATTCGCTGTGCCGCATTGCCGACGGCGTCGATGAAATGATCCAGGCTGCACGCGAGGAACTACGGCGCGGCGCCCACTGCATCAAGATCACGGCATCCGGCGGCGTCGCCTCACCCACCGATCCCATCTGGATGAATCAATTTCGCGAGGATGAGATTCGCGCGGTGGTCGAGGAGACGACGCAGCGTCGCACGTACACCGCGGCTCACTGCCACTCCGCCAGTGCTATCCGGCGCTGCGTGGAATTCGGCGTGCACTCCATCGAGCACGGCACTCTGATCGATCTGGAGACCGCTCAGTACGTCGCCTCCATGGGTGCCTTCATCGTGCCGACCATGGCGATCATTTTCGCGCTCCAGCAGCACGGAAAGCAGCTCGGCTTCCCACCGGCAAGCCAGGCCAAGGTGGAAATCGTTCACCAGCAGGCGCTGGCGGGAATGGACTACATGCGACAGGCAGGCGCGAAGATCGGATTTGGCACCGATCTCCTCGGCAAGCTGTACGTGGAGCAATGCAAGGAATTCCTGTTGCGTCGCGAAGTCTTCACGCCGCTGGAGATCCTGCGCCAGGCAACCTCCATCAGCGCTGAGCTCATGATGCAAGCCGGACAGATCGGCTGCGTGAAACCTGGAGCGCACGCCGACCTGCTAGTGGTTGAAGGCGATCCTCTCAAGGACATCGCATTGCTCGCGGCGAACGGCCGCAACCTGCCAGTCATCATGCGCGGCGGGGAGATTGTGAAGAACGAGCTGAGCTAACACCGCACCGGTCAGCGTTGCGCCGCACGGGCCTGGCACTCGACCACATTGTCCGGCGGCATGGCCGCCGGCTTCGCGAGTTTTGGAACACGGCGTCCACCCAAGCTGGGCGCCGTGTTCGCGTACCATCAATTGACGAGTATTTACTTCTGCGGGACGAGGCTCTGGATCTGCTTCACCGCGTAGTCGACCTTCATATCGAAGATCTTCTTGCCGAGTTTCGCGGTGGAACGACGAGCGTCGCCGGTGATGCCGTTGTGCGGGCTGTTGGGACCGACCTGCCCCTTGCCATCGACCACGGGATCGCCCAATGCCGTCGCCACGAGGTTCTTGCGGACCCAGATGTTGTCCTTGTCGAGGTACATCATTTCCGCGGTATCAGGAATGCCGCCATGGAGACTGGGTGGATAGCCGTTGCTGGCCAGATATTCATTGAACGCATCGTTGGCAGGCGTGTAGACCTGATCGCAGTAGTACACGTGAATGCCCTGCGCGGAGTACTTGTCGTTCAGCTTCTTGGCCACTTCCTGGTAGACCTTCGGCTGGCCGCCGCCATGGTCGCCCATGATGATGACGTTCTTGAAGCCATTGACGATCGACTGCTCGGAAATGCGCTCAAGCATTGCAGCCAGCAGGTCGGCCGTAATGCCGATGGTGCCCGGCATGTCTGCCTTGGCGTTGTTCGGGGTGTATGGCAGCACCGGCATGAAGATGGCATTGCCGAGCTTCTCCGCAATGGCCTTTACGGTCGCGTACGCCATCATGTTGTGGCCGCCGTTGGCGTTCTGCGGACCGCGTTCTTCCACGCCGCCGGTATAGATGAGCGCCGTGGTCTTGCCGGCGGCCAGCGCGTCCTTCACTTCGGGCCAGGTCATTCTTTCGAATTCGACGAGATGCGAGCTCTTCGAGCTGGCTGCGGCAGCGTGCGCGGGCACCTGCGTCAGCATCACGGCGGTCACTAGTGTCAGCGCTAGGGCTGGCGCAGAAAATTTGCGCATCTATTCTTCTCCGAAGTAGTGGGGGTAACCAATACCGATACTACAAGCTCGCCGCGCACCGAAAAAAGACTAAATCATGCACGCGGCGTCGAAGATGCGCAGGCCCGGTTAACCTCTCAACAGTTGCAGCGAATATTCCAGGTTGGCGCGCGCCTGGGACTCCAGTTTCTCGCGAATCTGCACAGTGCTGTAGATAGCGGACCGAGCGACAAACTCCTTGAGGACGGCGCGCCGTTTGCGGCGAAAGAGCCAGCCGGGCACCCACTGATACTCGGTCCGAACCTGCGTCTCGTATTCGACGAATCTAGGCCGTGGCGCGCCAAGGATCGAAAGGTCCACATCCACGAGCAGTTGCTGATCCTTGCCCTGTGGCAACGCCGCATGACAGGTCGCCATGATGAGTTCCTTGACTCTGCCGACAGCGTCGGACTCCACCGCGGCGGCTCTCAACTCCGTTTCTGCCCACGCCGCACTCCTTGCTTCGTTGTCCTTGCCGCGCACGTCATAGACGGCGTCGTGAAACCAAAGAGCAGTCTCTACCTCGGCGGGACGAACCGCGAGCTCCAGGTACGGCTCCAGTTGGGCAATGCATTCATTGAGGTGCTGGGTGGTGTGATAGCTGCGCTGCGGTTCCTCGTAAGCGGCGACCAGATCGCGCATCAACGCCATACCGTCGCCGCTTGCGCCAAGCGATCCCCAACATCTCGACCATGACGTTAGCAGCATGTCACTCCGCACTTGAGAATCCATCGGCAACCCTGAACTGCGGGCGCCTTCTAGTTCTGCCATGCGTGGTACGCGACAAGTTCACCCGCATGTTGGAGCAGTGCGTATAGCGCGCAACAACCAAAGAACAAACCAACTGCAATTCCGCCCCGAGCGAAACCACGCGATCGAAAGAAGTAGTACGGCAATGCAAGCAAGGAAATGGCTATGACCGAGACGTTGAGCCATGGCGTTCGCCGATAAGCGATCTGATCTGAATCGAAGCGATACCAAAGGAAAGTCAAAAACGTCGCGACAAACATGAACGCAATGTCACTGGGCCCGAGAATCTCGCGGGGGCTCGTTAGTTGGTGGGCGACACCGTCTGCCAAGGCCGCGATTACAAGCAGCAGTAAGACAATGACCTTTGGGTTTCGCATACTCGGGAGCTGACTTTGATTTGAATTTTGGAGGCCAGAACCACTGAGCTGGGAACTACTGAACGACCCGGCCGCTATTCTCTCGCAACTCCACGGCGGTGCAAGGAAGTTGACATAGCGATTGCTCACCCGAACGGCGCCAAGCCGTGTATTGCGATCATGAGTCTTCAAGCACTGCACGGGCTTCCTCAAGGCGATCGTCCGGCACGAGCAACTGCACGCCTGCCATCCCACCTTCCATGCCGACGCCTATGCCGACGACGATCGAGGGCACATCGGCGGCATCCAGGGCGATTCTCGCCAGGTCCGCCTCGACTCGCGTCGGGTAGGTCTTGATGACTTTCATCGGGTTGCTCCAGGTTGGAAAGACGGACACATCATGTGCCCGCTTTCCATCGCCCTGCAATCAGCGCGGCGACTTGGACGCCGCGCGGAATTCCTCAGCGAGGGTGGGCTGCCGGGCAGGTTGCCCGGCTACTTCTCGTACGGCGTACCGTCGCGATGGACGAATGTGTCCGCATGCGGCCGGATCAACATGTCGATATCCGAATAGAACGTACCGTCCGCAGCGTCGCGGCCGCCGACTTCCAGAAGGATCGCATCCTCGTTGGAGCGATTCTGCAGATGGTGACCGTCAGGAGCGCCTGCCTTGAAGCCGGCGCAATCACCAGCCTGCAATACTTGCTCGCCGGTATCGGTGATGAGCACCACGCTACCGGCAACGACGTACACGAACTCATCCTCAGCGGTGTGCCAATGCCGCTGACTCGACCAGGCTCCAGGCGGCAGCCGCAGCAGGTTGATGCCGAACTGGGTCAGGCCGGCGGCATCGCCGAGCCGTTTTCGCTCGCGTCGTTTGCAAGGCTCATCGAACGGTGCCGGGTAGCCACTACCGATACGGCCGAGGATTGACGTGATGTCCAGCTTCTTGCTCATCGCTCGACCTCGCTTGGTAGTAGCGTGCAGGTTTCCGCGAGTGTCTCTCGCAAACACGCGCGTGTGCAACGCTCTGTGACTATGGAGTCATCGCGGATGCTGATTGCCCGGTATTTCGCTCCTCGGGGCGCAGCGTTGCCCGGCCCTTCACTCGCCGCCGACTTCGCTGGACAATGCAACCATGGAACACAAACAGACCATCGCACTGCGCAAAGACCTGAACATGCGTAAAGGCAAGATGATCGCCCAAGGCGCACATGCGTCGATGCGCCCCATCCTGCAACTCGGCAGGCAGGATGGCGACAATTTCGTCATTCCGCTTGACGAACGCCTGGCGCCCTGGCTGCTGGGTCGCTTCAAGAAGATCTGCGTGGGCGTCAACTCGGAGGCCGAACTGCTCGCCCTGCACGAGAAGGCGAAATCGTTGGGACTCATCAGCGCGTTGATCCAGGATGCTGGACTCACTGAATTCGGTGGAGTGCCAACCTACACCGCAGTGGCTGTCGGACCGGATCGAGAGGATCGCGTTGACGAAGTCACGGGTAGCCTGCCGCTGCTTTGAACCTGGCTTGGTCTTGCGTTACCAGCCTGCGGCCTGACCGTCTTTGCGATGATCGGAGCCGCCTCGGTACACGCCATTGACCGGCCGGTCCTCGCTGGCAGACTTACGATCGAAGGTGGGTTCGGGCAGCGTAGGATCGCGCGTGAAGAGAATGCCCTGATAGCCGCCGACCGCTGCACCGTTCACCGGCTGCACCTCGTGTCCCTTGGCCTTCAGCGCAGCGCCAACCAGATTGAACAGGTTGTATTCGAGGGAGAGAACGTTGCTGGTCTGGTTGTGCGTGAAGCGAGCGGCATCGGTTGTCATCTGCACGTTCATCCCGAGATCGATCATGTTCACCATGTGTTGTGCATGCGTCTCGGGCTGAACGCTGCCGCCCATGTTTCCGAATGTCATCAGCGGCTGGCCATCTTTCATGACAAAGCCTGCGATGATCGTATGAAAAGGACGCTTGTGGGGTGCGACGACATTCGGGCTCGCCGGGTTGAGCGAGAAGGCTCCGCCGCGGTTCTGGAGCACGAACCCATAGGGCCCGACGGTTGCGCGACTGCCGTAGACGCTGAACACGCTGTGGATGAGCGACACCATGTTGCCCCAGCGATCGGCAGTCGTCAGGTAGATCGTGCCTCCATCCGGACCGGCGGCGGCAATCGTGGATGCAGCCGAGCCGGGATTGATCCTGCTGCACAACGATGCCGCATGTTCCTTCGACAGCAGGTTCGTCACCGGCACCGTGACGAACTTCGGATCACCGTTCTTGGCGAGAAGATCCGCGTACGCCAGCTTCTTCGCTTCGACGAGCAGATGCCAATACATCGGATTCGCCGGCCCGAGTGACGCCAGGTTCATCCCGAGCTTGGGTGTGCACACTTCAAGGATGTTCAACATCTCCAATGCCGCAAAACCCTGGCCGGGTGGCGGCAGCTCGAACACATCGTACCCGTGGTAGGTGGTTGAGATCGGCTCGACCCACTCCGACTGGAAACCGGCGAGATCGGCGGCGGACATCACACCGCCGTTGGCGCGTATCTTGGCAACGATCGCGGTGGCAATGTCTCCTTTGTAGAACGCATCGCGACCTTGGGATTGAATGGCCCGCAGCGCCTTGGCCAGGCGCGGATTGCGAATGATGCTGTACAGATCCGGAGCCTGGTCGCCGTGGAGAAAGGTCGCTTTCGAATCCGGGTCGGCACGCAATGCAGGGACAACGCTGAGCAGGTCCGAATGGCGCCGCTCCGCCAGTCCCCAACCCTCTTCGGCGATGCGCGCAGCGCGCTCGAAGGTCTCCTTGAACGTCATCGTGCCGAAACGCTTGAGCAGGGCGTCATACCCTGAAACGGCACCAGGCACCGTCGTGGCATTGACGCCGCTGGACGGCACGCTGCGTACCCCGAGCGTCTCGGTAAAGTATTGAGGTGTCCATCCCTGCGGCGCCCAGCCCGCGGAATTCAGCGCGTAGAGCTTTTTCTCCCGCGCGATGTACACGAGCGCAAAGAGGTCGCCACCGATGCCCGTATCGTTCTGCGAAGTAACGTCAAGAACGGCGCCAGTCGCAACTGCCGCATCGATGGCGTTGCCGCCCTGGTGCAGGATTTCGAGGCCGGCCTGCGACGCCAACGGATCGCTGGTCGCAACCATTCCATGCCGGGCGAGCACTTCCGAACGTCCCTGGGCCAGCCATCCCTGGGCTCGCGAGCCGGGCACGGCGTTGATGGCGCTATCCGGCTGCGGCTTATCGGCCGATGGAATGCCAAAGCTATTCGTGGACTGAGCAACACATGTGGCATCCCACAGCGTGAATGCGAACGCCACAAGGAGGACGGCAATGCGCCGAAGGCAGGGCGGCGCTGACCCGATGGAGTACGTCATGAGTGCCGTCAAGTGTATAGGGCGGAGCGACCAGAACGGAAACGCGATTGCTCCGATCGGCAGCCTTTCCGTAGCGAATTTGCGTTGAACAGACGCAATCCGGAAGAACTCATCGACGACCGATCGGCGGAGGCTAGCGTCGTTTTGGTAGGGCAGCTTTCTTCCTGCGCGCGCCAATGGCTCCCGATGCAGCGGCGGTCAGGAGGCGGCGGAAAGTGGGACATTCCATATGGCTCGGTGAGCGACAGACAGCGGCATGCCGCAGACCGTCGCGCATGGCGGTCAGTTCGCGAATGGTCCCGTCCAGTTCCTCTGCTTTGGCTGCGAGCTTCTGGCGGTCGATGCGTGGGCGTCCGTCCGGCGCGAACATGAGTGCAATCTCTTCCAGGGAGAAACCCGCGGCTCGGCCCAGCGCGATCAGCCCCAGCCGTTGCAGCACAACGGGATCGAACAGGCGCCGCAGTCCTCGCCTGCCAACCGAGGCGATCAATCCCTTTTCCTCATAGAAGCGCAGCGTCGAGGCAGGCACGCCGGAACGCTGCGCCACCTCTGCGATGTCCAGGTCTCTCATCGGCTTGACCTCAAGTCGGCTTGAAGTGGCACATTGCGACCTATGCCCTTCGAAGGCAAGTCAAAGGAGACTGTCATGAACGACGTACAGCAAGCCAACCGCGAGCAGGCAACTCTTTGGAACGGCAGTGCCGGCAACGCCTGGGTCGAGATGCAGGCGGTACTCGACGAGGTCTTCCAACCGCTCGAACAACTGCTTGTCGATGCGGTCTCTGCAAGGTCCGGCGGCTTGGTGCTTGACGTCGGTTGCGGCACTGGCGCCACCACACTCGCCATCGCGCGAGCGCTCGAAATAAGAGCCCGCTGCATCGGCATCGATATTTCGGATCCGATGATCGCCATCGCCCGAACCCGCGCCCAACAAGAGGGCACGGGCGTGGAGTTCATCAACGGCGATGCGCAGCTCCACGTATTCGAGCCAGCGAGTCTTGACATGATCGTCTCGCGCTTCGGCGTCATGTTCTTCGACGACCCTGTCAGGGCGTTTACGAATCTGCGCCGTGCCGCAAAGGACAACGCTGAGCTGCGGTTCTTCACGTGGCGAAGTCCTGCGGAGAATCCATTCATGACTACAGCCGAGCGTGCAGCAGCACCATTGCTACCGGATATTCCTGTGCGCCAGCCGGACGCGCCGGGGCAGTTCGCATTCGCGGACCGACGCCGAGTCAACCGCATCCTGGAGGAAAGCGGTTGGACTGGGATCGACATTCGGCCAGTCGACATTCCCTGCACCTTTGCCGAGACGGAGCTGGTCCGTTACTTCACCCAGCTCGGTCCGCTCGGCCGGGTGCTGCAAGATGTGGACGAACCGGCTCGAGTGCGGATCGTCGAAACGGTCCGTACCGCTTTCAATCCCTACGTGCATGCAGACGCAGTTCGTTTCAACGCTGCCTGCTGGATGGTGAGCGCGCGACCACTGCCTTTGTCGACGGAATCGAAGGAGACAGGAAATGGCTAACGCTACGGAGTACCTGGTATGCGCTGCTCTGATCGGGGTCGGAGCGACCGCGACAATGGACATCTGGGCAGTCGTCCGAAAATGGCTTCGTGGCGGTGCGCTGCCGGACTATGGCCTGGTAGGCCGCTGGCTTGCCCATGTAACGCACGGTCGCTTTCGCCACAAATCCATTGCGGCCGCGGCGCCAATCCGGGGCGAACGCGTGATCGGATGGACCGCTCACTATTTCATCGGCATTGCATTCGCGTCGGTGCTGCTCGCCATCTGGAGAATCGACTGGGCGCGACACCCGACCATCGGCCCGGCGTTAATCGTCGGGATAGGCAGCGTTGTAGCGCCGTTCCTGTTGATGCAGCCAGGCATGGGCGCCGGCATTGCAGGCAGTCGCACTCCGGACCCAACTGCTGCGCGTCTTCGCAGTCTCGTTACACACGGGATTTTCGGCCTCGGCCTCTACGCAACAGGCTGGGCTACGAGTTTGTTGAAATTCTGAAACGCTGACTTCGTTCGAAGTCGGCACGGGACTTCAATCGCGGTCCGGGGCTCCCAAAGGGAACAGCGACCGGAACGATCGTGCTTCGTCCACCGCTCGGGCGAATGACGGATGGGCAAGCAACCGCGTGCGATAGGCACGCAGCACGGGATATTCCCCAGAAATCCGGTGCGTCCAGTCCGCGTAGAACAGCGAGGGTGCGGCAGCACAGTCCGCCAGTGTGAAGTCCGCACCAGCGGCCCATTTCCTGCCCGCAAGCTGCCCTTCAAGCCACGCGTAGGCGAGTTCCAGCTTTTTCTCTGTAAACGCCAGGCCTTCCATGCGCTTCACCGGATCGCCGGTCAACGCACCGTTCACCGCGTGCTGCACTACGTTCATTACGTGCAGATCGAAGAAGCGATCGAGAAAGCGCACATCCAGCGTGGCCATCGGGTCCGCGGGCAGCAGGCGCACCGGTCCGGGATGCACGAGCTGCAGATACTCGATGATGATGCTGGTCTCTACGATGCTGCGCTCGCCATCCACCAGCAAGGGGAACTTGCTCAACGGCCAGCGTCGCAGCCACTCGGCCGCGTGTTGCGGCGTATCCGGCCCGAGGCAACGGAACTCGAAGGGCGTGCCGTTCTCGTACAGCGCGATGAGGACTTTCTGGGTGTACGAGGAGAATGGGTGACCGTAGAGCGTGAGCGACATCGCGAAGTCCCTTGGTGCAAAACCACTTGCAATCTGCAACTGGTGAACTCTATTGTCAGCCTATGCATATTGCAAGTGGAAATCCGAGGAGACGGCGGTGCCGCAGACAGGACGATCCGGCTGTCCGATCAATCTGACGCTCGAACAGATCGGCGACCGCTGGAGCCTGATCGTCATCCGCGACGTCATGTTCGGGAACAGGCGCAGCTATGGCGAGCTACTCACGCAGAGCGAGGAAGGCATCGCCTCGAACATCCTCGCCGATCGGCTGAAGCGCCTGACTGCATCCGGACTGCTGACGCGCCGCCCCGATCCGGAACACCAGCAGAAAGGGATCTACAGCCTCACGGAAGCGGCTATTCAGCTCGTCCCCCTGCTCGCGCACATGGGCGCCTGGGGTCGCCAGCATACGAGTCCGAGCAGGGAATTGTCGGTGCGCGCGGAGTTGCTGGAAAAAGGCGGTGTTCCGCTTTGGAACGCCTTCATGAACGAGCTTCGCCATCTGCACCTCGGCGCACCGTGCCCGACGCGCTCGGTCTTCGGCGAACTGCAGGCGGCCTATGAGAAGGCGCTCGCACGGCGCACGAAGGCTACTTCGAAGTCAGGTTCAGGCCGTACACGTCCGTCACCAAGGATCAATCGATGAGCAAGGCCACCGATGTTTTTACCGACCCGCAGGCGGTGGCTCGATATGCGGAGGGTCCACCGCGTATCGTGCCGGGCTTTGCCGATCTGCAACGCATGGCAATGCTCTTACTCGCGGAGCGCACTCCACAGGATGCGCGTGTACTGGTCGTCGGCGCCGGTGGCGGCCTGGAACTAAAGGTGTTTGCGGAGAACCAACGGAACTGGCAATTCGATGGGGTCGACCCCTCTGCCGAGATGCTGAAACTGGCTGAGAGTACGCTGGGTCCACTCATCTCCCGCGTGCATTTACACCACGGCTACATCGATGTTGCACCTGATGGACCGTTCGATGCGGCGGCGTGCCTGCTGACTCTGCACTTCGTTCCGCGCGAGGAGCGCTTGCGTACGATCCGGGAGATTCAGCGCCGCCTCAAGCCCGGCGCACCATTGGTGATCGCGCATCTCAGCTTTCCGCAAAGTGAGCAAGAGCGCTCGCTATGGTTATCGCGATACGTCAGCTTTGCGGTTGCTGCGGGCGTCGATCCGGAGAAAGCAGCGAACGCCCGGGCTGCTATAGATGCGCAACTACCGATCCTGGCGCCCGAACAGGATGAAGCGCTGCTGCGGGACAGCGGCTTCACGAACGTCAGCCTGTTCTATGTCGGATTCACCTTCCGTGGCTGGGTCGCATACGCCACCGGCACCTAGCGCTTCTGGTTGGATCGCCATTCTGGTTGCCCACTTGCGACCACGAGCGGTGGGGCACCATCTGGAGCGTGCGCACGTACCTCGTGCCTTCCCTTAATACTCATTGACCGGCTTAGCGATAGCCATCGATCTTGACCACGCGATTCCTCCGTTGCATGTACACCTGCCAAGGGAGAAACGATGGGTTCGATCGTTTGGCGCAGACAGGAATGGCTCATGCCGCTTGCGCTCATCGTCATGGCTGCAACTCCGAGGCCAGCGTTTCCGCAGAATGAGGATGCTGCGCCATCGGCTGCGCAGGCCGACACCGCATCCTCGCCACTCGGGGAGAAGTCCCCATGGTTGCTCGCGCCCATCTTCAACAGCAATCCCAAACTCGGCACCGCGTTCGGCGCGATTGGTGCGTATCTGCATTACTTCGATGCGAAGTCGCGCCCGTCCATCTTTGGTGTGACGGCCCAGTATTCGAATACCGATTCGATCGTCGGCGGAATGCAGGCGAGGACATCCTTCGATGAGGACCATCAACGACTGATCGCCGGGGCGGTGTACGGGTACGTCAAGAATGACTACAACGACTACCTCGGAACGGGAGTCCCACTGAAGTCCAATGGCGAGCTGCGTTCCGTGATTGCCCGCTACCTCTACCGAGTCAAGGGCGACTGGTTCATCGGCGTGCAGGGCATCTACCAGAACGTCTTCGTTGGCGGTGAAACGGCGGAGGACGAGCAGACACTCGATATCCTGGGCGTCGAACCCTACAAATCGGGCGGCGCGGGTCTGGTCGTCTATCGCGATTCACGCGACAACGAGAACAAGCCGACCGCAGGTTGGGTGCTTAGCATCAACAATATGGCTTACCGCGAATCCCTGGGCGGCGAGAATGACTTCGATGTCTATCGCATCGATTTCAGGTACTACGTCGAGCATGGCAACGGCAACGTATTTGCGGTTCGCCAGCTGAATCACCTGACCAGCGATGCGCCCACTGTGGCGCGAGCCTCGATTCAACTGCGTGGCTACAAGATCGGCGAGTACAACGCGGAGTACATGTCTTCAATCGAGGCCGAGGAGAGGCTCAGATTGAGCGACAAATGGACGGCGACGGTTTTCGCCGGCGTCGCGTGCCTCTATGGGGGCGATGACAAGTGTTCGGACAGTGACAGCCGTTACCCGATGGCGGGCGCAGGTGTGCAGTTCGCTCTCAAACCCAAGGAGGGCATTGTCATGAACCTCGAATATGCGTGGGGCAAGGACGGAAACCATGGCGGCTATCTAAAGATGGGGTATACCTACTAGGCATTTCCTGCCGTCTTCATGCGCTGGTATGGCTTGTTTATTTTCAACGAAAAGGGTCGTCGTTCTCATATTGTCCCCGCCTTCGACCGCGGTCCGCCGACCGATTTATCGATCGAACGCCATCTGCAACGCTTGCTGGCTGCTGCGACCGTTACTCAATAGCAGCATCAATAGAATTCGCGCCTTCTGCGGCGACAGGTCATCGCCCATCACGGCGCCCGCCGCGACCAGCGTTTGGCCACCGCCTTCGAAACCATAGTTCGGCAACACGCGGCCATTCGGCACGCGCGACGTGATGACGACGGGCACTCCTCGCGCGATCGCGTCCTTGACTGCGGCATACACAGATGGGTTGACGTTCCCCATGCCCAGGCCCTGCACGACAATACCCTTAGCGCCGTGATCCACAGCCGCCTTCAGTAGATAGCCGTCGACACCCCCGTACGTGGCGATGATCTCGACACGAGGCATAACATCGGCTCGCAACTCAACATGCTGACGGCGCAGCGGTGAACGCGAATACACGATACGGTCGGCGTACACTTCACCCAGAAAGCCGAACTCGCCCGACTTGAATGTCTCCACACTGGACGTGTGCGTCTTGGTAACGCTGCGTGCCGCGTTGATCTGTCCGTTCATGGCCAGGACCACACCCTTACCGCGAGACTGCGAGTCGACTGCGATGCGCACCGCGTTCGTAAGATTGCCCGGTCCGTCGAAATCGGATTCGGACGCGTTACGCTGCGCGCCGATGAGCACCACCGGTTTGTCGGAGTCGACCGTGAGATCGAGCCAGTAGGCCGTTTCCTCCAGGGTATCCGTGCCGTGCGATACAACGACACCGGCCACTTCGCTACGTGCGAGCGTGGCTGTGACCTCCTTCGTCAATGCAGCCCATCGAGCGGGATCCATGTAGGCCGAGGGCACATTGGAGAGGTTCTTCACCTCCACGGTCGCGTACTTCGCCACCCCCGGCACCGTCGCCAATAGATCCTCGCCCGAGATGGCGGGCACGGGCGCGTTCTTTTCCGGATCGATCTTCATGGCAATGGTGCCGCCGGTCGCGAGCAGCACCACGACTGGCTTGTCCTGCGCAACCGCCGCCGTAGCGAGACTGGATACGAGCAACGCAGTGAAAAGGCTGTATTTCAGTCGCATGGGGAGTTCTGGCATGTCGGTGGCAGGAAACTATATAAGCCAACCTGTTTATGGTCGGCTGATTGAAATCGTCACTGTTACGGTTCTTCGCGATCTGTTGCGCTGGAGTTTTTTTCCATCCGGATCGCAGGTCAAGCGCATCATAATATCTTGGCTGCGGGCTCCGAAACAGCAGCGCGTGCTATAGCGAGCGAGCACGACGATCTTCTGCAATCAACGATCACTTGCACGTCCGCTTTTGATTGCGGATTCAACCGGTCGACGCAACACCTAGACTCCCCTAGCGGGAGAGGAGGATGTTGCTATGAAGAGCAGGACCAGGATCCAGTACACAGACGCTGACAAGGCGTTGATGTGGGAACGCTGGCGACAGGGCGAGTCGCTGCACGCCATCGCTCGCCTGTTCGATCGCTACCATACTTCGATTGGCGGGATGCTAAGGAGGAGCGGCGGGATAGTGCCGCGGCGTCGATGCCGTGCTGCGTTGAGCTTAGCGTTGACTGAACGTGAGGAGATCTCCCGAGGCGTGATGGCGGGGCAATCCGTTCGCGCGATTGCTCGTACCCTCGGCCGTCCGCCTTGCACGGTGAGCAGAGAGTTAGGCCGCAACGGCGGCCGACGAGCGTACCGTGCGAGTGCGGCGGATCAGATGGCATGGGACCGGGCGCAGCGTCCGAAGCACTGTAAACTGGCGAAGAACCCCGCTCTGGCGCGTGTCGTTGCTGAGAAGCTGCAGCTCGAGTGGTCTCCGTATCAAGTGGCCGGGTGGCTCAAGCGCACATACCCGCAGGACGAGACGCGCCACGTGTCGCACGAGACGATTTATCGAACGCTTTTTATCCAAGCTCGTGGAGCCTTGAAGAAAGAGCTGCTGCAGCACTTGCGGCGCACCCGCGGGATGCGCCGCTCGCGCCATCACACGCAGAAGACACCTGACCATGGCCGAATCACCGAGACGGTATCGATTCGCGAACGGCCAGCGGAGGCAGCGGATCGAGCGGTGCCGGGCCACTGGGAGGGTGACCTTTTTTTCGGCAGTCACAACAGCCAGATCGCCACCCTGGTGGAACGTCAGACGCGCTACCTGATGCTCGTGCGAGTGGCAGAAAAAGACAGCGAGACGGTGATCAATGCGCTCATCAAGCAGGCGCACAAGCTGCCGCAGGAGCTGTACAAATCGCTGACTTGGGATCGGGGCTCCGAGATGGCACAGCACAAGCGCTTCTCACTGGCGCCGACGTAAAGGTCTACTTCTGCGATCCGCAACAACCGTGGCAGCGAGGCTCCAATGAGAACACCAACGGTCTGCTGCGCCAATACTTCCCGAAGGGCATGGATCTATCGGATATTAGCCAGAGCAAGCTCAATGCCATCGCTCGCAGGTTGAACGAGCGACCCCGGGAGACGCTTCGTTTTGAGACGCCGGCAGAACGCTTTGCCCAATGCGTTGCATCGATCGGTTGAATCCGCAGCCAAGAGCGGACATCTGGCATAACGGAAGTCGCCATCAGTTAGCTAGCTGTACGAGCGGTAGTCAGAACGCTCGCAAGCTCACCGGGTTGCCATGAGATAGACCATTCTTCCCAGCGCTCCGAGGGACAACGTAAACACCGCCCTCGATTGGATGAAGAAACCCGGAAAACGTCTCTCGGGTGCGACGAGATAACCCCGAAAATACAGGATGTGTCAAACGATCCACCGCAGGCTTACTATTCCAGCGGTGTTGATCAAGAAGACAGCAGTACCTTCAATGCCCAAGTGATCACACGGAATAAACTCTCCCCTGACCGACTCGTGCGCGGAATTGCATGATGCCCAAGTCGATATCTGCGATGGCCACATCCGCCGACGCAACACAACGCAAACTGATCATCGGCATCGTCACCGCGACGCTGATGATATGGGCCATCGTAATCGTCGACTTGGCGAGCGGCGGCCGCCCCGATCCGCCAGCGCTGCGCGCCGCGGCGACTCTGCTCGATGGCGCTTGGCGATTCCATGTCGGCGATGAACCACGCTGGGCGGACCCCAACACAGACGATAACGGTTGGGACACGATCGATATGACCGCCTCGTCGGGCAGCCACGACAGCGACGTGGGCCTGCCTGATTACGTCGGCGGGTGGATGGCGCACGGTCATCCCGGCTATCACGGCTACGCTTGGTACCGGCGCACGGTGACGGTACCGGCCGGGAGCGCGTCGTGGGACATTCTCGGGCCGACCCTCGTCGACCACGGCTACGAGCTCTATTGGAACGGCCAACGGCTAGGCGGGTCGGGCAGGCTCGGTCCAGACCCGCGCGTCGTTGGCACGCGGCCGCTCCGGTTCGCTCTTCCCGCTGATGCGGCGGGCACCCGTGGCACGCTCGCTGTCCGCGCATACATGCTTCCCAGTTCTGGGATCAGCGCAGACGGCGCGGCATGCACAGCGCGCCCATATTGGCTCCGCGGCCGATAAGCGATGAGCTCCATCGCGTGCAATGGCAGCGAACCATCGCCGGTTACATCGTCGATGCGCTCGAGCCGATCGCCATGTTGGCACTCATCGGCCTGGCGATGGGGTGCTGGTCTGGCAGCAGCCACCAGAGTTTCTTGATCTTCGTCAGCATAGCGCTCGTGCTCACGGCGGCGAGGCGCCTCAGCAATGCGATCGTCGCGTGGACAGATCTGCAAGATCTGCGTACCTATGCTTGGCTGGCGTCAGTGATGTGGGTGCCAACGGTAGCGGCTTGGGCGCTGGCGTGGAACCGCTGGTGCCGGCGTCCGTGGCGAAGCATCGATGTGTCGGCGGTAGCGCTGGCGGTCATCGCCGCTATCGGCGCCGTGACCCATTCGGCAAGTGTGACTAGCGGCAGCCGGCTGGGGTCGATCGCGCTGTTTGTCTTGATAGGCGCGCGCATTGCCCGCAGTGGACCAAGGCGGATGCTGGCGCTCGTCACGTTGGCTTCGATCATGGCCGGGCTATTCGGTGGCGAGCTGCTCGATCCGATCGGTGTGCCGGGCATCTGGTTTCCGTTCGGCATCGGCGTGTCGCGCTCGCAGTACATCTACGCGATTGTCATCCCGCTCCTGGCAGTGTTGATCGTGCGGACCTTGTCTGAAAACACCCGTTCGGGCCTACGCAGTAGCTGCATGACATGAGCAGGTTTCGTCGAGATCATCGCGACGCTGTTGCTAGTATGGATAGTCGGTATATCCCTTCGGCCCCGCCGTATAGAACCTCGCGCCGTCCCATTCGTTGAGGGGCCAGTTGTTGCGTAACCGTTCGACCAGGTCGGGATTCGCAAGGAACGGTTTGCCCATGGCGATCAGGTCTGCGACGCCCGCGTCCAGAGCTGCCTGCCCGTTCTCTCTCACATAGCCGCCGGTAAGGATCAACGTGCCGTCGTAGGCCTGGCGCAGCTTCCTCTATGGATGGTCGCGGAGGACATCCAACGCGGCAAGCTCAGCACCGTTCTCGACGGGATGTCGGGCGGCGAAATGCCCGTCAACCTGCTGTGGCCGCGCACCCCGACGCTCCCTGCTCGGATCCGCGTCGTCGTTGACGAGCTGCTTCGGAACGCCCCATAGACTCGCGGACTATGTGCTCGCACCTGCGCAAGCTTCCTGAACTGCTGACGGACCATGCGCTGTAAACGGCAGGATTGTGCCGCGTGGAATAGTGCATTCGCGCCAGAGAACAGTTCGATCTCTAGAGTGCATTCACGCGCCAGTCCGCCTTCTCGTCGAAGCTTCAGCCGTATGCAGATAGGTCGTGAAACCGTCGGTCGCCGGTGACTGGGCATTGAGCAGCATGACCGCACTGACCTGCCCCCGATGACCTACGCCGTGAGTGATCACATGCATGAGCATCTGCTCTCGGCACATGCACCCGGGAGCCCCGTCGGTGAATGTGAAGTTGATCGATTCAGCCAACTCGTCGCGACCAAGTGCCGCCACGTAGTCGACATACTCCAGATCGCTTGTTCTGATGTCCGCTGATAAATCCTGCAGTGTCGGCATTTCGCTTAAGTTGGCTGACGTATAAATGTGGCTGCTTCGCCTCAGGTGCGCTGCGAAGATCCGGTCGACGACATAGGTGTGCCTCAACGCCTTGATAGCGAGATTCGTTATGGGCGAGGTACCGTCAAGCTTAGCCAAAGCAGTCAAGAGCTCGTCATTTGCCCAGGCCTTGTAGCGGAACAGGCGTTGCAGCGTGTCGTGGTCCGGGGTCAGGTTGCGCGTGTCGCGCAGGGTGTTGTGCGTCGTTTCCATGCGAGACACAATACGAGCGATCATTCGCTTTTCATACTCGCATTGCCGGCGCGGAAAGATGGCACGCAAACCGCTCACGAATCCCAGGAAGAAAGCCTCTCAAGAGCGATCGCGCGCCACCGTGAACGCACTGCTCGAAGCGACTGCTCGCATTCTCGTCAAGGAAGGGTTCGACAAAGCCAGCACCAACCGGGTGGCGGAGGTGGCGGGCGTAAGCGTCGGCTCGCTGTACCAGTATTTCCCTAGCAAAGAGGCGCTGGTTGCTGCTGTCATCGAACGGCACAGTCAGGAGATCAGGCAGACCGTGCGGGGCGAATTGGCAGGAATTGCGGCTCAACCGTTGGAACAAGGAGTGCGGACGCTCGTCGCTGTGGCAGTCAAGGCGCATCGCGTCAATCCCAAGCTGCATCGCGCGCTTGCGGAGCAGATTCCGCGCGTTGGAAAACTTGAGAAGGTGGAAACCTTCAACCTGGAAAACTTCGCCTTGTTCAGGAATTATCTTGAGAGCCGCCACGCTGAGATTCGCGCCCTCGATCTCGACCTTGCAGCATTTGTATGCGTGACCTCGATAGAGGCGCTGACGCACAACGCGGTCCTGCACCATTCCAAGATATTCTCGGACTCAGCGATGGAAGCACTCGTCGATGAGGGCGCGCGCCTTGTCATTGGATATCTTAAGAACTGACAGTCTTTCTCGGCGCGGAATCAGTGCGCCGCATCCACGACCAGGAAAGGAACCTGTACGGTAGAGATCGCGCCGAAATTGTTCGTCGTCGTGACGGAAGCAAGATACATACCCGCGGCTGGGAATATCGCAATCGCCTCGCGTCCGGTACCCGACTGCCCGTCGCTGAACGTCCATATGAAGGTCAGCGCACTGGCATCGGCTTCGGACGCCAATACCGCGAACAAGACTGGCTGGCCTGCGACTGCGTTGGAGATAAGAACCAGGCTGGGCATCGAAGGCGTTACTCGGGAAGATACGTCAACCTGCGATGAGTCGCGGCCGACCTGGCCGATGGCATCACTAACAGTGAATGTGACGCGATAGCTTCCTGGAGCAACGTAGACATGTGCCGCCTGCATGCCGGCGGCCAGTGCCCCATCGCCAAAATCCCATGCGAACTGCAGAGGCGGCGTGCCGTTACCGCTGCCAGTAGCTTGCATGATGTCGCCCACTCGCGGCATTCGTGGTTCCAGTTGCTCGATGCGCGCCGTAGCTACCTTCGGATTGCTCACCGCGACGCACTTGAACTCGGAGCCCAACAAAGCCGGGCTGATGATCGCGATCAGCAACACACATCGGCGCGACAGAGAGGATCTGGAACGCATGGCGTCCCCTCTTGGACCTGAGCTGACCCGTCAAGTAGATACCTGAGAACCGGGCTTTCCGATCAGGGTTTGCCCCGGCAATTTGTCCGTCGAAAGCGGACGAAGAAGGGATGAGGAGAGCACCTGTTCCCTGGCACTTTCAGAGTATAGCGAGCCGGGGGACTTGCGGTAAGGCGGGCATCGTGCGGCAGAGTCGCAGCCCGAAGCACCACAAGCTACGCAATGGGAGTCACGAAATGCATGAGTTGATGTCGATGCAGGGGTCGCGCCGAAACGTCCAACCAATGGCGGGACTCGCAGTGCACTCGCGAGCATCCAGCGCGGAGGCTCGAGTGTGCGCGCCGCAGCATATCGCTGAACAGCTGGCCCGCGTCAGGGTGTCGTTAGTGAGGATCGGAGAATGGCAATGACCGCACATGCGGCGGTGATTGCCGGAGGGGGTCCGACAGGACTGATGTTGGCGGGTGAGCTGGCGTTAGCGGGCATCGACGTTGCCATCGTCGAACGGCGCGCGAGCCAGGAACTCGTCGGCCGGCGTGCAGGCGGGCTGCACTCACGCACCATCGAAGTCCTAGATCAGCGCGGAATCGCCGATCGGTTCCTCTCGCAGGGACAAGTGGCTCAGGTTGTGCGCTTCCACATGATCCCATTGGATATCAGCGACTTTCCTACCCGGCACAACTACGGGTTGGGACTGCGGCAGAACCACATCGAGCGCATCCTCGCCGGTTGGGCCGACGAGCTTGGAGTGCGGATCTATCGCGAACGCGAGGTGACGGGTTTCGCGCAGGACGACACCGGCGTCGACGTCGAGATGTCCGACGGCAGCTCGCTGCGAGCGGAATATCTCGTCGGCTGCGACGGCGGCCGCAGTGTGATCCGTAAAGCCGCCGGCATCGAGTTCCCCGGGGGGATCCGACGATGAGTTGGCTGATCGCTGAAGCCCATTGGTCGCAGGAGCCGGCGTGGGGCTTTCGCGAGGACGCCATCGGCATCCATGCAATCGGCAAGCTGGAGGATGGCAGGGCGATGGGAGCCGTGCTGACTGACCAGCAGCTGCAGACCGCGAGCGACCCGACACTGAGCGATGTCAGCGAGGCGCTCATCCGCGTATACGGGACCGATTATGGAATCCACAGCCCCATCTGGATCTCCCGGTTCACTGACATGACTCGCCAAGCTGCTGCATATCGCAACAGACGAGTCCTGCTCGCCGGCGACGCTGCACATGTGCATCCCCCGATGGGTGGACAGGGTCTCAATATCGGCGTGCAGGACGCAGTGAACTTGGGATGGAAGCTGGCGCAGGTGGTCAAGCGAACATCGCCAGAAAGCCTCCTGGATACCTACCACGCCGAGCGCCATCCGGTGGCTGCCCGCGTACTGCGCAACACGATGGCGCAAGTCGCCATTCGCCGCCGCGATGAACGAACCAAGGCCTTGGGCGACACCCTGTCCGAGCTCCTTGGCATGGACGAGCCACGCAAACGGCTAGCCGCAGAGATGTCGGGTCTGGGCGTTCACTACGACACCGACCACTTCGACTTTGGCCACTCCGACTTGGACCATTCCGACATCGACAAGAGACACCCACTGCTCGGACGCCGCATGCCCGATCTCGACCTGGTCACCGCCAGTGGCCCGCTGCGAGTCTTCACACTGCTGCACGATGCACGGCCGGTGCTACTCAACCTCGGTGAGCCTGGCAGCGTAGACATCACGCGATGGGCGGATCGAGTTCGGTTGATCGATGGCAAATACGCCGGTCAGTGGGAGCTTCCAGCACTCGGAACAGTCGCAGCTCCCACCGCGGTGTTGATTCGGCCGGACGGATATGTGGCGTGGGTGGGAGACCTGGCGCAACAAGGGCTTGCTGATGCGCTGACCACTTGGTTCGGACCGCCTGCTGCGACGTAGCGCAGCGGCAGGTGCGTTGCGCGTCAGAGACCAAGCGTGCGGTCGCTTCTTTACCCGCAACGCTTAACCCAGCAACGGCAGCACAAACGCAAACAACGCACCAATTCCAAATGCGCCAGTGGCCAGCCAGTACAACCAATGACTGACCACTCGCAGGCGTGCGCACGTGCGGGCCGCAGCGGGATCGGCAGGGCATGGCAAGCGGCGTGCGTTCAGAAGAAGCGATCCGCTGACGAGAAGCAATACTCCCGCGACACCGAATACCCACGCCTTGTGCTCACTGAGCCACACCAGCTGAGGCGCGGCGGACACCAGGCCGGCAAGTGCGGCACCCGCACCCAACGAAACAAAGACTGCCGGCAAGACGCAGCAGATCAACGTTGCAGAGCTCGCTAGAAGCGTCGTCACCGCGACTCCGAGATTGCGATGATGACCGGTGATCACTTTGCCATTCCCAGCTGTTGGCGGATGGTTTGCATCGAGCGGTCAGTTCGAGCGATTGACTTGACGTCGTAGCCGGCATCGGTGAGCGCTCGCTTCAGCGTCTCGTCGGTGATATCGGAACCTTCCTTTGTGGCGACTACGACCAGGCGATTCTCCAGGCTGACCAGAACATCTGCGGTGGCCGCGTTCTTCCGCAGAGTCTTTTCGATGCCCTGTGCGCAGAAGCCACAGACCAATCCGTTCACCGTCATTTCTATCGTGGCCGCATGAGTGACGCAAGAGAGCATCAGGAGTACTGCCGGAACCAAAGAGTGTGTGCGTTTCAAGTCGATATCCTCTAAAAGTTGAGCATCAGCATGGCCTGCAGCTTGCCGTCTTGCGTCAAGCCTGCCTCGACCCACGCGCTGCGTCTGAATAGCCTCAACAGCGCCGCATACTCCGTGCCGTCGTAGAGGCCACCGGTGTATTGCCGAGCCTGAAGCACGAACCAGACCGCGAGGCTCGCGTAGTCGTGTTTGTAAGGAGCGATGCCTAGTTGCAGTGTGTCGATGCGGTGGCTGTATACGGTCGACTCGTGGAGGTCCGTTCGAAGGGACGCATAGATACGCCGCGTTTCGTAGTCAAACTGGCCGCCGACGTTCCATGCAAACTCGTCGCTGCGAGTTTCTCCAATGTGTGCCTCGCCAATACTTCCCCAAACGAACAGGTTCGCCTGCGCTGCCTCCATGTTCCATCGTTTCGGGAGGTAGTTGAGGCGGAAGTAGGTAATGTCGCGAGTCTTGTCGTCGCTCTCGCTGTTGAGCGACAGGTGTCCGCCGCCAATCGAGTAGCGAAAGGTCGGTGCGTAGAAAGCCTGCACTTCGGTCATGGTGCCGGCGCCGTACTCTCCCATCACTGTCGTGCCATTCGCAAAGGCAATTGGCTTGGCGCAGACGGAAGCCACGGGTGCTATACAAAGTGACAGCGCAGTCGCAAACGCGACGCGCGTGAAACGAGCGTTCATCAGTTCTCTCCCAGCAATGACAACAAAACGCCTCGCATCGAAATGCGAGACGGGATCACTTGTGGGCTAGACGATGGGAGGAGGATTCAGCGGGAGGTAGGCGGGCCCGAACGCGCCATGCACAGATAGACGACTGTGTTGCGAATTATTCGAGTGAGGAATCAGCAGTGAGACGAGAGCGACCACCATACTGACGGAACACAAGCTCGTGCAGCCACCGGTCATTGCCATCCCCGCGGCGCAGCAGGCGCAGTCCTGTGCCGAATCGTGGCCCGCGCAGTGCTGTTGAATGTGCACCGCAGGTAACGCCGCCGCACTCACCTGCACCATCCCCTGAAGGATGACCATTAGCAGGATGAAGCAGCCGATGACGCGCCGTGACATGGAGGTAGATCGATTCACGATCGCATTCTAGGCCATCCACCCCGGCGTATAAAGGCCGGCACAGGCTGAAAGAACCATGGGGTGTGGTGACTGACAACGTCGGCCGTGCTACATACATCGCAGCAGTCGATCCGCCGCTTTGGACGACAAAGGCAGAACAACGGCAGCGGTCCATGGATAGCGCAGCACTTCAATCACCGCGCGTGAGGGCCTTCCGCAGCGTTCGCAGCAGGATGCTGTTCTGGATCGTTGCCGTAACCCTGCCGATCTATGCCGCCGCTTTGTACATGTCTTATGAGGTTACCGCCCGGCGCCTCGAAGCCGGAGCGCAGCGCGACGTTGACGAGTTGACCAGCCGGCTGGTCGTGGGAGTAGATGCGGTGATCCGCCCCATAGAGGGCGGGATTCGGACCGTCGCGTACCAATTGGAGGAGATCGACCCACCGCGAACTCAGTACTCGCAGCGCATTCTCGGCATCCTCAAGGCCTGGCCGGATGTGTACGGGTCCACCATCGCTGTCGAAGCCGGCAGAGCAGGCGCGGAGGCACGGCCTTTTGCCCCGTATTTTTTTCGCCGCGGAGACAGCTTCGGCTTCTCCGATCTCGCGCTCGACAGCTATGCCTATCAAAGCCTTCCCTGGTATCGCCGGGCCGCCGACACAGCACAGCCGGTCTGGTCGTTGCCTTACTTCGATTCCGGCGGCGGCAATACCTGGATGGTGACCTATTCAGTTCCCTTCTTTCACAGGCTTCCCGAAGATAGCCGAGTGCTGGGCGGTGTTGTCACTGCCGACCTCGATCTCGACTGGGTGAGGAGAGCCTCGGCAAACGAGACGCTCGGACCTGTTGGCATGGCTTGGCTGATGTCTCCTCCAGCAGATGAAGCATTCGTCGCCCCGATAGGAGCCACGGCCGACCGTGTTGCTCGGTTTGATCGCTCGATGAATCCGGAGACTGTTCGGAAGATCGGCGAGGGAATGCTCGCCAGGGACGCGACGTTTGAGCTCTTACCGAGCGGAGTCACGGCAGAACCTGCGTACCTGGCCGTTCGCCAACTCCAGACGCTGGGCTGGCGAGTGATGCTCGTCATTCCACAGACGGAGTTACTTGCCGAGGCCAACGAGTTATTGCATCGCCAGCTCTGGCTTGGAGCGATCGGTCTCATCCTGCTGATCGTGGCGATTTCTGGCGTTGCAGCCGGCATCGCTCGTCCGATTCGTTTGCTGGCCGCAGCAGTCGGCAAGGCTCGCGCGGACGATCTCGATCTACAGCTGCCGGACGTGGCAAGAGGCGACGAGATCGGCGTGCTGACAGGGGAACTGCGGAGAATGCGCGACTCTCTCAGCCAACACATCAGGTTGCGGGCAGAGAGCCTGGCGGAACAGGCGCGGCTGGAGCATGAACTGCAGATCGCAGCGAGCATTCAACAATCGATGCTGCCCAGACCCGGGGCAACTGCCGACCTGCCGCCAGCCGTACAAGTCGCGGCTGCGCTGCTACCAGCAAGGCAAGTGGGCGGCGATCTGTACGACTATTTCGATCTCCACAATGGCCGCATTCTGTTTGCGATCGGCGATGTATCCGACAAGGGCATCCCCGCAGCGCTGTTCATGGCCCGATTGTCAGCCCTGTTGCGAGTAGAAGGAGTAGCAGGACTGTCGCCGGACCATCTGCTGGCCAGGATCAATGAACGCCTGATAGAGGGGAATGACGCCTGCATGTTTGTGACCGTCGGGTGCGGCCTGTTGGATGTCGATACGGGACACATTCGGTACGTAAGCGCCGGACATGAGCCGCCGTTTCTGCTGCATGCGGAGGGCATGGTGAAATCCCTGCATGTCGAGAATGGACCTGCGATCGGCATAGAGGTCGCTGTCGACTACCCGATCCTGGAAGGATTCATGGCGCCGGGGGACACGCTCGTACTATTTACGGATGGCGTCACAGAGGCGGAAGCACAAGACGGCTCCATGTTCGGCATCGAACGTTTCAGCGAGCTACTACGCAGCACCGCCGACGCCAGTCCCGCGGCAGTTGTAGAACGAGTTGTAGAAGCACTTGCCGCTCACGCTTCCGGCTTCCATGCCACCGATGATCTGACGGTACTCGCGGTCAGATGGAGTCCTCCTGCCGTGACTGCCCGGAGAGGTGACCTGACAATGCACTGGCGCCTCGAACCTGAGGTTTCGGATCAGGGTATCCGGCAGGCGCAACAGTGGCTGCATGCCATTCTGGCTGCGCGCGAGGTAAGTTCAGCGCAGATCGTGCAAGTGGAGCTGATCGCCGAAGAATTGCTTGCAAACATCGTCCGTGAGGCTGTTGTGCAAACCCGCGCGACTCAGCTTGCGGTGGACTGTGCGTTGCTGCCGGCTCAGATCGTCTTGACTGTCCGCGACGATGGGTCCGAGTTCGATCCCCTTGCGCGTGCTAGCCCCAGGCTGGATGTCGATATCGCGGATCGGGATATCGGTGGACTCGGCATTCTGATGGTCAAGGAGTTGGCCGGCAGCTGCAGCTATTCACGGGTCGAGGGCTGGAATGTCCTGGAAGTCTGCCTGGATCGCAAACCTGAATCGAACTGAGGTCCGCAACATGTCACTCAAAATCGCAGTCGGAAACTCGAACCCTTTGAGCATTGCGCTGACTGGACGTCTCGATACGCACACAGCGCCGCAGCTCGACAAGACGCTGGATGGCGTTCTGGCGCGGTCCGGGATCACGCGCCTGGTGTTTGAAGTAAGCCAGCTCGACTATCTTAGTAGCGCCGGGATTCGCTGCTTCATTCGCGCGCGCAAGGCGATCGAGCCTGCCGGAGGCAAGGTGGCCATCGTGAATCCGCAACCGACCGTGCGCAAAGTACTGGATATCGTGAAGGCGATACCCTCGGGCGGCATATTCAGCAGCATCGCGGAACTCGATGCCTACCTGGATGAGATACAAAGGCAAGTGCGCGAAGGGGAATGAGCGTGCTTTGTCACGTTGGAACTCACGATAAGGCTCGCCTTAGTTTCTGCTGAGGTCGCAGCCGCAACGGCAAGCTTGTGTACCAACAAGCAGCGAGGCCCGTGAATCGCGAGGCCAAAGCGAGAATCTGCGGCACCTCGGAACCGTGCAGCCCTTCAGGAAGACCGCGCGACGTGTGATGTTGCTCGCTTTAGATCGATGCCGTCGGCACCCTCGTGCCTGCGCACGCGTAGCTGACTGGCCTGCTCGACTTACACTCTGACGCGCCGCTGCTCGTCGCCGTCATCCCCGCTTCCGACGCTACATTCACCTGCTTGCTTCGCACTAAATCCGTGTGTTACGGTCTGTAGCATTCATTCTCGTAGCATTGATCTTCCCGGCAAAAACAGGCCATGAAACTCATCCGGCCCGAAAGCGGCGTACCCGAACAACGCGTCATGCAATTGTTCTTTTGCCTGCTGACGCTGGTCTTAGCGGCGTGCGCCCATACTTCATCCAGCAGGATTTCTGGCACTTCATCGCAATTTGCATCGAGTGCATTGCTCTACGAGTGGCTCACCGAGTTCAATTCCGGCGATCCAGCGCGGCTTGCTCAACTGCGGGACAAATTCCAGATTCCTGAACCGCTGGACGATGTGTTGGCTTGGCGTGAAGGCACCGGTGGACACTCGCTGCTGCGGATGGAAGAAAATCGTCCCGATCTCGTGGTCGCCTTGCTGAAGGAAGTCGCGACGGATCACGTGGTACGTGCGCGTATCGAAACCAGGAGTGACGGTCGGTTGTATTTCCACGCGACACCGATAACGGCGCCACCGGAATATCAAGTCCAGCGGACCACGCTGGATCGAGCGCTAGCCTCGATGCGTGCTCGTGCAGATCGCTTTGCAAAGCTCGATAAATTCTCCGGCGCTTTGCTGGTCGCTCGCGATGGTCGCGTGCTGTTCCAGGACAGCTGGGGTGAATCGAATCGCGAAACGCATCAGCGTGCCACGCTCGATACTCAGTATCGCTTGGGGTCTATGAACAAGATGTTCACCGCCATCGCGGTGCTGCAACTCGTCGAGGCTGGCAAGCTGTCGCTCGACGGGACGGTGGGGCGCTATCTTCCGGACTATCCGAATGCCGAGGTTGCCAGCAAGGTCACCCTACGACAGATATTGACTCATACCGCCGGCATGGGCGATATCTTCGGTGCGCAGTTCCTAGCCAACAGAGATCGACTGCGAGAGCACCAGAACTATATCGATCTCTACGGTTCGCGCGCGCCGGAATTCGAGCCGGGCACTCAGGATGGCTATTCGAACTATGGATTCGTGATACTCGGTGCGGTGATCGAACGAGTCACCGGTCAGTCGTATTACGATTACATGCAGCGCAATGTCTATGACGTCTCCGACATGAAACTGACGGGCTCATTGCCGGAATCCGTCGATGTGCCTGGTCGTGCAGCGGGTTACACGTGGCAGCACGGTGCTTGGGTTTCCAATGCCGACGTCATCCTCTACCGCGGCGTGAGCGCGGGCGGTGGATATTCGACGGTGGGCGACTTGCTGCGATTCGCCAACTGCCTGCAAGCAGGCCGCCTGATATCGCTCGACACGCTCGTCGATGCGACCCACCCTCACGATCATGGTGGCACTAACGGCTACGGCTTTACGATTAAGAGCGATGGCGACGCGGTCAGCTACGGACATGGCGGCGGTGCGCCGGGCATGGATGCCGATCTACGAATCTATCCCGAGACCGGCTACGTGCTGATTGGGCTGAGCAACTTGGATCCTCGCGCAGCCAAGAACATGCTGGATAACGTCGCGGTGCGATTACCCATCAAACGGTGAGACGCTCTCCGATTGCATGACGTGGCATCGGCCGGCACCTCCGAGCGATCCATCATCTGGCGGCAATTCACTCTCCTTGGGATGAATTCAAGCATGTGCGGCAGATTCATCAGCTCGGCCCAATCATCCATGGCCAAGGGTGCGATCGAACAACTTGCATAAATGTATGCGAGGACGTGCTCTTTCCTGCGTCGAAGGCTCAGCGCTAGAGCGTCAGCCTGGGGCATGGCGCTTCGTGCTGAAGCGGCGACCACGGAGCACTCCGGCACAAACCAGAACTCACGGTACTCCCCTTCGCCGTCGCAACGATTCTCTGAGGCTCTATGTCGGAAATGCCGCTTGTCGAACTGGCCTTTCGCCTGGTTGTTTGAAGTCTGCGGCTTAGGCACCAATGCATCGATTCCGAGTCGATCCCACGCGAGGATCTCCTCGCCTTTGAAGTAGCCGCGATAGGCCAGCACCGTCGGTTCTTTCGTATTATGGCCTCGCGAGCCAGTCGCTTTGCCGTTGTCCTTACGAGAGTCAGCGATCGTCTTGAAATCCGGAGATAGCCGCCCCGTAAGCCAGATCAGCTCGACGTTTCACCGAGTCTCCCGCTCGGGTCGGCGGCTGGACTGGATGCAGTTCAAGTATCCGTAGATGTAGATCTTCAGCAACGTTGACGGATGGTAGCCCGGTCGGCCTGTTGCCTCGGGTTCCGCACCATCGAAGTCCAGCGCCTTGAGATCTAGTTCGTCGACGAACACGTCGACGACCCTGACCGGATTGTCCTGTGCGATACAATCGTCCAGGCTCTCGGGAAACAGAGTGCTCTGAGCCCTGTTCTCACCTTCGACAAATCTCTTCATGAGACGCTCGCGGCCGGCCAGACGACGAGCTACATTATGCTTGTCGTATTCCAGCAAAGCATCAAACAGAGGTTCGATGCGTGCCGCATGATCGTCGTTCGGGTGCAGTCGAACTCATATTTATGTCCAGGCTCCAGCACCAGTCATGGCACTAGTCGATGCACATTACAGGGTTATAGCAGCGTCATCTCATTTGCCGCCTGGCGCTGCTCGGCAACTGCTCGAGGTCGGCTTTATCGTGATACGCGGGCCCATTGCAACGCGCGACGTTCCGCGATTGCAGGATGCTTACGATCGCTCTGTTGCGACAGCAGACGCTGCCGACGTACGCGCCGCGTCTTCGACCCGAGTCACCGACTTTGTAACCCGCGGGCCAGAGTTCGACAGCATCTATGTTTACCCGCCCCTATTGGCTGCCTGCTGTTTGATCATCGGCGAGCCCTTCAAGCTAAGCGGCACACGTGCGAGGACGTTACAGCCAGGCGCCCCCTCGGAATCCCTTCACGTTGACGTCAGACATCAAGCCGATGGCTGGCCCATTGTCGGCTTCATCATGATGATTGACGCGTTTGATGCCGAGAATGGCGCCACGCGTTTTGTACCCGGGTCTCATTTGCAGCCTGACGCCCCGAGCTAGGCGATAGCTGATCCGAACTACGTTCACGAGAAGCAGGCGCTGGCATGTGGCCCAGCCGGCTCTATCATCATCTTCAATGGATCAGCTTGGCACGGCCACACTGCGAATCGCTCAGACCGACGTCGGCGTTCCGTCCAAGGTCATTACATCCCCCGTCTGGCGAAAGCGTCTGTGGACCATCATGCACGGATGCGCCCTGAGGTTCTTGCCCGAATCGGAGATATAGCCAAGTACGTGCTGGCTATCGAGTGATACCTGCAGCGATCAGTGCATTGGCTCGGTAACGGACAGGCGTTTTCACCCAGCCTCGGCCAGGAGCGGACATCCTTGCTCTCCCAAGTGACGAAATTTTCACGGGATGTCGGAATGCGGATCCGTGCTTCGTCCTCTGGGGGCGGTAATCGACTACAGGAGAAACGCAGATGAGGAAGCCGACGACACCCACCATCACCGCTTTTGAACGCTCGCCCGATCACGGCAGAGGGCTGGCGCGAGACATGCGCGTTCGCTGGGCACTTGCAGAAGTGAACCAACCTTACGACGTTCGACTTCTCTCGTTCAGTGAGATGAAGGAATCCGCGCATCGCAGGCTGCACCCCTTTGGCCAGATTCCGACCTACGAAGAGGGCGAACTCACCCTCTTCGAGTCGGGCGCGATCGTATTCCATATCGCGGAGCGCCACGCGGGACTACTGCCAGAGGATGCGAATTCCCGGGCGCGCGCGATCGGATGGATGTTTGCCGCGCTTAATACGATCGAGCCACCGATAGTTGAGCGCGGAATGGCCATGCTCTTTGAGCACGACAAGAGCTGGTATGAGGAGCGCCTGGTCACTCTCGAGGAACGCGTCCGTGTACGGCTCGACGAACTTTCCAGTCGACTTGGCGATGCCGACTGGCTGGACGGTGCCTTCAGTGCCGGTGATCTACTGATGGTGACGGTGCTACGCAGATTAGGCAGCGCGTCCGCACTGGATAAATATCCAAACCTCGCTGCCTATGTCGCACGTGGCGAAGCGCGTCCCGCCTACAAGCGTGCGTTCGATGCCCAATTGGCGGTTTTCACTGGCAGTTCACCGAACAGCTGACAGCTCCGCCTCAAATCTCACGATGTGTTCGAACTGCTCTGCTATCGCGGATACAGCAGCGTGAAAGTGACGCGCAGGCCCCAATCCGGCCCGCCCTCCGGCGCATCGGCATAGACACGCACGCCGCCTTGCCAGCTGACCAACTGCTTACCCAGTTTGGAGACCTTTGAGTATCCGAGATTGACCGGCACCGTCCATTGCTTTCGTTCCCAGTCGTAACTGGATTCCAGATTGAGCACCACGGTGCGACCCTTGCCCAAGGCTTTACTCACAAATGGCTGCAGGAACATTGCATTCACGGCGGGTCGATCGTCGTCGCCTGCGACGGACCAGAGCTGATTGACAAGGGCGCCGTAAGTCCAGCCCGTTTGGGTCTGTTTGAGTGCCACGGCGGTCGGACCCAGTGCCCATTGTTCCTGCCCGAGCGAACCGTCCGTCGCAGTCGGCAGCAGTGCTGCCGGTCCCGCACCCAGGATCCAACCGCTGGCAGTTGGACCCTTCGGCGAAAAGAAGAAACTCTGTACCGTGTCACCCAGTCCGGACTGGCTGTCGTTGTCCACGACATTCTTCTGAGCGACGAGAGGGAGGATGGTGCGAGAAATCACATTCCACTTTTCATTCAGACCGATGGGAATCACAGGTTGCACATTGAGCAGCCACTTCTCGCCGTCGGCGGCGTAACCCGTGTCGTAGTTCAGCTGGAACGGCACGCTGATCAAAGCAGCGACCGGATTGGAGAGTTGCTTGGCGAGCGCGTCGGCATCGGCTTCCTGCGCTCCGGCACTATCCGGAAGACAGGCCAGAGAGCATGCCGCAGCCAGGATCGTGGAGTTACAGGAGAATTTCATAGCGCTCCGCATGGCACCAGGAATTCTGCCGCTCAAAAGCGGTTGGCGGAGTACGTAAGTGAGGCAAATTTGCCGAGCGCGTGCTGGACGATCCAGGTCCCTGGTGTGTCTGTTTAGCTTTCCAGGGAAGCTCCTGAAAGTACTTTGGAGAATATCGATCTGTCCACATTGCCACCGGAGAGCACGGCAGCAACTTTCTTGTTCCTGACCTCACTGCGTTCCTTGGCTATCGCGGCGACGGCGGCTGCGCCAGCGCCCTCTGCACAGTTATGCGTGCATTCGTAGATGGTTCGCATCGCCTCGGCGATCTCGTCGTCTGTGACCTCAACGATCCGATCGACATACTTCCAGACCACTTCGAGTGCCTCGGGTTGCGGTGTCCGACACGCCATTCCATCCGCCAGCCGCGTTGTCACGGGCGATTCGATCTCCTGCTTCGATTCGAAGGACAGTGAGTAGGCGCGAGCCTGTGCCGAGACCACTCCTATTATTTTTGTCCGGGGGCTCAGTGCATTTCGAACAGCGATGACGCCGCAAATCCCGGAACCAAGACCGATCGGAACATAAACACTCTCCAGATCGTGGCGCGCGCGAAACAGCTCGATGCCATAGGTCGCAACGCCTTGCACCAGCAACGGATGGAACGACGGCACCATGTGGGCAGCGGAGTTCTCGGCGAGATGTGCGGCGTATAGTCTTGCCGCCTGAAAGTCTTCGCCGTGCTCGATCAACTTCGCGCCGAGGGCCCGCATGGCGTTGTTCTTCTCCACGCTGTTGCCAAAAGGAACCACGACAGTCGCGGCAAGACCGTACCGCTTGGCGCTGAGAGCCACGGATTGACCATGGTTTCCACGAGTGGCCGTTATGACCTCCTGAGCCCCTTTGCCCTTGGCGAGGTCGGCAAAATACACCAGACCTCCACGCACTTTGAACGCGCCGACGGGCGTGTGGTTCTCATGTTTTATCCACACTTCGGCCCCGAGCCGCTCGCAGAGCAACGGCCAGCAATACTGGGGCGTCGCCGGGAGCACTGAATAGACCAACCGTTGCGTTGACTCGATCTGACTGAGTGTAGGCAGCATAGAATAGAGAAGCAGTTATCAACGAGCGTCTGCGGCCGTGTAGCAGTAGACGCGTAACAATAGATTGGAATCGCGCTGCAATTCAATGCAGCAGGTCGAGCATACTGTACGCGTATCGCGATGTCCGATTCAGGGATGTCGGCCAGTCAAGATCACGCGGCCGGGGTCGCGGCGACCATCTTCCTTCCTGTTCACGGCGGCGCTGCGTCGGACCGTCGGGTACCGAATCGATCTGCACCTCGACAACCCTGACGTCGTCAGTCGAAGAATTCGACCAGCCCAGTCTCGACGTTGTACATCGCTCCGGCAATCCTGAGGCTACCCGAGCTTTCGAGGTCGGCCAGCACGGAACTGCGCCTATGGATAGCCTGTATCGTGAGCTCGACACTCTTGCGCGCCACCGCATCCACAAAATCGTAGTTCTTCGCTGAACGCTCGCCCGAGTATTCGGTTGCGCTCACGGCAGGACGTATCTTGGCGAGCAACCCCGTGAGATGCCCAAGCTGCACGTTGTCGATCGCACCCTTGATGGCGCCGCACGCGGTATGCCCCATGACCACGACAACCTTCGCGCCGGCAACCTTGCAGCCGAATTCCATACTTCCGATAACGTCGTCGTTGGCGATATTGCCCGCCACGCGTGCGTTGAAGCAGTCGCCGATACCCAAATCCATGATCGTCTCCGCAGGTGCGCGGGAGTCGATGCAGCTCAATATCACTGCCGCAGGATACTGCCCCTTGGCACTGGCTTTTTGCTGAGCAAGGTAGTCATGGGGCGACTCCTTCCCGAGGCGAAAGCGCTCATTGCCGTCCTTCATGTGCGCAATGATTTCGTCGGGCGTCAACTTGTCGCGTTGTGCTTTCGTCAACGCAGCGGCGTGCACCACCGCGGGAGCCATTCCAAAGACTGTTGCCCCAGCTGCGACGCCGGTCAACTTGAGGAAGCTGCGGCGGTCCAATTGGTTGTTGCTACGCACAGCGTAACCCTCGTGGCAGGTTGCGAAACATTCGGCGCACAAGAACGCTGCGCCGCTCAGAACGAGGCTCGATAGAAGACCATCGGACCGCGATAGCTCCAGTCGAACGCACCGTGCAAATCATCGTTCGTAACGTTTAAGTCCATCAAGAAGCTGCTGTATCCGATGCCGATCCCCAGCCACGATTTTGGCTGCCAGGTCAGCGACACGCGATCGTTCTGCAGGTGGCCGCGATAACCGTCGAAAGTCAGGACAAAGAACTGCGCCGATACGTCCAACCACAGATCATGCGTAAGCGCTCCGTAAAGCACGTCCGCACTAGACGTCGGCATGCGCTATGCAGTTGACCGTGTTAACTGCGGCCATCATCACGAACTTATCGGATTCAGATTCGGCGCCGCGGCGAGCCAGATCCTGTAGCCAAAGGTTGA
>DASYEW010000014.1:0-3004 GCA_036498785.1 Steroidobacteraceae bacterium | reverse complement strand
GCCGGCGCATTGACTCAGGTTTTCTGTTACCGAGCTAGGCTCGTTGCCTCAAGTATTTTGCTACCTGTTAGACAGCTGGCAGGAGCGACTTATGACGAGGCGACTCAGCATGGCGACAAGACAGGAATTGATTGAGGCGGTCGGCGAGCGTTACCGACGTTCGGACCGGAGCGGTAAAGGTCAAATTCTGGACGAGTTTCTCAAATTGACTGGCTATCACCGCAAGCACGCGATCCGCGTGTTGTGCAACGAAAAGCGAGCGTCAAAGGCAAGGCGTGGTCCGCCCCGGCACTACACCGACGAAGTGCGTGAGGCGCTGATAACGATCTGGGAGTCTGCTGACCGAATCTGCGGAAAGCGGCTGAAAGCAGTGATTCCAATATTGCTCGAAGCGATGACCCGGTATGGTTATCTATCGTTGTCAGACGAATTGCACGAGAAACTTCTGGACATCAGTGCGGCGACCATCGACAGGCTGCTCGCCGACGTTCGTGAACAGGCCTTCGGTGGTCATCGCAAGCGTGTCGAAGGAGTTCGCAACACGATTCGCCGCGCCGTTCCCGTTCGGACGTTCGCCGACTGGAATGACCCGCTACCAGGATATCTGGAAATCGACTTTGTCGAGCATTGCGGCGGTGTGAAGATCGACGGCGATTTTGTACACAGCCTGGTGATGACTGACATTGCGACTGGCTGGACCGAATGCCTTGCGATGCCATTCCGTAACCACGCATTCGTCATAGAGAACGTTGAGCGTGTGCGGGCCGCGCTGCCATTTCCACTACGCGGTCTCGACAGTGATAACGATACAGCCTTTATGAACGAAGCCGTGTTCACCTTCTGCAAAGCGACGAACATCGAATTGACGCGTTCGCGTCCGTACAAGAAGAACGATCAAGCGTGGGTCGAGCAGAAGAACGGTTCGATCGTGCGGCGGCTGGTGGGATACGACAAACTGCGTGGGCTGGGGGATACGGAAGCGTTGGCTGCGTTGTACCGGGTTTCACGGCTTTACATCAATTATTTTCAACCGTCGTTTAAACTCAAGTCCAAAATACGCGACGGGGCGCGTGTGACAAAGCGCTATGAGGCTCCGCTGACGCCACTCGAGCGCGTACTCTGTTCGCCCTCTGTACCTGAGGCGACCAAACTCGCGTTACGAGAGCAGTTCCGCTCGCTCGATCCTATCGACCTTTTACGCCGTATGCGCGAGGCACAACGACGTATCGCTGCATGCGCCGTCACGAAAGTAGCTGCAGCAGACGCTACGCCAGAATGCGACGTCACGATAGATGACTTTCTGGCGGGTTTGGCCACGGCGTGGCAGGTGGGCGAAGTGCGGCCGACACATCGCAGAAAGACTACGGTCCCACACCACTGGCGAACGCGTGCCGATCCGTTTGAACACACGTGGCCGAAGATACAGCAATGGCTGGAAACGGAACCTGCCATCACTGCGAAGCAACTGCAGAACCGGCTGATTGGAATGGCGCCGGCGACGTACTCAAGCGCTCAGCTTCGGACCCTGCAGCGACGCGTCGCAGCATGGCGATCAAACCGCGCGAGCGAGCTGGTTACCAGAATCCTCGGTGAGCCCGCTGCGATGGTGACTGGTTCCGAAAGGCCGCGCCCGTCTCAATCGCAGAACAATCCCAAGGTGACAACTAGCCGGGAGTAACATCATTCAGTGAGGCAACACGACAAGCCAAATTGCTTGACGCTGTCTAGCTATTCCTGCGGCTGGAACGGCCCGTCGCCGAAGGAAGACAAATGCCCAGGGTGCGGCCGCGAGAACGTCATGTCAGCGGCGTGCCCGAAGTGTGGAGGGCATTACCGATTTCTCACCGATGCCAATCTATCTGCCCCACCCTCCGCGCAACCCGCGCCGGCGTCGGAGCAGATCATCCGCGATGCCATCGATATTCTGACCATCGAGGCCGACAGCGTGCGCGAATGCCACACGAAGGGCATTGACGACTGGACCGGCGAGCCCGAGGCCAAAGCGGCGTACGACCGGATGCTGCGCACCGTCGCGGGCCTGCGCTCCATGACCGACGCCCAGGGCGCGGGTAAGGGGGAGTGATGCTACTACGCTTCGATGGAGATGCGCCGGCGCGTTTGCTTCGCCTCTTGTCCACCGCCGGCGAGATGCTTGAATCCAGGCGCCACGGGGTTTCTTCGAACTACCTCGGTGACATTGTCATGTCGTGCGCCATACCGCGAGGCTGGAACCGCCGCATGGCTCACTCCGGAACGCACCTAAGAATGTGCGTCAGCAAAGACGGCTACGTGTTCGAAGTGTCCGAGATAGACCGAGGCAGCAGCGGAGGATTCCTTGGATCCTGCATTCCCACATCTTTTCTTGCTGATGCCATGGCCGCTTGGATTGCCGAACAGCCTGCGCGAATCGGGCAACTCGACCTATTCGGAGAAGCAGCATGGCCAACCGGCCAAGCAATGCGCCGGCCACGCCCAGGCACTCCATGTGCTGAAAGCAGCCGCTGCCGCCGCTGATCGAGGTGAACCATGCGCAACATGAGTTTTTCGCTGACCACCGACCAGATCTGCGCCGGCACGAAGGACGTCACCCGGCGCGCCGGCTGGCGATTCCTGAAGGCAGGTGACATGGTGCGGCCGGTGCTCAAGGCCATGGGCCTGCGCCCCGGCGAGAAGATCCAGGCACTCCGCGGCCCCATACGCATCGTCAGCGTCCGCCTGGAACCGCTCCGGGCCATGGTGGATGATCTGGCCTACGGCCAGGACGAGGTGCGCCGGGAAGGCTTCGAGGGTCTCCCCGCTGGCGCCACGCCCTCGCGCTGGGTCGAGATGTTCATGGCCAGCCATAAGGGCTGCACCCTCGACACGGAAATTACCCGGATCGAATTCGAATACACCGACTAACTGCCCGGGCCGACCCGCGCCCACCGCATTCCAAATCCCCCAGGTCTCAGCATGCCCCACCCGACTTCTACATCGGCAGGCCCAGCCCTGCCCCCTCGCTTTA
>DASYEW010000013.1:0-7414 GCA_036498785.1 Steroidobacteraceae bacterium | reverse complement strand
ATCGTGATCGCGATCGTGGTCGTGGCCCCCTTCGTTGCGATCCCCGATAACGAGACCGGTGCGGTCATCGAGCATCAGGCGACGCAAGTTGGGGCGCGCGTTGAAGTCGAACATGCCGAGAATCGGGCCCGAGATGCGGTCGAACGAGCCACCCTGGCTGACCGGCAGCGGCGCCGGATCGATGAAGCCCACATCCCAGTTGTATTCGATGAAGGCCAGGCTCGCCGTCTGATCGGTGGTCGTGTGGTCGATGAAATTCTCCTTCGCCCATGGCGAAATCACGAGCAGCGGCAGACGCGGCCCGTAGCCACAACGCGGAGCGGTCGAGGAAGCACCGGATGACGGATTCCCGCACACACCCGAGGTGGGAATCAGGCCTGCATTACCTGGCGTGGTCGATGAGCTCAAGGGCAGCGTCGGAACATACGAGTCATTGGCATCGACACTGCCATTGTTGGTGCCGGTATTGAAGGCGGACTGACTGACCACGGGGCCGGTCATATGGTCGTACCAACCATCGCTATCGTCGTAGGCAACGATTACCGCGGTGTCGCGCCATTCATCGGACTTCTGCAATGCGTTGATCACGTCGACAAGAAAGGTCTGGAACGACAACGGATCGGAATTGCCGGGATGTTCATCCTGGTAGTTCGCCGGCTTCAGGTACGACACTGCCGGTAACCTGTCCGCCTTGAGCGCCGCATAGAAATCGGTCATGTCGTACTGATGATTCGCCGGACCGTTGTGGCCGATTTCCGCTACCGAATTCGGACGCACGTGATGTGGATTGCGAGTGGAGGCGTAGTACTGAAACGACGCGTGATGCGGATTGTTGTCGGCTACCGCGCCATGGATATCCACCGGCGGACTTGTGGTATTGCCGTTGAGCGCCGTTGGATTGGGCACGCCCGGATGGCCTCCGTGTGACGCGCCGCAAACCGCCGGTGTCGCCGTCGATCCATCGCGATTCACTACCGCAGGTGCGGTTGGAGCGAAGCCGCCCTGGAACCAGCCCCACGTGATGCCCTTGGCGTTGAGCAGATCCCCGACGTTGCGGCCCTGCAACTCGACCGTCGCCTGGCCGGTCTTGGTGCCCCCTGCGTCCTTGCCGCAATCATCCAGCGCAGGATCCGGATCGCCGGTCACTGTGACCGGAGTGAACGTCGCTACTTTGCCAGCGGCGAACGTAGTTGCCAGGTGCGCATTGCCAGTCATGCCGGAAACGAGATTGAGCGCGCCGGGTGTCGAAGGCCCGAAGTTGGTATCGAAGGAGTTGTCGCTCATCGCGTAGTGCTGAGCGTAGTTCCATAGTGCCGTGACCGTGTTGCCGTCGAAGTAGCCCATCACGCTGGAGCCGTCGTCCCGGCAACCGAGCCCGACGCGGGAGGTCGCCTGGACGAACATGTCGTTCAATCCGCCGTTGACCGCCTTCTGCTCGTCCGTGTAGTTGTGATCAAGCGAGCAGGTGTACGCCTCGGAACGATCGTAACGAAAGGGCTGCATGAGATTCGGGTTCTTCGTCAGCAGTCCCGCCGAGAGCAGGTTGTTCACGGCTGGCGTATCGTCGCGCGCAACGAACTTCGGCTCGCCCCGCGGATTCGCCGCGACGGGATAGGTGGCGAAGTAGTGATCGAAACTTTCGTTCTCGGGGAAGATCACCACGACGTGCTTGATCGGCGTCTTCGTGCGTGAATCATTGTCGTTGTCGTGCGCCACACTGGGCACGGCCAAACCGGTGGCAATCACGGCACTCGCGCTGAGCGCGACGAGATGCCAGGGCGGAACGGGCTTTGCTTGCATGGATCTTCCCCTCGATGAGAGTGAGTACTAGCCGCTTGCCGATTCGCAGCAGGAGGTAAATTCCCCGCAAGGCGTCGGCAGTTACGGCACTGCGCTGTGCGAAGCGCTAACGATCAAGAGCGGGGAAAACCTAGATCCGGCGCGTTACAGTTTTCTTTCCGGCGAGCACTATTAATTATGTTTAATAACTATCGCGAGAATGTATCCGCGCGGCGACACCTGACCATTGATAACGCAACGACACGCCGGATCGGTGGCGCTGTCATACAAATGCAATCCGACGGGTTTAAACCTCCACGACCTGTGCTGGCCATGACCGACCCGTGGGGAGATCTGAACAATGCGGCAGTGCTCCGGATTGAATGAAGTTTTGTCGCCTATGGCGGCTGCGTGGATAGTGCGAACGGTGACTGTACTTACAGCGATGACCCTAATGCCGATTGCCCTGCCCGCTCTACCAGGATGGAGCATCGCCGCAGCCGATGCAGCCACCGTCGGAGCCGCCGCAGCCCACGCCGGAGCAACGCTCGATCCGAACGAACAATACCGCGCCTATCTGATCGATGACGTTGCCAGATCACTCGCCGGAGCCCGTCGACTGCGGGAGCAGGTCGCAGCCCACGATCTCAACGGTGCACGGCAAGCATGGATCGATGCCCGCGTCGGTTGGGAACAAGCCGAGGTCTTCACCCGTGGTTTCGTTTCCGATCTAGACGAAGAGATCGACGCCTGGCCCAACGCCCTGAGCGGCTTTCATGCAATCGAGGTAAAGCTCTTTGGCGCACGCACGACCGATATCGGCGCAGAAGTGGACCAACTGATCTATCACCTCACCGACCTGGACATCAAAGTACGCAAAGTGCCGCTCAATACCCAGGGGCTGCTCAATGGCACGGCCAGGCTTGCGTACGAGGTCGGCGAGAACAAAGCCGATGGCGGCGAATCGCGTTACAGCGGCACGTCTCTCGATGACATGCGCAACAACGTCGCTGGAATTCAGCTCGCCTACAAAGTCCTCTTTGCTCCCACACTACAGAGCGCCGATCCACAGTTGGCGCAAGACACGGATCGGACCATTCATCAACTGACGACCCTGTTGAGCGTCGGGAATGTGAGTGCGCTCGAGCCTGACAAAGTACGCGCGACCAGCGAGGAACTGATCGTCGCGCTGCAAGCCACGGCCCCGAAGATCGGCTTGCGCAAGCCCACGCTCGAAGACATCACGCAGTGATTGGTCCGCGACAAGCGGCGGCGATCGCGAGCGTACTGCTGATCGCACTGTCTCCCGCCCTGCGCGCCTTTCCGATTCATGGCGGAGAGTCCGTCATGCCCGAGGGCACCGAGCTCAACGAGGACTCGCTCCCCAAGCCGCGGGAGATCTTCCGATCCGAGACGAGCGGCAAATCCTATATGGTCAACCTGGGCGATCTTGCCTTCAGCTCGCCGGCCATTCTCGGCAATGTCGCACGACGCGCAGGCGTCAGTTGCAGCACTTGCCACGTTAACGGCGCGTCAAATGCGGTGCTCTATGTGCCGGGCATGTCCTCGCATCCCGGGAACTTCGATACCACTGGAGCTTTCTTCAATCCGAAGGCCAACGATCACACACTCGATCCCCTGACCATTCCGAGTCTGCGAGGCGCACGCTTTCTCGCACCCTACGGCCATGACGGCCGCTTCGCCTCGCTGCATGATTTCGTACGCAACGTCATCGTCAATGAGTTTGCCGGCCCCGAACCGTCCGCCGCCATCGTCGATGCCATCGTGGCTTATATCCAGGACATCGATTTCCTGCCCAATCCTCGCGTGACCTCGACCGGCCGACTGGCCGCCGGTGCCAGCGCATCTGCACGTCGCGGCGAAGCACTGTTCTCCAAGCCATTTCGACACGATCCTGAGCTGAGCTGCGCCGCCTGCCATGTGCCTTCGGCTGCTTTTGTCGACCACCGCCAGCATGATGTCGGCTCTGGAGGACTGTTCAAGACACCGACCCTGGTCAACGCCGATTTCAGCGCGCCCTACTTCCACGACGGCCGCTTCACTACTTACGATGAAGTCGTTCGCTATTTCGATCGCCAGTTCGATCTGCGACTGACTGCGGCGAACCGTGAGGATCTGGTGACCTATCTCATGGCAGTCGGCGACGGCGAGCGTGCGCAGGAACCGGACAGCATTGCAGCCTGGCTGAAAGAGATCGGCGATTTCTCAAGCGTGCTGGCGACCGCGATTCCGGCGCGCGATGGTGGGATCGTTGCGCTCGCGGTCGACACGGTCGGCACTGAACTGCGGGAGTTGACCGATCATTTCCCCGACCGCAAGGACACCAGTGTGTCGGGTGGAAGTGCGGAGCGACTGCAGGCGCGCATGGCCCTCAAGGAACTGGTGCTGAGCCTGCGGCGAGTGGAGCTGGCCTGCGCCAACCAGGACTTCGAGACCGCCATTGCGGAGTATCGGGAATACAACCGCGGGCTGACACAGGAGCTGTTGCCGAGCCTGCAGCGCGCCGAGCCCTGGTCGCTCTTCGATCCCGCAGTCCATGAGGCCCACTATGCCGCCATGCGTCGGGTTGCGGAAGCGGCGAAGCGAACCTCGCCGTAACGATTCTTCCTTGTTAGAGCATCAGACAGCGCCCTCAGGCGTCGCGGTCCTCGCATCTCGGATCTCAACGCCGATCTACTTGCGATAGGTCGTCCTTCAAGGCACCCGACTGCGTAAACCACCAGGCGCACTAGCCATACTGAAACCACTTTGAGATAAGCACGCGCGTCATTCCGACGATCAATGCACTTTCCGATCATCCTGGCCCGCGGATCTCGCGCCGTCGGCATACGTTGTGCGGACGCACAGGACCGAACCGGTTGAGATACGCGTCTCGCTGTAGCATTAGGAGCGAAATGCGGAGAAAATTTCTCTCCCGTGTCGAATTCGCCGCCTCCGGATCGTCTTAAATGGGTAGCCCCGGCCTGAGCGCCGGTCCCTAGGCTCGCACCTTCGCGAAGTACCACTTTGGAGGACCCCATGAAGAAATTTCTAGCTATCTATCTCGGCTCGGCCGCCTCGTTCGAAAAATCCGGCTGGAACAAGATGGACGAAACGAAGCGCAAGGAGCGCGAGGCAACTGGGATGAAGGCCTGGGGAGACTGGATGACGACTCACAAGGCATCCGTGGTCGAAACCGGCGGTCCGCTGGGAAAGACCAAACGAGCATCGGCGCAGGGTATTGCGGACACGAAGAACAACATGGCCGGATACGTGGTCGTGCAGGCGGAGTCTCATGAAGCCGCGGCGAAGCTGTTCGAGAATCACCCGCACTTCAGCATTTTTCCCGGCGAGGCCGTCGAGATCATGGAGTGCCTGCCTATCCCTGGCCAGTAATTCAGCACGTAATTCAGCGCGCGGGCAGGATGTTGCTCCACGTCTCCGTCAGTATGTGTGCATCGCTCTGCAAGAAGCCGCGTAGTTCAGTGGGCTCCGTGGGCCTGAGCTGCTTGACGCGTACCGTCATGCGCCAGGCCCCCGTGGCCTCGAGCCGATAGGCGTTGCTTTCGAGAATCTCTCCGTTGGCAGGTGCCGTGACGACGGCCTTCACCACCGCAGCCGCGGGCAATGCAGCAAGCGATGGGCCGGCGAAATCGACGATGAACTGATGCTCGTTCTCGGCGAGTTCGGCGAACCCGCGACCGATGCGGGTCTGCACCACCCATGCACCTGGCGGTCGCTGCATCTGCTGGGCCCCTTGCCAGTGCAGGCGGTAAGCGATATCGAGTGGCCGACCTATCGCGGGCAGTTGCTCGGGAACCCAGTACGCGACGATGTTGTCGTTGGTTTCATCCGGCGTGCTCAGCTGCACCAGCTCAACCCGACCTGGGCCCCATGAGCCTATGGGCTCGATCCAGGCGCTCGGCCGCAACTCATAGCGCGCCTCACTATCTTCGTAGCTACTGAAATTTCGATCCCGCTGCATCAAGCCAAAACCCTGCAGCTTGCTCATCGCGAACGATGTCGCCAGTGTCTGTTTCGGATTCAATAAGGGCCGCCAGATCCATTCGCCGTCGCCCGTGGCGACCATCAGCCCGTCCGAATCGTGCACCTCGGGACGGAAGTCCGTTCGATGCGGCTGGTTCTCGCCAAACGCGAACATGCTCGTCAGGGGAGCAATGCCCAGCGTCGCAACGCGCGCGCGTAGGAAAAGACGCAGGCGTATATCGATGATTGTTTCTGCACCTGGCCGAATGACAAACTCATAGGCGCCGCTGGCTCTTGGTGAATCCAGCAATGCGTAGACGGTCAAAGCTTCCGCATTGGCGGCCGGCCTGACAATCCAGAATTCGGTAAAGCGGGGAAACTCCTCTGCCTGACCGCCGACCGTGTCGATAGCCAGGCCACGCGCCGATAGGCCGTAGCGCTGGCCCGTGCCGAGCGCGCGAAAGTAACTGGCGCCGAGAAAGACTGCGAGCTCGTCCTTGTACTCCCCGCCGTTCAGCGGGTAATGCGCACGAAAGCCGGCAAAGCCGATGTCACCCCAGTTCTGCGGGGACAACTTGTTCTTGCCATAGTCGAAGTCGGCGCTTGTATACCGAATGTGGCGAATGCCCTGGGGCGAGATCTCGTTGACCCGAACCGGCTCGGTCTGGAACTTCCCCAGATGGAAGAACATCAGCTCGAACGGCAGATTCTGCGCACGCCATAGCGCGTGCTCGGGGCGAAACCGGATGTCCCGGTACTGATCGTAGGTCAGTGACTGTAACTCGGCGGGCGGCTTGCGGATCTCGACCCGATAAGGTCGTTGTGCTTGCGACTGCGCCCGCGCAGCGACGTCGTCGAAATCGAACGCCCGGCTGGGATCGGAATGCGAGAAAATCGCCAGAAGACTTACGAATGCCAGGGCGCGCCGCGCTCGGCGAGCTACTTCATTGCAGGGCGCGATAACGTCGAATTGACTTTGCATCGACAGTGCCTCGCTGCTCTTTCGCGCCAAGGTAACACGTTAGTCGCTGCGACACCGATATCGTTCGGGTGGTTCATGCGGGTTCGTGACCGCAAAGAGATGCGCCCGCCTTTCGGCGGGCGCTGGCTGCACATTTCGGTTCGGTGCTGAGTTGTCAACGCTGGTAGTGATGACGATCGGAGCCGTCAAACTCGCCGGACAGCATGCAGCACTTCTTGAAACAACCTCCCGGAATCGCACGGGCAAGGGTCGTTGCGGCCGAGCTTCTCGAATCAACTCCTTGTTACCGTGCACCACACGAATGCCTCGCTGGACGCGCTGCTCGGAGGGGAAACCGCGGCGACGTTTACTGGTGGGCTCGAAAGTGTCAGCGCCGATGTAAAACTGACCCACCTCGCCGGAGTAAAAGTGACCCACCTGGGTAAGTATGGCGGCCATTTGAGCCGCCGATATGTTGACCCAGGAGCAAGCAGTGGAGATTCAAGTTTTAAGACGACAGGGGCAGTCGATTCGGCGGATTGCCCGGGAGTTGGGGGTATCGCGCAACACCGTGCGCCGGTACCTGCGTGAGCAGCGCGCGGTGAAGTATGGGCCGCGCGATGTGCGGCCTTGCAAGCTCGACGCGCACAAAGCGCACCTGCAGATACGCATCGAACAGGCACGTCC
>DASYEW010000012.1:0-3705 GCA_036498785.1 Steroidobacteraceae bacterium | reverse complement strand
GTTCGTCTTTCGCACCTTCACGAAGCCGCTCGGCTATGCCGGCGACTACCAGATGGTCAACCAGATGCTCGACGATCCCCGCCAGGGTCCGAGCACGTATTTCCAGATCGTCAACGCGGCCTTTCTGCAAACGGCCGTGGCACGCGCGCACCGCAATCGCGTCGAGTTACTGGTGGATTACCTGACCCGGGTGGCCAACGAAGCACGCGCCGCGCAGCGGCCGTTCCGGGTGCTGAACGTGGGTTGCGGCCCCGCTCAGGAAATCCAGCGCTTCATGCACGAATACGACGAACCGGAGTGGCTGACGTTCGAACTGCTCGACTTCAGCCAGGAGACACTGGATTGGACGCGCGATCGGCTCGCGTCGATCGCGCAGAAAACGGGTCGGCGCATGACCATCAGCTATACGCACGATTCGGTCCACCACCTGCTCAAGCGCCGGATGGATGCGGATGCACCGGACGTCCGCGAGTTCGACGCGGTCTATTGCGCCGGATTGTTCGACTATCTGTCGGACAAGGTCTGCGCCCGGCTGAACCAGCATTTCGCCAGCCGCACGAGGCGAGGCGGCCGTCTGCTGGTCACCAATGTCCACTCCGATAATCCGGAACGCTTATGCATGGAGCACGTGCTGGAGTGGTATCTGATCTATCGCAACGAGGCGCAGATGGCCGAAATCATGCCGGAGGACTGCGGCGAGCCGCGCCTCTACACGGACGTGACCGGGGTTAATGTGTTCGCCGAGGTGATCATCGGCCAGCAACAAGCAGCCTGAGATGACGACATCCCTGGTTGAACTGCGTTCGAGCTATCGTGACGAACTGCGCGACTACCGGCTGCTGTGCAGCAAGGCCGGCGGCCTGACTGTGATCGTGCTGGTGCTGATGGGCATGGCGATGGACTATGTCGTCTATCCAGCCGAGCAGAAGCGCTTTGCCATCGTTCGGGTGCTGATCAGCGCGGCTATCGGCCTCGCGTTGCTCTCGCTTTACACCAACGAGGGCAAACGCCGCGTACAGGTGATCACTTTCCTCTGGCTGCTGCTGCCGCAGGCAATGATCTCCTGGATGATTTATGTCACGCAGGGCGAGCAGTCGCTGTTCTATGCCGGACTGATGCTGACGATCTTTGCGGTCGGCATCCTGTTCCCGTCCGGCTACTGGCAGACGCTGGCGTTCGGGCTGGGCACGGTCGCGCTCTACTACGTCGCCTGCGTCGCACATCCGAACGGTATCCAGGACCCCAGCAAGTTCCAGTTCCAGCTCATCCTGATCTTCTTCTGCGCATTGGCCAGCTCCATTTACACCTACTTCAACGAGAAGGGCCGTTTCCAGCTTTTCCGGCTAAAGGACGAGCTGGCGCACAAAAACGACCAGCTCGCCCGTACTAATGAAAGCCTCGCGCAGATCAAGGGGCAGTTGTTGCAGCAGGAGAAGATGGCGGCCATCGGTACGTTGTCGGCGGGGCTGCTCCACGAGGTCAACAACCCGGTGAACTTCTGTCTGATGGCGATCGAAATAGCCATGGAGGAGCCACAGGCGAAGGAAAGCCCGTCGTTGCTGGAGTGCCTGACGGACGTCAAGCAGGGCATGCACCGCATCCAGCACATCGTGTCGGACCTGAAGACTTTTGCGTACCGCAAGCCCGGCGCGTCCGCAGACGACGTGCCGTTCCTGTTCGAAAAAGCACTCGACTCGTCGACCCGCCTGAGCGCACATGAACTGCGCGGCGTGAAGCTCACGCGCGAGCTGCCTGGCGATACTCTTGTGCTAGGCGACGAAGCCGCCATCATCGGCGTGCTCATCAACCTGTTCTCGAATGCCGCTCTGGCGATGCACAAGGCCGGCACCGTAGCGCCGCAGATCGATGTCACCGCGCAATGGCGCGACGACCGGCTGCACGTGAATGTGCGCGACAACGGCCCGGGCATCGCCGCGGAGAATCTGGCGCGGGTGTTCGAACCATTTTTCACGACCCGCGAGGTCGGCCAGGGCCTCGGCCTTGGGCTGTCCATCAGCTATGCGGTGGTGGAGCGGCACGGCGGCACACTGTTTGCGGAGAGCGAGTTGGGCAAGTGGACCGCGTTCAACTTCGACCTGCCGCGTGTGGAGTGATGTCGAGATGAGAGAGACCCAGGAGACGCGGCGGACCGTCGTCTATGTCGATGACGAAGAGTTGGCCCGCAAGTACTTTGCGCGCTCGGCCGGCAGCGACTACGAAGTGCTGCTCGCCGGCGACGCGGACGAGGCGATGTCGATCCTGCGCCGCGAAGGCGCGCGGGTGGCGATTCTGGTGACCGACTTCCGGATGCCGGGGCGGCACGGCGACGATTTACTGCGACAGGTCTCCCAGGAGTATCCGCATATCGTGCGGATACTGGTGACGGCCTACGCGGACAACAACACGCTGCTGGATGCCGTCAATTCCGGCGAGGTGTTTCGAATCCTGGAGAAGCCGCTGGGCGTGCTCAGGGTTCGCGAGGTGCTGGCATCAGCGACAACCGCGCCGGGATTGCGCCCGAGGTGATGCCGTGCCTGCTAGTCGACCCAGTTATCGCGAACGCCGGCGTTAGCGGCTTCGGCATGATTTTCCGCAACCGCGTCATGCAGTCCTTTGGCGGACGTATCAGGATCGCATCCGCGTCCGGCGACGGCACAACCGTGACGCTGGAATTCCAAAATTTCGAGGATCGAATGCACAGGAGTTACCAATGAGCAATACGATTGCCAACCAGACACCGCCCCCGGCGATTTTGTTCGTTGATGACGAAGCCACCGCGGTCAAATACTTCGAGCGTGCCATCGGCTCAATTGCGCCGGTGGTGACGGGCGCGTCCGTCGAGGACGGCAAGGCCATGCTGGATGCCCACGCCGACAGCCTGGCCGTGCTGGTGTCCGACCAGCGCATGCCGGGCGAATATGGCAACGAACTTCTGCGCTATGCGCGCGAGCGCTATCCGCATATCGTCCGGATTCTGACGACCGCCTATTCGGAGCTGGATCAGACCGTCGAGGCCGTCAATCAAGGCCAGATCCATCGCTATATCAAGAAGCCGTGGGACATCACCGCGCTGCGCATGGAGATGAAGCAGGCGCTGGAGTTGGCGGGACTGCGCAAGGAACGCGATCAACTCGTGCGCGAGAAGCTGAGCGTGCTGCAGACGCAGACCGTGGCCACCCGCGTCGGCATCGTGCATACGCTGTGCGCGAGCCTGATCGGCCCGGGCCGCTTCCAGCCGGTGGAAACCTATCTGGCCGGCAACGAACTGGCGGGCACGCACAACGTCGAGCCGGACTGGCAGCGGATGGACTACGCCGACCTGGTGCATGCCGAGAGCGAATGCAGCGGCAGCTTCGGCCACGCGGTCGGCACGCGGCTGGCGGAACTGCGTGCGCAGAATAGCGGGCGCGGTGCCGCCGATGCGGTGCAGGTGTTCGCTGAAGTCCTCGGCGCGACGGTACGCGGCAGCGGCGATGCGCTGATCTGGACTGCGCCGGCCACGCTGAGCGAATTCCTCACGCGGCCTGTGGGTCAGGCGGTATCGGCCGAGCATGCTGCGTGGCTGGCCTGTCTGCTGTGGCTGGAAGAAGCCGGCGGCGCGCTGCAGTTCGTGCGTGAAGGTGACGCTATCGTCTGCCGCGCCGGCACACGTGCTGCCAGTTTTGCTTCCGACCGCCTGGCTGTCTGGATCGAGCGGTTCTCGGA
>DASYEW010000011.1:0-19286 GCA_036498785.1 Steroidobacteraceae bacterium | reverse complement strand
CGTCACCCGTCACCCGTCACCCGTCACCCGTCACCCGTCACCCGTCACCCGTCACCCGTCACCCGTCACCCGTCACCCGTCACCCGTCACCCGTCACCCGTCACCCGTCACCCGTCACCCGTCATTGTTCCGTACGGCTTGCGCAGGAACATCGCACGCACGGATACGTTCTCAAGCATGGCCGTGCACACTCTTACATCGCGGTTTGCGCGCATTCCTCGTTGGGCGTGGGTTATCGCGACAGTGCTGGTGGCAATCGGGATATTCATCGCGGTATTCGATTGGAACTGGCTCAAGGGACCGATCGAAAGGCGCGTGCAGGCGGCGACCGGTCGCAGTTTTGCCATCAAGGGAAATCTTGCGGTGGATCTGGGAATGCAACCTACGATCCGCGTCGATGGGATTGAACTGGGCAACGCAACCTGGTCGAACCAACCGTTGATGGCGCGCCTGGAGCGCGTCGAGGCGCGGATCGCATTGCTGCCGTTGCTGTACGGACGAGTGGATATTCCGTATCTATCGTTGCAGCGTCCGAATCTACTCATCGAACGCAATCGCGACGCGGTAGGCAACTGGGTCTTCGAGGGCAACAAGAGCAGTGGTTCGGCAAGCCTGCCTTTGATCCGGCAGCTGCAGGTCACCGACGGTAAGGTACGGGTTCATGAGCCGTCCCTCGAGACAGACGTGACTCTGAATGTTTCAAGTGTTCAGGGTCAGTCCGCGAAGGGCCAGTCAAAAAGTGCACCAAAAAGTGCACACGGTGCGTTACAGGCACGAGGTTCGGGCACTTACCGTGGCGCTCCATTCGAATTGACCGCGCGCATCGATTCACCCCTGGATCTGGCGGACAAGGAGCGGCCCTATCGCATCGAGTTGACAGCCAACGCTGCGGAGACCCGCGCGCACATTAGCGGAGCTCTGGTAGGACAGCTGCAACTGGAGAATCTGGACGTTCACTTCGATCTGGCCGGACCGGATCTCGCCGACCTGTATGGGCTCGTCGGCATTCCGTTGCCGCGAACGCCTGCCTATTCGTTGACTGGTCAACTGCAGCGCAAGGGCAAAGTGTGGGGTTACCGCAAGTTCAAAGGCAAAGTAGGCAACAGCGACCTCACCGGCAATGCCTCCATCGACCTGGGGCGCGAGCGGCCTCTGCTGCAAGCAGACCTGGTTTCGACGCGATTGGAATTCAAGGATCTCGCCGGCGTGGTCGGCGGAAGCACCGGTTCCTCCGTCGCGGCGGCTAACGGCGTACCCGCGGCGGACAAGACCAAGCCCGTCCAAACCAGATCGCGGGTAATCGGATCTAAGCGAACTGCACCGACGGCGCCGACCGCCACCCTTCCCAAGCCGTTGCCGGGCCCTCGCGTGCTTCCTGATACGCCTTACAAGCTCGACAAGCTGCGAGTCATGGACGCCGACGTCACACTGTCGGCCGGCAGTATCGAGGCGCCCAAGCTGCCACTCGAAAAAATGTCCGCGCACCTGCGGCTGAACGACGGTGTGTTGCAGCTCGACCCGCTCGACTTCGCTGCGGCGGGCGGCAACATCGTCAGCAAAATCACCTTGAACGCACGTCAGGTGTCGATCCAGACAACCGCAACGGCGGAAGTTCGCCAGCTGGACTTGGCGAAGCTCTTTCCGACGGTGGAGATCACCAAGCGTGGCGCCGGCAAGCTATCCGGTGCGATCGCGCTCACGGCGCAGGGGAATTCGATCGCTCGCATGCTGGGCAGCGCCAATGGCGATATCGGCTTGATCATGGGGCGTGGCCACATCAGCAACCTGTTGCTGGAACTGGCGGGACTGGACGTCGCGGAGTCGCTGAAATACTTGATCGACAAGGATCGCGAGGTTCCGCTGCGCTGCGCGTTTGCGGACTTCAAGGTTGAGGATGGATTCATGGCGTCGCGCGGATTGGCTTTCGACACCAGCGACACAGTCATCTACGGCAGCGGGACCATCAATTTGCGCGAGGAACGCATCGACCTGCGCCTGCTGCCGCAGCCCAAGGACCGCAGCCCGCTTGCGTTACGCGTGCCCTTGAAAATTGGCGGTACGTTCAAGGATCCCTCGTTTCATCCCGAAGCCGGACCGCTGATCCTGCGCGGCGCCGCTGCGGCAGCCCTCTACAGCATTGCGCCGCCCGCTGCGCTGTTGGCGCTGATCGAAACGGGGCCGGGCAAAAAGGAGAGCCTCGATTGCAGCAAGGCGACCGACAACGGCGTCAGCGAGACCGGATCCTGAAAAGCACGCGACGGCTTTGCCTAGCCGCCGGCGCGCTTCGTCTTCCAGCCGCGGCGGGTCAGCTCTTCGACCAGCCGGTCACGATGATCGCCCTGGATCTCGATGCGGCTATCGGCAACCGTGCCGCCTGAACCGCAGCGCTTCTTGAGCTCTGTTGCGAGCGCATCCAGTTCCGACGGTGGTAATCCTAGGCCGGAAATAATGGTGACGCCCTTGCCCTTGCGGCCTTGAGTTTCACGGCTCACCCGCACTACGCCATCGGCGGCGGGCTTGCCCGGGGTGCCTTTCTTGCAGACGCAGCCGGCGATGGCGCGCTGACAGTTCGGACAGCGCTGTCCGATACCAGTCGAGTACACGATGCCGCCGTCAGCGGGTGAGCGTTGCGATTTCATGATTGCGAATACACAGCTACGAGAACTCGTCACGGTACGTCGGTAGGATTATCCCGCAGAACCCGCCCGGATTTCCTCTCCGGATCGGCACCATTGCTCTGCTTTGCGAACTTTGCGTGCTCCGCGAGAATCATCCGTGATTCGGATTTCTCGCAGAGTTCGCAGAGCGCGCGAAGAGCGATCATATTGGAACAGGAAATCCTCTTCGCGGCCCCGGCGAGAATTCCTCTTGTTCAGTTGAACGCGGAATAGACCAGCGTGCGCAGCTCGCGGCGAATGGGATAAACGGTCGATGGCATCAGCTGCGTCATGAAGATCACGATCAGCTCCTCGCGCGGATCGACCCAGAAATACGTGCTGGCCATGCCGCCCCACGAGAAGTCTCCCTCGCTGCCCGGCAGCAATGCACGGGTCGGGCTCGTGGTGACCGAAAACCCAAGTCCGAAGCCGATGCCGGAGTAGGTGGTTTCGCTGAACATTGAAACAGACAGTTCCGGGAGGTCCTTGCCACCGGGAAGGTGATTGCTCGTCATCAGCTGCAGCGTTTTCGGGCTGAGAATGCGGGTGCCGTCGAGCGTGCCGCCGTTCAGCAGCATCTGGCAGAAGCGCAGGTAGTCGTTGCTGGTGGATACAAGTCCGCCACCACCGGAAACGAAGGTTGGCGGTTTCAGGTAGGGACTGCGTTGTGGGTCGTCCTGCAGGCGCATGCGGCCGTCCGGCGTTGCGGCGTAGCAAGCGGCGAGGCGCGGAGCCTGTTCGTGAGGGACGCTGAAACCGGTGTCGTGCATTCCCAGCGGTTTGAGAATCCGCTCGAGCAGGAATTGCTCGAACGGCCGTCCCGAAAGCACGCCTATCAGGTAACCGAGCACGTCGGTCGAGACCGAGTAGTTCCACACCGATCCTGGCGAGAATTCCAGCGGCAGGGTGCTGAGGCCTTCGATCAGGCCCTCCAGGGTGCCCGGGCCGTTGAATTCATCCAGCCTGAGGCGACGATAGGCCGCATCGACATTGGTGCGCTGCTGAAAGCCGTAGGTGAGTCCTGAGGTGTGGCGCAGCAGATCGATCATCAGCATGGGCCGCTGTGCCCGATGGGTTTTGAAGCTACCGATGAATCCGCCGTCGTATACCCCCAGATCGCGCCACTGCGGGATGTGGCGGTGGACCGGTTCGTCCAGCGCTACCACACCGTCTTCGACGAGCATCATGAATGCCACGCTCGTCAGCGGCTTCGTCATGGAATAGATGCGGAAGATAGTGTCGGTCGTGAGTGGCCGTTGCCGCTCGACGTCCATTTGTCCCAACGCGCTGTAGTGGGCTAGTTCGCCACGACGCTGGATCAGCGTCAGCGCGCCAGGCAGTTTGCCCGCATCGATGTAGCGGCTGAGCAAGAAGCGATCCAGGTGCTGCAGTCTTTCGGCGGAAAAGCCAGCGGCGGCAGGGCGAAGCGTCATGAGCGGTCCTTGAGAGGGGCGGCCGGCCACAGGCTACAGGGGACGCAACGGCGCCGACAAGTTGTCGGCACAAGCTCTCATCACGTGCTCAACTGGGTGCCGTAGCTGGCGTGCCGCAGGCTGGCCCACATATTCGGAACGTCCACGCGAGGAACGCTACCGTGCGGGCGTACCGCTCACCTCTCCGGTCGTCTGTTTAGCGCCTCAGGACGGCTTCGATTCATCCCGGGTCTCCTCGGGATCGTGCTCCTTTGCATGCGCCTTGGCTTTGGCCTCAGCGGCCTGGACGTCGCGCTCTTCGTCCGCACTCAGGTGTCCAGCGCCGCGGATCTTCTGCTGCCCGCGCTCCGAATTGACGAATTTCTGCGTGGCCTCGCGGTAGTTGCGGTCCGCTGTCTTGTTGCCTTCGCCTTCGTTGCTTGCGGAAGCATCGGACGCTGGCTGGGAGGGGGGAGTCTTGGTAGCCATGGCGATGGAACTCTCCGGGTGGGCTAGGGACGGTCTGGCGGATGGTTTCGTGAGACCAACGCTCCCGCTACCGCGCGGTTCCGCCGCAGACGGCGATGCACCGCCGGGTACTCGCGAGGACGGTAAACATGGCACTCTTGTACGTCGGGGCCGACAACGGACCCTCGAGCGAACAACCCGACGCACGAGCGGGTCCGACAAACGAATCGGGTCAGCCAACCCACAGGTGGCAGCTTGTATTGGATTCTCGCCGCTATTTTTCTGATCCTGGCCGTCGCCGTGCCGCGTGTGCGCATACCCGCCATCATCTGCTGCGTGGTGATGGGATTGATGCTGAGCTGGGGTATGGTGCAGCGGTTGCGCGGACCGTCAGCGACGGATCCACCGGCGCCCGTCCGCGGTCTGCCGTCTCCAGCGGTGGCTACGAGAGCGTTCCCGCTCGACGCCGTCGATCTCACCGAACTCAAGATGGTGGGTGGGGGCGCGCCGTTCGATCTGCGCGGACGGATAGCCAATCGATCGCACGACCAGCGTCTGATCTCCGTCACTCTGCAGATCACGCGCCGGGACTGCTTTGAAGGCGCCCTGGATCCTTCAGGTTGCGTGACGCTGTTTGAGGATCGGCGTTTCATCCCGGTGGCGATTGCGCCGCAGGAAGAGCGTGAATTCGCTGCATCCTTCTTCGCTCATGGCTCCGCGATGCGTCCGCGGGGCACTACCAAGGATGAATTCGTGCTGGTGAGCGCCGAAGGGCAGACCGTGCGGTAGGGGCTTCGCCCCGCTCGTCATTTTTTGCCGGCGCGTGTCCGCGGACTGCGGCGGATGCGCTGGCAAGGCCATGGCTCACGTTGACGAAGGCGTTGCCGCGAAGCGGTGAGGTGCATAAGCTGCCGCTTGCTGCCTGCCTGTTGTCCACTCACCAGCAAGCCCGATAACAACACCGAATACCGATCGAATATCCAGTGCGCATCTTCATCCCGTATCTCATTGCCGGCTGGTCCGGCTTCTTTGTCATGGCAGTCGAACTGCTCGGTGGTCGCCTGCTCGCACCGACTTTCGGCAGCAGTATCTATGTGTGGGGCGCCATCATCACGATATTCATGCTGGCCCTGTCGCTGGGATATCTCGCCGGCGGTCGCTTTTCCGTGGCGTCGCCCAGCGTGCGGCGGCTCGGCATCATTCTGATAGTCGCCGCCTGTACGCTGGTGCCGGTCCTGCTGTTCGGCGAGCAGTTGCTGGACAGCGTTTCCATCGCCGTACCGGATCCACGTTTCGGATCGCTGCTGGCGTCGACCTGCTTGTTTTTCGTGCCGACATTTTTTTCCGGCATGATTTCTCCTTATGCGGTTCGGCTACTGGTGGAGGAACGCGCCAGTGCCGGCAGGCATGCTGGCCAGCTCTACTTCGTGTCTACCTTCGGCAGCGCGGCCGGCACGCTTCTGACTTCCTTCTACCTGGTGCTGATTCTGGAGGTGAACCAGATTCTGCTCACCCTGCTTGGCATCTCGATCGTGATTGGTGGTGTTGCCGCCGTACTACGTGGAGCTCCGGATGCGCGCTAGCCTGCGACCTCTCGTCCTGCTGATCAGCATGCTCGCCGCCTGCGGCGCACCGGCGGACTCGCTGAAACTGCTGCACTCGGAACGCTCGCTGTATCGCGAGGTGCTGGTATATGAATCTGGCAGCCAGCGTTGCATGTGCTTTACGCGCAACTGCCGCGTCGGTCGTCAGTCATGCATGGATACGCGGCATCCCGACCTGCTGCAGCTGAACTACACGCGCATGATGCTCGGCTCGCTGTATCTCAATCCCAATCCACGCTCCATCCTCATCGTCGGTCTGGGCGGCGGCTCGTTGCCACGTGCCTTGCTGCAGCTTCTGCCCGAGGCGCGTATCGATGTAGCGGAGATTGACCCAGCGGTGGTGAGCGTCGCGCGGAAATATTTCGACCTGCCGACGGATCCGCGGCTGAACATCATCGAGGCCGATGGCCGGGTCTTCGTCAAAAGGGCGCTGCGCGAGCAGCGGCACTACGACCTGATCATGCTGGATGCCTTCGACCACGAATACATTCCCGAGCACCTGCTGACCAAGGAGTTCCTGACCGAGGTCAGGTCGCTGCTGACAGCGGATGCGGTGCTGGCTGCGAACACTTTCTCCTCCAGCCGGCTCTACGACCACGAGTCGACGACTTACGCGGCCGTGTTCGGCCGGTTCTTCAATCTGAAAAAGGAAAACCGCGTCATCCTGTACACCAATGGCGCTGAGCCGGCGGCGACGCAGATAAGCTCAATGAGCGCAAAGCTTGACCCGGCCCTCAGGCCGCTCGGCGTGAATTCGGACGAGCTGGCCGGATTGTTTTCAACCCAGGTCGATTGGGACAAGACAGCACGGGTACTGACCGACCAGTATTCGCCGGCCAACCTGCTGAACAAGTGACGCGTGCCTGCGCACCCATTCGCCCAATAGAAGACTGAATGAAAGACTAGTGCGCGTGCCCGTCAGTTCTTGCTGCCGCTGATTCTTTCCAGCTTCTCCAGCGCAATGCTCACGTCCTGCAGTCCCGGGGCCTCGCCGCCGGTCATGTTTTCGTCCTGCGCGGTCGAGAGCAGCTGCGCATCCGTCTTCCAGGATTCGAGAATCTGGCGTTTGGCGTCGGGCTCCAATGTCGGGTCATTCACCACATCCATCGGCTTGGCGTAGTGGCGCGTAGGATCGGCGATCCGATCTTCGGCTCTCTCGCTCACGGGTTGATTGACGACCGGCGTGTTCGACATGGCGTTACTCCTGCAGCGATCAATCGCGACGCGTGAGCAGACCTACCAGCAGGGCCACGCCAGCAGCGGCTCCGATAACGCTCCATGAGTGGTCGCGTACGTAGGTATCGGTATGCGATGCGAGTTTTCGCACCCGCCGCTGCATGCGGCGGTCGTAGAGATTGTCGAAGGTAGAGCGCAGCGTCGCCTGCGTGCGTTCGCGGGCCTGCTGTACATGTTCACCAGTCACGTCCGCCGTGGCCTTCAGCAGGGCTTCGGCGTCACGGGCGACGGCCTCCAGATCCTTGCGCAAGTCTTTCATCGGGGAGTGCAGTGCGCTACCGTTTCTCATCGTAGTTCTCCTGTCGCTGATGGCTACGTAAGTCGAATGGACGACGTATCCAAAGCAACGCCCGAGCCGGCGGCAGGTTCCCCTGCGACGCACGAGTCCTGTCGGCGATAACCACAAGCGAGAACGTCATGCCAGCAGCGAAATCGAAGGCAAAATCCTCTTCGGCCACGCGTAAACGGGCGCCTGCACGGCGCAAGACGCCACGCAAGGCCACACCGCGAACGCGCGGCATACAGCCGGAAGATTGCCGCATCGATGCGCTGCCGCCCGCCGCGGCTGAGGTAGCGCAACGAATCGAACGCGAAGGCGGCGTGGTCGTGGGTCAGTATTTCGAACCGCTCGGACGCAATCCGCTGCTGCTCGCCGCATTGCCGATCGACAGCGTCGAGCCAACGCCGTTTCAACGCGACTTGTCCGATGCCCATCACAAGAAACTCTCGGCAGTGATCGATCGGACCGGATTGTTTCTCGATCCGCTCATTGCCATCACTGCGCCGCAGACAGGGTTCTGGACGCCCAACGGCAGGCACCGGCTGGAGGCGATGCGGCGGCTGGGCGCGAAGTCGATCATCGCGCTGGTGGTGCCGAAGCGGGAGATCGCCTGGCAGATTCTCGCGCTCAATACCGAGAAGGCGCACAACTTGCGCGAACGCTCGCTCGAAGTCATTCGTATCTACAAAGGCCTGTTCGAAGAGGACGCCGGTCGTGCCGAAAACGACTTCGCTTTCTATCTGGAGGAAGCGGCGCTGGTGACGCTGGGGCTGTGCTACGAAAAGAAGGGCAACTTCGCCGGCGGCGCCTATCACTCGATCCTACGGCGCCTGGAAGAGTTTTCGAAGGAGCCGTTGCGCAAAGCGCTGCGCGTCCATGAGGACCACGCCGAACAACTGTTCGAGCTCGACACGCTCGTGTCGGAAGTCGTCGCCAAACTCAAGGACCGTGGCCTGACCAGTCCCTACCTGCGCACCTTCGTCGTCGCCCGGATCAACCCGCTGCGCTGGATCAAAGACGAGCCGCCACCGCTGGCCCAGGTGCTCAAAGGCATGCGCGACAAGGCCGCGCGCTTCAACGTCGAGAAAGTGAACCAGCAGGACATTGCGCGAACCGGTGGGGCGCCGGAAGAGTAGGGGAGCAAGCCGGCCAATCGGACAACCGGCAAATCGGTCAGTCGGTCAGTCGGGCAACCGGCCAGCAAGCCAGGAAGCAGCGGACCGGCCGGAGGCGGCGGAAACGACCGTGCCATCCGCCATCGCTCGCTTTCCGATTCCTCCACTTCTTGCCACCTTACCGGTTGGCCAATTGGCCAGTCGGCCGGGCCCTTGCCTCTCCCCAGTTGCCCCCGGCCTCATCTCCCGCTATGGTCCGCGCTGTTTTCGTGAGGACTGAGCAGCCGCATGGCAATGAATTTTCTCGACTTTGAGCAGCCGATCGCCGAGCTCGAAGCCAAGATCGACGAATTGAAGTTTGTCTCCAGCGACGCCGAAGTGAATATCGGCGAGGAGATCGGTCGGCTGCGCGCGAAGAGCCGTGCCCTGACGACCAGCATTTTCTCCAACCTGAGCCAGTGGCAGATCGCCCAGCTCGCGCGCCATCCACAGCGGCCCTACACGCTGGACTACATCGGCGCGATCTTCACCGATTTCCAGGAACTGCACGGCGACCGCATGTACGCCGACGATTACGCCATCGTGGCCGGTCCGGCGCGGCTGGACGGTAAACCCGTGATGATCATCGGCCAGCAGAAGGGTCGCGATACCAAGGAGCGCGTGCGCCGCAACTACGGCATGCCGAAGCCCGAGGGGTATCGCAAGGCGCTGCGCCTGATGCACATGGCGGAGAAGTTCCAGATGCCGCTGATCACCTTCATCGACACCTCTGGCGCCTATCCGGGCGTGGGTGCCGAGGAACGCGGTCAGAGCGAGGCCATCGCGCGCAACCTGTTCGAAATGGCCGGCCTGAAAGTGCCCATCCTTAGCATTGTGATCGGGGAGGGTGGTTCAGGCGGTGCGCTGGCCATCGGCGTAAGCGATCGCCTGCTGATGCTCCAATACAGCATCTATTCCGTGATTTCCCCCGAAGGCTGCGCCGGTATTCTCTGGCGCAGTGCCGACAAGAAGGACCTGGCCGCCGAGGCCATGGGGATTAGCGCAGAGCGCATCGCCAAGCTCGGGCTGGTCGATGAAGTCATCAGGGAACCGCTGGGCGGCGCGCACCGCGATCCGCAAACGATGGCCGACAACGTCAAGGAAGCCATCCTGCGGCAGCTGAATGAACTGCAATCCACTTCCGTAGACGTGCTGCTGGAGAACCGGCACAAGCGGCTGCGGGGGTTTGGGGTTTATAACGAGGGGTGAGAGGGGAAGTCCCAGGCGGTGACAGGAGTGACAGGAGTCACTGGGGTGACACGGAAATAGGTAGATCGCAGTCGCGCCCGATGCTGTTCTGACACCCCTGTCACTATTGTCACTCATGTGACTCATGTCACCCTCTCTTCCATGTCCTTCTCTCCGCCCATCCTGCTCGCCGCTGTCGAACGACATCTGCCTGCGGCTGCGAGTGGCTCTCTCTGCGTTGGATTCAGTGGCGGCCTCGATTCGACCGCTTTGTTGCAGGCGTTGGCTGTCGCGACGCGCGACCATGCACACCTGCGTGTGCGCGCCATCCATATCGATCATCAGATTCATCCCTCATCGGGGCAGTGGCAAATGCACTGCGCGCAGATCGCTGATGCGGCAGGCGTTCCGTATCTGACGAAGCGAGTGAGCGTGCCAGCCGATTGCGGCACGGGTCCGGAGGCGGCGGCACGAACGGTCCGATACGCTGCTTTACGAGAATTGCTGGACGCGGGCGAGACGCTGATCACGGCGCATCACGCGGATGATCAACTGGAAACCATGCTGCTCGCGCTGCTACGCGGCGCCGGGACTCATGGCTTGGCCGGAATGCCCGTTTGCCAGGCCTTCGGTTCGGGCTGGCACCTGCGTCCGCTGCTCGAGGTCACCCGAGTGCAGATCGAGTCCTGGGCGAGCGATGCGGGGTTGCAGTGGATTACGGATCCGTCCAACAGCAACACCGGTTTCAGTCGCAACTACCTGCGCCACGAAGTCGTCCCTGTTCTGCAACGGCGCTGGCCGGCCGTTGCCACTACGGCAGCGCGCGCAGCACGCCATCTTGGCGACGCGAATGAGCTGCTCGACGCGGTTGCCGCCGCCGATCTTGCTGGTGCATCGGTAGGGGAATGCCTGAGCGTTGCATCGTTGCGGGCGCTGGAGCCGTCGAGGCGCAGCAACATGCTGCGTTACTGGCTGCGTGAGCGCGGCGCACGATTGCCTTCGACCCGAAAGCTTGCGGCGCTGGAGCACGACATGCTGGCGGCCGACGCAAATCGTTTGCCTTATGTCGCCTGGGACGATTTCGAGGTGCGGCGACATCGGGGCTTGCTGTATGGCGGGCCCGCATTGCCACAATCGTTATCCACGGTTGAGCCGTGGACTTGGGATTGGCGGGCGGCTTTGCCGCTCGGCGCCGGATCGGGGTTGTTACGTACGCAAAACGTCCGCGGCGCCGGTCTTGCGCTGGCGAAGTTGCCGCCGACCGTGCAGGTCGGCTTTCGGCGCGGCGGTGAGCGACTGCAGCTCGCTGGGCACAGCCATCGCCGCGATCTCAAGAAGTTGCTGCAGGAGGCGGACATCCTGCCGTGGTGGCGCGACCGGATCCCATTGCTCAGCCACCAGGGCGCGCTGATCGCTGTAGCCGACTTGTGGATCGCAGAAGGATTCGCTGCTCGCGGCGAAGAGCAGGGCGTACGTGTTGTCTGGGAGGATCGGCCGTCACTGCTAGCGGCGGCTGCTGGCGCTGAGTCGGAAGACGACCAGTGAAGTAATGGCGAAGTGACACCGGCTCCATCGCCGGTTTGGTCGTAACCGACGCCATTCCAAAGCGATGCGGATTGCCCTCACACAGCGCTCGCGCTGAGCTCGTTTGAGTCACTTCCTTCTTTCCTCTCCCGCGCTGTTCCGCTACACTGCTCTCCCGTCGTAATCACGGCGATGTACCCGCGGGTCATCACCGCTTTCCCCCTACCTCTTGAGCGACGGTGCCCTGCCATGACTCGTTATATCTGTGTGACCGGCGGTGTCGTTTCCTCGCTTGGAAAAGGCATTGCGGCAGCTTCATTGGGCGCGATTCTCGAAGCGCGCGGCCTGAAAATCAGCATGGTCAAGCTGGATCCGTACATCAACGTCGATCCCGGCACCATGAGTCCGTTCCAGCACGGCGAAGTGTTCGTCACTACCGACGGCACCGAGACCGATCTGGATCTCGGCCACTACGAACGCTTCGTACGCACTACTACTTCGCGCAACAGCAATTTCACTACCGGGCGCATCTATGAGCGCGTGATCGGTAAAGAACGGCGCGGCGACTATCTCGGCGCGACGGTGCAGGTGATTCCGCACATCACGGACGAGATCAAGCATTGCATCCGCATGGGTGCGGGCGATGCGGATGTCTGCATGGTCGAGATCGGCGGCACGGTGGGTGACATCGAGTCGCTGCCGTTTCTCGAAGCGATCCGCCAGATGGGAGTGGAGCTCGGCCGTAACAACGTGCTGTACATGCATCTCACGCTCATCCCGTACATCGCGAGCTCCGGCGAGATCAAGACCAAGCCCACGCAGCACTCGGTCAAGGAGTTGCGTTCCATCGGTATCCAGCCGGATATCCTGCTGTGCCGTTCGGTGAACGCGGTGCCCGACGAGCAGCGCCGCAAGATCGCATTGTTCACCAATGTCGAAGAGCGCGCGGTGATCTCCGCTGTCGACGCGGACGATATCTACAAGATTCCGATGCTGCTGCATGAGCAGAACCTCGATGACATCGTGATCGACAAGCTGCGCCTGGAAGTGAAGCCGGCCGATCTGAGCGAATGGCGCCACGTGGTGGCGGCCAAGACCAACCCGGACACCACCGTGACCGTGGCGATGGTCGGCAAGTACGTCAATCTCCGCGATGCCTACATCTCGCTGAGCGAGGCGTTGACGCACGCCGGGCTGCGCAGCCGCACGCGGGTGAAGGTCCAGTTCGTCGAAGCGACCGATATCGAAAAGCACGGCACGGGTTGCCTGCAGGGTGTGGATGCAGTGCTGGTGCCGGGCGGCTTCGGCGAACGCGGCATCGAGGGCAAGATCCAGGCGATCCGCTTCGCTCGCGAGAGCCAGATTCCATACCTGGGAATCTGCCTCGGCATGCAGCTCGCGATCGTCGAATACGCGCGCAACGTGGCTGGCCTCGAAGGCGCGCACTCCACCGAGTTCAACCGCGCCGCGCCGCATCCGGTCATTGCGCTCATCAGCGAATGGCAGGATCAGAAGGGCACCATCGAGCAGCGCTCCGATCGCTCGGAAATGGGCGGCACGATGCGCCTGGGCGCGCAGGAAGTTCGCATCTCGCACGGTTCGCGTTCGCACCAGATCTACGCCAGCGACGTGATCATGGAGCGCCACCGCCACCGTTACGAATTCAACAACCGCTACCTGCAGAAGCTGATGAATGTCGGCCTGCGCTTCTCCGGTTTCTCGCGCGACGGCCTGGTCGAGATGATCGAACTGCCCGGCCACCCGTTCTTCGTTGCCAGCCAGTTCCACCCGGAGTTCCGCTCGACCCCGCGCGACGGCCATCCGCTGTTCACCGGCTTCGTCAAGGCCGCACGGGCCTATCAGCAGGAACAGAACCCGGTGGCGGAGAGTGCATGAGTACGAGGCCGGTGGGCCAGTGGCAAGTTGGCAATCGGCCAGCAGCCAGAAGTGGGACTTGCTTGCCTGTCCAGTGTGTCTTTATCTGACCAGCCTGCCAGTGGCCAGTTGACCGGTAGCCCTCATCATGAATCTACTCAACTTCACCGTCGGCCCCGACCGGCCTTTCTTCCTCATCGCCGGTCCGTGCGTGATCGAGAGCGAGGGGTTGGTGCTGGATACCGCGGGGAAGCTGAAGGAGATCACCAGCCGGCTGGGGATCCCGTTCATCTTCAAGTCTTCGTTCGACAAGGCCAACCGTTCTTCGCGCGCGAGTTTTCGCGGTCCTGGCATGGAGGAGGGTCTGAGGATCCTCTCCGAGGTGAAGCGCCAGTTGCAGCTGCCGGTACTCACCGACGTGCATGAAGACACGCCGATGCCCGAGGTGGCGGCGGTCGTCGACGTGCTGCAGACGCCGGCATTCCTGGCACGACAGACGAACTTCATCGTCAATGTGTGCGCGCAGAACCGGCCGGTGAACATCAAGAAAGGCCAGTTCCTGTCGCCGTGGGAAATGCAAAACGTCGTCGACAAGGCGCGTTCCACCGGCAACCAGCAGATCATGGTTTGCGAGCGCGGTTTCAGCTTCGGTTACAACAACCTGGTGTCGGACATGCGTTCGCTGTCGGTCATGCGCAGCACCGGCGCCCCGGTGGTGTTCGACGCCACGCATTCGGTGCAATTGCCCGGCGGCAAAGGCAACGTCTCCGGCGGCCAGCGCGAATTCGTTCCGGTGCTGGCGCGTGCGGCGGTCGCCGCCGGCATTTCCGGAATCTTCATGGAAACCCATCCCGATCCGGACAAGGCGTTGTCGGATGGCCCCAATGCGTGGCCGCTGGCCCGCATGGCGGCGTTGCTCGAAACGCTGGTAGCCCTGGATCAAGCAGTCAAGTCGAAGCCCTACGAGGAAAGCCTGTTATGAGCAAGATCGTCGACATCCGCGGCCGCGAGATCATCGATTCGCGCGGCAATCCCACCGTGGAAGCCGATGTTGTGCTCGCGTCCGGAGCAGTGGGCCGCGCTGCGGTTCCATCGGGTGCATCGACGGGTACGCGCGAGGCCGTGGAATTGCGCGATGGCGACAAGAATCGCTATCTCGGCAAAGGCGTCACCAAGGCGGTTGCCAACGTCAACGGCGCGCTCAAGCAGGCGTTGCTGGGCCAGGACGCCGCCAATCAGGCTGAAATCGACCGCATCATGATTGCGCTGGACGGCACCGACTCGAAGTCGCGGCTCGGCGCCAACGCCTTGCTGGCAATTTCCCTCGCCAATGCTCACGCCGCGGCGGCTGAAACGAAGCAGTCGCTGTTCCGCCTGCTCGGCGGCCCCGGACCGAAGACTCTGCCGGTACCGATGATGAACATCATCAACGGCGGCGCGCATGCCGACAACAGCGTCGACATCCAGGAGTTCATGATCCTCCCGGTCGGTGCGCCGTCCATTGCCGAAGCCATCCGTTACGGCGCGGAAATTTTCCACACGCTCAAGAAGGTCCTGCACGAACGCAAACTGGCGACCGCGGTTGGCGATGAAGGCGGTTTCGCGCCTGATCTGCCTTCCAACGAGGCAGCCCTGGAAACCATTCTCGAGGCCATCGAACGTGCGGGCTATAAAGCCGGCCGGCAGATTTTCCTGGGCCTGGACGTGGCCAGCTCCGAGTTCTACTCCGGCGGCATCTACAACCTGGAATCCGAGAATCGCAAATTCACCTCGGCGCAGTTCGTGGACTATCTCGAAGGGCTGGTCGGCCGCTATCCCATCGTCACGATCGAAGATGGCATGGCTGAAGGCGACTGGGACGGCTGGGCGTTGCTGACACAGCGGCTCGGCAAGCGCGTGCAGCTGGTCGGTGACGATCTGTTCGTAACCAACACCAAGATCCTGCAAGAAGGTATCGCCAGGAAGATCGCCAACTCGATCCTGATCAAGCCCAACCAGATCGGCACACTGACCGAGACGCTGGCGGCCATCGACATGGCGGCGGACGCAGGCTACTCCTCGGTGGTTTCACACCGTTCCGGTGAGACAGAAGACTCGACGATTGCCGACATCGCCGTGGCAACGCGCGCGACGCAGATCAAGACCGGTTCGTTGTCGCGCTCGGATCGCATTGCGAAGTACAACCAGTTGCTGCGCATCGAGGCTGAGTTGGGCAGCGAGGCGCGTTATGCAGGCGTGGAGGCGTTTCCTGTGCCGCTGCCAGGCTCTTCCTGCTGATATCGCCTGCTACGCGGTCCGCCGAGATCCACAAGCCCTGACGTTCCATCGCAGCCACGATGAAATTCCTGCTCGCCGGTCTGGTCATTCTGCTGGTGCTGTTGCAGTACCGGATGTGGCTGGGCGAGGGCGGCATGCGCGAAGTCACGCGGTTGCGCCAGGAGATCACGCAGCAGCGCGATGAGAACACGTCGCTGCGCGAACGCAATCGCACTCTCACCGCCGAGGTGCAGGACCTCAAGAAGGGCACCACCGCGATCGAGGAACGGGCGCGTACCGATCTGGGTATGGTGGGTCAGGGCGAGACCTTCTTCCAGGTCGTCATGCCCAGGGAGACGCCCAAAGAGACTGCCGCCCCCGCGACCGATGGCAAACCCGCGTCAGGTACGCAGGCTGCGACACCCGCGAACCAATAGGTGTCCACAGAAGCTGCGCAGGGAGGACCGTTTCTCGCAAAGCCCGCGAAGTTCGCAACGCAGAGTAGATGCAGGGTCGAGTATTTCTCCGCGAGCCCGGTGTGCTCGGCGTGAAAGTCGTCCTGACCGATCAGAAGTCGTCCGCAGCAGCAAGGCCCCCATCATGTCTGGTTCGTCTTTGAGCTTCTGGGTCATCGTCCCGGCGGCCGGCAGCTCGCGTCGCATGGTGGACGCCGCCTTACCGAAGCAATATCTGCAGCTCGCCGGTCGCAGCGTGATCGAATGGTCGCTTGCACCGTTTCTCGCGCGCCCTGAGTGTGCCGGCATCGTCGTCGTGCTGGCTGCGCAGGATGCTTACTGGAAGACATTGGCCACTTCAAATCACTCATTGATAGAAACTGTCACCGGCGGCGCGCAGCGCGCTGATTCGGTCCAGAGTGGCTTGCATGCGTTGCAGGGCCGTGCGGGGCCGGATGATTGGGTTCTGGTCCACGATGCGGCGCGACCGTGCCTGCGTGCTACCGAGCTCACCGCGCTGCTGAGTCAATTGCGCGGCGATACCGTCGGTGGGTTGCTTGCAGCGCCTGTGGTCGAGACCCTGAAGCGATCCGACGGCACGGATCGGGTGGCGCAGACGGTCGACCGTAACGGCCTGTGGCGAGCGCTCACGCCGCAAATGTTTCGCTATGGAACTCTGACCCGTGCGCTCGCGACGGCTGCCGATCGGAACATCAGCGTCACCGACGAATCGCAGGCCATCGAGCTGCTCGGCCTGCGGCCGCGGCTGGTTCCTGGCAGCGTCGACAATATCAAGGTGACGGTGCCGGAGGACCTGGCGCGCGCAGAGCGGATCCTTGCCCACCTGCACCAGCTGGACCAGCCGATGGAAGAGCGAACCCCCTGAGCGGGGACATGTGAGCGTAGACATTGAACACAAGCGCAGCGCAAGGCCGATGACGAGCGAACAGCCATCCGGGTCGTCTCCCGGTAGAAATGAGCACACAACCATGAGCACACAACGTGTCGGCCAGGGATATGACGTGCACGCCTTCGAATCGGGCGATCACGTCATGCTCGCCGGAGTGAAAATCCCTCATACGCACGGTGTTCGTGCCCATTCGGACGGCGATGTCGTATTGCACGCGCTGTGCGATGCACTGCTCGGTGCGGCCGCGCTTGGGGATATTGGCATGCACTTTTCCGATTCCGATCCGCGCTGGCGCGGCATGGATAGCCGGACCTTCGTGCGCCACGTACGCACACTGCTCGTGGACCGCGGCTTTGCCGTGGTGAATGTCGATGCCACGGTGATAGCCGAAGCACCGCGGCTAGGTAAGCATCGCGACGCCATGCGCGCCAACATCGCCGAGGATCTCGGACTGACCGTCGACCGCGTGAATATCAAGGGCACTACCAGCGAAGTGCTCGGCTTTATCGGCCGGCGCGAAGGCATTGCGTGTCACGCCATTGCGCTGATCGAGCACGAGGAAAAGTGACAGGAGTGACAACCGTGACGAGGAGTCATGCAGATTCCGCTGTCTTCGTCACTCGTGTGACTACTGTCACTCCTGTCACCTCTTGAAGTTCATCATGACCAATCCTGCTTACCCGCCCCCGAGTGAAATCTTGAGCGACATTCCGACCCCCGACTTTCTGCAGCTTCCCTACGCCCATGGTGGCCCCGCCGGCGCGGGCCGCTTGCGTGTCGTTCCTGAAGACTTCTTAGTACGCGAGTGGCTGGGTTTCGCCGCGGATGGCGAGGGCGATCACTGGCTACTGACGGTTCGCAAGCGCGGCGCCAATACGCATTGGGTGGCAAAGCAGTTGGGCAGGCTCGCGCAGATCCATCCGCGCGATGTTGGCTTCGCAGGACTCAAGGATCGCAATGCGGTGACGGAACAGTCTTTCACCATTCCGGTTCGCTCCGCGGTTGAGCAGTGGATCGGCGTGAACGGTGAAGGCTTTGAAGTCATCAATGCTGTCCGCCATCGCCGCAAGCTGAAGCGGGGTGCGTTGCGGGCTAACGATTTCGAGATCGTCATTCGCGAGTTTTCTGGCGACGAGGCCGCGCTGGCGGAAAGGATGACGGCTATTGCCGCTCGCGGTGTGCCCAACTACTTCGGGCCGCAGCGCTTCGGCATCGAAGGCGGCAACCTGGTTCGCGCGCGGCGCTGGTTCAACAACGAAATAGAAATCCACGATCGAGTGGAACGTGGTTTCGCAATGTCGGCCGCGCGCGCCGCGGTGTTTAACGCAGTGCTGGCGCGCAGAGTCGCCGCGGGTACATGGGACCGGATCCAAGCGGGCGACGTCGCAAATCTCAGTGGCAGCAACAGCGTGTTTGCCGTCGATGCCGTCGATGAGACGCTGACGCAGCGCTGCAGCTTGCTGGACATCCACCCGACCGGTCCGATGTGGGGCAAAGAGCCGACCACCGCTCAGGGCGAGATTGCTGCTCTCGAGCAGGCGATTGCAGCCGATCAGGCCCAACTCACCAGCGGACTGCAGCGTGCCGGACTGGAAACGCAGCGACGCTCGTTGCGCCTGCCGGTGGGCGATCTGAAGTGGACGTTGGCAGCGGATCAGTTGAGTTTGAGTTTCCGTCTGCCGCGTGGCGCGTTCGCCACTGCGGTGATGCACGAACTGCTCAGCAACGCGTTCGCGCAATCGCTGCCGGAAGGCGAAGAGGATTGAAGGCGCGCAGGATCGTCGTAGCGAACACAAACGCACCTTTCGCGCGAATTCTATCGGTGCGAATTGAGCAGCACGTATGCGGCGCCGCTGCCGCCGTCCACGGCGCGTGCGGAGCCGAAAGCGAGTACCCGGTCCGAGCGTTGTAACCAGTGGTTCACGACATTCTTGAGGACCGGACCGCGCGGCCCGGAACGATTGCCCTTGCCGTGCACAACACGTACGCAGCTCATGCGCTGCTCGATGGCGTCCGCCAGAAATTCGCGCAATGCTGCCTTGGCTTGCGCGGCCGTCATGCCGTGCAGGTCGATTTCCGCGTCTACCGCGTATTGGCCCCGCCGCAATTTGAGCAGGATCGATTCGGGAACGTGCGGCCGGCGGAAGCTCAGCTCCTCGCCGGTAGTGAGCAGCTCGTCGGGCGCCGTCTCCAGGCTTTCCTGCAGGACTGCGCGTTCGTCGGCGCGTTTGAAACGCGCCCGCGGTGGAGGCTTGGGAGCGGTGCGG